>CAVTSI010000009.1:0-749834 GCA_963737435.1 uncultured Acidobacteriaceae bacterium | reverse complement strand
CAATGTGAACGAGCGATTTGAAAGCTTGTTGCCGTGGTCCCGCGGTCGGCGGGGTCCCGACGGACGAATCAATATGAAGGGCGCACGCAACACCCAGAGCGGAGCGCTGGTGAACAGCGCCAATGTAACCGATCCGGCCACGGGACAGCCGGCCATCAACCTGCCGATCGACGTTGTGTCTTCGGTACAGGTCATCTCCAATCCCTACGACCCACGGTATGGCAAACTCATGGGCGCGGTTTCGAGCGTCGAAACAAAAACAAGCAACTATGAACAGCCACATTTCTCAATCCAGAACATAATGCCGCGGCCGCGATTCCGCGACGGCAGTTTGATGGGCATCGAGTCGGCAACGCCGCGAATGACCTATACAGGCCCGCTGGTTAAAGACAAGATTGCCATTACCGAATCTCTTGAATATCGATTTGTACGAACTCCGGTTACCAGCTTGCCTGCGTTGGAGCGCGACCAGAAGCTAGAAGGCGTCAATTCCTACACTCAACTGGACTTCAACATGAGTAACAAGCAGACTGCAACTGCGTCGGTTGCTTTCTATCCGCAAAAACTGGAGTACATGGGGCTGAATACCTTTACACCACAGCCCTCGACAGCTGATTATCATCAGCGTGGCTCCCAGATTTATGGGCAGCATCGCCTTCTTACGGGACCAGACAGTGCCCTGACATCACAGATCAGCTACAAGACTTATGACGCTGATACGACACCGGAAGGTAATGGCGCTTATCAGCTGCTGATCGACACTACCCAAGGGGCATTTTTCAACCAGCAGAACCGGCGGACCGATCGTTTCGATTGGCAGGAAAACTATGCGTTCGCCCCGAGGCAGTTCCTTGGATTGCACAAAATTAAGGCAGGAATGGACTACTCGCGCTCGGCATTCGACGGGCGTGAGACTTTTCTTCCTGCCGCGCTGGTTGGTTCGTCAGGTTCGGTGATCGAGCGAATTACCTTCACACAGCCAAGTCTATTCAGCGTTCACCAGAACGAGGCGGCGTTTTATGTCTCCGATCAGTGGAGCCCGGTTCAACGCGTTACTTTCACTCTCGGGCTTCGTTCTGACACAGACAGCGTTACCGACAGTACACATGTTGCGCCTCGCGGTGGAGTGATGTTAGCCCTGACCAAAGATGGAAAGACGCTGCTCAAGGGTGGCGGCGGGATCTTCTACGATCGCGTGCCCCTGATGTTTCCGGTGTTCGAATCTTTTCCTGACCGCACCGTATCACTGCTCAATTCAAGCGGCGGGGTAGTTAGCTCCATTGCATATATCAACCGCATCACGGGCGGACTGCAGAATCCGCGCAGCACGGCATGGAACGTGGAACTGGAGCGACAGGTCACGAACAGCTTCACAGTCCGCGCCGGGTATGAGTCGCGCAACACCGCGCGGGACTTCGTCGTAGCACCCCTGACACAAAACAATTCCGGAATTATCGCTCTTTCTAATGGGGGTAGTAATTCCTACCGCGAGTTCCATGTCACAGGGAGCTATCACACCGGTCGGTTCCTGTTGAATGGCTCGTATGTGCGGTCCCGGGCATATGGCAACCTGAATGACCCCTTCTTATTCTTTGGCAACTACCCCCAGGCGGTCATTCAGCCAGATGCACAGGGCCGCTTATCCTTCGACGCGCCCAATAGGTTTATAGCCTGGGGCGATATTTCAGGACCCTGGAAGCTGAGTATTACGCCGGTGTGGGATATCCATACCGGATTCCCGTACTCCGCACAGGATGAATACCGCGAGTACATCGGACAACGTAACAGCAACCGTTACCCACGTTTCTCTTCCACCGATGTGCAGGTAACCCGGCCTTTCACAGTTCACGCGGGCGAGCGCCAGCTCAAAATGCGCGCCGGTGTCGCCGTATTCAACGTCTTCAATCACGACAATCCGCGTGACGTACAGACCATTGTCAATAGCTCGCACTATGGCGAGTTCTACAACGACGCGTGGAGAACACTTCGTGGAAAGTTGATCTTCCAATGGTAGCTATGAAAAAGCACTTACTCATTACCGCTCTTCTAATTTGTGCATCAAGACCGTTATTTGCGCAGGCTCCTGCTGTAAACGCACTCAGCGCAGACGAGGTGATGGCGAGGGTATTCGCCAAAGACACCATGCGGGAGGCCATGGGCGCCGGCTACACCGGGAAACGGGAGTACGTGCTGGAAAACCACAAGATGAACAAGCGCGCCGACATGCAGGTAAGCGTGTCTTGCGAGGCCGACGGCAGCAAGCATTTCGAAGTGGTTTCCGAAGGTGGCTGGCAGTCGGCCCACAAGCATGTGCTTCACAAGATGCTGGATTCGGAAACGGAAACGTCGCGCCCAAATAGCCGCCCCAAGACAAGGCTGGTCCCGGAAAACTATGAATTCAATCTTGTGGGTTCGGACTACATAGAGGGCAGACTGGCATATGTAGTCGAAGCTCTTCCCAAGCGCAGCGATAAGTACCTGTTTCGTGGACGTGTGTGGGTCGATGCCCAGGACTACGCCATCGCGCGCATCGAGGGCCAACCGGCAAAGAACCCGTCCTTCTGGATCCACAGTACTCACTTCGTTGCGCAATACCAGAAGAGCGGTCCGTTCTGGTATCCAATTTCAACGACCAGCATTACCGACGCAAGGATCTTTGGGACTACGGATGTCAGCATCCGGTATTTCGATTATTCCCCGCTTTCTAACTCCGCGCGTGGGTCCGCGAGCCCGGCGCTGACCGAGGTTAAGTATGTCCAACACTAAGCTTGCGCTAATTCTCGCCGCTGGTAATGGCAGCCGCCTGGCAGCTCGCTCGGGGGAACTTCCCAAGCCGCTGGTACAGGTGCACGGCAAACCCCTGCTTGAGCATGTCATGCGTGGCGCCCACGAGGCCGGAATCGACAGGTTTGTCATCGTCCTCGGTTATCGCGGACACATGATTCAACAGTGGTACGAAAGCCACCCTATTGAAGGCGTTCAGGTCACCTGGGTGGAAAATCCGGACTACCACAAGAACAACGGCGTGTCCGTCCTGCGCGCCAAGCGCGTGATTCACGAGCCCTTCTTGTTGATGATGGCAGACCACATGTTTGATCCTGCCAATGCGCGGGCTCTCTTGCGTCACCCGCTGGGAAGGGAACAGGTCTTTCTCGCCGTGGATCGCAACATCGATCGCGTGTTCGACATCGACGACGCAACCAAGGTCAGACTCAACGGAGACTGCATCGTCGACATTGGCAAGAATCTTGAGCACTACGACGCCCTGGACACAGGAATGTTTCACTGTGATCCGATCCTGTTTCGCTGGCTTGAGAAAGCAATGAAAAACGGTAATTGCTCGTTGTCGGACGGGGTGCGCCTGATGGCACAAAACGGAACCTTCAAGGCATTCGATATCGGGGAAGGATACTGGCAAGACGTGGACACCCCTGAGGCGCTGGAATACGCGCTGCAGTCCTTCCCGTTACAGCCTCAGTTGATTCAGAATACAACGGGGTTCGCTTGTGCCTAATTCCGCCCCCCAACCGAAACGTTTTCTGGGAATCCTGACAGGGCTACTCGGCACCACCCTACTAGCCTATCTGGTTGTACGCGCCGGGTCGGACAAGCTCCTTGAGAATGTCAAGACCATCGGTTGGGGCATCTTTCTGGTTCTTGGTCTGGCTGGCATTTCACACCTTGTAAAGACCTGGGCTTGGCGACTGACCTTACCCGGCCAGTTCGATAAAGTTCCCTTCTCCAGGACGCTGGGCCTGCGACTCGTGTCCGAGGCGATCGGACAATTTGGCGTTGTCGGCCAGGTGGCCGGTGAGGCCACGCGCGCCTCCCTGCTGAGTTCGGAGCTGCCAGTGTCAGGCGTCATCTCTTCCGTAGCGCTTGACCGCGGCCTGTTCATGGTGAGTGGCCTCATCGTCGCCATTGCCGGATTTATGGCGCTCGTCTTCGTGCCCGTACTTTCAAGAGGATTGCGACTCTGCGCGAGCGTGTCCGCAGTCGTGCTACTCATCCTGCTGGGCCTGTCCGTCTTCGCTGTCACGCGAGGCTGGCCATTGTTGTCAGGCACGGCCCGTGCGGCGAAACGTCTGCCCTGGTTGAAGACATGGCTGCAGAGCAAAGAGTCTGTCATTTTGTCGGCGGAGGAACAATTGCTTAATTTCCACAACCAGGCCCCCTCTGCCTTCTGGATGAGCGCTTTTCTGAATTTTGTTGCCCATGGACTAGCAATCGCTGAGGTCTACCTGATTCTCCTGCTGATGGGAAGCAAAATCAGCCTGTTCGGTGCACTGATGCTTGAGGCTCTCACGAAACTCATAAACGCTATAGGAAGTATCAATCCGGGAAATGTTGGCACCTATGAAGGCGGCAATATGGCCATCGTGAAACTAGTTGGGCTGACCGGCAGTGCAGGGCTAACTCTCGGACTGTGCCGCCGCTTCAGAAGCGTCGTTTGGGCTATCATCGGCGGTATTTGTCTGTTGTATTTCTCGCGCTCCAAGCGGAGCGCGCAACCCTCGGAGAGTCTCGAAAAAGAAACGGAGTCGAAGATCATGTCGGAAGTCACAATACCCCAGAATCACAAGCTTGCTGCTTCGTTCTCAAGGGTCGCGATTATACTCGCGGACCAGCCTGGCTGGGACACTGATCAATCGAATTCAATACTTGCAGAAGTCGGCGCCCTTCCCCTTGTGCTCCGTGCAATCCTGAGCGCGAAGAGCGCAGGCGCCGACCGCATCATCGTTGCAATCGACCCGGTGAACGGTCCTGCGATTCGCCGCAGACTAGCCAGCACGAGGCGTCTGCCCGATTCCGTCGAGTGGCTGGAAGTATTGCCGGAAAGCGCTATTTCTATTGCGGTGCAACGGGCCGCCGCTAATGCTGAGCGCGTTGTGCTGATTATGGGAGATCGCAGCTACCATCCCTCTCTCTATCGAACCGCCAGCGAATGGGATGGCGACGGAGCGCTGGAGCTAGTGTCGGGCGGTGCGTTAGTTGGATTGACGGCTCTGTCTCGGGATCTAGCACTCGACCTCGTCAGAGATAGCAACTCGAAGATTGGCAGCATAGAGGAGCTGCACGAATGGATCCGTACGCGTCATGCAGCCAAGTTTGGACCAACCGTTGTGTACCGCAAGACTGTAGGGCAAGACAGTTGGCAAAAGGTAGCCAACAAACAGGACCGCTTTGTGGCGGAAAAGAAGCTTGAGAGCTGGCTCGTCAAGCCTACTGATGGGATCTTCGCACGAATGAATCGAAAAGTTTCCATACCCATCAGCCGCCAGCTTATCAAATTTCCGATTACTCCGAACATGGTAAGCCTTTTTACCTTGGGCGTGAGCTTTGCTTCGGGTCTGTACTTCGGGTTAGGCGGGTATTGGAACGCGCTCATCGGTGCCGTATTGTCGGTCTGGGCCAGCATTCTCGATGGCTGCGATGGAGAGGTTGCCCGCCTGAAACTGCAAGTATCGAACTTTGGGTGCTGGCTGGACACGATTTGCGACTACCTCTACTACATCTTCATCTTTGTCGGAATGACCGTTGGACTGGTCCGTAGCACAGGAAAGACGAGTTATCTAACGTGGGACGGAATGCTTCTGTTGGGCGCCATCGCTACATTCGTTATGGCCTCCCTCGGACGCAAACGGCTCTCGGGCCGGCGTCCGGAGCAGTATCTCGCGGTGTGGCAGAAGAAAGCCGAAAGCCAAAGGTCGAATCCCTTGGCATATATCGGCCGGCATCTCGAGTTCATTATCCGTCGTTGTTTCCTGCCTTATGCGCTTCTTGCGTTCGCGCTTTTGAATCTGACTTGGATACCCATCTGTGTGGGAGCGGTCGGGGCGAACCTGGCATGGATTATTTCGGCGTATTCGCTGGTTGCGTTTTCACCCAGGGAAGCGAAACCGGGCACGTTATCGGCTAGTTCGGCGGCTGCGGCAAGCCTCTGAAGAGGCAACTTGCTGGATACAGAGAGCTACGCTAGTCTGAAACTCATGATCCGGGTGAGACGTGATGGAACAGCTTGAAACAGGGTCGTTCCTTTCAGCAGCCGATTCCTGCGCTCTCGGACCAGCGATCCGGGTGATCAGCTGGAACGTCAACCGCGGGCAGCAATTGGACAGGGTACTCGAATTTCTGCGCCGCACGCCAGCGGACCTGATTTTGTTGCAGGAAACGGATGTAAATGCCCGGCGAACACAATACCGCAACGTCGCCCGGGAAATCGCGCAGGCGCTGCGCATGGACTACGTTTTCGGCTGCGAATTTCAGGAACTCACGCAGGGAGACCACAACTCGCCCGCTTACCATGGCCAAGCCACCCTTTCGCGACTACCCATTTCCGAATCGCGCATTCTTCGATTCCGAAAGCAATCAGATTTCTGGCGCCCCCGCTGGTTTGTCCCTAACACTCATCATTTTCAGAGACGCCTCGGGGGGAGGATGGCACTCGTCAGCGTCATCAGCTGGCTTGAAAAGCCGCTGGTCGTGTACAACGTGCACTTGGAAAGCCGCGGCAACGACGGGCTTCGTTCCGGGCAGCTTGCTGAATTTCTTGACGATGTCAATCGATGTGGCTCGGACGCGCCGGTCATTATAGGCGGTGACTTCAATTTTGACCTGTCGGAGGAGCCGGCCACTTCTCTACTTGCTGGCGCCTCACGCGTCGGAGCCCCATTCGAGAATCCGTTCGACAACGGCAATCTTCGCGCGACCACAACCCGGTCTCGACTGGGTCGCGCTCGGGCTATCGATTGGATTTTAAGTCGCGGCCCATTGGGCTCCGCCGAAGCCGAGCTGCACGACTCCATTCGCGCTTCAGACCACTACCCGCTCTCGCTTGTCCTGCAGTCTAGCTGATCCCGTGCAGGCATCATAAAGCGCGCTGCTGTTGTGGGTAACCAAGGTTGAGTGACGAGAAGCCGAACTGCGGCAGTCGGGAGCCTCGCTTGAAACGGCAACTCACAACTGCTTGCGCGAGCCGGGTGCGTTGCGGTGAACGGGTAGCTGCAGTCGCTCACAGAGGGAAGCAGCGTAGACCGCCTTGGCCATGAAGGAGGCGCCAACGCTTGCCAGCCAGGTAAGTACTTTCTCCCCCACGGAATCGACATAGCTCACGTCAGTGAGATCAACGACTAATCCTTTTGGCACTGGCCCATTTGTGACTAATGATTTGGCCTCCTCTGCCCATTGCCCTACAAGGCTGCCTTCCATCTTTAGCGTTGGACCGTTCGCTAGTTCACTAATCTGTGCTCGGAACATGTGTAACTCCGTGCCGGCAGTTGCCTCGCACCACCATTTAATACGCAACTGCTGTGCCAAGCTCGCCACCGCTATCTCGTTGTGAGCGCTACAATCAAGCGCACGCCCTTCGCTACGGCATATTCCTTTAACGCAGCACCCTGCCGGGAGAGCAGAAACTGCTCAAATCGAAACTGATCGACTTTGGTCGCCAGCTTTCGCCGAGCGTCGCTCAGCACCATAGGTACGCGCTGCACCAATTCCATAGGCCATTCGAAGTAGGCAGCACCCTTAAATTGGTCTTTCAGGGCACGAAAGAGAGCATAGTCTTCCAGCCAGTGTGACTGATCATTGCAGAACAGCTCATAATCGGGTGCCAAGTCCTTGCGTTCGCCGGACCTGAAGTTCTTCCATGCCGTCTCGAGCAGTCTATGTTTGAAGGGAATAACTGAATCGTAATCGACCACATCCTGTGCAAAGTCGCATTCACAGTCACCGGCCCGCAACAGCCCATCGGAAATCAGGTTCGCTGGGCTGATGAGGAGACCGTTGCCGGCAAAGGACGACATCGCCTGATAGGGCGAGTTGCAATATCCAGTCGGCCCGAGTGGTAACGACTGCCACCAGCCTTGGCCGCTGTCGTGAAGATGATCGATCCAGGCGAAAGCGGAAGAACCTAAGTCCCCAACGCCGTAATCCGATGGCAGAGAGGTGACATGCAGCAGCAACCCAGAGCCTCGGTACTCTGGCGGAAACAACGGCGTAACCTGAACGCTCTCGTCCGTGTCCACACCAGCCGGTTTGGCTTCGAGCACACTAGCTTTGCAAGGCACGATCTACCATCTCCTGAGCTTCCTCCGAAATCGCATTCAGATGCGCCCGCCCCTTGAAGCTCCCGGCATAAACTTTGTAAATGTCTTCCGTACTAGTTTCTTTGGCGACATGGTGATCGTCGTTCCAGAGTCGGATGATGGGCTGCGAAAGATTGTGTTCGTAGCCCAAAACACTTAAGCCTGCGGTACCTAGCAACAGATATCGCCCAGCGGCGGGATCGAGCCCGATCCAGCGGGCGGCCAGCACCCGAAGGAAGTGTCCACTGGCAAAGAGAAGGACGTCCGCCTGCAATGCCTGGATGCGCTTGACGACCCGGTCCGCCCTTGTGCCTACCTGCGCAGGCGATTCTCCACCCGGGCAACCGTCCCGGAAGAGCAGCCAATCCGGCCGCTCTGCGAGGATTTCGGCCGATAGCCGACCCTCATATAGACCATAGTTCCACTCCACCAAGTCTGGATCCACTTTAGCCACTGAGCCGAAACCGGCCAGTTCGCAGGTTCGGACGGCACGCTGCAAAGGGCTGGTAAACACTGCCGCAAATCCTAACCCTTTCAGTCGTTGCCCGAGTTGGCGCGCATTGCGCTCACCGGCGGGCGTGAGTGGCAAATCTGTGAGCCCTGTGTGCCGGCCCGAAAGAGTCCAGGCCGTTTCTGCATGCCTCGCGGAGTAAACCACGGGAAGCGCTTCGCTCATGCAATCATTCTCCTCAGAAGACACAGCTCAACTGCTGAGTTGTGGTGGGGCTAGCGCCTGGGCAAACCTCACACGCGCCATTTACCCGACTTCTTCAGCAACCTGGGAAAGTGCATACTCTTCCAGGTGCCGTGAGTCGCTATTGAATTTGCGGATGCCCTCAGCCAGCTTCTCCGTCGCCATGGGATCTTCGTTGTGCATCCAGCGGAAGGTTTTCTCATCCAGGTGCAGACGACCTTCCGTAACCGCCCGCGCCTCTAGCCGCAGCGAAGGAGCAGTTTCGCCCCATCTTGCTGGACTTCAGCGCGGCTCCGGCGTGAGGGGCATGTGCTCGGCTGGATGCCGAGTCGTATGAAGACCAGAAAACTGGCGAATTCATCCACTAAAATTTCCTTCCAGTGAAAGCTCACATTAAGGAACATCCGGCATGGTTCCACCGCTTTGATGCGGTCTGGACACCAACTGTGCTCCTGCTCGACAGCGCAGGCAAAGAGCGTGTGCGACTGGAAGATTATCTGCCCAACAACGACTTCGTCGACTTGTTCGCCAACGATACATAATTCTTGGTTAGCGTCTTTGGTGAGCTATGTCAATATCTAGTGCCGTAAACATTACCTGGCAGTCACCTGGATGAATTCATCGGCCAGATCGAATCCTGCCTCGCGAGAGGGCGATGCGGCCCCTCCCGAAAACGTGCCCAGATTTGGGCAGAAAGTCACCACTGCCGACGTACGGTCGACAGTCTTGACGGACCGCCCAGCCTCAGTTTGTCAATGCGTTGATTTCTCAGCCACTTACATTGATCACGCCTTGGCATCTGGCTTGCTCCTTAGATCGAGTAGTCCGCAAGTTGGAGATTCGGTCGCTCAAATCCATCGCTTGCGCGAAAAAAAGAGGTGGCCAACCATGAAAGGGACCGCAGCGAGACAGACAAGCTTTGGCAGTCGTTACAGCTTCCGCACACTCCGAGCCTTTATTGTGATGCTCGTATATTTGGGCTGTCTCGTCGCGCCCTCGCTCTCCCATGGGGCTGAGTTGAGGCAAGATACTTTGCTCTATTGGGACGCGTACGTCGATGCCGCCCGTCCACAGATGCCCTCCCAAACACCGTTTCTCTGGGTCGACCAGAAGCCAGAGCGCCTTCAGCGTGTCCGCGAGGGTGAGATTCTGGTCTCGTCCGTCGGGAAGGAAAACCCAAGACCGGTGGCCTCAGGGTTGATCCACGATTGGGTGGGCGCGGCCTTTCTTCCGAACGTCAGTATCACAGACGTTTTGTCCGCCGCACGCGATTACAGCAACTACAAGGAGTATTACAAGCCCACGGTTGTTGATTCCAGGTTGCTTGGCAGCGACGGGCCCTGTGAAAGGTATTCCATGCGCGTAGTGAACAAAGAGGTCGTAGCCGAGACGGCGCTCGATATGGAATACGAAACCTGCTACTTCAAAATCGACGACCGGCGATGGTACAGCACCACGCGCACCACGCGGGTTCAAGAGATCCGGCACCACGGCCGTCCGGACGAGCAGGAACTTCCGCCGGATCATGGCAGCGGCTACGTCTGGCGCCTTTATAGCGTCGCCAAGTTTGAGCAGAGAGACGGCGGAACCTATGTGGAAGTCGAGGCGATTGCCTTGAGTCGCGACATTCCCATTGCGCTACGCTGGGTGGCCAATCCTATCGTGCGCCGCGTCTCAAGGAACTCCATGCTCGTCTCCCTGCAACAGATGAAGGAGGCGGTCCGTTTGACCGAAGATGCGGAGCGCGCCGCCAATTTACCCACGACTGCCCACAATGGCTCGCGAGGCACTTTCGTTTCAGAGGTAGGCATCCCCAAGAGTTTTGCTCCGACCGGGAAACCGTGATTCAGGATTCATCGGCACGAGCCAGAGGCCGCCTTAAGCGGAGCTCTAACCTGACGGGAATTCTTGCACGGCAGCTTGGAGCGAGATTCGTACCTTGCTGTACTACCACACAACCAGGCCTAAGCAATACTGCAGAATCGTCCAGGATTGATGTAATCTTCCCTTCCACGACGACTCCGTAGCTATCGTCTCAGTGCGGTGCATCAGAGGGTGGGGCTTGGTGTTCGCAAGTGTCGCGAATTCCCTAGCTGTGCCCCCTTACACTGTTGTGCCGATATATTGGCAGGTGGCAACGGTGGTGCGCGTTGCGAGCAACAGCTTAAGGGCAACTGCTTGTAGTCACGTCAGTTAAGCTGACCCCTGTTTGGCAGCAAAAATGCTTTCACAGAGATGAGTCCGCACATTTGTGTCCGCGGACTCTTGAAAGGAGTTCAATGCCGATACCTGCAGAGATTCGGACTGTCGATGATAACCGCGGCATACCCATCCTCGAAATAATCAAGGAGAGGGATGCGCTCCTGATCTGTGAGACAAACAACCTGGGCCGAAACATCAAGATAAAGTCCTCCGCGATTCCGAGCCTGCTACTCGCTCTAAAGGCACTGAGTGAGCATTCCGAGTACGTTGCTTGCGATGTTCTGGTTGACCGGACCTCAAGAGAGAGCAGGCGAACGCAAATGGCCACGGCGAGAACCGAGTTCTGACGGTGAATCGGGGCAAACGTGACCAAAATCACCCCAAAAGGAGGTGATCAAAGCAGCACGCTCCATACGACTTGACCAGCTGCCGACCAGCAATAGCGTTTGCACACAACAGGAGTGCCGCTTTACTACTGCCTGTTGATTAAATCGCGGCCGCGGCCTCTGCGGCTGCCTCGTCATCTCGACGCTTCGAGTTTCAGGCGCTCTTCACCACGGATGATGCCCACCGAGGTTTCCGACATGCTCATTCCTCCTCAAACAGCATGGGCAGCAGTTGCTTCTGCATGTCGGATATCGAGATCCTGCCACCCGCCGGGAGGAGTCACCCGCTCGACCTCGGCGGGACCCCAGGTGTGCGGCTCATAGCCATAGAGTTTCGTACCCCGACTCAGCAAGGGATCGACAATCCGCCACGCTTCTTCCACATAATCTTCGCGTGCAAACAATGTCGCATCCCCCGCCATCGCGTCACCCAATACTCGTTCATACGCGTCCATTTCCTGGGAACCGCGCCGACGGCTTGCGGTCATCTCCGCCGCTTCTCCGATCAACTTTTCCCCTGGTGCCATGGTTGTCATTCCCATCGCGATCGCAACATCAGGACTGATGCGGAAGCGGAGATAATTGGAGGCAAGCACATCCGCCGGTATCACGGTAGGCGGCTTTCGCAAGCGGCAGACGATCTCCGTACAGGTTGCAGGCAGGCATTTTCCGGCTCGAATGTAGAATGGAACGCCCTGCCAGCGCCAGGAATTGACCTGCAGCTTGAGCGCCACGAAGGTCTCGACCTGCGAGTCGGGAGACACGCCCTCTTCTGCCAGATATCCTCGGAACTGCCCTCGAACGACATCGGTTGATTCCAGCGCCGGAATTGCCTTGAGGACTTTCACCTTCTCATCGCGGATCGATTCGCTCTCCAGTCTGACCGGAGGTTCCATGGCCAAGTTGCTGACGATCTGAAAGAGATGATTCTGCACAACATCGCGTATCGTCCCGGCCTGATCATAGAAAGCGCCGCGGCCCTGTACCCCAAAGTCTTCCGCCATTGTGATCTGTACGCTCTCCACATAGTTGCGATTCCAGAACGCTTCCATAAACGCGTTGGCGAAGCGAAAGACAAGGATGTTATTGACCGGTAGCTTGCCCAGGTAATGATCGATGCGAAAAATGTCTTTCTCCTCGAAATGGCGGAGCAAAAGCCGATTCAGATGCTGCGCAGATTTAAGATCAAAGCCGAACGGCTTTTCCACGATGATTCGGGCACTAGACGTACAACTGCCGCAGTGCTGCAACTGTTCCAGCACAATTTCGAAAAGTGGTGGAGGAATGGCGAGATAGTTTGCCGGGCGTCGTGCCCCCTGCAGTTCTCGGCCAAGCTGCTCAAACGTAGCGGGATCGTTGTAGTCTCCATCTACATAACGGAGAAGGCGTGCGAGTTTCTCGAACGCAGCCGGATCGATTCCCCCGTGTTTTGCGAGACTGTCATGAGCCCGCGCACGAAGTTGCTCCAGATTCCAGCCGGCTTTGGCAACACCAATGACCGGAACATCGAGATGCCCGCGTTTGATCATGGCCTGCAGGGCGGGAAATATCTTCTTGTACGCGAGATCGCCAGTGGCTCCGAAGAAAACAAGGGCGTCGGAATACGTGTTTGACAAGGTCTTCTCCTCACGTGTCATGCAGTCTCCTTTAATTTGCGGTAATACCTGATCAGGTTGTTGGTCGAACTGTCGTGACCGAGGACGGGATCCGACTGGGTTTCAAGTTCAGGAATAATGCGCTGCGCGAGGGCCTTGCCCAGCTGGACACCCCACTGATCGAATGAATCGATATTCCAGATGGCACCCTGGGTAAAGACGGAATGCTCATAGAGCGCAACCAACGTGCCCAAAGACTCCGGGGTGAGGCGCTGGGCGAAGATGAGGTTGGACGGACGGTTGCCTTCAAATACCCGATGAGGCACAAGCCACTTGGGCGTTCCCTCCGCTTTCACCTCTTCTGCAGTCTTGCCGAAAGCCAAGGCCTCAGCCTGGGCGCACACGTTTGCGATCAGCATGTCATGATGAGAGCCGATGGGATTCAGGGATTGACCGAATACGATGAAATCACAGGGAATGAGCTTCGTGCCCTGGTGAATCATTTGATAAAAGGAATGCTGGCCATTGGTCCCTGGCTCACCCCAGTAAATGGGCGAGGTCTGGTTCGCCACTCTCTTTCCCTCGACCGTGACCTGCTTGCCATTGCTCTCCATGGTCAACTGCTGAAGGTACGCGGGAAATCGCTTCAGGTACTGTTCGTAGGGCAGCACGGCCACGGTCTGGGCACCGAAGAAATCGTTGTACCAAATTGCTAAAAGCCCCATCAGCACTGGCAGGTTCTTCTCGAAGGGAGCCGTGCGGAAGTGCTCGTCCATAGCGTGAAACCCTTTGAGCATCCGATGGAAGTTTTCGGGGCCGATTGCAAGCATGGTGGAGAGGCCAATGGCAGAATCCATTGAATACCTCCCGCCGACCCACTCCCAGAATCCGAACATGTTTGCAGTATCGATTCCGAACCTCGCCACCTCGGCGGCATTTGTCGAGACCGCCACAAAATGCTTGGCCACGGCTTTTTCGTCCCCGCTGAGACCGGCAAGGGACCAGGATCGGGCCGTTTGAGCATTGGTCATCGTCTCGAGCGTCATGAAGGTTTTTGAGGACACGATAAAAAGAGTCTCCGAAGGGTCGAAACCGTGAACAGCTTCCGCGAAGTCCGTAGCGTCAATGTTGGAGACAAAACGAAAGTTGATCGACCTCTCCGCGTAGTATCTGAGAGCCTCGTAAGCCATGACCGGGCCCAGGTCCGATCCTCCGATCCCGATATTGATGACGTTGCGGATACGCTTCCCGGTGTGACCTTTCCACTCGCCGCTTCGAATCCGGTTCGAGAAATCCGCCATCTTGTCGAGGACTTCATGCACCTCGGGCACGACATTTTTCCCATCCAACAAGATGGACCCTTCGCGAGGGGATCGCAGGGCTGTATGCAGGACCGCGCGGTCTTCCGTGACGTTGATCTTGTCACCGCGAAACATAGCATCGATTCTTTTCCGCAAGCGGCTCTCTTTCGCGAGCTGAATGAGAAGCCGCAGCGTTTCGTCGGTAATGCGGTTCTTTGAATAATCAAAGAAGATGCCGACAGCTTCCGCAGTCATTCGTTTCCCGCGCTTCGGATCCTGAGCAAACAGTTGTCGCAGGTGCACATTGCGCACTTTCCGAAAATGAGTTGTCAGATTCTTCCATGCCTGGCCCTTTGTCGCCGATCCTTTGGTGCCTGCTTGCGCCGTTCTCGCCAGTTCCATTTCCTTTCCTTTCTGCTGATCGCTAGCGATAAGTTCCTTCCTGTTGACATGACACTTATCCGCCGGAAGGTGAGCAAAAGAAGGGAGGCTTCGACTTGCATACTGAGTTACCGTCTCCCAAGTCGCTCTCCCCATTTTCAGTCGATTTACGTACCTGGACATTGAGGAACAGCAAATAAATTGCCAATCGATATGTCCGCTCAAAAGCGTTAATCTCGCTAATTTCCCAGGAGCCAACCTGGATTCGGCGTGCCCTGCCTAGGGCAGTGCCTCAATGTGGGCATTGACGGAAGGAACCCACGCGACAAAAATTCTGGTTTCCACGGAAAATGCCGTGATTCCCGTTTGGCCCAATGAGTGCAACCTGCAGAAGTCCATGCCCGAGCCCAAAGGATTTAAATGAACTCAGCAGGAGCACCCTCACTTTCCCCGGTCGGCCAAGACCTGGATCAACTCTGTGTCAATGCCATCCGCACGCTCTCAATGGACGCCGTTCAGGCAGCGAACTCAGGCCATCCGGGAACTCCCATGGCTATGGCGCCAGTTGCTTACTGTAATTGTTACCGAACGAGACCGATGATCATGGAAGTCGGAGGTCTGATCATGTCACCTGAGATCGTCATGCTTCACGTTCCGTTCAACTCTCCTCCGGATCCGCTATCCGAAGGTCTGCACGGTTTGCAATCGAATGACTCGAATGTTGTTGCAGCGAAAAATGTGGTACGGAAAACCCCGCTGCGCTATCAACACGGCTACTTGTATCGGGACCATGGTGCGTGGTTCGTGAGGTATCGCCACAAGGACGGCTCCGGGAGCGTTGGTTACACCGCCAAGCACTTGGGCCGCTGCCAGGACTTCGTCGATATTTCTGAAGTCGAGCAGTGTAGGACACGATTCATGCAAACCGTCAATCGCGATCGGCTCAATGCGAATTCGAGGATAACCTTAGCCGCCTTCGTGGAGGGAGCTTACTTGCCGTGGACCAGAGAGGAGCGTCGAGCCAGCACCAGCAAGGGCCACCACGAAATCTGGCGCAATTATCTTCGCGAGCGCGTCGGCGACTTTCGAGTGCGAGAGTTTCGAACGGTGGACGCCAATCGATTGTTGCGCACAATTGCCAAAGAGAAGGACCTTACCAGAACGACGCTGCAACACATTAAGTCGGTCCTGAGCACAATCTTCATCTATGCCAAGAACGAAGGCGTGTTCGACGGTGCGAACCCCGTCGAGGGGGCTTTGATTCCCAGACACGCGAGAGAACCGCGCCGCACTCACGCCTACGATCTGAGCCAGGTTAGCCAGATTCTCAAGGTTCTCCCACTCTTAGCAAAAAGTCTTATTGCGACTGCAGCCTTCGCGGGGCTGCGTCGAGGCGAACTGCGAGGGCTCCAGTGGAGCGATTACACCGGAACAACATTGACAATCAATCGTTCCATTTGGCGGTCGGTGGTCAATCCCCCGAAAACGCGCGCCAGCCGCGATTCGGTCCCGGTCATCCCCCGATTGGCGGTACTCCTAGAAGAATATCGCAGGTCCATAGGCAATCCACAAACAGGCCTGATCTTTCATTCCGGCAATGGGCTTCCTATCAACTTGGACGCATTCACGCGGAAGGTAATTCAGCCTGAGCTTGAGGGCAATCGCATACCTTGGTATGGATGGCACGCGTTTCGCCGCGGACTGGCGTCGAACCTGTATGCAATGGGTGCTCAGGACATTCTGGTGCAACGTATCTTGCGCCACGCGAAAGCGCATGTCACTCGAGATTGTTATATCAAGGTCTTTGATCGCACTGTGATCGGCGCGATGGAGAGGTTACAGGCGCAAGTCGAAGAGCTAGAAGAACTGGAGCGAGATAGCCACCAGATGGAATTCCCTTTTGGTAACGGCCTTGACCAAGGGATCGCGGCAACCGAGAGCCAAGCAGTTGGAGATGGCGGTTTTTCGGAGCTGTTTGGCGGGTAGCCCTTCCTGCATCGGGCAGTAAGGTTAAGAATCGTCTCGCAAAGGTGGTGCGTTGGTATCTCTCCTGGAGCATGAGTTTGGGATGCGCAGCAAAAGAACAGCAGTCAACTGCGGGGATATTGTAGTAAGCTATTGATAACACGCCGCGGAGAGGTGGCCGAGTGGCTGAAGGCGGCGGTTTGCTAAACCGTTATACGGTCAAAAGCTGTATCGGGGGTTCGAATCCCCCCCTCTCCGCCAGCAAGTCTCTTATTGTCAGCAACCTGTACTTGAGTTCGCATTTTTCTGTGCTTTTCGCGGCCTTTTGAGCGAATTCGTAGCCGCGACCTGTACCAGAGAAACTCATCCCCAGTCTATTCGAGCCTAAACCCTCCAAGATTCTCTGAACGGTAAAAGCCGAGTACAGGTCTGCGCCCGTCTGAAGCGAATGGAAGGCGATTTGAGAGCGAATGTCTCGCGAAGAGGGTCCCGTTACCGCGGTCGCGGTGTCAACAAACGCGATCTGCTGAAATCTTGGGTGATAATCACAGCCAATAATCAGCATTGCTCGGCTCCTTCCTTCCGAGTCTTTGGTCGGTGATACAACCAAAGGCTACTCAGTTTGAGGGAGTTGACGCCTCCGCAACCGCTGTCGACACCGACCTGTGCAGTACTTGAACAACATTCTCGAACAGGATCATCGAGCCATCAAACGTCGAGTGAACGCCAAGCAGGGCTTCCGAGAATTCCAGGCAACTCGGCGAACGATTCAAGGCTATGAAGCAGTCCACATGATCCGGAGGGGCAAGTTCGATGGGTGGCAGGAGATGATCTTCTTCGTCAGATTCAGTTCATCGACAGCCTTTTCGATTTGGCGGCCTAAGAACGCACGGCAGACGCTCGGCGACAAACTTCTCTGCATTTGAAACTTGCAACACTACCTTCGTGAACGACCGTCAGATCGATGCTGCACGGCTGGTGTGACAAGTCGTACTGACTATGCTTTCGCGGCGGTCTTTATGGTTCTGACCGATTCCGCCTGGCCAAGGGAAATGATTTCCACAACGGCGTTGTAGTCCGGCACGCCGCTCGGATCGAGCCGGCCGGCCGGAACGACCACGTTCACCTCCGGCCAGTGGCCCTGTATGCAACCCGGTTTGATGCGGCCTATCTGCACGCGCCCGCGGAATTCGCCGCGATCATTTCGCAGCAAAATTGGGTCTCTATTTCGCAGGCCAAGCCGCTCCACGTCCTCCTTCGCCATAATGATGTCTTCCCGTTTGAGGCCGGTGAGGGGATCGGTGACGTTGTAAATCATGCTGTTGAATTGTTTGCCGCGGCGAGTGGCCAGCAGGAATAGTCCTTCGGGTACCTTTTCTTCGGGGAGACCAATCGGCGAGAAGTGTCCCTTACCATCAGGCGTCAGAAAGCGGTCCACCAGTAAGCGAGGTCCGCCGTACTGAAAGCTGTCGCCCTTCTTACGCATGTTCGCAATTCCCTTGTATGTAGGACAGACGCGATCGATTTCCTCACGAATATCCTGCGTGTCTTTCCAGGGGAAAATCTTGGCGGCGCGCTCGGGGTCGGCGCAGCGCGCGACCTGGACCGGGATTTCCCACTCATCGCGCGTCTCGGGAATCCGCGGCCCGGGGATTTCCGGGGAGTAAATGATGCGCCGCTCGGTGCTGGTCTCGGTCCCGCCCCCGCGCTGCTCATAACGAGTCCGCGAGGGAAGCAGAACGACCGTATCGGCCGGATCCACGAACATGTTCGTGCTGAGCATGATGTCCTGATGGACGCGGAAACCGATGTTCGCCACCGATCGCACCACGCGGTCGGGCTCAGGGAGCGTGTCCACGAAGTTCCCGCCGCTCTGCCATAGCGCGTCAATCTCTCCGCGCTCGGCAGCCAGGATCATATGCGCGGCGGAGATCCCTTTCCATGTAGGGGGCTCAAAGCCCCAGAACTCAGGTTGCGCAAACCGTTTGGCATTCTCCTCGCTGACCGGGACGCCCATCACGTAGGCGCTGGGCATCCCTCCCATCTCCGCGCCGCCCTGCACGCCACTGTGACCGCGTATAGGCATCAATCCGGTATGCGGCCGGCCCACGTTTCCGCGCGCGAGTTGAAGGTTCACAATCGAGCGAACATTGTCGCTTCCGTGGCTGTGGTGGGTAATCCCCATGCTCCAAACGATGATCGCGTGGCGGGCTGTGCCGAAGGCCTCCGCGAAGCGGTACATCTCCGCCTTGCTTTGCCCCGCGCTCCGCTCCAGGTCCTGCCCGGAGAGGCTGCGTGCCTTTGCCTCGGCATCTTGCCAGCCGACGGTGCGAGCCGCGATAAACTCGCGGTCTACCCAGCCGTTTTCGATGAGATGTTTCAGCACGCCGTAGAAGAATGCGATGTCTCCGCCGACGTGGATCTGGAAATAATCATCGGCCATGCGCGTCCCAAACAGGGCGCTCTTGGTGACCGATGGCACCCAATAGCGATCCAGGCCAGGCTCGAAGTAGGGATTGACCACAAAAACTTTGGTGCCCGGGCCCCACAATTTCTCTGCCAGAAGGGTGATGGTGGCAGCGTAATCATCCGACCTGCCGCTATCGGGCGGCACAAGGAGGCCAAAAATTCTTATTGAAGAAATGGATGCGGGGCTTGCAGAAGAACTCCTGAGCACAATTTTCAGATTTGCAGATAAGGCATATAGTTGACCGCCGCCCTGACTTGCCCCCGGCCAGGGGGGCACGGGAGAACCCCAGTTCCCCCTGGATTGAAGCGTCAGCTGCGCGAAATCGACGTTCCCGGCCCGTGGCCCACCCTAACGGCGGAACTGCGAGACTGAGCAGATGAACGTTGGGATGACTAATACAAGAAGGCGCCAGCCAGAGGGATTGTTCGTTGGACTAGCGACCCTCGATCTCGCTTATGTGGTGGACAAGATTCCGCCGCGTGACGCAAAGATCTCCGTGCCAGGTCAGCACATCTCAGCTGGTGGCCCGGCTGCCAATGCGGCCGTGACATTTGCCTTTCTCGGGGGCCGCAGTGCTCTGGTCACCGCGGTCGGTAAACACCCCGTCGGGACCGTCATACGCCGAGACTTGGATCACTTTTCGGTCTCGGTTCATGACATCGCGCGCAATAGGAAGGAGGCGCCACCTGTCTCCTCGATTTTGGTTCTCCGAGGCAGTGGTGAACGCACGGTCGTATCCGCCAACGCAGCCGCGTTTTCGCCGATCAGCCTCGAGTTCAATCCACGATGGTTGACCGGCGTATCCATCGTGCAGGTGGATGGGCACTACATGCCGCTGTGCATTGCTGGCGCCCGACTCGGTCGCTCTCGTGGCATTCCGGTCGTGCTCGACAGCGGGAGTTGGAAGGAAGGCATGGCCGAGCTCTTGCCTTCGATTGACATCGCCATATGCTCCGACGATTACCGGCCTCCTGGGTGCCGGGATAACGGCGATACCCTGGAGTTTCTGGCCGGGCAAGGGATTCGCCAAGTGGCAATTACGCGTGGTGCTGCTCCGATCATCTACATGGACAGCCACAAGCCGGGCAAGATCCCCATCGAACGGATTCGCGCGACTGATACGCTCGGAGCCGGTGATATCTTTCACGGGGCTTTTTGCTATTACGCCTGTAAGGAGGGACCAAGCTTTCGCGACTCGCTTGCGTTTGCGGCCCGTGTCGCCACGGGCTCCTGCCTACATCTGGGTAGCCGCTTGTGGATGGAGGCATTCCCCAGTGTGCGGGCCGTCCGGAATTAGAGTGAAGACAACAGGTTGAGCTTATTGGCTCTGAGATATAATCCGCCAATTCCACAATCCAGGCGGGCCTTATGATATCGCCGCTCACTCCATTGGAGTTTCTTTCCCGCAACGCTGCCGCGTACCGCGATTGCACGGCCGAGGTGGACGGCGACCGCCGCTTCACCTACTCCCAGATGCAGCAGCGCGTGTACGCTTTCGGCGCCGCCTTGCAGCAGGCTGGCATTGCCCCAGGAGATCGCGTAGCCGTGCTGGCGCGCAACGGATTGCTGCCGCTGGAAGCGCACTATGCCGTCCCCCTCATTGGCGCGGTGCTGGTCACGCTCAACATTCGGCTGCAAGGCGGCGAGTTGGCCACCATCCTCAACCACAGCGGCGCCAGAATTTTGCTGGGCGATGCTGACCTGCTCGCGCCGCTGCTGCCGGTTCGCGCGCAGATTCCGCAACTGGAGCGAATCATATCGGATTACGACGCTTTCCTCAGCGAAGGCAGCAAGCCTGTCACACCGCACCCGCCGGGTGAGGAAGACGTGATTTCCATCAACTACACCAGCGGCACCACCGGCGTGCCCAAAGGCGTGATGTACACCCATCGCGGCGCCTATCTCAACGCCATTGGAGAAGTGGTGGAGCACGGACTGTCGTACCGCTCGGTTTATCTTTGGACGCTCCCCATGTTCCACTGCAACGGCTGGTGCTTCACCTGGGCGGTCACGGCGGTTGGAGGGCGGCACATATGTCTATCTGAAGTGAACGCTGAGCGCGCCGTCAAGCTGATCCAGGATGAAGGCGTCACTCATCTCTGCGGCGCACCCGTCGTGGTGCGCACGCTCAGTGAGCACTGCTCGCGCCACGGCATTCGTTTCCGTCCTGAAATAAAGATGGTGATCGCAGCGGCGCCTCCGCCGCCGGCCGTGATCCGGGCGGCCGAAGCGGTTGGCATTGAGTTGACACACGTCTATGGGCTCACCGAAACCTATGGGCCGCACTCGGTTTGTGCGTGGCACACGGACTGGGACGATGTCGCGCTGGAAAAGCGCGCGCTGCTCAAGGCGCGGCAGGGCGTGCCTTACGTGGTTTTCGGGACTGACATGCGCGTGGTAGATGAAAACATGCACGACGTTCCCGCCGACGCACTCACGGTGGGAGAAGTGGCGATGCGCGGCAACAACGTCATGCTCGGCTATTACCGCGAGCCGGAGGCCACCGCGACCGCATTCCGCGGCGGCTGGTTTCATTCCGGAGATCTGGCGGTGATGCACCCCGATGGTTATATCGAGGTGCGCGACCGCGCCAAGGACATCATCATCTCCGGAGGAGAGAATATTTCCTCGCTGGAAGTGGAGCGCGTGTTGTACGAGCATCCTGCCGTGCTGGAGGCGGCGATTGTCGCCCGCCACGACGAGAAGTGGGGTGAGGTGCCGCATGCCTATGTGCTGCTCAAGGAAGACGCCGCGGTCAGCGAGCAGGAGCTGATCGCGTTCTGCCGCGAGCGTCTGGCACACTTCAAATGCCCGAAGGCGGTACACTTTGGTGCATTGCCCAAAACTTCGACCGGCAAGATCCGCAAGAACGTGCTGCGCCAGCAATCGCGCGCAGCAGAAGGAGCTTCGTGAATCCCTTTTGAGAACGCGTGCGGCAGGCCTGACCTCTCTTCCTTGCTGCAGCGCACATAATTGTGCTTTTATATTGACAAATGGTTTAGTCAGTACTATAGTTTTCTTGAATGCTGCATTGCAGCATTAACGGAGGCTATTATGCCAAGACCGATTAAGCACGGGCCGATTACTCATCCGGCGCGTGAGTCATCTTTTGTTTCCCTGCTGTCCGGATGGGTGCAGCAGGGCGTAGAGAACTTGTTTGCGACGCAGCGGATCATGGTGGACTTGCAATGAGCCAGAACGCCAGAGCCATGAAGTTCCTGCGCGAGCGGCTGCAAGATCCCGCATTCCGCCCGGCATCGATTCTGACTGAAGTTGCCGGTGAAGGTATGTCCAACTTCATCGAAGGGCAGAAGCTACTGCTGAACCTGGCGCAGAAGGAATACGAAATCGTCACCGAGGGTGTGAAGGGGCGCGTCGGCCGGTATACGGCCGCAGTGGCCATGACAGACCTGATGCAGCGCAGTTTCGACACCTTCGTCAACATGCAGCGGGATTTCCTAAAGACGACGGACAAGCAGACGCACACTTGGCTGAACGCGATCAAGGCCGGCAAGCCGTATGATTCCGAGGACCTGATCGAACTCGCCCGCGACAGCTTCGATACCTTCGTTCGTACCCAGAAGAAGTTCCTGGACGTGGTATCGGGAGAGATGACTAAAGCGACGAGCGGCAAAGACCGCGCTGCCAAGAAACCAGTCAAGAGGACGGAGATCACTGAACTCGCGCGCCAGGCCACGGATTCCTTCATCGAAGCCCAGAAGAAGCTGATGGACATCGCCGGCCGTCAGTCGAATGCCCAAGTCAAGGCCGTCGAAAAGACGATGGAGATGATTTCCCCGCCGCCCTTCATCAATTGGCCCGAGATGACCCGGGAAAGCGTCAAGAGCATTGTCGATGCGGAAAAGGCAGTGATCGATACCCTAACCAACCACCGCGTTGAACCCCGGAAAGTTAGCCGGGCGACGCGCCGCAGGAAGAGACCAGCCCGCACCAAGGCGATGACGCCGGCTGGCGTCTGAGCGATGAGATAGCTTTGGAGGCGTAATTCGGCGCTGGCCTGATGCCACATGGTCAGTCGAAGTATGTGCCTCTGATTGCGTGCCGTTGCGAAACTGCAGCGGCACGCTCTTTTTATCGTGGTGAAGAGGGCAACTCTGCGGAGGAACACGGGCTTTAAGCAAATCCCAATCAAGAGCCAAAGTCCGTTTTCCCGCGCATTCTTGACAGAGAATTGTGTATGGAGGCAATCATGCATCGTTGGTCCCAACTATTCATACCGACGCTCCGCGAAGCCCCGGCCGACGCCGAGGTTGCAAGCCACAAGTTCCTCGTCCGCGCTGGGTACATCCGCCAGCTCGCTGCCGGTCTGTATTCCTTTCTCTTCCTAGGCAATCGTTCGATGGTGAAGATCGCGCGGATCGTTCGCGAAGAAATGGACTGCATCGGCCAAGAGTTCCACTTGCCGGCGTTACACCCGCGGGAACTGTGGGAGGCCAGTGGCCGCTGGCAAGTCATGGGCGACAGCATGTTCCGTCTCAAGGACCGCGGGGCTCGCGACCTGTGCCTGGGCATGACGCACGAGGAAGTCATGACAGAGATCGCGCGTCGGGAGCTGCGCAGCTACAAGCAACTGCCTCAAATCTGGTACCAGATCCAGTCGAAGTTCCGCGACGAGCCACGGCCAAAATCGGGCTTACTGCGCCTGCGTGAGTTCATGATGAAGGACTCGTATTCCTTTGACCTGGATGCTGCTGGGCTCGACATCAGCTATCAGAAGCATTACGACGCCTACTGCCGCATCTTCGGCCGTTGTGGCCTAACGTACATTATCGTCGAGGCGCACTCGGGCGCTATGGGCGGCTCGCAATCGCATGAATTCATGGTGTACACCGACGCGGGAGAGGACCTGGTCGCCAGCTGCGCGAGTTGCGGGTATGCAGCGAACATGGAAATGGCGTCGTCGAAGCTTGAAGCGGTGGAAGACATTGAGGCCACGGCTGATGTCCCGGTCGAGGTTGCAACACCCACACAGAAGACAATCGAGGAGGCTGCTAGTTTCCTGGGCGTCAAGTCCTCACAGGTAATCAAGTCCTATTTAGCGGTTGCTATCTATCAATATGCCAACGGCATAGCGCAAACGCCAGTCGTGGTGTTTCTTCGCGGCGATCACTCGGTCAATGAAGCGAAACTCCTCACGGCGCTTGGTAAAGCAGGATTCAGCGGAGCGGACCTGCGCCCCATGCAAGCCGACGAAATCCGAGAATGCTTTGGTCTGGAACCAGGATATATTGGGCCTGTCGCGTTTTTCACCCCAACCTTTCCTGTTGGCGGTGGCAGCAAGTGGAGGAGACCGCAATTCTATTTCGACCTAGGGCTGAAAGGACGTCGCAACCTCATCGCGGGTGCCAACAAGCCTGGATTCCATATGAAGAACGTGACGCCAGACAGCCCCAGCAGCTTCAGAGTCAAGGATGATTGGTGGATCGACCTTAGGAATGCAGTCGAGGGGGAAGGGTGCCCGAACTGTGGCCATCCGCTGAAGGTCGGCAAGGCAATGGAGATCGGCCACGTCTTCAAGCTTGGGTACAAGTACTCGGAGTCGATGGGCGCGCGGGTGCTCGACGAACACGGCAAGGAATTGACGCCAATCATGGGCAGCTACGGTATCGGGCTGGAGCGCATTCTAACCGCGTGCATCGAGCAGAATAATGACGAGAACGGCTTCTGGATGCCCGCGAACATCGCGCCTTTCCAAGTTGTGGTGACGCCGACCAACACTGCGGACGAGAAGATCAAGACGGGCGCCGAGGAGATTGCCAAGGCACTGGAAGCCGTAGGTATCGACGTGCTGCTTGACGACCGCGACGAGCGTCCTGGGGTGAAGTTCAAGGACGCTGACCTGGTCGGAATTCCGTATCGCATCAATGTCGGCAAGAAGCTCGCAGAAGAACAGGTTGAGGTATTCACCCGCAGCACAAGCACGAAAGTGGACGTCGCGGTGGACGCTGTCGTCCAGACCATTGAGCGGAAGCTGGCACTCGAGCAGATGGGTCCTTAAGGAGGGGGGAGTAGAAACGCCTCAACAGTTCAGCTCCTCGTGCCAAGTCCCCTTGGGTACTTTGATCGGCCAGCGCCCTGCGAGCAGAGTCAAGGTGCCGTTGAGATCACTTCATCTGCTCTTCGAGAATTTTGACGAAGGCTCGCCAGCCTTTCTTGACCGAATTCGTTTTGTTCCCCTTCGGCCACCACTCGACACTACCCCTTCCCATCAACAGATTCCCTAGAAGTTCATCGCCGCGTCGGACTTCGATCGAGAGCGAGTTCTCGCTCTTGCGTTTACTTAGGTCCATAGACCCTGGGAACATCACTTTAACTTTGGTTTGCTTGATCTTTTTCATCGGAAGATCTTTCTTTGACTTCGTTCGACTAAACAGCTTCTCTACTGCTGTCTGGCGCACCACGGATAGACCTCGGTTCTGGTCATATTCAGTTGAGGCTCGCTGAAAACGGGTTCACAGTTGTTTCATCCAGTCGCCTGTCTTCATGACGTGGCTGAATCGCATCTCCTGCGTGACCAAGATCGCCCGATGCAGCTCCTCATCGGAAACCGTTCCCGCGGCATTCTTGACCGCCAGTGTGCCAGTTGCGTCGGAAAGAAATTCCACTCCGAAGCCCAAGTGCATTGCCTGGCGTGCCGTCGTGTCGCAGCACATCTGGGTCATGTAGCCGGCAATGACAACCGATTCCACACTTCGCTCGCGCAGCCAGGTCTCCAGTTCCGTGCCGGTAAAACTGCCGGGTAGTGACTTGTGGATGAGCACATCATGCGGTCGCGCCGCCACCTCTGCATGCAGATCCCATTCCTTGCTCCCTTTGCGGAAGACTGGGGCGTCAGGCTGCGGTGACGTGTGCTGAATCGCGACCACGAGCACTCCGTGGTCGAGCGCCGCATCCATGGCACACAGCACGTTCGCCAGACTTCCTGCGGGATAGGTGATGGGCAGCTTGCCGGTGAAGTACTCATTCTGGACATCAATAACCAACAGTGCGCGTGTCGGGCTCTCAGTCACAGAGCCTATTGTAGGACAGCGCCATCATGGGTGCCGGGATAATAGCGATACCTTGGAGTCGCTGGAGACAGTTTGCCACAGGCAAAGTTCGTTGTCGTCCGGGTCCTTGAACAACGCAAGCAACCCTCCGGGCTCTTCCTTCACCGGTGTCGTAGCCACGCCTCGGGCCTGCAACTCGCGCGTAGCTTGCTGGATGTCCGTAACCCCGAGGCTCAGGCGGGCATTACCGGTTCCGGGCAAGGTATTACCGGGGAAATTCGGAACCAGTTCGAAGAGCACTCCGTCGATGTCGAAGCGAGCGACATAATCGCGCGAGGTGAGGCGGAATCCCAGCGTGTCGCGATAAAACGCAATCGCTCTCTCCATGTCGGTGACATGGTAATACACGGCGTCGAATGCCAGCTTCAGTCCAGTACTTGACATGGTGAAGGCCTCCTCTGCAGGCGCTAAGTACATCGCAGCCAGTTTAGTCTCCGCCCGGCCTCGGTTCGTTGTCAGTGACGGCGGACACGCTGGAGTGGCTCATCGGCTCCGAACCTGGAGCACCCGCATGCCTCTGCGAGCATGGTTGAGTCCCTTTGGAGACAAGGTTCGTCTCTTCTCGCGACACCAGCACACGTCAAATGCAGGGTACCCCCCCCGATTGCTCTGAGGAGGCGCGAGACCAAGAATGGCGACTTGATACAGCGGCTGATTTCTCCCACGTTGCGGTTTGCATGAGGCCAACTGCTGCTGCCATCAGAGCATTTACTAACTTGATACTACTCTTAGAAGTTAAACGCACGTCATGAGCCCGTCGGAGATACTAAACAATTAGCAGACCGCAGCAAGAGTAAGCAGATGTTAATTTCTCTTTTCTTATTATAGGAGCTCTTCGAAGCAAGTCTGCCGGAGCCTGTAGTGGCACTCACAGACCGACTCTCATCTCGGCAAGGTGGCCGATCGTCCCGGCAGCGTTCAGGTTATGGCCCTCGATCCACTTCCGATCGAATTCATGTAGCCGCTGTGTGTTATCGGGTGCACCGCAGTGAACTGGAATTCCTCCTGGTGCGTACCAGAAGCGGCTCCTGGACCTTCCCAAAAGGCGGAGTCGATCAGGACGCAAGCAATGCGAATGCTGCCGCCCGGGAAGCATATGAAGAAGCTGGTGTAAAGGGTCGGGTCGAAAACACGCCTTTCGTTTCATACCTACATTGCAAGCGCACGCGGCTGCGTTCGGGTAGGCGAGTGGTTCTAGTTGATGCCCATCTTTGCGAGGTGATGCGGATGGTGCCTCCCCAGGAACTGCACCGAGATCCAACTTGGTTCCGCGCAGCCAAAGCCAAGCAGCGGCTGAGAGAGTACCGGACGCCCGAGTATGCAGCTGAAGCGATCCGCGTGATCGACCGGGCGATGGACCACATCCTGTACCGCCGCGCTAAAGCGAGTTGAGATGCCCAAAGGCCATGATAATAACCGTTGTCCCTACCAGTAACTCCGTCCACGTGCGCGTTTGGTGGCGCGGAAAAATGAGCGATGGGCACGTAGGCGTGGTCCTTATCGCCAAAGTATCCCTGTTTGATCCGAGATTGCAAAGCCCTGTCTGTATCAAAGCTTACCCGGCATCTGTACATTGTCATTGACGCAGTTCCTTTCCGGCGCTCAGAACCGTCGCGCACGATCGCCCAACAGCTGCAGGACAGCATTCTTCAAGACATGATCCGCCGATTAGCCCCGCGGCTTCCGCGACGTTCTAGTCTCACGGCAGATCTTCACCCCTGAGAATCATGACGTATATGTTGGCGCCCTCCCAAAAGCCCTTTTTCACTTCACGCTTCAGGCCGCTCCAAGCCGCCTTCAGACCAGAGCTTGAACTTTCCCAAAAATTACGGGTAGAGAATGGTAATAGAGAAATGCGTCTTCGGGCTTCCGCATGTGCTTACGCGAGGGGTCATCCTTCGCGTCCGCCACTATCTTGTGAATCTCTGTCCTCATCTCGCGAGGGGGCGGAATGTGCGATGTAAGGTCGGTTTCGAGCGCTCTGAGGAACTCTTTCGCTTCTCTCTTTAGGTCTTCCCTGTTCATTTCGGTTTCCTCGGTTCGTGGGCTATGTTGTCTCTCTGGTAAGGCGGCCGAGGCGACTTGTCCTCATCTTGCTAATGACGGTGAAGTTGCCAAAAACCTAGATATAAGTCATGGAGATCGCTGTCTCTGACAGAATTCTTGAAGTTGGTATAGGCTATGTTTTCAATCCGCACGGCGACTAAAGACGAGAATGTCTTTCGATCAATGAATGTTCTCCATCGATAATCTGATCCAGCGTTTTCGACTACCTCCACCTGTGTGCCCAACACATTCAACAAAGCCTCTTTTCGCCGTGCTCTCACCATCAGCCTCGAAGGGTCGTGCACATCGCTAACTAAGCTCAGAAATCCATCATTGAAACAAATCCACATGTGTATTTCCTCCTGTGGTACGCAAATATTCCGTCTTACCCGCAAACCTCTTGCCTGCCTGCGCCGACCGACACCCCTGCTATCCTTACAGTAGCTCCTAAAGAAGGCCATACGACGTGCCGCCGATTCTAAACGCACAGGATATCTCTAAAACCTACGGGGCCACGCCGCTATTTCGGGGTATCGCCTTCACCATTGCCGAAGGGGACCGCATCGGGCTGATTGGGCCCAACGGCTCCGGCAAATCGACGCTGCTGCAAATTCTCTCCGGCGCCGTCGAGCCCGATAGCGGAGAAGTAGCGTTGCGCAAGCGAGCCCGTCTCAGCCACGTGCAGCAGGAATCGCAGTTCGCCGCGGCCCTGACCGTGCGCGCTGTGATCGAAGCCGCTCTTGAACGCTCCGCTGTTCCTGCCGACGAGAGGCAGGCCCGCTTCGCTGAGACGCTCGGGCGCGCAGGCTTCGAGGATCTTGAAGTTAAAGCGGAATCACTTTCCGGCGGATGGCGCAAGCGGCTCGCCATCGCCGAAGCCCTGGTACAACAGCCCGACATCCTGCTGTTGGATGAGCCCACGAACCACCTTGACCTGGCCGCCATCGCATGGCTGGAAGAGCTTCTCCAATCCGCGTCCTTCGCCTCCGTTGTCGTCAGCCACGACCGGTACTTCCTGGAGAACGTCGCGACTACCATGGTCGAACTGAACCACGCTTATCCGGAAGGACTGCTACGGGTCACTGGTAACTACAGCAGGCTTCTGGAGGAGAAAGAAGCATTCCTTCACGCCCAAGCCAAACACCAGGAAGCGCTGGAAAATAGAGTGCACCGCGAGATCGAGTGGCTGCGGCGCGGACCCAAGGCACGCACTTCTAAGTCCAAAGCTCGCATCGACAAGGCGCAGCAACTCATCGGCGAACTGGCCGACTTGACCGCACGCACCCGTACAGCCAGTGCCGGTATCGATTTTTCCGCCACTGACCGAAAGACCCGGCGGCTGATCGAGTTGGATCACGTCACCTGCGATATCGGCGGCCGAACCCTCTTCGAGGATCTCGACTTCGTCCTTACCGCCGGCATGCGTGTTGGCCTTGTCGGGCCCAACGGCAGCGGCAAGACCACTTTGCTGCGGCTGCTCTCGCGAGAGCTCGCCCCTTCAGTGGGCGAGGTCCATACAGCCGATTCGCTGCGTGTGGTCTATTTCGATCAGAACCGCTTGCTCGATCCTGATGTGATACTGCGGCGCGCGCTCGCGCCTGACAGCGACTCCGTGATCTACGAGGGCCGCGTGATCCACGTTGCCTCGTGGGCCAACCGCTTCCTGTTCACCGGCGAGCAGCTAAGTCAACCGGTCGGCCGCCTATCCGGAGGCGAACGCGCCCGCGTGCTGATCGCCAAGCTCATGCTGCAGCCGGCCGACGTGCTGCTGCTCGACGAGCCCACCAACGACCTCGACATCCCCACGCTCGAGGTGTTGGAAGAAAGCCTACTCGAATTTCGCGGCGCGCTCGTGCTGGTAACGCACGACCGCTACCTGCTCGACCGCGCTTCAACCACCGTTGTCGGACTGGACGGCCTCGGCACGGCGGGGCACTTTGCCGACTACTCGCAGTGGGAAGCCTGGCAGCAGGAGCGCGAAAGCGCGTCCAAAACACCTGCAAGAGCGCTCGACCGTGGAACCGTCGCAGGCACTTCACCAGCTACAGCTGGCATAACGAAAAAAAAGCTCTCCTACCTGGAGGCCCGCGAGTACGCAGCGCTGGAGCATCGCATCGCAGAAGCCGAAAATCAGCTTAAGACCGCGCTCACCGCCTACGCAGATCCCGCCATCGCCAGCGATGCGGAACGACTGATCGCCGCCCAAGCTGAACTACACATGGCGCAGAAACGAGTCGATCAGCTCTACCTCCGGTGGGAAGAGCTTGAAACCAAGATCACCTGACGATGCGGCGTCGTCCAATCTTGCCGCGAGGGTTGACGCGCGGTCTATCGGGCGATGATTCCCGTCCTCTTTTGATCGTCCAGGATTGCTTCCGCAAGGGCGACAATTCAGGTATTGACGGCCGAAACAGAGCAACCGGGAGGCCATCAGTTAGCGTACGGATCGCAAACGCGCTACGTAATGATCACTGTCTTCGGGTTCATACGAGTGGAATCGCCCGAACAGCCGGAAGTCTGGTAGTGGAACTTTCCAGCGGCATTGATCAGTGTAACCTGCAGCCTGTTATGTGCAGTTACCTTCAGGTCCGGCCCGGTCGTAAACGGCCAGGGATCTCCGGACTTCTTGACAATTACGTCATTAGAATTGTCATTCTTGAAGTTGAACGTTTCGCTCATATTCCCCCTGATGGAGTCGCTGCAAACATTCCTGTCTGCCATGTTCTTCCTCTCCAGCGCGTGCAGTGTGATGAAGACCAACAGCTATGAATGGAATCGTATAACGCTTCACGCTTATTTCTAACAGCGCAAAAGCTGGACGAATAAAATTCTTTAAGGAGACATAGCCTTCCCAACGATTTCCTGGTATCGCGGATTATTAGCCAGATTCTGGAAGGCAGGCAGATCTCGAAACTTACTCGGGGAGTAGCCGGCTTGTATAGCTTTCGTTATCCATTCCAGCGCAAGGCCAGTGTCGCCGAGCTGATTGTATACCTGAGCTGCGCTGGCCAGCAGTTCTTTTTCGCTGTGTCCGTATTGCAATGCCTTTCCTAAGTACATCAAAGCCTGTCCCCTGTCGCCTAGCATGGATTGGTATTGAGCCAAGTCGCTAAGAACGTCCACGTCGTGGGAGTTGACTTTCAGCTCCGAACCTGCCAATTCCGCAGCCGTCCGATAGGACCTCTGGGCGTCCTGCTTGGCGCCGCCATAGTATTGTGCCGCGCCCAGATTGCCCCAGGTCACATACTGTTTGGGATCCAGCTTGACTGCTTCCTGGTAGGCGGCAACCGCTTCGTTCAATCGGTGCAGTCCAAAGTAAGACGTACCTAGGTTTGTATAGCCACCGTAACTGGGCCGCAGGGCGACGGATTTCTTGAGGGATTCGATGGCCTCCAGAAAACGGCCGATATCGTTGTAGGTTCCACCCAGGTTCAAATAGCCAACATAGCCTTCGGGAGCTAGTTCAGTGACTTCTTGAAACATCTGGATCGCCTTCTCATAGTCACTGCGCCGATAGTAGAAACCACCCATGGCGTTGTAGGCAAAGTAGCTCTGAGGATGGGACTCGATAGCCCGCTGATATGCATTCTCGGCGTCATCAATCTCGCCCTGGTGTTCTAGGGCCGACGCCAGCCCGATCGCAGCACCTTCGTTTGCGGGTTCGAGTTCCACGGCACGTTGGAATTGCATGACGGCTTCGCGGTATTTTCCCGTGCCTGAATTCACCAACCCGAGGCAAATGTGTCCCGCTGCGCCGGCACTACCCAGCGTGACTGCAGCATCGCACTCCGCTTTGGCCTGATCAGTCCACTGCTTGTCCTTTGTGATCGCGTATTTGCGCCAATACGCTTCACCCAAACTGGCTTTAGCAATGCCGAAATTCGGATCCAGTTTGAGTGCTTCCCCATTCATCAAGATGGCATTTTCGACGTTGCCCAGCTTCGTGTAATCCACCAAGTAACCGCGTGCCTGAAGGTAGTAGTTATAGGCGGCAGGTGTGCTTGTGCCATGCAACTTAAGGGTTGTCTGCTCCTCTGGGCGGAGTTTAAGTTGCAGTGCTTTCACGGTTCCTTCCGCGACATCATCTTCTACCGAGAACACATCCGCGGCAGGTACTGTGATCGAATCACCTCCAAGCGAACGTCCGCCTTGGGCGTTCAGCAGCGAGTAGCTGACCTTGATCAGTTTTCCCGACTGCTCGAGGTTTACCGCCAGACCCAGATTTGCGCCAAATTGCCGGCGAGCATCGGCTAAAGTGGCAAGGCCCTTATCCTGGAGATTGCGCGCTGGTATGACCTCCAATGTGCGGTTCTCCGACAAATTGGAGAGTTTTGAAGCCAGGCTCTCGACCAGACCTTGACCCAAGGCGGTCAGGCGGCTGTCCCCAACGACGGGTTGGAAAGGAAGAACCGCAAGAACCCTTACTTGCGGGAGTTCCGATCCAGTAGTTCCAGTGGTGATGACCCGGGCGTTAAACCATGCTCGTCCGGGCCCAAAGAATACCAAACCTGCCGCTACCAACAGGATAGCCGCGGTCGTGATAGCAATCACTATGGGACTGCGTAACCGCCGAACGCCAGGCCCCAAAGTCGATTTTGAGGCTTCTTCCATAGAGCGGCGGAACTCGGCCGTGGGTTTTCCTCGCTTCGAAACCCGCGAACCGCTTAAGTCAGTTTGCTGGCTCAGCGAGTTGCGAGCCGTCTCCAGATCATTCTGCAATTCGGAACAGCTCTGATACCGTTTGGAGGGATCCTTCGACAGTGCCCGGTACACGATGTGCTGCAGCTCTAACGGCACTCCCTCCAGGGAAGTGGGGGGGCATTCAGAATGGCCATGAGCGTGGATCGCAGGCTGCCGCGGTCAAAAGGGTTTCGTCCCGTCAGCATCTCAACCAACACCACTCCCAACGCCCATATGTCCACCCGTTCATCAATGGGCTTGTTGAGTGCCTGTTCGGGAGCCATATAACCCAACGTTCCCGCAACCCCGTGCGTCAGCGAGGCCGTCTGCTCATTTGCCTGTGCCAGTCCAAAGTCCACGATCTTGACCAAGCCGGTAGGCGTGAGCATCACATTGGAGGGCTTGATGTCGCGATGCACGACATTATGGAGGTGCGCGTCGGCGAGGCCTCGCGTCATCTGCACCGCAGTATCGACTACTTCCGAGATTGCCATGGGTCCGCCGAGATGAATTCGCGTAGCGAGAGACTGGCCTTCATAAAAGGCCATCACGATGAACGTCCGACCGTCCGTAGTTTCATCGATCCCATAGATCGCGCCAATGTTCGGGTGATCAAGGGAAGAGGCGATGCGGGCTTCCTTCAGGAATCGCTGTTTCTGCTGTTCACTGGCGTTGACTTCGGAAGGCAGGAACTTGAGCGCCACGATGCGCTCCAGTTTCAGGTCGCGGGCCCGGTAAACCACTCCCATGCCGCCCGCACCGGCTTGACCAAGAATCTGATAATTCCGGGCGAATACGTCTCCAGCCACAAACTGGGTTTTCAGCTCGCCTGTCGAAATCGGTTGAGTGGCGCCGTTGTCTGCCATAGGCTAGTGTCTACTCAATAGAACACCGCTGCAGCTTCTCTCCGCATCGTAAGTCCTGTGAACGTTGGTTGCAACCATAGTGTAGTCGGTTGATCATGTAATGCTGCCGAGACATTGCTAAACGGGCATCGGCGGTTGATCTAAAGCCACACTGTTGAACAGCAACATCGGGTGATAAGGCACTGTTCTCCTGCTGTCCGTACACTGGGATCTCGGTCGAATCCATGTCTAGCACCACGCGCTGCGGCGAATCGACTGCTTCCTCCCTGGCAATCAGCTCCCGGTTAAATCGAAAAATGCCCAATCGATAAAAGGGACCTGCGTCGGCTCCGCTCAAATCCGGCGGTATCTGGTGCGACATGTTAGCCTTTTTGCACTCGCTGTTCTGACGGGAATTTCATGAATGACTCTCACGCGACACATTTTGATCTCCAGGTAATGGCCCAGCAGATCATGCTGGAGCACGGCTTTGAGCCGGACTTTCCCACGACGGTTCAGAAGCAACTGGCGGATATCAAGTCGCGGCCGCCGTTGACAGCTCCCTCTTCCAAGGATGTGCGCGACCTGCGTAACCTGCTCTGGTCTTCGATTGATAACGACACTTCGCGCGACCTGGACCAGATAGAAGTAGCGGAGCGGCTCGCAAGCGGGGATGTCAAAGTGATGGTCGGCATCGCAGACGTGGACACGTTTGTGGCGAAGGCCTCTCCGATTGATGACCATGCGGCGAAGGAGGCGACGACGGTTTATACCGGGGTACGCAACTTCCCGATGTTACCGGAGGAGCTTTCGACTGGGGCATCGTCGCTGCTTGAGAACCAAGACCGCTTGGCGGTGGTGACCGAGTTTGTAGTGGGCGCGGATGGCAAGGTGAACTCAGGTATCGTGTATCGGGCGCTCGTGCGAAACAAGGGCAGCTCATGTACAACGCTGTGGGGAACTGGCTGGAGGGGACGGTGGCGGCCCCGCCGAAGGTGGCTACATCCGGCGAGTTGCAAGAACAACTCAAGTTGCAGAACGAGGTCGCACAGGCGCTGAAGAGACAGCGCTTTCTTCACGGGGCGTTGAATATTGATACGAATGAAGTGCTTCCAGTAGTGCTAAACCAGCAGGTGGTGGATATCGCAAGACAGGAGAGGAATCACGCTACGGAACTGATCGAGGATTTCATGATTGCTGCCAACGGTGTTGTGGCGCGACTCCTCGAGAAGGTCTCTTCGCTGCGGCGCATCGTGAAAACCCCAGAGCGATGGGAGCGCATTGTTCAACTGGCGGCGGCACAGGGTGAGACTTTGCCAGCGCAACCTGATTCCAAGGCACTCAACGATTTCCTGCTGAAGCGCAAGGCTGCTGACCCGGACCACTTTGCGGATCTGTCCCTGGCTGTCATCAAGCTGATTGGGCCGGGCGAATATGTGCTGGAGCGCCCGGGCGATCCGGAGCCGGGGCACTTCGGTTTGGCAGTTCAAGATTACACGCACTCCACGGCGCCAAACCGGAGGTTTGCTGATGTTGTCACCCAGAGGTTGATCAAGACCTTCCTGGCTGGGACTCCGGGGCCTTATTCCGACGATGAACTGGCTGGCATCGCAAGAAACTGCACATCAAAGGAAGATGCGGCGCGAAAAGTTGAGCGCGAGATGTCAAAGCGGCTGGCGGCGGTCGCGATGAGCCAGCGGATTGGCGAGACTTTCGACGCCATCGTCACCGGTGTGACTCCCCACGGGACTTTTGTTCGCGTCATGCAACCTCACATTGAAGGGTTGTTGGTGCAAGGGGACCAGGGGTTAGACATCGGCGATAAGTTGCGGGCGAAGCTTACGCGGACTGATGTCCAGCATGGATACATTGACTTTGCCCGTGCCTAAGGGTTGGGAGGAACCAATCCTGAAGGTGAGTCAGGGTACCTTGGCCAGATGATCGGCACCGCCGGTGTTTCTCGTCCACCCCAGAGCTTGAGAGACTACGCCGGCTGTACCACCAGATCGTCCGCCAGATTGAAGTGTACGATCGACTCCGCCGGTATCTCGATATCCCGGTTGCCGGACGGGCCTCCCGCTCGTCAGTTTGTTGGCGGGAGAATTCCCAGCGGTCGGCAATTTTCTGTTTTCTTGGATTGAGCCCGCTATGAAGGCGCTGCGCTGACAAATGCGATACCTTATAATGCCAATCCTGGGCACCGCGAACAGAACCATAAACCAGCACTGGCTTCACGACAATTATGGCGGTCGTCGGACATTGGAATCGCGAGGAATTGTACGAGAAGGTCTGGAGTCGACCGGTCATGCATGTCGCGAAGGATTACGGAATCTCGGACGTCGCGATCGCCAAGGTGTGCCGGAAGTTGAATGTTCCTTTACCCGGACGGGGTTATTGCGCGAAAAAGCAATATGGTTATGCTGTCTCTCGCAAGCCGCTGCCAAAACTGAAGGAAGCAATCGTGGTCACACGTAACGTACCCTTCCCGAAGCCATTTAGTGAACCTCAGTCGCCGCCGGCTCCATGGCTCTCTTGTAACGCATCGTGGCCCGCCCCGACAAGCGCAAACAGGGCGCCCGCTTATCGACGAGCGCCCATTCTCTGTTTCAGTTCTCAGATTTCCGCTGCGAGCTTTTTAGCTTTGGCGATGATGTCCAGCTTTTGCTCGGCCTTCACTTTCAGTTGCCCGATGATCCACGGCACCTAGCTCCAAACCAAGGATACGCACATCGCGGGAAGCTTTGATGAGCGGCGCATCCGCGTATGAGAGTGACGGGCGGTCATCGTTCACAATCGGTTTGCCAAACGGTTCGTACGGTTCAAAGAAAGTACGGGTAGCAAGGGCCCAAATGCTTTTTCCGCCATCCTCGACCCGAGCAAAGCCTAAAAGCACTGGCAAGGGGAAGGCGGGGCACTATGTTTCGTGATCCGTTAGAACGATGGGGGGAGAGGACTTCTGCTCAATTGCTACGGAATACCCGATTTAAACGAAACTCCCCGTTGAATTGAGGGGCATGCGATTTCCCAGTACGATAGAAGCGAGCTAAACTCACAGCGAGGTTGGAATGGGGAGAATGGGAAGCCGCGGGGCGTTGTCTTTGAGAGCCTTGGCCATCATCATGGCGGTTGTCCTGTGTTTGGGCTGGCCAAACGAGACCGCGGCCTATGCCGTCCTTGCGCATGAAGCGATCATTGACAGCGTCTGGGACACCAACATACGCCCCTTACTGTTGAAGCGTTTTCCCGATGCCACGGCAGAAGAACTCAAAGAAGCACACGGCTATGCGTACGGCGGGGCGATTATCCAGGACATGGGTTATTATCCGCACGGAAGCTTTTTCTTCAGCGACTTGACGCACTATGTACGGAGCGGAGACTTTGTTCTGGCTCTTCTCCGCGATTCCAAGGATCTTGACGGCTATGCCTTTGCGCTGGGGGCCCTCGCTCACTACGCCTCGGACAACGAAGGTCACCCCATGGGCACGAATCGCGCGGTTCCACTCCTGTATCCCAAGTTGAAGACGAAATACGGCGACTCGGTGACCTATGAAGAAGACAAGCTGGCGCACGTGAAGACGGAATTTGGGTTCGATGTTCTGGAAGTGGCGCATGGACGTTACGCGCCGGATAGTTACCACGACTTCATCGGCTTTGGAGTTTCCGTTCCCCTACTGGAACAAGCCTTTCAGGAAACCTACGGTTTGGATCTGAAAACCGTTCTTACTAACGAAGACGAGGTCCTCGGTTCATACCGTCACGCTGTCAGCCAGCTTCTTCCTAAAGCCACGCGCATTGCCTGGAGCCTGAAGAAAGACGAGATCTTGAAGGATCAGCCCAGCATGACGAGAAAGAAGTTTCTCTATAATCTTTCTCGTGCGAGTTACCAAAAAAACTGGGGGAAGAAGTATAAGCCGCCGACCTTTTGGGAAAGATTTTTCGCCTTTCTTACTCGGATTCTCCCAAAGATCGGCCCCCTAAAAGTGCTGCAACTCAAAACGCCTACGCCCGCGGCGGAAAAACTCTTCGAAGCGAGCTTCAGTACGACTCTGGATCGCTACCGACAGCTGCTAACCCAGGTAGGTACCGGCCAGCTAGACTTGCCCAACGAGAACTTTGACACCGGTGCAATAACGGGGCCGGGAAAATATCGGCTCAACGATGAGACGCATGCAAAGTTGCTGGACGCGCTGGCGAAGCAGAATTTCAGTGGTGCTTCGCTGGAGGTTCGGGCTGAGCTTCTGGAATTCTATGGGCATCCGGATGCTCCTTACGCTACGAAGCGAAAACCAAAGGACTGGGCAAAAGTTCAGGCCGAACTTGAACAATTGAAGAAGGCAGCTCCGCCAGTGGTTCCGACGGCCGCGGATGGTCCCGTCCAGCCAGGCCTCTCGTCCGAGTAAGAGGAAGGTCTCCTGTATTTTCTCAGCCGAGGAGGTTGAGGCTGTATGTGGAAGACACGGCATGCAACCGAGCCGGCTAAATTCTCGGCCCGCCGTCAGCCGAAGACGAGCCTTGGGGCCTTTGCTTGCCGCCAAGAAGGCCGGCTGCGAGTGAAAGGTCATCAACCTGATCTACCGGATAAGGGAGAGCAATGATCATCATGCAAATTAACAATAGACTGCCCCGATTCCGGGATGCGCTGACTTTTTCGGCGCTCCTCTTGTTTGTATTGCCCGCTGTATATCCAGCCCAAGAGGCAGATCGCTTCCAGCTTTCTCCCCCTGCGCTGCAGGCGGGACGGCTCATTGATGTTGAACCTCAGTTAGGACCGCAGCCGCCATGCGGAAAGGACCCCATTCCGCCTTATCCGGGTCTGGGTGATTTGGCGATCGTGAAATCATGGAGCAAGTCTGATTTGGGCCGCGACTGGAAACCGCCCGCGTGCACCGGTTGGGCTGAAGTGGGCTTTACGACATTGGTGACCATAGCCGCGCGATTTCCCCATACCTCGGAAGCCGGGGGCTTGCTTCGCCACATCGGGGCAATTTCAGAACTCGCAGGCATGCGCTACTGGTCGACCACTCACAAGGAGTGGCAAACATTAATTGTGGATGCCTACGCTCTGACCGACTCGCAACCTGGTCAACGCCGCGAAGACTTCACGCCCGATGAGATGAAGGAAGGCAAGGTGCTCTACTTCGAACAGGTCGATAACCTTTCTGGCAAAGCCATCTACCGAATGCACATTGTCGAGGCTTCGGCGAGCCGGCTCGTCTTCGATGTCGAGAACGTCAGCACGATGCGCTATTACTTAATACCTATCCTTCACCAGGGTGAGCTGCAGTCGATGTACTTCCTGGATCACGAATCGGATAACGTCTGGCGCTACTACAGCATCGTGCGCACAGGAAAGAACGCCAACGGGCTGATCGCGGGAAATGATTCTTCCTCGGTCAACCGGGCCGTTGCGTTCTATCGCTACCTAGTCGGAATTCCCACCACTCAAGAGCCGCCGGGAGCGCGATGAAGACAAGTAGGCTCAAGTGTCCCCAACGGTGTCCCATAACTGACTATTCAGGTCACATTCCGTTCGTTCTCGTAGAGGAAAATGAGTGGCGAACCGTGGGCTCGCGAACCATTGCTCGGCAGCTGCCACCTGCTGGTCAAATTGGGTCATACCACCTCCTGACTGTCAGCGTGTTGAATTCGGGATTTCGTTATTGAGTGCGAAAACCAATGCAATTACTGCGCAGGACAACTGTTACCGATACTCGTTGAGCAATAATCCGATTGCTAGCTGCGTGCGTTCTCCACACAGCTGCTCGAGCTGGTGGCCGTCTTCGAAATCTAACTCAACCGATCTTGCGGAGAAAAGAAAGAGTTCGCCTTCGATCTGTCGCATGCGCTCCCAAATGGTAATCCTTTGCTTTCCCAAATCGGATAGATGCATCTTACCCTCACAACTTGTGGCAGGTAGTGTCGGTAACCCCATCGACCTCAGCTAACTCCCATTTAAGGTCTAAATCAACGGCGATATGAGACGTGGCCACTTTAATCGCAGTCCACGGGTCGTAGACCTGCACAGTAGTGTAAAGCGGCCTTCCGCTGCTTTTCCGTGGAATCTTCACCCGGCAATCCAGCAGCCTCATCTCGTCTGGCTGCGGTCGGGACGGCTCTACCCCGCAAGCCGAGCAGTCCATTACGTGTTCTCGGCAAACCCGGTGCCGACTGGAAGCGCAAATGAAATGAGGTTTCTGAACCGTGCAATCCCGTGCACCAGAGCAGACCGCTATGTTATGGTCAAGGTACAAGTTACGCAGGTTCACTTTCCATGGACGAACCTTTTTGCGGTAGACGCCATCGTCGACCACAGTCCCTTCCTGGCCCCCTAGTTCGCGTTCAGCCTCCAGGATATTGCCCTTACAATCAGCTTCTTGCCTCTTGAATGGTGTCATCTCGGCCTTCTTTGTCTCGCGCCCGACGAGTCCGTCGATAACTTTTTGTGCATCCTGTCCTCATTGCTCTTGAGAAAGCACAGCCTGCCTTGCTGGACCCACGCCCTTTTAATTAAAGAGTAAGACAAACCTGTACACCTGTTCGGATGGTCTGCCTCTGGGTCTTCCAACATCGGCTCTTTCTATGCAAGCAGACCCAGTTTTTCTCCCTGTTCTGAACGAGCTAATTCCCAATAAACGAACACGGCAGCCCCGATTAGCAGTGCTCCTACCAACAGTATGGCATCCTGCATTGCCGCTACATAGAATGGCGTCGCATGAAAAGCTGATACCCAGCCAAACGCACCCCCGTATAGCAGCCCGACCCACACCCCAAAGTGACTGTGCGGATATCGCCACACGGTTCCGAGAACAAGTAATAGTGCGCCGAGCACCAGCTCCAAAGCTGCGATAGAAATCCAGCCCATCCTGTTCATGCGTAACATCTTCAGGTTCTGCTCGATAACATCGCCACCATAGAAGGAGAAATTAACCACCGCTCTTGTATTTCGGGATCAACCTTCGACAAAAGTTGTCGCTTACTAAGAGAAGAAAACTTCAGATGGGCTGACTTAGTTCAGGGGACCTGAAAGAGGGGAAGGCGGAAACCACCTCACTTATACTTTACGTGATAGCTGGAGAATTGGCAAGTCGAGAGCTGATGATCGTGGCCGCGGTTTGCAGATCTTGTGGCCTTATCAGAGTTGGCGGCGGCCGCTTCTCGGGCGGAAAGGTGCGCCAAACTCGCGGTGAAGGAATTCGGCGTCGTAACGCATGACTTCGAGCCCGCTACATTTCGTAGGACCTTCAGGGCCAAACGTGCTGACCAAGTCTTTCAGTCACTTGCAGGCCGTGTGGCTCGTCAAAACTAAACTCAGCCTGGTTTTTTCGCTGTAACACGTGCTTCTGTGAATAAAAAGGGACTCACGAGTGACATCTTTGACGACGAAGGCTGTCCTAGAAAGGAGTGGGAGAGTTCGACTCACAGCTCCAGAAATGTATCTCCCTTTCCTTGATGGCGACCGCGTCTAGTTCACAGCTAGAGATGGTCACTGCTGTCCGGTTAAGTTGCAAGGTGCTGGCTGCAAGTAGTAGGTGCGCAACAAGTTGAAGCCATATCGGGCTTGCCGCGATTTGAATTCGCGGAGAGCAGACAATGGCTCATGAATCAGGTCGCACGGTCTTCTCGCAATTGATCAGTTTTCTTCTCGACCGGGAGTTCCGTCGTTGCGTCGAGCGTTATCAGGGCGCCTCCGGCTGCGAGGCTTCACTTGCTGGGACCAGTATCTGGCGATGGCCTTCGCCCAGTTGACCTATCGCGAGAGTCTGCGCGACATGGAAGCCTGTTTGGGTTCGTTGCAGGGCAAGCCGTATCACTTGGGATTCCATAGTAAGGTGGCGCGCTCGACGCTGGCGGACGCCAACGAATCGCGGGACTGGAGAATCTACGCCGACTTCGCCCACCGACTGATTGCCACTGCTCGCCGACTGTATGCCCGCGAGCCGATGGGCGTCGATCTGGAACAGAGTCTGTATGCTCTGGATTCGACCACCATCGATCTGTGTCTGGCGCTGTTTCCGTGGGCCCGGTTCCGGCGGCGCAAAGCCGCCGTCAAGATGCACACTCTGCTGGATCTGCGCGGCAATATCCCTGCCTTCGTGCACGTCACAGACGGCAAGATCCACGACGTGGATGTGCTGGATCAGATCGTGCCCGAGGCAGGCGCGTTCTACGTGATGGATCGGGGATACATCGATTTCGAGCGGTTGTTCGTGCTGACACTAAGCGCAGCTTTCTTCGTGGTGCGTACCAGGTCGAACCTGCTGTTGCAACGGCGCTACTCCCATCCGGTGGACAAGAGCACCGGCAAGTCCGGGAAAGCGGGATGAGCCGCCTTTCCGGACTACATGGTTGCCGGTATTACACGGCTACGGGGACGTTATGGAAGGTCGACATGACCGTCTCAAACGTCTGAACCCGCGGCGTTCCATCGATGACCTTCGCCAAGGTCTTCAACACTTCGGGGTAGGTGTTGGTGTTGTAATCATCTGCATTGTTCTTGTGCTCCCACAGACTGATGGAAACCGCATCCTGGCTGCCGGGATTTGACAATGTGATTTCGTCCTTGAAGCCCTTCTGCTTGCGCAGTAAAGGAAGAACCTGGTTCTCGAATGTACGTGTGTAATCGGACTGCATGTTGGATTTCAGGCGAAAAGAGATATTACGTGCGTACATATTCAACCTCCTAAAGGTTGTATCGCGCATAAGAAGAAGAAAACTTCAGATGGGCTGACTTATGTTCAGGGAACCTGAAAGAGGAGAGGGTGGAAACTACCTCAACTCCAACGATATCTGATTGCCTGAGCATTGTCAAATCCAGGGGATAATCGTAGTTTCCCGGCTAATTCCCAATAAACTTCGTGACTATTGCGAAGGGCGACACTGGTTTCAGCGCAATAGGCAAGAGTGGAAGCTTGGACAATCGCAGTCGATCAGCGTACGATTGGAAATGAGAGAGATTTCCTACCTCTCATTCAGATGCCCTGAACTAGGTCAGCCGTTCTGGAGTTTTCTCCTCTTAGTTGTGGCAGTGCAGGAGTTGAAGTGTCTAATTCCAAAGTCCAAGTTAGCCAGAACTCTGACCCTTCCAAACAGCCAAATCTTCTCAAGAAAGATCCAACGAGCACCTTCTCAGAAGACGAGATACGAACTCGTGCTTACCAGATCTACGAGTTTCGCGACAGAACCGATAACCATGCTGCCGAGGATTGGAGCCAGGCAGAGACCGAACTAATGGAACTCGTGGGCGGTAAATAGCTCGAAGAGCGTCACGATCGGAGCCCAGTCTTCCCGGTTGTCATCCCGAGCGGAGTGAGCGCAGCGACCGCAGGAGGGCAAGGAGAACTAGCGGTTGCGCGCACCTTTCATTCTTACGCAAAAAGGGGAAAAACATGGCCATCCCAATAATAGAAACCTCGGAACCGACTGCGGCCTCTGCAGAGACGCAAGCAAACTCTAAACAGCATGTTTCTCAAGAGCGCTCCGCCGATAAACGTGCGGAGGCCACAAGAGCCAAAAAGAAGAGAAAACGCGACACACACAGAGTTGCTTTGAGAAGGTCGCACACGAAGGGATAATCGCAGGTTGACCTGAGGAGCGCTGGATGCTCTTCCAGGATCACGCGAGAACCGAATCACTCAAGCCGGTTCACGCCTGCGAGTATCGCCGGTTCCGGGCCGACAACATGCGAGGTTCCATGCCGAACACGATCCAAGCTGGCACCATGCTGGCCAAGCAATCAACGCTTCTGCAGTCGCTCGGAGTGGAAAGCGAAATCTACCGTGAGAACTGGCGCTCGTTTGGGATTCTCGAAAGCTCAGGCCTCGATCAGAAAGTTCGGGCTGCCGGATGGAATTTGTTCTTCCTGGCTGGCGAGCTGAGAGCGGTAGTGCCCGCCTGGGGCGGACAGAACACTCTACGCCGAGGTGTGAAGCGCCTCCTGGCTCAAACTCAGCTACAACATTTCAACTGCCTGGAAGTGAGCCACATACTCAGAAAACACTTCCTCGGTATTCCGTATGTGTCCATAGTCGCACACCCCCGCCACATTCAGGAAGGCTGTCAGATTCACTCGATCGAGCAGCGCGCCCAAGATGCTGTGCCGATGCACGGGAAGCCAATGGATAAATAGCAGTAATTCACCAAGGAGACACAAATGAATTGGGAACAGGTGGAAAGCAGATGGAAACAATTGATGGGTTCTGCAAAGGAAAACTGGGGCAAGCTTACGGATGATGATCTCGATCAGATATCCGGCAAGCGAGAGCAACTTGCAGGTAAGATCCAGGAAGCATATGGAATCACAAGACGAGAAGCCGAAAAGCAAGTATGGGACTGGGGCAAGAGCGTGGAGCGAACTCAGAAGAAAATTGCGTAAGTATTCCTGCATCACCTCCGATGGAGCCGTAAGTAACCAAAAAAGGAATGGTCTAGACGTGGAAATCACTGATCTCACCGCGGTCCAAACATTGTGCGTGCGTATCCATTCGCAAGACCCCGCGACAGATTCGAACCACTTTCAGATCGATGTTTGAGAAGGAGCTTGGTTGGGTTCCAACCGGCAGAAAGTAAGTAGAAACGACCAAGAGACAGAAGAAGTGCACCAGTGATCTGGCGGATGTTACTCGACGGCAGATAATTCCTTTTTACGTTGAGGCAACACTATTCAAGCCCAGGTAGGACGAGTTGCGAAGAGTTGCTTGGGTTGTCGGCCCGAATCTAACAAAAACCGAATGAGTCACCAACACGGCAAGCTAGAGCGTATCTAGTTAGGAACATGCTGGCACCCCGTGCTAGCATGGTTCAGTTTTGATTTCGGCACTTCCAGTCGAAGTAGCCGCCGCAAATCAACAAAGCACCCTTTTCCCCACGCAGGATGATGCTGAGAGGAGTTCCGCTTGGCTCTTGACGACATTACGAAACTCATCGATGCCGGAAGGGAAAAGGGCCATCTCACGTACAACGAGGTGAATGACCTGATTCCGCACGACGTCCACTCCCCGGAGGACCTGGACGACTTGCTCACCACGATCGGCACGCGGGGCATTGACGTGCTTGCGGGTCAGCATGAGCTACCTTCCTCGGCCCTCGAGAAAAAGTTTGATGAGGAAGTGGAGGCCGGCGAGCTCGACCTGACCCCAGACGCTCTTGAAAAGACCAACGATCCTGTGCGCATCTACCTGCGCGCGATGGGCATTGTGCCTCTGCTCACCCGCGAAGGGGAAGTGGACATTGCCAAGCGCATCGAGCGCGGACAGCTGAGCGCGCTGAAGGCGCTTTCACGCTCGCCTTTTGTGATCCGACAAATCCTGGTCATTGGCGAGGATTTGAAGCGCGGCATACGCTCGATCAAGGAGATCGTCGTCTTCGATGAGGATGAGATCACCGAGAAGACACTGCAGATCTGCTTCAACGACATTACGCACCGCATCGACGAACTGCAGAAGCATTACAAAAGAGCCACCCAGTTGGCCGGACGGCTACCGACCATTGTGGCAAAACCAAAAGCGCGCGAATATCGCCACTGCCGATGCAGCCTGGCCCGCGAGATCGTTCGGATTTCGCTCATCGTCCGCAACCTCGGTCTCAGCAACAGCGAGCGCAAACGCCTGATCGATCGGGTGAATAGAACCGTGGACATCATGCGCTCGCTCGACTGCCAGGTCAGCAATCTGGGAAAGAAGATTGAGAGCACGCGCAGCGAAGAACGGAAGAAGGGTTACCGCAAGACACAGCGGCAGTGTCGCGGCGACCTGAAAAGGCTGGAAAGCGACGCCGGCGGTAGCCTCCAGCAGCTGCAGCGCACCCAACGCGAAATCATCCAGGGCGAGATGGACGCGGGACAGGCCAAACACGAACTCATCGAAGCCAATTTGCGCCTCGTGGTTTCCATCGCCAAGAAGTATGCCAACCGCGGGCTACATTTCCTCGACTTGATCCAGGAGGGCAACGTCGGCCTGATGAAGGCGGTGGATAAGTTCGAATACCGCCGCGGCTACAAGTTTTCTACCTACGCGACGTGGTGGGTTCGCCAGGCAATCAGCCGAAGCATTGCCGATCAGGCGCGCACCATCCGCCTGCCAGTGCACATGGTCGAGATCGTCAACAAGCTGTTTCGTACTTCGCGGCAATTGGTCCAGATGCTGGGCCGCGAACCCAGATTGGAAGAGATTGCCAAGCGCATGGACATTCCTGTGGCCAAAGTGCGCAAGGTGCTCAAGTTCAGGCAGGTGCCAATCTCGCTGGAGACGCCAATCGGTGAGGAAGGGGATTCCCACCTCGGCGAATTCATCGAGGACCGTGCCGTGATCTCGCCCGCCGAGGCCGTCATTAACGTGAACCTGAAGGAGCAGACCGCGAACGTGCTGCGTACCCTGACCCCGCGTGAGGAGAAGGTCATCAAGATGCGCTTCGGTCTGGAAGACGGTTCGGAGAAAACGCTGGAGGAGGTTGGTCAGTCGTTCGCCCTCACCCGCGAGCGCATTCGGCAGATCGAAGCCAGGGCACTGTGCAAGCTGCGCCACTCCTCGCGCTGCCACCAGCTCAAGTCATTTCTGGAATACGGACACGAATGACGCCGCCATAGCTTTGCCTACCTTGGCAGTTCCAATCTGATTCGTGTTGTGCGAAAGGGAAGCATTTTTTCCAAGGATTCGTTTGTCACCCGATTCACGAACTCGGCCTGTTCTTTCTCGACTTCCGCCCACTTTACCTGCACCGCAGCAACGTTGGAGAATGCATCCGGATTAAATAGGGCGTCCCGTCGCTTTTTCAAGTCTGCCAAAAGGGTGGAGCTATGGGGCGGCTCTTTCCAATACGCAAGCCAAATCCACTCGCCGCCGATGATGTGGACGAGCGTGTCCCCCACGGAACGAAAACTACCACCCAGGTCGTGCGTGAACTGGTCTGCGCTGAGCGCGGAGACCGCTTGCAAAAGCCTGTTGTTCGCCCAGCGCTCGTATTCGTAGAGCAGCTGAATGTCATCTTTAGTCATGGTGACTGTGGATCGCCGACCCTTTCGTCTGGGGAATCTTACCTTGCCCCGTGTATTCGGCAAAACGGAGAGTGGCATTTCTGGCACCCTCCAGCAAATTTTGCTGCTCTGATTCTTAATACACCCATTCTTCGCCCGAGAAAAAAGCTGGAGCATCATCCCAGTGATCCTGCGCAGGGCGCTTGTTTAGGACACTATCGTCTCAGTTTGTAGACCGCCTAAAACGAGATGCTAATTGCAACCCCCGGGCTGTTAGGATACGTGCGGTTGTACAGGTAATACCCGTCATTGGAGTATGCGACGTAAACATCATCGGTTTGGTACCACGTGTCTCCCCAGTTTTCTGGATACGGGTCAACGATGCTGAACCAATAACCATTGTACTGGAAGCTCGGATACCCGCCCTCGACCCTGAAGGGGAGGCTGGAGACGCGAAAATAGTGATCCGGGCCATAGTAGCTGCCGTAAGAGTCGTCAGGAACGCGATTGCCGTTGTAGCCGCCGCGCTGCTGCCAACTGCGGTGCTCAGATTGCCAGTTCTGAGCGCGATACTGCTGCCAGGTAGTCTGCTGTTGCTGCTGCCAGTCACCTTGCTGTTGCGGAATGGGCTCTAGCTGTGCCTGCTGATTGTTCTGGCTTTCAAACGGGATGCTAATTGCAACCCCCGGGCGGTTAGCATACCTGCGGTTGTACAGGTAATACCCATCACCGGAGTATGCGACGTAAACATCGTCCGTCTGGTACCAGTTCCTACCCCAGTATTCCGGATACGGATCAATCATACTGAACCAAAAGCCTCCGTACTGGAAGCGCGGATACCCGCCCACCACCATGAAGGGTTGGTTGTAGACGCGGAACGAATGACGCTGGCCATAGTAGCTGCCGTAATAGTTGTCAGGAATGCGGTAGCCGTTGTAACCGCCGCGCTGCTGCCAACTGCGGTGCTCAGACTGCCAGTTCTGAGCGCGATGCTGCTGCCAGGTAGTCTGCTGTTGCTGCGTGGGCCGTAGCTGTGCAGGTCTAATGGCCTGCTGCTGAGCAGCCTGCTGCCGGCTCTGGTTCTGCTGGGCGTGCTGCTGTTGCTGAGCTTGCTGCTTGTTCTGGTTCTGTTGCTGCTGCTGGGCATGCTGCTGTTGCTGAGCCTGCTGCTTGTTCTGGTTCTGCTGCTGCTGCTGGGCATGCTGCTGTTGCTGAGCCTGCTGCTTGTTCTGGTTCTGCTGCTGCTGCGCCTGCTGCTTGTTCTGGTTCTGCTGCTGCTGCTGGGCATGCTGCTGTTGCTGAGCCTGCTGCTTGTTCTGGTTCTGCTGCTGCTGGGCCTGCTGCTTGTTCTGGTTCTGTTGCTGCTGCTGGGCATGCTGCTGTTGCTGAGCCTGCTGCTTGTTCTGGTTCTGCTGCTGCTGCGCCTGCTGCTTGTCCCGGTTCTGCTGTGGTTGCTGGGGGTGCTGTGTCTGCTCCGGCGGCTGGACCGGCTTGGCGTGCCGTATCTGCTCCGGCGGCTGGACCGGCTTGGCGTGCCGTATCTGCTCCGGCGGCTGGAAGACCTTCTCCGGCGGCTGGGCCTGCTGCTTGTTCTGGTTCTGCTGTGGTTGCTGGGCGTGCTGTTGCTGCGGCTGGGCGTGTTGCTGTTCTGGTTTGGCTTGCTTTTCCTGGTTGGTCTGCTTTTCGCTTTGCTGTTCCTGCTGCGCGTAGCCAAAAGCAGTGGCTCCGAGAAGCACAAACAACAGAAATGCTCTGCTGACAACTCCAAATCGTTTCATAAGCGTGCCTCACATTTCAGCTTAAGCGTGGCCACGTTGATTGACTGTCTCGTTTTGATCGGTTCAGGAAGGCGGCCCGTTGTGTATCATCCACAACGCGATGCGAATGGAAAAATCCCAAGCAGCACTCTGGCAGCACTTTTCGCCTTTTTTCTCTTAGACCAGACCGCTACACCGACCATTGCGACGGCCATAACGACTCCGCCAGCTACCATTTCGACCGGCGAGCCGAGGCGTGCCCGCAATGCAGACCCTCGGCGCAGCGAATGGGGCAGGCAGGATTAGCGATAGGACGCGCGTTGCAGGGCGGTTTCGGTGGACGACATTGCTGACAGAAGTCAAGTCGCATTCGCCGAATGATCGGTTTGTGATCGCATTGCATCCGCCTGATGGGAATCTTCAAACCGGACTGCGCGTCTGCCCTCCAGAGAAAAAGGCCGCAGAGACTGGCTTCTCGGTGCAGCAGGACACTTTCTCCGAATCCGGTTTAAGCGCAAAACATGCGGAATTGCCGGGATTTTCGGCGATTTTCAGAGGAAAGCCGCAGAGTTCCATTGCAGTAGATCGGTCTTCTTGCCGCGAATCGCTCTGTAGTGCTTCGGATTGATCAGCAGTAGCTGCAATCCCTCGCGATCCAGCACGTTCCACGCCGGCACCCATTAGACGCCGGTTGCTTTCATCGCCACGACAGTCACTTTCGTTTCACGCAACCATTGCGCCAGCTCTCGCAGATGCTGCGTCATCGTGCCGAACAATCGTTTCTCTTTGCTGGGGTTTCCACTTGCGTCTTCGCGGATCAAACAGGCCATGATGGTTTCCTTATGAACATGCGGTCCGCAGCAGTTGCGATGCACCTTCATGGCAGCTCCTTTGCCGCTGCCCAAGACGCCATTGCTCTGAAACTCTCCCTTTCGCGCTCTCCCCAAGGAGGCAAAACTTGATAGTTCCTACAGCGTCCCGCTCAACCTGTTCAACAGGCTCTTTCTTCCGCACTAATTCCATACTGCGAGCTTCATCGGCAGCGACAGGCAATATTCTGCGCCTGCTACACCCCCCATTTTCATGCTTGATGGTGACGGGGCACCGTCATGCTGAACCTGTTCACGCCAGCAATCTCCGGGCTTCAATTTGCTTTGGGGACTACGGACAAAAGCTACTGCAGCTTTGTGTACTCAGTCTTGGCCTGTTTGCAGAAAGGAAAAGACACTGCGCAGCCAGCCGAGGACGTGCCGGAGCCACATGATCATGCCAGAATCTTATCGGATTGCCCGTCAACGAGGCTGCCTGCCAAGTCATTGATATTGCGCGTGTACGATGTTTTGACGAGTCACACCCAAGAAACGGGAGAACTCGGAGTATGGGACAACGGTGGTACGATCGAGACCGTCATCCCAGATCGGAAGGGTTGAGATTGCCGCTCTGTTTCTTCGTTACGGATCTTCACGGCCACGCGGATCGGTATGGAAAGCTATTCACTTCCATCCTCACCGAGCGCCCCGACGCGGTGTTCCTTGGCGGCGACTTACTGCCTCGAGGATCGTCGCTCTTGATGCGGGGCTGACCCAGAGCACGCTGATTTCGTGATCGACTACTTGGTTTCAAGTTTCACGAAGCTACGCGATGAGGTTGGATTTTCGGCCACCATTTGAAAAATCAAGGCTCGAATTTCTTTGCTCACAGGCTTGCGTCCTCCCCTCGACTTGGCTCGTGAAAGCCATTTCCAATACAGCCGGAATCCAGCCCGATGCCACGCCACAACGGTTCTGGGGGTGACCAGGATGAGAGGTTCTTTCCAACGCGCCCAGAGCCTTCGCAATGCGACCCAAAACAGTTTGTCTGACGCCGTGAGTCGCCGGCGAGGTCGTTGTGCGTGAAGAGCGAGCAACTGCTGACGCAGGGCAAGATTTTCGAGGACGAGATCCTCGCGGGAACTCAGCGCACTGACAACCCAGCCAAGGAAGTACCGGAGCCACACGATCATGCCAAAAATCTTATCGAATCTTCCTGGTCGGGCTGACCGCCAAATCATTGATATTGCGGATGCATGATGTTTTGATGACCCACAAGCTAGTTCTCACGGTTCTTGGGTTTGTCTCAAGGTTCGCGTCGCTTGCATCTTGGTCCGAACCCGCACTCATTTAGGACCAGAAGACTCTATCCTCGCGAGATGCTGCCCCTCACGACAGGCTTGTAGCCAGCGTATCAGAAACTCCCGCAGGCCTTCTGGCGGCCTGATCCACAGGGCAGCCGCAGTTGTGTGCCATTCTGGGCGAACCAACACGCTTAAGCCTGCGGTACCAAGAGCGAGGAAAGCCCGCTCGTCGGTCAAGTCATCCCCTAGGTAGGCGACGGGAACCTCGGGGCCGATCTCAGTCAGGATGGTGCGGACTGCGTCCCCTTTATCACGACCCGGCATGCGCATTTCAATACCGCCATCGAACTCCAGCAGTTCCATCGGCGTATTCTTAGCAATGGGGAGCCAGCCCAGCAGAACCTGGCTGCGGGCTTCCGCCGCCGTCGCTTCGTCGAGCCCGCGCAGATGGAGGGCGACGGCACCGGTCTTGAATTCAGCCCGGTTGTGCAGGTCCTGACACCTTAACCAGCGATCTGCGTCAGCCAGGGCGTGCCGCACGGGCTCTTCGACGCGGGGTGTCTCATAGGTCCCATCCGGCCTCAACCGCTCCAACCCATGGCATCCCCAGATCTCGGGAATGGGGTAAACCGCAAGCAGCGGGCCCACTTCGTGGGCGTTCCGGCCTGTGACGATGACCACACGAGTGCGGCCATTTTCGATGATCTCCTGCAGGAGCGCGGTCATTCCCGGATAGGGGAAAGCGTGCTGGCGATCGAGGCAGAAGGGCGCGAGAGTACCGTCATAGTCGAGTAGAAGAGAGGAGACCGGTGATTGTGCCACCGCGTTCATGAACTGCTCGACCATGATTGGATTGACCGTGCGGACGACCACATGCTCCTCATTGCCGGGCAGCAGCACTAGCCCGGAGTTTTCTCCTACCTTTCGTCCGACGCGTCCATGCGTAGCTCACAGAGTTCCGCGATGAGGGTTGCTGCCCAGAGATAAACGTTGTGTTCCCTGACCGTCTTCCGCATGCGCTGCATGCGCAATTGGTTTTCCTCCGGCCCCATCTCAAGGGCGGTGCGAATGGCCTCAGCCGTCTGGTCGATGTCGTAGGGATTTATCTGCAAGGCGTCGGGGAACTCGTGGGCGGCACCAGTAAAGCAACTCAGGATTAGAACACCCCTTTCGTCGTGCCGGGCTGCCACGAATTCCTTCGCCACCAAATTCATGCCATCGTGCAAGGAAGTAACCAGACATACATCTGCGCCGCGGTAGTACCTTTGAATCTCATGGTGATTATGCTGCCGGTTGAGAAAGACGATGGGCTTCCATTTCGCCGTCTGGAACCGCCCGTTTATGCGGGTGGCTTCCGCTTCCACCTCCGCCATCAGATCGTGATAGCGTTTGAGGTGGCTGCGACTGGGAGCGCCAATCTGCACGAATGTGAACTTGCCCTGATAGCGAGAATACTTGTCCAAAAAACGCTCAATGGCCAGAAAACGCTCCAGAATGCCCTTGGTGTAGTCGACCCGGTCAACGCCCACACCCATGAAGGTAGCCTCAACCCCCAGGGCCTTGAGCAAAGCGGAACGTTCGACGTAGGAATCCGGCGTCGATTCCGGCCCTTGCGCATCGCAGAAGTCCACACTGATGGGGAAGCGTCGCACTAGGGTGAGGTGATCCAGGCGTCTTACCGAAAAGTGTTCCCAATCGACGCGTGATTCCACTACGCGATCCACGGTATGCAGGAAGTTATTGCAGTGCGACTGGATGTGAAACCCGATCAGATCAGCACCGAGCAGACCATCGACAACTTCGCGCCGCCACGGGGAGATGTCGAATGCCTCAGGGTTGGGCCACGGGATGTGCCAGAAGATTGCCACCCTGGCCTCCGGTCTTTTTTCTTTAATCAGCCGGGGCAGCAGGGCGAAATGGTAATCCTGCACTAGTACAATGGGCTTCTCCACGTCTTTCATCTCTTCGAGCAGCGCATCAGCGAACTTTAGGTTTACGGCCTGATAGTATTTCCAGTCCTCCGCGCGAAAAATCGGGCGGGTGTGCGCGATATGACATAGAGGCCAGATGCCCTCGTTGGCAAATCCGTAGTAATAGCCTTCTTCTTCCGCCTCGTTGAGCCAGACCCGGCGCAAGGTATAGTGAGGATCTTCCGGAGGCACGCGCAGCCGGTCGTGCTCATCAACCGTTTCGAGGTCGGCATCGCCATTGCCATGGGCTACCCAGGTTCCGTCACAGGCGCGCAGTACTGGCTCGATCGCAGTGACCACCCCGCTGGGCGGCACAATCACTTCCACCGATTTGCCGCGCCACATGTGCACGTAAGGCTGGCGATTAGACACGACAAAAAGCCGCCCATTATCCAGTCGCGTGCGCACGTGCACGGCTAGCCGGTCGGCCGTCCACTGAGATTCACCCGAGTCCCGCAGGCGGGCTTCCGTCTCGGCCGCCGACCGCGCTTGGGTAAGGCTTTCAGCGAAGGCAGCGACCTCCTGCACCAGGGGACGAAAGAGATCCAGATCGGCGGCGTGTTGGCGTGAAGAGACTTGACCCGTCCGCAAAGCTCGCATCCACAGCGCCGTACGTGCGATGGGTGCGGCAATACTCCAGCGAACAATCAACAGCGTGATGAGCACGATGAGAAATACGTATACCAGCACTCGCAGGAATGCTTGGCGCCAAATGTGAAGGCTCTGCGCAGGAATATAGCTGGCATCATGAACAATCACGAGGCCGCCGATGACTTCGTCGTGCTGGTGAAGGGGTAGAGCGTAGATGTGCAGCGAGGCATCCTTCACCCGTTGAAACGTTCCTATCCCATGGTTCTCACGCAATGCTTGAGACATCACGAAGGGAACTGTAGCCAGCGTGGCTGCCAGCTCCGGTGTCACTGCCAGCAAATTGGCCTGCGGGCCGTAGATAGCCAGTCCCGAGAGATGCTCCCGGTTCCCGAAGTGCTCTACGATACGCTGCAAATCCTGCGCCGAATCTTTCTCCAGGTCACGTTCCACATTTCCCGCGAGGCTTTCGCCCAATACCTCGGCGCGTCGCTCCAGGTCCCGGCGCAGGCCGCGCTTCTCACCCCACGCCTCGTAATAGGAGGACGAGAGCGAGACCAGCGTGATACCCACGATGAGGAAAACAATGAGCCGGATGCTGAGTAGTCGCATGGCAGTCGCCGTCCAAAATGGAGCAGGGAGGAAGTTTCAATCCTACCGCAAGGGGCGGCCAGTTGGCATCATGAGCGCGATTCCAAGTAGGGAACCCTCCCGCATCGCGCGAAGCAACGTTGGGTACACGTTCCGCCTCAAACCCTCGCGGGGCCGTTGCAGTGATCGCGTGCAAGGGAGTTTACAAAGGCGCGATCTGGGGGAATCGTGACCTGGAAACGAGCCTTTTTGAGCTCGTCGCTGCACTAAAGCGACGACAGTTCGTCTTCCTTCTCCTCCTTTTTTCCGCGAACGAACCTCTTCTCCAGAAAACGCTGGGCCAAGTCTCTCCCCCCCATGCCGAATGCGATCGCCAAGCCGAACATCAGGGCTCCGAAGACAATTCCGAATGCGACCAGCATGGTCTGTTCTGCAAGACCCAGTTCTTCAAAAACGATAGACAATACGAAAACAATGATGATGCTACGGACAGCGACGCTTAAAACCCGGGGTGAAGGCACGTTCGCATTTACCGCAGCCAACAGGGCAGCGCGAGAAAAGAAACTAGCTGCCAGCAGTCCGAAAAACATGATGAACATCGCTACGAATAAACGTGGCAAGAAAAGAAAGAATCTTGCGACTAGCTCCTGCAGGCCCGGGATCCCGAGCACGCTCACACCCAGCAGAATGAAGCCTAGCCAGACCACCCAGAAGACAAATCGGCTCAACATTTCCGTCGAGGAAGGCAGCGCGGCTTTGGTGAGCAGTTGAGAGGCGCCTGCCTTTTCTGAAAGCTTGTCGAACTTGATGAGCCGCAGAATGTTACGTAGAGCCACTTTTACAACGTACGCGATCACCCAGCCCACAAATGTAAGGATCAGCATCACGATGAGACGAGGAAGGAAGTGGGCGAAACCTCTGGCAAGCTGGTGCAGCGCCTGACTCAGTTCGCTGATAATCATTTCCTGCATAGTTACCTCACTCTCTCGATTTCCAGATCTGCAGCAGATATGGTTTCAATTGCTCGAATTCAAGGCATAAGCCTTCGATGTTGTTCTCGACGTCGTCTGCAGAAGCGTTGCGGTTCTCTGTCACGAACGTGAATGCTCTCCCGCGGAAAAGCGGTGCTAGGGCCTGGATGATATGGTCCCGACTGATCACAGACTTCTGATACGAGGCGGCAAACTCGTAAACCGTCCTGACCCACAATTCTGCAGGGTAATGAAACCCCACTTCTCCCAAGTGGGCGATTTGCCGGAGTTCTGCCAGGGTCGAGGGGGACAGAATTGACTGAAAGACGGAATCCAATTCGGAGACTCCGGTCGAGAACATCTCTCGCAGGCGTTTCCGATTTACTCGCACTGGTTCCAGAAGCACTTTCTGGTCGGCCCCGGTAGTAGGGACCGACTGGGAGCCGGCCACGCTACTCCAGACCGGAAAGTCTGCCTCTAATGCGGAGAACAGGGCCCCCGCAGTTTGGCGCAGCGCCGGCACCAAGTCAGCACCGCGTCGCTCGATGTGATCTTTATCTCCAAGGAAGGATTGGCAGATACGGTACCCTCCCGTGATCGCCGCCAGCGTAAAGCGGAGCTCGACTCCGCCGCCGTCGGCGCCATCATTCCAGACATTCTGTCCAAGGAATTGACTTCCGAGACGGCCGGAGAATCCGAACTCAGGCGTGTACGCCTCACGAATTCTTACCCCGTAGAGTGCGCGGACCATCGGGTACAGCAAATTCGTTATGAGCAGCCCTTCAAACTTGTGTCTGCCGTAGGTGGGGGTCACCAGATCGAAGCCGTCGCGATGGATGGGGCGCAGAAGCTTTGAGAGCCATTCGGATTCGAGGTTCGCGGACTCGGGTGACATCACTACACAGGCCTTGGCGCGGAGCAGTTCGGCGGCAGCCAGAATAGTCCGCAACGCAACTCCGCTCGACGGGCTGGTCGCATACCTCGTGCTGATTGAATGCAGTGTGCGGAGCGCGTATAGATTGGACGCCGGACGCACGTCATCGATTGAGACGCCCGTGACCAGTTCGGGCGTGCCATCACGTGATCCCCCATCGGCATTAATGATTACGGCGCGCTCCCTGGGAAAGCAGCGCAGGATGTCACTCTGAATTGTGCGGACGATCGAGCCGATAGTCTTGGCGTTATTGTGAGTGGGCAAACCCACCAGGATGTCTACTTCGCCGACGTTGATCAGTTGGCGAAGGAAATCATCCGCGAGAAAACTCTCCTCTGCCAATTTCATCTCCGTTCGAAGTGCCGCCGCGTGCCCTTGTGTGGACGCGCGTCATGTTACATCGTTTTCACTGCCCGCATTTGCTCAGATTCGCCGCAGCCGAAACCAATAAAACTGGTAGGCCCCCATCGTTAGCAGATACGGCACGTCGCTCACACGGGGGAATATATTCTTGCCAGACATCTCGATCAGAATATTTCCCTTGTAGCGTCGCAGATCCAGTTCGACCGCTTGCGCGGTGCTGGAAAGATTGTTGACCACCAGGACCGCCTCGTTTCCCAGTCGCCGCACATAGGCCAGTATTCTGTGACTGGCTGGATAGAGAAACTCAATCGATCCCCTGCCGAAGACCGCGGTCGATCTACGGACCGTTATGATGTGCCGCATCCAATGGAGGAGCGAGTGTTCGGTTTCCGTTTGCCTCAAGACGTTCACGGCCGGATAACCATATACCGGATCCTGGATAAGGGGGGCATACAGACGCTCCGGATCCGCGGTAGAAAAGCCGCCGTTCCGTCCCCCGCTCCACTGCATCGGAGTCCTTACTCCGTTACGGTCACCTAAATTGATGTTATCGCCCATTCCGATTTCATCGCCGTAATAGATGATGGGAGTGCCCGGTAGCGACATCAACATCCCGTTCATCAACTCTATGCGCCTTCGGTCGTTGTCCAACAAAGGAGCGAGCCGCCTCCGAATTCCGAGGTTCAGCCGCATCGTTCTGCTTCCGGCGTACGTGTCGTACATGTAGTCGCGCTCCATGTCGGCCACCATTTCCAGGGTCAGTTCGTCATGGTTGCGCAGGAACAGGGACCACTGGCATGAGGGCGGGATTTCCGGGGTCTGCTGCAAAATTTCAGTGATGGGCTTGCGGTCTTCCAACTTCAGGCCCATGAACATCCTGGGCATCAACGGAAAATGAAACGCCATGTGGAATTCATCTCCGTCACCGAAGTATGGACGAAGGTCCGCGGGCCACTGATTGGCCTCCGCTAGAAGCATTCTGCCCGGGAATTGTTCATCAAGTTTTCTCCGCAACTCCTTCAGGACACCGTGGGTCTCCGGCAGGTTCTCGCAATTTGTGCCCTCCCGTTCTACCAGGTACGGCACCGCGTCCAGCCGGAAGGCGTCAACACCCATCTCCAGCCAGAACTTCATTACGTTCCACATCTGTTCTCGAACAGCAGGATTGTCGTAGTTGAGATCCGGCTGGTGACTGAAGAAGCGATGCCAATAGTAGGATTTCGAAATCGGGTCCCACGCCCAGTTGGAGGTTTCCGTGTCAAGAAAAATGATGCGGGCTTCCTTGTACCGGGTGTTGGTATCGCTCCAGACGTACCAATCGCGGCGCGGATTGTCCCGAGAACTTCGCGACTCTTGAAACCACGGATGCTGATCGGATGTGTGGTTCAACACCATTTCGATGATGACTCGGATTCCTCGATCGTGGGCCGACCCCAGAAACCTCCGAAAGTCCTCCAAGGTTCCATAGCTTGAGTGGACTGAGACGTAATCCGCGATGTCGTAGCCATCGTCGCGCAGGGGCGAAGGGAAGAATGGCATGAGCCATATCGCACTGATCCCCAGTTCCTGGAGGTAGTCGAGCTTCCCTTCAAGCCCTTGAAAATCACCGATGCCATCCCCGTTGCTGTCGTGGAAAGTGCGGACATGGACTTGATAGATGATCGCGTCCTTGTACCAAAGCACATCCCGATTTAGTGGCAAACCGCTTCCTCCTCGGCCAATTTCAGTTTCTCCCTGCAAACCAAGGCCACGCGCAAGTTTATATGAAGTGACAACCGCAGAATCATACAGAATCATACAGTGCGCCTAATGCTAGGTCGGTGATCGAAAATGATCCCGGCGGCTGGGCTCCCGTTCAGGTTGAATGCCGCACTGATCAATGCCAGATAAGTAAAATTGGAAATCCCCCCTGTCCCTCGCCAAAATACTGTCCGGCCTGACCGCCCTTTGCCATCAGAAACATCCGAAAACGGAAATAGATTGCCGTTGGATCAGGCGAGCGGGATGTAACAATGTCACATCGGTGGCCAAAAGTGTCCGATCGAATTGTTGCGGAGCACAGATGGGAACACTGTCCATAACGACGGTGTTTTGACCTGCGGCGGAGCCTTCCGTGGCATTTTAGCCACAACGAAAGCGGCTATGACCCAACGAACCGTTGCTAGGGCATAGCCGTGCGCGATGCAGTTGGAGTATCGGAAGGCGTTTCAAACTGGATGGTTTTAAGAGCACCGTCTTTAGGAACGACGAAGCGGTAAGAGTACTGACTCGTGTCCCCAAAGCTGATGAACAGATACGTCTCGTCGGCAACGTGATGGCGGTAGGCCAGCATTTCCTCTTCAAATTGCTTGCGTTCGGTGCGTCCCTGCTCGGGTGTGTTCCCGCCATCGTAAATAAACACTTTTAGCGGCGCTTTGATACAGAGCAGTTTTTGAAAGTCCCACATCTGGTCTTTAAAATCCCAGTCACATTCGACTGCTAGGGCGATGCCTATCCCGGTCTCGCGGCTCTGCTTCCACCAAACCAAATCCAGTAGCCATTCGTGACAGTCTCCAATACAGACTTCATAGCCGCGCTGGGTGCCTTCTCGGTGCAGCACGTCTTTCACGATTGCAGTCCGGGCACGATTGTTAGGATTTCGAGGATATTCTCTTACTTTCGCTCTCACATCGCGGCAGAGCAGGGTGGCCAAATCTTCAGATGAGATCGTCACGTCGCCGAACAGCATATCTTCTCAGCCCCTATCTTGGTGCGGCTGACTCGAAAGACGGCACCCGAGAATTGCATTCATGAACTGCGCAGGATAAAAACGACCACCAGAATTACGACAATTGTTCCCAACAAACCGTAACCTAACATAGTCCCTCCTAGTCCTAGAGGTATGAGACCTAACCAATTATGCTGAAAGAAGAAGAGTCTTCGCTGGTCAGTTTTGCTCACGACTGCTGATTTGGGGAACTGGCTCTGGAGCTGCCGTGGGCGAGTTCTGAGGGCCACAGTACCCCCGCGGGTGGCCCCTACGGGCACGCTTCTTTACAGGACGGTCGAAGACCACGCCATGCAAAGCCCTGCTGTCCAGTGAAAGGGCCCCCTGCATCGAAAACTCGGCGGTGTTTAGCTTTGATGAACCACAGGGCGGAGCCGAAGCTCCGCCCTTCAGGTGGACTGCGACTGAACGCAGTGCATCGCCGCTACTGCGGCGGCTTGTTCTGGTCGGGTGCAGGCTTAGTTGTTTGCTTCAGCGGTGGCTTCTGCTGTGGAGCAGGCTTAGCTTGTGGCTGAGGCTGCGGCGCAGGGCGCTGCTGTGGAGCAGGCTTGGCCTGTGGTTGTGGCTGCGGCGCAGGACGCTGCTGCGGAGCAGGCTTGGCCTGCTGTTGAGGCTGAGGAGCAGGACGCTGCTGCGGAGCAGGCTTGGCCTGCTGTTGAGGCTGAGGAGCAGGACGCTGCTGCGGAGCAGGTTTAGCCTGCTGTTGCGGCTGAGGAGCAGGACGCTGCTGCGGAGCAGGTTTAGCCTGCTGTTGCGGCTGAGGAGCAGGACGCTGCTGCGGAGCAGGCTTGGCCTGTGGTTGTGGCTGCGGCGCAGGACGCTGCTGCGGAACAGGCTTGGCCTGTGGTTGTGGCTGAGGAGCAGGACGCTGCTGCGGAGCAGGCTTGGCCTGCTGCTGTGGCTGAGGAGCAGGACGCTGCTGCGGAGCGGGCTTGGCCTGTGGCTGTGGCTGCGGCGCAGGACGCTGCTGCAGAGCAGGCTTGGCCTGTGGCTGTGGCTGCGGCGCAGGGCGCTGCTGCGGAGCAGGCCTAGCCTGTTCCTGTGGCCGCTGCTGGGGAGCGGGGCGCTGGTTTGGCTGTGCGTTCATCGGCGCCGGTCGCGTGGCCGCAGCAGGCCGAGCAGGAATCACCGGAGCGATCGGTTTGCCTGCCGGGATGGGCTTCGCCGCTGCAACAACGGCCGGACGCCCGTGATTGACAGAGTCAAACTGCTGGCGGTTCTGTGCTGCCGCCTGCTGGTGCTGCACCTGCGTGTTCATGGGAGGAATGCGCTGCTCACGCAATGCGGCGGTTTCCGCCGGCAGGGGTTGGCGAGTTACGCCTCCCGGCCCGTTGTAGCTGGCGCGGTTTATCGTGGTGTTGTTGATGGTGGTGTTGTTGATGACCGTATTCGTTACCGTACGGTTGTACACGTTAACGTTGGTGATGTTCACATTGTTGACGGCACGGTTGTAGTTGAAACGATTTCCGTTCCAGTAGCCGCCTTGATAGCCGACGCCGACGTAGCCGTTTCCATAGTTAATCCCGCCGTAGTAGCCGACATAACGACCCCAATAGCCGTAGTGGTAGCGATACCTACTGCCGAAAAATCCCCAGTATCCGGGCGTCCACAGGAAGCCCACTTGAGGCGGCTGCGCCCAGGCGCCCGGCACCCAGTAATAGCCTTGAGGAGCGTAGCTCCAATATCCGGGCGTCCACAGATAGCCATCGCCAGGAATCGGAGGCTGCGTGTATTCGGGCAGTGGTGGCGGGGGTTGCTGGGCTTGGAGCACCGGCTGGCCGTAGGTTGCATCTTGAACGCTCGTGTCGTAATTGTTATTGGAATAGCCCTGGTCCTGATTGTAATAGCCCTGGTCCTGCGCGGGCGCAGGCTGTTGAGTGCCCTGATCCGACGGCGCAGGCTGCTGGTAGGCCGGCTGTGCCGGCTGCTTCGCAGACCGCGGCTGCTGATAGGTTTGCTGCGGCGCCTGACTCCCGTCCGTGGGAGCGAGATTGGCCGCAGCCGCTGGATCCTGCGACTGGTCGGCCTGCGCCGGCTGATTCTGGTTCTGGGCAGTATTATCCTGGCTACCCTTGTTGCATCCTGTGAGTCCGAAAGTCAGCACGATGGATGCGGCTGCCAGAAGGATAAGAGAAGATACTCTGCTGGTCTTGCTCATAAAAGATTATTCTCCGCGAATTAGGATGCAGCATTTCAGGAGGAAGTCCTGGAACACAATAGTCTTAGCTGCCAGTTCAATGGCTCGACCGATAACAAGTAACTAGACGTACATTGTAAAAGTCGGCCGTTTGCGGTTTCTGTTCAAAATTGTACAGCGTCCAAGATTGTACGGTTTCCAAGCCTCGACCCCGGGTGAGTAGGCCGGTGGTGCAATTCCACCGGCCTACTCACCCGGGATCCGCGCCTATATTTGGCCGACAACCGAGTTCCCGGCGATGTTTCCGCGTCTCATGTCATGCGTCGCATGCAATTGCAGGGGTCGAGCTTGTGTTCTGAACAGTCGGAGGCGCAGGCGAGGCGGGATGGCATCTCGGATGGCGGCGCGCAGAACTAATCAATAACACGGCGGACCGGCCATCGGTCAGGTCACCGCTAGCCTCGACGAATGGATGTGGAAGACCTTGGCCGGACCAGTTCGCGGTCAACGGCAAGGGAGCAGCATAGGTCATGCAGCAAACCAAATTGAAATCTCCCCATGCGACATCAGCTTTTCTACAGCGCCATACATCTTGGCGTACCTGCGCACAACTGCACACAGCACTTCTCTGTCGCCCGTATTGTTGCCGATACATGCTGCCCGTCGACATTGCACGAAGACTGTTCCTCAAGCGTAAAGCCTCGCCTAAAGAATGTGATCGATCTCGACGCGTTTCCAGTTTTCTTTCAGATATTCAGCGACGAGACGTCGATGACAATGGTCGGGTGTTTCCTCGCTACAGAGCAAGCAACAGCCATCTGGGAGTACGCCTGAAAGCGTTTCCTCGACACGCCGCAATCTCATCAAGTCCACAAACTGTCGCTCATATAGGCGCCAGTCACCGCGTCGTTTCTTGTAGGCGTCCAGAATGTCTTTGGTTGGCGCAAGGTCACGCACATGCAGATAATCGATACCACAGATTGTTTTGGTGAAATAAGCCAGGTCGTCTTTTTTTGAGAAGCCTGCAAGCTGCGAGATATTGTTCAAGCGAACATCTACAAGACATGTTACGCCAGCGCTTTTTAGCCTTCCAAAAAACACTTCAGCGGTCTTTCTAGTGAATCCGATTGTGAAGATCTTCATCTAGTGTCGCTCCCGATACTATCGGTCTCAACGCCAGAAGCATCGCCAAGTGCATACGCGATACGCTGTCCTTGGATGCGATACGCGTCTTCCAGCACATCCGTATGTGAACGAAACATGTCGTGCTCGGGCAAATTGAGCTGGCGTAGCAAACGCTCCAATGCGTCTTGGTGAGTTTCGAGGCTGCCGTCTGCATGAATATGCTGAACCGAAACGCCTAGGCTTCTAGATGCCGCGCCACCAAGAGAGCACGATGACAGTCAAGCGGCTCCAGTCGTCACCCGGGGCCTAACCCCGCAAAAGCGCGGGGGAACCCGGTGGCAGCCGATGCTTGAAGGTGTCAGTGCCCGGGCTCGCCCAGGGCTACAGCAACTCTTTGCTGAAATACGGCTTCGTCGGGTTTGATACCCGTCCAGGCTTCGAATATCTGCATCGCCAACTGGACCAGCATCTCGACACCATCGACGACCGGGCAGCCCTTGTTGCGGGCCTCTTGCAGGAATGGCGTCAGGCGCGGGTTGGTGATCACATCGACGACCGTGGTTTTGCCCGGAATACTGCACCAGTCGACTGGAACGACTTCGAGGTCGGGCGCACAACCCAGATGAGTGGCATTCATGAGGATTTCGGTGCCCTCGGGAATGACGACTTCGTCAGCCCATGGCAGCCATTCCGCGGGTACGCCGGATGCCCGTGTGACGAGATCGGCCACTTCGACCCCCTGGGACTCGCGCCGGGTGATGATCGTCATGTGCGCTGCTCCTGCCCAAGCCAACTCGACAGCCATGGCCCGTCCAGCCCCGCCGGCGCCGAGCATGGCCACCCGCTTGCCAGCGATCGGCGTCACTTTTTGGATGGCCTTGACGACACCTTTGCCGTCGTTGTTGTGACCGGTCAGGCGCCCCTCCTTTATCGTCATCCAGTTCACGGCGCCGATTGCGCGGACATCCGCATCGGCCTCGTCAAGGTACGGTATGGCCGCCACCTTGTACGGGACAGTAATGCACGCCCCCGCAAAACCGAGGGCCCGGACCCCAGCGATGGCGGCGCCGAGTTCCTTTTCCGAAGCGACGTCGCATTTCCAGAACTGCCAATTCAGCCCGTAATGTGAATAAACTGCATCGAACATCCGGTCTATGGGGTTCTCTGCAACAGGGTGACCGAGCATGCCGGTCATTCGCTTTTGCGTTGGAATGGAGGTGTTTGCCACGATTGGTTCTCCTTTACGGAGTGATGGTTCAGCGGGTCAGATCATGGTACAGATTAGCGGCAGGTCGTCCGCCGAAAGTATCCTTTGACACTCAGATCATTTCAGTCCCTCCCTCTTGGCCATATCGTATCGCTAAGAAAAGACGATCGCGCCATCGCTTCGCCAGGAAATGCGTGAAAAGGGGGAAACCGGGCAACCTAGAAGTAAGGCCTCCAGATTGGTCCCAACCAGCGACGTGGTTCACGTCCTCGTGGCCGTGCTCTCTTTCGAGAACCGCCTGTTTCCGCCTGGAATGGGATACCGGGGTTGCTTTGCCGGTAATCGTGTGACACCTTTCTCCGGGTGTAGCACCACAGACTGGGCATTCGAAGTCTATTGCATTCATGTCCACTCCGAACCGAGACGGTTCAACCGCTGTGGATTTCAAGCTGAGCCACTAACATCTTGGTAGTCGGTCATTCTGGTTTCCACAGGGCATCCATCTCTGCATATAGGTCAGTTCTTTGTTGATCAATAGAGATCAGCTTCTCTCGGAACTGATTGCGAGCGCTGGCGGCAGGTTCTCGCGACATCTGGTAAACCAGGTCTTTAGCTTGAGCACACAGTCGGTCGTAGGTGTGTTCGAGTTTCAGCAATGCGTCCTTGCGTTCTTCGTTTGTCATGCCAACGGCCTATTTTCCCGACGCGAGAGCATCATTGTTGATCTCAGAATCTGCGCTGTACGACGAGCACCGGACAGGGCGCTTCCGGAACAATTCGATGACCGCGCCTGCTAATTCCTGCTTCGATACCGGTGAACCTCTCCTTGTGTACAGACCTCTGTCAGTGTGCCTCTGTCAGAGCATGGCACACGCCTCTTCGACCCGCAGCAATATGCGTTCCAAAAGCCCCAGCTTCTGTTGTACGTTAAGGAGCAATGCGGAGTCCTGCAAACAAGCGATCTCATCCTTAAGGTCACGCTTCTGCGCACTGAGCAGATCAGCCATTTGTTCGAGCTCATCTGAGTCGAGTCGCAAATCTCTGAGTAAGACCTTATCCAGTAGATCGACGTAACAACGCGCGTCTTGCCCCATATCCGCGTTCCCTTGAACGCTGGCGGCCGAAAGCCTTTGGGCCGACATAGCGCCGACCCGCTCTAGCAACGTGTCCGCAAGCAAATTCAACTCGTCGGCATTGAGGTGTAGCTGCATACCCCTCCCTTTCATCCCGGACGGCGTTCTACGATCTATTCACTGAACCAAACTCCGGTGCTCTGGCCTGGCTCGGCTCTATTCGCCGCGGATCATTCGTTCCTGACCGTGAGCACCGGGCAATGCGCGTGCTGCAACACGTGATGCAGAGTCGACCACGGCAAGTGCGTCGACACAGCACCACCACCACGACAGCCCATGACGATCAATTCGGCATTGCGGGTACCAGCCAGGCGGATAATTTCCACTGCGGGATCCCCAACCTCGATTTCGATGTCAGGCTTGCACGCAAGATCCAGGTCCGGGGGGATCAGTCGACGCAAGCTTTCACGATCCTGTCGCTTCCACTCGATTGAGTACAACTCCGACAATGTTTTGCTCTCGATGACATGAAGCATGGTCAGCTCGGCCCCGTCCTCCTTTGCGAGTGACAGAGCATAAGTTAGGGCCCGCATGGAGCCATCAGAAAAATCGGTAGCATAAAGGATGTGTCCAAATCGGCCCAGAGACAGCGGTTTCACTTGGGGCCCTACAGTAAGCACAGGGCAAATTGCGTGGCGTATCACTGCTGGCGGTTGCTGCAACGGTTGTTAGCCAAAACGTGCCGCCAAGTTCTACAGTCATACCTAAATACGATTTGACAACCGAAGTCCGGATAAAAGGGGTTGTCGTGGACGCGAACGCTCATCTCTGCCCGATTAGCGGCGGATTGGGATCGCATCTTGTCGTGAAGACTGCGGATGGGACACTCGAGGTCCACTTAGCCCCTACTAAGTTCGTCAATGAATACCAGTTGATTCTTGCCAGGGGTGACAACATCGAGGTGCTCGGTTCAAAAGTGATGATCGAGGGAAAAGAAGCGCTATTGGCACGGCAAATCACTCGCGGAGAAGAGACATTTGTGTTTCGGGAAGCAAACGGCAAGCCAGTTTGGTGACTCGGTGGTTTGAGCGATTAAGACGTGGCCGTGCAGAGGGGGCACAATGCTGAGAGGTTTTTCGAATAGGAGCGAGGCCGGGGCAGAGAGGGTTGCGGCCAAGGCGATTGCCGCTCGAAGGTCTAGACCGAAACTCGCCGACAGGGCAATACGACGGTATGGGAAAAAAGTATGCTCGACGCCGGCACATCGCTGACACAGTTTTTTTAGCGTTGGAGCTCAATGCCGGAACAGTTCGGCCCGGGTGCGAAGAAAGCCCATCACGCTGCTGCGTAAAAGATACCTACCAGTTGACCAGGGATGTGGTCTCTTCCGGCACGTTTACGACCGTGACGAACTGCATGCGAGAGAAGACGTTTCAAGGAGAAGTTTGGAACGGAATTATTGCAGTAGGTAGCTACCAACCAGCTGTTGGTCACCGTCGTTTGCCTCAGGGTTCCAGCCGGCAGATCCGACCTGCATCAGGGAAAGCAATTCCCTGATAGGGCCTCTGATAATTCCCTGCTCGGTTCAACGCCAGAACTGCCTGTTAGTTCGCTAAATTATACGAAATGAATCGCTTATAGCGACAAGAAACGAATTAGGCCGATGGAACTCGGCGAAATTCCCTGTATTATTCCCTGTTAGCAGGGAATTTAGGCGGAGAAGGGTTCGCAGCAGACTGCGTCCTCCGCCAGCAAGTCATTAATGTCAGATAAGTAACCGTTAAAATGCCGTTTTTCTCGCATTTGGCGGCACTGTTCGCGACTCTCAGGCCGCGACCTGTAACAGAGAATTTCTCTTCTGGTTTACTAAAGCCGAATCCCTCCAACATTCTCTGAACGCCAAAATCCGAGTACAGGTCCGCGTCCCTTCTGAGGCGAATGGAATGCGATTTGAGAGCGAATGACTCGCGAACAGGCCCCAACAGGTGGTTGCCAATCTCCAAGCCTTAGGTATTTCCTGCGTATCTAGCGTCCGACCCCGCCAAAATTCTCGGAACGGCAAAACAGCAGTACAGGTCCGCGAGCCGACCTGTGCGGAGAGTTCGCCAATTCCTCCGGCCTGGGGGGCAACAAGTCTTATTGCTAGATCCGACTCTCCGCCACTCAATCAGCTCGCGCATCGGGACCGCTTTCATGGGTTCAGGAGCGCAGATTTCTGTCTGCGCCAATCGAGCGGCAGCCGGGTGCGAGCCTGCAGCTTAAGCACGTTCTTTGCCGACAGGGCTGCCGGCCGGAGGTGCTGGGCAGGCTTGTCCGGTGCCCTGGCTCGTGGAGCCCGGCCAGCGGCAGCTCTCGCGCGAGCAAACGGCGGGTTACTCCAGCCAACTCGCCCCGACGCGAATGGCTGGACGCGGCCATCAGCAGTCCTTTCAAGCGGCTTGCAAGCGCGATACGCGCAGAGTAGAATCGGCCCTCCGAGGTCACCGGCATGTGGATTTCCCGTCTGCGCTGCACAGCCTTTGTTCTGATAGGGATTTGCCTATGCGGTGCGCTGCCTGCTCGGGCCGGGGCCGAGACGGTTCAGTGCGCACTGGGCGGCAATGCGTTGCCGAACGGACCGGTCGTGCTCCTGCCTTCGGGAGAAAAGAACTATCGGTCGATGAAACTGCAGCTGTTGAGCAATCCCTCCATGAGCGGCGTGGCGGTGCAGGTAAATTGGAGCGACATCGAGGCGAGCGAGGACAAGCCGGATTGGTCGCAGCTCGATGCGCTGTTCGCGGCCGCGGCCGCGGCAAAGAAATGGGTACATCTGATCATGTTCCCCGGTTTCTTCTCACCGCCGTGGGCGCTCGAAGGGGTGCAGACGGATCTGTTCGAGATTCAGTACGGACCGGGCAAGGGCACCAGCGCCAAACTTCCGATGCCGTGGGATCGGGTGTACCTGGGAAGATGGTTCGCCTTCATGAAGCTGTTGAGCGCCCGCTACGGGGGGTTGCCCGCGTTCAGAATGATCGCGGCTGCCGGCCCCACCTCTGTTTCCGTGGAGATGACCTTGCCGAACTCGCCGGCCGCGCACAGGCAATGGATGGCCGACGGCTATGCGCCCGCCCGGTACCTGAGCGCTTGGGACGACACGTTTCACTTCTACGCCGAGACGTTTCGCAATCAGTGCATTTCCCTGTCCGCTCCGGGTCTGCCGATTCTCGGAGCCGGCCCAAAGGGTCGAGCGGCGCACTTGCGCGCCAAGCAGGAGGTCATTGAGCGCGCCGCGCGCGCTGTCGGCAACCGACTGGCGATTCAATCGAGTGATCTTCATGCCGGCCACGCTGCGGTCGAAGCGCCCGACAATACCGAGTTCATCAACAGCTACAGCGGGCGGATCATCACCGGTTTTGAAATGCGCAGCAGCTCGCAAGACGCAATTGCGAGCAAGGTAATGGGTGCGGAGGGGGATCCTCCGCTGGCCTTGCGAAGATCCATCGATAAGGGGATGGCACGCAACAGCGGCGGCCGGCACGTGAACTATCTGGAGATCTACGCAGCGGACGTAGCACCGGCCGCTATGCAACCAGTGCTGCAGTACGCTGCGCAATTGTTCACCGCCAGCAGCCACTGATCCTTAGCCTGCGGCGAGCACGGGGAGTTGATCTTTCAGCGGCCGGACATTTGGATGCTGCGTTGGAAGGCTCCGCCGCACGCCGTCTATGAATCATGGTCGGTCGTGCTACCTGACCTGGATGCGGGGAGCGATCTGGCGCGCGGCGACCTCGCTTCCTAGTCAACCCGAGGCCGCGGTGGGTCGCCAGAAGTACCGATCACGCCCGTTATTGAGGATGCCCAGGTTTGCAAGCAATCTGGCTAGGCCTGCACGGAAAGTGAAACATACGTTGGCATGTGCGGCTCCGCCGAGTGTTAGCTCTCGTCCGCGTGTCCGCTTTCGTTCAACTCAGACTTCTGCTCTGGGTCGTTTGCAGGCATTCGGGGCATCGAAAAACCTTCAGTCGAGTGCCCATCTTTGGCTTCTCTGAACGCCAAAATCCGAGTACAGGTCCAGGTCCCTTCTGAGGCGAATGGAATGCGATTTGAGAGCGAATGACTCGCGAACAGGCCCCAACAGGTGGTTGCCAATTTCCTTGCCAATTTCCAAGCCTTAGGTATTTTCTGCTTATTTAGCGTCCAACCACGCCAGAATTCTCGGAACGGCAAAACAGCAGTACAGGTCCGCGAGCCGACCTGTGCGGAGAGTTCGCCAATTCCTCCGGCCTGGGGCAACAAGTCTTATTGCTAGATCCGACTCTCCGCCACTCAATCAGCTCGCGCATCGGGACCGCTTTCATGGGTTCAGGAGCGCAGATTTCTGTCTGCGCCAATCGAGCGGCAGCCGGTTGACGAGTCCGGTTAACGGGTAGTCAGAGAAGTCGCCATGACGAGTCAGCGAATCCACCAAGTCCGGTGACAACGCGGCAATTCGGAGTATGCGGCCTACATAGCTGGCATTAAGACCTGCCTCAGCCGCGAGTTCTTCCTTCGAGTGAATGTCTCCCGCAACGATTCGATCTCTCCATTGGAGAGATCGTGCGATCGCTCTCACGATCGAGTGATTGGGCCGCTCTGCACCCAGACGAGAGCCGGGCAGAACCAGCCGCAACTCGCCGCGACGGTGCGCCGGGCGGAATGGGCAGGCCAGGCGGAAACCACGTGCTCCGGGGTGTGGCCTTCGATTCTCGATAGCGGGGCCTTCATCGTCATCACCTAGCAACCTCACCGCCAGCGCTTCAACATCGATTTCGATCTCAGCCTCCGAGTCACGAACGACAATCCGCAGCACGATTCGTCGCACTAGTTCCGCCAGTTGTTCTGACGATAGATCGGGCCATTTTCCCGCCAACTGCTGAGCCGCTTCGATGAGTCGATTGAATTCGTTCTGGGCTACCGTTGCTTCCGCACAGGCCGAGCTGAGTTCTTGCGGCGAGGCCAGCAGCGCCTGGATTCTGGTGTAGACCAGATTACCTCGGCGTCTTGAATTGGCGGAGCAACAACCACGCCGCGTACGACCAAGACCAAATCCGCCTGCTTGGTCGTGTTCACGATACGGCTGGTGAACTTTTTCGTATCCTTCGATGACGCCTTGGTAGGCGCTGCTTTCGAGGAACTCGCCTTGTCCGTTGATGACATTGACATTCCTCCCGTAGTGATCGGCGACCTGCTCGATGGTGTCGGCCAACTTGCTACCTTCATCATACCCTTCGGAATCATTGCCCAAGTCTTCGAGGACTGCACCACACCTTCGAGGATGGGTAGTGTCCTAACAGTGCGTTGAGAGAAGGTCAGAGTTTCGGTGGTGTGTAGAGTGGTGCGCGGCCCAAGATGTTACAAAGGTGATACAAAACCGAGGTAAGTAATTGAAAATCAAGTCAGATAAGCCGGTGATCTTGGGCGCGGTTATCACGCGGAGGCAGTTGTGTAATTCTATCCTTGTCCCCTCCGCGGAAGAAAACCGTCACCGCGGTGATAGCAACGACCATCATGATGATCCCGACTTGCTCCGCTGATAATGATGAGAAATCGAGATCCCTCATGGTATTTTGAACCATCTCGGCAGCCCGACTGTCGGAGGCGAGGAGCGTCACTGAGCCTGCCGCTAACACCACCACGGTAATCATAATCTTTCGTTTCATGATCCGAAGCCAGTATCCACGAAGCGCAGATCGCTGTCTGTGACAGCAGACACGTAGGACGCACGAAGGTAATCAACCAACTTGACAGGCTGTGGCCTAATTGTGGTGCCGTTTCTAGAAATTGGTCCAGGCCGAACGTGTCAGGCTACAAAACCCCCTCTGGACGCGAGTGGCCTTCTTGGGTGCTTCTGCGAGTCCGCAATGTGATCGATTATGCGTGGGCAGGAAGTTCATCGGTCGCGTTGATGAAACATTACATTTCACTTCGGAAGCCTTGCATGTGAGCGACGGAAACGTGTCCAAGACTCCGGCGATGGCCCCACCCTGGACAACGTAATCGCGGATCGTCCAATTTTGGAAACACAACATGAACCGTCGTCTCGGCGGAACGCGGGGACGTGCCAAGGCAGCCGCGAACCGTGTTGCGATAGATATGGCGAGATGTTGTTTTTTTAGCTTTTGTTGGACGAGCAGCCAGGCTCCATAAAATAGGCGCCGTAGCGGTGCCCCATTTTGTAGAGCACCCTTACCAGGAAGCGGAAGGGCGCAGCAATCTGGTCGCGGAATTCCACCTCCACGATTTCTCCAACATACAAACCGTCCGATGTCTGGAAACTGATGCCGGCTTCGCTGATGTCGGTGCAAACCGCGTCTGCCGAAAACTCGTGCGGTAAACCCTGGTAAATGATCCGCGCGGGTATGTTGACCCGTATCCGGTTCTCCCTGCGCCGCCCGCCGGGAAGAGGTTCGGCCGCCGGCGCGGTGGCGCTTTGCGGAATGGTGTTCTTCATGCCGGAGTTATCGGCAACGACGCCGGCAGCTTTAATTTTGCCAGGAATATTCACTTGGCACCTCGTCACATAATTTTCCTGATTTTCCGCTGCAAATCTTGGACGGCGTATCCCAGGCTCCCATGAGAAACACCTAACCTAGTTCCCGAGAGCCTAGCGTAGGACAGCCTATTCTCCCCCCGGGGAATTGGCTTACCCTACTGGCCAGAGTGTCGGGTATCACCGCAATTGCGGATGATCCCCGCCTGTGATGCCTCTCGGGAACAAAATGGGTAAAGCATGTGAATGTCCACAAGACACCAGCAGGGAGCAAGTGAGATGCTTTGTTATCAGGAGGTTAAAACACACGGTCGGAATCGGAGACAGAGCCCAATGAGGGAAAGATGTTCCCTTCCGCGATACTGTGCGGGATTGGTACACAGGTTTGTTCTCCAAGCGGGCGTAGAAATCCCGCGCCTCAGGAAAAGAAACCAAAGAGGGGCATTCGGCAAGTAGCCCACTACCCGTTCATGGCATCACTTTACAGGAGCACTAAGAAATGGCGGGGCGGCGACCGTATGACATACGCTGCGCGGCGCAGTTGGCTATTGGTCAGCAGCCACTCGCAGCCGTAAACGGTAGCTCTTTGATGAACCGGGTGAAGGCAACCCTGCACGATACTGGTGTGCCGTTCACCAACGGCAATCTCAGCAACTCACGCGAAATCAACTCGAAGGCAGATACCAGAAGTGACAGATCAATTCTGGGCGGTTCGTGTTCGTAGGAGATGAGGATCACCGCCCTGTCCTCAAGCCCTTCGTACTGCTAACTTGCTCCGAACAGACATGCAAAAACTCACAATCGCACAGAAAAAGACTATCCAAGCTCGAATCCTGCGTGACCCATGCGTGGGTCGTAACACGGAATTCCGGTCAACCGGAAATTGTCACTCAAGGCCACGTCGAGGGAAGAAAATCGACCGGGTTTTGCGGAGCGGACCGCGCCTCCGAGGATGTTGATGCGCGCGTCTAGCTCTGGGGGCCAGTGAGCGAGGAGAGCTATCTTCGAACCGAATGGTTTAAGTGTCGTTGTCGCCATTGTTGCCGCGCTTGCGAACAAGAGCAGCATAATAAGCGCGTTGATTGCGAATGATTTCTTCGAGCTGGTCGTCCTGGGTGGTTGATGCCGGCTCGTTGCGCTGGCCCAAGTATTGTTTTCCCAGCCAGATTAGCATGGTAACGTTGAGGTTTTGAATTGCAGATTTGTATTGGGCTTGCCGAAGGCTGATATGGAGTTCCACCTGCCCCTTTTTTATAGGTAACGCAAAACGTCGCTGCAACGTGTCATGGGAGCAGCCGACAACTAAGCCAATTTCAGACAGATTGTGACCGAAGCTGGCCAATATCTCCACTTGTTTTGCGTCGATCTGTTTGCGAGGGCGAGCCATTCATGATCATTATGCCTTTACCGCTGCACCTAGGCGTTACCATTGCAGGTACGTCAAGATCCTGGCCGGCCCAGGATAAGCAATCCAAAGTCACCCGCAGAACGTTCGCGCAGCTCGGTGAATTTCAGCGGTACAGCTCTGACTCTGGGATCACGGCTTCCGAGGAACTCTGTTTCCCCACGCGATGGGCTGCACTGAACATCGGTCCCCGTGCCGGCACAATAGGCGCGACTTTCATCAGCCCGATGGGCTGCACGATGTCGTCGTAGATAGCTTCCATCCCGCCTTGCATGAAGTAGGTTTCGTGCCAGAACCCTGTGCCGCCGGAGTCCTTCAGGAAGTCTCTCCACCAAGTCCGATGCGGCTCAGACCCCGTCCACGCGAGCAGCGACTCCAGGTCGCGCCAATACTGCCGCATTCCGACATGCAGCGGGAAGATTGAGTAGATGACCTGCTCGTGCAACAGCAGTCCATCCGGTGCGGCCGCCGCGGAGTTGGAGATCTTCGGACCAAATCCAACTAGCATTTTGAAGCCGCGAATGCGGTTTACGCGCATTCCCAGGTAAATCACCACCAGCTTGGGGAATCGAGACAGGTCAACCGTTCTTCTTTCGACGGTAGTCGGCATGCGAATCTTCTCCGCGGAAATTTCTGGTGAACGCATTTTAGATCAATCCCTACTCTTCGGTCACACCGTGGAGATGGCTGGCACGGGACGATGATGGCGTCACAATGCGGGTTGTTTCGCATCGCTCAACGAGATGCCTTTGTGGGTTGCGCGCCAGCGGGTGGATTCAGTAGATACTGCGCTTCGCCCCGTCCAAACGACCAGTCGGCCAACTGATTCTCCGTGAGCATCACCATGATATTGTCCGCTGCGATGTTTGCATGTACTTCCAGAAGCCGTGCACCTTCCTTATAGAATGACTGTTTCGTCTCGATGGAGCGTCCACGTAGGAACGTTACGTGGACGAGCACAAAGTCGCTTGTCCGAACCCGGGTCGCCACCCCCGTATCCTTTTGCTGCTGGTTTTCGTCCTTGGATTAGGAGAAACCGATCGAAAGCTCTCTTGGAGGTGACGTATGGCGATCGTTAGACATATTGGTCCGGCTTCAGCGTTCAAGGTAGGCTTCGTGGTGTACACATTCCTGGGTTTCATTGCCGGTGTTTTTTGCAGTGTGCTGGCGCTCGCTGGAGTTCCGTTTGCTCCTCATGCACATTTGCCGCGTCTTGTTGGCCTGTTCGCCGTCGTCTTGTGTCCCATCTTGTACGGGATCATCGGCGGCATCGGTCTGCTGATCAGCGCGCTGCTCTATAATCTCGCGTCCGGCTGGGTCGGCGGGCTCGAACTAGAGATCAACTGAAGAGGAGAAGAGGACACGAGCAACCAAGGGAGTGGCCCTGCTGTGGGTCACACCGAAGCGTGACTGCCGTCATGGAAATCCGGTGGGCTGAACAGCAAGAATACGGTATGTCACCGACATACGACACAACCGATGCGGGGATACTTTTCGAAATCTATCACGACAGAATCTATCGCTATATCCTCCGCATGGTCCGCAACCCGGGAGAAGCCGAGGACCTCACGCAAGAGACGTTTCTAAGGGCGTATCGCCGGCGCGACACGCTTCGGGACGAGCAAGCTATTCGCGGCTGGCTCTACCGCATCGGCACGCATGTCTGTCTTGATCGCCTGCGTCAGCGAAGACCGAACGTTTCGATGGACAGCAGAGAGGGCGCGAGTCAAGTTGCGTCCGCAGTTTCGATGTCTCCTTCTGTACTGGAAATCACTGAGCGGAAGGAAACGAGCGCATGCGTGCAGCGGTGCCTGGACTTCCTGCCCGATCATTATCGCGCCGTGATTGTGCTCCACGAGGCCCATTCCCTCACGGCAGCGGAGATAGCGAGCCTTCTGGGATTGAAGCTGACCACGGTAAAAATGAGACTTCACCGCGCTCGCCGTATGTTGCAACAGGTGATGGAATGCGGGTGCGCCATCTCGAATGACGATCGGGGCGTGCCAGTCTGTCAGCCCAAGCCTTGAGTCCTTGCAGCGAGTTGTCCACATTCGTGTCAGTTGATGAAAAATCGCCCCCGCACGCCACCGTGATCGCCGACCTGTCGAAGGCATTTTCGATTGCCGGCGTGCGCACGGATGGATGATCGAGCACGACGCCCAGCGCCGCCAGCAATACTGGACCGCGCGCGCCTACTTCTCGATCTGTAACACCACCACCGGAGAAATTCTTTCGGAAATCGCAATCCGCAAACGTGACGTCGTGCTCGGCAAGACCCAGGAAGCCGCCACCCGAAACCTCAAGCTCCTCGGGCGCTTTATGGCGGACCATCGCGACGTACTCGGCTGGATTCCGCCGCAAGGCGGCATGACCGCGTTCCCCTGGCTGGTGAGCGGAGAGAACGACCGCCCGTTCTGGCAGGCCGCCACCGAGCGTGGAATCCTGCTGGCTCCCGGCGATTGCTTCGATGCGCCCTCGCATTTCCGCCTGGGCTTTGCCGCCGCCGGAGACAATTTCTCCAAGGCGCTCGACCGCTTCGGAGCATTCGTAAAGAGCTGGTCGGCGAAGATGGTCACAGCATGACGGGAACTTGGTGCGGCGCGATCAACACTACTCAATTGTTGTCATTCCGACGCCGAGCGAAGCGGAGGCGGAGGAATCTGCTTCTCGGCTTGTGCCTGGAAGCGGCGAACCCCCTAGAGTACAAAACTCGAAGTTTGGGCCGACGAGCCCGGTGCCCGACCCAATCTTCTTTTTGGTTGGGTGGGATCTCGGCCAGTCGAGGTCTTCTTCCGCACAAAACAGCGTGCCGCCGGCTGAAGCCGGCTTGCGGGTTCTATATGCGCTCTGATGCGCTCTACCCCCTCGGTCGCAAGTGGAAACTAGTCCCGATCATTTCTTCGGCTGCTGCGCCTGCTCGCTGCTGGGAGGCACGATGCCTTTCATCCGCATGTAGGTGACCAGATTGCCGTAGTGTTCCAGGTCGTGCATGTTGTTGACTGTCAGTACGCCCAGCCTTGGCGCATCATGGTCGAAGAACTTAACCATTTGAGCAGCGGATGCGTCCGTCATGCTGTCGTAAGCCTTGTCGCAGTAGGCGAAGGCTTCTTTGAGCGCGGCGATGAGATCGGCCTTCGTGGTCTTGGTCTGCTCGATTTTCGCAGCGGGATTCTTATCGCCGAGTGCAATGGAACAAAACATGTACTGCGCGTCGGCCACGTGCCCAACGATCTGGCCGTAGCTACGGACCGTATCGATGGGTTTGAAGCTGTAACTCTCCTCGGGCATTTTGTCGGCTGAACGAAGCAGGATGTCCTTGACGTGTCCGTACATGTACTTATTGAATGTGCTGAGCGGATTGTCCGGGGACGGGGTAGCGGCGGCTGACTTATTCTGGGCAACGACGGCGGCCGACGCAAGCAGGCAGAATAGCAGGGTTCGCAGAGATGTGCGCATTGTTTTCCTCCTCCACAACCGTTACGCAAAGCCGGCAGAAAAGTTCCCACACCTGCCAAGGCCTCTCTTTTGCCCCACGCTCCAAAGGCTGCTAAGCTTGGGCCTCCATGAGTCAGCTTCGTGCATGGCCAGCGCCGTGGGGCTTCGGCCTGCTCATTCTGCCTCTGGGGATGGTCGTCGCCTTCAGCGTTACCCCTCTGCCGTTCTTGCTGGCAAAGGCAGGCGTGGCGGTGGATCCTGCTTTTCCGGACGAGCGCTGCCGGAGATGTTCTCTGCACTTCGGGCTGTCCGGTGAGGAAGCAGCCATCTGCGAACCATTTTGAGAGTCCAACAGGCTCAAGCACAGCCGCCCTATCGCCCAATGATCGCTAACCCTTCGCCTTTGAATCGCCACAGAAAGCGGACTACTCGATCGCGGGGCCGAGCCAAATTCGTGTCTCGGCAGCGCCTATTCCTGGAATGAAATCCGGCTAAGTCGCTGACACACTCGATCTTAGGGCATTCCCCAAAAAGGTACTAAGAGTTCGAATCCACTTCCCTCCGCCATGTAGTCTCAATTGCAGAGAGCTGCACAGCCAGGTACAAGCTCTATCGCATTTACAGATATAGAGGGAACGAAGAGGAAGTTCCGTTCTTCGTCATGGAAAACCCCTTCGCCGAAGAGCAGCTTGATCTCACCCCGGTGTCCTATCGCGTACGTTTCAAGTAAGCGTATTTGTTGTTCAAAGGGAAACTGCCAACGGTAGAGTGAACATTCCCAACCACCGCTTGACCGCCGGCATTCACGGTCATGTGCTCAATGATCATTTTTTGTTGCCCGCCGCCTCGATGAGTCCTGAGTGTTTCCGCTACAGTTGCAAACGTCCGAAAAAGACGAGTCGCACGGTTCACGTTTCGATCTACACCCTCGATTGTCTGATCGGGGGCCGCAGCCCGCCGCAGGCACTCCATTCCAACGCTGTGAAGGCCGACACACTGCGCCCGCCGCTTGGAAAGAAACCTATGTCCCAATCCCGCACAGTATCGCGAAAGGGAACATCTTTCCCTCATTGGGCTTTCTCCGATTCCGACCGTATGTTCTAACCTCTTGGTAACAAGGCATCTTACTTGCTCCCTCCTGGTGTCTTGTGGGCATTCACATGCTCCAACCATTTTGTTCCCGAGAGCCATCCAGATACTTGTCTGTCTGGCTAGTAAGGTAAGCCACTTCGTCACGGGGGAAACGGGGATAAGGTGGCCCCTCGCTAGGCTCTTGGGAACCAGGTTAGGTGTTTCTCATGCTGGAGCTTGGAGCCTGGTACCCCGTTTCCCCGGGGAAGCGAGGGAGGGTCGCATTGACGCTAACGTCGCCCTTCCTCGCATCTTGAAATTCCAGCAGCAAGAAGCACAGCCCTTGAGGTGAGTCACGGACCGTGGTTGACGGGCTTCCAGAAACGCTCGACTCGGATGAACATTCTCGCGAAGAACAACCTTCTCTTCGCCACTTCTCTTCGCCACTTCTCTTCGCCACGTTGGGCTGCCTTCGAATCCCAGGCGTAAGTCTGCATCTCTTGGATTGTCTTCGGAGCGGTCTGACGACAGAACCGCACCAGACGCTGATTAAGAACCATGGAGGTGATTCGAATCCCTTCGTTCACCTCGTCGTCTGCATCCACGTGCCAAATCCCGCGCTTGAGCATCTCGGCCTTGAACGATGCTGCAGACGGATCAATGATCACCTTGGCGTCACCTCGCGGGCCAATGAACTGAGCGAGATCGTCGGCGTACTCGGCATCGGTCTTCTGCCGCATCTCGACCGCTGAATCCCAGTAGTACTCGCGGGTTATCCAGAAAAGCTGGCCGTCGTCATAGATGTCTAGGAAGACCATCGGATTGGTCGTTCCATAATCAACGGCAATGATCCGCTGTTGATGGCCGCCTCGGGACCGCAGTCCCTTCGGTTCGTCTTCGAGATCGTACAGCAACGCATCGGACCACGAATCCCTGTAGATCGCTCCTTCGGCAATGACCCACAACCCTTCGATGAATCTCTTGTAAGAGAACCCCGTATAGAGTCGCTTCTGCGTCTCGATGAATTCTGAGGTCAGATTCGGGTTGTCAGCCATTGTGAAGTGGTCTGACCAAACGATCTTCTTAGTTTTCAGGTCAGCATTATCGAGGTAGTCGGTCTTCAGCCAGTGGTAGGGGCTATCTGGATTTGTCGTGCCGTACAGCCGGGCCCCTTCAGGCGACATGCGAGTGAGCAGCATCTGAAAAAAGCTCCGCGGCATGAGACTGACCTCGTCGCAAAGAGCAACGCCGACAGTCAGTCCTCGAATGTACCGCTCAGACCCCTCGTCCTTAGCACCGATGATCAGCCAATCGGAGTTGCACAGCTTGAGATGCCCGCTGCCGTGGCTGTAGCTGTAGTTGCGCGACCCAACGATGTCGAACAGGTCATGCAGAACGTTGTTTTGGATGCTCTGCTTCGAGACTCCGGTAATCACCTTGTGACCGTCAACTCCGTAGTCGCAGCAATAGAGTGCTTTGGGATGAAGGCTCCAGGTTTTGCCACTGCGGACTGCCCCTTCGAGGATATTGATCGGCCAATCCTCCTCCGGTGGGCGCATCGCGAAGAGGTCAGCCCGGGGTCCAAAGTTAAATCTATACATTATGATTGTTCCCCCGCCGCATCTATCGATGACCTGCTATTCGTTGCACCCGTTTGAACCGTCATCCTCTGTCGCCCGATCTCGCGTCCTATTGGTGGCTACCTGACGAGCGTTCTTCTCACGAAACTCTCGTATTAGTTCCGGAAGCTTGCTGTCGTTATCGCTTTCAAAAGGTCTGAGCAGGCTCAGCACGATCGCCGTAGACTTTGGGTCTCCCTTTGCCGCCTTGACGGCGTGCTGTGTCACGATAGCTTCAAGCATCGAGACCTTTTTTAACTTCCCTGCCACCTTGATGATGACGCTCTTGCGCACCTGACGTAAGGCCACCTCGGCCGCTGTCGTGCCTTTCTTAGGACGGCCGTTCGGATTTCCCGACTGGCCTGGTTTGAACTGCGTGTGTTTGGGGGGCTTGCCAAAGCCGACCGCATATTTCGAATCGTCCTCCCTAGCCATGATTGCCCTCCGCTTCTTCGTAAGTGATGTCATCAAATCGTCTTCCGCTGACCGCATGGACGGCATGGTCGCCGGTGTAGCGCTGCCAGCGTTTGACGGCGGCATCAACGTAGATCGGGTCGATCTCAATACCGTGACAGATCCGGCCAACTCGCTCGGCTGCGATGAGAGTTGTTCCTGATCCCAAAAATGAGTAGAGCACGATCTCACTTCGCGCGGTGCAGTCGAGAAGCGCATCGGCGACCATGGCGACCGGTTTCACGGTTGGGTGGAGAGCGAGCAGGTTGCCTTCTTCTCCTGATTTGGACAAGGTATTCGCGCCGGGGTACTGCCAGACATTCGTGCGATTGCGGCCGTACTTACCCAACTGCACGTTGTTTCGGTGAGGGCCCTTGCCTTTTCGGAATACAAAGATCAGCTCATGCTGACTGCGGTAGAACGATCCCATGGCACCATTGTCTTTCGTCCAGATGCATAGGTTGAAGAGACCGTCGTATATTTTCCTTCCCACTGAACTCAACTCCCACACGTGTCGCCAATCCATACAAATGTAGTGAAGGGAACTGTCTGTGCTGAATTGAGCCAGCAAACCCAGGCTGGTGCTCAGAAACGCGGTGAATTCCACTTCACTCATCTCGCCCGCGGCCATTGCAAACTCGCGGTGATGAATTGCTCCGTTTCCACAAACGTGGCCATCGATTTTGACGTTATAGGGGGGATCGACAAAGACCGCCGCGGCGCGGCGCCTGTCCATCAGAAGTTGAAACGCTTGGGGGCTTAGAGCACTATCGCACAGGACTTTGTGCCTGCCGAGCTTCCACAAGTCACCGTGGCGGGTCGCCGCTGGACTAGATAATTTCTCGATCTCGTCAGCCCTGTCTATCTTCTGGGCGAATTCCTGCAGGATCACGTCGACCTCTGGCACGTCGAAGCCAGTAATGGCAACGTCGAAGGTGGTATCGAGCGTCAATAAGTGCTGGAATTCGATGGCCAAGATCTCGTGATCCCAGCCGGCTTTCTCGGCCAGGCGATTGTCAGCAATGACGTAGGCGCGAATCTGGTCGGGTGTGAGACCCGCAAGCTGAACCGTGGGCACCTCGGTCATGCCGAGCAGCTTGGCCGCTTTAAATCGACCCTCCCCTGCGATGATGTCGTTACCACCAACTAGGATCGGATTCGTGAAACCGAACTCCCGGATGCTTGCGGCGATTTGGCGAACCTGGTGTTCCCTGTTCGATTCAAGGCAAAAAAGTTGTCTCTGGCATCAGAAGTCACGCAAAATGAAGCGTTTAGGGCCAGTGACGGCCGGAATGGACCAGCCAAATTCACGAAATTCCCTGTATTTTTCCCTGTTAGCAGGGAATTTCGGGCGGAGAAGGGTTCGCTCGTGACTGCATCCTCCGCCAGATCAATCACTTACAGCTCCCATTACAGGCAGGGTGCCGCATTGTTAGAATTTTTCCCACGAGATTGATAGCCTCCGACTCCTTGAAATCATCCAGAACCAAGCGGAGCTCACGGGCGAAGAAGAACAACGGCGATGATCGCTCACCGTGCCCGCGTCTATCCTGGGCCGCGTACTCGGCTTGGACTGCTATCTCGACGGCATCCGCAAGCTCTTGAGAAATGTGCCATGAACGCTCCAGTGGGCCCAATGGGATAGGAACGAGGTTCCCGCCTAGGCGCTTCATCGCGCAATTTTGCAGATACGCTACAGCATGGGATAATGCTTTTATGCTTAGATCGTTCAACCTACCAATAAATGTCGTGGTCGCCGGCATGATGCTGCTCGGAAGTGTCTTGGCGCAGCAGAGCCCAGCCACGAATACCCAACAAACTGCTCCGGCGAAGACCGGACAAGCCCCCGCGGCAGGAAGCCAAAACAACCCGGCCCTACCCACGCAGAAAGCCAAGCTCAGCTACGCGATTGGCATGAGGCTTGGAAAGGGACTGCGTGGGGACTCCGTTGACGTTGATCCGGCCATCATATCGCAGGGTTTACAGGACACGATGGCTGGCGGCAAGACGCTGCTGACGGATGAAGAGGCGCAGGCCACGATCACCCAACTGCAAAATGAATTGCGCAAGAAGGCAGAAGCGAAGGCCCAAGCGACGGCAGAGAGGAACAAAAAAGAAGGAGACGCATTTCAGGCTGCTAACAAAGCTAAAGCGGGCGTCATCACGCTGCCCAGTGGTCTGCAATACAAGATTTTGAAAGAGGGTACAGGACCCAAACCCAAGGCCACGGATTCGGTGGTCTGCGACTACCGGGGCACACTGATCGACGGCACGGAATTTGACAGCTCCTACAAGCGCGGCCAGCCGGCGACGTTCCCTGTGAATGGAGTCATCAAAGGTTGGACGGAAGCGCTACAGCTCATGTCTGTGGGATCGCAGTGGCAACTTGTCGTTCCCCCAGACCTTGCCTACGGACTGCGCGGCCAAGGCTCCGGCATTGGACCGAACTCCACTCTCATCTTTGACGTGGATCTGCATTCCATCCAATCCAAAGGCCAATAATGTCTCAATCTCTTTCATGCGTCCTCGTGCGTTCGGCTCCGTTCTGGCGATGCCAGGAGTTTCTCATGTCGGGCACTAACTAATGGCTCTCGTTTCGTAGACATTGAAACGACCCAGACAGGCCGCCGGTTTCCGCCGCCAAGCATACGCTGTAAGGAGAAGAGGAAGCTGTCGGCCCGGACCTAATGCTTAAGAAAGCCCTCGCGTTTCCGACGGACACACCAGGTCTCTCTTGCCATTGGACCGCGCCCGCCAATCGGCAGCGTGGTGAGGCCTTGAAACGCCAAACGACCAGTGCTTGGGAGGGATGTGTTGCAACTTTTCTGGGTTGCTGGCTGGTGACGTGACAGAATCGCGAAATGATAGCCCGACCCGCGATCTTCAAATGGCGGCAAACCGAACCCGGCCTCATACTTTGTGCGGTCCGGTGGTATCTTCGCCCTTCTCTCTCGCTACGCGATGTTGAGGAGCTGCTGGAGGAGCGCGGTCTCAATGTCGATCACACAACGGTCTGGCGCTGGGTGCAGTATTACGGCTCTGAATTGGAGCAGCGACTGCGAAGGCATCTCAAGCCGACAAACAAGTCTTGGCGAGTGGACGAAACCTACGTCCGCGTGAAGGGTCGCTGGTGCTACTTGTACCGGGCCATCGATTCCAGGGGAGCCACCATCGATTTCCTGCTGTCAGCGTTTCGCGACGCCGATGCTGCCAAGCGCCTGTTTCGCAAGGCGCTTGGCGATCGATCCCATCCCCAACCTCGAGTGATCAACACCGACCTGGCACCGATTAATAGCTCCGCGATCTCCGACACTAAAAAGGAGGGGACGCTGCGCAACCGCTGTCGACACCGACCTGTGCAGTATTTGAACAACACTCTGGAACAGGATCATCGAGCCATCAAACGTCGAGTGAACGCCAAGCAGGGCTTCCGAGAATTCCAGGCGGCTCGGCGAACGATTCAAGGCTACGAAGCAGTCCACATGATCCGCAAGGGGCAAGTTCGATGGGTGGCAGGAAATGATCTTCTTCTTCAGATTCAGTTCATCGACAATCTCTTCGATTTGGCAGCCTAAGAACGCACGACAGACGCTCGGCGACAAACTTGTCTGCGTTTGAAACTTGCAACACTACCGTCCCGCGGGACCACCAGCGCCGACCGGGACCGTGAGCTTTACCTCGAACGCCGCCGCGATTTCCGGCTACACGGCAGTGCCGCTGACCTCGCAGCTTACGGCGGTGTGCACAACTTCTACGCTGGCGGTTGGCACCGATGCCATCGTAGCGACCTACTCCGGCGATGCCAATTATTCCGGCAGCAGCGGCACGCTCTCGCAACTGGTTAATCCGACGCCATTGGCGGTGCAATTCGTCGCTGTCACTCCCTGCCGGCTGGTGGATACCCGTCAGACCGGCGGTGCGATTCAGGGTGGAAGCTCGCGGGACTTCCCGGTCCAGCAGGAGGGCGGCTGCAACATTCCTGCGACTGCGGCAGCCTATTCGCTGAATGTCACCGTGGTGCCGCAAGGTCAACTGGGGTACTTAACCATCTGGCCGACGGGTGAAGGCCAGCCGGTGGTTTCGACCCTGAACTCGCCGGATGGCCGGGTCAAGGCCAACGCTGCCATCGTGCCGGCGGGCACCAGCGGAGACGTCAGTGTGTACGTCACCAACACGACCAATGTGATCCTGGACATCGATGGCTACTTCGCGCCGGCGGGTCAGGGCGGACTGTCGCTCTATGCGGTGGCGCCTTGCCGGGTTATCGACACTCGTCATGTGGGCAGCGGTCAGCCGTTCAGCGGAACCTTGACTCCTCCGGTGGATGTGGTGGGCAGTTCTTGCGGACCACCGGCCACTGCACAGGCGTACGTGTTCAACGCGACGGTCGTCCCCAGCGGCGCGCTGGGCTACTTGACGCTGTGGCCGGACGGCACCCACCAGTCGGTGGTCTCGACGCTAAATGCCTTCGATGGGTCCCTTACCAACAACATGGCCATCGTGCCCACTAACAACGGCAAGGTCGATGCCTATGCTGGTTCCGGGATCACGCAATTGATCCTCGACATCTCCAGCTACTTCGCGCCATGAATTGACGGTGGTGCCCTAATCTGAATTGAAATTAGGACAGTACCGAATTACTAGGGCGCTTGAACGCCTTGTCGTTTCCCGGTAGGATGACAGTTTTCGCAACAACGGAGGATCGTCGATGCGTCGCCTGTCTGCGCTTTGCGTGCTTGTCGTCTTAGCGATTGGAGTGAACTCGACTGCACAGGTCAACCCAGCCCTTGTCGGCGGCATGAAGTGGCGGCAAATCGGGCCGTTTCGCGGTGGCCGTGTGCTGGCCGTCGCTGGAGTTCCGGGCGACCCCAATACTTATTATTTCGGCGCGGTCGCCGGAGGAATCTTCAAAAGCACCAACGGCGGTCTCAGTTGGACTTCGACCTTCGACCATGAGGACATCTCCTCGATCGGCGCCATCGCGGTGGCGGATTCGGACCACAACATCCTTTACGCGGGCAGCGGCGAAGCCTGTTTGCGCGGCAACATCTCCTACGGGGACGGGGTTTACAAGTCAACTGACGCTGGCCTGACCTGGAAGAACGTAGGTCTGAAAGACACGCGCCACATCGGCGCCGTCATCATCGATCCTCGCAATTCTGACATTGTTCTGGTCGCAGCCTTGGGTCATGCCTGGGGCCCGAATGCTGAACGGGGCGTATTCCGCACCGCCGACGGTGGCAAAACCTGGCAGAAGGTCCTCTACAAGGACGACAATACCGGCGCAATTGATGTGGTATTCGATCCCAGAAATTCCAGCGTAGTTTACGCTGCACTGTGGCAGGTCCGCCGCCAGCCCTGGTACTTCAACAGTGGCGGCCCAGGCAGCGGCCTGTACAAATCGGCGGACGGCGGACTCACCTGGAAACAGCTGGCCGGCCACGGCCTGCCGGAAGGCAATCTTGGACGCATTGGCATTGCGGTTTCGGGAGCGGATTCCAATCGGGTGTATGCGCTCATCGAAGCCAAAGAGGGCGGACTCTATCGCTCCGACGATGCCGGCAATTCCTGGACGCGCGTCAACGACGATGAACGCTATCGCCAGCGCGCCTGGTACTTCACCCACGTGTTCGCCGATCCCAAGCAGGCCGACACGGTGTATGTGCTGAACACCGGCGCATTCCGCTCCAGCGACGGCGGGAAGACCTTCGAGTTGCTGCCAGCGCCGCACGGCGATCATCATGGGCTGTGGATCGACCCCACCAACCCGCAACGCCTTATCAATAGCAACGACGGCGGGGTGACGATATCCGTGGACGGCGGCAAGACCTGGACGCCGCAGAACAATCAGCCGACCGCGCAGTTCTACCACGTCGCCGTTGACAATCACTGGCCCTATCGCGTGTATGGAGCGCAACAGGACAACAGCACGGTAGCCATCGCCAGCCGCACCGACGACGGGGTGATCGCACGCCAGGATTGGTATGACGTCGGCGGCGGAGAGAGCGGATATATCGCTCCCGACCCGCGCGATCCGGAAATTGTGTACGCGGGTTCAGACAGCGCCGACATTACCCGCTACGATCATCGCACCAAGCAGATGCAGGATGTCTCTCCTTACCCGCTGGATACCTCGGGCAACGGCGCGGGCACGCTTAAATACCGCTTTCAGTGGACCGAACCGGTCTTGGTGTCGGCCTACGACTCCAACGTCATCTACAGTGCTTCCCAGTACGTGCTCAAGAGCGCGGACCAGGGCCGCAGTTGGAACACTATCAGCCCCGATCTGACCCGCAACGACAAGAGTAAGCAGAAGCCCTCCGGCGGCGAAATCACCCTCGACATCACGAGCGTCGAATATTACGACACAGTCTTCACCCTGGCCGAGTCGCCCTTGCAGAAGGGAATGCTCTGGGCGGGAACCGATGACGGCTTGATTCATCTCACCCGCGACGACGGTAAGAGCTGGGAGAACGTCACGCCGAGAGATATGCCGGAGTGGAGCATGGTCAGCATCATCGAGGCCTCGCACCACGACCCCGGCACCGCATATGCGGCGATTGACCGCCATAAGCTCGACGATTTCAATCCGCTGATCTACAAGACCCACGACTTCGGCAAGAGCTGGACTCGCATCGCCAACGGCATTCCGGCCGGCTCCTACGTGCGTTCGGTGCGCGAAGATCCCGAAATGAAAGGCTTGCTCTACGCCGGCACCGAGACGGGGGTGTATTTCTCTGCCGACGAGGGCGCTCACTGGCAGTCCCTGCAATTGAACCTGCCGACTTCGCCGGTCCACGACCTGGCTGTCAAAGACGACGACCTGGTGGCCGCAACCCATGGCCGGTCGTTCTGGATACTCGACGACATCAGCCCTTTGCGACAGGCAAATTCCGCAATTGCGGCCGAGGACTTCCATCTTTATCAACCGGCCACGGCGATACGCCTTCACTTTCCTGACGAAGTCGACCGCAAGCGCCCTGTAGGAGACAACCCTCCCAAGGGCGCAATCCTCGATTACTACTTGAAGTCCAAGCCGGCAGAGAAGGAAGAGATCACGATCGAGATCTTCGATGCGCAGGGCAAGCTGGTGCGCAGGCTTTCCAATCACAAGGAGAGCAAACAGGAGCAGCCGCCCGAGTGGCCCGACCGCGAGAAGCCGGCGGAGTTGCTGCCCGCCGATGCAGGCATGAACCGGTTCGCCTGGGACTTCCGCTACGATCCTCCGGCCCAGATTGCAGGAGCGTTCTACGAGGGCGAGCCGCCGCGAGGTCCACTGGTGACTCCCGGCACTTACCAGGTCAAGCTCACCGTGAAAGGCAGAAGCCAGACCGCTTCCTTAGAAGTGAAACTCGATCCCCGGTTGCAGAATTCGGTCACCGCCGCCGACCTGCAAAAGCAGATCGAGCTTGCGCTCAAAGTGCAGCAGGACATCGACGCGCTGCATCGGGCGGTCAACCAGATCCGCGAACTCCGCGCCAATCTGCAGACTTTGCAGAAGTGGGCTGGGGAAAGCTCTTCCAGCAGCGAGGTTGTTTCCGCCGCGCACGCCCTCGATCAGAAGATGACTCCGGTTGAGCAACTCTTGATGCAGGTCAAGATGAAAAGTTCAGAGGGCAACCTGGGCTATCCCAACATGCTCAACGAGCAGTACGCTTCCTTCAACGAGGTCGTGCAGGACGTTGATGCAGCGCCCACCGCGCAGCAGTTACTGGTGTTTGACGAACTGCATTCCCGCCTGAGCGCACAATTGTCGAACTGGCAGGAGATCGTGCGCGTGGAAGTCCCCGCGCTGAATGACCTGATGCGCAAGCATGGAGTGCCGACGCTTGCCGTCGGCGCCGGCCAGGGGGAGTAAGGCGCGTTGAAGGCTAGGTTATGCCACATTGTGGGAGTCATACAATGTGGCACAGCGAGAGATCAGGGCTGCGACTCGCGTAGCAGCTCCTGCAGATAGTCCTTCCAGATCGCCGGAAGCGTATGCGTGCCGTGTCCGCGGGTCTGATCGCTAATCGGCAACAGCACATATTTGCCCTTGGGAACGTGTTTGATTTCGACTTCCATGATCCCCAGTTCCGGCGGATTGATGAAGTCGTCGGCCGAATTGACGGCCATCACTGGCACTCGAATCTTCTCCAGATTAGGCGACGGATCATAGTTGCGCGACGCATCGAAGGCGTAGAGAAAGTCGTTGGCGTCGGTTGAGGCAAAGCGGGTGCGCATGAAGTTGTCCAGAAACGCGTCGGCGGCCTCGCGCGTGGGATATTGTTTCTGCATCTGCAGCGGGCTGCTGCCCATGACCAGCAGCACGTCGAGCGCGGTCTTCAAGCCCGGCGGCGACTTGTACTCACCGTTCTCCCACGCCGGATCCTGGCGAATTGCGTCCATGGCCATCTTGCGCATCATGCGATTGCGCCCGGCGATCTGCACCGGCAAGCACGCCAGCGGCATCATCGCGTCCATGAAATCTGGATAGGTTTCGCCCCATACCCACGAGTGCATGCAACCCATCGAGGTGCCGATGATCAGGCGAAGATGGTTTACCTTCAGCCCGTCGACCAGCAGTTGATGCTGCGCGGCCACCATGTCGTCGTAGTCGTAATGGGGAAAGCCGGCATGCAGCCCATCGCTCGGTTTGCTAGACTTCCCATGCCCGATGCCATCCGGCAGGATGATGTAGTAGCGCGCCGCGTCGAGCAATTCGGCCGGCCCAAACAGCACGCCCGCGAACTGCGGCGAGACGAACTGCTCGCCCGAGCCTGTAGTTCCGTGAAGGACCATAACCGCGTTCGTAACGCGGCCGCTGGCATCGCGTTTCGGCGTGCCGAGGGTCGTATAGTGCAGCCGCAGGCTGGGCAGCACTTCACCGGAGCGAAAGTGAAAGTTCGGCGCGACGTAATCGCCCTCGGTCGTAGGCAGCGCGCTCTGGGCTGCCGCGCTCTGGGCACAGGCCAACAGACAGATCCAGAGACAAGCCAGGAATTTAGACATAGAACCCACCACCTTCCAAGGTGTGCACGCCTTAACTGGAATTCTACCGGGATGGCAACCTTGCCAGGTTGGGTCTCAGCCGCCAAGATGACCCGCCTGTGTTGTCATCGTTCTCGCTCGAACCAAGTGTGGCTGGCACTGAGCCTGTCGGAGAGAGGCGAGATAGGCGTACAATGGCGACGTTTTCGACTGTCAAAAAGGAAATTCCAGTTAAACCTTTGCCGAAAATGACTTCATGCGTAGCATGACGGCGTGCCAGGAAATCAAAATGGAAATCCTGGCTGAGACGTCGCCGGAAAGCAGAAAGTAGAAAACCATGAACAAGGGGCTTTTGTTCGGAATCATCCTGATAACGCTGTCGGCGGGCGGGCAGGGCACGGCCGGCAAGTTCGACGGCAAGTGGAACACGACCGTGACCTGCGAGCCGAAGGGCGGGACGCTGGGCCACACGTTGCACTTTATCTCGACAGCGACGGGCAATGTTCTGCATGGCGATCGCGGCACCAGGGGCCAGCCGGCCTACTTGGCAATCGATGGCAAGATCGCCAACGACGGGAAGGCCAAGTTGACGGACAGTGGAGTTACTGCCGGCACGGAGTACACTCACGCGCCAATCAAGACCGAGGGCCATGACTATAGCTACGAGGTAAAGGCGCAGTTCACCGACACGGAGGGCATCGGCGAGCGGAGCACGGGCCTGGGGATTGCGGGCCGACCGTGCCACCGGACCTTTGAGAAGCAGGCGACAGGCGATAGCGCGGCGAAGCCGTAAGCGCTGGAGGAGAGAGAAAACGGCAAGGCTCCCGTTTAGAGGGGACCAGGCGCCATCGTAGGCGAAAACGGTACTGCATTTGGTTCTGGCGAAGCACAACAGCTCCCGCGATTGGCGCGAAACTGGGTATCTGGTCTCAGAAGCTTACGAACAAGGCGGTGCGGTCCCGGGGAATGGTGACCTCGATTCCGCGCTCGTGATTGGCGGCGATGGTTGCGTCGAGGTCGAGTGTGTCGATCGGGATCTCGCGCCGCTGGCGGCCAACCTGAATTTGCAGAGACTCGGCGGTCAGCAGGTAATTGCGGCTTTCAAGCCGTTCTCCGCCCTTCAGCACGAACAGCGCTGGGGGCTGCGGCTTGGCGGCCGGGGCTTCTTTCCATTCCGGCACTTCGATTAGCTTCGGTGACTCGGGAGGGGGCGCTGGTGACCGCGGCTCTTTGCCTTGCACCACGACTACCTGTGGCGATGCCGGGGGCGCCGATTGCTGATAGTCGGCTGGCTGCTCATAAGACTCATCCCAAAAATAACCGTCATCATCCCAGTACGGAGCGCCATAAGGCAGCCAAGTCGCTCCGTATCCGTATCCACGGTGATGGTGGCCGCCGGAACGCAGCGGGAAGAAGCCATTGGATGAGCCCGGCCTGGTTCCGTGCCCAGGCATACGGCCTCCCGCGGCAACTCCACCGCCGTGCGATCCTCCACTGCCGTGCGATCCTCCGCCCTGCGATCCTCCGCCCTGAGATCCGCCACCTGCTCTCTGGGCATGCAAAAGGGCGGCACTCAAAATCAGGACCGTCAAAACCAGTAAGCGCGACCGCTGCATACTCATATAATGACACAATTACGCCCAACGGAGCATATTTCTTGTCCCAAATTAGGCCGTCATGCAACGGACTGCAACCGTTCCAGGATTGCCCGGCTCACCCCACTTCCACCAGCCCGTACCGGCGGTTCCAGTGTCCGCGCAGATGTTGCACGGCGCGGGCGATCTCCTCTTTGGCCAGATCGGGGTTCGGGCCGGCGAGCACGTATCTCGCTTCGCGGCGCGCCGCCTCCAGCAATTCGCGGTCGCGCAACAAATTGGCCACGCGAAAGTTCGGCATACCTGCCTGGCGCGTGCCGAAGAACTCGCCGGGGCCGCGCTGCTGCAAGTCGAGTTCGGCAATCTCGAACCCATTCTGGGTGCGCACCATGGCTTCGAGTCGCTGCTCGGCTTCCACCGAAACCTTGCCACCGGTCATCAGCACGCAGTACGACTTGGCGCTGCCGCGTCCAATGCGCCCGCGCAGTTGATGCAGTTGCGAGAGGCCGAAACGCTCGGCGTGCTCCACCACCATGATGTTGGCGTTGGCCACGTCCACGCCGACCTCGATGACCGTGGTCGAGACCAGCACATCAATATCACCGCGCTGAAAGCTGGCCATGGTTGCATCTTTTTCCTCGGCGCTCATGCGCCCGTGCAACAGGCCGACGTGCAGGCCGGAGAATTCGCGCTTGCGAAGCTGCTCGTACATCTTGATGGCCGCCTTCAGTTCGCCTTCCCCGGGGCCCCCAGCGCGCCCGTCGTTGGCGCGATGGGGTGGCGTGGCGCCCTCTTCGATCACGGGATACACGATGTAGGCTTGCCGTCCCGCTGCGACTTGTTTGCGCACAAACTCCCACACTTCTTCCGAACGCTCATCGCCGACGCGCCGCGTGGTGATGGGCGTGCGCCCGGGCGGAAGCTCATCGAGCACGCTGGTGTCGAGATCGCCGTACAGAGTGAGCGCGAGGGTGCGCGGAATCGGCGTGGCCGTCATCACTAGCACGTCAGGCTCTGCTTGGTTCGTTTTCTTCATCAGGCGGAAGCGCTGCAGCACGCCGAAGCGATGCTGCTCGTCCACGATGACCAGCCCCAGCTTGTCGAACTCGACGGTCTCCTGGATGAGCGCATGGGTACCGATCACCAGTTGCGCGTTGCCCTGCGCGATATGATGGCGCGCCTGCTTCTTGCGGCCGGATTCCTGCGACCCGGTGAGCAACACAATGCGGTAGCCGGCGGGCTCCAGAATGCGCCGCGCAGAAAGGTAATGCTGCGTCGCCAGAATCTCCGTGGGCGCCATCAGGGCGACCTGGTAGCCGTTTTCCATGGCGATAACGGCAGCTTCCAGCGCAACAATGGTCTTGCCCGAGCCGACATCGCCTTGCAACAAACGTCGCATGGGAGCGGGCTCGGCCATATCGGCCGCAATTTCTTTCAGCACGCGCTTCTGCGCCGATGTCGGGTGGAACGGCAGGATTCGCTTTACCGCGCCCCGGATCCGATCGCCAATCTGGAAAGCGGTCCCTGTCTGGGCGCGCATCTTCCGGCGCTTAAGTTCGAGTCCCAGTTCGAGGAAGAAAAGTTCCTCGAAGATAAGCCGGATGTGCGCCGGAGTGCGCGTCGCCTGTAAATTCGCCAGGCTCTCGCCGACCTCCGGCCAGTGGGCCTGCCAGAACGCGCGACGGCGATCGATCAAGCCCATGCGTCCGCGGACCGCAGGGGGGATCGCGTCCGGCGGATCCTGGTCGAGACCCTCCAGCATGCCGTGGATCACGCGCCGGAACCAGCGCGCGGTGAGACGGCCATTGCCGGCAGTTTCGTAGATGGGAACGATGCGGCCGACCTCCAGCGATTGCCACTTGGGTTCGTCGCCCCCGGCGTTGCCGTGGGTTGCCGTCGGATCATGCAGGACTTCGAATTGCGGCTGGATAATCTCGAAGCGGTGACCTCCGCGATCGCCGGCTTCCACCTTGCCGTATAGCGCCAGCAACATGCCGGCGCGAAACTTGTCTTGCAGGTAGGTGGCGTTGAACCACATGCATTTCAACGTGTCACGCCCCTGGCCGACGGTCATCTCGAAGATAGGCATACGGCGCGTGCGGAACAGACCGAAGGTGCGCACCTCGGCAATAATGCTGGCCATCTCGCCGGCGCGCAGCTCGCCAATGCCGCGCGGATTAAGCCGGTCTTCGTAGCGGAAGGGCAAATAGTAGAGCAAGTCCTCGACCGTGCTGATGCCCTTCTCCAGCAGAATTTGGGCGATCTTCGGCCCAATGCCTTTGACAAACTGCACGTTGGTGGCGAGATCGAGCACAGAAGGATGGTAAATCAGCAACTAGCAACTAGCAGCTAGCAATTAGCAACCAGCAATTGGCTGAGATGAACTTCGCTCGATTCTTGCGGCTTGCGACTTCTCCTCCAACGAATGCGCTTTTAAGACACAACCTAGGCACTAGTTGCTAGTTGCTAATTTTCCCGCACCGAATGCGCCGTTGCGGGTGTCCAACAAGTGCGTGCTGCGAAGACTTCTCAAGCAGTTGGCTGCCGTGGTTGTGGGCAGCCTGCTCTACTTCTTTGTCCTGATGCCGCATCTGCCGCTGGCGGGCCGTCATCACCCTTTCCGGATCGATGTCGGATTGCTGGTGGATGCCTGGGTGTGCCTCGTCCTGTACGGAGCCATTGAGTGGGTCAATCACAAGTGGCGGCACAAAGGCCCAGCGGGGGAAGGCCACGAGAGGTGAAGTGTTTAAGAAGGCCTGCATTTATCTGAGTGGTCATCACGAACGGCCTTTAGGCCGTGAGGGATCTGCTGTTTCCTGTCCGTCATTCCAGCCCAAACAACAGCAGATTCCTCGCTTCGCTCGTAATGACAATTTTAGAGAGGGATGGCTGGATAGGCCCTAGTATTCGTGCTCGGTCCCGAAGCCCTTCAGCATTTGCTGCAAGTCGAGCTTTTGCTGCTCCATCTGTTTCTGCAGTTCCTGCATTTCCTGCTGGAACTGCGGCGTCCAATTCTTCATCGACTCCTGGATGTCATGGCGCATCTGATCGAGCTGTTCCTGGCTCGGCACGGACTTCACGATGTCGCGAGTCATCTTCTCCATCTGCATCTGAGAGGGCATCGATTTTTCGATTTCGCGCGCCATTTTTTCCATGTCTTTCTGTTTCAGCTTCATCGACTTTTCAATCTCGCGGCGCATCGGTTCCAGCTCTTGCTGGCTGGGCTGCACGGCTGCCAGCATTTCTTCCTGGCTGGCCTCAAGCTGGGGACGCAGCTCCTCCATTTCCTGCCCCAGGGCTTGCATCTGCTCTTCAACATCGCCCCAGTTCTCGCCAATCACTTTCGAGGAATCTGCCGGCTGCGGAAGATGCATCACGACGGTCTGCTCGTGTTTCTCGCGGACCACGGTGATGGATACCTGGCTCGCCCGGACCCGCAGCACGCGCCGCCAGTCGGCCAAGTCGTGGATGGTTTCATTGTTCAGCCTGACGATCACGTCGCCAGCCTTCAGGCCAGCCGCATCCGCAGGACTGCCTTTTTCCACCGAGCGCACCATGACGCCGGTCCCTGCCGGTACATTGAAGAAGTCAGCCAATTGCGGACACAGGCTCTCCACCATCAAACCATGGCGCGAAGAAAGCGCGGCGAAAGATGGAATCTCGATATCGGGGACAACGCCGGGCGCCACCACCGGACCAGCAAACCGCGGACCTCCGGCCAAGAAGGCCTGTCCGTGAGTGGTGACTTGCGGCCATCTTCCCAGAGTTACTTTGACATCTTTGGTCTCACCGCTGCGGACCACGGTCACCGTCACGGTCTTGCCCGGCTGGGTCGCGTGGATCGCATTCCCCAATTGTTCGGGCGATTCTATCTTCGAACCATTCAGACCTACGATGACGTCGTTCTCTTTCAATCCCGCCTTACATGCGGGACCGTCGCGGTCGAGATCGGTAATGACCGCGCCGCTCGGACTGGCCAACTTCAGCGCGGAAGCCTGCTGTGGGGTGACCTCGTCAATGTGCACCCCGAGATAAGCGGTCTGGTGCGAATCCGACCCTGCTGGACCACCTGAGAGGGGCTCGGCCGCCGCCGGCGCCGCCATTGCAGCTGCCAGCAGGATGGCGACCAGACCATGCATAATGATCGTAATTGTGCGCATAAGTCCTACCTTAATGTGCTTGCCAGTGTGACTGCCGAAAATCGATCTGTCCCATGATGGTTCGGACTTTCAACACTGGGCCGCCCCCATTTAACGTCCCTTCGGCGTACATGGACTTGGGGGCGAAGTTGTTGCCTTCTTTGGTAATCCGCAGTCCGGAAAACTCGGACGCGATGCCATGGCCGGTCGCCATGTCCGACGAGGCATGCACCGTGACCGGCAACTCTCTTGGCAGATAGACGATTACATCGCCGGCTGCGGTATGCAGCGATGAATCAGCGAAGCTGCCACGCTTGCCCACAAACTCCGCCGTAATCCCGCCGGCTCCGGTTTCCACCTGCGCGCCCTGACTCAGATTAAACAGATCGACACTGCCGCCACCCGTACTGACCTGCACCCGCCCCTTGGCGCTGTCCAGATGGACACTCCCCCCGGTCGTTCCCGCCACGACCGCGCCGCTCACGTCACCCAGATTGAGATTGCCTCCGCCAGAGCTTACCCCCAGATCACCGCTGCACTTGCGCACGTCAATATTGCCCGCACCGGTTTGAATAAAGCCTCCCTTCATAGAACCGACATACACCTTACCTCCGCCAATGTTGATGTGCATTTGTCCGGCGGCGTTCTTGATGTGAACGTCCCCTCCTGCGGTAATCAGCGAGAAATCGGAGCCCAGACGTCCGACCTCCACATTTCCGCCGCCGCTGGTAATTTTCACCGATCCATCCAGATTGTCGAGCGTGATCGAACCTGCACCGGTCGCGCCCAGAACGGTAGCCGCGATGGAACTAAAGTCGAGCGCACCACTCCGCGTTTCCACTCTCACCATTTCTAATTCTCGCGGTATCTGCACCAGGAACTCGGCGCTGAACCGGTTCAGGTTCCGGGTCGCCAGCCGGCCTTCGATGAAGTCGCCTTCCGCGTTCTTGATGCTGGAAATATGCATCTGCTCAAATTGTCGTCGCGCCGCTTCCTGGCTGGGAGCGTACGAACGTTTGCGAATGATATACGTCAGGCGCGGCGAACTTCCTCGCACCTGCACCGATCCCAGATCGGTGGTAATGCGGACCTGGCGCGAAGCAGGCAATGTCCCGCTGATCTCCTCCACCCACGAAGCGCCGTCGCGGTAAACTCGCGATTGCTGCGCCCACAGCGGAATCGCAACCGCCATCGCGAGGAATGCTGCGGTCGCTGTCCATTTGCGACTACTCGCCGCACCCTGTGCGCCGAAGTCTTCCCGTTCCGCCTTTCTCAGCGCCGCTCTAAATTGCCAATCCTGCTTCAACCAATCCTCTTTCCGGGAGCCAATGCACAAAGATCTGCAACACCGTTTCTCCGCCCTAGTAAATATTGGGCATCGAGGCCAGCACGCGCTTGGACTCGGTGCGGATGTATTCACTGGGATCCTCCTTCGACAACTGTTGCAGGGCCATGCGCACGCTGCTGTCGGTGCGGACCGGTTCCAGCGCGTGGAGAGCGCCGCTGCGCACTCCCAGATTGCTGTCGTCCAGCAGGGCTTCCAGCACGGCATTGCGCACCCGGACGTCCTGTTTCACGAAGGGCCCTACTCCATCCAGCGCCATCAGGCGCACCCCGGGATTGCTGTCGTACCGCAGCGCATAGGTCAGGGTCTCGCGCACGCGAGGATCGTCAGCTTTGCTGGTCAGCACATCCACGGAATTCAGGCGCACGCCGGAATTCTCGTTGCTCTTGGCGGCATAGAGCAACAGGTCCTGCACTTTCGGATCGGAGACCGGTCCCTGGACCGACGCAGGCAGGCGTTTGTCATATTGAACTTTGACGTTGTCGGTACCGGCTTGTTTTTCGATGGAGGTAATGCCGCCGATGGAAGCTTCTGCCGGGGGAGTCGTGGACGTTGCCGTAATGGGCCCTTTCGCGCTGTACATGGCGCCGAGACCGCCGCCAAAGCCGGCCAGAAAGATGATCGTGGCCAGAGCGGGCGAGAAACGCACCTGGCGCATCCACGCCATGGGATCGAAGGCGAGGCGATGGTACCAGGCGCGATTCTGCTGCGCGGTCTCCAGCGACTCCTGCAGGCGCATGCGCGCCGCCGCCAGAAAGCTTGCCGACGGCTCTTGTACGGGCAGCGCGTTCATCTGCTCCTGGAACTGCTGCTGCGCCGCCAACTCGGCCGCACAGTCCGGGCAGCGCCGGATGTGCTGCTCCAATTCGTGGCGCGCGTCGTCAGCCAGCTCGCGGTATAAATAGAGCGCTGTGTTCTGTTGTACCCATTCGCAATTCATGACTACTACCTCTATCAATTCTTCCTTGGGCAGAGCGTCTTCAAAATCAGCAACTGGCACTTAGCACATAGCATTTAGTCAATCCCGGGCCGACCAAAGTTCTGGTTGTCCAGCACCAAATACTAATCGCCAAGTGCCAAGTGCTAATTGCCAAGTGCTCATCCCTTCACGCTCTTCAATGCGGCGCGCAGTTTCTGCGTGCCTCGGAACAGCGTGTTCTTCGCCGTTTCTTCCGTCGTATTCAAAATCTCGCCAATGGTGCGCAGCTTCAAACCCTGGTAGTGCTTCATCTCAAATACCATGCGCTCGCGCGGAGTCAATTTCTGCAAGGCCTTGGCGATGTTCGCGGCCAGCTCGCGCCGCATCAGGTCGCGCTCCGGACTGGCCCCCGGTCGCTGATCAGCAACCTGGTCGAGCAGGTCGTAGGTGCCGCCCTCCGAGTCGGTCGTGATCCCCGAATCTTCTTTGCGCACCTGCCGTTTGCGCAGTAGATCGAGACACAGATTGGTCGCGATGCGGTAGATCCAGGTATAAAACGAGCACTCGAAGCGGAAGTTGCCTATGTTCCGGTAGGCCTTGAGAAACGCTTCCTGATAAATGTCCTGGGCGTCCTGCTCCGAGCGGGTCAGGTGATAGGCGAGGCGCAGCACGGCGCCATCGTACTGGCGCACCAGTTCCTCGAACGCGGCGTGATTGCCACGTTGTGCTTCCCGGATCAGCTCCGTGTCATTCATGCGGCTCTGGGCCTGCCCCGCCATCGACCCTCGGTCAGAGGGACTAGAGGACGTCTTGTCCGCCTCCCGCCACGCCACGGAAGAACGGAGCCCCGGGCCAAGCACCCCACCACGCGCAAACCCGGTGCGTGGCGGGGGCCCCGAGCCAACCGTGAGAGGAACTGCTACCGCTTCGGCCGGCATGTCTGGTTTCTACCTGGTCTGTAATTAGCAAGCCCAATTCTTGTGCCTGCAACTACATAGACGGGCGGGGGCGGAAACCGTGAGCGGTCATTATAGACGCCTCATTTAGTAGATACGTGGCCGGAGCGGAATGGTTCACGGCGTCAATTAGTTTTGCGGTTGGTTGAGCGGAACCATCGTAGCTCAGTAAACTTGGTTAATGAACTATACGGTACATCAGGCGAAGACCAACTTCTCGCGGCTGATCAAGGAGGCCCAGAGCGGCAAGGAAGTGGTTATTACGCGCGGCAAACAACCGGTTGCGAAGATCGTTCCCATTGCCAGCACAGCCAAGAAGCGCATTCCCGACGCGCTCAAGGGGCAAATCTGGTCCGCGCCCGATGCGTTCGATCCACTCACAGATGAGGAATTGCGCGAGTTAGGATTTGAATAATCGCGCTGCTTGATCCGCAGCCCACGACCCGGCTATTTCGCCTCAGGCTTGCCCAGGCGAAGACCGTACTTCTTGCCGCATTCCCCCTGGCGGAAGGCTGTGCGGAATGCGGCATCATCGGTCCCCTTGGCCATCTCGGCCGACCAGTCCGCCACTTGCTGGTCGCACCACTGCCGCGATCCCACGGGATAATCGGGCTTCACCACCGGGCTCACGATGGGTGCGGGCGTGGGGCCGGGAGTGGGACTGGGCTTGTTGTGCTGCCAGATTGCCAGTCCACCCAGGCCGGCGACTGCCGTAATCAGCGCCGCCGCGCCCGTTAGGATGCCCGGCAAAGATGTCCAGAAGGAGCTGCGTTCAGAGCCTTGGTCCGCCATTAGATGGTCCTCTTGCCGGTTCGCCAGAAGCTCGATCTAGGCTTCTGCGCCGGCTTCTTCCACCGGAGCAGCCACGGCGACTGCTTCTCTGTTGATGATGACCTTGAGTTGCACGGTCACGTCCTTGTGCAACTTCACCGGCACGTTGAACTCGCCGACATGCTTCAGCGGCTCGTCGAGCTGGATTTTGCGGCGATCGATCTGCACGCCCTTATGCTCGAGCTCGTGGGCGATGTCAGCCGAAGTCACCGAGCCAAAGAGCTGATCGCGCTCGCCCGACTTGCGGGTGAAGCTGACGGTCACGCCCTCGACCTGCTGCGCCAAAGCCTGGGCATCGCCCTTCTCGCGGGCGGAGCGCCGCACCGCCGAGGCCTTCATCTGCTCGATGACGGCGCGGTTGGCGGGGGTGGCTTCAATCGCCAGCTTCTTGGGGATGAGATAGTTGCGGCCGTAGCCCTCGGCGACCTTCACCACTTCGCCGCGGGAGCCGAGTTTCGTTACGTCTTCTTTCAGAATGACTTCCATGAATAGAACTCCGTCGAATCTTATTTGGCGAGTCTCCGGGCTGAAAGCCCCGAACATTGTTAGGGCGCTCGAACCGCGGACCTGAATGCAACCACTGCCGTCCCTACGGGACTCGGTCTTATTTCAAACTGTGCCCAGCGCTGAAGCGCTGGGCTATTATCTTCCGTCCCACAAAGTGGGACTCGTTTTCGCGCCAGGGACACAGACCGCCTTGCAATCAACCCTCTGCGGTCATAGGGCACTTCGCGTGGAATCCGCGAGTCCTAACTAGCCACTAACCACTATCCACTAGCCCCTGGTTCTACCTTCCCCCGAACGGCAGCAGCGCGATGTTGCGCGCCTGCTTGATGGCATCGGCCAGACGCCGTTGGTGGGGTGTGCACACGCCGGTCAGACGGCGAGGTACGATCTTCCCGGCCTCGGAGACAAAACCCGAGAGCATCCGGACGTCCTTGTAGTTGATGCCGTCGATCTTCTCGACGCAGAACTTGCAAACCTTCTTGCGACGGAAGAACTTCCGCCCGCCGCCACCACCACCGCCGGGGCCCCCCGGACCACCACCGGGCCGCGCGCCGGGACGAGGTCCGCGAGGCGCACCGTAGCCGCCTCCGCCGCCTCCTTCGCGAGGAGCACCGCCATCCGCACGCCCACTGGGTGCGTCCGTCGTTGCGGCGCCCGCTCCAGGGCCCGCATTCCTATTGGATTCGTCTGCCATGATTCTCCTTCGGGGCCTCGCAGGCCCTAACTTCGTTCGCCTCGCGCCGTAGCGCCAGATCATCCTGATATCGTCGTCCTGAGCGGAGGTCTTCTTTGCGAAGCCTCTCTCCGAGGACGCCCGTTTGCGAATTCACCACCGGGTACACCCACGAACTTTTCGTCTTGCCTGCCGCTAGCTTCCGCCTTCCAGTCGGGTTATCCGGTGTTCGTGAATTTCTGCGACGTGCAACAGCCGAGCCGTGCCTTCGGCGATTTCACCCACATATTTAGTTAAACCACCAACATGTTTAGTTAAACCACCAACATGCTCTCCGAGCTCACCAAAGCGCTCTCCGAGCTGACCAAAGCGCTGTCCCATCTGGTCAAAGCGCTGGCCGATCTGATCAAAGCGCTGTCCCATCTCGCGGACATCTTTGGTCAGCAACTCTAAGGACTCAGACAAGGCTTCGTGGCGTTCTACCAACCGATCCAGTCGTTCGTCGATGGTCATGTCGTTCGCTCCTGCACGTCACTTGTACGTTTCCCGGACAACGCCCTGCGTCCCATAAACAGTCTGGCCAGTTATGCACTAACCGGCTCCGATTCGGCGCCCGCTGGCGAAGCCGGCTCGGGCGCGACTTCCGGCGCCGCGGCTGCTGCCGCTTCGGCCGCAGCTTCGGCTGCCGCGGATGCCGCGGCCGCCTGCCGTCCCTTGCCGCGGACCTTGGTGTCGCGGATCGCCTTGATCTTGGCCAGCCGCTTCTGCTCTTCATCGATCCGCACGGTGATGAACTTGATCACCGGTTCAGTCACGCGCAGGCGGCGTTCCACTTCCTTCACCATCGCGCCTTCGCCTTCCAGGACCATCAGCATGTAAATGCCATCCTGAAACTTGCGCACGGTGTAGGCCAGCCGGCGCTTGCCCATGCGCTCCATGCTTTTCACCGATCCGCCCGCACCGCCGACCTGCGTCTCCAAACTCGATATCAGTTTGTCCTGGTCCTCTTCGAGCATGTCGGGACGGACGATGAACATCAATTCATAAGTACGTTGCATTCTGTTCTCCTGGCAACTAGCAGCTAGCGATTAGCAACTAGCGCGTGTTCCTGTTTGTGAGCAGCTAACGGCTAGTTACTAGTCGCTAGTCGCTAGTTGCTTCTTCCGGCCTGCGATTAAAGCGGTTCATGGCCGCTTGCACGCCTTCGCCGAGAATCACTCGCGCCGCCTTGGCCGCCAAATCCAACACCTGGTCAACGACCACAAGCTGCGACTTCTTGAACTGCGACAACACATACCGTGCGCCGTCGCCTACTGGATGATCGGGCGCAACTCCCATTCGGACCCGCGTGATCTCCTGCGTACCCAGCGCGTCGATCACCGATTCCACGCCGTTGTGGCCCGCCGAGCGGCCGCGTGGCCGGACCCTCAAAGTCCCGAACGGCAGGTCCATCTCGTCGTACAGCAGTACCAGGTCCTGCTCCGGCTGCACTTCGTACTCGCGGACCAACTCGCGCACCGCAGCGCCGCTCAGGTTCATAAAGGTTTCCGGCTTGGCCAGTACCACTTCGTGACCGGCGATGCGCGTCCGCGCCGTTTGCGCGCGGCAGTTGCGATTGTCCACGCGCACGCCGCATTGTTCGGCAATGCGGTCCACCGCCAGAAACCCCAGGTTGTGCGGCGTGAACTGGTATTCGATGCCCGGATTGCCGAGCCCGACGATCAGCTTCACAGCGCTTACTTCTTCTTCTCAGACTTTTCAGACTTGCCGGATTTCTCGGCCTTCTCCGGCTTGGCTGCCTTGTCGCCACCCTCGGCAGCTTCGCCTTCGGTCTCCTGCTTGCCCTTCTTGATGACCTCGGGTTCGGCGGCCGCCGCTTCAGCTTCCACTACACCCTCGACCGGCGCGGCTTCCACAACTTCCTTCACCGCGGTAACGTGGGCAACGGCCTGGTTCTCGTCGGTGATGAACTTCACCTTGGCATCGTGCGCCAGGTCCGAGACGCGAATCGTTTGGCCGAACTCCAGGGTGCTGGCGTCGGCAACCAAGTGGCCCGGAATGTCGCTCGGCAAACATTCGATTTCCACCTCGCGCAACATCTGCTCCAGGATGCCGCCCTGCAACTTGACGCCGGGGGCTTCGCCCTTGAGCACGATGGGAACGCTCACGCGCAACACCTTGTCCATGGCGATGCGCTTCAGGTCCACGTGCAGCAGCGCACTCTTGATGGGCTCAAACTGCCAGTCCACGATCATCACTTTGGCGGCTTGACCATCCAGGCTGAGATCGAAAATCGAGTTGTGCCCGGTCTCCGAATTCAGGATGCGCCGCATCTGCTTGGGATCGACAGCGATGGCCCGCGACGGCTGGCCGGCGCCATATACCACGGCCGGAATCATCCCGCTGGCGCGCAGCCGGCGGGCGTCATTCTTGCCGCCACCTTGCCGCGGCTTGGCTTCTACGTTTTTATCTGCGGTTGCTGTAGCCATAATCTTGTCCTTTATAAAAACAATCTGCTGACCGAAGTCTCCTCGTGAATCGACTGAATGGTGCGCCCGATCAATCCCGCGATCGACAGCACTCTGATCTTGGGCTCGTTGCGCCCCGCCTCCGTCAGCGGGATGGTGTTGGTCACCACCACTTCGGCCAACCCCGACTGCGAAATCCGTTCCACCGCCGGCCCGGAAAGAACCGGATGAGTGGCACAGGCATAAACCTGGCGCGCGCCCGCGTCCAGCAAGGCCTGGCAAGTCTTCACCAGCGTACCGGCGGTATCGATAATGTCGTCGAGGATGAGACAGGTACGGTTCGTCACATCACCGATGACGTGCATCACCTCGGTCACATCCGCTTCCACGCGGCGCTTGTCCACAATGGCCAGCGCCGATTCCATTTTCTTGGCGAAGAAGCGGGCGCGCTCCACGCCACCTGCATCCGGCGAAACCACGGTCAGGTCCGGAAACTGCTTCTCGCGGAAGTAACCCACCAGCACCGGCGACGCGAACACATGGTCCACCGGGATATTGAAGAAGCCCTGGATCTGCGGCGCATGCAGATCGACCACCAGCGCCCGATCGGCCCCCGCCGTCGTCAATAAGTCGGCAACCAGCTTCGACGAAATCGGCACTCGCGGCTTGTCCTTACGGTCTTGCCGCGCATAGCCGAAGTACGGAATCACCACCGTGATGCGGCGCGCCGAGGCGCGCTTCAGCGCATCGATCAGCAGCAGCAACTGCATCAGGTGCGAGTCCACCGGGTCGCACGTGGGCTGCACCATGAAAACATCGGCCCCGCGCACGTTCTCCTCGATCTGCACATAGGTCTCGCCGTCGGAGAACCTGGAGATGCAAGCTTGCCCGAGCGGCAAACCCAGAAACGTGCAAATGTCCCGGGCCAGAGCATCGTTGGCCGTGCCGGAAAAAATCTTCCACTTGTCATCCTGGCGCGCCCGCACCGGCTTCGGTTTGGCATCGCCTGCGGGATGAGCTTGGGACTGCTGTGCGACCGTTGCCGTGCCTTCGCCGGCTACGCCCGCCGTGTGCACTACGCCCGGTTTTGCTGCCGTTTCCATCGAATCAAATACCCCCGCTTCACCTGGTTGAGTTAGACGCTGGGTCTTGAATGCCGCTGTTCGCTATTGGCAATTAGCAATTAGCCATTAGCTATTAGCAGTTAGCAGTTAGCTCTTAGCTTTTAGCCTGCAAACCTTGAAACCTGAAATTCTAGCCACTAACCACTGACCACTGGTTCTTGGCTGGGCGGCCAGGATTCGAACCTGGACAAAGTGCTCCAAAGGCACTTGACCTACCATTAGTCGACCGCCCAGTGAAGCAACTAGCAACTAGCAGCTAGCAACTAGTTGCTTTCGTTGTTCGCACCCTTCGCCAAAAGCGGATACGCGGGTGCCCCATCCTTTCGCCCGCTTTTGGCGAAAGGGTGGGAGAACAAAGTCGGTGCTCCTAAAGTCCACAACTCGAAACTCGAAACTCGAAACTTTTCTAGTCACTGACCACTAACCACTAGTCACTGCTTTCCAATACTCTTCCCGCGTCAGCGTTGTGGTTGCAACCGCCGCGTATCCCACGGCGCTCATCCTAGCTGCCGCCGCTTGCGCCTCTTCGCCGGTACCGAACACTCCATACAACGTTGACCCGGAGCCGGACAGCAATGCATAGCGCGCACCTTCGCGCTGCAAGACACGTTTTACCTCACGCAAATCGGGATACTCAGGAAAGACGACGCGTTCGAAGTCGTTTTCGATCCCGGCTCGGACGAGGTCGAGAAGCGGTGTCTCGGCCCGGTCCCCGCCTACCGCGGGAACACCGGATGCAGGTTCACTCGCCGATACGGCTCGCGAGAAAACACCTTCGCTCAGCCAGGCATCCACCGCCTGACCGAACTTGTCAATTGTACCTGCGGCCCCAGCGCCGGTCAATGCAGCCTCTCCCGCGACCAGTCTGTCCCATTGTGCAAACGCCTTGGGAGTCGAAACGGCAATCGGCGGCGTCACCACCACCAGGAGCATGCGCGGCAGATCTTGCAGCGGATAAACTTCTTCGCCGCGGCCAATGCCCAGCACGGTTCCGCCGAGCAGGAACAGCGGCACGTCGCTGCCAATCTCGGTGGCGACCCGCATTTTGTCCTCGGCGGAAAGCTCTATTTCCAGCGCACGCTCCAGCCCCAGCATGGTTGCCACCGCATTGGACGAGCCTGCGCCCAGGCCGCCTTGCACCGGCAATCGCTTGTCGATCTTGACGATGACTTTGGCGCTGGCTTTCGCCGCCTTTAGAATGCGCTCGGCAGCCTGGTAGCAGGTATTGGATTCGTCGAGCGGGACGCGCGGGTCGTTGCAGCGAATCTCAATGCCGGAGCCGCGCTGCACCTCCACGCTCACAACGTCATGCAGCGCTATCGTCTGGTAGATAGTACGCAGCTCGTGAAAACCGTCGGCGCGCGCCGGGCCGATCTTCAGTTCGAGATTGATCTTCGCGAATGAGCGGACGGCAATGGACATGGGACACAGTTGTCAGTTGTCAGTAGCCAGTTGTCGGTGGCTGCTGCTAAAGGCCGCGGTTTTGCGATTCCTGAGTTGTCGTCATGAATGGTCCAACCGGCGTCTCTGAGAATTTGTCTTGAGCTGCCAGAGCGGAACGGTGGCGTGAAATCCAGTCCCGCAGGGGCGGAACAATTCTCACGAACACTCATCCCGAGCGAACTCTTTCAACTCCAAACACCCAGGCACTCCTGACAGCCGTTGACCACTGACGACGGCAACTGGCAACCGACAACTTCCTCAGCTATCTGCTGCGGAACTTGGACAGCAGCCGCAGAATCTCGAAGTAGAGCCAGATCAGCGTGATCATCAGGGCGAAGGCGCCGTACCACTCCATGTACTTGGGAGCGCCCAGCCGCGCGCCATTCTCGATCAGGTCGAAGTCGAGGACCAGGTTCAGCGCCGCGACAGCTACCACGATCAGGCTGAATCCGATCCCAATCGGACTTGAACCATTGATCGCGGTGAAGTGCACGCCGAAGAATCCCAGGATGAATTGCAGGAGATAGAACACGGCAATGCCGCCGGTGGCCGCCACGATGCCGAGCCGCAGCTTTTCCGTCACCTTGATGAGGCCGGAACGGTAGGCGAGCAACATGATCAGCAGCGTGCCGAAAGTCAGCGAGACGGCTTGGATAGCGATGCCGTGGTAACGCAGCTCCAGCATGGCGGAGATTCCGCCCAGCACCAGGCCCTCCAGCAACGCGTAAATCGGCGCCGTGATCCCCGCCCACTGCTTCTTGAAGATGGTGACGATGGCGACGATGAAGCCGCCAATGCCTCCGATGACAAGCGCTGGTGCCATCGCCTGCATGGCCTCCTCGGGAGGCGCGTTGAAGAAGCGGTTCCAGGTCCACGCCGCCGTCGCGACGCAGCAGAGGAGCAGGATGCCCGTCTTGTTAACCGTCCCCGACACGGTCATGCTCTCGCCGAGTGTGGCCTCGCCGGTGCGGAAGGCGTCGGAGCTTAGCGCCGGGTTCGAGGTCCTCATCAATTGGGCCATGCGGATTCTCCTAACTTTGATTAGCTTACCGATTAGACGCGCTGAGCGCCACTTGGACTCGTTGGAACGGATTTTCGCTCTTCGCTCTTCGCCAGAATGTAAGAAACCTGTGTCATCCTAAGCGGAGGCGCGCGCCGCCTTGCGCGCCGGAGTCGAAGGATCGCTATACGACGAGGCCCTCGTCGTCGCGATACGACACGAAACAACAAGTCGTTGCTTCTGGCGAACAGCGAATAGCGAACAGCGGTCGTTAGAACAACGTTTCCTGCCCGGCGGCGTTGGTTCGCGGCTTCTTGATTCCGAAGTGTTCATACGCAAGATGCGTCGCGACGCGCCCGCGCGGGGTGCGATCGAGGAAGCCAATCTGGATGAGGAAGGGCTCGTAGATCTCCTCGATCGCGTCCGGCTCTTCGGCAAGCGATGCCGCCAGCGTGTTCACACCCACCGGCCCGCCCTGGTACTTCTCGATGATCGTGAGCAACAGCTTGCGATCGATCTCGTCGAAGCCGTGACGATCGACCTCGAGCATTGTCAGCGCCTTTTGCGCGGTGTCCTTATCGATCTTGCCCGTCCCGCGCACCTGGGCGTAGTCGCGCACCCGGCGCAGCAGTCGGTTAGCGATACGCGGTGTGCCGCGGCAACGGGTGGCAATCTCGACCGCGCCGGCCTCGTCGATCTCGACGCCGAGAATCTCCGCCGAGCGCTGCAGGATGATCTTCAGGTCCTCGTGGGTGTAGAACTCCAGCCGCAGCACGATGCCGAAGCGCGAGCGGAGCGGCGCCGACAGTAGGCCCGCGCGCGTGGTGGCCCCGATAAAGGTGAATGGACGCACCTCGATGGTGTGGGTGCGCGCCGACGGTCCCTGGCCGATGATGATGTCGAGCTTGTAATCCTCCAGCGCCGAGTACAGCAGCTCTTCCAGCGCGGGTTGCAGGCGGTGGACTTCGTCGATGAACAGCACTTGCTTCTCGCGCAGGTTGGTGAGGATGGCCGTCAGGTCGCCCTTGATTTGCAGCGTTGGGCCCGAGGTCTGCTGGAACGGGGCGTCCATTTCGTTGGCGATGATGTTGGCCAGCGTGGTCTTGCCCAGGCCCGGCGGCCCGTAGAGCAGCACGTGGTCGAGCGGCTCGCCGCGCGAGCGCGCCGCCTGGATGGCGACCTCGAGGTTGTCCTTGACCTTGTTCTGTCCGATGAACTCGCGCAGCCGCTGCGGACGCAGCTTCAGCTCGAAGGACGAATCGTCGTCCACCGGCACAGCCGAGACAATGCGGTCGGGATGGGCTTTGTTCGGAGGCAAAACCACGATGGGGCGATAGTAAAGCGGAGGCGGGGTGAGGCGCAATCATGATGCGCTGGTTATTGGATCCAGCCGACGGCTTCACTCTTTAACATCCAGTGCGCAGAGGCGTCTTTCTCCATCAGGACATACTTCTGAACCCCGCTATGACACATGCTTCTTTCGACGATAAAGAATGCCTGCGTCTCGTCTGGGTTGAAGCCGACGCATGAGAAATGAATAACGCAATGATTCTCGGGGTATTTCGTTATGAATTTCTTGACTGAGCTGATGTCTTCTCGGGAAGCTACCTCGTACAGAGTTTCGATGTTAAAGCTGCGGCTGAGCGGCAGGGAGTCAGTTTTGCATTGCTGAAACGCGTCAAATGTGGAGCGTCGAAGACCCTTGCACTGAGATCTCAACAAGTCCCACTGTGGAGATGATGTTGCATTAAACGTTGTGGTTACAGGAGCAAGCACGCCAGCGTGTTCTCCCACGCGGAGATCGTCGATTCCGTTGTGACCCGCTAACTGAGAACGCAAGAATGCAGAGTAGACGTTGTAAGCGCGCGGGCTCGCTTCAGGAGACTGGGCAAAGGCGCTCGGCGCAAGAAGGTTAATCAGGAGCACTGACTTGAGGATTGCATTCATTCGATCTCCTCGCAAAGTGCGCCGAATGTAAAGACACCGAAACTGAGTGAATTGTGCCATGCTGGTTGTATACCTTCTGATTTGTCATTCTGAGCGAGCGTTCGCCGCCTTTTGCGAACGCGAGTCGAAGAACCCCTACTGCTTCCCGGTATTTTGATGGGCATAGGGGTCCTTCGACTGCGCTCGACTGCGTCTCGCTCCGCTCAGGATGACAGCGTGTGGTGACAGCAACCACGCTGACAACTGCGGCGGGCGAGTTTATCATTCGTATGTCACCATGAAGAACCTCGGCATACTGCTCTCCGGGCGCGGGTCGAACTTTGAGGCCATCGCCGACAACGTCGCCTCGGGCAAGCTCGACGCGAACATCGCGGTCGTCATCTCCAACTGGGCGGACGCCGGCGGGATCGAATCGGCGCGGCGGCGCGGGCTGAAGGCGCTGGTCATCCCGTCGAAGGGCAAGCCGCGCGAGGAGCACGACCGCGAGGTGGTGGCCGCGCTACGCGAGCACCAGGTCGATCTGGTTTGCCTCGCTGGATACATGCGCCTGCTGTCGCCGTGGTTCGTGCAGCAGTTTCCCAACCGCATCCTCAATATTCATCCGGCGCTGCTGCCGGCGTTCCCCGGGCTGGAGGCGCAAAAGCAGGCCTTCGACTACGGCGTGAAGGTCTCGGGCTGCACGGTGCACTTTGTGGACGCGGACCTCGACCACGGCGCCATCCTGGTGCAGAAGGTGGTGCCCGTGCTCGACAGCGATGACGAGCACACGCTGGCCGCCCGCATCCTGCAGCAAGAGCACATCGCGTACAGCGAGGCGATCCGCATGGTGCTGGAAGGGAGATTTACGATCGAGGGACGACGGGTGGTTATGAAGCCGGGAGCATAAATACCAGCTCTGTTGTTTTTTGTCGCGAAAGGTTTGCCTCGGATTTGTCGATGTTGATCACGAGGTAAAAATGCGTACAAAAAGAATGCCGGACGTTGAGTTCTGCCGGAGATGCCTCGAGATCATCGACGAGATCCACAAGACGAGGAGACCAATCATCATCACCCGCGATCTCGTGATGCTGATTCCCGCCGGGAAGGCACCTTGCGCTGCGAAGCAGTTGCGTGCAAAAAAGCGTTGATCAGCCGCACGGAACGAACAGCAGGTCCCTCGACTCGGTCGCCGTGGCGACCTCGCTCGGGATGACAGCTCTGGAAAGTCAAGGGTACAGCTGAGAACTGACAGCTATCGACTCTCCGCTACATCTCATAGTGCAGCAGCGAGAAGACGTCGTAGCCCTTGAGCTTGTCGCGGCCTTTGAGGCCGTCCAGCTCGACCACAAATCCCAGTCCGCAGATATCGGCGCCCAGCGATTTCGCCATCGCGGCGGTGGCCCTGGCGGTACCGCCGGTGGCCAGCAGATCGTCGCAGATGACGATGCGCTGGCCCGGCTCGATCGAATCCTTGTGGACCTCCAGCGTGTCGTGGCCGTACTCCAGTTCGTACTTCCACTGCAACACTTCAGCCGGCAGCTTCTTTGGTTTGCGCACCGGAACAAAGCCCGCGTTCAAGCGGTAGGCCAGCGCCGGCCCGAAGATGAATCCGCGCGCCTCGATGCCCAGAACCAGGTCAATGTGCTTGTCGAGGTAATGCTCGGTGAGGGCATCGATGAGTCGGGCAAAGCCCAGCCTGTCTTTGAGCAGCGTGGTGATGTCATAGAACAGAATGCCGGGCTTGGGGAAGTCGGGAACTTCGCGAATGAGCTTCTTGAGGTCGTCGCAGTTGTGCGACTTACGCGGCTGCATGGGTTACCAGACTCCTTCGATGCGAAACGATTGCGCTTCCAACAACGGCGCGGGCGATTCGCTGACATGGTCCACCCGCGCAGCGCGCGGGCCCTGCTGCAAACGGGCCCGCAACGCACTGTGCTGTTCGCGCGTGCCCGTAGCCATCACTTCAACGTCACCATTTTCGCGGTTGCGCACCCATCCGGCGACGCCAATCTGCGCCGCTTCCCGTTCCACGAACCAGCGGAAGCCGACGCCCTGGACGCGTCCGGAGATAACGTAGCGGCGGGTTTGCAAGTCAGCCATTAGCGGGAAGCAATTAGCAACTAGCAACTAGTAGGCAACAACTATCGATTAGCGGCGGCAACCGTCCGCTTTGCTGCGAAGAGCGATTGTAATTGGTTTTGGAGCGACCGTGCCCGTCTGAGAGTTCTTCCGGCTAAAAGAAACGCGGCCCTGGGATGTCCAGAACCGCGTGCCGGCCAATAAACACAACTATCCAGTTTTTACATGTGCTTGGGTGACATCTTGTTGAGCAAGTTGACAAACGACTTGCCTGCGGGGGGCGTCTTTACCGCTTTCTCCAGGATAATCTGTTTGGCGCTCAGATCTTTTCCGTAGAGGTTCTTGTTGGCATCGTCGTCGGAGCGCAGAGTCGAGCCTGCCAGCGAAATTCCGGCAAAAAGTCCTTTGTTGCGCGACCACGACAGAATCTCAGCGCTCATGACGATGTCGGTCTCGGCGGAAGTTGCACGACCTACCGGGCCGGCGGCCACCGAAGCGTCGCCGCCCAGCTTTACTTTGCTGGTCATTACAGATTTCGCGCCCTTCTCATTCATCACCAGCAGCACGAAGTCGGTAGCCTGGCCTCCGATCTGCAAGCCAAAGCTGCCGCCCTCGATGGCGTAGAACGCCGGGGCGCTCCATGGACCGCGAAATTCCGGGCCCGAGCGACAGGTCATAACCCCGCGGCCATAGCTGGCACCCACTACAAACGCCGCCTTCTTCACCGAAGGTACAACAATTACGCACTCCGCCTTGTTCAGCAGATCGCGCGGGATACCCTTATCGGGCATGCCGACAACGTCTTTCAAGGCCGAGTAGGAATCGTGGAGCCGGTCTGCCTCCTTCTGCTGGGCAAACGCAGGAAGCACAAAGCATAAACACAGTGCAACAGACAATAACCGTTTCATAGCTCTCTCCTAAATTGCCGTAGCCCACGAACCCAGGATGAGACTACCCATCCGATCAAAGAAGCGCAATCTTGCCGATGCCGATATGCCGAGCCCTTCTTTGCAGAGCCACGTCAAAGGTGGCGAAGCGATGTGTCCCTGCCGATGCCACGTGCAAGCTATCGGCAAAATCCATCCCCTCCTCAAACCACCGCATGGCTTGGACAACTGCCGCCTCATCTTCCACTTCGACGCTTCCCATAGCGAGGATACCGCGAAGGATGGCAAGGATTTCGCGCCGCCCGAGGCGGTAAGCGCTCCGAAGTACCCACTCAACTTCGAGCAGGACCGTTTTGGCCAGGAAGACGCGATCCTGCTGGCGTAGAAATTCAGCAGCGCGCGCCGACTGGGCCGGATCGTCATTCACCACGATGCGCACCAGAATATTAGTATCGACGGCGGTCATTTGCGCCGCCGCGCCTCGGCCGCAACCGCTTCATCCATCTGCTTCAGGCTTTTACGCGGACCGTTGTAGCCAGCGCACCCAATCAGGCTGGCCCAAGTGCGTGATCCAGTGGCAGATTTCGGAGTGAGCAGAATGCCTCCGTCCCGCTCCCGTACGATAAACTCGGTGCCAGGTTTCCAGCGGTGTGCCACCCGAAGAGATTTGGGAACTACGACTTGCCCTTTGGTTGATAACTTTGTGGTTTGGCTCATTGGTAAGACGCTCAGTAAGATTGTGGCAGACTTTCACGTCGGCTGCAAGCCGAGGAGGGATTTGGTACTGGGTCAATTTGAAAACGACAGTCCGAGCATTAGAATACCCGTCGCAACTAACACTACCACTTGGGGATTTTCCTTCACCCCGAGGGCCGCGACCGCCAATGCAATAAACAGGAGCATTACCACGTTCGTGACGCGCACGATGAGGCGTATGTCTTGTTCTTCGCTGTGTCTTGCGTGAATCAGGTTGAGGACGCCGTAGAACAACAGGGCTAGCCCCGTACCCAAGAACCACAGCGCGTTGGCGTTCAGTCTTTTGTAAGGGACAAACGCAAGAGTTGAATGCAATATCCCCAGGAGGAAAGCGATCGCCACCACTGTCAGATATGCCTTGCGCTTCATTTAGCGCTCCTCCGCGAGCGGGCACGATTTTAAATTCACCCACTACCGCGGATTGGAAGTCTCGGCTCCGCAGCTACGCCCGTGACAGGTAGGCGCCTTCCGACGTGTCCACGCGGATCTTTTCACCCTCGTTGATGAACGGCGGCACCTGCACCACCAGTCCAGTCTCGGTTTTCGCCGCCTTGGTAACACTACTGGCGGTCGCCGACTTCAAGCCCGGCTCGGTTTCCACCACCGTGAGTTCCACCGTCTGCGGCAACTCGACACCCACCGCTTTGCCATCGAAAAACTCAATCTTGATCTGCAGATTGGGAATCAGGTACTCGACCGCATCGCCCAGGATGTCCCGGTTCAAATGAAGTTGTTCATAGTTCTCGGTGTTCATGAAGTGGTAATCGTCGCCGTCGGAATACAGGAACTCCATCTGCACTTCGTCGACAGTGATCCTCTCGATGGCATCGCCGGAGCGGAAGCGGTGCTCGAACATGGCGCCGGTGCGCAGATTACGCAGTTTGGCCTGGATGAAGGCGCGCAAATTTCCCGGGGTGCGGTGTTCCACGCTGAACACCGAGTGCAAGTCATTGTTGTGCTTGATGACCATGCCCGGACGCATTTGTGTGGCTGGAATCGCCATTCGTGTAACTCCTCATTTCTGGGAGAGCCGCCGGCCGGAGGAGACCCCATCACGCCGCGACTGCTGCGCGTGTTGGGACCCCGCAAGAAACGCGCGGCTCGAAGGACAGACACTTAAGTTTACACGTGGGTCAGCAAGATTGGGAAATGCCGCAGTTGGCCCATCAGCGTGCCCAAAAAGTCGGCTGCGGCAATGGATTTGAACCGGCGTACAGAATGCAGGCACCGCGGCCCGAATCGCGATAGAATTTTCCGGAGGAGAGATCCGATGAATGATCCAGTGAGAGAGTTTGAACCAAACGGAGAGTATGAGGAGTCAAGCAGCTTTGGCTTGGGTTTGACCATGCTGTTCATTGGGCTGGCAGCCGGCGCCCTGGCGGCTTTGTTGCTGGCGCCGACGACTGGCAAGCAAATGCGCCGCACCCTTCGCCGAAAATATGAGGATGCGCGCGAACTGATGGACGATATTGGCGACCAGGCGGGCGACTGGATTGAGAAGGGTTCGGAGTGGGCCGACAAGGCGAAGAGCAAGATGCCGCCGCTCAAGAGGCCGTTCGGGCGATAACGGCTAGGAAGTTGCTGTAGATGAGCGAAAGCGTCAGTACAGCCGGAAGTTCACTTCCACGTTAATCATGACCGGCACGGCCTGACCGTCTTTTCTGGCAGGCTCAAAGCGCCATTGCCGCACCGCCTCGACGGCCTTCTCGTCGAGTCCCATGCCCAGTGGACGCTGCACACGGATCTGTTGCGGCTTGCCATCGGCACTCACTACCAGCCACAACACCACGGTGCCCTGATATTTGGCTTTGCGAGCCTCTTCTGAGTACTCGGGATCAGGCGCAAACAATGCCTTTGGTGCGCTGACGCCGCCCCCGACTCGATACGCCCCACCACCGTATCCGCCGCCGTGACCGGGGCCAACTCCTGGCCCAGTTCCCGAACCTACGCCGCCGCCGCTACCGCTGCCGATCCCGCCGCCATATCCCGTCCCGTTGGAGGGAGGCCCGATCACCTTCGACAGAGGATCGCCGAGGGCGCCGATGGTCGGCAGCTTCATCTCCGGCGGAACTACGACCGAAGGCGGCACCACCAACTTGGGATTCTCATTGCGGACCACGATCGCCGGGGGCACGATCTGGTCCTTCGCCAGCTTGGGCAAAGCGCCTTTGGGAGCGTTCAGCTTGTCGCGGTCGCCACCGCCGCCGCCGCCGCCAGCTCGCGTCTTGGAAACCGGCATCGGAAAGTATGGGCTGATATCGGTCGCAATACCAATCACTTGCTGCTTGATCTCGTTCTTGTGCTCAAACGCCCAATGGCCGGACCAGATGAGCAGGCCCACCGCCAGCATATGGACGATAAACGAGTACACGAACGTATCTTTGCGCTGCGGATACAGTCCCTGACCTGCGCCAAATAACGTGGGCAGAACCTGGTCCTGTGGCGTGACGCTTGTAACCTCTTCGGCCGCCGGATTCGACACTACGGGGGTAGACATTGCCTTGTACTACAGTATAGACCCAGCGGCGGACGATAAGTTCCAGAAAAATGTTGGGCGGCGCCGGAGTTCGCCCCTCGATTACTGCGATTCGTCCCAAGGCAGGATATTGCCCATCCTGGAATTTCACCCGCCTTCATGCCCCAACAATCACCCGCAGGGCATTCCGCCGCACACCAATCTCGACCGGACTCTGGCAAATATACTCTCCATCAGCTTGAGCGCCAATCCGCCAAGATGGCGATGAATGGTGCCGTCGCCGCCAAAGATGAGCGCCGCATCGGGCCGGCCGGTAGGACCGAGTTCGCGAGCGAAGCGCCGTCGAAGGGCCTGCCCGAGCGCAGCCGAGGAGAGCCCTCGATCAACCGGTCACCTGCACCTGTGACCCGCGCCCTTTCGTCGGCGCCCAGTCCTGGGTCACTCTGCTCGTGTCCTCGGCCCAATCCATCGGAAGAATCAAGCATTCCACCAAAGGAGTCCTCATGCGGAAAACCGTTATCTCGCTTGCTGTGGTTATGTTCGTGGTGGTATCGATGTTCGAGCTACACGCCGCCAGCCTGGCGGGGGTGACCCTTCCCGACACCGAGCAGGTCGAGAGCACCAAGCTGGTGCTCAATGGCCTGGGAGTGCGGACCAAGATCATCGTGAAGGTCTATGTCGCGGGGCTCTACCTGGAGCAGAAGTCGTCGGACCCCAACGCCATCATCAAGGCCGACACGCCCAAGCGGATCGTCATGCACTTCGTGCACAACGCCAGCCAGAAGCAAATGGCGGATGCCTTCAACGACTCGTTCAAGGACAATTCGCCGGACGCCCTGAAGACGATGAAGGCCGACATCGACCGCTTGCTGGCCGCGCTTGAGCCCGTCAAGCCGGGCGATGAAATGGTCTTCACTTACGTCCCGGGCACGGGCACCACCTTCGCCCTCAACGGCAAGGACAAGCTGACCATTGCCGGTCCCGCCTTCGGCCCCGTGCTGTTCTCGGTGTGGCTGGGGCCCAAGCCGCCCAATGCCGACCTGAAAAAGGGGATGCTCGGGCAGTAGAGCTGAGCGCAGGTCCCGCCGCGGCAGCGAGCGAATCGCAGTCGAAGGAACCCTAGTGCTTCCAAGAAACTCCTTCAAGACTGGCGCAATTCGGCATAGACTTTTGTTTAGCTCTACCTGAAGGAAAAGCAGCATGTTTGGCCGAACTACAGTCGCTCTGATCGGTGCACTCTTGACTGTCGTTTCCTTTTCCGATGCCCAACAGCCTGCTCCAAAACCGCCAGCGACATCCTCCGCTTCCAACAAGCTCGTACTCGATAAAGGTACCGCGGTCAAGCTTCGCTTAAAACGGGACATCAGCTCGGCGGATGCGAAGGAAGGCGACAACATTGATTTCGAGGTCGTGGAGGAAGTGAAAGTCGGCGACGTCGTTGTCATACCAAAGGGGAGCCTGGCCGTGGGTTCGGTGACGGACGTCCAGGCCGCAAGACGTATGGGGCGGGGCGGAAAACTCGATATCCAGATTGACTCTGTGACCCTCGCCGACGGCGAGAAAGCGACACTGTGGGCAGTTAAAGAAAGGAGCGGCGAAGGTAACGGCGAAGATAACCGCCCCATTGTGGCGCGCAGTTTAGTATTTGGGCCGGTAGCTCCCCTCATTCTTCTCACCCCGTGAGAGGACTCCATGATTCCGCGGGACACCGAAATCACTGGCTATGTGGTCACCGCGATGCAGCTTGACCCCGGAAAGTTTGTGACCACATCCAACGCTGCATTACCCGCGACCCCGACTACTGCCCATTTGGAAATCACCTCGGAGCCTTCTTGGGCGGAAATCTGGGTCGATGGAATTCTGGTGGGTAGCACGCCGTTGGAAATTGACAGTGCACCCGGTCGGCATACCACCACCATTTCCAAGGCAGGCTGCCGGGCTTGGGAGCGCACACTTGTGCTATCTGCCGGCAAAATGACCATGGCGGTAACTCTGTACCCCGCAACGCTCAAGCTTCACTGAAAACGTCCACCAAAACCGCAGGTCACCTGCACCTGTGACCGGCGCACTATCATCAGCGCCAGCCCTGGGTCACTCTCCTCGTGTACTCCGCGCCCATCGGAGGAATCATGCATTCCACTGGCCGTCCGATTTGTGCACTCCTGCTCTGTCTTGCTGGTTGCGCCGCGACGTTTGCTCAAAATCAGCCTACCTCCCAGCTCTCCACAGCCGACAAGCCGCGCGTATTCATCACTGACAGCCAATCGTGGGAGATGTCTGGCTCGGGTGGCGGCGCCAACGGAGCCTGGGGCGCGCAGACCCACGGCGGTGCGCGTCCGCAAACGGCGGAAATTATCAAGACCTTTGGTCAGCGCTGTCCGCAAGTCATCGTGAACAACAAGCAGGACATGGCCGACTACATCGTGCTTCTCGACCACGAAGGCGGTAAGGGGTGGCTGCGGCACAAGGACAAGGTCGCGGTTTTCCAGAAGTTGTCGGGAGACGTTGTCGTAAGCCACTCCACGCTGTCGCTGGGTGGCTCAGTCCAGGATGCCTGCGAAGGAATTGCAAAAGATTGGTCAGCTAATGCAGCGCAGATTCGGGCTGCTGCGGTGAAGCCGGTCGCTCCCACGCCATCGCTTGTTCCCGCAGCTGCGGTATCGGTCAAGAGCGCGGCTGTTCCCATTCCGAAGATCAGCGTATTCTCTACGCCGGAAGGCGCTGATATTGAGATCGACGGGAGCTTTGTCGGAAATACTCCGTCGGTGGTGGAACTAGCTCCCGGAGAGCATGTCGTGATTGTCACCAAGTCCGGCTACAAAGCTTGGCAACGCAAGCTGAAGGTCAGCGGCGGCGAGATAAAAGTCACTGCTGAGTTGGAGAAGTAGAGTCTAGGTGGAACCCGCCGTCAGCCCTCAACCTTCGTTATACTTGAACCTGATCAGCGAACGAATAAAATGCCCGAGCCGTCGATTTCCAAAACCATCGAAGAATTTGTCAAGAGCATGGGGAGCCTCGAAGAGAGCCTCCTTTTAGCTATGCGTGAGATTGTCCGTACTCACCGGAAGGCCCACGAGAGGCTCGAAGAATTCGTTGCAAGTGGCGCTTGTGAGGTCTCTGAGCGAGATGGCATTCGCTCCCTTAGCCCCAAGACACACGATCACTGCGAGGAGTTTGGTAAATTAACCGGCAGTATCGATAGGATACACATTGCGAACCGGGTGGTTCCCAGGAGCTTCCTAGTCTCCCTTGTTAGCCAGTATGATGCGTTCCTCAGATCCATATTTCGGACATTTCTTCTGGCAAATACCAATACCCTGAAGGGATCTCATAAAGTACTGGAGGTTGCTGACCTCTTGAGGTTTGGGTCGATCGATGATGCTTATGAATGGATCGTGGATAGAGAAGTCGATGACGTCATGCGCGTTAGCCACTCCGATCAATTTGACTTCATGAAAGCAGTCTTTAGGAGTGAATTGGATTCGAGACGAAGATCCCTTATGACGAGATTTCGTTGAGATAACTGAACGGCGCAACCTATTCGTCCACACGGACGGACTCGTGAGCAATCAATATCTTGAGACCTGCAGTAAGAGTAAGGTCGTCCTTGAAACAGGGGTGTCGAAAGGCATCGAATTGAGAGTGCCCCCTGTTTATTTTAAGCATGCGTACGAAACACTTCTGGAAATGGGCATAAAGATTGCTCAAGTGATGTGGCGAAAACAGCTTCCGGACCAGATTGAGAGCGCTGATCATAGCTTAATGCAGACAACGTTCGGCCTATTGAAAACAAAACGATACCGCCTCGCTAAGGACCTGCTGAAGTTCGCCACCACCACCCTCAGAAATAAGCTCCACGACGAATCGGTGAGACTAACTTGCAAGGTGAATCTCGCTATAGCTGTCAAAGCACTGGGAGAAAGGAAGGGATTCGCGGAGTGTATGGCGTCTGAGGATTGGGCGCGGAGTGACGACAAGTTCCAACTAGCGGAAGCGGTATTGAACGAGAGATACCACGACGCACTGAAACTCATGAGGAAAGTCCGCGCGAGTATCCACAAGGCCGATTATCGAAATTGGCCGCTGTTTAAGGAGTTCCGGGAAACCCCCGAGTTCCAGAAGCATTCCAAGAGATCTTTGGTGAGGAACTGGAACAGCACGAACGTCCTAAACGCGAACATTCCGGCATGACCGCAGAAACCTGTTCAGATGAAATTGCGAGCCCAGCACAAGGGAACAAAGAAACTCCACCTGAAACAGTCAACTAAAGTTTCGGCGGGTGGCCCGGCCAAACCTTGTTGAGGGAAGTCTATCCAAACGTGGGTGCCCCGTTCTAGCCTGGGTTTGGCTAGAGCGGGGCAGTTGCCGGCTTGGTGATGCGAACGCGCAGCGGCATTCCCATACGCTCACGTTTCCGGCCAGTCCACTTCGACTCGATTTCCACCACGCCTTCTACGCCCGTCACAAAATGCCGAAAGCTGCTCCACGCCCAGTCTTCCGGCTTCTCCACCAGTCCGCGCTTGACGGGATTCCGATGCATATAGCGCAGTTTCTCGATGCGCTTCTTCGCCGTCCACACATTGAAATCGTAATAGCGAGCCTGCCAGGCTAGAACGGGGCACCCAGTGGTTTATTTTCGTGCGATCGACAAATTCTCAGGATGGGAATCGCGGAATGCTCGCCTTCAGAATATCCCCTCTTTCTCCAGATCCTTTACCACCACTTTCACGACATTGTTGATTGCCTTCTTCGCTGAGTTCGGATTGAAGGTGTCGCTGATGCCCGTCCAGACGAGTTCTCCCTCGGGCGTGGTGGTGGCGTAGAGGTTGGTTTCGACGCGCACTGTCTTGTCTTCGCGCAGATAGTCCGGAGAATAGACCTGCCGGTAAGCGACCGGGTAATAGCCGTAGAATGAGTTGTAGTAACCATAAGGAACAGTGTAGCTGTGGCCGGGAATATAGGTGACGTTCTTCTCCACCTTCACCAGGCGCGTCAGCAAGACAGCTTCGATGTGGTGCTCGCGGATCTGCGCCTTCAAATAGTCCAGGTCCATGTTGGCCGACTCGGGCCGCAGCAGGATGGAATGCCCCGGGATGGCCTCCATTCCGTCGCGAGCCAGTTTGTTGGCCAGCGCATCTTCGAAGTCGGAGCGAATTGCCGGATTGTCGCTCATGCCGATCACCAGCACCTTCTTGAAGCGCTGTCCGGAATAGCTGGGATTCTTCACACTGGCCACCAGCTTGGCCGAGTTGCAGTTTCCGATTACCGACGCAGTCAGCAAAACGGCAATCATTATCGGGAATGGTCTCAAGAGTTTCTCCTCGTGTTCTGCATACTATTTCTTGCATCCGGTGCTCGTGCTGGGTGCCCTATCCTCGTCGCGCAGCGACAGGATGGGAATCAGCGGCGACAACTTTGCCGCAGTCAGCATGGCATTGAACGACGCCAGGTCCTGCTCGCTCAGTTGCCGCCAGCTCGCCAGATCTTTGTCGAGCGCGTCGCAGCTCTGTTGCACCGCCGCGCGGACCGCTTCCGCCGGACGAATGTCGGCGCTCTCCACGCTGAAAATCAGTCTGGTCAAATCGCGGTTCACCGGCCCGAAGCCGGGAGCAGTCCGAGTTCCCTTCTCCAGCGCGTCGATCTTTTTGTCCAGCGCAGTGGCCGCGTCTTTTGCCTGCTTCAACTCGTCGCCCTCACCGTCCTTCAGGGCTTTTTGCCGCTCGGCCAGGTCCTTGCGCAATGCCGCGGCCTGAAGGTAGGCATCGTGGCTCGCCTTCATGCCTCGCGTAATGTCCTGCGCCAGATCGAGCTGTTCCACCAGGTCCGATTGCGAAGCATGGACACGCGGATCAAGTTCGATGGTCAACGGTTGGCGAAGCGTCTGGCCAGCAGCGCGCAGCTCCAACGTGTAGTTGCCCGGCACAACCAGCGGTCCCTGCGGCTGCACACGCGGAGTCTGCCCAGCGATCGCGTGGTCGGCCAAGGTGTATTCGGTGTAGCCCAGCAGCTCGCCGTAATAGCCATAAGGAAGCGAGAGCGGCGGCGGATAGCGAAGATTCCAGGCGAAGCGATTCACGCCCGCTGCCTTGGGCAAAGCTACCGCGGGCGCAAACCAGTAATTGGGAGCGTTCGCGGGAAGCAGGTCCGGAGGCTTCGCTTCACTGGAGAACTGAGCAACCTCGCCGCCCTTGTCGTCGTAGATGGTCAGCGTGAGTTCATCCTTCGGCGACGCTTTCAGGAAGTAGTCGAGGATGGCTCCATCGGGCGGGTTCTGCCCGGCAGGAGTTTCGACAGGGTACGGCGTGTCCTGATAGTTGTCCCATCGCACGCGCATTGCGGTGGCAGGACGAAACAGATGAACATCGCTGGCGACGATTTGCGGGCTGATCTCGCGCAGCGGCGTGACGTCGTCCAGGATCCACAAGGCGCGGCCGAAGGTTGAGATGACCAGGTCGTTGGCGTGCACCGCGAGATCGGTTACCGGCGTGGCCGGCAGATTGAGTTGCAGAGATTGCCAGTGATCGCCGTCGTCCCACGAAACGAAGACGCCGCTATCGGTCCCGGCGTAGAGCAGCCCTTTGCGCTTTGGATCTTCGCGCACCACGCGAACCATCTCGCGCTCGGGAAAGCCGTTGACGATCTTCTGCCAGGTGCGGCCGTAATCGTGGGTGCGAGCGACGTAGGGAGGAGTGGACTCGCGGGTGGCGCCGACCGCGAGGTACGCGGTTGCGGCGTCATGATGCGAAGCTTCGACCGCGAGGATTTCCGTCGGCGCAGCCAATCCGGGCGGCGAGACGTTTTGCCAGGTTGCTCCCGCGTCGCGAGTGAGCTGAACGATCCGGTTGCTGGTGCCGGCCCACATCACGCCCGCTTGCACTTCGGAAGGCGACAGCGTCGTGATAGCAGGCGGACGCGGCTTCTCGGAATCCCGCTTGGGCTCTGCTTCGTTCTTCTTTCTCCTTGTAGCCCGTCAAGTCAGGACTGATCGGCTGCCAGCTCAATCCGTGGTCCGAAGTCTTGAGCACGAACTGCGTTCCCAAGATAAAGCGTGGACGGGTCCTGCGGCGAAAACACCAGAGGCGCCATGGATGCGGTGCGATACTTTTCACCCGTCTCAAATACGGTCGCGATTTGTCCGGTGGCCTTATCGAAGCGGACGACGGAGCCGTACCATCCTCCGCTGTAAACCCAATTGGGATTCAGCGGATCGGGAGTGATGAAGGCATATTCAAAGCCGCCGATGGAAAACCAATCCTGCGCGAGGATTTCGCCGTAATCGCTGCGACTGAGAACGCCAGCGGTCCCGCTGTCCTGCTGCGCCGCATAGACGCGATAGGGAAACGCGTTGTCGGTGGAGACGTGATAGAACTGCCCGGTCGGCTGGTTGTACCAGGAACTCCAACTCTTGCCGCCATCCACGCTGATGATGGCGCCTTGGTCCACTCCCAAAATCATGCGCGCCGAGTTTTGCGGATCGATCCAGAGGACGTGGAAGTCATCGCCGCTGGGAGCTCCGACGTAGGCTTCGAAGGTTTGCCCGCCGTCGGTGGAGCGATACAGCGAAGTCTGCGCCACGTAGAGAACGTCGGGATTCCGCGGGTCAACAAAGATCCGGCTGAAGTATGCGACTGCCGAGCACGCGCGGGTCCTTGGTGGACTGCTGCCATGTCGCTCCGCCATCGTCGGAGCGGAAGAACCCTTGCTCCACAATCGCGTACAGACGGCGGCCATTGGTTCCGGGAGCAACCGCAATGCCCAATCTGTCCCCAGACCCTTCTCCGGCAGACCCTTGGTCACGAGAGGATTCCAGGTTGAGCCTGCGTCCACCGACTTGACGATCTCGCGAAGTGGCGGCACCTCGGAGTCGCCAGACCCGGAAGCCGGCCGGTAAAGAACCGCATAAAGCGTGCGAGGATCGCCGGGATCGGAACAGAGATCGACGACGCCGAGCGTATCGTCGTTCGAGAGCACCTTGTTCCAGGTTTTTCCGCCATCCGTGGTCTTGAAGATTCCGCGGTTGGCCGTGTGCGCAGACTTTGGCAGCGGAAGCCACAGAATTCCGACTCCGATGGAATTACCGCCCACGACAATGATGTCCGGATTTTGCGGATCGACAATCACCGCCTGGATAAAAGGGACGTCCTGCAAGCCCACGTTCTTCCAGGTTTCGCCACCGTCCGCCGACCTGTACAGTCCCATTACCGGCCGTCTGCTCGCCGGTCCCCACGTAAATCACGTTGGAATTCGACGGAGCTACGGCAAGAGCTCCAATGGAAGCGACTCGTTCGCTATCGAAGATGGGACGCCAAACTTGTCCGCTATTGGTGGTCTTCCAGACTCCGCCTCCCGGTGTACCGAAATAGTAGGTATCGGGATGGCCTGGCACACCCGCTACGGCCGTGACTCGACCGGCGCGAAAGGGGCCGATCAGCCGCCACTGCATGGCCGAGAATTGGCTGCTGTTTATTTCCTGTGCGTGAGCGACGTTGAGCGGCAAAACTGCTCAGGACCGCCATCATCAGTAGAAAAGATCGCAAGTATGGTTCACGCCAGCTTAGAGTCACGCAGATTCAGATCTCCTGTTCAGGCAAGACTAGCAGCAGCGCAGATGGTCATGATGAGCGACCCGCTGAAGGTTCTGTGACGGAATGCCGATAAAAGAAATGCGAGTATTCCCCTGTTGTATGGGGGAGGGTGAATATTTCGCCGGAGGGGGACCACCATTCCAGGCAGGTATGGAGGCCCCTTTCGTATTCGTAACAAGGGCAGACGTCAGCTCCTACTCTCCTTATTCCTTCGCAACAAAAACAGGCTCCAGCCCGGCGAACGGACTGGAGCCTTCGTTTCTGACGGCAGCGCCGGCGAATTACCGCTTCGACTGACCGCGTGCCAGCTTCTTCACCTTGCGCTTCGCCGAGCCGCGGGCATAGGTGCGGGGCGCTTTCGGGGCGGCTTTCTTGCGCGCGGCGCGCTTTACTTTCTTGCGTTCTACTTTGTCGGTAATGCTCTTGGTATTTGCCATGAATTCTGCGTTCCTTTAATTGACGGGCTTACGCCTTTTCCAATTGGGCGTATTTCTCGACCAGCTTTTTCAAACCGAATCTAGGAAATTGTACCGTAATCTTCGCATCTTCCCCGTCACCCTCGCGTTTGTACACCGTGCCTTCGCCGTATTTTGGATGACGGACGCGTTGTCCGGGCCGGAATCCAGTGCGCCCGGTCGGCTGGGGAATCTCGACCTTGGGCCGCGAAAACTTCTTTCCGCGCGAGGCGAAGAACTCCGCAATGTTATCGATAGAGTTGTAGGATGGCCCGCTATATTGGCTGCGTTGCGGCTTGTTGCGACGGTCGTGCGCCGGGCGTTGATCTTCATCCTCGTAAGCGTAATGCCGGCTGGTGGAGTAATCGCTGCTCGGCGCATACGCGGGCCGCCGCGGCGATCCCAGGTCCTGGAGCAGCCCTTGGGGAATTTCCTCCAGAAACCGCGAGGCCACGCTGGGTTCGGGCATGTCGGTCCCGTAGCGGCGGCGATAGCGCGCGCGGGAAAGGATCAGCGTGTGCATGGCGCGGGTCATGCCGACGTAGCACAGTCGCCGCTCCTCTTCGATGTCGTCGGGAGCGAGCAGAGTGCGCGAATGAGGGAACAGCCCCTCCTCCAGGCCGATCAGAAAGACCAGCGGAAACTCCAGCCCCTTGGCCGCATGCAAGGTCATCAGCGTGACGCGCGAGTTCTCGTCGTAATCGTCGGCATCGCTGACCAGCGCGGCGTGGTCGAGAAACTCATTCAGCGTCTCACCACGATCGCGCGAGTCCATGGCCGCATTCACCAGCTCGTGCAAATTCTCGATGCGGGCCAGCGCCTCGGGCGTGTCCTCCTGCTCAAGCTGCTTGATGTAGCCGGTGCGGTCAATCAGGAACTTCAACAGCTCGGCTGTGGATGCCGGATCGCCGGGAGCGCGGAATCCTTCGACTCGCTCCTCGTCTCTAGCAACTGCGCTCTCGTCGGCATCCGCCGTTCGAAATGTCTCAGGCGCAAACTCCGTGGCCTGCTGCGGCTTCGAACTCCGCTGGCGAGAAATCGATATCGTGCTGCAAATCTTCTTCTGCGTCCGCAACGGGAACAGTCTCGGCGGCAGTTGGTTCGGCGGTTTCGCTGACTCGCTCGCGGAAGGTGCCCAGGTGCATGGCCCGGGCATCATCGATCAGTTCCGCAAAACTCTTTAGCGCCGTCAAAGCCCGCAAGGGAAGAAGCCTTCGCCGAAGCACCTCGTTGATCGCACCCCACATGGAAGTCCCGGTCTCCAGCGCAATGCTCTCGATGGTTTCCAGGGTATTCTTGCCGATGCCGCGCGTCGGCGTGTTGATCACGCGTTGCACGGCAATCGAATCGTCGGGATTTTGGATGACTTTGAGATACGAGATCATGTCTTTGATTTCGGCGCGCTCGTAGAAACTGAAACCTCCCACAACGTGGTAGTTCAGCTGATAGCGGCGCATCGCCTCTTCCACCAGGCGTGACTGCGAGTTGGTGCGGTATAGAACCGCAGCCCGCGGCGTCTCCCCATTCCCGCTGGCTGCCTGCCGAAGATACTTGGCAATGTAATCTGCCGCAAACAGTGCTTCATTCTCGCCGTCCGGGGCCTCGTAATATCCGATCTGCGCGCCGCCGCTGCGGTCGGTCCACAGAGTTTTGCCTTTGCGTCTGACATTGTGGGATACCACAGACGAAGCCGCCTGCAAAATGTTCTGCGTGGAGCGGTAATTCTGCTCCAGACGAATGATGCGCGCCTCAGGAAAGTCCTGCTCAAACTCCAGAATGTTGCGGATGTCGGCGCCGCGCCAGGAGTAAATGCTCTGGTCCTCGTCGCCCACGGCGCAGACGTTGTGTTCGCCGGCGGCGAGCATGCGCATCAGTTCGTATTGCGGGCGGTTGGTGTCCTGATATTCGTCCACCTGGATGTAACGATAGCGGCGGTTGTAACGCTCACGCGTCTCGCCTGACGCTTTCAGCACGCGCACCGCATACAACAGCAGGTCGTCAAAGTCGAGAGCATTCGACTTCGCCAGCTCCTGCCTATAGACCTCGTAAATATGGGCCACGCGCTCGGTCTTGGGATCGCCCGATTGCAGGTAAACCTCCTGCGGATCGAGCATGTGGTTCTTGGCCCACGATATGCGCGCCAGCACGTTGCGCGGCGTCAACTGCTTGTCATCGATACCCAGCCGGCGCATGGCGGCCTTCACCACGTTTTGCTGGTCGGCCTCGTCGTAGATGACGAAATCTTTGCGATAACCTTTGCCGCCGACCTGCAACGCGTCGATGTCGCGACGCAGCAGGCGCACGCAAAACGAGTGGAAGGTGGAGATCAGCGGCTTGGCGAGCGAGCGGCCGCCCACCAGCGACTCCACGCGGCTGGCCATTTCCGAGGCAGCCTTGTTGGTGAAGGTGACCGCCAGAATGGAGTCGGGCGGCACGCCCACACCGTCAATCAGGTGGGCGATGCGATAGGTGATGACGCGCGTCTTGCCGCTGCCCGCTCCCGCGAGGATCAGCACCGGCCCGTTGACCGCCTCGACGGCTTCGCGCTGCTGCGGATTCAAATTATTGAGATACGACGGCAATGTAAGGAGCACTCAAAATTAGTTCGGTTTGCTGCTGCCGACAGGAGCATCCATGGCGCGGCGCGCCTTGCATTCCGCGCAGGGACAATGCTCGCGCAGAAACTGCCATGAATAGATGCCGTGCTGGTGGCCATCGTTCCATGAGAAACGAATGGCGTATTTGCCCACCGGCTCAACCTCCGTCGGCCGCGCCGCCGCCTTGAACATGGGCAACTGCCCAGCGATGGGCTTGAGCGGATCGCCGGGCTGGCGGCCATCCGTAGTGCGCTCTTCCTCGCACAGCGCGCACGGGCAGGCATCGCGCAGGAAGGGAAAGCTATAGACGCTGCGATGCCCGTCCTTCCACTCGATGTCCATGCCGGTGCCGGTGGTGACGTTGACTTTACACGATTTCGGAATTGCGACTGGGTCCATGATGATGTCTGGCTCGCGGCCTGCGAGAGCACTCTCTAGTATCGCAGAAAAGCGCACGCAACAAGGCCCGGATTGTTTTCCGGGCCTCGTTCATCACCTCCGTCTATCCTGACAGTTTCACCAGTGCTCTAGAGGGCGCTTAAGCATGGGACGGGACTTACCGGCGATCGTCATCCTGGTGGCGACGGCGGTCGCGGTCGCGATCCCTGTCGTAAGCGTGCCAGTAGCCGTTGCGGTCATACCATCCATCAGTCCGCCCGCGATATGGAGTTGCGTAGTACCCATTCCCGTAGTAGGGATTGCCGCCGTAATACTGACTGCGGTATCGGTCCCCGTCGCGATAGCGGCAGTTGCGGTCGTCGCGGTCACGATCTCCATCGCAGCGGCGATGATCGTTCCAGTCAGCCAGTTGGAGCAGGCCGGTCTGGCTCGGATCGAAGGTTGCCTGAACGATCCTGGTGTTCTGCCGATCGTTGAGGGCGGTGGACGTCTGTGCCGCTGAGGTCGTCGCAAGCGTTCCTGCGCTCAGGGCCAGGAGCAGCACGTAATTCAGTTGCTTTTTCATTGGTAGCCTCCGTGTCCCTTCATTCCCTTTTGAGTGGCGCACTGTAATTCCCGTTCACAATGACAAACACTTCCCGCGATGAGAAGTTGACGGCGAATGCTCGAGTTCACTCTTCTTAACGGTACGCGGGAAGAATCTGCGGAAAGTGGAGTGATTTACACAACGAAGTGGAAAAATGTACGTAGAAAACTGAAGCCAAGCTTAAGCCGTCGATGACCACATGACGACTGGTCGTCGCGTTAAGAACGCGAACTCCTCGGGCGGAGAAAAGTGGGTCACCGGAGAGACACAGGAGGATGGCGGTCAGTTCGCGGGGTCGCGCCTCACTCGTCAGTTGAGAGGATTGCTAGTGCAATGGCGATTTCGCAACAGTTATTCCCTTGCCGTCGTTTGTTGTTCGAGTAGACTTTCGACATGGATTCAACAGCAATTCACCGGGAAGCGGTTGAGGATTCCCCTAAACCTGTCAGCGCCGCTCGGCAGTGTGTTCGTTATGCGCTACACCTGGCCGCCGTTTATTTAATCGTGAACTCGACACCGATGTGGCTGGCCGGACGTGTACACGAAACGGTCTTGCCCTTAGTTCAGCAACACCCGCCAACGGAAGGTTCGTTCCAGTTCGTATTTTCACACCTGTTTTTCTTCAGCCTTTTCCCGGCGCTGCTCGTAGGATTCGCTTATGCCCAATGGTATCCTCATCGCGTTGCGCTCTTCGTCTGGGTTGTTCCTCTAGCGATTCTCATTTTCAAGTTCTGCGTCTTCCCAACTACGGCATTCGAGAATCACTTCGCGGCGGCGTTTCACGAATATTTTGGCGGCGGGTTCTTAATCGGGGAGTTCCACAGCTACCGGGAGTTGTTCCAGTTGTACGGCAATCCTGACATGCGAAGGGGTATGCAGCAATTGAACTTTACGGCTCCCTTTTATGCCGCCATCGGATACAGCATTGGGACTTGGTTGGGCATGTATTACGACGTTCCAAACCTGACAGCTACGTGGAGACGACTGAAGCCCACGTCGCCGATATCAAAATAGCTGGCGATAACAGCCCATTTCAGTACCTATTCAGCACAGGCCTCTATCGAAATCGAAGGACCTTGGCCAGCGCTAACCTTGCAGCTTGAAACCTCTGTGTCTCTGTGGTGGACGCTCTCCCTACATCACAATCTCTTTCACCTGCCGGGTAATGGGATGCTGCATTTCTTCGAGATCGCCCTTCACCAGATTCAGACCATAGACGCAGGATTCGAACTCGCGCGCCAGTTTGGCAAAGAGCGGCGACAGCCGGGCGTATTCGAACTGGTCGAACTTGGAGACGATGTAATAGCTCTCCTTTCCAGCCCGGATGAAATCGATAAAGTTCTCCAGCCGCTGGCGCCGTAAGCGGTAGTGGTTGACGCTTTCGGGAAACATGCCGGAGAAGAACAAGGTGTAATCGCCGATGTGCTTGCGGACCTGGCGCTCGCGGTCAAACGACGGCGCGGGCCCGTAGATGGGATCTGCCTCCAGCAGCATTTCGCCAACGTCGTGCAGCGGGCGCCCTCCGGCATCGCAAATCTTGTACAGTTGCTCGCACTGGCAGAACTCCGCCAGAACGTTGACCACGTAATCCTTCACCTCGGGATCGCGCAGTCCGATGTCGCGGTCGAAGTGGTGGTCGATCAATTCTGTAAACAACTGCTGCAGCGAGTGCGATTCTGGAATCATGGCCTGGTGTTCGTCTCCTCCGGTTGCCCGTCTCCATAGAGATGTGATGCGAGTTCATAGCGCACTTCTCTTTTCAGTGCAAGCGTTTCTTCGCCATGCACGTGACTTTGTGGGTTCGCTTTCTGTGTCGCCCGCGTATCCTGCGCTTTCGCAACCGATCTTTCTCCAGGGGGAGTATGTTGAGTTTGAGTACTGTTTATGCGGGTTTGGTTTGCTCATCCCGGCAAAACCAGTTACATCCCGAAGCGACTGTTAGCAGAAGGCTGCGTTGGATGCCAAAATTCGAGGCAACCCGCTGACGTGCCGGATGGGACGCTCCTATGGCACAATGCCGCCTTTCACGGAGGCACAATAATGGAACGTCAGAATATCTCGGGCAACTCTCCTTACGAGCCGATCGTCGGCTTCTCGCGCGCGGTAAAAGTGGGACCATTCGTCTGGGTTGCCGGCACGGTTGCAACCGGTCCGGACGGTAAGATCGTCGGAGCGGGCGACATGTACGCGCAAGCCGTGCAGACGCTGAAGAACATTGGCCGCGCGCTGGAGCAGGCAGGCGCCAGCTTTCGCGACGTGGTGCGCACGCGGACATTCGTGACCGACATCAGCCAGTGGGAGCAGGTCGGGAAGGCGCATGGCAAGATTTTTCGCGACATCCGCCCGGCGGCGACCATGGTCGAAGTCGCATCGCTGATCGCCCCCGAAATGCTGGTCGAGATCGAAGTGGACGCGATCATCGCGTCGGAGATGAAATGAGCAACCAGCAACCAGCAACTAGCAACTAGCAACTAGTAGAGGAGCACCATGAAGAAGTCGATCTGCAGCATGGTTGTCCTGCTGCTCTCAGTATCCGCAATCGGCCAATCGAATCCCGCTCAAGTCGCTCAATCGCCGCAGGTCACGGTGATTCGCGCGGGAACCCTCATTGATCCGCGCGGGAACGAGCCAAAGCATAATCAGGTGATTGTCATTCGCGGCGACAAGATTGAGAGTGTCGGCGACGCCGCTTCTGTCCAAGTGCCCGCCGGCGCGAAGCTCATTGACTTGTCGAACGCCACGGTGCTGCCCGGGCTGATCGAGTCGCACACGCACATCTTTCTCCAGGGAGAAGACCCGGCGCTCGGCGGTTACGACATTCAGTTGCTGAAGTTTCCGCTCGCCTACCGTGCCGCGCGCGCAACGGTTTCAGCGCGGCGTGCCCTGGAGCAGGGCTTCACCACCATCCGCGACATGGAGACCGAGGGCGCCGGTTACGGCGATGTCGGCATCAAGATGGCGATCGACGAGGGTTACATCCCCGGACCGCGCATCTTTACTACTACGCGCGGCATTTCGACGACCGGCGGCTATCCTCTGGAAGGCTATGCGCCGGAGATCCAGGTCCCCAAGGGCGTTCAGATCATCGACGGGCCGGTGGAGGCACGCAAAGCGGCGCGCGAACAACTGGACCATGGCGCGGACTGGATCAAGGTCTATATGACGCATCGTTCGTGGGCCGACAAGAACGGCCACCTGGTTTCGCAGCCGACGCTTACGGTGGAAGAACTGAAGGCCATTGTGGACGAAGCGCACGGTTGGGGGCGCAAGGTCGCCTGCCACGCCTACAACGGCGAGGGACTGCACCGGGCGCTGGACGGGGGATGCGACTCCATCGAGCACGGGCTCGGGCTCGACGATGCTGCGATCGCGCAGATGAAGCGGCAGGGCACCTGGTACTGCCCAACCATCTCGATTTACTACAAAGATTGGTCGCCGGAGAACACGCCCGCAGGGCAACACGACCGCGCGCGAGTTGCAGAGCACGAACAATCCTTTAAGAGGGCGTTGCAGGCTGGGATCAAGATCGTCTTCGGGACGGATGTGGGTGGCTTCCCGTGGACGGAGCCGATCGCGCAGGAATTTCCGTACATGGTGAAGTTCGGCATGTCGCCGATGGAGGCGATCCGCGCTGCGACCGTTAGCCCGGCGGAGATGCTTGGCATGACCGGACAGATCGGCATCATTGCGCCCGGGGCCTTCGCCGACGTGATCGCTGTGCCGGGCGACCCGCTGAAAGACATCAGCGAGCTGCGGCGAGTGAAATTCGTGATGCACAACGGGAAGGTGTTTGAGGATAGCTTTTAGCCGTTAGCAATTAGCATTTAGCACTTAGACGTGGCTCGTAGTTTAGCTTTGGTTCTGAGAAAGGGAAAACGTTTTGCATAGATGCGGCCAATGCGAGCATTAGGTCGTGCGCGCTGGCCAATGGTTAAAGGAATCAAGCCAGAAGGCTAAATACTAACGGCTAAGTGCTAACTGCCAAGTGCTGTTCGCTACCTCGTCACTTCCAGCCCAATACCCTGCCCTTCATATACCCTCTGGCCCGCCGCTGGCGTGGTGCGCACTACCGTGCGACTAGGGGAAGCGGGAGCGGCCGCCGGAGTGCTCTCGCCAGGTGGAGGCGGTTGGCTCGCGATGGTGCTCACGTGCAGGCCGGCTCCGACAATCGCGTTAACCGCGTCATCTTCGCCGCGCCCGACGAGGTCGGGCATGACGAAGGAGTTGCGCTCCTCCGGCGCGGCCAGCAAGACGCTGATCTTCGGTGCGGAGACGTTGGTCGCGTTGGCCGGCGGACTCTGCGCCACGATCTGATCGGTAGAGCCGCCTGGAATGGTTGCGCTGGCGATGCTTCCCAGTTCCAGGCCGCGGCGACGGATATTGATTTCGGCGGCGCGCTCGCTGCCGCCGATGAGGTTGGGGATGACCACGCGCTGCGGTCCCATGCTTTCGGCGACGCGAACCCGCCAACCTCGTCGCACCTGCGCTCCCGGCAGAGGCGCTTGTGACATGATCCGGCCTTCCGCCACGTCGGAACTGAAGAAGCGGTCACCACGTTCCATTACCAGCCCATGATCGGCCAGCAGACGCTCCGCCTGCAGAGGAGCCATGCCGACTACTTTGGGGATGGTGGTCTGGCGGCCGTGGATGGCAAAGCGCATTGCCGTCAGTGCCGACGCCATGAACACTACGATCAGCACCAACACGCGTACGAGATAGCGAAAGAAGCGGCGCATCAATGGTCCTCGGTGTCGGCCGGGGCGGGCTCGGGCTGTTCCGCTTTCCGGGCTACGGCGTTGGGCTCCGTCGGCGGGGGAGCGGCGAAATCTTCCGACTCGCGCCCCTGCAACGCTACCCGCATAAAATCCATCCAGATGGGCAACGCGGCAGCCGCGCCGGTCTCTTTGTTGCCGAGGGTTTTCTTCTCGTCGAAACCAACCCATACGCCACACGTCAGCGATGGAGAGAAGCCGATGAACCAGGCGTCGGTGAAATCGTTGGTGGTTCCCGTCTTTCCTCCCAGCGGATGTTTGAGCTTGCTGGCGGCGTAACCGGTCCCGTGCAGCACCACCTCACGCAGCATGTAGGTCATGATGCGCGCAGTGCGCGCGCTCACCACATCTTTAACTTCGGGGTAATTCTCCTCCAGCACGCGCCCGTCGTAGTCGGTGACTTTACGAATGTAACGAGGCATCACGCGCACCCCGTCGTTAGGAAATGTGGTAAACGCGGCAGTCTGTTCGGCCAGCGTAATGTCGGCTGCGCCCAGCGCCACCGGCAGATAGGCGGGCATGGGCGAGGTGATGCCGAACTTGCGGGCGTACTCGATGACCGTCTTGATGCCGCCAACGCGCTCGGTCACCTTGAGCGCGGGAATGTTGCGCGACTCGGCCAGCGCGTGACGAAAGGTGATGACGCCCTCGAACTTGCCGTCATAATTGTGCGGCGTGTATAAACCCGACGGCGTAGGGAACGATACCGGAGCGTCGAGCACGGTGTCGTCGGGCGTGAGCCCCTGATCGATCGCCGCAGTATAGATGTATGGCTTGAACGACGAGCCCACCTGGCGCTCGGCTTGGACAGCGCGATTAAACTTCGACTGTTCGAAGTCGCGCCCGCCAACCATGGCCTTGACGTCGCCGGTGGAGTTATCCAACGTAAGCAGTGCGCCCTGCACTCCAGATTCCTGTTCCAGCGATACGCGGCTGTCGCGGCCATTCAGCGCGATAACCTTTACATACACCAGATCGCCGCGAGTTAAAAACTGTTGCGGCGAAGTGCGGCGCGTCCACTTGATCTCAACTGGTCCAAGGCGGCCTTCGTAGCTGGCAAATTTCACGGTCGCCGATTGCGGGTCAGCCTCGGTAACCAGGGCGTGAACGTAGCTACCCGGCGCAATATTTCCGTCCCAATCCACATGATGATAGGTCGTCAACGAGTCCCCGTTCGCGATCACGTTCAGCAGATTGCCCTTCCATCCGTGGCGCCGCTCATAAGCAGCTAGGCCATCGCGCACCGCTTGCTGCGCGGCCTTCTGCATCTCCAGATTCAGCGAGGTGTAAACCCGCAACCCAGCCTCATGGACCTCCTCCGTTCCGTACTTCTTCTCCAGGTACTGGCGGATCTCTTCCACGAAATACGGGGCGATGTCGTTCGGTTCGGTCTGGATGTTAAGCCGCAGCGGAGCGTTCTTGACGCGTTGCGCTTCAGTTGCGGTTATTTTGCCGTCCTCCAGCATGTTGTTGATCACCAGGTTCCGGCGACGCAGCGCGCGCTCCGGATTGTTGATCGGCGAATATGCGTTGGGGGCCTTGGGAAGTCCCGCCAAAACTGCCGCTTCCTCCAGGGTGAGGTCTTTGGCCTTCTTGCTGAAATAGAAGTTCGCGCCCGCCTCGAAGCCGTACACGCCATGGCCGAGGTAGATCTGGTTGGCGTACAAGGTGAAGATTTGCGGCTTGGTGAAACGCCGCTCGATCTGGATGGCCAGCATCACTTCCTGCATCTTGCGCCGGAAATTGCGGTCGGGCGAAAGAAACAGGTTGCGCGACAGCTGCATGGTGAGCGTCGAGGCGCCCTGCGCCCGGCTGTCGAGCAGGATGTCGCGCCAGGCCGCGCCGAAAACCCGCCAGACATCCACGCCCCAGTGCCGCTCGAATTCCTTGTCCTCGGTCGAGATCAAAGCATCGCGCAGCACTTTGGGGAAGTCGTTGTAGGTGTCAATGACGCGGCGTTGCAGCGAGAACTGGCCAATCACGCGTTCCTGATCGTCATAAAGCTGCGTTATCGTGCTGGGCCGGAACTGTTCTAATTCTGTTACTTGCGGCAGATCAGTGGAGTAAACCAACAGCAACCCGGAAAGCACTCCCGCCACGGCTGCCACTGCAATCAAGAGAGCAAAAAGGGCGTTGCCGACAAATTTGCGTCCGCCACTGCGCTCTTCCGCTGGGGGCGTGATAATGATCGAGGGCACTTCAACATCGCGCTTCATAGCTGTGGGAGCCAGGCACAGAATAGCATTGAAAAGCATGGCGCGAGCCGTGGCTGGATTGGCACTTCTCCTGATTCGAACCGGGTGGCGCGCTCATCCAACATCCAGCCTCGGCGAGGACAAATAGCGAATCGCGAAATGTCGTAAGCTGAAAGCTGATGGGCGATGACCAATAGCGGATGATCCTCAACGTCCTCAATCTCGGCCTGGTACCCTACGAAACTGCTCTGCAACTGCAGCGCACGCTGATGGAGCTGCGCAAAGCCAGCCGCATCGAAAACACCCTTCTCCTGCTGGAGCACCCTCCCGTAATCACTTTGGGCCGCAACGCGCAGGTTTCCAACGTGCTGGCGTCGCCCGAGTTCTTGGCCCGCCGCGGGGTGGAATTGTTCGACATCGACCGCGGCGGCGACGTGACCTTCCACGGCCCGGGACAACTGGTGGCTTACCCCATCTTCGATTTGCGCAGCTTCGAGCCCAAGCTTGGGGCGGTGGAATTCGTGCGGCGGCTGGAAGAAGTGCTCATCCGCACCTGCGGCGACTTCGGCATCGCCACGCAGCGGATCAAAGGACTCACCGGGGTTTGGACTTACGCGTTGCGCAGCAAACCCGAGGCCAAGATTGCGGCGCTCGGCGTACACATCTCGCGAGGCGTCACCACCCACGGCTTCGCGCTGAACGTGGGCACCGACTTGGAGTTCTTCTCGCTCATCGTGCCCTGTGGCCTTACCAACAAACCAGTCACCTCGATGGAGCGAGCGTTGCAAAAGAGGTTGACGTTGGAAGATGTGGCGACAGCCGTGTCGCGCAACTTCGGTCGAGTGTTCCACTCGCAGATGCTGTGGCTGGAGTCGCTCGACGACCTGCTGGCGCAGGCTACTGTGGCGCCGAAGCGTGAACCGGCGGAGTCTCCGGCGAATCAGGACACGCCAGCGCGGCCTCCGAAACAACTGCGGGACTTGCACGGCGAGGGAGGCGAGTTGGCGTAAGATCCGCTATTCGCTGGTCGTTTCGGCCCGCGAGTATGCACCAAGTAAAATGTTAGGCACCAAGCGAAGGGCGAAAAGCGAATAGCGACCTGAAACCTATGGCTCACAAGAAGCGATCCAATTCCCCACAGAAGAAGTCGGCCAAGGTCTCGCTGGCGCCACCGACAAAGACGCCAAAAGCGCCGGCACCTGTCGAGCAAGCTGACGGCTCGCCCAAGCCGGCCGACACAAAGGCCTCCTCGGCTACTAGGATCATTGACGATTCCGCCTCGTCCACGCTGCGCTGCTACAACATTCCCGATTACCGGCTTGAGCATCCCGAGTTCCGCATCTTTATGTCGGGCGAAGGACCGAGCCTGGAGTACAGCGTCGAAGGCGACTTGAGCGCCGCAGCGCCACCTATCCGCGATTCGAAATACCTCTCGCGCGAGCAGTGCATCGCCCTCTACCGCTGGATGCTGCTGAACCGGCGCATGGAAGTCGCCCTGGAAAATCTCTACAAGCAAGGCAAGGTGGTGGGCGGCGTTTATTTCGGACTGGGCCAGGAGGGCTGCTCCTGCGCTTCGGCGCTCGCGCTCGGACCCGACGACTGGCTAGGGCCGATGATCCGCAATCAGGGCGCGATGCTGGTGCGCGGCTTCAGCGCGCGCGACATCATGCGGCAGTACATGGCCAAGGGCGACTCACCAACCTGGGGACGCGATGCTTCCTCGCACTTCGGCGACTGGCAGCGGCGCAACGTGTGCGCGCCAATTTCCATGCTGGGCGAGCTGATCGGCGTAATGGCCGGCATCTGCCTGGGTGCGCGCTTGCAGGGCAGGAATGTCGCGGGACTCACGTACGTCGGCGATGGCGGGCAATCCACGGGCGTCACCTACGAGAGTCTGAACCTCGCCGCGGTGCAGAAGCTGGGAATGGTGCTCGTGGTGGAGAACAACCTGTGGGGCTATTCCACGCCCAGTGATATGCAGTTCTGCGTGAAGGACCTGGCGGAGCGCGCCATTGCGTACGGGATTCCCGGAGTGATTGTCGATGGCACCGACCCCTGCCAGGTTTACGACGCAGCCTACGAGGCGTGCGAACGCGCCCATCGCGGCGAAGGCCCCACCCTCATCGAGGCCAAGATGATGCGCATGAAGGGGCACGCCATCCACGATGCCGCGCAGTACGTGCCGGCCAAGCTATTCGACTACTGGCGCAACCGCGATCCCATCGCGCGCTTCCAGAATTACCTGATCAATGTGAAGGGGTGGCTCACGGCGGAGGACAATCACAAGCTGATTGAAGACGTGGAGCGCGAACTGGAGGCTGATCGCGAACCGGCCGTCGCGTCGCCCATGCCCGACCCTGAAACCGACAAGACGCATCAAGGCGTTTACTGCGATCCATCGTGTCACCAGATCAAACCGAAATATGGTCCGGTAGTTGCGAAACCCCGCGAGTAAGGACCGGCGGGGCCGAAGGCCGTCGAGGCGGCAGGGCACTTGAAGTGATTGAGGAGGTTATCGATAGACTTCTCTCCCGTCTCCGATCTTGAGCGCTGCGGATGCTCACCCCTGAGTCCCACTCGTTCCTGCTAAACTGAATCAGCAGTTCTCCAGCTAGGCATATTGCTAACAATGAGCACTTCGAGCACGCCAGTTTACAAACGCATCCTCTTGAAGCTCTCCGGTGAGGCCCTGGCCGCCGGCCAGGGTTTTGGTGTGGACAACACGCGGGTCCACGAGATCGCCGCCGAAATCGCCGAGGTGCATCGCCTCGGAATCGAGATCGCGATCGTGGTCGGCGGCGGCAACTTCTTCCGCGGGGTGGCCGAGCAAGCCAAGCTCATGGACCGGGTCTCCGCCGATCACATGGGCATGTTGGCCACCGCCATCAATGCTCTTGCCTTGCAAGATGCCCTGGAGAAGCAGAACGTTTTCACCCGCGTCATGACCGCTATCGAGATGAACCAGGTGGCCGAGCCTTTCATCCGTCGCCGCGCCATCCGCCATCTGGAAAAAGGCCGCGTCGTGGTCTTCGCCGGCGGCACCGGCAACCCCTATTTTTCCACCGATACCGCCGCTTCTCTGCGCGCCATGGAGATCAAGGCGGACGCGATCCTGAAGGCCACCAAGGTTGACGGCATCTACTCCGACGATCCCGTGCTGGTGAAGGATGCCACCATGTTCGACGAGATCAGCTACATGGACGTGCTGCGGCTGGGGCTGCGGGTAATGGATGCCACCGCCATCGCGCTTTGCCGCGAGAACAACCTGCCGATCGTCATCTTCAACCTCAATCAGCGCGGCAACATTCAGCGTGTAGTGATGGGAGAGCGCGTCGGCTCGCTGGTCAATCAGGGATAACTCACCAGTCCAGCTGCAAGCCTGGCCTTGCAGCTGGCGTGCTTCGTCAGGCGCCGTGGGCCGAGGTCCGTTCAAAGCTGATAGCTGACGGCTGATAGCCGAGGTTTATAATCAAACGTTTCTGACTCCATCCGGAGGCGAACCGCATATGGCCCAAGTTTCGATGGCGGCAATTCCCGCGTTGAAGGACAGCTTTGCTCAGCTCAAGGCGCGCATGGACAAGGCGGTGGAAGATTTCCGCAAGGAAATGGCTTCCACGCGCACGGGCCGCGCCTCGGTCCACATGCTGGACGGCGTCACCGTGGATGCCTACGGATCGCAGATGCCGCTGAACCAGCTCGCCAATGTCAGCGCGCCGGAGCCGCAACTGATCACCGTGCAGTCCTGGGACGTCAGCCTGATTGGGGCGATCGAGAAGGCCATTCGCAGCGCCGACCTGGGATTGAACCCGATGAATGACGGCAAGCTGATCCGGGTGCCGGTGCCGGCGCTCACCGAAGATCGCCGCAAGGAGATGGTGAAGCACCTGCACAAAGTTCTGGAAGAGCATCGCACCGCGGTGCGCAACATCCGCCGCGATGGCAACGAACTGATCAAGAAGGCGATGAAGGACAAGAAGATCACCGAGGACGAAGAACGCGGCGCGTTGGACCAGATGCAGAAGCTGACCGACGACGAAATCAAGAAGATGGAAGAACTGTCCCAGGGCAAAGAGAAGGAAGTGATGTCGATCTAGCCGCTCCGACGGGGGCGATATTCCGATGCTGCTCGACCTTGGCGATCTGCGCGTTCGTCCCTGGCGCAAGGACGACCTCGACGCCCTGCTGCGCTACGCCAACAATCCTAAGATTGCATCCAATCTGCGCGATCAGTTCCCTCACCCGTACACCCGGCGCGATGCCATCGACTACTTGAACTTCGTGCGGGCGATGGACGTGCCAACTTCGTTCGCAGTGGAGCACGAAGGCGAGGCGGTCGGCGGCATTGGGTTCAGGCTGGGCACCGACATTGCGCGGCTCAGCGCGGAGATGGGCTACTGGCTTGGCGAGCCCTTCTGGGGACGCGGCTGGATGACCCGCGCCGTGCAAGCTGCGTCCGAGTGGGCCTTGGACGAATACAAGCTAACCCGAGTATTTGCCATGGTGTTCTCCCACAATGTGGGATCGATACGCGTTCTGGAAAAGGCGGGCTTTGAACGCGAAGGAATCATGCGGCGCAGCGCCATCAAGAACGGGGTGGTCCTCGATCAGGTGCTGTACGCCAAGGTGCGGTAAGAAAAAAGTTCCAAGTTTCGAGTTTCAAGTTTCAAGTTAAAGCGGCACCGAGACAGGTCGCCGGATACCTGTTGTGCTGCGGGGCCTTCGCGCAGGAATCTGAAGTCGTAATCTTGAAACTCGAAACTTCTTCTCACTTTCTGCCCGCCGCTTCCACCGAAGTGGTTGGATCGGCGCCCTCCCAGGTCTGGTCCGACGTTGGTCCGTACACCGAAGGCACCGGCTTGTTCAGCAGGCGCAGATACACCGTGAGTTGCGTGCGGTGATGTGCGGTGTGCAGCACGCGACGCCAAAACACCCAGATGCGCTGGCGAGTCAGTCCGAAGAAAGGCACGTCCTGCATCCACCACTCGGCGGATTGCGTGGCGAAGAATGCGAGCCGCGGCCGCGCCAACTGCTCCTTGCGCTGAATGTAGGCGCTCAGGTCTTTCGTCTTCGGGAGCACCTCGGCGGCGGATGGTTCGGGCGTGCCCACAAATTCGCCGAAGAACCGGCGCTCGGAGAGCAGTTCGTGGTTCAGGATGTCGGCCACGGCGGACGACTTGGGATGAGGACGAAAATTCAGGTCGTCTGGCGCGAAGCAGCGCCAAACGGAGATGACCTTGTCGGTCTCGCTGGCGTAGGTGTCCAGCAGATGCTGAAAGATTGGGTTGCTGGCGCGCGGAACATCCTGCGAAGGAATGGCAACGAAGTCGTAGTGCATGAGGGAGCCTCATCTCCGGGATTGAACCGTGCCGTCCCCGGGGGACTCGGGTCGATTGGCCACCGTTTCCCACCGCTGAAGCGGTGGGCTATCTTATTCCGTCCCGCAGAGCGGGACTGGGGTGTGGAAACGACGAAGGGCGCGACTGGCGCGCCCTCGGAACCAACAGAAGCTGACGTTTCCTAATTGTCCTTGCACTTCTTCTTCAGCACATACTGCTGCAGCTTGCCTTGTTTTTCCAGCGCGCTCAGATTATCCAGCAAAGGATACTTCGCCGTGGGATCGAAGCGCTGGATGGCACGGTACGCCCGCAACGTCCCAGCCAACCCGGCTGCCTGGATGGTGGCCGCGTTCTTTTCCTCCGGATGCTGCAACAGGAATGCGGCCTGCGAATAAATGACTTGCATCCGCAACTGGTTGGAATAGGTGCTGTTCACTTTGTCGAGCGACTGCAACTCTTTGCAGCAGGCATTGACGGTGACGTCAGGGACCTCCACGATCCACTCGGTCAGCCACATTCTTTTTTCGAGGCCATCTTTGGCCAGCGGATTCTCTTCCAGGCTGCGCACATACTCGATGGCGCGCGCCCGTTCTTCCGGCGTGGAAGGGCCCCGCATCTTGGCGGCGGAAGGAAGCGATGCCGCGGTGGTGAGGACGATCAGGACTGCCAAAATCTTGCTTACCATAATGCCTTCTCCCTTAAAGTGCTCGGGCGGGCCAGATGGGTGTTGAAATCATACTCCGATTGGGGGTCAGCGAAGGCAAGCGGGAACTGAATTCGTCAACCAACCAGGCTGCGATTTGTCCCGATCAAACAGCACTTTGTCCCAGCGGCGCCCGGTTAACCGGCGGCGACTGCCGCCACGCTTGTTCCGCCGCGTTCGTGGCATAATCGCTCAAGCGGTTTGCCTTATGAAACAAGTGGTCCACGCTGCCTGTCCGCACGATTGTCCCGACGCTTGCGCCGTGCTGATTACGGTGGAGGACGGACGCGCTACCAGGATCCAGGGTGATCCCGAGCATCCCATCACGCGCGGTTTTCTGTGCGCGAAAGTTGCGAAATATCTTGACCGTGTCTATTCGCCGGACCGGGTCCTCTATCCCCTGCGGAGAACGGCGCCGAAAGGCACCCACGGCGATGGCGCTTTCCGGCGCATTACCTGGGACGAAGCCTTCGACGAGATAGCGGCCCGTCTGAGCCGCATCAGCGCGGAACACGGGCCGGAGGCAATCCTGCCGTATTCCTACGGCGGCAACATCGGCGTGCTTAGCAATGCCTCCATGGATCGGCGGTTCTTTCATCGCCTGGGGGCGTCGCAACTGCACCGCAGCATCTGTTCGCAGACCGGCGGCGACGCCATTATCTCGATCTACGGCCGCAAGATCGGGACCGAACCCGAACAATTCCGTCACTCGAGGTACATCATCGCCTGGGCCGCCAACATTCACGGCAACAACGTTCATCTCTGGCCGTTCATCGAGGAGGCGCGGCGCAAGGGGGCCAAGCTGGTGGTGATCGATCCCTATCGCACCCGCACCGCCGGCCTTGCCGATTGGCACATCGCGATCAATCCCGGCACCGATGTTGCGCTTGCCCTGGGGTTGATGCACGTCATCGTTCGCGATGGCCTGCATGACCGGGATTACATCGCGCGCTACGCCGAAGGTTTCGACGAGTTGGAGAAGCGGCTTCCCGAGTACACGCCCGAGCGCGTGGCGCAATGGACGGGCGTCTCCCGCGATGACATTGAGCGCCTGGCACGCGAGTACGCCACCACCCGCCCCGCGGCCATCCGCCTGAACTACGGCATCCAGCGTTCGCAGAATGGAGGCGCTGCGGTCCGGGCGGTGTGCATGCTGCCGGTGATCACGGGATCGTGGAAGGAAGTCGGCGGCGGGCTGCAACTGTCCACCAGCGGCGGCTTTCAGCTCGACCGGGCCGCGATGGAGCGGCATGACCTGATGCTGAAGAGTCCGCTAGGGCGCCCGGCCCGCACGGTAAATATGGTGCAACTCGGCAAGGCGTTGACCGAACTCGACGATCCTCCGATCAAAGCCTTGATGGTTTACAACTCGAACCCCGCGGCGGTTTGCCCCGATCAGAACCTGGTCCGGCGCGGGCTCAAGCGCGAGGACCTGTTCACGGTGGTCCACGAGCAGTTCCTCACCGACACGACTGACTTCGCCGATCTGGTTTTGCCGGCCACGACTTTCTTCGAGCACAAAGATCTGGTCCAGGCTTACGGCCACTACTACCTGCAAGTCTCGCAGCCGGCGATTGAGCCGCGGGGCGAGTGCAAATCGAACGTGGAGTTCTTTCGCGAACTTGCTGTGCGCATGGGATTCGAGGACGAATGTTTCCGCGAACCGGTTGACGCGATGATCGACGCGGCTTTGCAGTCGGGCGCACCGCAACTGAAGGGGATCACCCGGCAGCGCCTGGAGAGCGACCGCTTATGTGCGTTTGAACCTGCACGGAGACGAACAGCGACCATCCGTGGCTGCCGTTCGCAAACGGCTTCGATACGCCAAACCGAAAGGCGCGACTCTTCGACCCGGCATTGATCGCGCACGGCATGGACCCAGTGGCTTCGTTTGTCCCGCCGGAGGAGTCGCGTCACCGGCAGGTTGAACGCAGAAATTCCCGCTGGAGTTGCTGGCCCGTAAGGCCGACAATTTTCTGAACTCCACGTTCGTCAATCTGCCCAGCCTGCAGAAGATGGAACGGCAGCATGAACTGGAGATCAGCCGTGCCGACGCGGAGCGCCGCGGCATAGCCGATGGCGACCGCGTCCGTGTGTACAACCAACGAGGCGAGATTTTCTTGCAGGCGCGGGTCGACGGCACGGTGGCCGCCGGCGTCGTCGGGGCGCAATTGGGTTGGGCAAAGTTGTCCGAAGCCGGTCTCAACATTAATGTGCTGACCTCGGACAGACTCACCGATCTTGGCGGTGGTGCTACGTTCTATTCCACCCTGGTTGAGGTGGAGCGCGTTCCCGAAACTTCGTGCCCCAGCAAGGGTTAGGGTTGCCATCCGTCGCGGACAAAGCGAGCGGTTGGTTTCCAAAGCAGAACACCCGTACCGTATAATTGCGCTTTCATTAAACCTGTACTGAGGTTTCGTCATTTCTTGCCATCTTCAGGTAAGACCCGCGGCCCTGTTGGCTCGCGGGCCGCGCTACTGTGCCACGGCAATAAGCCTTTTTTTCGCTCTCCTTCTTCTTGCAGGAATGTGCGCGGCGCAACAGGGCGTGATCGAGGGCATCGTGATCCAGGGCAATCGCCGGATTCCGGCGGAAACCATCCGGGCACGCATGTTCACCAAGGCCGGTGACGTTTACGACCAGGCGGCCCTGGAGCGCGACTTTAACTCCCTATGGAACACCGGCTACTTCGACGATTTGCGCATCGAGCGGGAGCCCTCCGCCAAAGGCTGGATCATCCACGTTTACGTCAAGGAAAAGCCGACCATCCGCGAGATCAAGTACGTGGGCTTGAGTTCGGTCTCCCAGAGCGACGTCCTCGACAAATTCAAGGAGCGCAAGGTCGGACTTACCCAGGAGAGCCAATACGATCCGACCAAAGTAAAGCATGCCGAAGTGGTGCATTAAGGAATTGCTGGCGGCGCACGGCCATCAGTTCGCAACCGTCCGCTCGGAAGTGCGCCCCATCCCTCCTGCGGCCGTCGCCCTTACCTTCGTGGTGAAGGAAGGTCCCAAGGTGAAGGTGGGAAAGATCACCTTTGAAGGCAACAAGGCCATCAAGTCGCGGGAACTGCGCAGCGCGATGAAGAACTTGAAGCCCATCGGTATTCCCCACTCCATCTTCCTGGAGAACCTGTTTGCCCGCACCTACGATTCCACCAAGTTGAGCGAGGACGCCGAACGCGTCCGCTACTACTATCAGACCAAGGGCTACTTCAAGGCGCTGGTGGCCGATCCCAAGACGCAGATCCACGATACCAGCGGCATCCGTTGGTATTGGCCGTTCAAGTCGTCGCCCGGCAAAGCCGTCGATATCACATTGCCTGTCGAAGAAGGCGCACGCTACCGTCTGAAGGAGATCACCTTCAGCGGCAACAAGGCGGTGACCAATACAGCTGGATTGCGCGCCCTCTTCAAGATCAAAGATGGCGACGTTTTCGACACGGAGGCCGTCCGCAAAGGGTTGGAGGGCCTGCGCAAGGCCTACGCGGCACTTGGCTACATCAATTTCACGCCGGTCCCGAACACCGAAGCGGACGATGAAAAGAAACTCATCAGCCTGCGCATCGATGTGGACGAAGGCAAGCAGTTCTTTGTCCGCCGAATCGAATTCCAGGGCAATACCACCACGCGCGACAAGGTCATTCGCCGCGAACTGGCGCTGGAGGAAGGCCAGGTTTACAACGGCAACCTGTGGGAGCTGAGTTTGCTGCGCTTAAACCAGCTACAGTACTTCGAGGTGCTCAAGCCCGAGCAGGATTCTGAGATCAAGCAAAACGTGCAGGACTCCACGGTTGACATCACCTTGAAGGTCAGGGAAAAGGGCAAGAACAGCATCGGCCTCACCGGCGGCGTCAGCGGCCTGGCGGGTGGGTTCATCGGTCTCAACTACACCACCAACAACCTGTTTGGCAAAGGCGAAAGCTTGTCGCTCCAGTTCCAGGTCGGCCAGTACCAGCGCAACGAGAGCTCTCAGCTTCACCCAGCCCTACCTGTTTGACAAGCCCTTGCAATTCGGCTGGTCGGTGTACCACAACAGCTACAACTACAATCAGGCGGCACTCACCTCGATCCAGCTTAACCAGACAGTCAGCCCTGCCCGCGAGTTATCAGGCCCTGCTGCAGAATTTCACCCAGACGAGCACGGGTGCCACCACTTCCTTGAGCTATCCCATCAAGCGCTCGTTCAAGCGGATAGGCATCACGTATTCGTTCGACGACTCATCGGTGCAGACGTTCAGCGCGGCGTCAGCCGATTATTTTCAGGCCCTGGCGTTCCGCGGCATCTCCGGACCCAACGCGCTGAATGGCATCATCACCAGCAAGGTTGTCCCGAATTTTTCCTACAACCGCATCGATAACCCGCAGCGTCCGCACTCCGGGCAGAGCGTGTATTTTGCCACCGAATTTGCGGGTCTAGGCGGCAATGTGAAGTACATCAAGCCGGTTGCCGAGTACAAGAAATTTATCCCCGTCAACAAGGGCCGCAATACCTTTGGGTTCCGGGTTTTGGGCTCGTGGATCTCGGGATACGGAGGTCAGGTGGCGCCGCCCTTCGACCGCTTCTATATGGGCGGCGATACCGACATTCGCGGCTTCGACATTCGAGCCATCTCTCCGGTGTCGTTCTTCCCCAGCGCCGTGACCATTCCCCTGCAGAATCCCGACGGAACCACCGTGCCCCTGGATCCGTCCAATCCGCGGCGTGGGGCTTACGGTATCACCATCCCCGTGGAACAGATCATCTTTCCCGGCGGCGACACCAACCTGGTCAATAACATCGAATACCGCATTCCCATCGTTGGACCCGTGACGATTGCCGCCTTTGTGGACACAGGATTCGACTTCATCTCCAATCAATCGCAACTGCGGGTTGCCGGGACCCAGTTCACGGACCTGCAAACCACGGTTTTCGGCTGCCCGTCCTTGACGTCCACCTTCACCTGCGCAGGTGGAACCACGCTCCCGTTCTCGCCAGAGCTGAAGCCGGTCTCCGGCACCAATTACCAGCCGCGGATGTCAACCGGACTGGAGTTGCAGGTGATCATGCCGGTGGTGAATGCGCCTTTCCGCGTCTATTACGCCTACAACCCCATGCGCATTGATGAAACCATCGCCTCACCGTCACCCATCACCCGCAGCATGTTCCCCGCGGGAGCCGCCGGCGATTTCACCTATGCGCAAGCAGTTTCCACCTATCAGCCGGGCTACCTGTTGCGTGAGCCGCGCAAGACGTTTCGCTTCACCGTCGCCACCACCTTCTAGGCGCAATGTTCCGCGCTGAGCGGGCTTGGTAGCCGCTGTCCGGCAGCAATCCCCAACCCCCGGTTTGACGCTGACAAGCAGGCTTCCCTATAATCTAAGGTATCCGCACCGCCGAATCTTCCGGCCGGGGCATGGGCGAAGCTGCATTCGAGCAGCCAGCTTATCTCCGGCTGTCCAGAGCAGTTCGCAGCAGGATCGCGTTCGCCGCTGGTACATCTGAGGAATTCCCGGAGCAGTTCAAGGAGTTACATCAACCTAATGAAGCGTACGCTCGCAGGCACCGCCGTGCTTGCTGTTGTTCTAACGATATCGGCACTGGCCCAAACCGGGTCGGCTGCGCCGGGCGGTGTCGCCACCCCCATCGCTCCCACCACCCCTGCCACCACGGCCACTTCCGGTGGCGTCAAAGTCGGCATTATCGACATTCAGCAAGCCATCGTGGGCACCAATGAAGGAGCGCGCGATTTCGAAGCTCTGCAGAAGAAGTTCGAACCGCGCCGCAGCGAGCTGCAGAATCTGAATACCGAAGTGGAGAACCTGAAAAAGCAGCTCAACACCCAGGGCGACAAGATGAACGAAGAGGCCCGCGCCACCCTGGTGAAATCCATCGAGACCAAGCAGAAGAGTCTGCAGCGCTCGGCGGAGGACGCCCAGAATGAATTTCAGGCGCAGCAGAACGAGATTGCGCAGCGCATCCTGCAAAAGATGGCGCCCGTGATCGACAAGTATGCCAAGTCCAGTGGCTATGGCCTTCTGCTCGATTCTTCGAACCCCTGGCCGCAGGGGCCGCTCCTCTGGGCCACGGCGTCGGTGGATTTGACCAAGACCATTGTGGACGCCTACAACGCTCAATCCGGTGTGGCTGCTCCGGCTGCTGCAAAGCCAGCGGGGACCGCCGCGACCAAGCCGGCCACAACGCCAGCCGCGAGCAAGCCAGCTAGCACGACGCCGGCCACAGCCAAACCGTCTGGCACGAAGCCTTAGTAGCCTTCTCTGCTTCTATGGCAGAGGCTGCTCCGGACAGAGCGGCCTCTGCTTTTTGGTTTGGACCGCTAGCGTACCTACACGTTGGCGTGGCGCAACTGCAACCCGCGAATTCCTCAGATCTGTGGAAAACTTTGTGGAAGACGCGCCGATACCTGCCAGAGGCCGTGTTCTTTCAGCTACTTACCCACTCTGCCCACGTTCTGATGCACATTCAACCAGCAGAAAAATCAAGGGGTTAGCACATATGTAAATATTCCGTGAGTAAATTCTCGGAGAGTAGCCTACTTGCTGGCCTGTCAGAGGTTTTGCACAATTTTGCAGGTTTCGAGCAGGAGGTAATCGGGCGAGGGATTACCGTTTTCGGAAAGTCAGAACCTGCGCTGTCTGCGTTGCCTTAGTCTTCCCCGACCCTGAGAACAGCCAGAAAAGCCTCCTGCGGAATGTCCACTCGGCCTATGCGTTTCATGCGTTTCTTGCCTTCTTTCTGCTTTTCCAGCAGCTTGCGCTTTCGGCTGATATCGCCGCCATAGCACTTGGCGATCACGTTCTTGCGCAGAGCAGCAACCGTCTCGCGCGCGATCACCTTGGCCCCGATAGCTGCCTGGATCGCCACTTCAAACATCTGCCGCGGGATCAACTCCCTCATCTTGGAAACTAGCGCTTTGCCCCGATCATAGGCAAAGTCGCGATGCACGATGATCGAAAGCGCGTCCACGGGATCGCCCGAGACCAGAATGTCGAGCTTCACCATCGGCGACTCCCAGCTTCCGGTGAGGTGATAGTCGAGCGAAGCATAGCCGCGCGAAATGGTCTTCAGCCGGTCGTAGAAGTCGAGCACGATCTCGTTCAGCGGCAATTCGTAACTCAACATCACGCGCGTGGAGCTTACGTACTCGAAGCCTTTCTGTTTGCCGCGCTTGTCTTCCACCAGCTTCAGAATGCCGCCAACGTATTCCTCGTTGGTCAGGATGGTGGCCAGGATCACTGGCTCTTCGATCTTGGCGATTTCGCTGGGATCGGGCCAGCGCGATGGATTGTCCACCTCGATCACGCTGCCATCGGTGAGCGTGATCTTGTAGCGCACTCCGGGAGCGGTGGTGATGAGGTCGAGATTGTATTCGCGCTCCAGCCTCTCCTGGATGATCTCCATGTGCAGCAGGCCGAGGAAACCGCAGCGAAAGCCAAAGCCCAGCGCCACCGAGCTTTCCGGCTCGAAGAAGAAGGACGAATCGTTGAGCCGCAGTTTTTCCAAGGCTTCGCGCAGCAGCGTGTGTTCGTGCGCATCCACGGTGTACAGCCCGGCGAACACCATGGGCTTCAGTTCCTCGAAGCCCGGCAGCGGCTCGATCGCGGGATGATGATCGTCGGTGATGGTGTCGCCGATCTTGCAATCGGCAACGGTCTTGATGGTGGCGGTCAGGAAGCCTACTTCGCCGGCGGTCAACTGCTCTATCTCGATTGCCTTTGGCGTAAGAACGCCGAGCGTCTCCACGTCGAAGGTGCGGCCATTCGACATCAGGCGAATGCGCTGGCCCTTGTACAGCGTGCCTTGAATGACGCGCGCCAGCACCACCACGCCGCGATACGAGTCGAACCAGGAATCGAAAATGAGCGCCTGCAATTGATTGCTGGCCCGTCCCTTGGGCGGAGGAATGTGTTGCACCACCGCCTCCAGCACCTCGGGAACCCCCACACCGGTCTTGGCGCTGATGGCCAGCGCGTGCGAGGCATCCAGACCGACCGCGCTCTCAATCATCTCCTTGGTGCGCTCGATGTCGGCGCTGGGCAAATCAATCTTGTTGATGACGGGAATGATCTCCAGCCCGTTGTTGATGGCGATGTAAGCGTTTGCCAGAGTTTGCGCTTCCACGCCCTGCGACGCATCCACCACCAGCAACGCGCCTTCGCAAGAGGCCAGCGAGCGCGACACTTCGTAGCTGAAGTCCACGTGGCCAGGAGTGTCGATCAAATTGAGCTGGTAGGTATTTCCGTCCGCCGCCGGGTACATCATGCGCACCGAATGCGCCTTGATGGTGATGCCGCGCTCCCGCTCCAGGTCCATCGCGTCCAGCACCTGCGCCTGCATCTCCCGCGCCGTCAGCGAGCCGGTGAGCTCGAGCAGGCGGTCGGCAAGCGTGCTCTTCCCATGATCGATATGGGCGATGATCGCGAAGTTTCGGATGAGTGATGGATCCATGCGAGATAGCTGAGCGCTACCTCGATTCTACAGGAGAAGACGGAGGCCCCATCGCACGCAGAGTATGACATCATCTCCGGAATTGTCATTACGAGCGAAGCGAGGAATCTGCTTTTGTCTGCGCCTGGAACTACGGAAGGGAAAAAGAGCAGATCCCTCACGGCCTGAACTTTGCCCCAACAAGCGCAAAAACAGCGCTCGTTGGGGACCCCGGTTCGGCCGTTCGTGATGACAACCCAACAAGGCCCATTCGGGATCATCGCACCCACACACGCACGGCGTAGCCGTCTTCGTCTGAGACCAGCACTTCGCGCCAACCGCCTTCAACTTCTGGCAACGATCTTCCCTGCTCCAGCGCCGCCTGCACCATGATCTTCGGATTCGTCGCTGGGACCTGCATCGTCAGCACGCCTTCCGCGTATTGCGCATCCGCCGTCCTTTCTCCATCGGTCACGTGCTGCTTGCGCAGTTGCAGCAGTCGCCGATACCACTCCAGCATCTCGCGGTTCTCCGGCGCAGTTACCCATGTCAATTTCGAGCGGCGAAATGTCTCCGGGTCTTCCGGGTCGGGCACCTCGCGGAAGTCGAAGTCCTTGAACTCGCTGCGACGGCCCTGGCTGACCGCCTTGCTCAGCTCCGGATCCTCGAAGTCGGCGAAATATTGGAAGGGCGCTTTCTCGTCGTATTCCTCGCCCATAAATAGCAGCGGGGTGTGCGGGGCCAACAGCAGCAGCGCCGCCGCCAGTTTGCGTGTTCCACGTGGAACCATCACGCTGAGTCGTTCGCCCTGAGCGCGATTGCCCACCTGATCGTGGTTTTGCAAGCTGATGACATTGGCCGGCAGAGGCACATCCTTCGCGCTCGTCCCCCGCGGCGCATTCCAAAACGAATAATGCTGGCCCTGAAAAACGTATCCTTCGCGCAGTGCACGGGCGATCTGTTCTGGGCGCGCCAAAGCCCTGGTAATAGCCCTGGCGCTCACCGGTGAAGTACGCGTGCACGGCATGATGAAAATCGTCGCTCCACACCGCGTCCAATCCGCAGCCGCCGTCGCGTGCCGCTCTGGTATAGCGCGAATCGTTTTCGTCGGTCTCGGCGATCACATTGACCGTGCGCCCCAATTCGCCGGCCAACGCCTGCACCCGCTCCTGGATCTCGGCGAGGATGTGCTTCGGCGAATCGTCTTTGATGGTCTGCACCGCATCCAGCCGCAAGCCGTCGAGGTGATACTCGCGAATCCAGTACAGCGCGTTCTCCACTACGTAGCGGCGCACATGCTCGCAGCCCGCGGCATCGTAGTTCACCGCCTCTCCCCATGGCGTTTTGTGGTGCGCCGTGAAGTAAGGACCGAAGTTGCGCAGGTAATTGCCTTCCGGGCCGAGATGGTTGTAAACCACGTCGAGAATCACCGCCAGCCCGCTGCGATGCGCGGCATCGATGAATCGCTTAAAGCCTCGGGGCCGCCGTAGCTCGCCTGCACGGCATAGGGCGACACGCCGTCGTATCCCCAATCGCGCACGCCCGGAAAAGCCGACACCGGCATCACCTCGATCACCGTAATCCCCAACTGCTTCAGGTATTCGAGCTTCGCAATGGCGCTGTCGAACGTGCCTTCCGGCGTGAAGGTCCCGACGTGCAGTTCGTAAATGACGTAATCGCGGAGAGCGAGCCCGCGCCATCCATCGTCGCTCCACTGGAACGCCGCAGGATCGACGATCTCCGACGGGCCATGCACACCTTCGGGCAGAAAGCGTGAAACCGGATCAGGAATCGGCGGCCCACCGTCGAGAACATAGGCGTAACGGTCACCCGCGGCGGCCGCGGCGATGGCAACGAAATCTTCGCCATCGCGCTGCATCGGAATGTCTTGCGGCTCTGCGCCGGCGCGCGTCAGGCGCAGCGTGATCTCGGTCGGAATCGGCGCCCACACGCGAAATTCGGCTTCCTTGCCGCGCAGCGTAGCGCCGTAAGAGAGAGTCTGATTTGTAGTGGCCACCCAACATCAGACGTGCACAGGTAGCGATGGGATGCTTTCGATCGCCTTCGCTGGATAGAATCAGGATGCATGTCTCTGATTCTCGCTTCCGCTTCCCCACGCCGCGCCGAGCTATTGCGCAACGCCGCCATCCCTTTCACGGTTGAACCAGCCCACGTCGCCGAGCAGCCCGCCGCGCACGAAGAGCCCGTGGACTATGCGCAACGGCTGGCCCGCGACAAGGCGCGCGCGGTGTTCGCTCGCCATCCGCAGAGCGCGGTGCTGGGCGCCGACACTGTCGTGGTCGTCGACCAGCATCTGCTGGAGAAACCCAACGACCAGGCTGATGCCGCGCGCATGTTGCGTCTGCTCTCCGGACGAACTCATCAGGTGATCACGGGAGTGTGCCTGGTGGCGCCCGACTTCGAGCAGACCGAAGCCGAGATCACGCAGGTGGTCTTCAGCCCGCTTTCGGAGCGCGAGATCGCTGCCTACGTTGCCAGCGGCGAGCCGATGGACAAAGCGGGAGCATACGCCATCCAGGGCATGGCCTCACGCTGGGTGGAACGCATCGAGGGGTGCTACTTCAATGTGGTGGGTCTTCCGGTGCCGAGGGTGTATCGCATGTTGCGCGCCGCCGAAGCCGCTACCGGTCGGGCGCTACTCTGACGGATTTGCAGGAGGGAAAGCGCGACGGGGATGATGGGAAAATCCAGAGCTCCGCGCACATCGCGAAGAACTCGGCACAACCTCGTTACTACGACTTCTTGTCTTCAGTCGGGGGCGGCGGCGGGGTTGTCGTTGTCGAGTTATGCTCGTTCATCGACGACTTGAAGTTGCGAATGCCTTCGCCCAAGCCTTTGCCCAGTTCTCCCAGCTTTTTCGGACCGAAGATGAGCAGGGCAATGGCTACGATCACCAGCAGCTCGGGTAAGCCAAGCTTTCCACCAAACATAAGTCCTCCGGTCAAACAGCCCTTTTTGCGGCTAGGCAAATGGATAATGGGCTTCTGCCCAGATTCTAGGCTTTCGCGCAGGGCGCGTCAAAACATCCCTCAATCGGTGGGCTGTATTGACCGCTGAACGATTAAGGTCCGATTTACGCGATTTCTGAGTTGTCATCACGAACGGCCTTTAGGCCGTGAGGGATCTGCTGTTTCCAAACGTCGCTCCGGCGCAAACAACAGCGGATTCCTCGCTTCGCTCGTAATGACAATTCCAGAAGGAGGCGCCAATTCCAAACGGCCCCACGCGACATTAGCCGCGCAGCGAGCTATGTCTCCAGAATTCTCACTTGTGGACTATTCAATGGCCTCAATCAACCCGGCCAGCAAGGCTGCCCGGCGCGGCATTTCGGCGGCAACAATCGATTCGTGAGTGGCGTGTGCTCCCTCACCAACCGCGCCTAAGCCGTCGAGCGTCGGAATCCCAATTCCACCGGTGAAGTTGCCATCCGAGCCGCCGCCGACCGCGATCTCCGCCAGCGAAAAGCCCAGCTCGCCGGCAATCTTCCGCGCCAGCTCGTACAGCGCGACCACCTGTTTCGTCCGCTCCATGGGCGGACGATTGATGCCGCCGTCGATCTCGATCCTGCATTTCGGATTCGCCGGCCGCAGCCCGCGTACCTTGCGTTCCATCACCGCGCCATCGGCTTTTTTGGCGATGCGAAGATCCACCTCGGCCACGGCTTCCGCCGCGATGACGTTGGTGCGCGTGCCTCCGCGGACCACTCCAACGTTGAGCGTGACGCCGCGTTTCAGGTCGGTCAGCCGCGAGATGGCCTGAATTTGATGCGCTAGCTCAAGAATCGCGCTCTGCCCTTTTTCGAAGTCGAGCCCGGCGTGCGCCGCCTGTCCCGTGATCTTCATGAGGAACGATCCGACCCCTTTGCGCGCCGTCTTCAACGCGCCTCCGGGGCCAGAAGGTTCGCATACCAGGACCGCGACACATTGCCGCGCAATCTTCTCGGTAAGCGCGCGCGAGCTTTCGCTGCCTCCTTCTTCGTCGGAAACCAGCAGCACCGTCACCGGGCGAGGCAAGCCGCCGCGGACTTCGCGCGCTGCCCAGAGGGCGAACATCATCTGCGCAATGCCGCTCTTCATGTCGAAAACGCCGGGCCCGTAGAGCCGCCCTTTCTCCTCGCGCCACGGCATCGTCTGAAGTGTTCCGACGTCGTACACGGTATCGAAATGGCCGAGCAGCAGCACCGGCTGGCGGCCTTTGGCTCCCGCAAAATTCACTTGCAGATGGTTCCCGGCTGAGCGTTGACGATGAATTCTGACGCGACCACCCAGGCACTCGAACTCTGCTGCCAGGTAGGAGCACAGCGCGTCGCAAGCCTGCTTGTCCTGCGTAGGCGACTCGCGCAGCACCATCTCGCGCACGCTCGCCACCATTTCGCTTTGCCGCGCCGTCAACCACCGCAGTACTTCACTGTGATCGGCGTTCGGCTGCCGGCCCATCGGTTTCGCCATATTCTTCTGCTGCTCCTATGCGCTGCAATCTGCCCGCCGCTCCGGAATGTATAATCGTGACTTTTACGGGACTAATAATGAGTGAACCGGTGAACCCTACGCTCGAGGGCGGCGACAATCTCACGCTCGACATCCAGGACATACTGCGCATCCTGCCGCACCGCTTTCCGTTCCTGCTGGTCGACCGCATCACCCACATCACCCGCACCAAACGGATCGTCGCAATCAAGAACGTTACCATCAACGAACCGTTCTTTGCCGGACACTTTCCCGATAATCCCATCATGCCCGGCGTGCTGGTGGTGGAAGCCATGGCCCAGGCCGGCGGGGTCCTGCTGTTGACCGAATTCCCTGATCGCGCCGAGAAGCTGCTGTTGTTCACCGGCATCGAGCGCGCGCGTTTCCGGCGGCCTGTGATACCCGGAGACCAGCTTCGCATCGAGGTGGACGTGTTGGCGTGGCGCGGCACCGCAGGCCGCATGCAAGGCAAAGCTTATGTCGGCGACAAGCTGGCCTGCGAAGCCATCGTCACCTGCCGCCTGTTGAACCGTCCGAAACCAGCGGAAGCTGCCTCGGAGCTGGCTCCCGCAGTCGAGCAGTCGTAATCTTCAGATGAACATTCATCCGACGGCCATCGTCGATCCTTCCGCGAGAATTCCTGCATCCTGCAGCATCGGGCCCTATTGCAGCGTGGGTGCAGGCGTGGAGATGGGCGAAAACTGTCAGCTGGTTTCGCATGTCGTGTTGGGCGGTCCCAGCCGGTTCGGCAGCGACAACAAGATCTATCCTTTCGCTGCGCTGGGAATGGATCCGCAGGACATTACCTACGCGGGAGAACCGACACGGCTGGAAGTTGGCGACCATAATGTCATCCGCGAGTATGTCACCATCACGCGCGGCACCGCGAAAGGCGGCGGCGTGACCCGCATTGGCAGCCATGTGTTGATCATGGCCTACGCCCACGTCGGGCACGATTGCTTCATCGGCGATCATGCCATGCTGGTCAACGCTGCCACCCTGGCGGGTCACGTGACGGTCGAAGAATGGGCGGTGGTGGGCGCGCTGTGCCCGGTACATCAGTATGTTCGTGTCGGCGCTCACGCCTACGTCGGAGGCGGGACCACCCTCACGCGCGATGTGCTGCCCTACTCCATGACCAGCGCCGAACGCGACACCCACGCCTACATGCTGAATAAAGTGGGCCTGCAGCGTCGCGGATTTTCGGGCGAGCGGATTGCCCGGCTGCATCATGCCTTCAAGGTTTTGCTGGCTTCCAAGCTGAATACGTCGCAGGCGCTGGAGAAGCTGCGGTCGGAAGGCGCACAAGGCGACGATGTGGAGGCGCTGCTGCGCTTCGTCGAATCGTCGCAGCGGGGGATTATCAAGTAGGCAAACAAGCGAGGCTCACGCTATGTCGGACTCGCCACAGAAAATTGGTCTCATCGCGGGCAACGGCAAGTTTCCGCTGCTGGTGCTGGATGCTGCCCGCTCTCAAGGCATGCAGGTCGTCGTCGCCGCCATCAAGGAAGAGACCTCGCCCGAAATCGAGCAACGCGGTGCGGCCGCCGTTTACTGGCTATCCTTAGGCGAGCTATCGCGGCTGATCGACACCTTCAAACAGGAAGGCGTTACCCGGGCGATCATGGCTGGGCAGGTCAAGCATAAGCAGATCTTCAGCAACATCAAGCCTGACTGGAAGCTGGCCAAGCTTCTGCTTTCGCTGACCACTCGCAACACCGATTCGCTGATCGGGGCGATCAGCAAAGTTCTCGCGGAGGAAGGGATCACGCTGATGAATTCCACTGCGCTGCTGGAACCCATGCTGGCCAGCGAAGGAGTTTTGACGCGGCGCGGGCCGACCGACTCCGAGCAGACCGACATCACCTATGGACGGGCGGTCGCGCACCATCTCTCGCGCTTCGACATTGGCCAGACTGTGGTGGTCGCCGAAGCCGCCTGCGTTGCCGTGGAAGCCATGGAGGGCACCGACGCAACCATCCTCCGCGCCGGCGAGATCATGCAGTCGCCATCACTGGGCAAAGAGCCATCGACCTTGAGCCGCGCCTTGACCGTGGTGAAGGTCGCCAAGCCGAACCAGGACATGCGCTTCGATGTGCCGGTGGTCGGCTTGAAAACGATCGAGACCATGAAGCAGGCCGGCGCAACCTGCCTTGCGCTCGATGCTGGGCGATGCCTGTTGTTGGATCGAGAAGCCCTGCTGTCGGCGGCGAATGACGCAGGAATTTGTGTGGTCGCCGAGACGCCGGTCAGCCACATCCCTCACCACAGCGTGTAGAGGTTTTCGCTAGAATTAGAGTGCTGTTCAGCCGCGGTGAAATCTGCTTCTCTGATTTTTCAGCGGCGCACTAATCGACGAGGAGACGCGGCTATGCCCTCCAAGATACGCAAGCCCAAACCCTTTCGCGCCGCAGCGGCGGTGAAGGCCGCAGCCCGTCATGCGATCGGAACTCCCCCGCCCACGCGCGCCGAGCCGGCCAGCAAGAAGCGGAAGCTCAAGCAGGACAAACACAAGCCAACCCTGAACAAGCTTCTCGAACGAAGCTGGGGAATAGTTCTCCTCTACAATCTTGATTGGAGTTCTTGCCGAGGTGATACGGCAGGTCTCCACCGGCTGTCTCTTGCGCAACCAAGCAACAATCGCGATTCTCCACAGTAGTTGGCTGCTAGCGCTTCTCTGCATCCTGTGCTGCGGCGCGCTACGCACAATCCTCATCTCCAGTTCAGCAGCCCGACCAGCACGCCGGCATGAACATGCCCATGCAGCCGGACTCGATGCAGCACATGGGTCAAGAGATGGACACGGCCCGCGACTTCCTGATGCGCGAATCGTCGGGGACTGCGTTTCAACCTTCGGCGTGGCCTATGCCGATGGTCATGACCAGCGTCGGCCAGTGGCGATTGATGTGGATGGCGCAAGCATTCCTGGTGGACACGCAGCAGACCGGCCCGCTGGGCGCCGACAAGTTTTATTCCATTAATTGGGGCATGCTTAGCGCGCTGCACCGGTTCGGCGGTGGTGACATCATGCTGCGTACCATGCTCAGCCTGGAACCCGCGACCGTTACCGGCGAGTTCTATCCACTGCTGTTCCAGACTGGCGAGACCGCTTATGGCAAGCCCATCGTCAATGGCCAGCACCCGCACGACTTCGTCATGGAGTTGAGTCTGCAATACGCACACCGGCTTGGCCAGCACGCGGTTTGGGACCTGTACTACGCACCGGTTGGCGATCCGGCGTTAGGGCCAGTTGCTTATCCACATCGCGCCTCGGCGATGGAGATTCCGCAAAGCACGCTCGGCCATCATTGGGAAGACTCGACGCACATCCTCTACAACGTGGTCACGGCGGGAATATCGTACAGGGCGGTACGGCTGGAGGCGTCCGGCTTTCACGGCGCCGAGCCTGACGAGAACCGCTGGAACATCGACTTTGGGCCGATGAATTCCTACTCGGCGCGGCTCACCGTCACGCCGACCGCCAGATGGCTGGCACAGTTTTCAGCCGGTCATCTTGTCCACCCGGAGGCGCTGGAGCCGGGAAATGTCATACGCACGACTGCCTCGGTGGAATACATTGTTCCGCGTCCGCACGGTAATGCGTTGGCGACGACCCTGCTGTGGGGGCGCAATGGCAAGCAGGCTGTGCATTATGGCACTAACGCCGTGTTGGCGGAAACGGTCGTTCCGTTCAAGGAGAGGAATTTCATAACCGGACGTTACGAATGGTCGCAGCGCGACGAACTGTTCGCCAATGATCCCGCGCTGGTGCAGCAGCTATTCGAACAAACCGGCAGCCACTGGTTCGATATCAGCGCGTACACAGTCGGCTACACCCGCGACATCGGAATCTTTCATAACGTGGAGACGGGACTGGGCGCGAATGTGTCGCTGTACGGTGTGCCGGATGCCATCAAGCCGTACTACGGAGACCACCCGCTGGGCGTGAATGTTTATCTGCGATTGCGACTGAAGGAGAACCGATGAGATAGAGGCAGCTGCGATTTCCAGGGTGAATGCGGAGTCGAAAGCTAAGAGCTAAGAGCGAACAGCGGAATTCTCCAGCGGCACTTCCACCACCATGCGCGTGCCTTGCCCCGGCCCGCTATGGGGAGTAATCGTCCCCCCATAGGCCTCGATCAGTGCTTTGGACATGGCGAGACCCAAGCCGTATCCGCCGGTGTTGCGCGCGCGTGAGCTGTCGCCGCGATGAAAACGTTCGAACAGGTGGGCCAGCTCCGACGGCGGAATTCCCGGACCGTTATCTTCGACCTCGACATAGCCGCGCCGGCCATCGGAGCGCGCGCGAAGCTGCACGTTTCCGCCGGCAGGGCTGAAGCGAATGGCATTCTCCAGCAAGTTGGACCAAACCAGTTCCAGATCGTCGGCATCGGCACGCATGGGCATCGGGCCGTTGCTAACGAAATGGATGGTAATGCCGCGCTCGCGCGCCACGGGCGCAAGACGCTCCACTGCACTCTCGCAAGTAGCGGCCACCTCCACCGCCTGCAGATCGCGGCGCGCACTGCCCGCTGCCCACTGTTCGGCGCGCGCCAGGCGGAGCATCGAGTGCATCAGTTGTTCCAGGCGCGCCATGTCGTCGAGCGCTTGCTCCAGTCCAGCGCGGTACTCTTCTGCTGCGCGCGGCCGTTGCAGTAGCGATTGCAGTGTGGACTTCAGGACTGCAACCGGCGTCTTCAGCTCGTGAGCGGCGTTAGCCAGAAATTCGCGTTGCTGGGTGAAGGCGCGATGCAGTCCCTCGAGCATGGCGGTCATGGCCTGCGTGAGCGGTGCGAGTTCGGTCGTGCTCAAAGCCGCTTTGCTGGGGTTCAGCTTCCAGTTGGAGGCATTGACCAATGCCGCGCTGGCGGCCAGTTCGGCGAGTGGGCGCAATCCTCGCCGCAAGCCCAAAACCGCAATGCCTACGGTGACCAGCAACAACAGGCCGCTGCCGGCGGCAATATAGATGCCGGCATGTGCAACCGCGCGGGTCATCTGGTCGGTCGGCGCCGCATAGGTCACGGTCAGCACATCGGTGGAAGGCGCATCGCCTTCGCGATCGAGCACGGGAACTTTCTCCAGTCGCACCGCGCGATAACGAATGCCATTCACGGTAAAGGTCGTGTGTTGCCGGTCCTTCTTCGGAATCGCCTGCAAGTCCTGTGGCCAATTGGGAGACCGGGCGATCAGGTGTCCGTTGCCGGTGGTCACCTGGTAAAGATCGGGATGTTGCCTTTCCAGCGGCGGCGGGACCAGGTCGTCTTCGAAGATCAACGCAGGATGCTCATCTTCGGAGTAGCGCACCAGCGCGGCGACGCTCATGGCACGCCCATGCAGGCCGGCGTCGAATGCGTTAAGCAATTGGCGCCGCGTGAAGTACACCGCCACCGAAACGATGCCGATGGCCAGCAGCAACTGCGAGATCACTACCGCTGCGATCAATCGGCGTTGAATCGAGGTCTGTCGCATATTACCCGCGAAGCATGTATCCCTGTCCGCGCAGAGTGTGAATCAGCTTGGTGTCTCCACTGTCCTCGAGTTTACGACGCAAGCCGGAGACGTAAACCTCGATGACATTGCTGAACCGTTCCCAGTTGAAGTCATACAGATGCTCGAGCAACTCGGTCTTGGGTATCACCGCGCCTGGCCGGTGCGCCAGATATTCCAGAACGCGATATTCCATCGCGGTGAGGCTGACAAGTTTTCCCTTGCGGCGCACCGAGAGATCGGCCGTGTTGATCTCCAGATCGCCGACCTTCAACACCGCCGTACTCTGTCCCTTGCCGCGCCGGATCAGTGCCTTGGCGCGCGCCAGCAGTTCTCCCAGATCGAACGGCTTGGCAACGTAGTCGTCGGCGCCAGCGTTCAACAGCACCACGATTGACTCCTTCTCGTCGCGCGCGGTCAGCACCAGCACTGGGACCGCTGAGCCTCCACGCCGCATGCGTTGCAGCACAGAAAGGCCGTCAAGTTTCGGCAGCATCAAGTCGAGAATCACCAGGTCGTACGGGTTTGACTCAGCCATGAACGCGCCTTCTTCGCCGTCGAGCGCAACATCCACCGCATAGCCGGCGCTTTCGCGCAGACTGCGAGCGATGTTTTCCGCCAGCCGGGCCTCGTCTTCGATGATCAACACCCGCATGATGCTTCTATCCTATGCCAACGCTAAGGCAGGAAAGCTGAAGGTAGCCTTAAGAAGCCGCTGTCCCGCGTTCAGCTTGGGTTAAGGTACGTTCCGGCATCTTAAGTTGAGTCCGCTGTGAGGGAGCCGTGTACATGGGCCAGAAGATTGTCGCGCTCATCGCGTGCCTATTGCTTGCCGCCGTCGCATCGCGTGCGCAAGGTCTTCCACCCGCTCAGACCGCGTCTCCGGGCACGATCAATGCACCAGCGCCGGTCGCCACGGTTTCGCTGACGCTTGCCGACGCCCTGGCGCGGGCCAAGGCCAACAGTCCGCAATTTCAGGCGGCACTCACTCAACTGGGAATCGCGCGCGAAGATCGCGTGCAGGCGCGGGCGGCGCTGCTGCCGGGCGTGGACTACAACAATCAGTTCATTTACACCGAGGGCAATGGCACTCCGTCGGGTCGCTTCATCGCCAACAACGGTCGCGCATGAGTACATCAGCCAGGGCGCGGTGCAGCAGATGTTTGGCTTGGGGCAAGTCGCGGACTACCGGCGCGCTGCCGCGGCGCAGGCGCTGGCCCGAGCCAAAGCCGAGATCGCCGCCCGCGGATTGATCGTCACCGTAGTGCGGGCATTCTACGGACTGCTGGCCGCGCAGGGCAAGACGCAGAGCACGCAGGCGGCCGCCGACGAAGCCCAGCGCTTCCTCGACAACAGCCGCAAACTGGAGCAGGGCGGCGAAGTCGCGCACTCCGACGTCATCAAGGCGCAGATCCAGGCCAACGATCAGCAGCGCGCCTTTCAGGATGCGAAGCTTAGCGAAGAGAATGCGCGGCTGAGTCTGGCGGTCTTGCTGTTTCCGAATTTCTTTCAGGACTTCTCGCTGGTGGACGATCTTGCGGCTGCGCCGGCGTTGCCCCCGATGGCCGAGGTGCAACAGATGGCGCAAAAGAACAATCCCGAGCTGAGCGCCGCCTTCGCAGCACTCGAAGCCGCCAACCACGAAGTCACGGTCGCGCGCGCGGGGCATCTGCCCACGCTGGTGCTCGATTATTTCTACGGCATTGACGCGAACCATTTTGCCGTCAGCACAGACGGCATCCGCAACCTCGGCTACTCGGCCACCGCCACCCTCAACATTCCGGTGTGGCACTGGGGCGCGATTGAGAGCAGGGTGAAACAAGCTGAGCTACAGCGCCACCAGGCGCAGGTCGAGTTGAGTGCGGCGCAGCGTCAGGCGCTGGCCGATCTGCAGTCGTTCTACTCCGAAGCCGAAACCGCGCGCGCGCAACTGGACACATTGCGCAACTCCGCCGAGCTCGCGGCCGACAGCCTGCGGCTAACCAATCTGCGTTACCAGGCGGGCGAGGCCATCGCGCTGGAAGTGGTGGACGCGCAGAACACCCTGACGCAGGCGCGCAACAATTATCGCGATGGCGAGGCCCGCTACCACGTGGCCATCGCCAACCTGCAGACGTTGACAGGGGCGTTCTGATCATGAAAGCTCAACGCATTCTTAACGCGCTGACTTCGTTATTGCCTCTCGCGCTTGTCTCGGCAATGCTGGTTTCCTGCTCGAAGAAGCCAGAGGAAAGCCGAGCCGCTGGTCACGGTGCAGACCGCGGTCGCGCAACGCGGCGCAATCCAGCAGGTCATCAGCGCCGAAGCCGTTCTGTTTCCCCGCGACCAGGCGGCCATCACTCCGAAAGTGGTCGCGCCGGTTAAGAACGTTTTACGTGAATCGCGGCAGCCGGGTGCATCGCGGTGAATTGCTCGCGGTGCTGGAGAACCGCGATCTCGCCGCCGCCGAAGTCGAGAACAAGGGCACGTACGAACAGGCGCAGGCGGCCTACGGGCTTGAAACCTCAGCGGCTTTGCCGGAAGAGTGGCAGAAGGCTGAACTCGATCTGAAGACGGCGAAGGAGACCTACGACGCGCAGCAGAAGGTTTATGACAGCCGCAGCGCTCTCTTCCAGCAGGGCGCTCTGCCACGCAAGCAGCTCGACGAATCGGCGGTCGCGCTGATCCAAGCCAAGGCGCAATACGAAATGGCCGAGAAGCATCTTTCTGCGCTGCAATCGGCGGGCAAGCAGCAGCAGATGAAGGCGGCCCGCGGACAGCTTACCTCGGCCAAAGGCAAATACGAAGGCGCCGCGGCGCAGCTTGCTTACACGGAGATTCGCAGCCCCATCGATGGCGTGGTCACCGATCGTCCGAGTTATCCCGGCGAGACGCCTCCGCCCGGCACGCCGCTGCTGACCATCATGGACACCTCGTCGGTGACCGCGCGCGCACACATTCCCCAGAGCGATGCCGCCGCGCTGAAGCCGGGTGACGCTGCGACTATTGCTGCGCCGGGAGAGGCTCGCGTACAGGGTAAAGTCACATTGGTGAGCCCGGCGCTCGATCCCAACAGCACTACCGTCGAAGTATGGATCGAGGCCGCAAATCGCGATGGGCGGCTGCGTCCGGGCACGACTGTCAACGTGCAAATGGTGGCGCAAAGCTTGAACGATGCCATCGTGGCGCCACTGTCCGCGCTGCTGAAGACTCCTGAGGGACAAACCATGGTGATGATCGTCAGGGATGATCGCGCTCATCAAGTATCGGTGGAGACGGGCATTCGCCAGGGCGATCGCGTGCAGATCACCAAAGGCCTGAGCGGCGGCGAGCAGGTCATTGTGAGTAGCGCTTACGGCCTGCCCGACAACACGAAAGTGAAGATTGCGGAACCCGCGCCGCTCGGCAAATCCGATCCGGCAAAGCCAAGGACTGAATGTGCGCATGAATTGGAAATCCATGCTCCAGCGTTTGCGCACCAGCGGCCCGGCGGACCAGCGCTATTGGTTCACTCGCTACGCGAAATCGCTGATCTTTCTCATCCTCGTTCTGGTGATGGCCGGAGCCTATCTAGCCTTCACGATTCCAATTTCGGTTTTTCCGACCACCGATTTTCCGCGTGTCGTCATCGGGGTGGACAACGGGGTGATGCCGATCGACCAGATGATGGTCACTATCACGCGCCCCATCGAAGAGTCGGTAAACAGCGTGCCCGGATTACAGCAGGTCCGCTCCATCACCAGTCGCGGCTCGGCTGAAGTGGACCTGTTTTTCGACTGGCACGTGGATATGGTTATCACGTTGCAACTGGTGGACGCGGCGCTCTCTCGCATTCGCTCCCAGTTGCCGGCGACGGCGGCCATTCAAACCCACCGTCTGAACTTCTCCAGCTTCCCGATCATTGGATACAGCCTTACGTCGGACACTGTCCCGCAAACGCAGCTCTGGACGATGGCAACGTATGATCTGAAGCCCCGCCTCAACCGTCTCGATGGCGTGGCCACCGTGGTGGTGCAAGGTGGACAGGAACCGGAATTTACCATCACTCCTGATCCTGCCAAGTTGCTGGCGACCAGTGTGACCGTCTCCGATATTCTTGACGCGGTACGGCGAACCAACCTCATTGACTCCCCCGGCCTGATGCAGGAGAACCATCAGCTTTATCTCGCGCTGGTGGACGGCCAGGTGAAAGACCCGGCGCAACTCTCGCAAATCGTAATCAAGGCGACGCCAGCCGGAATTCCCGTCCGGGTTGGCGATGTGGCCGCGGTTGCTCCCGGTGTGAAGCCCGTGTACACCATCGTGACCGCCAACGGAAAGCCGGCGGTGCTGCTCAACATCAACCGTCAGCCCGACAGCAATACGGTGGCGGTCGCTGATGAGGTTCACGCCGAGGTCGACCGCATTCGGCAGTCGCTGCCGCCGGGAATACACATTGAGCCCTTCTACGATCAGTCGGAGATCGTAACCGCATCCCTTAAGAGCGTGCGCGACGCCATCCTAATCGGTCTGGTGCTGGCCTCGATCATCATGGTCCTGTTTTTGCGCGACTGGGGAGCCTCGGCGGTGGCGGCGCTGGTCATTCCGGTTACGGTGCTCGTCACATTCATCGCCCTCAAACTACTGGGCGAGGGTTTCAACCTGATGACGCTGGGCGGACTGGCGGCGGCGGTGGGACTGGTGATTGACGACGCCATCGTCGTGGTCGAGAACATCACTCTGCACCGCGCCGCCGGGCAGGGACGGGTGGAAGCGATCGACAGCGCGCTGAGCGAGATCACCGCGCCACTCATTGGTTCAACGATTACCCCCATTGTTGTTTTTCTGCCGCTGATCGCGATCGCTGGTGTGACCGGCGTGTTCTTTCGCGCCCTGGCCATCACCGTGGCCGTGTCGTTGCTGACGTCTCTCGGACTGGCGCTGACGTTGACGCCCACCCTCAGCCAATTTTTCATTCGCCGCAGGAACACGGACAGCGTTCCCCGCGAAGATTTCGGCGAGTGGGAAAAGGTCCTCGCCGCGGAAGAGACCGCCCTGAGTGGACGCTTCCGACGCGTCATCGAGTTCTACGAAGGCTGGCTGCGCTTCGCGCTGGATCGCCCGAGGTGGATCGCCATCTTCTCCGCAGTCTTGATTGTCGGGTCATTCTTCTGCTACAAGGCGCTCGGCTCGGACCTGTTGCCGGCGATGGACGAGGGCGGGTTCGTGCTCGACTATCTCACTCCCGCGGGCACATCGCTGGAGGAGAGCAATCGCATGATTAGCCACATCGAACGCATGCTGCGGCAGGTTCCCGAGATCGAGAGCTTTTCAAGACGCACCGGTCTGGAGCTGGGTCTGGCTGCGGTCACCGAAGCGAACCGGGGCGATTTTGCGGTGAAGCTAAAGGACAAGCGCAGCAGCAGCGTGGACGAGATCACCGAAGAGCTGCGCGCCGAAATCAACCAACGAGAACCCGCCGTCGAGGTCGAGTTCGTGCAAGTGTTGCAAGACATGATCGGCGATCTGTCGAATGCCCCTGAGCCGATCCAAATCAAGCTGTTCTCGCCCGACGCCGCGCTCCTCGCCCAGTGGGCGCCGCGGATCGGCGATTCCATCGAAAGAGTGCGGGGGGTAGTGGACCTTCGCAACGGAATCGAGAACACCATCAGCGGGCCGGCGACCGTTTTCCAGGTTGATCCGACGGTCGCCGCACGCGCTGGATTCACCCCGGAAGAAGTGGCGACGGATGCCTCTGCCATTCTGGAAGGCAAGCCCGCGGCCACGCCCGTCATCGCGCAGGACATCGCCTACACCATTCGGGTGCGCTATCCCGACGCCAGCCGCAGCTCATTAGCTGCGATGAGCAGCACGCTGCTCAACAGCGCGAGCGGGCACACCGCGACGTTAGGCACACTTGCCAACATCACCCAACTGCCGGGGCAGACGGAAATTCGTCGCGAGAACCTGCAACGCGAGGTGGCCGTCACCGCGCGCCTGGAAGGACGCGATCTGGGCAGCGGTGTCACGGCCGTGCAGAAGGTGGTGAACGCCCTGCATGTCCCGTCGTCCATCCGCGTCATCTACGGGGGGACCTACGCGGAGCAGCAGCAGTCGTTCCATGACCTGGTGATGGTGCTGGTGCTGGCTATCCTGCTGGTATTTCTGGTGCTGCTGTTTGAATTTCGGACCCTGGCCGCGCCGGTGGCGATTCTGTCCTCGGCGCTGTTATCCACCTCGGGCGTATTCCTTGCGCTGCTCATAACCGGCATCACCTTCAACATCGCCTCGTTCATGGGGCTTATCATGGTGATCGGCATTGTGGCCAAGAATGGCATTCTGTTGCTTGACGCTGACCAGCGATTTCGCGCTGCCGGATACTCCGCGCACGACGCCATGCTACAGGCAGGCCGCCGCCGCTTGCGCCCCATCGTGATGACGGCCATGGCTGCCGTCGCCGGAATGCTGCCCCTGGCGCTGGCCCTGGGCGCCGGTGCGCAGATGCTGCAACCCCTGGCCATCGCGGTAATCGGAGGCATCACGATTTCCATGGTGCTCTCGCTGATCATCACTCCCGCGGTCCACTTTTACTTGAGTCACGAAACCAGTTCTACAGAAGCATTGAAAGAGGAGAAACCATGAAACGGATTTTCGCACTGTTCCTGGCAGCCACCCTTCTGGCCGCCCTTCCCGCGTTCGCACAGAAACAATACAAAGTGGTCAATACGGTCAAGCTCGGAGGCGAAGGCTTTTGGGATTACCTCTACTACGACAAAGATGGTCAGCGCCTGTTCATCACGCGGGGGAGCCATGTGATGGTGGTCGATGCCAAAACCCTGAAAGTCAGCGGCGACATTCCCGATCTCTCCGGCATTCACGGGGTCGCCCTCGCGCCGGAGCTGGGTCGCGGCTTCGTCAGCAACGGCGGAGATAACACGGTCACCATCTTCGATCTGAAGACGCTCAAGAAACTGGACAGCGTGAAGGTTGGCGAGCGGCCGGACGCGATACTCTACGATCCGTTCACCAAGCATGTCTTCACCTTCAACGCGCGCAGCAAGGATTCCAGCGTAGTGGACGCCGCCAGCGGCAAGGTGGTGGGCACGGTTGCACTCGGCGGCAAGCCGGAGTTTCCCGTCACCGACGGCAAGGGCAAGGTGTACGCCAACATCGAAGACAAGAGCGAGATCGCCGCGATCGATGCCACCAAGCTCGCGGTGTTGAATCGCTGGTCAGTGAGTCCGTGCCAGGAGCCCAGCGCGTTGGCTTTCGACGTGGCGCACCATCGCCTCTTCGCCGGATGCGACAACAAGATGATGGCGGTCGTGGATTCCGATACGGGCAAGATCGTCACCACGGTACCGATAGGGGCGGGAGTGGATGCCGGCCGATTCAATCCCAACACGCAGGAGGTATTCATGTCTTGCGGTGGTGATGGCGTGCTGACCGTCATTCACGAAGACAGTCCCGACAAATACTCGGTCACGCAGAATGTACCCACCGCCAAGGGCGCGCGCACCATGGCCATGGACTATGCGAGCAATACCGCCTATCTGGTGACCGCGCAGCGCGAAGCGACACCGCCTGCTCCGGGACAGCGACCGGCCATGGTTCCAGGCAGCTTCGAGCTGATTGTAGTGAAGGCGGAATGAGCAACTAGCAATTAGCAACCAGTGATTAGCGACAGATGTTGACCAGTCGCGCAGAGCTATTTGCCTTCGGCCTTCTTGGCGCTGGGCGGCAGCAGATTGTTCAGTCGCAGATACATGGCGGCAGCGCTGTAATGGTCGGCCCAATCCGCGGCGAGGGAGATGAGTGCCGCCGCGCGAGGTCCAGAGCGTCCGCCATAGAGTTGCACCGGCTGGCCTAGCGTCGAATCATCCCCTTTGGACAGGACCTGCTCGCAGTAGGTGAACGAATCCTTCAGCGCCTTGGTCAGCATCTCTTTGGAATCGCTTTCACTCAGTTTCAACTCGCGCGGCTGCTCACCCGCCACGCGCGCACACAGAAAATTGTTGGACTCGGCGATGTGCATGACTAGGTGCGCGAAGGTCATCTGCGGCGGCGTCGGACGGTAGCTGTACTTGTCGGCAGGCATTTCTTCGGCGGCGCCGACCAGGTTTTTCGACTGGCGCTCTTCCAGTTGCCGCACGGTGCTGACTACCGGATTGCTGGTGACCTGGGCCGGCGCCTTGGACTGCGCGATCGCGGCGGTCGCCAGCGCCAATAGCAGAGATGCAATGGTTACGACTTTCATGTCTCCTCACACTCACAAAAGATGGGGAAAAGCATACCGCATTTGGCGGGCGGCTGTGGATTAACGTTATCCGCCACGCTGAAATCCGTATTAGGAACTAGCACTGTGCCGCATCAATCGCAGCAACTCCAGCCCCGCCTCCTCGGCGTCGCCATGTTTGAAATCCTTCTGCAGGAGAACTGTAGACGCCGTGGGCGCCAGCGATTTCAGCGAAGCCGCCACGCTGTCCGCGGCTCGGGAAGAGCTGTCCGGACCGAGGACGATGTAGTCAACCTTCGCGGCACTCAAAAGAGTCTTGGCGTCATGCATCCTGCAAGTGGACAACACCTCGTATCCGTGATGCTGCAGCAAAGTTCGTACAAACGCACACAGGTCGGGCGATTGGTCCACGAAGAGGACCACGGGACCGGCCTTGACGCCAACCGGCTGGGAGAGAGCAGGCTCTTTGAGAAAGGAGACGATGGCTTCCTCTTCCGAATCGTAAATTCGGAAGATGGTAGTGAGTTTGGTCATTTGTAGCAGGTTAATGAGGAAGGGCGGAGCCGCCGCTAGACGCAAGTCGCCGCCGCGATTTCGGGAATGCGACAGGAACCGCACCAGCAAGCCCATGCCCGTGCTGTCCACGCGGGTCACCTCGCCGGCCTGCACCACGATGCGCGAGGACTCGAGCAAGCCGCGGTTGATGCACGCTTCGAGCGTGGTAATTTCTTCGCCGGTGACGATTCTTCCGGCGCACTTGATCACAAATACTCTGCCGCAGTGGCGTGAATCCAGAGACAGTGACATGGGTATTTCCCTCACCCTGAGTTGCGTATCGTGAAACCTGTCATTTTTCGAGCACGAGAAAGTTCTGTGGCCAACACTCTATCATCCCGCCAAAGGATGTCAGGAGGGTTTGCCGTGCCGACCGTCCGACGGGCGCCACGGGAAAGTCACATTTAGGAAGGAGGAGTTTGCGGCTGAGATTCGGCCTTGAGCGGCGGATTGGTAGCTGCCAGTTGGTACGACTTCGCGGGCGCCTGCTTTTCCTCCAACTCGATTTTTAGCATCTCGCTTTCGAGTTGGCGCTTGAAATCGTTACTCATCTGCCGGAACTGCGCCATGTACTTGGCGATCTGCCGGGCGATCTCCGGCAACTTCTTGGGGCCGAAGATCATCAGCGCCAGCAACAGAATGAACAGGGTATCGGGCATGAGAAAAAAGCCTAGTCGCGCATCGCGAGAAAGAAATTCCCACTAAGGCTTTTTTTCTTCCGTCTTGCCGGCGGCCTCGTCTTTGGCGTTCATGGAGTCTTTGAAACTCCTGATTCCCTCACCCAAACCCTTGCCGAGTTCCGGCAGCTTCTTGGGTCCAAACACCAGCAAGGCAATGAAAAGAATCACCAGCAGGTGCATGGGCTGAAACAAATTATCGAGCATGGACAACTCCTTCCGTAAGAATACCGTAATCCTGGAATTTCTGCTGCCCTATGCATCGCCTCACCCCGGCGTGTGAGCTCCGTCACTCGCGGTTGGCGCTAGCGCTTGGCGGTCAGAGAGGCTCGAAGATCGATGGATTGCGCGCCATCGAGAGTGATGCCGGTGGTGGGCATCGCGTCTAAGTCAGCCGAGTTCGGAGCCATGAGCGACCAGACGAAGAGCACCTTGTGGTGAAGGGTCGCATAAATGACTTGCGACCAGCGCTGAGCCAACTCGTCGTTGGATGCATGCGAGGCAATGGTTCCATGAAACACCATGAAGAGATGATCGGAGATGGAGACCAACTCATCCGAGCCAACTTCGCCAAATTCGGAGAGCACTTCCAGGCTGGCAGAGACATTGTCCGCGGCATCTTTGTCGGTGACGGAGGCCGGAATTCGCATCACCAGGCAAGAGGGGTCGAGTGCCCGCAAGGTGATGGTGGGTCTAGCCACTTGTTGGGCGGCGTCGCTGGGGGCATGTTGCGCAATTCGCAGCAGGGTCTTGGAGCAGGCGTGCAGGAATTCATGTTCGCGCAACGCGATGGCGTCGCGGGGCGGATCGTCGGTGGCTTCGGCTGGGGAAACGTCCCAACCCTTGGGAAACTCATACTGTAAGCCCAGGTCAGGATTGCGGTACACTGCGCCGCTGATCCCGCCCAGCGGAATGCTCTCCAGCGCCGGCTTGGCTTTGACGGCCGCGGTAGCGAGCGATGTCGGGACCGTGGGTCCCATGTAGAGATCGCCGTCCGGCCTCACCGGTTTTCCGTCCGCGGTGGTGAGCGTGCCGTCGTCCTGGGTGCAATAGAAATGTGCCGCGTTTATGGCGCGCTTGGACTTTCGTAGAAAGTCCTGATCGTTGGAAACCACTAAAATCTTGAGGTTGTAGTTCTTGATCCGCGTCCAATAGAGCACGGCGTAATTTTCGCCCTTATGACGCGCCGAAAAATAGAAATGGCCGGTGGTGCGTACCATGTAATCCGGAATAGGGTAACTGCGTGTCCTTCCCGGCTGGCTCCCGAAAGCCGCCCAGTTGTTGAATTCCTGCTGTTGCTGCTCCGGGGTCGATACCTCTAATCCTGGGCGTGGCTCGATCGCCGTGATGGTGATGGTTCCGGCATGGGTTGCGTTCTCGAACTGAAGGGCCAGCAGAGCGTGCTGTCTGTCCGGCATGAGCGGCAACATGATGAGGTGGCCCTGCGCCGCCATGGGAAGATCGAAAGCGAAGCCAAAGTAGTCGCTGGTGTAAGTCGTATTGGAAAGGTGACCGTTTTCCGGCAGCAAGGCCTCGTCGGCGGCATGAGGGCTGGGAGGTTTGGGGGGAGCGTCAGGATCCGGCAGCGGGCATTGCGCGCGCATCGTGGCCACGAACCCAAGCAGCACGGCAATGGCGAACACGAACGCCTTCAGTCCGCGCTTTGTGCCCAGCGCCACTGGGATATGGCTGAACATCTCGACGACCCCTGCGTCCGTGGAATACTCCGCGGGCGGGAATTGGCTCATGATGGCAGCATTTTCGCGGTTGTGCAAGTCAGGACCAGCCGCAGTCGCCGGCGCCTTGTGCAGGCGGACCGAAACCCTTGCGCAGCGCCACTGGTGCGGGCACAAGAAAAGCGTGGAGGCATCACTTCTTCCCCACGCTTGGTAGATGATTTCCGGACCGCGGCGCGGTTACTGGCTGCAGCTTTCGCTGACCATCTTCAACTGCGCCACTTTTAGATCGGCGTACTTGCTCCCGCCAGACTCCGACTTCTCGCTCTCCGCGACCTTCGCTTCATCCGCTTGCGACCGCGGCATTTCGTGTCCCGAAACGCTGACGGTGTGGTTCACATGCTCCGAGAGGTTGACCGTCTTGCTGCTCAGCTCCCACATCGTGCCGTCTTTGCCGGTAATGTAGTAGCCGCCTTCCTCCAAGCCCTTTTTCAGGCAACCGGTGACATTGACCATGTGGTGGGTGCTCATGGTGTTCTTGGCCATTCCGGACTGGTCGTTCTGCATGGCGTCTTGCCCGAACAGCAGGAGCGGACAAAGGCAGAGAAACGCAAGCACAGCCAAACCGGAAAGGGATTTTGCAAAGCGGGTCATAGTCAGTTTCTCCTTTCGCCGAGCATAGATGCGAAACCACGGCGCGGGGTGTGCTGGACTTTCGCCAGTCGCGGTACATGGCCGTAGTCTGGCGCGAATGCCCAGGCTGCGTTTATGATGCGCTCGCAGGCCAGGATTCATCATGAAATTCTTGACCGTCGCCGTGGTCCTCCTTCTCCTCTGCGGGCTGCTGCTTTTTCAGCCGGGCGGCTACTTGATTGTTAATAACCCCGAGAAGTCAGACGCGATCGTCATGCTTGCGGGTGACCAGGTGGACTTGCGCTACTGGCGCGCTCTGGACCTGCTTCGTAGTGGCTACGGGCGTCATCTTCTGGTGGATGCGGGCACCGGTCAGGTTTACGGCCAGTCCTATTTGGACCTGGCGGCAAATTTCATAGCCCAGACGGCGGGAGAAAACGCCTCCCAAGTCAGCATTTGCGTTATCCAAGGTGACTCGACCAAGGAGGAGGCCCCGCAAGTAGGAGAATGCCTGGCGAAGTTGCAGCCGCCACCGCATTCGGTCGTGTTAGTGACCGGCGACTACCATACCCGGCGCGCGCTCTCCATCTTTCGCCAGCGTTTACCACAAATTCACTGGACGGCAGGGGCCACTCGCAATGACTTTCTATTTGGGCAGCCGTGGTGGAAAAATCGTGAATGGGCGAAAACCTATCTGACCGAATGTGAGAAGTTGCTGTGGTGGGAGGTGTGGGACCGATGGGGGGCCTGAGGGCATTGCGGTTTGCTGTCGCGCTGGTATCTGGAATTTTCCTATCCAGCTTGCCGGGGACGGATATCGTATTGCCGAATCTTGTAGAGCAGCGCCTTGTAGCTGATATTCAACTGGGTGGCCGCCCGTTTGCGGTTCCAGGCGGTTTCTTCCAGCACTTGGGCGATGACTTCCATCTCGGCGCCATTCTTCAGATTGCGCACCATTTCTTTGAGGTCGGGCGATGGTTGCGGCTGCTTTTCTTCCATGCGCACCACGATTCCGGTTTGCGGATCGCGCGAGGTGCCCTGCTGCAACTCGGCGATGGCCGCCGACTCGTCTCCCAGCACCAGGTAGCGTTTCACGAAATTTTCCAGCTCGCGGATGTTGCCAGGCCACGGATAGTTCTCGCAAGACTTCACTAGCTGCGGAGAAACGTTCAGGGGTGCGCAGGCGTAGCGGTCCGCCAGATGGATCATGAAGTGCCGCAGGATCATGGGGATTTCTTCGCGCCGCTCGCGCAACGAAGGCATGCGCAGCACGAAGCTGTTCAAGCGGTAATAAAGATCTTCGCGGAAGGCTTTTTGCGCGATCGCCTGCGGCATGTTGATATTGGTGGCCGCCAGGACCCGGACATCCACCTTGACGGTATTACGCCCGCCCAATCGCGAAAACTGGCCATCCTGTAACACCTGCAGCAGCTTGGCCTGCAGGGCCGAAGACATCTCTCCGATTTCATCCAGCAGCAGGGTGCCCTTGTTGCAGAGCTCGAATTTACCCGGCTTGGACTTGACCGCGCCAGTGAAGGCCCCCGGTTCATAACCGAATAATTCGCTCTCCAGCAGCTCGCTGGGCATGGCGGCGCAGTTCACCTTCAAAAAAGTGCGGTGCGAACGATCGGAATACTTGTGAATCAGGTGGGCCAATACTTCCTTGCCGGTACCGCTTTCGCCCAGCAGCAACACCGGAAAATCGAAGCGCGCCACCTGCATCGCCTGGGCGCGAAGCTGGCGCATTTGCGGGGTAGCGGAGAAAAAGAAGACACCTTCGCTGACTTCGATGGCTTCGCCCGCGCCCGGGCCGCCCGGTTCCATATTTTCCAGACAGAAGCGCAGGACTTCGCTCATCTCTTCCTTCTGCACCGGTTTGGAAAGGTAATCCTGGGCGCCCAAGCGCATGGCGTGCGCCACCTTGCGGGTATCGCGAACGCAGGACAGCATGATTACCTTGGTGGCAGGACGGACTTCACGGATGCGCTGCAAGGTCTCCAGCCCATCGGCCCCGGGCATGACCATATCGAGCAGCACCAGGTCGGGATTGGCCCGTTGTACCTTTTCGACGGCTTCGGTGCCGTTACAGGCGGTTGTGACTCGGTAGGAGTCCAGTTCCAGTACCGTCTGCAGATACCGCAGCATGCTCGGCTCGTCGTCCACCACCAGGATATGGCCTGCGCTCATCGATCCTCCGCAACGCGCTTGGATGAAGGGTTCAGCAAAAGCAAAAAGGAAAACTTGCTGCCATTAGGGGGCTCGCTCTCGACCCAGATTTTCCCGCCCGCCGCCTGTACCAGACGCCGCGCGATAGCCAAGCCCAGCCCATGTCCTTCCGTCCGCACTCCTTTGTGCGTCAGGCGGAAGTACTCATCAAAAACTTCCTGCTGGAATTCCGGGGCGATGCCGAGTCCGGTGTCGGAGACCGAGAGACGACAGCAATTCGGCACATGAATGGTCTGCCGGCGCTGGTCTACCTCAGGCTGGCGCTCAACCGTCCGCCGCTCCCAGAAATAGGGTTCCAGGTGCAGCCATACAGTCCCCGACGACGGCGTGTACTTCAGAGCGTTGTCCAGCAGGTTCGAAACCACGTGCTGCACTTTGTAGTAGTCGAAGGGGAAGTTCTCCAGCCGGTCGTCAGGCAGGAAATAGAATGCGATTGCTTTGTCCTGGAAGCGGTGGGCCCAAACTTCGGCGATCTCGCGGACACAGGCGTTGATGTCACCCGCCTCGTACTGCATCTCGAAGCGGTCGACTTTAAGGGAAGTGTAGGTAAGCAGGTTCTGGATGAAATTGGAAAGACGCGCGCCATTGGCCTGCATCTCGGTGAGCACTTCAACTTGCTGTGGATTCAACGGTCCGAGCTTCTGCGCCAGCAGCAACTGCAGGTAGCCCCCCATGATGGCGAGCGGGGTTTTCAGCTCGTGGGCGGCGGAAGCCAGCGCATCCCGGCAACAGTTGCAGTGTTCGTTGCCAAACAGCTCGGCCCTGTGCCTCATCGGCGACATCCCCGAAGTCAATCCCATAATGTATTCTCGACAAAGATGGCTACAGAGTTTAGAGTTTTCCAGTCCTCGGGGAATAGAGTAGAAGCACTCTACAAGGGGGAGACCTCATCTTACCGGAATCGGCTCAGTTGTCAATAAAATTTCCGATGAATTGACGCAAGAGTGCAAGATAGTTACCTTTTTGGGAATCGATTTGCAGTTCAAGGAGGCATTCTTCTTCTCTCCAACCGCAATAGATTGCATCATGACCTGCTCGGGCGACCTGTTAACTTCTCCATATGTCATATAAAACAAACGGATTATAGCCTCATTTCAGGAGTGTTAAGTTTGGCCGGTCAGGTGCGTACTACTCTCCCATCACAGGAGATAGAAGTGCGTCGAACCGCATCCGTCGCCGAGCGTCGCGACTGGGACCGGCTGCCTATCTCAATTCCCTTCTTTGTTCGCGGAAGCAACGCCGACGGCGAAGAATTCCTGGAGTTTGCTACAGCCCTGAACTTGTCTGCCGGCGGCCTGCTACTGGCAGCCCGGCGTTACCTTGAGCCCGGTACCCACATCTCCCTGGAAACTCCTATCGCTCTGCTAAACAAGGCCAACCTCCCACGATCCGTGTCCCTGCTGCACGCTACCGTGCTACGCTGCACCTCCGACCGCCAATACTACCTGCTCGGCCTGCAATTCAAAGAGCCTCTGCTGAACCAGCAGGTTGGCTTGGAGGCAACCCGCTCCCGCTCCGCAGGGAAAGAGAGTTCCTCGAAGTGAAAATGTTTGCACATCCTCAAACGCAAGATATTTCTTTTTAGCCCTTCCTGCATTATTTTCAAGACAACTTTTGCATATATAAGTTACAGTAAATAAACAGTATTAAAAACAAAGTGCGCATTCTTTTGCGATGTGCACGAACTTGGCGCAAGAAATGCAATTCATTGGTACGCCGATATCTTTCTATGACGCGAGGACACGTGATGCCATTGCTGGCAGGAGCGAACAACGAAAGTGCGATCACGGTCCAACAGCTTCCACCCGAACCGGTGATCTTTGGCCGGACTCCCGCCATGCGCGATGTCCGGCAAAAGCTGGAGCGAGTCGCTGGCGCCAATCTTTCCGTACTCATCTCGGGCGAAAGCGGGACCGGAAAAGACATCATCGCCAGGTTGTTACATCTGTATTCACCGTGGGCGAATGGTCCCTTTGTGAAGGTGAATTGCCCGGCGATCCCAGGGACCTTGCTGGAAAGCGAGTTGTTCGGTTACGAAAGAGGGGCATTCACCGGAGCCTACAATCCCAAGCCTGGCCGGGTCGAAATGGCACACCGGGGCACTCTGTTTCTGGACGAAATCGCGGAACTGGATGCGGGGTTGCAGGCCAAGCTTCTGCAACTTCTGCAAGATGGCCAATTCAGCCGGATCGGCGCGCAGGAGGACAAGAAAGTCGAGGTGCGGGTGGTGTGCGCTACTAACCGCGAAATACACGAGGAGATCGAGCACGGAAACTTCCGGCCCGACCTGTTTTACCGTATCGCCACCATGACCATTCATTTGCCGCCGCTGCGCGAGCGGGCCGTCGATCTGCCGGTCATCAGCGATTACCTGCTGCAGTACTATAACGAGAAGCTCAATGGCCGGGTGATGATGGTGCGCCCTGCCCTGATGGCCAAAATGCAGCGCTATTCGTGGCCGGGCAACATCCGCCAACTGGAGAACCTGATCAAGCGCTACGTGGTCATGGGCACGGAAGATGTTATCTTAAGCGAATTGCTCCAACCCAATGAGCGCGATGCGGTTACCAGTCTGATGCTGGATGGACCGGTTTCACTCAAGAAGTTGACCCGGCAGACAGTCCGCAAATTGGAAGCACGTATTATTCTTAATGCACTTCATGCTAATAACTGGAACCGAAAGAAGGCGGCGCGCTCGCTCGATATCAGCTACCGCGCGTTGCTCTATAAGCTCAAGGAAGTAGGGATCCCGCAGCGGCGCTCCAGTTCCGCGAGCAAACACGAAGAGGATGATAAGGCCGAGTAATCCGGACCGAGGTGGAGTCATGTATTCGCAAACACGGGCATTTGGAAGTCGCGCAACCTTAACCCTAGTCTTGTTGGTTCTGCTTGGCGCCTGGGTGCACAACGCGTCCGGGCAGGACGCGGGCAGTCCCCCCAGCCCAGATAAACCAGTGGTCCCGGCCAACTCCGCGCAGCTTCCCAAGGACGTGGCCAAGGCGGCGCAACCGGCGACGGCCGATACGCCCCCTCCCCGCGTGGCCAACGTCCGCCCGGATAGCTACATTATTGGCACCGATGACATGTTGGCCATCAATGTGTGGAAAGAGCCCGAGATGTCGAAGACCGTTCCGGTTCGACCAGACGGAATGATCTCCCTGCCGTTGTTGGGGGAAATTAAGGCGAGGGGACTGACTCCAGTACAACTGGAAGAGCAGATCGACGATTCGCTGAAGAAGATTATGTCCGATCCGCAGGTGACCGTGATTGTCACCCAGGTTAACAGCCTGACCTTTAACGTTATGGGCCAGGTCACCCGGCCGGGATACTTCCCCATCACCCGTCCCCTGACCGTGCTGGATGCGCTGGCACTCTGCGGTGGCTTTAGGGACTTCGCGAAGCAGAAGAAAATCTACGTACTCCGTACGGGCCCCGATGGGAAACAGCAACGGCTCAAGTTCAACTACAAAGAGGTCATTAAGGGCCAGAATATGGCCCAGAACATCCAACTTCAACCGCACGACACCCTGGTCGTCCCGTGAGCGCGGAACCCGCGGAAAAGAGGAGGAGGCGATGAAGCCTCAACTCGGCCTATCTCTGGTTATTTTGGCGGTCCTCTCAGTGCCTCCGGCCTGGTCGCAAACTGGTAGCGACCAGTCGCAGAGCGGTTCCGACCGTCCCTTCTACGGACCAGTCGCAGAGCGGTTCTACGGACCAGTCGCAAAGCGGGTCTACGAACCAGTCGCAAAGCGGGTCTACGGACCAGTCGCAATCGTCATCCCCTGGCCCCCAGGTGGCTTACACTCATCCCGAACAGCTACCTCCGTTGACGTTGCTTAACGAAGTCACGGCGAACACTGGTATTAAGCTCAGCATGACGACTGGACTGTTAACTACTTACAACTCTTCGTCCGGTGGTTACTGGCAGAACCTGGGCACGTTTACAGGCGGCGTCCACATAACGCAGATTCGTCCCACCTTGATGTGGGATGTTCTGTACAATGGCGGAGTTTCGCTAAGTGCCACCCTGACGTCAGGGGGTGCTTCGCACAAGTGTGCCCCAAATTGGCCTTGTGAGGTGCAGCCACCGACTTACCCTCCAACTTACACATCACTGAATCAGAACGGGGGCGCCAGAATCCTCTGGCAATTGACCCCGCGCTGGCAGTTGGCGGTGAACGATAACTACATTTACACCGACGACCCGTTCACCCCGTACTTGACCATTGAAGGTGTGCCCACTTTTAACAACCCCAATCCCGTCGTCTACATACCTCAGGCCAACACCGAAATGAACGTGGGTTCGGTTAATCTGACCTATCAGATGGGCGCGCGAGATAGCCTTAATTTTACGGGGGGAGAAAGCTTTCAACGCTTTCTCAACAATGCCTTGTCGACCAACAACTCGTATACGTACTCGGGGGGATCCAACTATCAACATGTATTCTCGGCGAGATTCTCCGCTGGCGGCGGCTACAGCTTCACCGCTCTGGATTACGGACATGGTTTATCGCGCTCCGGGATTCAGGCGGTAGTCGGGTTCGTCGCCTATCAGTTGAGCCGGAGCATGTCCGTAACCGGGTTTGCCGGTCCTGAGTACACAGCGAACAAGGACATCGTTCCCACTTTCTGTTTCCCGGGTTATGGCTGCTTTGGTTATCACGCCGTGCACCAAGCCGAGTGGAATGCCGCAGAAGGAGCGACTTTCGGCTGGTCGCGGACGCGCAACGCGTTGCGCGCAGGATTCAGGCATCAAAATTCAAATGGCGGTGGCCTCCTCGGCACGGTACGGCTCTACCAGATTACCGCCAATTACCGGCGGACACTGACCCACCGCTGGAATCTCACTGCCGGCATTTCATACAACAACAGCCTGTCCGTATCGCAATACCACGCCAACAATTTTCTCAAATTGGTGCAAGGCAATGTGGGTTTGGGTCGGAACATCGCTCAGTCGTGGAATGCAACTATGTATTACTCTGTGATTCACGAGAGTCAGAATTACTTCACACCTCAGCCAACAACTCTGGGCACGAATGGCGTGGGCATTACGCTCCGGTACTCCTGGGGCCACTCACTTGGAAGGTGATCCATGATGGAAGAACTTGATGATCAGAAGTCAACGCAGGGTATCGATGAATATTGGGCGATTGTTGCCCGCCGCAAGTGGTGGATTCTGGGACCGCTTTTTTTCGGATGGCTCCTGGTCTTTGCGTCAGCTTGGGTGCTTCCCGCCAAGTACTCCTCGGAAAGCGTGGTGCTGATTGAGCCACCTAAAGTTCCGAGCACTCTGGTGGCGCCCAACGTTCAGGTCGACTTGGCGGACCGGGTGCAAAGCGAGTCGGCGCAGGTGCTGAGCCGGACCCGCCTGCTCGATCTCATCAAGAAACTTAATCTCTATCCCAGCTCTGCCAATTCGCCTGATGTCCAGGTGGAAAAGATGCGCGACGATGTTAAGTTCGAATTGGTGCAAGCTCCTTCGCCGAACGGAACCCAGGAACTGGTGGCGTTCAAGATGTCCTATAAAGCCCCCGACCCCGCGAAGGCCCAACAGGTGAACGCCGCCTTGACCTCGTTCTTCATTGACGAGAACGTGCGGGTCAGCCAGGAGCAGTCGGAAGCGACCACCCATTTCCTGGATTCTCAAGTGCGGGCGCTGGGGCAGACGCTGACCGACGACGAGGCCAGGCTGCACGCCTATGAGTCCCAGCACGAGGGATCATTGCCGCAGCAATTGCAAAGCAACCTCCAGATCCTCAATGGCATTCAATCGCAGTTACAGGCCGCGCAAACCGCGCATGAGAGGGCCTTGCAGCAGCAAACGTATCTCGCCTCGCTGCAGAAACAATATGAAACTATGGGCGATTCGGCCGACGTTCCCAGCAACCTGGAGAACCAACTGGAAAGCGCGCGCGCCCAATTGGCCGACCTGCGGGCCCGCTACACCGACGACCATCCCGACATCAAGAAACTGAAGGAAACCATCGCTGGTCTGGAGAAACTGAAGAAGGACCTGGGCGCCGAGGCCAAGGAGAAACTGGAGACGAATACCGCCACTGCGGCCCAGGTGCAGGCCATGACGCCGCGGGTACAACTGCAGAACCAAATCAAGATCAACAAGATGGAGCTGCAAACGTCCACCGAGCAAATCCAGCGTCTCGAGCAGTCTGGTCAGATGTATCAGGCCCGCCTGAATGCGACCCCGGCGGTGGAAGCTGAGATGAACGACATGACGCGCGACTACGGCAACATGAAAAAGGAATATCTCGACCTGGTGGCCAAGAAGCAGGAGTCTTCTCTGGCCACCAGTCTGGAGAGGCAGCAACAGGGCGCACAGTTCCGCCTCATCGATCCGCCCAGTTTCCCGGACAAGGCGGTGTTTCCCGATCACTTCAAGTTTTCCTTGGCGGCCATCGGCGTCGGTTTGGTCCTGGCCGTGTTGTTCGGATTCGGCTCGGAAGTTCTCGATGATCGTATCCGCAACGAACAGGCGCTCACCGACACCGTCAGTTTGCCAATCCTGGTGGACATTCCGGAGCTGGCGACACCGGCGGAAATTCGCGCGGCCCGCTGGCGACCGTGGTTGGCGGTGGCAGCCACCGTGGCGGTGGTCATCCTGCTTCCGTCCGCCGTTGCTTACACCTATTTCTGGGGATCGTGAATGTATAAACAATTTTTCGGGTTGACGCGCAATCCCTTTGAGATTAGCCCCGACCCGTTCTTTTATCATCCGACGCCGCGTCACAATGAGGCCCTGGCCAACCTGCACTATGGGGTAGGCCGCCGAAAGGGCTTCATCGTGATCACCGGTGAGGTGGGCACGGGCAAGACTCTGCTGGTCCGTTGTCTGCTCACGGAGCTGCGCAAGAACAACATCGCTTTCGGCTACGTGTTCAATCCCCTGCTGCCGGTGGTGGAGTTCTTCCAGTACATCATGGCCGACCTGGGGCTGCCCTACGCCGGGCGCACCAAGACGGAGATGCTGCTTGACCTGAACCGCTACCTTATCCAGCGCCACGCCCGCGGCCTGATCACGGCCCTGGTAGTCGATGAGGCGCAGGCTTTGCGCCACGAACTGCTGGAGGAGATCCGGCTGTTGACCAACCTGGAAACTTCGCAGCAGAAGTTGCTGCAGATTGTCCTCCTGGGTCAGCCGGAGCTGGAAATGATGCTGGATTCTCCCGAGTTGCGGCAACTGAAGCAGCGTGTCTCCCTGCGTTGTCAGCTGCAGCCGCTGGACGAAGCCCAGATCCGGGCCTATGTGCTGTCCCGCCTGGAGCGGGCCGGGGCGCCCGCGGAACCGCCGATTTTCGCCGACCAGGCCTTGAGCAAGCTCTATGAATATTCCGGCGGGATTCCGCGCATCATCAACAATCTTTGCGAGAACTCCATGGTGAACGCCTTTGCCCGGGAACAGCGGACGGTGACTTCCGAGATGATCACGGAAGTGGCTGCGGATTTCCGTTTGACGGGCCCGTCCCTGCCGGAAGAGATCCCGCTGCCCGTGGCCACGCGTGAGGAGAACGGCGAAAGCTTGTTGCGCTCGTTGTTCCGCCTGTTGCGCACCATGGACCACCAGACGTTAGAAACTGAAAAAGCCATACCCACCACTGTCGGGAGGAGAATTTAGCCATGAGTCGAGTGTACGAAGCGTTACAGAAGTCCCAAGGTGAAAATCCGAGCGCCACGCCCTTGGTTGCAGGCCGGCCGGAAGCTTCGCCCGGCGAAGCCGCGGCCGTTGCGGCCGGCGTCCCGGTCGGCACACCCATGGATGCGACTTGGTTGAAGGTTCCTGCCGACCGCATCCTGCGCCCCACGCCCACTCCCGAACAGCGCCTGGTGGCGCTGGCTGAACCCAATAGTCAGGGGGCGGAGATGTTCCGAGTACTGGCAACCCGTCTGGCGCACATGCAGACCAAGCGGCGGCTGCGGAAGCTGCTCATCACCAGTTCGGTGAGCGACGAGGGCAAGTCTGTGGTGGCTGTCAACCTGGCTCTGACCTTGGCGCGGCGTCACGATGCGCGCACCCTGCTGATCGAAGCCGATCTCCGCCGGCCCAGCGCCAGTACTTTGCTGACGAGTTCGTCCTTGCGCGGCATTTCGGATTGGGATGCGGGCAAACTCTCGCTCGAAGATTCGCTGTACCAGGTCAACGATCTGCCGCTGTGGTTTCTTTCGGCAGGCCACGGCGTGGAAGATCCGCTGCCGCTTCTGGAATCGGACCGTTTCGCCAAGATGTTGGACACCATCTCGTCGACGTTCGACTGGGTGTTGCTCGATGCCACACCTATGTTGCCTATGGCCGACGCCACTTCGCTTTCCCGCTTGTGTGATGGGGTCCTGGTGGTGGTGCGCGAAGGGTTTACCCGGCGCAGGGTCCTGGATAAGGCGCTGGAATCGATCGAGAAGCCCAAACTCCTGGGCGTGGTCTTCAACCAAGCCTCCATGTTGAACATCGATTACGACCGCTACTACGGCGGCAACCACTCATCCGGAAAGTCGAAGAAGGAACCCAACAAGGAAACCGACAAGGTAACCGCGGCGACGGCATGATTCGTTTGTTCAATGCCTATTTTCCCACCCGCACACTGTTGCTCACGGTGACCGAGGTTCTAGTGGTTACTTTGGGCTTTGTGCTGGCGGTGGAATTTTGGGCAGGGACGGCCTCCGACGCCAGCATTTACCTGCTGTACGAAAACGGCCTGGGGCGGATCGGCCTGGTGGTCGCCGTCTTCCTCATCCTGATGTACTACTTCGATCTCTACGATTCGTTTGTGCTCTCCAACCGGCGAGAGGTGATCACCCGCCTGGTGGGTGTTCTGGGCTGCGCCTTCGTCGCGTTGGCGGTGCTCTACTACGTGTTTCCCGAGGTTAGCCTGGGTGGCAGCACCCTGTGGGTCGGGGTGGGTATTGTCGGGGTCGCGGTTCCCGCCTGGCGGCGGCTTTTTTTTGTGCTCAATCGCTCCGCCCGTTTTTCCGAGAGGGCCATCGTTTACGGTGACGGGCCCCTGGCCGAGCCGCTGATGGCGGAGATCGCCCATCGTTCCGAACTCGGCATCCGGGTCGTGGGTTTCGTCGGTCAGCAGGCGCCCACGGTCCCCGGCATTCCCCTGTGTAATGGCGACATTGAGGAGCTGGTCCTGGAGCGGAATGTGCAGCGCGTCCTAGTGACCATGGGGGACCGCCGCGGCAAACTGCACGTGGAAGCCTTGCTCAATCTGAAAGCCCGGGGTGTATACATCCAGGATGGACCTGAATACTATGAGAGCGTTACCGGCAAGATTCCGTTAGAGTCGCTGCGCCTTAGTTGGCTGCTGTTTTCGCCCGGCTTTCACGTGCGCACCGCCCTACGCATATACAAACGACTGTTCTCGATCGCTCTTGGCTCGGTCGCCATCCTGTTGACTTCCCCGCTGATGCTGCTGGCCGCCATCGCGATTCGCCTCGACTCGCCGGGTCCGGCTATTTTTCGCCAGAAGCGGGTTGGCGAACATGGGCTTCTTTTCACCGTGTACAAGTTCCGCTCCATGTACGACGGGTCGGACAGGAAGAAGTGGAAGCCGGCGGAGCACGGAGATGCGCGCGTCACCGCGGTGGGCAAGTGGCTGCGCCGCACCCGCATCGACGAATTGCCGCAATTGTTCAATATTGTCAAAGGCGATATGGCATTCGTCGGACCGCGGCCTTTCGTTCCCGAGCAGGAAGAGGAGTGCTCGCAAAGGATCCCGTTCTACAAAGAGCGTTGGCTGGTGAAGCCTGGCGCCACCGGGTGGGCGCAGATTAACCGCGGCTACAACGCGACCCTGGAAGACAACCGCGAGAAACTGGCCTTTGACCTGTTCTACATCAAGAACGTCTCCTTTGGACTCGACCTCTATATCATGTTTGCGACCGTCAAGATCCTGCTGCTGGGGAGGGGAGGACGATAGTTTCCTTGGCGGCGCCAGACCATCCCTGCGCGGGTGCGATATCCTTGAGCAACGGCCAAGCAAGAACGCGGATGCGCACGATCGCGGATTCGTACCTACGCAATCCGCGCTGCGGTACGCGAATTTAAGGAGAGAGCGGCTTTATGAAGAAGGCCTTAATCACCGGCATTTCCGGCCAGGACGGTAGCTACCTTGCCGAATACCTGCTGGGACTCGGATACAGCGTTTATGGCATGGTGCGCCGCGAGACGGCAACCATGCGCTGGCTCAACCCCATCCAGGACAAGATTGAGGTCCTCTATGGCGACATGCGCGACCTCGCCTCCCTGGAGGTCGCCTTTGCCAAGGCCTCGCCGGACGAGGTTTATAACCTTGCGGGTCAGGTTTTCGTCCCTACCAGTTGGCAAATTCCTGCCGAGACCTTCGACATCAATGTTGGCGGCCTGGCGCGCTTGCTGAACATCATCGAGCGCCAGAGGCCGGATACGCGCATCTATCAGGCTTCCAGTTCGGAAATGTATGGCAATCAGCACGGCTTGCGCGATGAGCAAACGGCGCTGGCTCCCACCTCGCCTTATGGAGTTTCCAAGACCGCCGCTCACCGTTTGTGTGGCGTCTACCGCGAGCGTGGAATTTTCGCGGTCGGCGGCATTCTGTTTAATCATGAGTCCCCGCGCCGCGGCCCGGAGATGGTGACCCGCAAGATCACACTGGCGGCGGCCCATTGGGCGCAGGGCAAGAAGAGTAAGCTGAAGCTGGGCAACATGCAGGCCCGTCGCGACTGGGGATACGCCGGCGATTACGTCCGTGCCATGCACGCCATGCTGCAGCAAGAGAAGCCCAACGATTACGTCATTGCCACCGGCGAATCGCACAGCGTTTACGAATTTGTGCTGGAAGTGCTGCAGTGCCTGGATTTGGTGCCTTCCGGCCGCAACGTTGCCGAGGTGGTGAATGAATACGTCGAGGTGGACCCCAAGCTGTTTCGCACCGGCGAGATTCATGACCTGCGGGGCGACGCCAGCCTGGCTCGGCGCTCTTTGAACTGGAATCCCGACGTGGATTTCAGGACCCTGGTGCGCATGATGGTCGAGTCGGACACCACAAGAACAGTTCAGGACAAGAAACCGCAGTTCGCCCAAAGCGGTGTGTGAGATCAACTGGTGTCGCGGGGTTTTCGAGTTTCGATTTGACGATTGGGACCCAGGGCACGCTACCGTGCAGGCGACCTGGGCTCTCTACATGATGAAGTACCGATATCCGCAATGGATCGAGCAGCACCACCGGTAGTGTTTAACGGCTAACCAAAAGAAGTAATAGCGCCTAGAACGGAAATTCTGGATAAATGAACTATAGAAGGCGCGTTAAACGGAGCTATGCGCGCAACAACAACTTATAAAATCATTCACTCGCCAGTGGGGATGGTGCTGCTCGGGCTGGTGGCTCGGGTACTCTACATTGCACTCGCTCACTTGTACAGCTTTGACACCTCCCACTGGCATGTCTTCGAGATGGCCAACCTTGGCTATTCGCTGGCCACTGGCCGCGGATTTGGCTCTCCCTTCGGGGGTGACACGGGCCCTTCCGCCTGGACCGCTCCGCTCTATCCATGGGTCATTTCTCTGGCGTTTCGCGCTTTTGGGATCTACTCGCATCCCGCCGCGTTCGCGATTCTGCTATTCAACAGTGTCTTCTCGGCGCTCACTAGTTGGACCATCTATCGCATCGCCCGCCGCGTCTTCACCGAAACCGTTGCCGTCTGGTCGGGATGGGTTTGGGCGCTGTTGCCCACCAGCATCTATTTCTCCGTCATCTGGATTTGGGAGACCAGCTTGTCGGCATTTTTGTTGAGCCTGCTGTTTCTGCTCACCCTGGAGATGCAAGACGACGACCGCCTCTGGTCGTGGATCGGCTATGGACTGCTATGGGGGATTGTTGCGCTGACCAATACCTCGATAGTTGCCTGGCTGCCCTTTTCCGGATGCTGGCTCGCCTACCAATTGCATCGTCGCGGCAAACGGTTCGTGGTGCCTGTGCTGGCAGGTGCAGTGGTTTTCTGGGCGACGCTAACGCCGTGGCTCGTGCGTAATTACTTCGTGTTCGACAAACCGCTTTTGGTCCGTGGCGATCTTGGTGTGGAGCTCCGCATCGGCAACAATCCCCAGGCCGAGGGCTGGGGAGTTCTGGCGTACCACCCTGGCAGCTATGGATCTCTCTACGAACAATACAAGCAGATGGGCGAAGTGGCGTATGACGCCGAACAGGCTGATGAGGCAAAAGAATGGATCGTCCAAAACCCGAAGTTGTTCCTTCAGCTAAGCTTCCGCAGATTTATCTTCTTTTGGGCTGGTATTCCGCAGGAAGGGGAGTCGCGATCGAAAAACCTGTTCCTTCTAGCATCTTCCATACTCGCAATCGGCGGACTTCTGCTGGCTGCTAAACGGCGCATCCACGGGGTTTTTCTGTTCGCCACGCTGCTCGTGTTCTATCCGTTGATTTACTATTTCACTTTTCCGACACCTCGGTACCGCCATGCCATCGATCCGGAACTGGCCATCCTTGCGGTGTTTTTGATTTCGTCTTTTCCAGCTTTGCGGCGTCATCGCCAACCGGCAGTGATGTCGGGCCATGATGCAACCGCCTCTGAAGCGCCGTCCATGGCCGTCCGCCTTCTGCGCTGGATGGCAAACCACGTTGCCATCCTTGTCCTCCTGGTGGCCGCCCTCCTGGCCATGGTGGCGCTGACGGTATTCAACAACAACTATTCCCTCCGTCGAATGTCTCGCGCCGACTTTTCCGCTCAGCTGGACCATGCGATTGAGGCCTCTACCCAGTGGATGCTCCAGCACTCTGAAATTCAGGGAAATCCGCCCTTAATGTTCATGGTTGGGGACATGGCGGAGATGTCGGGCGATCCCCGCCTCCACAGCTTCGTAGAGAGCTATCTGGCCAGCAAGCGGGTGCGGGTCCCAGGCGACCCCATCACTTGGTACTATGCCCGCATGGTTGACCCGGGAGCGCCCGTACCGCCCCTGACAGCGACGGGCCCGGACAGCCGTAGTCACCGGGGCCTCTGGATCTATTACGCCATAGCTCCGATGCGGGTGGAATTAAGTGCGGCGGATCGTGCCGACATGTTTTCGCCTACCAAATACAGTTGGGGAACCAGACTGCATATGCAGCTGCTGGCATTGGACATGTATCGTCACTTCAACGGACCGTCGCCAGAACTGGATCACGCGATAAATCCTGTCACCGAGGGCGTCGCACATGATGGGTATTGGGACTTCCGCGTCAGCGATTCCTACTATCAGCGCAGCGCCTTTATCCTTGGGGCTGACCGGCCAGATCTTGTCAGAAGCCGTTGGATCGAGCGCATCTTCGACTACCAGCGCCCGGACGGCTCTTGGGGGTATTGCTGGTACGGCTGGTGTCGTGGAATTTTCGAATTCAGACTTGGGGTTACTGACACAGGGCACGCTAGTGTACAGGCGGCTTGGGCTCTCTACATGCTTAAGTACCGATATCCGCAATGGATCGAGCAACACTACCGGTAGTCACTAACGTTCCCCAAACCAAAATAGTGCAAGCACTCTTGCGGTGGGAGATCAACCGGACGCCCTAATCCCCTGCGTCCAGTCAAAGAAAGAATAGTGCGTTCGACTCCCTCGCAGAGTATATAGTGTGGGGTATTGGGAGCTAAAACGGAAATCTGGTTGGAGCGTCTCGGTTGGACTCGCTCTGCACATTTGGCTCGAGACGGTGAAAACCTGCTATTGGGCAGAGTTGGACGGCAAGCGGGTTCGCGAATGAAGATCTAATCTGAGAGGGCGTTTTCATGGTTCTCCCTGGCCGGCGGAGAGCGAGCGAGATTCTGCTGACTCGTCGCAGTCCTTGCTCATTCATTTCTGGCTGCATCGCAATGGAGTCTGAATTTGATACCCGTACTCATACTTGCGTTCACTGCGATGATTGCCCTCTACATCGTCGTCGTGTACCCGATCCTGCTCCGATGCTGGCGGCGTGCAGCTCCGCCGGTGAAAAAAGATCGGGACTTCCGTCCCACGGTTTCCGTCCTGCTGGCGGTCTATAACGGCGAAGATTTCATCCAAAAAAAGCTGGAATCGCTGTTCGCACTGAAATATCCGGCAAATTTGCTGGACGTCGTGGTGGTCTCAGACGGATCAACCGACGCCACCGATGAAATCGTGGCCAGGTTTGCTGATTGCCGGGTTTTCCTGGTGAAGGTGCCGCACGGCGGCAAAGCAGCGGCCCTCAACGCCGGAATGGTCCACACCTCGGGCGAAATCGTCTTTTTTACGGATGTTCGCCAGACGCTGGATCCCCATGCTCTTTCCCATCTGGTGGCCAATTTGGCGGATCCGTCGGTCGGAGCCGTTACCGGTGCGCCCCGTTTTCTCCATGCCAATCGCGTGGGGGAACAGGCGGACATGGATTTGTACTGGCGCCACGAACTATGGACCAGACAGCGGCATTCGCAAATCTATTCCGTTCTGGCCACCACCGGGTGGATCTATGCTCTTCGGCGCACCTTGGCCGAGCCTGTCCCTCCGGACACGCTCACCGATGACCTGATCATACCCCTGCGGGTTCTCTTGCGGGGCTACCGGGTGATCTTTGACCCAGCGGCGCTGGCTTTTGATTATGCAGACATCCAGGGCGGAGAATTCCGGCGCAAGCTAAGAACGCTGGCTGGTCTCTGGCAAGTATGCGTCCGTGTGCCCAGGTTGTTCACCCGGGCCAATCGAATGCGATTTCATTTCGTGTCCAATAAGGTTGCACGCCTAGTGCTCCCCTGGGCAATCCTGTGCTTTTTTGCGGCTACCTTGGCGCTCCCGGCAGGCCCATTCCGTCCGGTTCTCCTGCTTGCCGAACTGACCGTGCTCGCCTTGGCCCTTCTCGACGGCTTTCTACCCCGGCACTTTCTCCTCCGCCGCATATCCTCTCCGGCGCGAAGTTTTCTCATTGTGAATGCAGCATCGCTCTTGTCTGTAATGGTATTTTTTGTTCGGCCAGAGACGCTGTGGCGGCCGACGCGGGTAAAGGTCAGCACTTCCCAACGGCTCCTCAACAAGCAGGCTGAACGCCAGTAGTAAGCCCTTGGGTGTTGTGCAAGCCACGTTTGCATGCGGACTATGGCTCGAGGTAGAGAGCCTGCGCCTGCTGCGCGACGCGATTGCCATCCGCATGTCAGCTAACCAGCATCCTCGGGTGATCGCGTCGGACATTTGCGCCGATAACCGCATGCTGCTCTGACTCGGCCACGCCTCTGCTCTCTGATGTCGACTCTACACTCATTGATGAGTTTTGGGTTTGCGGACCCGCACGATGCCGCCCTCAGCCGTGCCCACCGAGCGGAAGAATCCCAGAGTTTCATCGTCATACCATTGACGAGGACCGTAGCGATTGGGATTGACGTTCAGTTCCAAGTGCAGAGTCCCGCTATCCCGCAGGTGAGACAAAGCGTCGGTCACGAAAAACCGCCACTCCGCGACGCCCCACTCGTCCGTTTGACAATGGCGATTGAAGCAAATCCAAAAGGCAGTAATGAGATCTAGGTTGCGTAGTGGAAGATTCATCGCAACGTAGCGCTCGATGAGTAGTGGTGAAACCTGAGCCTCACAACCGAGCGCGCCCAGCAATTCGCTGTAGACGCGCTTCTCCACATCACTGAGAATGTTGGGCGGGGCGTCAATACCATAACACTCATGGCCGCACGCCCGGGCAGCAGCGAGAAAATATCCCGGACCGCAGCCAATATCCAGCATTCGCAAAGGCGGAGTCTTGTGAAGGGAGAGCCTTCCGATGCGGGCGACATTGAAAGGCACCCAGAAAGTATAATCGGTATATTTAGCAGCGCAGGTGGGGTCGCGTGTCAGTACCTCCTCCATTTCGCGTGCCAGTCTGTCAATAAGCTTTAAGTCAGCGTTGGCGCCGACCCGTGCCGCGAGGCCGCTCAACTTGAGCGAGCGGTACTGGTGGACGCGAGCCCATATTCGGGCAATCTTAAGGGTCCGCTTGAGAGATAACGACGATGTCATAGGACTTCGGAAGTCTAGGGACGAAAGCCGACATTACGACTTACAAGCTTAAACCAAGCCCGACAAGTATCATAATTAATTCCGCATAGTCAGGAGAAGAAACCACATTCTGCCGATGAGCCTCAAACGTCTGGTAGCACTGACAATCGTTATCGTTATTGCCTTTTGGCTGCTGTCGCAGGCCGCATCCTTCCTCGTGCTGAATGATCCGCAGCCCGCAGACGTCATACTGGTTCTAGCTGGTGGCACCGATTCGCGTTACGGACATGCGGTGGCGTTACAGAAAGAGGGCCTTGCGGAAAGAATCATCTTGGATGCGGACTCTAGCCGAGACCGGTTTGGGAAGTCTGACGCGGATCTGGCGGCTGACTTTCTGCGCAACAACGGGCAGCTGGGTTCGGAGGTCTGCCCAATTCGCGAAGATTCGACGTTTGGTGAGGCTAGCGACGTTAGGCGCTGCCTGGAGCGCCAAAGGGTGAATTCTGTGTTAATTGTTACCTCCGACTTTCACACCCGTAGAGCGCTCTCGATTTTTCGCAGAAGACTGCCGCAATATAAGTGGTCGGTGGCCGCTGAGTTTGCCCCGTATCATAACGCTGAACATTGGTGGAGACACCGCCGTTGGGCCAAGGCCGCCCTCGACGAATGGGAAAAGTATCTGTGGTGGAAGCTCGTGGATCAGTGGAGCTCAAACGTTGTGCTGGGATGAGCCAAAGCCCGGATCACACAAAAGCTCGACTGAGAAGCACCAAAACGATTAACAGCACAACTCCGCTGCCGAACGTGTACCAGATCAGCTTCCGTTCGATCGGAAGCAGCGGCTCGTACTCGCCTTCCATCTTGCGCAATTCATCAGACAAGCGAGGTTCAGTCATATCTCACCCCTTCACGACCGGCGGCAGCATGCCGTGGAAAAACAACCATGAGATCAGCAGCCCGACCCAAATGATGTATCCGAACAGGCAGAGAACGTACACGGCAGTAAGCTTCGCGATGCCTTCCTGCCACAGTTTTCGGAAGTTGGACACAACCCCGATCGAGAAAAAAGTCATAACGAAGAAAATCGACCGGAACACATTTGCCTGTGCCATGGACGCCTTCACCTTGGGCACAAGGGATGGAAGTGCAATGCCGATGGCCAGCACGAGGAAGAACGTGGCCACATAGCCGAGGATAAACTTGGGGAAGCGCTGCCAGATTTGCCCGGCGTTGACTCGCTCGTCCTGGCGGCGCTCGATCTTCGCCGACCATATCCAAGCCAGAAGAAATGCCCAGACCCCAATGAAGATGTCGATGAATACCTTCACCGTGGTGCTGACGCCCAAAATCCAGCCTGGCTGAAAATTCACACTTGAGGCAGTCAGTGCCTTAGCTCGTATGAGCGCGTCGGCAATTGCGCCGCTGGCAACCGCGGCTCCGTCAGTTTTAACCGCCAGTCCCATCCAAGCCCCGGCAACCATGGGTTGGTGATACAGGAAGTGCTGTGCCGCGAAGGGCAGGATGAGCAACTCCACAACTGAGAACACCACGACCAGGGAGGAGACCATCACCGGCACTACCGCACGCGCTCGGATGGCGCTCCCGGTTGCGATGGCCGCAGACACCCCGCAAATGGAAATCCCCGAGGCGAGCGGCGCCGCCCATTCACGGCTAAATCCGAAATAACGGCGCGCGACATAATACACTAAAGGCCAGAAAACCAGGTAAGCGCAAACGATTGCGCAGAGCCCCTGGAAGAGCATCGCTGACGCCAGGCGCCGCTGGTCGAGTGCGGTGACACCAAGAAACCCGCCTAGTATGACAATAGCTGTTTTGATGTACAGCTCAGGACGAATCGCCTCTTTCAGAGAATTATGAACGCGCGGCAGAAAATTGCCGATGATTAAACCCGCTAGAAGGGCGATGATGAAGCCAGATTCGTTGGTTAGATTCAGCGACCAGCCGATCTTCAGCGCCTGCCTTTTGTCCGGTGTGGCTGCGATATAAGCCCAACTACCCAGGAACCAGCAGAAGTAACTGAAAATGAAAATAACTGTGAAGCTCTGGGCGAACCGCTTGAGGTCGGCGTGCAGCGCCTTGCCTCCCACGAGAAGCACGACCAGCAGAAAAACATAAGTTGCTCCCAGTGACAGCAGGCCGGGAACTGTCGCATAGCCTTTCGACACTGGAGCGAGCGCCTTACCAGGAGTTGTCCATACTGACGTTGTAACCGCCCAGCCCAACAGGTCGGCGCCAAAGAGCAATGCGAGTGAGCAGGCGAACGTGAACAGGCCAATACACACGGCCAGCCAGTCTTCGTTGAATCCCGATCGTGCCGGCGGCTCTGCGGACGGACGCGCAGAAGCTGGCACGGCTTGGCTTAGCGGTTCAGCATTAGATGTCATTCGGCGTTACCTAAACAACTGGAACTGTACCTCTTACTCGTCAACCAGAGTGCGTGCACCAGTAATCAATTACATGTCCGATTGAGATTCATGTTACAGGGAAAGCCGATGAATTCCTACTTTAAAGACTTGTTGGTAGTGTCTGAAAAGTGCGTTGATGCCTAACAGCGAGCGCTTGCTTTTCGATGATGCTCGCCGTACTCTGGCGGCATGGCATCGAATCGCAAAGAACTCACCGCGCTCAAGAATCTCATTTCCGAAACCGATCTGATTCTTTCCACTACGAAGCTGCCAGAGAACCGCACCGCCAGGTGCCGCGAATTGCTCAGTGCGGCTGTGGCCATCACCGACGATCTTCTCACACAAGCCAAGATGCCGGCAGCAGCAGCGCTAGGGCACAAGGGCGGCTCCGTGACCGCTCGCAAGGGTAGCGACTACTTCCGCAAGTTGGCCGCACGGCGGAAGCATCATCGCGGCGGGAGACCGCCAAAAGGATCAATCTAGCTATGCACCTTTGCATAGCTGCAACTTTGGTAATGGTTACTAAACTGGCAAGTCTCTACCTCATATAGACTTGCGATATTTGTCATCTAGCGCAGCCACTTGGCCCCGCCCAGTTGGCAAAACAGCATGGCGACAAACTGTCCCCAACTGCTGAATCCGCGCGCGTGCCGTTCGGCTTTATGTTTACGGGCCGCTGTGTCAAAGCCGGTTCGTGAAATGAGCTGCAAAATCTGCGAGAAAATGCTGCATACTCTGTTCAAGGCTGAGTCCTCCGCTGACTCGTTGGTCTTTGCAAACTCAACTTATCAGAGACTCTCAGCCTTCTTCTTCCCGGCGACGCTCAGCACAGCGGAGTTAATTTGGACGAGGATGCTGCTATATAGATCGGTTTATCGTACCGGTCGAGCCTGAATGCAGGTATGAGCAACTCCCGCCGGTCACCGCACATAGGCCGTACGAAACACGGCTCGGTCGTACCGTTAACTTATTCGGGAGCTACATCCAACGAAGTAATCCGACGACGAGGAATTAACGCCGCGAAACCCGTAACCCAAGCTTCAAATTCGTCGTCAGATATCTGACATTGGTCCAGGAGTCGAGGCAACAGAAGCGAGTTGCTCGCTTGACAACAGAATCCGGGATCGCACGTCGTGGCCGATTGCACGCCCGCTTCAGTCAGCCAGGATAGGAAGTCGGGCCGATTGGCGCCGCTCGGATAACAAAAGTGCTCATGATTGGCCACCCCGGTGAGATCTTGAACAATTCGCCGGTTTTCTTCAATCTCCTGGAGAAACCGACTACGCTCGAGCGGGGTCCGATGACGATGCGTGTGCAATTGAAAATCGATCCCGAGTTGCGCCATCTCCGTAACTTCCTTGGGGTCCATTAGATGGAACAGGCGCTCACGAGTAAGCGCCTGATAATCGAAGCCGATTATCGACGCGAATTCACTGGCCACATCATCTTTCTGCTTCCCCGACATGTCAGCTCTCTTGACATAATCGTCAATCTTACGGACAAGAGCCGCCCTGCCTTCTGTCGTACCCAATTCAATGCGTTTCGGTAACCACGGAACATTAGCGGTCTCGACGACCGCACTCCTTCGCTTCCAAGCCATGTAGCCGAGTGCAAAACGGAATATCGGCCGATTGAATATGCAGTAGTAAGTGGTTTGATAAACGGTTGCTGGAAAACCATGTTTCCGGAGAATTGGAAACGCGTTCCTATAAAAGTCTGCCCAACCATCGTCGAAAGTGATGGCGACACTTCGGGCCGGCAATTTGCCGGAATGTAGAAGTCGGAGGGCCTCAGGAAGTCCGATAACTTGGCACCCGGAGCTTTCCAGGATTTCCATTCGCCGCGCAAATGTAGCCGGCGGCATAAACATCTCGGGATGAAACGCGTATTCCTCGTCCAGACCCACGCCGTGATAGCAAAGTATCAGGAGACGTTGCCTTCGCCAGTCGCTCCGGGCAACGACCGTAAAGAGGCCGAAGCCCCTCGTCGCCAGTAACGATCTCTTAAAGGTCTTGAGAAGATTCATGTAGGATGCACTCGGGATTGTAGTGCAACCCTCAGGTCTGGGCAAACAAGGGCCGCTTGTAACTAGGGGCACAAAGCCCGCGTGGATTACGGTCCGCAAGTCGAGGTGACGCCGCGCACGGCACACATCCGTCACGCGATGGTGTCATCCGTTATACTCGCCCAGTAGCGCTCATGCGCTGTTCCGCTGAATATGCTTGCGCAAGAAATCGAGACCACACGCAAGGTGTGCTTGGACGCGCTTCAGGAACTTCAGCTTAGCCAAGCTGCACAGTTGCTGAGAAGTCATGGCTTGACCGGCAGGCGCGCGCTATCGCTGATCAACCAAATGGTGCAGCAACGCACTCCAGCATCCGAGTTGCTTGCGATTCGGAAAATCGCGGCAGAACAGGGTCTTTCACCGGAAGCTCGTCTGGTCGAGCGGGCGTTTCTCCTTGAACAAGGACTGGATGCGTTGCAGCGATTACCTTCTCTGCCGGCGGTCGCATCAGTGCGAAGCCTCTGGTGTAAAGAAATCGAATTGTTCGCCCAGCCCAAAATCGAAACGTTGGACAGTCTCGGTATGGAGGGCCGGTTTTTCCTCGACCTCTGCAAGGTGATCGCAGGAAAACGGTTTCCCTCAGGACAGTATCACTGGGAAATTGGCGGCTTTCCCCGTCGCTGGGTAGCAAAAGTTCCGCTCGCGCAGATTCCCCGCCTTGCTTCCTTCCTGCTGTTCTCCGCACGCGGTTTCAGCCCTTTCTTTGAAATTCACTTCCGGTTCCGGCCCCCGGGTATCCCCCGCCTGAAACGGGCTTATATCGCCTCGTTTTATCGGATGGCAGATTCTCTGTCGTTCCAGCCTCACATTCGTGGATTGATGGCAGGGACTTCGTGGCTGCATTCGGACGAAACCATCCGCGTATCCCCTCATTTGGGATTCTTCCGAGAAGTTTTTCTGGAGGCGGGTGGGATATTGATCGACGCTGGTCCGGCCGGCGAGCACACCGGCTTTCTAGTAGGCAGCCCGCAAAGAGTCGAGCTCTACCGGAAAAACGAGTACCGGCCGACAGCCGCAGTTGTGCTCTGCAGTCGCGAGCAGGCTCTGGCCTGGGTGAACCAGCATCCGGAGGCGCGGCAACTAGCGGACAACATTCGCGTGTGAACGCCTCCGGTCCGGCGGTGCGCCATAAAGGCAGCGTCCACCTACCCGCGTGGGAATCAATGTCCCCCGGGGGTATGGCTCTCTGTAGTCGGCTTCGAGTAATTGCTGGGCTAAAAAAGGCCAGCATTTCAGGATGCTGGCCTGCTGAAGTTAAGCAAACCCTAAGCCACCACAGCCTGACCGCTGAGGTATCCGACTTTGTGGCTCGTTCCGTCCCACCGAATCTTGGGGATCAAAACTTCCTTTTTCGCCTTCGATCCGGTCCCGGTACTTCATCAGGTCGGTAAGCATGATCTTCATCTCAGCTTCGACATCGTGAGTCGGCTTGTAACCCAAGTCCTGTCAGATTCTGATGGTCGGGCTTGTAGTAATGCTCTTCCATTTCCTGACGCGGGTTCTCCAGGTTGTGAATCTCGACCTTCAAACCGAGCCGCCCAGCAACGCGCCGGACCTTTTCCGCCAGTTCGGTAAGGTCGTAAACCTCTTCGAACTGGTTGAGGACGCGGTATTCACCAGGTTGGGGAGGATTTTCCAGTGCCAGGGTCAGGCACTGCATGGAGTCACGCAAGGGCAAGAAGCCCCGCTTTTGATGTCCCCGGCCGAAGGGAGTCAGAGGATGCCCAATCACTGCCTGACAACAGAAACGGTTAATCGCAGTGCCAAACGACTCGTCAAAGTCTAGCCGGGTCAGCAGCCGTTCGTCGCTGCCCATCTCCTCAATGCGAGTGCCAAACACCACCCCCTGCATCACATCCGTGGCGCGAAGCTTCCAGACCTTGCAGGCGAACATGATGTTATTTGATCCGTGCACCTTCGAGAGGTGGTAGAAGCTGCCGGGCTGCCGCGGAAACGGCATCCGGTCGCGGCGTCCGCGGTATTCAATCTCGAAGAAGCCCTCCGGAATGTCGATGTTAGGGGTTCCGTACTCCCCCATAGTGCCCAGCTTGAGCAGGTGGGCCTCAGGCCGAAAGTCGCGAATGGCGAACATCAGGTTGAAAGTGGAAACTACGTTGTTGACCTGCACGAAGGTAGCGTGATGCACATCGACCATGGAGTAAGGAGCGGAAGGGCATTCTCCGAGATGCACCACCGCGTCCGGCTGGAACTCCTTAAAGATGCGTTCCACCACCGAATAATCTCGAAGGTCGGCTTCCCAGAACTTCGGCTCGAACCCACGCGACTCCTTCAGCGCGGCCAACCGCTCCTTCATCGGCACAATGGGTGTTGCGCTGCATGATCCCATCTCTTCGACCCATTGCCGCCGCAGAAACAAATCCGCCCCCGCCACTTGATGTCCCCGGGCCGCAAGATATTGCGCCAGCGACCAACCGAGGTAGCCATCCATCCCTGCGATAAAAACACGCATATAGTTTTCTCCAGCTCCTTGAAAAGATTCACTGAAATCCGATACCGCACTTTCGTTCCCGTGCAGTGGACCAGTCTTCGGCTGAGAAAAACCGAACTTCGCCTTCGACCGCCCTCCGCCTTTTGCGGCGTAGTACCGAGTGCGGCTGCAGACCCACTAAAGTGGGATTGAATGACCAGACCGGCGTGTCCGCTACACGAAAGGAATGCTGTAACTATACCAATCTCCAAAGATCGGTGTCCACGAGATAATGTCCAACTTTGCAGCTATTTGCAACCCAGAAGCCAAAATGGGACGACGTTCGCTTTTGAAATTGGGCCAACGAGTGCGAACAGGTTTCAAGCGTTCGCACTGCTCGTTCTTCCCAAGGCCGTCCTTATCAAGCCGAATATCCGCTCCTTGGAAAGCACCTCCCATCCCGGCAAGCGGAACAGGTACATCCCGGGGAGATAGATCGCCGCAACCAACGCGCTCACTGCAACGATGCGCGGAACCAGTAAATGAGGGCTGATGAGGTTGCGAACAGCATAGGCCGCGAGGCCAGCGACGACGGTTAACGCAGTGACCTTTGCCAGGTCCTTGTACAGGGACAAATCTTTGGCAGTCATCTCTACTGTCCGGGCGACCTTCCAACCCATCACAATGCGCTCGGCAACCTGAGCGGCGACGGCGGCCACTGCAGCTCCCAGCATTCCGAAATGTTGAATGACCGGTGTTAACGCAAAAAAGAGACACACCAAGATTGCGATTCGCGTCACCAAGATGAACCGACGCAGTCCGATATAGGCTCGGATGATCGGATCGATCAGGAACGCATTCAGCGCGAGCAAGAGAATTGCTACGGAGAAGATAGGGGCACTACGTTCATAGGCCTTCGTATAAACCAGGACAATAAGATCGTGCCCTGCCACCAGCAGCAGCGCACAGGTCGGAAATTGGAGTGCGGCCAAACGGTTCACAGCGGCCGCGCTCAACCTTCGAATTTCCTCTTTGCGGTCCTGGTGCTGGAGCGCGCTGACACGCACCACCATCACCGCCGCGATGGACTCCAGGACCAGCGAGAACAACGCAAAATCCACCCAGCCGACCGAATAGATGGCGAAGTCAGAGGGACTGAAGTAATGTCCGACGAAGTAGTTGTCCATGTATCTCTGAACGACCCAAAGCGATCCGTAAGCGCCAATCGGGATGGCATACGCAAGCTGCTCCCGGAAAAAGCCCCAGTCGAAATGACCCCAGAAATGCCCGAAACGTTTGTAGAGATACCAGAAGAGGGCAATCGTCGAAAGCACCTGGGTGAGGACCGCGGCCACGAGAAGCGCCTCCACAGAGCGGATACAGCAGCGCGGCGACGGAAGAGATGACAACCTTCGCCAACTGAGTCCCGATCACAAAAATCGTCGAGTACTTCACATCCTGCACTGCCGTCGGTATCAGCGTCAGCAGGCCAGAGGTCAACGTGATGAGCGTAAGGATGCCGAGCAGTATGGCAAACGGTTCCAGCTGATTCGATTTGAAAATACCGAGTATCTGAGGATAAAATGCGAGGATCAGGAGAGGAATCGCCCCAGCGAAGAAATTGTAGATCAGAATATTCAGCGCGATTTGCCCGCCCCGCTCGGGATGGCGCGGCATGTAGTAAAAGGCGCTGACGCCAACTCCGAGATTCGCGAGATTACTAGCCGTTGCTGCAACTAGGAACGCCTGCTTGTACAGGCCGTACTGCGACTGCGCTAGTACCCGAACGAGCAGTATCGGTAGCCCAACGTTGAGAAGCACACCGATGAACTTCGAGCCCATCAGCCAGAACGCCTGTAGGGCGAGGCGGGGTGGTTTCGTCGCAGGAGGTCCCGTAGTCGTGGCCATCACCTTGAAGCGCTCATCTCCGTGCCCAAAACGGGCACATCTGGAACCGCACTAGATTTACGAGCGACGACTAGAATGGAAGAAGCCAAGAACCCATAACACGGAATATGGAGCAGGTTCAAAAGACGACGAAGCTTTTGGCTACGGGTGAAGTAGTAGCAGGATTCAACCTCGAGATTGTTTCTGCGCAGGAGATTCCCCAGCGTGAATGGGCAGTACCAGGACACATGCTCAGGATTCCAGCGGCGCTCTCCTGACGAGAAGATCGATTCCAGAAAGTGCAAGAAGAAGAAGGCGTGAGGTGTGGTGATAATCAGCCGGCCCCGATCATTCAGGTGGCGCGCCATGTTAGATACGAACGCCGCGGGATCGTCAATGTGCTCGATGATCTCGCCGGCGACCACGACGTCGAAGGTTTGTTCCAAAGAGGCTGTGCAGGCATCGCCGCTCCGAATATCATATCCCCTATTACGTAATTCCGCTACCCCGGATTCGAGGAGATCCAAGCCCACCACGCTGTTTGCGCTGCGAAGGATGTGTTTGTGCAGCCAGGTATCCGTGGCCTCGAGCGCCGCGTTATGGTCCAGACAGTCCACGTCAAGGACGTCTTTGCCTCGCACGAAGCCTGACAAGAAATCCTGGATTGTACCCGATTGACGTTCCATGGTATGCATTACATTCGACCTCCGGCACGTTCTCCGAACTCCCGAACCGTGACAGGGACCCCTCTATGTGGTTAGCTTAGCTTTACGACTGATTTCCGGCAAGGAATTGCTGCGAGATTCAACTCGATTCTCACCTCAGCTGCGCCTTCCTTTTCAAATATTCACCTCGGTGTAACCTGAGTCGGCGGCTCTTAACCCGGTAAACTGTCTCATAGCCAAGCGAATGTCATGTATCTCAACGCGAGTTGATCGGCCGACAATCTCGGGCGTGCATTTGCATGATTTCCGTCCCGCAAAACAAGGTCGACGCTCATCTACGTCTGCTTGGATTGCGAGATGGTTGCTCCGTCGGGCAACTCGCGGCGGGAGCGTTTGGAGCCCTCGCATAGTCCTGAACTTTTGGGTGTAAGACCACGGCGTTTACAATGGGTTATTGATCTCTTTGCTCGGCGTTCTGGGTTTTGCGCCGCTCGGCATTCTGGATTTCACTTCGCCGGTGATGGAAATTCCGGTAATATTGTGGCGGACAGTTGTTGTTTGGAATCGCTCGGCGACCGGGAACGCGGCACTAGTCAGTCTGTCGAGACTAGAGCTGGTTTCATAAATGCCTGATGTCTAGGTTGCCGTCTCGTAAGTACTTCAGAATCAATGCCATGCGTTCCTTGAAACGGCGCTGCAGCTATTTATGAAACCACCTCTGGTTTAGGGGACTTATCGGTTAGCGCGGTGAGGTCACCGGGCGTGGCGCACATGACCGGAGCATGCCGTTCGTCAGGCGACTTATGGACACCACACCGTCCGCGCCCCAGCCGTACGTTGTCGGACTAATCAAAATACGCAGCATCTCCGAAGCAGAACTGATTCTATTTGTTGAATTCGAAGCTCGTTTTTGTGAGAGGCGCCAGTTGCGGGAATGTCGTAGAGGCAGCGACGATGCCACACCTGTGGCTCCCTCAGCACATGCGTTTAGGCAGCACTTGATTGTCGCGGACCAACTCATTCTGGCAGGGCCAAATGAACCGGAAAAGAATCCTATTTGTATTTGGAACCAGACCCGAGGCAATTAAGTTATGCCCGGTAGTGCGGTATTTTCGTCAAAACTGCGCCCGCGAGTTCGACTCTCGCGTGTGTGTTACAGCTCAACATCGCGAAATGCTTGACCAAGTGTTAGGCTTGTTTGAGATTCAAGCTGACTATGATCTGAATGCTATGCGGGAGGGACAAACGCTTGCGTCCGCCACGAGTTTGATTCTGTCCAAGCTGGAATTAGTCTTAGACTCTGATCGGCCAGATCTTGTTTTAGTACAAGGTGACACTGTAACAACACTATGCGGAGCACTGGCAGCATTCTACGCTGGAGTGCCGACAGCTCACGTCGAAGCAGGGCTTCGGACCGGAGATCTGCGCCAGCCCTTTCCCGAAGAAATGAACCGAGTTGTTGTGAGCACGCTCAGCACCTTTCATTTTGCCGCCACTTCTTGGGCCGCCTCCAACCTTCGGTCCGAACGAGTACCGGAAGACCAGATCATCATCACAGGTAACACGGGTATCGACGCGATTCTCTATATAAGGGACCGGCTTCAAAGGGGTGAAATCCGTGGCGCCGAGTGGTTGCAGTTTCCCCAGAATCAGAAACTGATCGTAGTGACGGCACATCGTCGAGAGAATTTTGGGCATGGCCTGGAACGCATCTGTACAGCGATTCGCAAAATTGCAGATTTGCCGGGCGTACAAATCGTTTATCCCGTTCATCCGAACCCACACGTCACAGAACCGGTTCGTAGGCTTCTCGGGCACCATCCTCGAATTAAGCTGACCGAGCCCCTCGACTATGTGTCATTCGTAGATCTAATGCGCCACGCATATCTCTTATTGACCGATTCCGGCGGCATTCAAGAGGAAGCTCCTTCACTCGGTAAGCCTGTGTTAGTTTTGCGCGACAGGACAGAGCGTCCCGAAGCGATCAGCGCCGGAACTGCAACCCTTGTCGGTACTCGGGTAGATGACATCGTCACCAGCGCCGTAAGGCTGATACTGGATACCGCTGAATACCAGCGACGGTGCCAAATTCACAACCCATATGGAGACGGAAGCGCCAGTGCGCGGATAGCCGAGTTCCTAGTAACTCATCAGTTGGCAAATAGGTCGGAGGCGTGAAATGAGGGTCTGTCTCATCTATCAGGGCGAGTTCCCAAGATCCGAACGTATTGAGAAAACCGCCAAGACCCTGACGTCTGAGGGCCACGAAGTGTACCTGCTGTGCAACAACTATGGTAAGCATCCGTCTCCGGAAGAACGGTTTGGAGACGTTAACATTGTTCGAGTTAGGCCGACCTTCAAGAGCTTTATCGTGAATCGTGTGCTAAAGTTCCCGATTTTTCTCAACCCGCTATGGATATGGTCTCTATATAGTCTCGTTCGGCGTCGGCGAATCGAGGCACTCCAGGTGATAGACGTGCCGCTAGCGGTGGCTGTTCTGCTGCTTGGCCGGTTGATGCACCTGCCGGTTCTCTACGATATGTGGGAGAACTATCCCGAGGCTCTGAAAGGATGGGCACAAACCGATTGGCGGTATCTCATTTTCAAGAACTACCGGGTGGCACGTGCGGTCGAATATTGGGTTACGAGAAGGGTCGATCACATCTTCACAGTTGTCGACGAGGCACGAGATCGACTAATTGGCGAGGGCATTGAGCCAAGACGAATCTCCATTGTGACTAACGGTGTCGATCCTCAGATATTTCTTGGAAGGCCGATGGCTGGCGCTATTCCCTTGGATGAAGACGGTGACTTGTATAGGCTCATATACGTCGGCTACATCACGATTGAACGAGGCTTGGAGGACATGGTTCGTGCCCTCCGCCTGATTCGGCCCCAAGTGCCAAGAGTTCGTCTATACATTGCAGGGACGGGTAGTGATGAACGGCGTCTGAGATCGATCGTCGATACAGAAGAGGTAGGAGATCTGGTTCGGTTCCTGGGATGGCTCCCGTTTGAACAGATACATGCATATGTCCTGAAGAGCGATCTCTGCTTGGTTCCGCATGTCAACAACGATTTTATTAACACCACCGTCCCAAACAAGCTATTTCAGTACATGGCTCTTGCAAAGCCGGTACTGGTATCAAATGCGAAGCCTCTGGCAAGGATCGTCAAGCAAGCTGGTTGCGGATTTAGCTTTGAATCCGGAAATCCGAATGATGCAGCGGCCAAGATAATGGATGCCTACGAAGCTCGTTACGATCGTGGGTATGGAGAGAGAGGTAGGCGTGCAGTGGAAGAGAGGTACACGTGGGAAATAGCATCTCGCGACCTGGTGCGCGTCTACCGGGAGCTTTCAAAGAATGTGGACTTCAACGCTAGACGGTCACAGTCGGAGATGATCTGATGCCCGTTAAGGCGTGTTTTTCCACTGTCAACGCACCGGAACGGGAGACATTGCGACGACATTTAGGCCATGTTGGAAATCCGATTTAATTCGGAGATTCAGCACCGTTATGCCCAGACCTGCGAAAGCCCTACGCGGGCGGAACTATGCCAGCCCAACGGCGGAGTTGTTGGATGATCACGCCAATATTGACGCGGTCTTGTTCTTTGCCAAAGCGATCTGGCCCGGTTTGCGGGAACGGAGGCCGGACCTGCGGTTCTTCATTGTCGGATCCAAACCTGCACCCCAGGTTGTGGAGCTTGCCAACCAGCCTGGCATCACGGTTACAGGGACTGTGGAGGACCTCGCCAGACGCCCGGACGCGAATGTCGCCGGAGTCGAACGTTAGAGCGGTGCTGCGTCGATCAGCAGGTGGGTTCGGTTCCAGCCGAGGAGATTACGGTGACGCGACAGACAATCCGGGTCCTCACACTGATTGAAAGTCCGACCGTAACCGGCCCCGCACGCAACATCATTGAGTTCGGCAAGCTCGGAGTAGTTGCTGAACCCGGTCTGCCGGCCGTGGAAACGATGGTTGTGACGTACTGGCGGGGCTCCGGCGAGAGTCCCGTTGCAGCGGCGGCCAGGAATGCGGGGCTGCCAGTGGCGACGATCTCTGAGCGCCGCCGCTGGGATACCGAGGCTATACCGCAGTTGCGGCGAATTATCGCTGAGTACCGGCCCGACATCCTGGAATCACGTAACATAAAGTCGCATTTCCTGGTGCGTGTGCTCGGATTGCATAAACAGTACCCGTGGGTTGCTTGGAACCACGGCTACACCGCGCGCGACTGGCTGGACCGCGCCTACAGCCAGTTAGACCGCTGGTCTCTGCAAGCAGCCTTTCGGGTTGTCACCGTCTGCGGTCCCTTCGCAGAAACGTTGGAAGATCGCGGAATCGACAGGCGCAAGATCACCATCCTGCACAATTTCGTTAAGCCCTTCGTACCGGTACCCGCGGAGGACGTTGAACGGCTACGACGCAGCCTCGGCCTGCAAGGCAAGGCCGTGATCCTGGCCGTTGGACGCCTTTCCTCTGAAAAGGGGCACGCCAACCTCCTGCAGGCTGCGGCGCGACTGGAGAAGATGAACGATGTCCCCGATTTCTGTGTGGTGGTCGTTGGCGACGGGCCCGAGAAGGAAAGCCTCCTCCGCCTGGTGACGCGCTTGGGGATCGGGCAGCGGATCGTGATGGCAGGCTTCCAAACGGACGTAAGACCCTATTACTGCTTGAGCACGCTCCTTGCGTTGCCTTCCTACTCCGAAGGCTCGCCGAACGTGGTACTGGAGGCAATGGCTGCCGGCCTTCCAATTGCGGCCACGGATGCAGGAGGCGTTCCCGAGATCCTGGAAGATGGTGTAACCGGTCTCATGGTGAAACCGGGCGATCCTCAGGCGATGGCAGAGACCATCCTGCGCATCCTCCGAGATAAGGACTTAGCGCTTAGGTTGGGAGCGGCGGCCCGCTCATGTGTGGACTCGAGATACACGCCTCAGGCCTACCGGCGGTCGCTGACCAAACTCTATCTGGCTACGCTGGAAGCGACTTCGAAATCCGCGGCGCTCTAGCTACTTTCCGTCGCAAAAGTGCTAGTGTGCCGTATCTAAAATCTCTTTATATTTCTTGAGCTTTCTCAGGATGGATTTCGCAGTAGCGGTCCAGACGAAGGGTTTTGGGTTGTTGTTATTCTCGCGAATATAGCCCTCGATGGCGCGAATGAGTTCTTGCACGCTGAGGAAGGTGCCGCGGCGAATGCGTTTGGCCGTGATCTCGGCGAACCAGCGTTCGATCTGATTCAGCCAGGAAGACCCGGTAGGGGTGAAGTGGACATGGTAGCGCGGGTGGGCCGCGAACCAGTTCTTCACCTCAGGGTGTTTGTGAGTGCCATAGTTGTCCAGGATGATATGTACGGCCAAAGTTGGAACGAGGGAGGCTTCGATGCGGTGGAGGAAGCGCAGGAACTCCTGATGACGGTGTCGCGGTTGGCATTGCCCGATGACGGTTCCGTCCAACACGTTGAGGGCGGCGAACAAGGTGGTGGTTCCGTGCCGCTCATAGTCATGGGTGTGTCGCTCCGGTAGCCCCGGACGCAACGGCAGAATGGGTTGGGTGCGATCCAGGGCTTGAATCTGGCTCTTCTCGTCCACGCTGAAAACCAAGGCTTTATCGGGCGGGTTCAGATATAAGCCGACAATGTCGCGCACCTTGCTGACAAATTCGGGGTCGGTGCTGAACTTGAAATGCTCGACCCGGTGGGGTTGCAGGTGGTACTCCTTCCAGATCCGGTGTACGGCGGCGGAGCTGACGCCTTGATGGCGGGCCATGCTGCGCACACTCCAGTGAGTAGCGTGCTTAGGTTTTGTGTTCCGGGTAGCTTCGACGATCGCGACCTCTTTCTCCAGGGTGAGAGAGCGCGCTCGGCCGGGGCGGGGCTTGTCTTCCAAGATGCCGAGCAGTCCGCGCTCCATAAAGCGCCGCCGCCAGAGCAGCACGGTCGGCAAACTGGTCGACAGTTGTCGGGCCAGCTGGTTATTGGCCGTCCCCTGCGACGCCCCCAATACCACTCGACAGCGGAGCACAATGGCTTGCGGGGTGGCGGGATAACGAGTAATTCTTCATCAGCTCGGTACGCTGCGCCGAGGTGAGAGTAAGAGCTGGAGCAGCAGGCAGCGGCATAGCAGATGCAGTATGCCGTAACTTCGCCTATTATCGAGAATCACATAATATAGTGACATTTCTGATCTTCTGTGCTACTGTCTCGGCATGGGAAATCTAGCAGGAGTTCGCCGGGACTTCGTGGGGTTGGAACAGCGTCGCCGTGAGGCGGCCGAACTATTGCGCCAAGGCGTACACCAGGCGGAAGTGGCCCGCCGTGTCGGTGCTCATCGACAATCCGTCAGTCGTTGGGCGCAGCAGCTGGAGGAAGGCGGACTGCGGGCGCTGAAGCGGGCCGGACGAGCAGGACGCAAAGCGCGCCTGCGCGCGGAAGACCTGCGGCGCCTCGAACGCGGCCTGCAGCGAGGGCCGCAAGCTCTGGGATACCAAAGCGGTCTGTGGACGTCGGCGCGTGTTGCCCACTTGATCGAGAAAGAGTGCGGGGTCCGCTACCACGCCGGCCATGCGTGGCGAATTCTGCGGCAACTGGGATGGAGCTGCCAGCGGCCCACCGGACGGGCACTAGAGCGGAACGAGGACAAGATTCGGCTGTGGAAGCAGAAGCGCTGGCCGGAGTTAAAAAAAACGCCAACAACGAGGGCCGCACGATCGTCTTCATCGACGAAAGCGGACTGAGCCAAAGGCCGCACCGCTGCCGGACCTGGGCGCCACGCGGACAAACGCCGGGGCTGCAATATCACTTCAACGGGAAGACGCTGTCAGCGATGGCAGGCGTGAGCTGGTGGAATTTCTATTTTCGGCTCTATCCCGGTACGATTCGCAGCCCGCAGGTGATCGACTTCCTCCGCCACCTGCTGCGCCATTTGCGAGGCAAACTGCTGATCGTCTGGGATGGCCTGCGGAGTCACCGCAGCCGAATGGTTTGGGACTTCGTGCGCCAGCAGCGCGGGCGTTTGTGGTTGGAGTTTCTGCCGGCCTACGCTCCGGAACTGAACCCGGTCGAGTACCTGTGGGCGCACTGGAAGCACCATGAGCTGCCCAACTTCTGTCCCGGCAGCTACGGAGAACTCAGCTACCACGCTCGCCAAGCATTACGGCGGATGCGGCGCCGGCCGATGCTGGTATGCGCATTCTGGCAGCAGGCAGAGTTGTTCCCGCTGTAACTATATTATGTGATACTCAATAGTAAAGACATTTATGATACATCACACTAGCTGGTGACGCACAGTAATTAGTGAGGCAGGAGACCAGCGGCCGGTCCAAATGGTTCACTTTCAGGGATGGTATCGAAGGAAGTACTAAAACATTTGCAGTACATATTGTTTTAGTCGGGGATGTGCCCTTACGATGGCGTCCATGATCAAGCTACGACATCAACAACCATCGCTGTGGCACTCAGGCTTAGCGGCGGACATCGAGGATTTGTGGGAGCCGTGGATGCGGCTGGTGGACGGTCTGCTGGAAGATGAGCAACTGCTGGAGACAATTTATGAGGCGCAAGGCGAACGGTATCCGCAGAGCCGCAGGCGGGGCCGCGAGCAAACGCCGGCCGAAGTGGTGTTGCGTCTGCTGCTGTTGAAGCACATTCGCAACTGGAGCTATGACGTGCTGGAGCGAGAAGTGCGCGCCAATCTGGTGTATCGCGCGTTTACGCGGGTGGGGGGATGGGAAAGTGCCGGACGCCAAGACCATGGCGCGGCTGGGGCAGTTGATCGGGCCGGAAGTGATTGAGGAATTCGCACTCGAGCGGGTCGTGGAGTTGGCGCAAGAGCACGGAGTGACGCGTGGGCGAAAGCTGCGGGTCGATACCACGGTGGTGGAAACCAACATCCATTATCCGACCGACAGCAGTCTGTTGGGGGACGGCACGCGGGTGCTGACGCGCACCATGAAGAAGATCGAGCCGAAAGCGGGCGGCCTGAAGCGCAAGGTGCGGGATCGCATGCGGAGTGTACGGAAGCGGGTTCTGGCGATTGCCCTATCGACCCGGCTGCTGGGTCCGCAAGGCGAAGAGCGGAGAAAGCGGCAGTATGGGAACTGCTGAGTTTAACGCGAAAAATCGTGAACCAAGCGCAAAGATATTAGCAAGAAGTGAAAGCAGGTACCGCGCCGCCGGTCGCGTTGCCCTGGAAAGCTCTAGCGGAAACGCTGGCCACCATGGTGGGGCGAGTGCGGCAAGTGATGAAACAGACCAAGCTGCGGATCTTTGCCGGAGTGAGCCAAGTCGCAGGAAAAGCTCGTGAGCATGTTTGAGCCGCACACGGAAATCATTCGCAAAGGCAAGGCGAGCAAGCCCACCGAATTTGGCAAGCTGGTCAAGATTCAGGAAGCGGAAAATCAAATCATCACCCACTTCGAAGTGTTGGCCGAGCGTCCCGCCGGACTCGACCTTGTTAGCTGCCTGCGATCCAGGTGCTCCAACGAGATTGGGGCGCGCACCCCACGGGTGGCGGCCGATGCGGGATTTTATTCGCAGCAGAACGAACAAGCGGCGCGTGCCATGAGACTGCGACGGCTCCCGTGCCCAACAAGAATACGAAGAGTGCGGAACGCAAACGTCTTTATCGCCAGCGCTGGTTTCGTCGCGGACAACGATGGAGGACCGGCTCGGAGGGCCGCATCAGCGCGCTGAAACGAAGACACGGGCTGCGCCGCTGTCTCTATCCCGGTCTGCAGGGCATGCAACGCTGGGTAGGGCTGGGCGTGATTGCGGACAACATCATCCAGATGGGGCGCTAACTGGCGCGGCAGGGTACCTGAAGCAGTGAATATCCAGTCCAGGTGTCCCCCCGACCACCACAGCCGGCGGAAATGAACCTGGACGACAACTCCCTTCACCCTTTAGGTGAGCCGAGCTTTTCAGAAATCGCATTTTTGCGACGGAAAGTAGCTAGCACGTAACGCTGGCACTCTGCTCTTTCTGCGCCTCGGTGATCCGGCCAAGAACGGTCAACTCGATCAGCTCTTTCACTTTGCGTCCCCATTCTGCCTCGTTGTATTGAGCTCTTGCGATGCGCTGTCCGTTCTGGCCCAGGCGTGTTTGCAGTTCAGGAGAATTCAGGAGTAGCCGAAGTTTTTCGGCCAGCTCGTCAGCATTTTCGCTTTCGAAAATTAGCCCTGTTTCCCCTTCCCGAATGTAATAAGGAACCCCGCCAACCCGCGAGCCAATGACTGGCTTGCCGGCAGCCATGGCTTCTAGTACTACTCGCGGAGCGGCGTCGGTTCGCGAGCAAAGGGCGTAAATGGAACAGTTGGCCATAACCTCGAAGGTTTGAAGATTGGGCTGCGGCTTTAGGATTTCGATTTGCTTGCTGCCGCCAATCATTTCTCTGAGGAGGTGTTCGTCTGGGATGTGCCCCATCAGTCGAATTTTTGTGGCAGGGAACTCAGCCTCGATCTTCCGAAATGCGCGGATTAGAATGTCCCCGCCCTTTAAGAACCAGGGAGTACCGACAAGCAGCACTGAACCATCGCTATTGCCGGTGTGCGGAATCCGGGACATGGCGGTGAAGCTGTGAATCACGGAAGCCGGAACCCGTTGCAAACTTGGATACCTCTGCAGCTGGTTGGGATACATGAGGTGAAGCCGATCACAGCGTCGAACGAGGAACCGAAGTAATAGGTCCGATACCACTCTCGCGACGCGCGTCTTAAGGCTCACTCGGGCAGAATAGTGATAAGCGTCTCCTCCGAACGCATTGAACCGGTACGCATTTTCGGGAACGTTAGGCAACCTGAGGATAAACTTAGTGCGTAATAAGACCGAGAGAACCCACGCCGCGACCCCAGCAAGGCCGGTGCTGTAGCCCATCACGCAATCCACGCGTTTCGCGCGGCCGACGCGAAGACCCTGGGCTACGTGAAAGCGAAAAATGGCCGCCTTCTGGCGAAACGACAGTAGTTTGTATCTCCCCGCCAGGAAGAGATGATAGGTCAGCTTCTCATTTACTTTATATGTGGGAAAGCAGTTCTCACCCAGGCTGGCACGAAGCGCATCCGGTTTCTCTTCCCAGGTGGGAAGCAGGACCTCCACCGCTATATCGCCCCCCACGTGATACATTTCGGCGTTCGATGGGTCCTGGGGTGGAGGCACCATGCCAGGAAACACGTACAAAAATTTCAGCGGCATATCGAGTCGGATATTCTGGATCGAGCAGTCAAGGAATTCAGTGCCTGGATTTCCAATCCAGGCGCCATTCATAAGTCCGTCGCAAGCCGTCTTCCAGAGAAACTTGCGGTTTCCAGCCGAGCACCGTCGTGGCCTTCGCGATGAGGGAGTAATTTCGCCGCACGTCTCCCGCACGGGCCTCGCTGTGAGTGCTTTTGACCTTCTGTCCGACGACGGCTTCAATAAGTTCGCTCAGCGTTTGAATAGTAGTCTCGGTACCAGCCGAGATCTGAAAGATTTCCCCCTTGACCGGACTCTGGAGCGCTGCCAGCAGAGCGCGGGCAAGATCTTCGACATAAATGAAATCTCTGGTCTGAAGTCCGTCGCCGTCGATCACGATTGAGCCGGTGGTTTCAATATCGTCCAGAAATTTGGCGACGACGCTCGTCTTGTGGGCGGAAAACGGTCCATAGACGTTGCCGAATCGTAAAGCTACCGTGCCCAAACCCCAAGACCCGTGATAGGCCAGGCAGTATGCTTCGCCAGCCAGCTTGCTTGCCCCATAAGGCGACACCGGCAGCGGAGCTTTGTCTTCGGTGGCGGGGGGCACTTGCCGGCCTAGCGGCGCATTGGACGAGGCAAACACGAATCGCGGCCCCTCGGACCCATTCTGCGCGGCGCGACAAGCCTCCAGCATATTCAACGTTCCCAGGACATTGAGCCGGCAATCGCCGCGCGGATTGATCAGCGATTTCGGCACCCCAGTCTGTGCGGCGAGGTGCACGATGGCATCATGGACACCTACCTCTTGCCGCACCAAATCCTCGTCCAAGATGCTGCCTTGGACGAAGCGTAGCGGTAGATTCTCGAGGTAGCGGCGATCCCCGACACTGAGATCGTCGAGGACACTCACATCATGCCCGGAAGCGAGGGCCAGACGTACAAAATTGGAACCAATAAATCCGGCACCGCCTGTGACAAGGATTTTCAACCGTTTTTCTCCAATTCGTAATGAAACACGCTCGTTGGGTTGAGAGACCGGTCAGGATGCTGGCACGGATCCAGGTGATCGCGTCCATCAATCCTAAACGCTGCAAAAGGGTAGGCCGGACACAAACCGGCCCGAGACATACTTCGCAAGTTCGTCAGTCTAACACGACGTACCTTAGTATAAAATCTTCACGATGCTCCGACATAAGATCTTCAGGATGCTCGACCGGCCGGTAGGGCGGCCAATCCTCGCGTTATGCGGCAGTCTCTACAGAACTGCTTCCTTCCGACGACCAGCTTTTGTCTGGCATAAGAACGGCCAGTGGATCCACAAAGAGCAGGCTGGCTATTTGGTCGAGCGGCAGATTATGCTGCACCCAATTACAGACTTCCATGTGATGAACACTGACATCTTCCTGCACAGCTATCGCATTCGTCCAGGCGACGTAGTACTCGACTGTGGTGCGTATACCGGTTGGGAAACGCTGTTTTTTTCGGAATTGGTTGGACCTACCGGCCGAGTGGTTGCCATTGAGGCGCACCCCGCGAGCTTCGCATGTCTCACCGAGATGTGTCGTCGCAATCATCTGACCAACGTCACGCCTCTTAAGTGCGCAGTAAGCGATGCCGCCGGAACGGCCCAAATTACTGACACAACCCGCTCCCAGGCAAACACAATCGTGGCGGGCGACGTCGGTATTGCGGTCTCAACTCGCACCCTGGACGATATCATCAAAGAACTGGGCATTATGCGCGTCGCTCTCATCAAGATGAACATCGAGGGAGCGGAGGCGGCCGCTTTCCGCGGTGCGACGGAAACGCTTCGAATCACGGAACACGTCGCCGTGTCCTGCCACGACTTTTTCGTTGACGAAGGTGGACCAGCTATGCGGACAAAAGCTGAGGTCCGGAAGTTACTTGAGGCCGCCGGCTTCAAAATAACCACACGGCCTGACGATCCTCGACTTTGGATCAAGGATTTTCTGTACGCCGACCGTGCGTTAGCCCAGGCCACGTCCAACAGCAGCTCCGATTCGTAAGTGTTCAACCGGCTTTCAGTAGCGGAATCTTCGCCTCAGTTTTCAACAACTACCCCGTCAGCACGCTTCAGTGCGCTTGCCACAGGGAACGAGGCAACGTGCCAGGAAGGGAGCCAAGGCACCGGCCGATAAGGACAACAAAGTGTGCGCCCAGCCACCGGATTGCCCGGTTCTTGGGCTGCTGTCAGACAATTTTCGCAGCCAAGAAAAGAATTCTCACAGTTTCCCTCGGTCCACAGCGGCTGTGTTGATATGATAACAGGCATGTCACGGTTCATGGATATGACCTCGGCCCCGGCGGAGTACGCAAACGACACGGACTTCGCGCCTTCGGAAACGCTTGTCGCGTCTTCGCCAAGAACAATCCTAAGATCACGTTCGCACGCTGAACCTCGGGACCGTTATCGGTTCTTCCAGTATGTGCTACTGGTGTATCTGTTCTTCTACTGCAGCCGCGTCAGCGAAATGTTCGCCGGGATGCGCTTCTCGATTGTTCTTTTCCCAATTCTGCTATTTGGATTATTCTTCAGCGGGCGAAGCAAGGCAATTCTCAGCATGCGTTCAGGGAAGGTTTTGATTGCCTTTACAATCTGGGTGGCGGCGTGCGTTCCTACCAGTCTGTGGCGGTCCGACAGCCTACAGCTGCTGAGAGGAAATATTCAGGCCCTCCTGATCGTTGCCTTCATGGCTGCGTTCATTCGGACGATTCGCGACAGCTTCCGCCTCATGTACACCATCGGCCTGGCGATGGGTCTGGTCGCTATCATGGGACTGGTTTTCGGACGCCACGGCAGCTCGCGTTTGGGAGCAGGTGTCACAGCGAGTCTGCAGGATCCTAACTTCTTCGCTCTGTATCTTCTCGTAGGAATTTGTTTCCTGTCGTTAAGCGTTTCCGTGCAAAAGGGTTTCAAACGAGTGGTTTCGTTGGTGCTGATCGTTCTTTGCCTCGGCGCAGCGGCTCGGTCAGGGTCGAGAATGGGGCTGGTCGCGTTCGGCGTGACCCTCCTGCTATTCTTTATCTTCGGCTCCCCACGGCAAAGGGTCTATCTAATCGTTGGTTGTCTCCTTCTGGCTGCAGTGGTTCCTCCGATGCTGCCGGAGAGTGTGAAGGCACGTTTCTTGACTCTCTTCCAGACGGGGCAGGGCGCCACGACGGAAGAGAAGGCGGCCGCGGCATCAGCAGGCATTCGTCGCGAACTATTCTTCCGCAGCTTGCAATTCACCCTTGAGTTTCCGTTGTTTGGAGTCGGACCGGGCCAGTTCATGCAAGCAGAAGTGAATCTCGCCCATGAGGAAAGCAGGAAAGCTCTGTGGTTGTACTCCCACAACGCTTATACAGAAACGTCAAGCGAAACTGGCATCATAGGTGGTGTCTTGTTCCTCGTGGCGTTCCTTGGCTCTCAGGTAGGTCTACGGCGAATAAGGAAATATGGTCCGGATTTGCTCACGCGCCGGATGGCGCTATATACGCATCTAGCGCTCATCGCTTTGACCATCGGCGCCTTTTTCTTGACCCTCGGCTACACAGGGTTAATCTGGGTATTAATTGGTGTGTCGGGCACTTTCCAGTTGGCGGTCGCTCGGTACGCCAAGCGTGCTCAAAGCGCATTACCGTAACCAGGTCCGATGACTGCCGTTCAGTTAAATTTGCCGAAGCCACTCCCTCTCCGGCGTCATCACTCGCTGCATGGTGGCATCACGACCAGAGAGGGCTCGCCCCACGATCAACAACGACATTGGGGGACGCAAAGCAGGGCTTGACTGAAATGAAGTCAGGAAAAATTGGGGTCTCCTTGCTGGTCGATACTGTCGGTATCGACGCGGGCACGGAACGGCTGGTCGCGGAGATCGCGAAACGGATTAACTCCGAATCGCTTCGACGTACATCTCTGCTGCCTTTCTGACAGCGAACGGTTCCAGCAAATGAGCCATTACTGCCGCACCAAGCTTTTCCCAACCCAAAGCTTCCATACGCCTTCTGGAATCCGGCAAATTGCAGCAATGCGACGCTATCTGAAGGCGGAACAAATTGATGTCACGCATTCGTTCATGATAAGGACCGCAATCTTGGGGGTTGCGGCCGCTCATCGCTCCGGCGACATCGTCAGTGACAACCAGGATGAGCATGGACTGGTACACGCCATATACACGCAGGCTCTTCCGGTATTACTTAAATCCTCGAACTACCCGCGTGATGGCAAATTCCGAAGCGATTAAACAGGTTGCCTCAAGAATGGAATCGCTGGACCCAGCGCGGATTGACGTGATGTACCAGGGAGTAGATACCAACCGATTTACCCCCTATGGCGAGAATCCCTCGGTCCATCGTTCCGCAGCTAGTCTGGGCATGCCCGAAGGCGCCCTCGTGGTCGGCATAGTTGCCAATTATCGGCCAGTCAAAGATCTTTCGCTCTTTCTTCGTGCCGCAAGAATTGTTGCGGACAATGTTCCTCGCGCGTCCTTTCTCCTCGTGGGTAAAGGCGAATCGCGCGCGGAACTCGCGAACTTGGCGCGCCAGTTGAGTATTGCCAATTACGTGTTCTTCACCGATGGCGAAGGAGACGTGCGGGATCATCTCGCGAGCATGTCCATTGCTTGTTTGTCGTCCGTCAGCGAAGGATTTTCCAACGCGATTCTCGAATACATGGCCAGTGGTCTCCCCGTGATTGCCACGGCAGTTGGCGGCAATGGCGAGGCAATCCTGAACGGACAAACCGGCTACCTAGTGCGAGAACGCACGCCAGAGGCATTTGCTGCTCCGATCATCGGGCTTTTGCAAAATGAGGACCTCCGCCGTAACATGGGGGCGCAGTCATTGATGCGGGCAAAAGCACTGTTCTCGATGGATAGTTTCATTGTCCGCCTGGAACAGTATTACGACCAGCTGGCGAATGGCGCGTTCCCCACAGCTGTTGCTATGAATGCCCCAAGAGCGGTGAGCTCTTCAGCCTGACATGGTCTCTCCACTAAACTCCGGGTTGGATTGTGCATGGAAGATTTTAAGACCAGGATAGAGCAACTAGCAGAGGCGGACCCTGACCGCCTCGTTGTTCAGTTCAGAGGCCACCAGCTGACCTACTCGAAGCTCCTTGATAGCTTACGGATGCTTGAGATCCGTCTTGGCTCCATCACAGGCATGCGTCTACTCACTATATTGCCCGATAGCTTCGTAGCCTATCTGCTTGTAATATATTGCTTTCACGCCAAGAGTACAATTGTTCCCCTCTCTATCTACAGCGTACCGTCGCATATTGAGAGTATCTATCTAAAGATAAAACCTCACTTGGTTATTACCACCGATATACTATATAACAAACATCAGAGCCTCTTGGGAGAATGTCCCTGCATCATTATCCGGTCGCAGGCTACTACAGCACACGGGGAATTCGTCGTCGACTTTGCATATAATAGGGTACTTTCGTCACTGCCCATGACGATAACAACTCGGAAGCCCGAGCAGATTCAACTAGTGCTTTTCACGTCAGGTACAACCGGCACTCCGAAGGGAGTTTGTCTCAGTCAATCCAACATTCTGGCAGCGGCTTGGATGATGGTGGACTTTCTTTCACTTGGGCCGAACCGGCGGAGTCTCGTAACGGTACCACTCTACGATTACTATGGATTAATTCAGATCTTTGGTCACGCACTCGCAGGGGCGAGCTTCGTTTTCGGTGAAAACATAGCATTGCCGGGTGGATTATTCAAGAGAATTGCAAATGGTCAAATAACCGACCTCGTCTTGGTTCCCTATACGCTGAGGCGACTGCTGCAGGTCATCGCGGAGGAAGGCCAGCAGATTATGGAAAAGCTGGAGGTCATAACAAGCTCGAGCGATGTGCTGTCCGATGACATCCTCAGGCGCACATTCGATCTCAATCCCCGACTGAGAGTTTTTAATATTTACGGACTGACGGAGGCCGGCCGTGCCTGCTATCGCGAAATCACTGCCACTACCGCACCGTCGGCGTCCATCGGGCGCCCGTCAAAAGGGGTTGCGGTTCAGATTGATGGTACCAAGAATGAGCCTGGAGAAATTGTACTTCGGGGGCCAAACGTCATGGAAGGTTACTTTCAGGAGATCCGGTCTGACCGTATCGCGTTCCTTCCCTGTGACGAAGTATGCACTGGCGATCTCGGATATTTCGACGAAAACGGTGAAATCATTTTGGTCGGACGAAGAGATCACATGATGAACCTAATGGGTGTAAAGATCCACCCCAACGAGATCGAATCCGTCGCACTAGGAATGCCAGGTGTGTTGGAAGCATTTGCATATATTTCCCTCAATGGACAGGGTGAACCTTCTGTATCTCTCGACATTGTCTTGTCTGATAGGCAGGTTGATACCAACACGATCTCCACACGGATGCGGAGTGCTTTGCCGCGAATGTTTGTTCCTGCTACGATCAACGTCGTTAGGACGATCATTCGCACAGAACTGGGGGGCAAGATTCTTCGCAGCAGAGAGCAATCATGATTCTCGATGCACACGCTCATCTCTATCACCCGTCGTGGTATCCAGCGGCATTCAGTCAGTCGATAGCTAGTGACTACGTTCGTCGCTCGGGCACCTCTGGTCGCCAAGTACTGACTAGTACTGCCGAGACTCTTGTCTCACGTATGCTGACGGATTCTACGGGCACAACAACGCTCAAGATTATGGACAAGGTTGGGATCAATAAGCGTGTGATTCTTATCCTGGATTGGGGAGTAACGCTGGGAGAAGCGGAAAAGTCCATTTGGGAGATACACCGTGAGATACTAGGAATCTGTGGTCGCTTTCCGGACCGACTAGTGGGTTTTGCGGGAGTGGATCCTCGGCGGACTGATGCCTCGGCACTGCTCAAAAGCGCGTTTGATGATCTGGGCGCGCGGGGTCTAAAGCTACATCCAACGTCGCGTTGGCGTCTCGATGATCCGGAAACTCATCGGGTCGTAGAAATTGCGGCACATCGGCATCTGCCTGTGCTAGTTCATATCGGAAGAACGCTCGATTGCCTGAGCGATGTAAATGCCCAGCCTCAGGCACTGGTTGATCTTGCTAAGGCGTTCCCGGGTGTGACATTTATCGCTGGTCACAGCGGATTTGAAGGGTGGGACGCCTTTGTAAGTAATCCGGAAGTCCCAAGAAATGTCTATTTTGACATTTCGGGATGGCAAGAGCTGCTTTCTAGAAATCCAGCTGGCATGAAGATTGCACTCTCAAGCCTGCTGAAAGCCTTCCCCGGACGAGTATGCTTTGGATCGGACAGCCCATTCTTCAGCTATAATCTTATTACCTCTGAAGCATCATGGCTTAAGAGCATAGTAGAATACGAGCAGGAGGCGGTTGGCCAGGCGTTGTCGTCGACATTGCTACACAATTCCTTGGTCAGACAACTGTGGAGTTGACACGACGGTTTTCAGCCGTGGTAACTCTATTGATGTCACGGAGCGCTTGAGCAATTGGTTCTACTTGGAGGATCTTGATTTTGCAGCTCGAAGAAATTAGTAGAGAATTGCGTACTTTCATACTAGAACAGGGTAATTTGGACGATCCCAGTGTTGTTAATGAAAACACGAACTTGTTAGAATCCGGATTGCTCGATTCTCTGGCAATGGCGAACCTCGTTGTCTTTTGTGAGGAGAAATTCAAATGTACTCTTGATACAGCCGACCTGACTGAGGATTCCTTCAGGTCGATCGCAACGATCTCCCAGTTAGTTTCTCGAAAACGCTCTGGCACGAACGGACTCGCCGGTGGGAACTGACCCGATGGTATGGATCATGCCCAGCGAGTAATTTGCTACGGTCGTGAACAGGAGGTGGTCGATCGCCATGTAGGTTAGCGTCGTAGGTTGGATATTACCAAGCACGTCTTGCATCTGCACTGAGTCGATCGCAACGGGGAAAGGTGTACCTCGTACCTGACCTGTGTTTTGTTTCAGCACTCTCGATGTCTTCTACGGCGATTCCGGACTCTGGAACGGCTCCGCCTCATAAAGTTGCCACAGAGGAAATTCCATCGCGAAGCGGTATGCACGCAGATCGACACTCTCGTAGAAAGGATCGGGGCGCAGCTCATCCATCCACGTGATGGCAAAGCCGCTGCGCGCAAAAGTCTGGATCAGCATGCTCGCGTTCGGCGTAACGCCAAACGTCTTTCGCGCATATTCGGTCAATACGGTGAAGGGGTGGGAGGGCTCCCCCAACCATGGTGCCAGCCAGAGCTGGTAATGCGGTTCGACACTAATGAACACGCCACCCGGCCTGAGGATGCGACGTATGTCGCCGAGTAACGCGGCGGGATCGCCTTTTTGCGCAGGATTCTCCGCGACGAAATAGAATAGCAGCGCATCGCTCATGTAAACGAAATCAGCGCTCGCTGATGGGATGGAGCCAAGTCCATCCGGCTGTCCTATGGTTTCGCAGGTCTCGAAACGCGTGCGCGGATTTTCATCGCGGCGGGCTATTTTGATGAAGTCAGCATTCGGATCAATACCGAGGACATTCAAAGCGCCCGACTCCGCCATGAGCTTGGAGTAGAACCCGGTTCCGCAGCCGATGTCGATGACGTCCCCGCCGTTCCGAAACTTCTTTTTGAAGTAGCTGCGGAGAGAGCTTTCCTGTACCGCTTTGTACAGATTAGGACGTATATCTTTCAAATCTTCAGTGAACTTTTGCCGCAACCACCACTTGTTTGGGTCTTCACGACGTATCAGGCGCACTTCGCGGCCAAGTTGTTGATGGAAGTTACCGAAATGCTCGGTGTCGAAGATTGACCGTTTTCGGTCGAATCTCGCCAAATACCGGGTCTCGTCCTCGACCAGAATGCTACGCTCGGAAAACAGTTTTACCAGCGACTCGATATCGAGTTGCACGGGCGGCGGCCAACTCGCTGGGTCGCGCAGCTTCCTAGTTGGATCGGCGAGCAGACCGTCATAATTCGAAAACCGCCAAATGTCCCAGATTTTGAACGTCTTTCCGTGATACTTGGTTGCAAGTTCTTCTGTATAGCTGACAGCCAGTTCCGCAACCACGGAAAGAACATCGCTTTCAGTTGCGAGGCAGTCACGAGTGAATACGTTGTAGAAACTCCAGAATCCGGGCGCTTCAAACTGGATGATGATGTCCTGGGGTAGCTTCATGAGTCACACTTTCTCTGAGCAGGGCGGCGACGGCATGCCTTCCTTTACTTTGTTCTTACCTTCGAAGCCCTGAAATACCTAAATAGTGTTTAACACGCCCTTACTCTTTATGGGGGGCGCGTGACGAGCCCTCGGGCCGGGTGGTCAGCGGCAATTTCTTGCGCGCGGGGTTGCCAACTGCGACAGTTCCCGCCTCAATCGAATTAACAACAACGGCTCCTGCTCCTATCGTGGTGCGCGCTCCAACTGGAGCCATTACGATCGCAGCCGCGCCAATCCAACAGTCCGAACCGATATCGACCATTTGAAACTCGCCTGCCGACGCTCCGCCGATGCGCCCCAGTTCGTCTCTTGGGTGCTGGCGGCGCCCGCTGAGGATCTGCACGTGCGATGCGATTTGCGTACGATCACCAATTCTGCAGCTACCCAAAACACAATAAGACCCGATGTAGACGGCTTGCCCAACCACAGCCTGTGGATGTGCAAAAAAAGAGCCGAACGAAATTCGGCTTTCTAGTGAACATTGCTCTAACGTCAATTTGTAGAATGCAACCCGCAAGTAATCGCCCGGAAGCCCGGGGACCGTAGCACACGCCTGTGCCGCGAGTGAGAACATCTCACTAAAGCGCCCGAACCCCGCGATCAGGGCCCAGGGGAAAGCAAAAACCAAGGCCACTCCAATGCCGAATAACTTGAGATATCGCTTGATCATGGCTGAGATGTCCTGCAACCATCCATGAGCTCACAGAGATTGTGCCGCGCCCAATAATCCTTACGACTCTAACATGCCAGCGACCAGTCCGATCGCAACACGGTGCGTGTCTTACTGCGATCCAGTAATGAATGTCCAATCACGCACCGTGCTACCCGGACGGTTCGTCTGGGCGACATTGCCGGCATCGTCAACGCCCCTGCTGGCGAAATGGTAAGTAGCGTTGGGTCGCAGGCCAGTCAAGACAACTGTGTTGACGTAAGAAAGCCCGCAAACGGCTGGGTTGACCGTACTCGCACATCCCGCGTAGCACGCTGCAACTCTGGTGCACGGCCTACTCACGCCCTTGGCAATCGATCCATACGAGTCGGAGAGTCCATAAAGAACCTCTGCCGAGTACAACGGTTCGTAAGTACTCCAGGCGATGGTAACCGACGTTCCATTAACCGTCACGGGTGTCACGCCGGTATAGGGATCGACGGTCGTGCTGTTCCCCGCCTGAGGCCGCGGGACCGGAGGCACGGTATCGGGGAAAGGCGCCTTGGCTCCAGACGGCTTATTCTTCTCCGGAAATGTGCTGGGGATATATCCGGCTTGAGTGCGCCATCCTATGTAGTCAAAACTCCACTTGAAGATCTGGCCGAAATCTTTTCCCGTAAAATAAATCGCTGCCCGAGGAGAAATTCCCGCATCAAAGCAAGCATCTCCTTCTTTGAGATAAGTACTGTCACCGGAGATACTCCAATACCATGCATAGGCGCCACAAACCAAATTGTTCAGCTCGGCAAAACCATCATTATCATTGGCGCTGTTATGTGGAATATCCACGCCGTTATAGTAGAACGCATCATAACCTGAACTCTTCGCTGCCCATAGCCTAGCCCACATAAAGTCGAGGGTGGATCTTACGGCAATCGGAATCCTCTGGTCCTGCGGCTCCCCTTTTGCGCCCTGCCAATCGTAGTACTCGATCAAGGCTTCCATATCGAGCCCGAGCATGAAACTGCGCCAAGTCGGGCCGATTGGATACGTTTGCGGATGCGTAGCCGTTCCGTACTCACGCCCCGTAGGATCGTAATTGACACTCTGGTCCAGAATTCCCAGTAGGGAGTCGGCATAGCGTCTGGTCTGGAGAGAGTCCTGTAGCGTTTGGCTGCCCGCCACTTGCCACTTTACGACAGCGGCATCCAGCATGTAAGCCATCACACGAGCACCGCCATAGGGGTCTATCAGATAGTACTGATACAGGGTGTTCCCAGATTTCCCGCCTCCTGGAGGTTGATAACTTCCAAAGTTGATAGCCGCCTGCCGTGCGACTTCATCACCGGTGCGGAAGTAATACATCGCAGCGCCATTGGGGAAGAGATTCCAGTCCCGCAGCAGTCCACCCGGCCAAACAGTACCCGCAGCGCCGACGCCTGCGAAAAAGTTCCAGTAGGACTGCTGGCAGAGAATCGCACAGTGTTGATAATAGGCTTGTGCAGTCGAATATCGCTGGCCGTTCGGTTGAGTGCTCGCACCCGAAGGTGTTGACCAACCTTTCAGGCCGGCATAGTCGGACAATGCTAGGAAGTTCCTGCCGTTGTCATAATTGTAGCAATTCGAATTTGCACCCGCCCCCCCATAAACACCATTTTCGAAATAGCCAGCGCTGTTGAGATACTCGCCGCCGAGCCTAGACATGAAGTTCTGTGCCCCACCCGTGCAGGCAATCGGCCCCCAGTATTGAATTCGGTTCTCCCATGTGTAATCTTTTCCGGAAGGGCAGGTCTTGCTACTCGCTAGGTAGCATGGGATTGCCGGGCAGGTGCCCGAAGCCAAACAGGATGGGGGAATCGCCACGAATCTTGCAGGCGGTCTCACCGTGAAGATGTAGGTGACGGTAAAAGGCTGACCAATGTTCTCCCCAAGATTCTGGCCGTCCAGAGCCTGAAAAGTTGCAGACACCTGATACTGGCCGGCAGGAGTAGTATTGCGACCGCAGCCATCTGGTCCATGACCGTTGCAGTTCGTCCTGATACGAATCGCGGACGAGTCCGCCGTGGTCCCGTGATTTCCGCCATAACACCAGTCACGCCCACGCCTCCTATCGACCATATAGTTCGCGTAATCGGTCGCAGGATTGTTGACGTATTGCAGGGTGCAGAGGAATGTCACGTCCATGTTGAACAGCGTTCCATCCTGTACGTCCGTGCAGTTTGACTTGCACGGATTGCCCTCCTCGTCTTTCCGCTTCCCGAACCGGACGCTCGACCAAGTCATGTACACAGACTTGGACACGGGACCGCTGGTGAGCACCTGTTGCAAACCAACCAGCAAATCGTGTCCCTGGTAGACATTCTGCGGTCCATACGTCCAGACGGCCCAGTTGGAACGGCCCGAGAGATTGGGCACAGGAGAGGTGAATGCAAAAGGTTTGCAGGTTCCCTTGCAGTTCCCGTTCGCGAACGTCGGACCACTGGTGGTGGACCATTTTCCCGAGTCCTTGTCCTGCGAGGACACGTAGAAGAAGTGGGTGCCCTTGATGCCAAATTCGTGCCCTGCGGCCGGAGTACCCTGATAGCTTGGAGAAAGATGATCAGCGTGGACCAAGTGCTTCTTGGCAAAGCCCGCCCCACAGCCGTCGTTGCCAGCGGCGTCGCCGTAGACCTGACGCTCGGGGCCCAGGTTGCTATCCCGCATCAAAACAACGACGGAAGAGCTGCAATGCCCCGTCGTCCACTTGACATCAATGTACGCGCCGGAGGCTCCTGATATGTCCAAACCGCCAGCCGCGACTGTCGGCCCCGTGCTCATCGTGGGACACGGGTTCTGCCAGACACCCGCCACGGCATCACCACACTGAACATCTTTTGGCTGATCGGAACCGATAGAGCCAAACGCCGCAGAACTAACCAGCAGAAACAGGATTGATATCCAAAGTCGTACTAGCACCTGAAATAGCCCACCTTCCGGAAGTCTTGTTAATGCCCAGCGACGACTCTCCATGAAAGCAATAATACCCTCTTCATTGTAGGAATGGCACTCGGCGCCTCCATTGACACTCGGTATGAGCCGGAATGATCAGCGACAATTGAAGTTCCCAGTCGCATTGACTCACCAAAATTGCTACTGAGAGGTGGGTGGTTGCCTCATTGAAAATGCTACCGGCGTGAACCCACGCCGGAAGGCGAAAATGAGGAGACGGATCAGATTGAGCACACGACGAGAACCGACAGCAGCCATCTGACACCGTTATCGAGCAGCGGATCGGGTCGGCAAGACGATGATCCTGGATGAGTTCACCAAACTGACCGGGTATCACCGCAAGCATGCGATACGGGTTCTCACCCCTCAGCCTGCGCGCGAGCCTACGACGCGTGCGGTGCGCCGGGCTTATCAGGAGGCGGTAAAGGAAGCGTTGATCGTGCTCTGGGAGGCATCCGACCGCATCTGTGGTAAGCGGCTGAAAGCGTTGCTGCCGCTGCTGGTGGCGGCCATGGAGCGACACACGCATCTGCAGTTGGAAGAGGGGGTACAGACCCAACTGTTTGCGATGAGTGCCTCCACGATAGATCGTCAGCTTCACCTTGTCCGAGAACGAGCCTTTGGAAAGCATAAGAAGAGATCGTCTGCGACCAACCGTGTGCGTAAGATGGTTGCGGTCCGCACCTCTGCCGACTGGGAGGAGCAGCTTCGTCCAGGCTTCATGGAGATGGATCTGGTGACGCAATGCGGGCCGAGGGCAGAAGGAAGCTTCGTGCATAGTCTGGTCTTGACCGACGTGGTATCGGGCTGGACAGAGTGTGTCGCGCTTCCCGTACGTGAACAAGCCCTTCTTTGGCTGGGCCTAGGGCTCGGCACGGGATCCTGTGGTTGAACTCCCTCCGTTGAGGCAATCCGCGATTGGCCAGCTGCCATTGAATGAATTTCCCAACTCAAACAGCCACTTGTCCTTGAAGGTCATCCACCGCTGCTGAAGCGTAGCGAAAAAAGCTCTTGCGACCAAACGGCCAAGGCATAGCCTATTGGGCACCCGTCTGAGGTTTCCGATAGCGCACTTTAGTAACGGATATCTAGTTACTTCAGTGTTCAGCATGGAGTGTTTATCCTTTCCGTGCCTACGCCAAACAAAGTATTTTAGGCTCTGTGCAGAGACACGAAATTGATGAGCATGATGAAGGAAAGGTAGCGTCCAATGAATCGACTTGCGTTCTTCTTAGCATGTGCGGTAATCAGTTCAGTTGCGGTTGCACAGCAAACCCAAAACCCTAACCTGAAGGTGATCTTGAACGATTTTAACCTTGGGTTAGGCAGTGGTTCCTACACCTGCTACGACGGAGTGATTAGGACAGGGAATCAATGTCTCTCGCACTGGCTGGCCTCCAGCGTCTACATCATAAACGAGACCAACACCGGATTTAACTGCACCACAGCTTATCCCGAAAGTTGGTGCATGGAGTATTTCAGCAGCGTCCCGTACCTGTCTAATATGTACTGGGTTCGAGATGCAGTCGGCGCATCGCAGTACGAGAACGCCATCCTGCACTACACGATTGATATGGGCGGGAAGTATGCAGCCGGCCTTATAGGCATGGACCAGTTCGACTGGTTCGAGCAGATTTACGCCTTCACAGAAGGACTTAGCTACTACGTTCCAAGCGAGGCTGTCAACGGCGTGCTTCTTTACGATGGCTCTAGTTTCGTATCGGATATAACGCAATGGGCCTACGGCGGAGCAGTTACGACTGTCACCTACAATGCGGGAGTGTTCACGGTAACTGGGACAGCGGCAGAGAATTTCAGCAACATAAGATCCGGAAAGACGATCACGATCACAGGACTGACGACAGCGACATTTCTGAACGGGAAGACCGTTACCGTGACGGGCAACCGCGGCACTGGCTTCTCGCCGACCATCAGCTTCTCCCTGTCATGCAGCGCGAATTGCACTGGTAGTAACGAAACCGGCTACCTAGCCTATGCTCAAACGATCCCTGCGGGAAACACGCTCTACATCGGCTCAATGGAGCCATTCGACCAGATTAACGTCCGCATAGCAACAGCACAGGTTGGTGGCACCGTAACCTACGAGTACAGCAAGGACGGAGGAACCTGGGGAAACCTGACCACTGCGCCCCACTGGAGGGATGGCACGGCTGGACTGACCTCGGGACTATCCAGAGCGCAGATCAGGTTCTACCCGCCTACCGATTGGGCAACCGATACGGTTCACGGAGCGCGCGCGAAGTTTTGGGTGCGCATCACGCCTCGCGGAGCGAGCAGACAGCCAACTATCTTCAACCTGCGCGGCGACAACCTGCTCTCGACTTACACTAGCCGAGCACAGTGCGGAACGGTGGTGCAGGCGCAAACGGGCAACAGTTGCCTACTACGTGGCTGGAGCGAGTCTGCGTATCAGGCAAGCACTGCCTGCGGTGGCTCGCCATGTCTAGTAGCCGGAACCTATAAATATAATCCCACTCCGCCAGCGAGTGCTTCCGCGCGTTTTGTCTATCAAGCACGCGCCGGACTCTACGGCGGATACAACAACGAAACTTGGCTAAACCCGTCAGCCCTCGACATCTCCGATGGTAAAACCTTGGTGGGCAAGGTGCTGCCATACCTGTGGAACGCTAGCAGGAGCGCCTACGGAGTTCAAGCCAACGGAGCCTCGTTCGATAATGCCGCCAGCCCAAATTACGGGTATGGGGCATCTTGGAATGCAGGAAACTATACCGATCTTGCCTGTGCTCCAAGCTGTTCCGACGCGGAAAGCAGCGATGATTGGGAGAATTACTGGCGCACTGCCTTTGGCGAGACCACCACGAACATGCATACTGCCTATTCACCATTCATGGTGATGGGTAACGTGAGCGCCTACCACCCAACTTCTGCCGAACTTAATGCTAGCCCATTTTCCACAGCAGGTACTATCGCACATGTTGGCCCAGGATTGGATAACGTGTTCATTGAGGGATCGATGTTTGCTTGGGCTCCTGGTTACTTCTTTCAATACCCGCAGACGGCAGAAAATGCCTATAGTGTTGCAAGTGGATTTCTGGTCACCAATCACGCACAAGACCACACCTCTTCTTACGGGTTCTGCAATATCATCAGCCAAACTGTGCCCTGCCTTCCCGTTCTCTGGAACCGGGCAACTCGTGGCTCGATGGCCGCTCTGGGACATCAGTACATCTTCGGCGACGCTAACACCGCACTCGGTTATACGATTACCAGCGAATCAAGCTACACAGCTGGGGACCAGTATTACTACTTCGTGGACGCTACTACGCTTAATAGCGCGATTAGTAGTGGCTTGCATCGTACTCCGTTTAGTTTCTCAGTTACGAACTCAAACCCCCTGGTTCCCATGACCAATAACATGGGAGGGCTGGGCGGATGCATTCCCCCAGGCTGCGGTCTCGATAACGTGTATGCAGGAAATACGATTATTCGCATTTGCCCGGCTGCAGGCAATTGCGAGGATGGCGACATTCTCAATGTTACGACTAGCAAACCCGTAACAGTGATTCCGGCAGTCAATGTTACTCAGAATGGAGTAAATTATATCGCCGTGGCTAATTCGTACAACGGTACAGAAAAGGTACAGATCGCCCGGTATGGCCATGCCGCGCTGACACCTTTGGCTAGTATGCCGAACTGGAAGGCGATGGACGTGTATGCCTCGCTGGCTCCCGCCTTCCGCGTGGACATCGGCGTACCTGACAGCGCAAACGGATGGAAGCCTCCAAATGGCAACTGTCTCTACAATCCTAAGCACCACATAATCGCCCAACCCACCACGCCCTGCGCTAAAGGTGATCGGGACCTGTTCTATGGAGGATCGGGCAGTACCGCGTTCGACACTTCGTCTCAGATGTGGTCCGGCCTTGCTTGTGTAGCTGGAAAATACAACAGCCCGCACGGTACAGCTAACATGGACTGTGCCCCGCTGTCGCGCCGCGATTATACGAAAGCGATTGTTTTAATGCGCCAGGCTCGTTGGGGAGGAACTGAGCCAACCGCTCCCGAGGAGTGGGCGACACCAAGTAACCCGATTAATTTGTCTAGCTTTGAGCCGGGATGCGCGCCACGTTGTCATTATTACAGACTGCGTGCGGACGGAACGACTGATGCCGCGATCAGCAGCATAACCTTGCGCGGTGCCGAGGCCGCGATCCTGATGAAGGCGCCAGTCACCCACTGATAGAACATCTTAACAGGATAGCACCCAAGGCTGAACCGGATAGGGTGCTTGATGACCTCCGGCTTCAGGTCCTGGGCGGCTAAGACCCGGATGCGCTTTTCCCGAATCCGAAACAGCAGCGCATTGCATCCGGTTCGCTTGAACATTGGGTGTGGGTTGCCGCCTCGGGCACAAGCTGGTCGTCATCTTTCTTTTTTCTTGAAGGGTTCGGCTGCTAATTCTGGCAGGATGTTCTTCTCAATGGCCCTGAGTTTGTAGCAAAGCAACCGCGGAAGTGGTTAGCAGAGCTATTAGTTTAGTCACGGCGGAGCTGGAGCGCCCTTGGAACCAGGCCTTGCAACAGGTGCGCGAGATTGAAATGCGCATCGAGCTGCACAGCGGTACCGTCGCTTCCAGGTCAACACCTTCGCTTGAAGATTTGCACCACCTCTCTCGGCAATTGGAGAGCATCTGGAGCGATTCAGCCACAAGCGTTCAGTTGAAGAAACGCATCGTTGATTTCGCTATTCTCATTTGGTCCACCCGCGCGCGTTTGATTTGGCCCACCTGTTTGCCCTACATCCCATCAACGTCGAATCGGTGGCTTGGATTTCCGAGCGCAAAAACCTGCTGAGCATGTTGTTTTCCTGCTCGCGCTGGGGGCTTACCGCTGGTACGTGCGCGAGCCTCGAACCAGGCGCTATGCTGTGGTTGCCGCAGGCTCTGCGCTCGGGTTGATGGCCAAACCACGGGTTGGAAGGCGGCACTTGCCAACGCTCGAGCGCTTCATTCAAACTGCCACCAGTGAAGTCTATGGCACGGCTAGGGCGTGTTAACATTATTGGCTCTGCACAAGAATCTGACGAAGTGCGCATTTTAGGCGGCTTTTTGCAAAGTCCCGGGGGATGTCAGAGCCCGAAGGCCTCGCTCTTCGAGTGGCACTCCGATGGGCGAATTTTCCCGCAATCTGAAGAAGCATCTTGGGAGTGGCAGACTCGGTCCGGGAGCGTCGACACGTAAGCTGCTGATTCAATGAGGAGTTAACGGCCTTTGATGGTGCGAAGCACGATTACTCGGGCGGCGGTCGAAACCGTAACTCAAAACCTACGGCCAAGTTCGACGAAGTGCTGTTGGCTTACCGCTCAGGCTGGTGCTAGCCGGGCTGCCGAGTCTGGATCTGCTAACGAATTACTCTGTGCCCTGATTGGCAAAGCTCTTACTGAAAGGCTGATAAACATTGGAGTTGAGCTGCTTCTCGGTCTTAGATGCGCACCGCTGTTCCAGAACCCAGGAAAGCGACAGTCAGCAAAAACGCGGGTCTGTTTAGATTCCTGCACAGAGCCACATTATTTAGGTACCTGAGAGCTTCCACGATAAGGGCGAAGTGGAGTTAGGCAAGAAAGACGACATCGAGTTTGTCGAAGCGCGAGAAGATACGACGAAAGCCTTTCAGCCTGCGGAACAGCCGCTCGATTTCGTTGCGCCGGCGGTACATGGCCTCGTCGTATTGCCAGGGCTCCAGACGGTTCGGACGGGTGGGACCACCGGGATAAAACCGCAGTCCAGAGCCAGTTGTAGGGTTTGGTGGTCCTCGTAGGCGCCGTCCATGACCAGGTTCAGCGGCGCCTGCAGGGGCCCGATGCCGCCCAGCAGTTTGCGGCCTTCCACGGCACCGGAGGCTTGCCCGGGCGAGAGGGCAAAGGTTATGGCCGTGCGCGCATCTGCGGCAACCATATGAATCTTGGTGGTCCAGCCGCCGCGTGACTTGCCGATGGCTTGCGGTCCGTTTTTTTAACGCGCCGTGGCCGTCGGGATGCACCTTGACAGTGGTCGAATCCAAGCTTACAGCCTCGATGCGGATCGAGCTGCAACTGCTCGAAGACCTGATCCAGCACCCCGTTCTCGGACCAGCGGTTCATAACACAGTAGTACTAGGGTAAGCGTTGAAGCTTTACCGTCTTAACCAGGTTGTGTCCACATTCTTTTTCGTGGACACAACCTGGTTGATTTGGTGTGGGGAGCTATTGCGGGGTCGATGCCCGATCCAGGCCGATGTTCCAGGGCAGCAGTTCGTCGATCCGGTTCACAGGATGATCGGCAATGTGCTCCAGTACGTAGCGTAGATATGCTTCCGGATCGAGGCCGTTCAGTTTGGCGGTTCCGATCAGGCTATAGAAGGTAGCGGCACGATCTCCGCCGCGATCCGATCCCGCAAACAAGTAGTTCTTCCGACCCAGCGCGATGGCACGCAAGGCTCTTTCGGCCGCCGAGTTATCGATCTCGATGCGACCGTCATCGCAGTAGCGCACGAAGGCATCCCAGCGCGCCAGCGCATAATGAATCGCCGCCGTGGTGTCGGACTTGCGCGAGAGTTTCGATAAGGATGTTTCCAGCCAGGTGCGCATTGACTCCAGTAGTGGGCGGGCCCGGGCGTTACGTACCTGTCGGCGCTCATCCGGGGAACGGCCCCGGATCTCCTTCTCGATCGCATACAGAGCCGCGATCCGTTCCACGGCTTCGGTCGCGGTCGGCGAGTGGTGGGCTTCCATCAAGTCGTAGAACTTGCGCCGCATGTGCGCCAGGCAGGGCGCTTGCTGAATGCGACCATCTTCGTAGAGCTGGTTGAAACCGGCATAGGCATCGGCCTGGAGAATGCCGCGGAAATTGCTCAGATGCTGCTGCGGATGTTCCCCCTTGCGGTCCGGAGAGTAGGCAAACCACACCGCCGGTGGCGCCGTATCGCCGCAAGCGCGATCATCGCGAACATAGGTCCAGAGTCGGCCCGTCTTCGTCTTCCCGTTGCCTGGAGCCAGCACCGGAACCGGCGTGTCGTCGCCGTGCAGCTTGTCAGCCGCCATTACATAGCGGCGCAGAACTTCGACCAGTGGCTGCAGCAAGTGGCTGGCTTCTCCCACCCACTTGGCCAGGGTCGAGCGGTCCAACTCGACGCCTTCGCGCTCGTAGATCTCCGACTGGCGATACAACGGCAAATGATCACAGAACTTGGAAGTCAGCACATGCGCCAGCAGTCCCGGCCCCGCCAGGCCGCGATCAATCGGACGGCTCGGCGCCGCTGCCTGCACAATCACATCACACCCCGTGCAGCACAGCTTGGGGCGAACATGACGAATGACCTGGAAACTCCCCGGAACCCATTCCAGCATCTCGGAGACATCCTCGCCCAGCTTCTTCAGCCTGCCACCGCACTCCGGGCACGACGTTGGTTTCGGTTCATGAGTCTTGATCTGGCGCGGCAGATGCGCGGGCAACGCACGCCGCGACGGCTGGGTTACCGCTGGGAATGTATGCGAAGGGCTGGGTGCTGGTTCGCTCTGCGGCGTAGCGGCAGGACGATTCGCCTCCAGCTCTTCCAGCTTCAACTCCAGTTGTTCGATCTGGTGTGCGACCTTCTCCGACTTGCGCCCGAACTGCATCCGCCGCAGCTTGGCCAGCAGCAGCTTCAGGTGCGCGATCTCCTGCTCACGCGAGAGCAGTTGCTCATCCTTGATCTGTAACTGCTCGTGCTGCGCCAGGATCATCGCCTTCAATCCGGCCTGATCCAGACGGTTCAGATCCGGAAGCGTTGTGCGCATCGCAAGCATGGGCGGAGTATGCCATGAACTCTGCTCGCACGCGCCCACAGCGCTGCACAAAAATCTGTGCAAATCTCGTTGACGTACCTAGATCGCCATCAGGGAGTCAGCCGTGCGCACCGGTCGGCGCCAATCGATCCCTTCGCACAGCATCGACAGCTGCGCACGCGTCAGCGACACCGTGCCGCTCTCCGCCTTCGGCCACACGAAGCGTCCGCGCTCCAAGCGTTTGGCAAACAGACAAAGCCCATCGCCGTCGAACCATAAAACCTTAATCAAATCACCGCGACGCCCGCGGAAGACAAACACGTGGCCAGAGAGCGGGTCTTGTTCCAGTGCCGTCTGCACCAACGCGCTCAGCCCCGTAAAGCCGCGGCGCAGATCGGTCACGCCGGCCGCGATCCAGATGCGCGTGTTCGTCGGCAACGTGATCATCCCCGCAAACACTCCAACAGCACACGCAGCACACCCGCTCAACCTTGCCGGTGATGCGGATCTGCGCCTTGGCCAACGTGAGTTCGATCACACCCGGCGCACTGACCGGTTCACGATCTCTCTCGCCCTGTTTATCGAGCGGCCACGGTAGTCTGCGCTGGCTCGCATTCCGTCTCCGCCGATAACTTCACCGGCAACAACCGCACGCGGCTCGCGCTGGCTTCGCTGACCGAGGTCGCGTTGCGTACTCCCCAGCAGTCCAGCCTGGTACAGCTTGCGCCACCCAAATACCTGGTTCGCGTTCACTCCATGCGCACGCGCCACGATAGCAACCGACGTGCCCGGCACCAGCGTCTCTTCGACGATGCGCCGTCTCTCGTCGGCGCTGCGATAGCGCCGTTTGGTTCTGGGCTGGGAAATAGGCTGAGAGATTGCGTCCATGATCTCCTCTTTCGTCAGCGCGACCTCGCATCGCGCCACAAAGGGAGAATGCCTATTACGAGAAGCTCCGTCTAGACGGCCATCGGTCTACGCTTACGTACTAGGCGGCTAGGAATAAGGATAAGGAAGATTATGGACCCGTCAAAAATGTGAAATCTTTATTCGTCCCGGTGATGCCGGGACTAGTGTTGGAGACGGCCGTATTCCCGAGCGCGTCAATCCCCACGGTGCGAAAGTGGTAAGTGGTGGACGGCGACAGGCCGCTAATTGTTACCACATTCCAGTACGACTCTTTGCAGATAGACTGGGCCATAGAACCCACCGTCGCATTGCATCCCGTGTTGCAGGCGGCGATGCTGGCGCAGTTTGTGCTGGTGCCCGTGGCCGACTGCCCATAGGTCTCGCTCAGCCCATAGTCCACTTCGGCGGTCAGCGGGCCTTTGTAGGTGCTCCAAGTGATCGTGACGGACGAACCGCTTATATTGGTGACCGGCTTCACTCCCGTAGTCGGGTCAACTGGCGAATCCGATGTGGTCGTATTCGTCATCAGGATGGGGCGCGGAATCGGGGGCACCGTATCGGGCACGCCTCCGCCGATGGCAGGGTTGTTCGCCGGGAAGGTCGCCGGGGTGTAGCCATTCACCGAGCGGTAGCCCATGTAGTCGGAGGCCCACTTGAACGCTTGGTTCACGTCCTTGCCGGTGAAATAAATTTGCCCCATCGCAGAACTGTCAATCGCGTGCTGCCAGCAATCGTCGCCCTCTATCAGATACATGGAATCGCCAGAGACTTTCCAATACCAGGCATAGGCCGGGCAAACCAAGTTGTTAAGTAGGGTGTAACCGTCATTGTCATCGCCCGGTCCGTGGGGCAAGTCGTAGCCGTTGTAGTAGAAAGCATGGTATCCACTGCTGGGCACAGCCCACATGTTCGCCCACATGAAATCCAGCATGGTCTTGACCGCAATGGGGATGCGTTGATCCTGAGTGACATGCGCCACTGCCTGCCATTCATAAACTTCGATCAGGGCTTCCAGATCAACACCCTGCATATAATTGCGATTGGTGATGCCAACGGGCCAGGTCTGCGGATGCTGAATTGAGCTATAGTTAGCACCGTAAGGGTCATAGTTCCAGGTCTGATCGAAAATCCCCAACAATGTATCAACAAGGTGATTTAGTTGAAAGTTGTCAGCCGTCGAAATAGAACCGTTGATTTCCCATGCCGCTAGAATGGAGTCAATCTGATACGCTGATTGACGTGCCGCTGCGTAATAAGTAATGGGGAAATACTGATAGATCGTGCTGCCTGTATGCGCTCCGCCGGTGCCACCCCATGAGCCGAGATTGAGCGCAGCCTGCTTCGCCTCGATCTTTCCCGTGCGCCACCAAGTCATCGCTGGACCATTAGGGAATATGTTCCACTCACGCAGGTAGCCACCGGGCCAGGTTGAGCCAGCCGCACCCACGCCCCCAAAATAATCGAAATAGCCCTGCTGCGCGACCAATGCGCAGTGATGGAAGTACGCGGCAGCGTTGGGATAGGCTGAACCGTCCGGCTGTAACGAAGCTCCTGGGGGCGTGGCCCAACTATGGGCAGCAGCGTAATCGCTCATCTGCCAAAAAGTACGCCCACCATCGTAGTTCCACGGTCCAGCGAGGGCAGCAGCGTACCCGGCGTTGTAACTGCCGTTGTCAAAAGTACCTTGACTATAAGCATAGTCTTGACCGTACCGAGTGATGCTGTTAAGACTACTTCCCGTGCAACTCATCACACCGTAAGTCTTGATATCATCTTCGTAGTTGTATCCGCCGCAACTGCCGGTCATCGCACAAGGCACTGCGGTACACGAGCCGCTGGCAAGACAAGATGGGGGTGTAGCGGTGAAACTCGCAGGGGGCAGTACCGTGAAGGTATAGGTTAAGGTGATCGGAGATCCGACCACCGAACCAGTATCGTTTCCGCTATAGGCCGTGAATGTCGCCTGAATCTGATAGCGTCCGGCAGGCGTTGGCCCAGCCGCTCCACAGGCCGCTTGATTGCCATGTTCGTTACAATTGGTACGGATACGCAGCCATTGATAACCGTAGAGCGCAGTGAAGTTGCCAGAGTAAGTCCAATCCCAATGATTAGTGCCGTCAACTAACAGGTTTGTGTAGTCGGTAGCTGGATTATTATTGAACTGCGTACTGCCAATGAATGCAACATCAAGATTGAGCACCGTGCCGTCCTGCACATCGGTGCAGTTTGAAACGCACGCCGAGCCATCAGCCATCGTCTGCCGGGTAAAAGCCACGCTGGAATACGGCATCACAACCGACGTTGCGACCGGCCCCTGTGCCAGCACGTTGAACAAGGCTATCTGTAAATCATGCCCCTGATTAACATTTTGCGCACCATAGGCCCAAATCCCCCAAGAGGATGACCCGCTCACATTGGGAACCTGCATCTTCACACCAAAAGGGCACCCAGCGGGAGTATTAGTACACGGACCCAAATCGCCTAAGTAAGGACCGCCGTCAGTAATCCACGCGCCACTACTCTGATCTTGGGATGCCAAGTAAAAGAAGTGTCCGTAAATTGAGTCGCTATAACCGTGGATAGACGTTCCAGTCGGTGTACTCAATCCGGTGTAGTCTGGCACCAAATGATCGGCGTGAACCGTATGATTCTTGGCATACCCGGCAGCGCAGCCATCTGTTCCTGCTGTATCCTTCCAATAACGCATTGGGCCGTAGTTTACATCGGGCATGTACACTACGACCGATGATGAGCAGCTAGGCGTGGTCCACTTCCAGTCTATGTACGCCCCGGTGGATGGTTCCGAAATATCAATTCCACCAACTGTAACTGTCGGGTTGGTGCCACCAGGAGGAACTGGACAGGAGATGAAGGTGCCAGCTGCGGCATCGCCACACTGGACGTTGGAGATCTCCCCGGTACCCCCGGAGCCCCCGGAGCCGAAGATCGTGATTTGCACTGAACCAGACTTGCTGCCGTCCTGGACGCTGGTCGCCATCACCGTCACTGTGGCTGGATTCGGAACGGTGGCCGGAGCGGTGTAGAGGCCCGCAGAAGAGATTATGCCTACCGTTGAATTCCCATTCGCAATGCTATCAACAGCCCAGGTAACGGAAGAGCTAAATGCGCCTGTTCCTTGAACCGTTGCGCTGCACTGACTCGTTTGCCCAGTAGGCACACTTGTCTTCGTACACGAAGCCGTGACTGATGTGATGGTGGGCGATGAAGTACTCCCGCTTCCGCTACTTCCGCTACTTCCGCTACTTCCGCCACACCCCGTGACAAACAGCACATATGTAATGATTCCAAGAATCCAACCAAAGAGACTTGAGGACGACTTGCAGAAGTGCGTCATACTGTTTTCCCATGTTCCCTGTGAGCGGTTGCGCTTTCTGTTTGTTGGTCTGGGCTGACGGCGACAAGTTCTAAGGCTCGGAGCGTCGCGTCTGTGTGGGTCGCGTCTGAGGAGAACTATGCCACAGACGCACCAAACCTGCAATAGTGGGTCGAGGCCGGAGCGAGATCTCCAGTTTCTCCTGCAGCCCTTCCATGCCGCACAGCAGCCAAGCCCAGAGCCTTGCGATGCTGCTTTTTTGAGGGTGGGCGCTCGACATGCCGCTCGTTGTAGGGCGCTGGTTGCAAGTAGCAGCGGCGCAATAAGTTGAAGCCATTTCGGGCTTGCCGCGATTTGAATGCGAGGAGAGCAGACACTGGCTCATGAATCTGGCTGGAAATCGCAATTCGAACTGGAATCTGCAATTCGCGCCAACGTCCATGCGCCACACTGCTCTTGGCTTGAGAGGCCAAGAGTTAATTGGTCGGGGCGAGAGGATTTGAACCTCCGACCCTCTGCGCCCAAGACGGAACCACCAAAAATGTCGACTGATTGCTTTATTTGTCAAATCCGGGCGCACACCCCTCGTCTACGGCTGCCAAACTCCAATCGGGGAATTACTGAATAATCCTCGAGGATTCCACGCGGGCTCAGGGCCAGAGAAAAAATGTCTCCGGTATAGTCGCGATCAACCGGGAGCTCATTACACGGGCGGAAGCGATCGATCACAAAAATCACCGGCCCCCCACCGTTATCAACTCGCTTGCAACTGCAGGCTGGAAAGCCATCACAGCCATCCTGAGTGCGCTGCGATCTACCGTGTGCCAACCGACACCGGTGGGGGCATGAAGGTCTTCGCGGGCCGAAAGATTTGAACGGTTAGCAGATAGGGAGCATCCTTCGAACGCGTCGGCCTCGGATCTACCCAAAATATCTGGAGTACGTCTTGTCCTTTGATCTCCAGAGCAGGCACCCGTTGATCTAACCCAAAGAGTGGGGTTCGCACTGCAGTCGTCGATCCTAATGCGGCAACGAGTGCCGGTATTGAGGCAATTTTCGGCACCGCATCGCGGTACGTGTCACAGAATTGTTGAAGAGAAACCAGTCTCGACGCTGGCGTTAGTTTCCGATGGAAGGCCCATCAGAGCAAGAAGAGTTCACGCGAAGATCGCGCGTTCCCGTGCCAGCTTTGCGAAGTATGGACCTTATGAATTCTGAAGCAATTTTCGGATTGCTGTAGAGCTGAAAGGGCAAGAGAACATGATCTATCTCCTTTGCAAGCATCAACAGGTTCACAACGGTGGATGGCTCGAGGAACTGCATTTGTCGATTGCCAGCAGGAAGAACGCATGGCCATTGCCCCGTGTATGCTGCTCTTTCCGAGAGCCGGGAGGATCCAATCATGGCTCGCAGCCCTGACCCTGGTTCCGCGCCGCAAGATCGTGCATGAGCAAGTGCTGCGGTTGCTCCTGGCACCCAGTGCCCGAAAGCTGGTAGGTCCACAATGTCGTCGGTTATGATGAACCCTTGCGAGGAGCGTCGGATTGCCGAATCCTCAGCTTTCCGATCTGGAGCTGTGAAAAATTGTCGATAGATCGTACAAAGCTTGACACCATCATTTGGACCAAAGTTCCGCAGATGCCTTGCGCAGGAGATATCCACCGGCAGGGGATCGGTGATAAGTTTAGAGCGTCCGTGAAGGATGCACACGCAATCCCATATCACGCTGGGCAGGCCGCCCTTTTTCGTTTCGAATTTAGCCAGCCAGCCCGCGTTGGAACCTCTTGGCCCCCTCGACATTTCCCTCAAGGGGCACGACCCGATTTTGCCTGTTGAATCCAGACTTCTGAGGTCATCCAACACGACTTCTGCAGGGACCTACCGGGATGCTCGTGATGGCATTGCGAAGACTACGTAAACACCGAGCCATCCTCCGGTTTCCCAAACAAATCTTATTCCGTGCAGATTCCTCCCGAGGAATATAGATCAGATCCGAGTTAGCACAAAGTTGGTGATCAATAATTTGCCGTTGCCAAGCGGCTTGGGCAAGCGGCGTGGGTGCGTCGCGGGCTGCATTGGTTCGAGACCGTTCACATCTTCGCATCCTGCCAAGCGACTGTAGATGGACTGTCGCAGCAGATCCGGGAGCGGTAATTGCATGTTCTTGCCGCGCCGTCCCATTTCACTGGCGAAATAAGAGCGATCGATCGAGTCGGGTTCGATGTCGCAAAGTCCATCCAACAAAATTCGTGATGCTAGTTCGAGTTGCAACATTAGCGTCGATGCATCCATTCGTGGCATTCGGCGCAGAGCGTGATCAGGTTCTGTTCCTCGTCGCCACCGGATTGGCTGCGGAATTTGAGATGGTGGACCTGGAGGTTTTGCATGCTCCCGCAGACCTGGCAGCGCCAGCCGTCGCGCTCCAGCACCTGCCGATGCAGTTTGCCATAGCTCGTCGAATCGAGCCGGATTCGCCGGCTTTTGTAGGCGACCTTCTTGTTCATGAGGCTTTCCGGTTGACCTCGGATCGAAAGACCTCCTGCTGTGGGCCGGGCAGAAACCCGTAGTAGCGGGAGATGGATTGCAGCAGGACCTCCGGGTTGCTGCCGTCGATCGAGACCCCGGCCAGGAAGTCCGCACAGATCATCTCCAGGCAGTAGCCCCGGGACTTGTCCGTCCCCAGCATCAAGGCCGCGGTCTCGATTGCCTGCTCGATGACCGGAATCTGGCTCTTATAGACCTTGAAATAGATCAGCTCCGAAGGCTCACTGTCTTTGCCGGTCAGTTCTTTCTCCACTTCCCGCTGGAACTCCGCCTTGGGCATCTGTCGGGCTTTGTGCAGCCAGGTTGCACTTTCGAAGCGCTGACCCTGCTGTCGCGCCAGCTTGGCCAACTCCAGCCCCTTCGTCCATCCCACCTGTTTCAGCTCCCTCCTTACCTGGGGTGGAAGATGTTCATGTATCGACATCAGGTAGTAGGCTTTCCTTCGGGACTCCGGGAACCGGCGCTCCAGGAATTCGTCGAACGACTTCAGCTTCTCCAGCCGCCAGTATTGGCCCGCCCGCACTTCGCACAGATACTTGCCCAGTTCCACGAACCTGGTGTCGCGCTCGTTCTCATGCCGTGCCTCCCACGCCAGGATCGCGTCGATCTTGCTCAGCACCTCCTGGGCCCGGCGGCGATTCAGCTTGGGCGGCATCGGAGGATACCTCAGTAGCCAAGTTCGTCAAACAGACCAAGATCGACTCCTGGCTTGCGAATCAGCCCAGCCTCAACCAGATCCCGCTGGTCGAGACAGAGACCGAGAAAAGGACAGGTGGTACAAGGGTTCTGCGGGAGGCGGATGCCGCTGTGCGGCAGGAACAGTCCGGACTCAATCCGACGTACCGTGTCGTCAACCAGGGTCTCAAACTCCTGCCGCTGTTGGTCGGTGATCGTGGCCCGCAGGTACTGGATTTCCACCATGCGCTTACGAACGAAGACGACCTGCGCGACTTCATTAATTCCAGTCATCCAGGAATAACAAACCAGCTGCGGATCCAGGGCGGCAATGCCGTCCGGCTCCTCGGGATAGCGGGCGGAGGCGGTCTTCCACTCCAGCACACAGGGTGTACTGTCCAGTTCGCCGACGGCATCGACGAAGGCGACAAAGCTGTTGCCGGAATTTAACGTGCGTGTGAATCGGACCTGTTGATGGCTCAGAGGCTGGTGAATCTGGACACGGCCGTCCTGGACGAAGCGCTCGAGCAGTTGAATGCCTTGCTGGAGGATGTGGTCCCAAGTGTCATTTCCGGAATAGGCCAGTTCCAGGTTCTTGCATGGCGCCCACTGCTCGAACAGAACGGCCGCTGGATCTTCGTGGCGGAACAAAGCCGCCACCGCCTGTTCGAAGCAGCGGCCGAAGAGCATAGCGGCGCGAACATCTTTCTCCTGCCAGCCATCCAGATACCGGTGGCGGTAACGGCGAGGGCAGGTCAGGTACTGGGAGATCTGGGTGTAGCTGTAATTCATCGTGATGCCCTTTCCTTCTGCGCACCTTTACCATTGCTGGCCGGCGGAACGCGGACGGAGGTTGCCAGCTCTTCCCACTGGCTGGCTGGGGCGAAGCCGTCGAAGTTCACCAGCGAGATGCCGTTGACCACGGTATGGCTGATCTTGACGACCCCGACCAGGCCGCGCAGGGCCCGTTCGTCGATCTCGTCTTGGCTCAACAGCTCAGGGTCGTAGAGAAAATCCCGTAGGAACCAACCCAGCTTCCACATCGCCTTAGGGGTACAGTAGAGCCGACTCACAATCGAACGCCCGGCAAATGCCTTGGGTTCAAGGACAGAGAGCCGGAGCAGATAGAAACGCTTTTGGGCTTGCCAGCGATGCTGCGCCCCATCAAGCCGGACGAGAAATACGCCGTCGGGAACCTCGGAGTGCGAATCACGCGCGGTATCGGAGAGTCCGGGAACATTGCGTCTCATCCCGCCACCTCCTGGTTTGGGGCTGCGTAGCTGTTGAGCTGGCAGAGCAGGCCATCACGATCTTTCTGTGCCGCCTCGGCCAGCTGCTGCACGAAGCTTTCGACCTGTTCGCGAGCGGCGTCTTTCAGGGCTTTGGTACCGCAGAAGTCGACGGCGTAGGCTTTCACCAGTTCGGGATCGAGCTTGTGCTGGCGGATGATCTGACAGAGCCGGTCACGGACCTTGTGACCAGCACCACCATTTCCGTTCCCATTTCCGTTGGTATTTTGCGGCGGAAACTTACGTTGATCGGAAGCCCCCGCCATCGGACCGGCATTCGATCCGATCTCCTCGACCGAGCAGATGCCGATACCATACGCCTTGCGCAGAGCGCGGTTGACGGCTCGGGTTTCGGCGATACGCATCTCGGCGCCGCGGACCAGCAGAGAAACATTGGAAGGGTCGGCGTCGCCGTAGCCGACGAAGCCTGCGGAATCTTTGGACGGAAACACCGTCGCCTTGAGGACGAAACGATTCACCGCGGAGTCACACAGCGACTCGACGGCTTCAACGTGGATACCACGGCACCTCTTGCGACGGGCCAGGCGAACAAGTCCGGTGTGGGTCACGAACCAGCCATTCTCCAGCTGGATCACATCTCCACTCGCAAAGGAGAAGCTGAATTGTTTGGTCAGCTCTTTTAGCGCTTGGATCCGTGCTCGGTTGATGTTCGGATAAAGCTTCTTGACTAGCGAAGTGTTGTGGCGTATTAGCTGGAGGTTGTTCTTATCGAGATTCTTGGCAGGCATAAGCACCTCATTGATATCTAATTGATATCATAATGGTATCGCAACAGCAAGAGAAATTGTTGGTGATTGGCAAATGAACGAACCCCGAGTTCCCGTACTTATCCGAATAGGAGCCAACCTGAAAGCGAGGATTGCAGAACTCGCGAAACGGGAGCACCGCTCGACGAATCAACAAATCGAATTCCTTCTCGAGCGCGCCTTGGCACAAACCGGGGAGGACGCCGATCGCTTGCGGACCCCAAGCGAGAAACGCAAACCAAAAAGGACTTAACAATCTTGGCAGAGCGCGATTGACGCTCGGGTTTTCGGCGATCCGCAACTCGGCGCCGCGGACCAGTAGGGAAACATTGGAAGGGTCGGCATCGCCGTAGCCGACGAAACCTGCGGAATCCTTGGACGGATACACCGTTGCCTTGAGGACAAACCGATTCGCTGCGGAATCACACAGCGAATCGACAGCTTCAACATGGATACCAGAGCACCTCTTCCGCTTCGCCATCTGCAGCAAGCCTGTGTGGGTTACATACCAGTGGTTGTTCAGTAACGCGAGATCTCCTGACCCGATATCGAAATGCACTGCAGATAAATGCTCGAGGGGCGTGAGAAGAATTTGTTGTTTTCCGACACCGAATAGCGTTCTCACCAGCCGCAAATTTCGCGAATACAAATCAGTTTTTCGGTGCATACGTCTCAACCTTTTAATGTAACGCTATTGTAACGGATATCGCGGTACATTACAAGTTTGTTCACCTCGCATCAAATTTGGCCTTACAATTCCACGAGCGGTGGGATTGGAATGCTCAAGACAGAAACCCTCAATTTGCGAGTGTCGACGGAATTTAAAAGGCGGCTGATGGAAGAGGCTGCCAGAGAAAAGCGCTCTGTTACGAATTACTTGGAAGCCACTATCACAGCGGTTTGGGAGCAACGGCAGAACAGGGACACGAAGGTTAGGGGCAAGAGACAACCTGCAAAATAATCTTCAACGCGCAATGAAATCGGGTCCGGTGCCTCCAAACATTAGCTGGCCTCGCACCGTTGCTGTGTCATGGCCCGCCGCCTCGAACAGATCAGCTACGCGTTTGCCGAGATTTTCGTCTAGTTTGAGTTTCAACACTCACCCGGGGTACAAGCCGCCGGCTCTCACCGGCGATGATGAGCGCGGCGAAGCCCAGCAACTGGATGTCCCGCAGGGGCACATCAATACAGCGCGAATGCGCATCTGCTTTTTCGGGTCAGCCCCGAACTAAAGCGTCCTATTTCAGCAGATGGCCGATGACGAGCAGCGGAACATCTCTCAGATCTGCGAGATGCTGCTATACGAAGGGGTCGAGCCCTACAAGAAGGACGGGGCCAAGTTCATTCAGCGCCTGGTCGCCAAACAGAAGCTGAGAACGAAGTAAAGACTTCCGATCCGGTCATTGTTAGCACTCTGGCTGCGTCGCTGGCCAGTTTTTGCCGGCCAAACAAAGTGAAAATGCTGCACTTCCATTGAGACCCAAAGCCATCATTTCGGACAAATAACCTGTTCAAAAGACGAAAATTTGCGAAACGAAGCCAATAAGTCTTTTGTTATCAATAACCATGTCTCAGGTCCCGGGCGCTCCGTCTCATCTTGCCGGGAAGGTATTCGTGGATGGACATCAGTCCTCAGGCCGGACCTGAAAACACCCTACTCCCCGAGGCCTGCTCGCCGCGGCAGGTAGCGGGCGCAGTCGCGCGTCATTTGCGTGGTCGCTCCGCTCTTATTGAGAAAAATCAGCCCCTGCGGCGCGATCCGGCCGATCGTTTGCGAGAAGGCTTGCTGCTGCTGCTGATTCGCCGTCGCATTGGCTCGTGTGGAGTGCCTGAGCCGCCAACGCATGTGACGCCGCACCTCAGACAGTGTTCCAATGCTGACATGCAGATCGCAGTGGCTTTCTACCAGCCACTGTAATTCCGCCAGGCTCATATCCGGATATCTCGATAACCCCCAGCACACCCCTTCCTCTACATCGGCGGTGACTTTGCGACGTCCGCCCCGCCGCTGCTCCGCCCGCTCCATCTGCCCGCTGCGCTTGCGCTGGGCCGAGATCTTCCACGCCCAGGCCACGCTCACCTGGAAGCGCTCGGCCAATTGCTGCAGCGTTCCCTCGCCACGGTCATAGGCCTGCAGCAGCTCGCGCCGCCGATCGTCGCTATACGCTTTCGCCATTGCCAGTTTGCCGCTGACTCTCGCCAGAAAACTATACACCTAAGTTGAAAACGGCCCTGAAGCCTCTCTTCGGCGCTTAACACTTCAGGAATAACGATGTGTTTCGCAAACAGCCCCAAGGTCAGGGCATTGAACTTTGAGGCGTTCTTACCTCGTTCCGTTTGAGCAACCGAGTAGTGGTGTCTGACCCCACTACTTGCAACCACTCGCCTTCTGCTTGAAAAGCCGTCGGATATAATCCTCCAAACTAGGGAGCAAGAGTGACTTCTGTTGTTTCTACACCGGCGGCGGCGGCCCAGTCCCGGCCCGGCCAGGGTTGGCTCGGTTGGATCGAGACGCGGACTTGGATCCTGAGCATTGTCCTTGTGGCCGCGACCCTCGCGCTTTACTGTCCGGTGCACCACCATCCGTTCGTCAACTACGACGACTCGGTTTACGTCACGGAAAACCCGCGTGTGCAATCCGGTTTGGACTGGGACACCGTAAAGTGGGCGTTCACGACCTATGATGCGGGTAACTGGCATCCGCTAACCTGGCTCTCGCATACCTTGGATTACGAGGTTTTTGAGCTGAATCCCGCGGGACACCACGACGTAAATCTGCTCTTGCATGTGCTGAATGTCCTGCTCTTGTTCTGGGTGCTAAAACAAGCCACAGGTTTTGCGGGGCGCAGCTTCATGGTTGCCGCGTTGTTTGCCCTGCATCCGATCAACGTCCAGACCGTGGCTTGGGTGGCCGAACGCAAGAATCTCCTCAGCATGCTGTTTTTCCTGCTCGCGCTGGGTGCCTACCAATGGTATGTGCGCCAGCCTCGAGTGGGGCGCTATGCCGTCGTCGCCTTGCTGTTTGCGCTGGGCTTGATGGCCAAGCCGCAGGTAATCACCCTGCCCTGCGTGCTGCTGCTGTGGGACTACTGGCCCTTACGACGCATGTCTTTGCCCGCTCTGGCGCGTTCGTCCGGCGAAGGTCCGCCGATGGTTCCGGCCAAAAGCTTCTACTCTCTGGTAGAGGAAAAGTTCCCCTTGTTAGCCATTGCCGGCGTCAACGCTTTCATTACCATGCAAGCGCAGGGCAGGGGCGGCGCCAGAAATTATTTTCCCCGCCTCATCCGGCTAGGCAACGCGATTATCTGTTACGCACGGTATGTGGGGAAGGCGATTTGGCCGTCGCGTCTGGCGCTTTTTTACCCCCATCCCGGCTACTCCCTCAAAATGTCGCATGTCCTTGCTGCGCTGATTTTGTTGCTGGCGGTCACCGCGCTGGTTGTCCGTCAGCGGCGCCGCCGTTATCTCGCGGTGGGGTGGCTTTGGTTTTTAGGGACCATGGTCCCCATGATCGGTTTGATCCAGGTGGGGGTGCAGGCGATGGCTGATCGCTACGCCTATCTACCGTTCATCGGCTTGTTCATCATGATTTGCTGGGGCGTGGCCGACTGGTCCGAACAACGGCACATTTCCGCCGCCTGGCTGGTAACTGTCAGCATCGCGGTATTGGTCGCGCTAACGGTGACGGCCCGTGTGCAGCTCAACTACTGGGCCAACAATGTGACCCTGTGGTCCCACACGGTGCAGGTCACCGGACCTAACTTCATAGCTGAGAACAGTCTCGGAATTGCTCTGCAGCGCGCGGGCAGAGACGATGATGCTATTGCCCACTATCGGAAGGCGGTGGCAATCAACCCCGACGATGCGGCCAGCAACCTGAACCTGGCTGAGTACGACCGCCGGCGCGGGAACTTGCTTGCCTGCATCGAGCGCTGCAAAAAAGTGCCAGCCATGACGCAGTTGGCGATAGAGAAAACCGCAGCCTACGCCAAGATGGCCTTGGCCTATCACGCACTCGGAGATACTGCACACGAGCGGGAATGCCTCGAACAGGTACAACAAATCCAACGCGAACAATAGGGCCATCTGGCCGAAAGTTGTTCGGACTTAATCTGCGAGAATCGAGCATAAGGAGAAGTAGTGACTTCCGTTGGCTTGACACCGAAGCTGGCAACGCAAGCCCGGCCCAGCGCGGCTGCGCGGCATGGGATCGAGAAGTACACCTGGGCCCTGGGACTTCTGCTCGTGATTGCGACGGTTGCGTTGTACTACCCGGTTAGCGGTCATCCCTTCGTCAATTACGATGACAACGTTTATGTAACCGAGAATGAGCAGGTCAAGTCCGGCCTGAACTGGGACACGCTGCAGTGGGCGTTCACTACCACCGAGGCGGGCAACTGGCATCCCCTCACCTGGCTGTCGCACACCCTGGACTATCAGCTTTTTCAGGCGGACCCCGCCGGCCACCACAATACCAATCTGCTGCTGCATGTCTTAAACATACTGTTGCTGTTCTGGGTGCTGCGGCAGGCGACCGGCTTCACCGGCCGCAGTTGGATGGTAGCCGCGCTGTTTGCCTTGCATCCCGTCAATGTCGAATCGGTAGCGTGGATTTCCGAGCGCAAGAACCTGCTGAGCATGTTGTTTTTCCTGCTCGCCCTGGGTGCTTACCGCTGGTACGTGCGCGAGCCTCGAACCAGCCGCTATGCTGTGGTTGCTGGATTCTTTGCACTCGGCCTGATGGCCAAACCACAGGTCATCACCCTTCCATTTGTGCTGCTGCTTTGGGATTACTGGCCGTTACGGCGCATGGCGATTGCCGGTGATCAGGCTGCTTTCGGCACCGCCGATGACCGTCCCGCCCTGGCCAAAAACGTACTGGAACAGGGCACCCTCCCACGGCGAAGTCTTTCCTGGCTGATAGCGGAGAAGCTTCCCTTGCTCGCCTTGTGCGGCGCCAGTGCCTTCATCACCATGAGAGCACAGCAGGCCGCAGGCGCAATGCACACCGTGAAGAATTCGTTTCCGCTTTCCATCCGCCTAGGCAATGCGATTTTCTGCTATGCCCGCTACCTCGGAAAGGCGTTCTGGCCGTCGCATCTGGCGCTCGTCTATCCGCATCCGGGCACGTCTCTAAAAGCCTGGGCGGTATTCGCGGCATTGGTTCTCTTACTGGCCGTAACCGCTCTGGTCCTGAGAGAGCGGCGCCGGCGCTACCTGCTGGTGGGGTGGTTCTGGTTTCTGGGAACCATGGTGCCCATGATCGGCCTGGTGCAAGTGGGTGAACAGGCCATGGCCGATCGCTACGCGTATCTGCCTTTCATCGGCTTATTCATCATGGTCTGCTGGGGACTAGCGGACTGGGCCGGGCAAAGAAAGGTTCCTGCCGCTGTGTTGGCCGGCGCCAGCGTAGTGGTCCTGACGGCGCTCAGCGTGGTGGCTTATCGTCAGCTCAGTTATTGGGGCGACAATGTCGTCTTGTGGACGCACATCATCGAGGTCACCCCTCCCAACTACATCGCTCAGGATGACTTGGGTGGAGCGTTGCTGAACACAGGACAACTAGAGGAAGCCATGAAGCATTTCCGCGCGGCGGCGGAGATTTATCCCCTCGACCCGTTCAGCAACCTGAACCTCGCCATTTACGCGCAACAGCATGACGATCCGCAGCAAGCCATCGCGCGATCGAACATCGTTCTCACCCGCTCGCCCAGCTCCAGGCTGCGATCCAAGGCATATACCACCATGGGCCTTGCCTATCGCGCGCTCGGGAACCAGGAAGAATCGCGGAAATGCTTGCAGGCGGCGCAGCGGGAGAGCCCGTAATTGCCGTGTACGATCCTGTGGTTTGGTTTCGGCAAGAAGCTTGACGTTAGAGTTCGCCAAACACTTCGGCGGTAAACGCCTGCAGTTGTGCGCCATGCTGCCATGCGTCCGGCGGGAGCCCCGCCTTCAGGCAGGTCTGTGCGAGAAAGGTTTCGCGGTCCCATTTCCATTCGATGGGAACCTGCGGCAGCAGCAATCCACGGCGGTTGCCCTGGGTGACGACAAGGCCATGTTGGCCGACGATGACCTCTTCGGGCCGAATCGGCTGCAAGGGTGACAGCACGCTGATCTCAATCTTCAGCGGTGCCGCCTCCGCCGGTGTCACGGGCGGAAAACGCGGGTCATCCAAGGCTGCAGCCCTGGCCGTCTCCGCAACTGTCGCATAGAGGGACTGGGTGGGCAGCACATATCCGATACAACCGCGCAGTTCACCCTCCAGATGCAAAGTGGTGAAGGCCCCGCGTGGTTCGGCCAGGTGGGCCGTTGGCGAGGATGGGTCGATAGCGCGTCCTTCCAGCGCCAATGCAATCGAGCAATGAGCGAGCCGCAGCAGCAGTTCTCGTTCTTCCTGCGAATACTCGCACGACTGCACTGCGGTAACAGCTCGTGGCTCTTCAGAGTACGGGGACATCGTTGCGCTTTCTGCGCCGGCTCAGCACAAACGAACGCCGCTTGCGGCGCTTTTCGGCATGGCGATCAATCTTCCTCCAGAATCCCACGAAGTAGTCGATGGCCGACAGCAGCGACAGCGCCACCATCAGCCAGATCGACAGCAGCGCGATGGGATGCACCGGCAGACTCAGGAAGTACCAAGGAAGATGCGCCCAATGGTGATCGATAATCGCCGCCACCACCGACACGATCTGCACTACCATCTTGGTTTTGCCCAGCTCGCTGGCCTGGATGGTGAAGCCTTCGGAGGCCGCGATGGACCGCAAACCGCTGACCAGGAACTCGCGCCCAATGATGATGACGGCCATCCAGGCGGGCACGGTGCGGGGATTGAATTGCACCAGGGTGATGAAGGCCGCGGCAATCAGCAACTTGTCGGCCACCGGGTCGAGCAGCATGCCCATGGTGGTCACCTGGGCGCGCTTGCGGGCGAGATAGCCGTCAATGGCGTCGGTCAGCGAAGCCGCGATGAAGACGAACGAGGCCAGCAGTTCACGCTGGCCGTTGGTAGAGCTGAAGCGGCTGCTGGACAAGATCCAAATCAGGACCGGGATGCTGAAGATCCGGGTGAGCGTGATGTAGTTCGGGAGGTTCACAAAAGAGAGCGCCACGCCACGGCGCTGGCTGCCGTCGCAACAGCCGATTATCCTCCACGGCTTCGATTGAATGCAATTAGAGAAATGTGGATAGATGTTCCGCCGGATGCGTTAGTCCTGAAATCGTTCTAGTGCATCGCGTCTTCCACTTCGTTCAACCAGTCGGGACGCTTCAACACCTCGCGGGGCTTGGGGCCGTCGGCTGCGCCCACGAGTCCATCCCGCTCCATCAGGTCAATCAGATGAGCGGCGCGTCCGTAGCCGATGCGCAGGCGGCGCTGCAGCAGGGAAGTGGACGCCTTGCCGTATTCCAGCACGATGCGCACTGCGTCCTGGTAAAGCTCGTCGTTATCGTCCTCGGCGCTGCCGTCGCTGCTTTGTGCGAATCCGCTTTCGTTGTCCTCGCGCGGAGCTTGCAGGAAGTGCTCCTGGTACTGGGCTTCGCCCTGCGCGCGCCAGAACTCCACCACCGCGGCAATTTCCTTCTCCGTTACCAGAGGCGCATGCAAGCGATGCACCCGGGCTGATCCATTCGGCAGGTAAAGCATGTCGCCACGGCCCAGCAGGGCTTCGGCGCCATTGGCGTCGAGAATGGTGCGTGAGTCAATTTTGGTGGCCACTCGGAACGACATGCGGGCGGGGAAATTGGCTTTGATCAAACCGGTGATGACGTCTACGGAAGGCCGTTGCGTGGCCAGTATCAGGTGAATGCCGACGGCGCGCGCCATCTGCGCCAGCCGCGTGATGGAGGCTTCCACGTTTTGCCCGTCGAGCATCATCAAGTCGGCCAGCTCATCGATGATGATGACGATGTAAGGCAGCGGATGCGCCTCGCTGCCATCTTCAAACAGGTTGGGAGTGCTGTTGTCGAAGAGGCGGTTGTATTGGTCGATGTTGCGTACGCCCTTCTCGGCAAGCACCTTCAGCCGCCGCTCCATTTCGCGAACCGCATTGCGCAGGGCGTTCGACGCCAGCTTAGGCTCGGTAATGATGGGCGTGTACAGGTGCGGCACACCCTCATAGTTGCCCAGCTCCAGCCGCTTCGGGTCCACCAGAATCAGGCGCACCTGCTCGGGGGTGGACTTGTAGAGCATGGACATGATGAACGCGTTGATGGCCACGCTCTTGCCCGAGCCGGTAGAACCAGCGATGAGCAGGTGCGGCATGGTGTTCAACTCGGCGGTCACGATGCGGCCATTGATGTCCTTGCCCATCGCCAAGGTGATCTTCGACTTCGACCCCAGAAACTCCTGCGCTTCGACCACCTCGCGCAGCCAGATGGTTTCGCGCTCGTGGTTCGGCACCTGAATGCCCACGGTGGATTTTCCCGACATGCGTTCGATCAGGATGCTCTCCGCGCGCAGCGCCAGGCAAAGGTCATCGCAAAGGCTGGTGATGCGACTGTACTTGATGCCGGCTTCCGGCTTGAACTCGAACGTCGTAACCACAGGACCCGGATTGATCTGCACCACCTGCCCGCGGACATCGAACTCGCCGCATTTCTCCGCCAGCACTTGTGCCAAGTTCTTCAACTCAAGTTCGTTGATGTCGCTGTGCTCGTCGGGGCGGTGCAGCAAGGCGGTAGAAGGGAGTTTGTAGCTGCCGGCCAGGCGCGGCATGGTGGTCTTGCCGTGCTGTTTGCTATCGGCGCGCGAGGTGACGGCAATGTCTTCCGCGACAGCCGCCCCGGAAGCCTCCTGGCCGTCGCCGTCTGGTTGGACAGCGTCGCCGCCGAATGTACGCTCAATGCCGCTCCTTACTCCGTTTGCGGGACGCGCAGTCTGCGGCAGCGGAGGAACCATTCCCGCCGGTGTTGACGTTGCTGGAACCTCGGCATCCGGCGCAGCGACCCGCTTGGGAACCAGTTGTGCGGTCACCACCGGCTTGGCATTCGCGGCGGCAGCGCGCTTCTTCTCCAGCTCCTTGGCTGCCTTCTTGCGGGCGCGTTCGAGTCGCCAGTCGGCAAACCTGTCCAGCGCCGCATAGGCGAATGCGAAGCGCGTCTGTGACCAGATCTGCAAAGCTCCAAAGGAAAATGCCGTCGAAAGATACAGGGCTACCGCGATCACGGCCAGGCAAACCAAATAAGCGCCGATCTGGTTGAAGTAGTGAATGAGCGCGTCCGCGACGATGCGGCCCAGAAGTCCCTCGGAAGGGACAACTCCCTTCCAGCGAATGCTCCAGGGCAACAGCCCAATGAAGCCGGAGATGAAGGTCACCAACCCAGCCGCACCCACCACCTTGGCGTAAGGGGCAGTGATGGGCCGCGAGCGGAACCATCGCAACGAGTAGAGCACCAGAAAAGTCGGGACCAGAAACACCGCGACCCCAAAGAGTTGGAGCCCAAGATCGCTGACCATGGCCCCGACCACTCCAATCCAGTTATGCGCCGGCCTTGAAGTGGGAGGGGTTGACGCCGTGTTTAACGACGGATCCAGCGGCGAATACGATACCAGCGCGAGGACAAGGAGAACCGCGAAGACCAGCATCAGGAAGCCGATCAGCTCATTGAGCCGCCGGTTGCCCGTCGGAGTAAAAGCGCGCGAGGCGATTGTCATGTGGGCGTTCGGGCGCACCGCGGAACCACGCCGTTTGCCAGGACTCATGTTGCCTGCTCCATCCAGCGCGGGCACACATTTACGTCTAATCCGCCGCAAACGAAAAAGCGTGATGCCGGGAATCGACCGATGCGGGCTCTCCAATGGGCGTTCTTCGGCCTATTGGGAACCAGATACGCCAGAGCCAAATAATTATCCCAAGAAAGCAGGGTAGTGCGACGACAAATAAAGGCCCGAGGGTTGGCAAGTAGTATCCCTCTCGCCGAGCCGTTCGAGGGCTGCAATTTTATCCGGAAAAGTGCCCGAAATATCCCAGCAGCAGCACCAGGACGCCAAAGAGGATGCGGTACACAATGAAAACCGTCAGCGTTTTGGTTTGCAGATATCGTATGAACCACGCGATGGTTGCGTAACCCACCAACGCCGAGACCACCATACCGACGGCGAAGCCGGTTGCCATGCCCGGCGAGAGGCCTGCCTTCATCACGTGATGCAGTTTGAGCAGCGCGGCGCCGGCAATGATAGGAGTGGAAAGCAGGAAGCTGAAACGCGCCGCGGCTTCGCGCGTGAAATTGCGGAACAGCCCGCCGGTGATCGTGATACCGGAGCGCGAGACGCCGGGAATGACGGCAAAAGCCTGCAAAACACCGACCGTCATGGCATCGCCCAGTGTGATCTGCGGCAGAGGCTTCTGGAAGCGGCTGGCGCGCTCGGCCAGCCACATGACCAGGGCAACAAGGATGAGCATGGAAGCCACCAGCACCGGCGCGCGAAAGGTGGTTTCAATGCGCTTCTCCAGCAGCGCTCCGGCGAGGGCGGCAGGTATGGTCGCCGCGATCATGTACCACAGCAGTTGCCGTTCGCGGCGCTGCTCTTCCGGCGTCAAGTCGCGCATGTTGTCGCTGGTTTCGGAAAAGCGGACGACCGGCCTGCCAAAGGCGGCGCGCAGGATCTGTATCCAGGTGCGCCAAAAGTAAAACAGAATCGCGAACAGTGTGCCCGCGTGCAGCGCCACGTCAAAAGTGAGCCCGGGATCGCTCCAGTTCGCCAGTCCCAGCCGGGTAACCAGCCAGGGTATGAGTGCCAGATGTGCGGTGCTGGAGACAGGAAGGAATTCTGTGAGTCCCTGCACCATGCCCAGGATAATCGCTTCAAGAATAGGCAAACTATTCCACCGTGTTCCCAAATGTGGGGATTTTGTTCTGCACCATGTATATCAGACGCGCGGCACGGTTGGACCAATCTTCGTCGCTGGGGTATTGCGAAATTAGTTTCTTGGCGACGCTGATGGCGCGCGCGCCGGAATCGTCGGCCTTCTTCGGCTGATTGTCGGTCTGGTAGATCACGATCAGGGCGGAATATCGCCATGCCGCTTTGTAGAGGGCCTCAGAGGCCTTGGGCGACTGGGGATGTTCGTCGGCGTACTTGAGATAAATCTCGGCTTCCTTCTCCGGACACTTGGCCTGCGCCTCCCAGTCGCCACAGAGTTTGTTGTCGATCAGGTGATAGGCAGCCAAGTCAGCCCACTTGGTGCGCGGAAACTTCTTGATCACCTGCTTCATGTGCGCTTCGTCGATCGGGATGTGCAGGGCAGGATCGCGCATTTTGGAAGAGGGACGGGTGGCCTGGTCTTCCGCCTCGATTTGCCAGCGGATGTCGGCGCTACGATAAAGCGATTCCCCAGCCAATGGGGAAGTTGGGAAATATTCGGCGATGCGGGCGTAGATTCGCATGGCTTCCTGCGCCGCCCCACGCCGGCCGCCACGCCGGCTGGCTTCCATCTCGGAATCGAAAGCCTCGCCGAATAGGACTTTGTCGCCATCGGGAGTAGCCGTCGTGATCACTCCCTTGTCCAGAATCCAGCCGGTAACATTGCGGGCGTTCTCCTCCTCGTCAGCGTCGAACTCGACGCTGGTAATCACGTCTACCGTGCCCACGGCGTGGATCCAGCCCGGGGTGCGCTCGATAACGGTAACCTCACGGCCACGGCCGATGTTCGACAACTTTGCCGAGGAGGTGTCCGGGGAGATGTAGATGATGCCCTCGCGCAACATGACACCGCGCTCGGCGGCGAACAGCGCCGGAGATAAGAACACCATGAACCCTAGAACGAAATACCAACACCGTGAAAGTTTGTGAGGCACTTTATTACTCCTGCACGCCATGCCAATTGCTGGTCGCTAGCTGCTTAATTGCTAGTTGCTATCTTCCATCAGCACTTGGGCAAGCAATTGCGGCTCTACATTGCCACCGCTGACCACGGCGACCGCTTGCTTCGACTCGGGCAGCTCGTCGCCGTGAAAGAGCCAGGCCGCAAACGTGACCGCGCCACTGGGCTCAGCGACAATGCGCCCGCTCAGGATGATCCGCCGCATCGCAATGCGGATTTCATTTTCCGTCACGCTGATTATGTCATCGACGAATTGCCGCATGTGCTCGAAGTTCACCCGCCCGACCGATTGCGTGCGCAGTCCGTCAGCCAGCGTGCTGGAAACGCGCTCGGCGGGCAACTCCACGATCTCGCCCTTGCGAAAGCTTTGCTGCGCGTCATTGGCCAGCTCAGGCTCCACGCCAATCACCCTCGCCTTGGAGCCGCTCAGCTTGAGAGCGGCAGAAACGCCACTGACCAGCCCACCACCGCCGACCGGCGCCAGCACCAGGTCAACATCGGGGCAGTCTTCCAGAATCTCGATCCCGACTGTGCCTTGTCCGGCGATGATCTGCTCATCATTGTACGGGGGCACGATCATGTAGCCATGCTGGCGCGCCAGTTCCTCGGCCTTCTGCAGGCGCTCGGCGCTGGCCGGGCCGACAGTGACAATCTCCGCCCCCAGAGCGGCGGTGCTGTCCATCTTGACGTTGGGCGCATTGCGCGGCATGACGATGATCGCTTTTACGCCCAGCGCGCGCGCCGCGTAGGCAACTCCCTGCGCGTGATTGCCGCTGGAATACGAGATAACCCCGCGCTGCCGTTCTTGTTCTGTGAACGACGCGATCTTGTTATAAGCCCCGCGCAGCTTAAATGAGCCGATGGGCTGAAGGCTCTCGGCTTTCAGCCACAAGTGCCCGCGCGTCGATTCGTCAGCGGATTGCGCGTTGGCAGGCGCGTTCTGCCCGTGGGCTGGCGGAAAGTAGCGAATAAGCGGAGTGTGGGCCGCTATGCCCCGCAGCCTCTTCTGCGCCAGTTGGATCTGTTCGAGACTCACCATGGCTGGGTCATTGCACCATCGTCGCCACGGACGCAAGCCACAGCCCGGCGGGCAAGTGCATCGAGTCCTGGCCATCGCCGGCGGTCCGCGCTTCGTGGATCATCAATGCCATCCAGTGTACAAGTGCCAGCCGATCGCGCAACTTGACTTTGGCGCCGAAGTCCACGTGACCGATCGCCGGGCTGATCAGCGCGCCCAGCAAATACTTTTTTGGGATGTTACGCTGCAGCCACAACATTTCCGTCGGCGGGATGATCACGTCGTCGGAGCCGTGCAACAACAACACGGGAACCTGCAGCGCCTGGAGGTGGCCAGCCGGAGAGGCCGCAGCCAACTCCTCCCGGCGCTTGTCGATTTCGGCAAGAATCGCAGGCGTGAAGCTGGCACGCTGCTTGTGATAGATGCGCTGCATGATCTCCTGATCGGCGGGTGTCATGGTCGCGGTCAGCGCTTCGGAAGCCTTACCCTGTTCTGCGAGCAGCAGCTTGAGGGCCTCATGTCCCGCTTGGACATCCTGCGGAGCGAAGAAGTCCTGCGGCTCATCATAGACCACGATGAGCGGCCCATACTCATGTGGCTGCATGTGCTCGACTGATCCATCGGGACGGACCGCTTCGCCGGTCGCAAAGAAGCGCAGAACATGGGCAAGATCGTAGTATCCGCCCACTGAGGCCACCCATGCGATCGACCGCGAGACTTGGGGATCGCTGGCAGCCAGCAACGATAAACCTCCGGAAAAACTGATCGCCAGGATGCCGACTTTCGGCACATTGAGTTCTTGCGCGAAACTGCGTGCGGCCACGCCAATGAGTTCAGCCGACTCGCCCTCCACGCGATAGTCGGCCATGCCCGGAACTAGCGGCGTCATCACAAAGAACCCGCTCGCCGCCACCGCGCGTGCGGAACTCACCAGCCGAGGATCGTCGATCCCGAGCCGGTGCATGCCGTGAATAATGACAATGCCGGGCGCGAAGCCTACTCCGCGTGGCGTGTAGACATGCACCGGAACCGGCTTGCCCCGGAAGGTGAACGTGCTGTCACGCACGTCAACCGGATGCACTTCGTAGTTGGCCAGCCATCCCGTGGCCTTCGGATCGGAAATGCGTTGCAGCAGAGAAGCCGCCTGCAGATAGTCGTTGGCCAGCGGGTAAAGGAGAATGACGGCAATGGGAAGCAACACCAGAAGCCAGGCGAGGAGGCGCGCCTTGTGCGATGGATTGCGGCCTTGCCAGGGGACGATGGTCATGGGAAAGCGCTGCGGTGGATCAAATTTCCAGGATCACGGGCATGATCAGCGGCCGCCGCGAAGTGTTCTTCACGATGAAGCGCTTCAGGTCCTGGCGGATTTTTTCCTTGATCATGCCGTAGTCGGCCTTCTCTTCATCGCTGGACGACTCCAGCGTGTTCATCACCGATTGCCGCGCCTGATCGAGGAAACCATCCTCATTGGTGTTACCAGAAAAGCCGCGCATCACGATTTCGGGCGGCGTCTCCACCTTGCCCGTCAGCTTGTTGATGGCGATGATGGGCAACACAATGCCGTCTTCGCTGAGGTGGCGGCGATCGCGAATCACCAAGTCTTCCACCACATCGCCCATGGAATTGGAATCGATGCAAACGCGGCCAACAGCAACGCGTCCGGCCTTGCGCGCGCCCATCTCGTCGAATTCCAGAATGTCGCCGCTCTCGATCATGAGCACCTTGCCGACCGAGTTGTGCATGGCGCCGGCCATTTCGGCGTGCAACTTGAGCTGGCGATACTCGCCGTGGATGGGAATAAAATATTGTGGCTTTACCAGATTGATGATGAGCTTCAGCTCTTCCTGGCTGGCGTGCCCGCTGACGTGCACCGGCGGGGACGAACCGTCGTCGTAGATGACGTGGGCATCGCGGCGGAACAGGTGGTCCACCACACGGTAGATCGCTTTCTCATTGCCGGGAATGATGCGCGACGACAGCACCACGGTGTCGCCCGGCTGAATGCGCGCGTGCTTGTGATTATCAACCGCGGCCCGCGACATAGCCGACATGGGCTCGCCTTGCGTGCCGCTGATAAGCACACAAACTTTTTCCGGCGGAAAATCGCGAATCTGGGCGGGATGAATCAGCAATCCCTCCGGCGCCTCAATGTAGCCGAGGTCCTGCGCGATCTCCGCCGACTCCATCATGGAGCGGCCGACCAGCGCAAGCTTGCGCCCATTTTCGAAGGCCTGCTCCATGGTCAGCTTGATGCGGTGGATGGAAGAGGAGAAACAGGTTATGAACAAGCGCCGCTCGGCGCGGGAGAAAATCTCCTGGAATCGGGCGCGCACGGCACGTTCGCTGGGCGTGTAGCCGCGGCGCTCCACGTTGGTCGAATCCTGGAAGAGCGCCAGCACTCCATCCTTGCCGTATTCGGCAAAGGAATGCAGATCGAAGAGCCGATTGTCCGTCGGCGTGGGATCGACTTTGAAGTCGCCCGTGTGGATCAGGGTGCCGAGCGGCGTATGAATGGCCAGCGCGACGCAGTCCACCAGGCTGTGCGTAACCTGGATGGGATTGATCGTGAACGGGCCCGACCTTAAAGCGCTCGCCAGCTCTGATCTCGTTGAGCACGGCATCATCCAATTGACCATGCTCTTCCAGTTTGCCTTCCACATAGGCCAGGGTGAATTCGGTGCCATACACCGGCACGTTGAGCTCGGAGAGGATCCATGGCAGCGCGCCGATATGATCTTCGTGGCCGTGGGTGAGAACGATCGCGCGCACATGAGCGCGATTCTCGATCAGGTAGGTAATATCGGGGACAACGATGTCCACGCCCAGCAACTCGGCTTCCGGGAACATGAGTCCCGGCGTCGATGACGATGATGTCGTCGCCCCAGCGAATCGCCATGCAATTCATGCCGAATTCGCCGAGTCCACCGAGAGGTACAACCTGGAGTTTTCCTATGGGCATCTGCAACTTTCGATGCTAGCACAGGAGTGCCGGGAAAGTTTCACCGCGCAAAAGCTGCGAGTTGGACAAAACGCCTATACTTGAGTACGCGAGCATGACAGACCGGACAAGAAAATCGTGGATGAGGCGCGGCGTCGAAGCGGCCGTGCGCAGCGCTTTCATGAAAGCCTACGTAACCGTCAAGGTCAACCCTGAGAAGTATCTCGAACATCTGCGCATGGCGTATGACCTGCCGGCCTTGACGTATGAGGGCGTGCATTCGGTCGATCCCGCCATACTGGACCACATCGCGGCACAGACCATTCGCGCTCACACGCGTTTGGCCACCGTCGAAGGCGCGGGGCTGGGAATGGGAGGCGTGTTCACCGTGCTGCCCGATCTCGGCATTCTGGCGGCAATCACTTTGCGCATGATCCAGAAGCTCAGCCTGATCTACGGCTTTCCTTACAACACCGAGGAAGAAGAAGCGGAACTGTGGGTGGCCGCGGCCAGCGCGGCGGGCGTGGACATCAGCCGCGAAATACTGGAGAAGCAGCTCGTGTCTAAGTTTGTCCCCCGTGTCATTCAGCGGATCGCGGTAAGCGCCAGCGCGGAAATCGTGGAGAAGTGGGCAGCACGTCTCATTCCGCTGGTCAGCTCCGCCATCGGGGCGGGCCTGAACCATTACTTCGTGAAAGTCTGGGGCGAGCGCGCCATCGGACACTTCCGCGAGAAGCACCTGCTAATGCGGGCGCAGCAGAGCAACAGCACAGTCAGTCCCCCAGCCCTTCCAGCGGGTTAGCGTCAGCCAGCGGCGCTGCTAGTCTTCGCCACACCACGCCTTACTGCAATACCGCTTCCTTGACGGCGGGAGATGGCGCTTCGGTGCCGAACTCGCCTTCCCACTTTGCCATGACCACCGACGCCAGGCAGTTGCCCAGCACATTGACGGCGGTGCGGCCCATGTCGAGAATTGGATCGATCCCGAGAAGTAGAAACACCGGCTCGCTAGGCAGACCGATGGAAGCAGCCGTCGCCAGCAGGACCACGAAAGCGCCGCGTGAGACGCCCGCAATCCCTTTGCTGGTGAGCATAAGCGTCAGCATCATCATGAGTTGCTGCCCCAGTGAAAGATGAATGCCCGCGACTTGGGCAACGAAGATCGTCGCCACAGAAAGATACAGCGAACCTCCATCCATGTTGAAGCTGTAGCCGGTGGGGATGACGAAAGCGACGATTTGCCGCGGAACGCCGAGGGCCTCCATTGCCTCGATGGCGCGCGGCAGGGCCGCCTCAGAACTGGTCGTGGCAAAAGCAATGGTGACCGGCTCCGTCACGGCCCGGACGAATGCACGTAAGGGGACCCGGAACATCATTGCGACCGGCAGCAGGACACCGAGAATGAATACGATGAGGGCGGCATAAAACGTTAGCAGAAGTTTGACGAGGCTGCCGAGCGCAGCAATCCCGGTGTGTCCCACAGTGTAGGCCATGGCGGCGCCGACACCGAGCGGCGCCATGTACATGACGAGGTTGGTGAACTTAAACATTACCCCGCTCAGGCTCTCGCAGAACGCCAGCATGGGGCGGCACTTTTGCTCGCTGATCAGGGCGAGGGCAACGGCGAAAATCAGGCTGAAGACGACGACCTCAAGCACGGCGCCATCAGCCACCGACTTCGCAATATTTTCGGGGAAGATGTGCAGGATAGTGTCTTGCGCGTTCAGCTTGTTGACTGGCGGCACCGACTCGGCGCTCGTGGAAGGCGGAGGTTGCACCCCGACTCCGGCTTTGCTGATGTTGATGGCTGCCAGCCCGAGGAAGATCGCGATGGTAGTGACGATCTCGAAATAAATGATCGAGCGCAGACCGAGCCGGCCGACCTGCCGCAGGTTGGAGTGGCCCGCGATGCCCACCACCAGCGTGCCAAAGATCAGGGGCGCGATGATGGTTTTGATGAGCCGAAGAAAAATGAGCGCCAGCACCCGCAGGTTGGTGGCAGCGTTGGGAAAATCGTGCCCGACAGTCGCACCCACCAGCATGGCGATGAAGATCCACGCGGTCAGGGTGCGCCGCAGGCAGCCATAGACCACGAGAGCGGCAAGCGCGGTCCAGCGCAGAACGGCGACGAGTATCGTCGCCTGTCCGGCGAAGCGCCAGCACAACAGAGCGACGAGCCCAACAATGGCTGCTGTTAGCAGCGCGATGTTCTCTCGTTGTTTGGTGGATTGAACCATAGAGCGCAATTTAGTTTGAATTGTCATCACGAACGGCCTTGGCCGTGAGGGATCTGCTGTTTTCACCGTCCGTCGTTACAGCCTAGACAACAGCAGATTCCTCGCTTCGCTCGTAATGACAATTCCATACAGATCGAATTCCAAACACCCCGCAGGGGACATTACTTACCAGCGATCTTTAGCCCCAAGGATCACGGTCCGCTCTTCCTAGCGCAAAATATCTTCCAGTTCCACGCCCCGGTCGGTGCGGTCATCACGATACTTCACAATCACGGGCGTGTAGAGCGACAGCCCCCACTCCGCGGCTTTGCCCTTGGTGATGGCGCGCGAGCCAGGCACGACGACTGCTCCCTCAGGCACGTGCAGCGGATCCGTCGCTGTCGCGCGGTAGATTTCGCCGTGCACTGTGTCAAACAAGGGAGTGGACCGCGTCAGGATCACGCCGGCTCCCAGCACGGCGCGCGCGCCGACTTGCGTGCCTTCATAGATGCCGCAGTTTCCGCCGATCAGCACGTCGTCTTCGATGATGACGGGCGACGCGTTGATCGGCTCCAGCACGCCGCCCGACCTGCGCTGCCGCGCTGATGTGCACACGCTTACCAACCTGGGCGCAGGAACCGACCAGCGCGTGCGAATCGATCATCGCGCCTTCGTCAACATAAGCGCCGACGTTGATGAACATCGGCGGCATGCAAATGACCGACGGCGCTACGTAAGCGCCAGCGCGCACCGACGAGCCTCCGGGGACGACGCGCACCAGGTCGCTGGCAGCGAAGTGGCGAATCGGATAGGTATCCTTGTCAACAAACGAGAGCACGCGCGGGTCTCCGCTCTCCGCCAGCTTGCCGATGCGAAAGCCCAGCAGGATCCCTTGCTTCACCCATTCATTGGTACGCCAGCGGCCGTCGGTCTTTTCGCGCAGCACGAATTGTGCCCGCCGTCAGGGCATCGCGGAACCGCGAGAAGGCTTCGCCGGCCTCGGGAAATCCGACTGCCTCCGCTCCCATCGCATAGTAAGACTCGATTTGACGCTGCAGTTCGCGCATGGCGGGCAGTATAACCGTTAGCTGCCGCCCGCTCCAGTCAAGGTCAATGCAAATGCAAAACGCCATCCCGTGGGATGGCGTTTGCGGTTGGCTGGATTGAAATCAGACTAGCCTTGACGATCCGCATCGCGTAGAACGACCTCCACACGAAGGTAAACGACACCAGGAAGAAAGCGACCGCCAGCACGTGGCTCAGCCCGGATCCCTGGGTCGCGGTCAATTGCACCGCCAGTTCCACCGCCAGCAACCCGAACAAGGTGGTGAACTTGATGATCGGGTTCATGGCAACCGAGGAGGTGTCCTTGAACGGATCGCCTACGGTGTCGCCGATCACGGTGGCATCGTGCAGCGCGGTGCCTTTCTGCTTCAGTTCGACTTCCACGATCTTCTTGGCATTGTCCCAGGCGGCGCCGGCGTTGGCCATGAACATGGCCTGATACAAGCCGAATGCCGCGATGGAGATGAGATAACCAATGAAGAAGAACGGCTCGATGAAAGCAAAGGACAGGGTCACGAAGAACACCGCGATGAAGATGTTGAACATGCCCTTCTGCGCGTACTTGGTGCAGATCTCGACCACCTTCTTGCTGTCGCTGACCGAGGCCTTCTCCGACCCCTTCCAGCTTGATGTTGGCCTTGATGAACTCCACCGCGCGATAAGCGCCGGTGGTGACCGCCTGCGTGGAAGCGCCGGTGAACCAGTAGATGATGGCGCCGCCGCTGATCAGGCCGAGCACAAACGGGGCGTGCAGCAGCGACAGCTTGCCCACTTCTCCGACAGGCCATGAGTGAGCGCCATGATGATGGAGAAGATCATGGTGGTCGCGCCGACGACAGCGGTGCCGATGAGCACCGGCTTGGCCGTGGCCTTGAAGGTGTTGCCGGCGCCATCGTTCTCTTCCAGAAGGTGCTTGGCGCGTTCGAAGTTCACGGTCATGTTGTAGTCTTTCTGCAACTCGCCCTTAATGTTCGGAATTGTCTCAATCAGAGAGAGCTCGTACACCGATTGCGCGTTGTCGGTCACCGGGCCGTAGGAGTCCACGGCGATGGTTACCGGCCCCATGCCGAGGAAGCCGAAGGCGACCAGGCCGAAGGCGAACACGGCGGGAGCCAGCATCAACTCGCCGAGCCCGAACTGGCTGACGTAAGACCCGATCGCCATCAGGGACACCATGGTGAAGCCGAGGTAGTAGCAGGAGAAATTGCCGGCCACGAAGCCCGACAGGATGCCGAGCGACGCGCCGCCTTCGTCGGCCGAGGTCACCACTTCTCTCACGTGTCGCGACTCCGTCGAGGTGAATACCTTCACCAGTTCGGGGATCACGGCGCCGGCCAGCGTTCCGCAGGAGATGATGGTCGCCAGCTTCCACCACTGGGTCGGATCGCCGCCCAAGATGGGCACGATCAGATACGACACGATGTAAGTCAGAACGATGGAGATGATCGAAGTGAGCCACACCAGCGAGGTAAGCGGCGCTTCGAAGTTCATGTCGTCGGCGTTGCCGTAGCGGGCCTTGGCAACCGCTTCGTTCAGGAAGTACGCCACCGTGCTGGAGACCAGCATCATGATGCGCATGATGAAGATCCACACCAGCAACTGCACCTGGACCTTGGGGTCCCGCACAGCCAGCAGGATGAACGTGATCAGCGCCACGCCGGTGACGCCGTAGGTTTCGAAGCCGTCGGCGCTGGGACCAACCGAGTCGCCCGCGTTGTCGCCGGTGCAGTCGGCGATGACGCCGGGGTTGCGCGCATCGTCTTCCTTGATCTTGAAGACGATCTTCATCAGGTCGGAGCCGATGTCGGCAATCTTGGTGAAGATGCCGCCGGCGATACGCAGGGCCGCCGCGCCCAACGACTCGCCGATGGCAAAACCGATGAAGCACTGGCCGGCGTAATCACCCGGAACAAACAACAGGATGCAAAGCATGATGAGCAGCTCGACCGTGATCAGCATCATGCCGATGCTCATGCCCGCCTTCAGTGGAATGGCATAGATGGGATAGGGCTTGCCGCGCAGTCCGGCGAAGGCGGTGCGCGAGTTGGCGAAAGTATTGACGCGAATGCCGAACCATGCCACGCCGTAGCTGCCGCCGATGCCGAGAAGACTGAAAGCCAAAATGACCGGAACGGTAACGACGATCGCCTTGCCGGGAACTGGAGCCAGCCATCCGAAATAGGCGACGATGACGACCGCAATGAAGGCCCACAGGATGAGGATGAACTTGCCCTGCGTGATCAGGTAGGTCTTGCAGGTTTCGTAAATGAGTTCGGAGATCTCGCGCATGGAACGGTGGACCGGCAGGTTCTTGAGCTGCATGTAAATCGCCAGCCCGAACAGCAGTCCGAAGCAGCAGAAAAGGATGCCGATCAGCAGTATCTTGTGGCCATCGATGCCGAGGAAGTTGACCGAGGACAAATCGGGCAGCTTTAAGCTGGCTTCTCCGGCAGCTTCGGGTTGGGCAAAGGCCGCCGTAGCGTTCAGCATCAGCAGAGCCAGGGTTGCGCTCAGCAACTTGATCGGGCTTCTGAACGGGACGTGTGCAGGGGACAGCCGCCGCAGGGCGGCGAGCCAGGTGTGCATATGATTCCTCCGATGGGCCGCGCCCGTTTCGACGGGACGCACCCGTAAAATGACGTTAGGTTTGTTGCGCTCTCCCGCGATAAATCGCAGGCAGCGTTTCCATGAGATCGATTACCGCCCAGCCGATCAGGCGCACAGGGTTCTAGCTTGCGTCTTCGCAGATCGCCAGAAAAACCATGCATGAACCTGCTGGAATCCCGGAAACGCGCTTCCACTTCAAGACAGAAGTGTTGAGGTTTGGCCGCGTCGGGAACACTTGCACCTATTCGTGTGCACATTACGAGCACACAACGGGCACAGCACAAAAGGCGAGTCTTTATAGCATGTGGGTAAAGTGGGGTCAATGACCCATAGGTCAAAGAGCGACGTTCGGCGGGTTCATTTCACAGACAAGTCGCGGCGCCTTCAGGATTTAACCAAGGCTGGCTCCTCCATCGGGGCATGCGAGTGGCGCTTCGGCGGGGTGCGCAATTGCTCGCGGGTAAAGGCCCCGCCGCAAGTCCCGCAATGCCACTGCACTCGCGCGATGGGCTGCGAGCTGACCGGCTGTTGAGGCTGCCAGACTTTCGACAATTCGCCGCCGCAGCTAGGGCACATCATCATGGCGCTGCTTCGTTGCTGCTGACAGGGAGGATCGTGACCTTCGATGCCAAGATGCCTTCCTCGGTTAGGCCAAGGACTTTTCGTGCGTGTTGCTTCGCCTTTTCTTCGGTGCGAAACCGCTTCGGGTGATGGGGCTTGGGGGACCCGGCCGGAAACTCAACTCGATAGTAAGTCATAGCTTATTGTCTCACTTAACGAGGTCGAATGCCGATAATTCGGCGCCCACAGGCCTACTGATAACGGACACGTTCCTCGCCAGCCGGTCATTGCGTTACTGTCTGGCAGTCAGCGCACGGCGATAGGCGATCACATTGCGCGCATGTTCTTCCATGGTGCGGGCGAAACGGTGGTGGCCGTTGTTGTCGCTGACGAAGTAGAGGAAGTCGCTTTGGGCGGGATGCAGCGCGGCCTGTAAAGAGGCGACTCCCGGATTGGCGATCGGGCCGGGAGGCAGCCCGGGATACTTGTAGGTGTTATAGCGCGAGTCGAATTGCAAGTCGGACTGATAAATGGCGCCGCGATATCGTCCCGCCAGCAGGGCTGCATAGACCACGCTGGGATCGGCGCCCAGCGCCATGTTTCGGGCCAGCCGGTTGTAGTACACACTGGCTACCATGGGCCGCTCTTCCGGCACCGCGGTTTCCTTCTCCACGATGGAGGCCATGGTCACGACGCGGTGCGGGTCAGCGTTTCCCAGCAGCCCGATTTTCTGCGCTTCCTGCCGAAACCGATGCACCATCACCGCTACCATGTCATGCGCGGTATCGATGCGCGTGAACTGATAGGTGTCGGGAAAGAGATATCCCTCCAGCGACTGCGCGTTGGGATCGATCTCGCGGAGAAGAAATACATCTCCCTTGGCCGCCGTGAGAAAATCGGCCGCCGTACCCAGGCCCGCCTGCTCGACCGCGGCCGCGATGTCGAACATGTTGTAGCCCTCGGGGATGACGACGGTGCGCGCATAGACATCGCCGCGCACCAGGCGACGCCACACTTGCATCGCGCTGGCGGGTTGGTCGAATTTGTACTCGCCGGCCTTGAGGGTCTTCAATCCTTCGGCGTAGTGCAGCATGAGAAATGCCGCCGAGCTGCGAATGACCCCTTCGCGCTGCAGATCTCGCGCGATGTGGCGCGTGCTCCAACCCGGACGCAGCAACACGAACTTGATCTCCGAAGGCCGCAGGGGCAGCAGGGCCGCCCAAGCAAACCACAGAGCAAACACCAGCACGACCGCCACGACGAGTTTGAAGAAGGTTCGCATGGAATACAGCAGTTTAGATGATGAGCGGCGCCTGTGCGCCGCTCCGCAGGACAAGGAGCGTGGGCGGAAGACTTATCTCTGGAAACTCAAACCAGAGTCCGCGTTCCTATGCGCCCATCCCTGGTTACGGGTTCCTGTTCTTCCGGAATTCCAGGAACGATTGCAGGATCAGCACCGCCGCCAGTTGGTCCACCACCCCGGCGCGGCGGTGAGTGCTCATGTCGGTTTCACGCAATAGGCGATTGGCCTCGACCGAAGTCAGCCGTTCGTCGAAGAGGTGGACGGGCAGTTTGAACTTGCGGCGCAATTCTTCGGCGAAAACCTGCACCTTCTCCGCCTGGATGCCTTCGCTCCCGCTCATGCGCAGGGGCAGCCCCATCACTATCTCAGCGATGTGGAATTGCTTGATCACCCGCCGCAAGTGGTCCAGATCGTTGCGCTTGTTGCTGCGGCGTAAAGTAGGCAGGCCCTGGGCCGTGACCCCCAGTTCGTCGCTTACCGCCAGTCCGATGTTGCGCGCGCCGAAATCCAGCGCCAAGATGCGGCGCGGTTGATCACCGGGCTGCGCTGTCGTAAAAGTATTTCCCATCTTCATATCTTCGATCTTTGATCTTTGACCCAGCAAAAATATCATGTTCGGAATCTGAGGGTTGGCGAGTACCATAGGCGAAATGCCAGAAGAGCAGCTGGACAATGCGGAGCCACAGCGGGCGCAGGACCCCAGCCCCGATGTGGATGCCAATGCGGCAGGCGGCCCTGCCCCTATTCCGCAGGTGTCGATCAATCGCTCGACAGTCGCCGAGCTGGAGCGCCGCCGCATTCTGCGCCTCCAGGCGTCGGCATTGCTCATCCTGGCGATAGCCGCGGTCCTGACCCTGCTCTACGTTGCCAAGGTAATCCTGATTGTTGTCCTGGTTTCCGTCTTGATCGCCTTCGTTCTGGCCCCCCTGGTTGACCTGCTGGTCCGGTTTGAGATACCGAATTCCCTGGCGGCGCTGGTAGCCGTGCTGCTGCTGGTGATCGCCGGGGGCGTAGCCACCTATCTCTCCTACAGCCGGGCTATGGACTTCATGCAGGAGCTGCCGCAATACAAGGCCAGGATTCAGCAGATGACGGGGCGGATGCGCGCGGAAGCCGAGCAGTTCGAGCAGACCCGCGAGACGGTGCTGCCTTCCTCGGAAGCCGACAAGAAAACCGTAACCGTCCGGCAGTCAAGCGACTGGACCGACTTCCTCAGCAGAAATGCCAGCTCAGTGTCAGAGATGCTGCTGACTATCACGTTTGTGCCCTTCCTAGTTTTCTTCATGCTGAGCTGGCAAGACCACGTGCGCTCCGCCTCGGTGATGCTGTTCAGCATGGAGAACCGCAATACCGCGTACGTCATGCTGGGTCTGATTGCGCGCATGATCCGGTCGTTCATTGTGGGCAACTTCATCATTGGCGTCTTCCTGAGCGTGTGCAGCATCGCCGTGTTCGGAATGCTGGGCCTGCCCTACTTCTACTTCCTCGGGGCCATCAGTGGATTCCTAAGCCTGATTCCTTACCTCGGCGTTGTTCTCGCTGTCATACCGCCGCTCATCGCCGACCTGGGGCATCTGACCACGACCACGTTCCTCATCGTGGTCACCGTTGTGCTGGGGCTGCACTTGATCGGCATGAACGTGCTCTATCCCAAAATCCTGGGCAAGCGCCTGCAACTGAACCCGCTGGCGGTCACCATCTCACTGCTGTTCTGGGGATGGCTGTGGGGCGCCGTGGGGCTGATCCTGGCGGTGCCGCTCATCGGCGCATTGAAGATCATCTGCGATCACATCGAGCATCTGCGGCCCTACGGCGCCTGGCTGGGGGAATAGGCATACGGTGATATGGGCTGTTCACGACCTCTACCTGTAAAGCCAATTTTCGAGCCACTCGTTATTCAGCAGGAATCGACAACGAGCGTCGTCCCCATTGCGCGATCAGGAGTGATAATATCGGCTCCAATCAGGCGTCCTGGGAGAAAACACAGCATGAGACGAGCAGCACTCTTGTTATTGATTTGTATTGGTTTCATCACTGCCGCGAGGCAAGCTCCCGCTGCTCAACCACAAGCTCTAACAGAAGAAGAAGCATTTCAACTTGGTGTCGACGCTTACATCTACGGTTATCCGCTCGTTGTGATGGACTCCGTTCGGCGAGTGATGACCAACGCGGCGGTGCCTCAAGGCAAGGCCGCGCCAATGGGCCAGTTTGCGCATTTCCGCTCGTTTCCTGACGCATCGAAGCGGGACCTTGCGAGCTCCAATGTGGATACTCTGTATTCAACGGGGTGGCTGGACCTTTCGCGTGGTCCCTATGTTTTGCACCTTCCGGACGCACACAACCGTTTCTATCTGATGCCCATTCTCGACGGCTGGACAGAAGTGATCGGGAGCCCCGGCACGCGAACCACCGGCGATAAAGCTGGTGATTACGCCATAACCGGTCCGCAATGGACGGGAGCGCTCCCCGCCGGAGTGAAACAAATCAAGTCCGGCACAAATATGGTGTGGCTCGTAGGCCGAACGTACAGCTCCGGAACAGCACAGGATCTCGAAGCTGTTCACGCGTTGCAGGACCAATACACGCTCATCCCGCTGGCATTCTTCGGGAAACACTTTACGCCTGAAAAAGGCGCAGTCGACCCTAATATCGACATGAAGACACCGCCGCGAGATCAGATCGACAACCTTGACGCTGCCAAGTTTTTCAAACGCCTTTCGCTCCTTATGAAGAACCATCCTCCCACACCCCAAGACGCCCCGATGATCGCAATCCTCACTCGTTTGGGGATAGTCGGCAATTTCGATTTTTCGAAGCTGCCCAAGAGTGTGGCGGAGGGACTTTCCCGTGTCCCGGAAACGGCCCACAAGAAAATCATGGGACACTATGCCGCACAGAAACAAGCGAACGGGTGGATGGTGTCCACGGGTTCGGGTCACTACGGCACTGATTATTTGCAAAGGGCGCTCATTGCGTACATCGGTGTTGGCGGGAATTTGCCTGCCGATGCGTTTATCCCATAGCCCGATTCGACGCAGACGGAAAATTGTTAAACGGCGCAAACCGCTACGTTATGCACTTCACTAAAGCAGACATTCCACCAATTAATCCGAAGGGATTCTGGTCGCTCACCATGTACGACAACGAATACTTCCTGGTCCCGAATTTCATTAACCGGTATGCATTAAGCTCTCGGGACAAATTCAAACAGAATCAAGATGGGCTCCATGGACTTGTACATTCAGAGGGATTCACCCGGAGCGGACAAGCAATCCAACTGGCTCCCGACTCCCGATGGTGAATTCATACTGATGCTTCGCTTGTACTGGCCGAAGGACGAAGCTATCAATGGAGCATGGGCTCCTCCGCCGGTTCGTCGCATCAATTAGCGCATAGGCGACCTACCACTCCCTCGGTAAGGCATCCTCGGCCATCACTGTTGTGAATGTATGGTCCGCCGCCGGACTGCAAGAGGTGAGCAGGTGGGCGAAGGGTCAGTCTGCGTAAATGTATCCGGCCTCTGAGTGGAGATACTGGTCTCCGGGCCACGATGATGATGCGCACGCGCCGGTCCTGATAAATCGCTCGGTTACCAAGAACCAACTCAACAGCCAGGTTCTCCGGCACGTCGTTTGACTGTTCTCTCGTCCGTTCTCTCCTCAGCAGACTCTGGTGAGCTTAGTAATCGCCGCCGTCGGGGCGGTGGAAAAGTGGAAAGCGGTGTTGGCTTTCCAAGCGAAGCGTCTTTTCCACGGCCCGCTTTACGCTGTGCCTATGGGCTGGTGTTGATAAACTTCGCCGCGGAACAGCACAGCCCAGGCTATTCGTGCGAGCTTGTTAGCGATGGCAACGATGACCTTGTTGCGTGGGGCTCGTGCTTCGAGTTGATGCACCCATCGTCCGAAGCCGCCGGTGTCGTACTTCACTCGATACAGCACAGCGCGTGCGCCATGGATGAACAGGCGGCGCAGATATTCGTTGCCACGCTTGCTGATCCCCAACAGTCTGGCTTTGCCGCCGGTGGAACGTTGCTTGGGGACCAAGCCGAGCCAGGCGGCAAAGTCGCGGCCCTTGCGAAAGGCAGCGCCGTTGCCGATGGCCGCAACCGTTGCGGTGGAAGCCAGCGGCCCTACTCCTGGGATCTGTCGCAGGCGCTGGCAGCTTGCATCGGCGCTTGCGATGCGCTCGATCTCGTCGTCGGCCTCCGCAATGTGGGCCTCTAGCTGCTTCCACTCTTGCCACACACCTTCGAGCAGCCGACGCATGCGCGGCGAGAGGTTCGCCTCGGCATTTTCCAGCAACCCCACCATGTTGTTGCGCAGGTTCGCCGGTCGCTTGGGGAAGGTAATACCGCGCTCGATGAGGAAGCCTCGGATCTGGTTGATCACCGCCGTGCGCCGCTGCACCAGCCGGTCGCGCACGCGGTGGAGAGCTTGCAGGTCGAGCTGTTCGTCGGTCTTGATGGGAACGAACCGCATGTTCTGCCGGGCCACGGCCTCGGCGATGGCCTCGGCGTCGAGAAAGTCGTTCTTGTTCGCCTTGAGAAAGGGCTTCACGAACTGCGCCGGGATTAGCCGCACGTCGTGCCCTTGGCCGCGCAACGCGGCACCTACGAAGTGCGCCCCGGAGCAGGCCTCAATGCCAATCAACGATGACGGGAGATTCGCCGTGTAGGCCAACAACTGCTTGCGTGAAAACTTCTTGCGAACTAGTACTTTGCTCTGTTCGCCAAGTGCAACCAGATGAAACGTGGTCTTGCCCAGATCGACGCCGATGGATGTGATGTGCATGCGATGATCCTCCTTGTATGTTGCCGAGCAACGATGTTACTCAGCGGCGGACCATCTCATTAATCGCCATCTCACCGGCAATTGGGGCTTGCACCAATCCTGCATCAAGAACCTGGGATTGATGATCCGACCTGACAAATATAACGGTCCTGGACGCGAACTTTATAATCTGCACTGCCCGCATCTCGGATTGTTCGCGACCGTAGTGGCGCTGGAACTGTCCTTATCCTCCCGCGATGGCGCCGATGATGAGAAAAGGCTCCTTACCCGAGACGACAGCATCGGGCAGTGGCGCGTCCGGTGCCTCATGCGACAGGTCTTCCTCGCAGGCGAAGAACCGCAGGAACGGCCGGCGCTGTTGCGTGACGTGGTCGCGGATGGTGCCGCGCAGCATCGGGTAGCGGGCTTCGAGCGCGTCGAGGACCGAGCGCTGCGTGACCCGACCCTCGACCTCAAGCTCTACCTCGCTGCCCACGTGCGCCAGCGTCCGCAGATGTTGCGGCAGTATGACGCGGATCATGGCAGCGTCTGCACCTCGACCGAAAGCACCGCCGGAAGATCGCGCACAATGGGGGCCCAGTTGTCTCCGGCGTCCGCCGACGCGTACACCTGCCCGCCTGTGGTGCCGAAATACACGCCGCAGGAATCGAGCGAGTCCACGGCCATGGCGTCGCGCAACACGTTCACGTAACAGTTGCTTTGCGGCAGGCCCTTGGTGAGCGCCTCCCACTCGTTTCCGCCGGTGCGGCTGCGGTACACGCGCAGCTTGCCCTCGGGCGGAAAGTGTTCTCCGTCGCTCTTGATGGGGACGACGTAGATGGTCTCCGGCTCGTGCGCATGCACGTCGATCACGAAGCCAAAGTCGGTGGGCAGGTTGCCGCTGACCTCGTGCCACGAGTCGCCGGCGTCGTCGCTGCGCATTACGTCCCAGTGCTTCTGCATGAACAGCACGCCCGGGCGCGACGGGTGCATGGCGACGTGGTGAACGCAGTGCCCGATCTCAGCCGTCGGATCGGGGATGTATTGCGAACGCAGTCCCTGGTTGATGGGCTTCCACGTTTTGCCGCCGTCGTCGGTGCGGAAGGCGCCCGCCGCCGAAATAGCGATGTAAATCCGGCCGGGATCGCTGGGATCGAGAATGATGGTGTGCAGGCACATGCCACCGGCGCCGGGCTGCCACTTCGGTCCGGTGCCGTGGCCGCGCAGTCCTGGAAGTTCGTGCCAGCTCTTTCCTCCGTCGGTCGAGCGGAACAGGGCGGCGTCCTCAACCCCGGCGTAAACAGTGTCGCGATCCGTCAGCGACGGCTCTAGATGCCAGACGCGCTTGAACACCCACGGTTTCTGCGTGCCGTCGTACCACTGGTGGGTAGTTAAGGGTTTGCCGGTCTCCGGAGAACTGTCGTAAACGAATTTGTTGCTCGCGGGCGGCGGCATGGCGCCGGGCTCGGGCATTTTTTCGCCTCCGGGCGCTTCCCAGGTTTTGCCACCGTCATTGGAGCGCTGAATGACCTGCCCGAACCAGCCGCTGGTCTGCGAGGCATACAGCCGGTTCGGGTCCACCGGCGATCCCTTGATGTGGTAGAGTTCCCAGCCCGCGAAATGCGGACCGCTGACGTCCCACTTTTCGCGCTTTCCGTCCGACTCCAGAACGAATGCGCCCTTGCGTGTACCCACCAGGACTTTTACTTTGCTCATCCTCTTTCCTTTCTTTTTTCCTTCCTACCCGCGCCGCGGGTGGTGTCATTTGTATCGACGATTGGACCGGCCAAAGATCGACATGTCAGACGAAAAAAATATGCCGCGGGTTGTGCTTTAGTTCTGCGAAGCCGCCGCCGATGCCTACGGGCAAAATGTAAGTTATAGTGCGATAGGTCACAGCAAATTTGCAAGGGCCTGTCGCGGCGTACATTTTCGGCCTCAACGAAGCCGGCCTTGGGGCGTTCATGCCACTTGGGTTCTGCCGCCTCCGCCGTTAGAATCAAACGTTGGCATTTATGCCGCCGGGGCGGGAAAGAGGAGTTCTTGATGGCACACATGGTGAAGTGCGTGAAGATGGGGCGCGAAATGGAAGGTCTGGACGAGCTACCGTTCGATGGCGAACTGGGACAGCGCATCTACGACAACGTTTCCAAGCTGGCGTGGGAGCAGTGGCAGGAACACATGAAGATGCTGCTCAACGAATATCGCCTGCAACCCTGGAAGAAGGAGCACCAGGAATTTATCGTGCAGCAGATGGATGCCTACTTCTTCGGCGAAGGCGCGGAGAAGCCCAAGGAGTACGTCCCCCCGAAGCAGTAGCCAGTCGTCCGTTGTCAGGGTGAAGTGCGCGCGAAAAGTGTCGGCCGTGAAAGCTATGAGCCAATCCGCCCTGTTCCGGCTGCTGCCGTCGCTCGACGAACTGCTGCGCCATCCTGTGATCGACATTCTCGTTCAACGCGAAGGCCGAAGCGCGACCATTGCGGCCGCCCGCACCGTGCTGGAGCAATTGCGCACAGACATCACCGCGGGTCGGTTCGACGAGGCACAGATCAAATCGCGGCTCGATGAGTTGCCGCGAACAGTGGAGCAAAGGTTGCAACAGTCGCTGGCCTTCTCGCTGCGGCCGGTCATCAACGCGGCCGGCGTCATCCTGCACACCAACCTGGGACGGGCACCGCTCAGCCGAGCAGCACTGGAACACATCGCCGAGGTTTCGCAAGGATATTCGAACCTCGAGTTCAACCTCGCTACCGGAGAACGCGGCAAGCGCGACGTTCACGTGGATCGCTTGTTTGCGAAACTGCTGAACACCGCCGAACGCGAAGTCTCGACCATCGTCGTCAATAACAATGCCGCCGCGGTACTACTGGCGCTGAATTCGCTGGCCGAAGGCGGAGAGGTGCTGGTCTCGCGCGGCGAGCTGGTCGAGATTGGCGGCTCGTTCCGCATTCCCGACGTCATGGCGAAGTCGGGTGCGGTGCTGTGCGAAGTGGGGACCACCAACCGCACGCGAATCGCCGACTACGAGGACGCGATCACCGATCGCACGAGATTACTGCTGCGCGTTCATCGTTCCAACTTCCAGATCGTCGGCTTCACTGAGCAGCCTTCGCTGGAAGAATTGGTCGCGCTCGCACGCAAGTACAGCATCCCGGTGATGGAAGATCTGGGCAGCGGCGAAATTTTCGACCTGCGCAACGTTGGAGTACGCGGCGAGCCCATGATCGCCGATAGTTTGCGCGCGGGCGTGGACGTCGTTACCTATAGCGGAGACAAGCTGCTGGGAGGCCCGCAGGCGGGCGTAATCAGCGGCGATCGCGCGCTGGTGGCGAAGGTCCGCGCCAATCCGCTGTTCCGCGCCCTGCGGGTGGACAAGATGTTCTACGCTGCGCTGGAAGCCACGCTGCTGGCCTATCTTCGCGAGGACTACGATTCGATTCCGGCGTTGCGCATGATGCGCCTCTCCGAAGACGCACTCGCGCAACGCGCAAACCAGATAGCAGACCGATTGCGTGCGAACTGCCCGAACTTGCTGGTCGAAGTTGCCGAGTCGCGCTCGGTGCTAGGTGGTGGCGCTGCTCCCGGATCGACACTGCCGACGCGCGTGCTTGCCGTCAAGAGCGAAAGCCATGAACGCCGACGAGTTTGCGAACGCCTGCGCCAATGGGAGACGCCGATCATCGCCCGCGTGGAAGAGGCACGTGTGCTGCTCGATCTGCGCACGGTCGAGCCAGAACAGGAAGAGGCAATCGTTGCAGCTCTGGAGAGCATGTCGAAGTAAGTGGCAACGGTTTACACTATCGGGCACTCCACGCGCACGCTCGACGAACTCGTGACGGCGCTCAAGGCGCACGGCATCCGAACTCTCGTCGATATCCGCTCGTTTCCCATGTCACGCCGGATGCCGCACTTCAACCGCGAATCGCTGGAAGTTGAGTTACCGAAGCATGGCATTGCCTACGTCTGGATGAGGGAACTAGGTGGCCGCCGCAAGAAGACGAGCGATGATTCGCCGAATACCGGCCTGCACAACGATTCCTTCCGCAACTACGCCGATTACATGATGACCGATGAATTCGCCCAAGGCGTCAAGCATTTGCTGAAAATTATTGAAGAAACCGCAGGTCCCTCGACTCCGGCGGCCAAAGAAGGGCCGCCTCCGCTCGGCATGACAATCGAAAAAGGGGAAGAACGCAACACCGCCATCATGTGCGCCGAGCGCGTGTACTTCCAGTGCCATCGCATGCTGGTGAGCGACTACCTCACTGCACATGGCCACACCGTCAGGCACATTGACGACGATAAGCGACCGTTGCGCGAGCACAAACTGATGGCAGAAGCGCGGATCGTGGATGGGCAGTTGCTGTACAACGCGACGCAGGAATTGTTCTGAACTACGCTCTTCGCCTTTCTTGCGCGCCTCGTTCGATTGCCGCTACCCTAGAGACTCGCGTATGAAACAGGCCGTCTTCCGCGAACGCAACAAGCGGTACTATCGCGTTCTGCACGCTCCCATCTGGATTTGGGTCTTCTGGGTCCTGCCCGGATATCCGCTCACCTACGACCTGTACACCCACGGGCCGGACCGCCGCCATTGGATATGGCTGGCCATCGTGGTCGCGGGCGTAGCGTGGCGAGGCTTCAAAGGGCGCATTCCCGGTTGTGAGCCGGCGCCGTACATCACGCACTATGGGGTGCATCAACCCAACTTGCCGTATCGCGTGGTGTGCTACACGGCGGCGTGGATCGACATCATCGTGCCTTACGCGCTGAACCTCATCGGGTTGGTCGTGGCTTCTATCAATGGCCGCTGGCTGCTGCACGATCTTTACCGCTACGGCTACTATCCGCTGGCGCTGGCCGTGGTGCTGGCGACGGCCTTGGGTTGGACGCCGCGCGCCAGGCGCGACACCGTGGGCGAGGGCGCCGAGCGGGCATGGTTTTACGTGGCGATCTGGACCGTGGTACCGACGCAAGTCATCAATTGGGGCGCGTGGCGCTTTGGCAAGTTCATGGACCTGGCGTCGCTGCCGCTGGCCCGCCTCAGGTTGGCGATCTGCCTTCTCTCGACGGCGCTTTTCCTTTTGCTGGGTTACGCAGCCAAGCTGCCGCGCACTCAGCGGCACTACGAGGGCGTGGCCGCGGCAGGAGTGTGAGAATCAGGTGCGGCTGATCTAGGGCTGGCTCGATCCGGAACTCGCCGGCGGAGAATTCGCGCCCGGCAACGGAGCCGGAGTAAGTCCCATGAAGGTCGTCCCCAGAAACTTTCCGTGAGCGTCAAAGTTCCAGGTGAACAGTGCGGTTCCTGCGTGGGCGCAGGCGTGGCAGCCATTGATCAGCGGATACCCTAGAATGAATTGTAATCCGTTGTTAGGACCCGGTTGCGTGTTGGGCCAGGTGGTTCCATCGCGGTCGCCAGGCCAGACGCCGACTTTGGGGAACTGATTCTGCAGGTCCTGGAATTGAAAGCTCTGTTCCATTCCCTTCTGGTCGAGCAGTTTTAGATCTTCGGCATTCACGATCGTGGGCGAGCCGTTCACCAGCAGCAGGCCGTTATTAGTATTCGCCCGCAAGGGATAAACGATCCAGGCGACATCCACCGGACCGACGGGGTTAAGCCCGCTCATGATACCCACGTCACCTCCGTTCTGCCGGTAAAGCATCTTCGTAAAGGCCACGGCGGCGCCAGGCGCTCCCGCCTTCGCCATCTGGGCGATAAAGCACTCCGCAAAGCTGGGCGGCTGAGGAGCATTGTCGCAGGCTTTGTGGGCATTGGCGAGGAACGTGGACGGCATTTGCCAGAGCGCCGAGGCGCCGATGTTGTTTCTCGCGGTCCCCTCTTGTCCGGTGGGAATTTTACTTGCATGGTTCTGCGCACTCGCCGAACTCAGCAAAGCGGCAATTATGGCCAATTGCAGTGCTCTCCGCATGGGGCGGCCCTCCAACAGCAGGTGTAGTTGTAATCAGCAATGTACCTGAGAGGCGAATTCGAGTCGAGATGTCTTGCGTGGCGACAACAGTAGATCGCAAAAAAGGGCAACCCTTTGGCCGCCCTGTTCCAACTCTCAGCTCGGGACCTTAGAGAACCTGTACGTTCTCAGCCTGCCAACCCTTGGGCCCTTTGACTACGTTGAACGAAACAGCCTGGCCTTCCTGCAAGCTGCGAAAACCGTTGGTCTGAATCGCAGAATAGTGGACGAATACGTCTTCCCCATTCTGACGGCTGATAAAGCCGTAGCCCTTCGCGTCATTGAACCACTTAACCGTTCCTTGTTCCATGGTGATACAAGTTCCTTCGATGTTGATATAGCGCAATTCGATCGGGATGTGAAGCGGCAGGGAGTGCGGTAAAGCAGGAACTGCTGCGTACAACGTCGATCAATCGAGCAACTTCATCATATCAGCCTATCCCGCAAAGCCAAAGCAATTCCTGCTCGCGGGCGCCGGTTCAGCCATCGCGGGGAGTGACAACAATCATTATTCTCAATATGTTACCTTGTTGGAATTGATCCGTTGGCGAGTTGGGATAGTGGTTGAATGATCATAGGAACCGGCATCGACATTGCGGAGGTGGATCGCATCAAGGCCTCGATCGAGCGCTTTGGCCGGCGCTTTCTGGAGCGGGTATTTACCTCCGACGAAATTCACTACTGCGAGTCGAAAGCCAATAAGGCAGAGCGCTACGCCGGACGATTTGCCGCCAAGGAAGCGGCCATGAAGGCCATCGGAACCGGTTGGAGCCGGGGCGTAACCTGGCACGATGTCGAAGTCAAGCGCTTCCCGGGTGGCCGGCCCACAGTGGCCTTTCACGGCAAGGCGGCAGAATTCTTCCAGAAACTTGGGGCAGTCCGCGCCCATCTTTCGATCACGCATACTGAGCGGCAGGCAATGGCACAAGTCATCCTCGAATCTGACGAAGCGGTGGAAGCCTGACAGTTTTGGATAGGTTATCCGTCGTCACTACACGGACCCCACGCGAACGGCCCCCTGCTAAATCCCGACGCCATCAGCTACAATCAGCCTTTCCTATTGCCATGTTGCGCTTTTCGACAGCCGGTGAGTCGCATGGAGAAGCTCTGGTAGCGCTGCTCTCGGGCATGCCCGCCGGAGTGGCGGTCGATCTGGAATTCGTGAACCGCGAACTGTGGAGGCGGCAGCAGGGCTATGGTCGCGGCGGACGCATGCGCATCGAACGCGACCAGGCGAACATACTCAGCGGAGTGCGTCACGGCAAGACGATCGGCTCGCCCATTGCCATGCTGCTGGCGAATAAAGATTGGCAGAACTGGACGGAGGCACTCCCGGTCGAGGAGGGCGATCCCGCCAAGCACAAGCGCGTGGCTTCGCCTCGGCCGGGGCACGCCGATCTCGCCGGGGCCGTGAAGTACAACTTCTCCGAGGCGCGCTATGTGCTGGAGCGGGCCTCTGCCCGCGAGTCGGCGGCGCGGGTCGCTGCCGGAGCTATCGCTAAACTGCTGCTGCGTGAGCTGGGCATTGAGGTACTGAGTCACGTGATCGCCGTCGGCGGCGCCCGGCTGGAAGCGCCCGTCGATTGGGAAGCAATCCGCGCTCTGGCAGCGAAGGAAGAGATACTGCTCAGTTGTGCAGACCCTGTGATCGAAGCGCTCATGAAAGAGCAGGTGGACGTTGCGTTGCGCACGGGAGATTCTGTCGGCGGGATCTTTGAAGTGGTGGCCCACAACGTGCCGCCGGGACTTGGCACCTATGCGAATTGGGACGAGCGCTTGGATGCGCAGCTCGCCGCCGCCGTGATGTCGCTGCAAGCTGTAAAGGCAGTGGAGATTGGCGATGCGGTTCGCGGCGCGGCCTCCCTGGGTTCGACCGTGCATGATGAGATAGGCTACCAGCGCGAGCAGAAGGGCCCGTTCACCGGCTTCACGCGGCGATCGAATCATGCAGGAGGCCTGGAGGGCGGAGTTTCCAACGGCGAAGAGATTCGCGTGCGCGGTTACCTGAAGCCGATTTCGACGTTGCGGCGTCCCTTGGGCTCGGTGGACTTTGCCACTCGCGAGCCGGTGAAGGCCGCCTATGAACGGTCGGACGTGTGTGTCGTTCCGGCCGCCGGAGTCGCAGGGGAAGCGATGGTTGCGCTGACCCTGGCCCGGTGCGCACTGGAAAAGTTCGGCGGCGATTCGCTGCTGGAAGTGCAACGGAATTTCGAAGGCTACTGCCAACAGTTGCGAAACTTTTAAATGGTCTACCCAATCGTGAAATTTGGGGACCCGGTGTTGGAGAAACCGGCAGCCCCCATCACCGTATTCGACGACGAGCTGCGAAAGCTTGTCGAAGACATGTTCGAGAGCATGTACGCCGCCCACGGCGTCGGCCTGGCGGCGCCGCAGATCGGCATCAGCAAGCGCGTTGCGGTGATTGATGTCAGCTTCAAGGAAGATCCCAACGCCAAGATCGTGCTCATCAATCCCGAGATCATCCACACGGAAGGGCGTCTCACTTCCAACGAAGGCTGCCTGAGCCTGCCCGAATTCCGCGAGAAGGTGACGCGGCCACGTTCGGTTACGGCGCGCGCGCAAAACGTGGAAGGTGAAACCATCGAGGTAAGCGGAGAAGAATTGCTGGCGCGCGCGCTGGTACACGAAACCGACCACCTCAACGGCAAGCTCTATATCAGCCACATCAGCGCTCTGAAACGAGACATGATGAAGCGCAAGATCCGCAAGCTGGTCAAGCAGGGTGAATGGTAGCGCGCCCATGATGGACTTGGTCTTCTGCGGAACGCCGCAATTTGCGGTGCCGACACTGGAGAAGCTGGTCTCTGCCGGCTTCCCCGTGAAACTGGTCGCAACCCAACCCGATCGTCCCAGCGGACGCGGCATGACGCTGGCGGAGTCGCCGGTGAAACGAGCTGCGCTCGCGCTCGGCCTCCCGGTCGTCCAACCGGAGAAGATCAAGCACAACGATGAATTTCGCACGCAGTTGGAAAGCATTGCGCCGGAAGCGATCGTCGTGGTCGGCTATGGCCGCATCATCCCGCAGTGGATGATCGATCTGCCGATGCTCGGCAACATTAATCTTCATGCGTCGCTGCTGCCCAAGTACCGTGGCGCCGCGCCGATCCAGTGGGCGATTGCAACCGGCGAGAGCCTCACCGGCGTGACCACCATGCGCATCGACGCCGGCCTCGACACTGGGGACATTCTGTTGCAGACTGAAGAACGAATCTCGCCTGAAGATACTGCACTCACGCTGGCTCCGCGGCTGGCACAGACCGGTGCCGAGCTCATGATCGCAACCCTGGCCGGCCTGAAGAACGGAACCATAACGCCGCATCCGCAGGACAATATCAAAGCCACGCTCGCTCCCATCCTCAAGCGGGAAGACGGACTCATTGATTTCTCGCGCAGCGCTGTGGATACCTGGAACCGCTTGCGCGGATTTCAACCATGGCCGGGAGCGTTTACCAGCTTTCGGGGCAAGATGCTGCACCTCCACTCGGCCATACCGGTTTCCACAGGCATCGTGCCAGCGGGTCACTTCGCAGTCGATAGCGGTCGTTTGCTGCTGGGCTTCGCGCAAGGTACGGCCCTCGAGGTTCGGGAACTGCAAGTCGAAGGCAAGAAGCGGATGAGCGCCCACGACTTCATCAATGGATATCGGCCGCGGACCGATGAACTTCTAGCCAGCTAGAGAGAAGTAGCGCAGTTATCGTGGAACTAGCTTCTCGTTCTGGCGCGGCTTGGTTTGGCTGCAGAAAGCGGCGAAGGTGCGGTGGGGATTTTGCCGACTCGAATCGCTCGCGTGAACTCGTCGAAGTCTTTGGTGCTCTGATCGGCGTAGGCGACCCCGAAAGCAACCATGGCCTTATCGAACTTGTCGCTGTTGCCGAGGTATCCGGAGATGGCGCAGGAATCGCCCGAGCGCGCGTGTCCCTTGGAAAGCATTTCGCCACAAACCCGCCCGTACTGCACCAGTCCGTTGCCTTTGAGATCTTCGTTCTCGATGACGCCCTTGTGATCGCGCAACTGGCGAACCAGGTAGTCGCGGCCGGCAATGGCCGTCCACCCCAGAAAAATGTCGGATTGCACCTGCATGGCGCGCTGTCCCTGGGCCGTGCGCTGCCCTTGGTTCATGAGAACGCGGCTCTGCGGAGCGTAAGGCGCATAGGCCGAGGCGTCTTCTTCTTTGATCTGAATGAAGAGCGGATCGTTGAGGGTGCGACCGAACAGGAGGACGACGTAGTCGCGCACGCCGACGCTGCCGGTTCCCACCACGCGGAAAGCGACATCGTCGACATGGTACTCCGCGAACCAGTGTTGTCTTTCGGGCAAGAGCGTCGCGATATAGCTGCGTAACCCGGCGACCACCTCCGCCGCGGTCCGGCGCGGCAGGTGAAATTGCAAGGGCTTGTGCTCGCGGAAGCGATACTTACCATCGTGACGCACAGTCAACTGATCGAGGTTGTGCCTGGGCGTTGACCGTTCAGCCTTACGCAACACGGCGAGCACCGGCGAGATATTCAAGTGGCGGAACACCTGATAGCGGGCCAGTTCGAGCACCGTCATCTCGCAGAAGGTGCGCATTGACTCACGATAGCTGCGCGCGAAATCGAGCACAGCCTCCTTGCACTGCTTCTCGGTATTGTTGGCTTCGCGGCCAGCCAGCATCAGGCTGGCCGCCATGCGCTTCACGTCCCATTCCCAAGGTCCGCAGATGGTTTCGTCGAAGTCGTTGATGTCGAAGATGAGCCGCCCGTCCGGGCCGGCATAAGCTCCCAGGTTACGAACGTGCGCGTCGCCACAAATTTGCGAGTGAATGCCGGTATTCGGCAGCTTGGCAAGGTCCGCGGCCATCACGGGGACGGCCCCGCGATAGAACCCGAAGGGCGAAGCCGCCATGCGTGCAAACTTGATGGGCAAGAGCTTGGGGATACGGCCACGCTGCGCTTTGCGCAGTAAATCCACAACGCCAAAGTCGCGGCGCTTGGCAGTCCAGTCGCCCTGGCTGACGCGGCTGACTTTGTCGCGGCGAGACTGGCCGAACTTTCGCCGTTCCTCGTGGGTGGATAATTTGGTCTTGCTTCGCGGGCATGGAACTGATGCATCATACCGCGAATGCGGCATGGACACCGGATCTGCGGCGTAAAGAGCGGCGCCATCGCTCGCCGCCGTGATTTTTGCGGCGCAGCCAAGGGCGCCTTCACTGCATCTGTGCAACCTGCACGTCAACATGAAAGAGGTTCGCAATGAAGATCGCATTTCTTGGATTAGGCAATATGGGAAGCCACATGGCCCGTCATCTGCTTCACGCCGGGCATGACGTCACGGTGTGGAACCGAACTCCATCGAAAGCGGACGGACTACGCGCCCAAGGCGCCAACGTAGGCAAATCGACCGGCGAGACCGTGAAAGACGCGGAGGCCGTCATCACCATGCTGGCCGATGATCACGCGGTTGAATCGGCGGTATTGCATTCGGGAGGAGTACTGGACCATCTGCCGCGCGGCGCGGTGCACATCTCGATGAGCACCATTAGCGTCGCATTGTCTCAGAAGCTGGCCGAAGAGCATTGCAAACACGGGCAGCAATACATTGCCGCCCCTGTGTTTGGTCGTCCCGAAGCGGCCGAAGCAGGAAAGCTGTTTGTGGTGGCGGCGGGTGACAAGTCGGCCGTGGAACGCTGCAAGCCTCTGCTGGAGGCGTTGGGGCAACGTGTGTTTGTCATCGGCGACAAGCCGGAAATGGCGAACGTGGTAAAGCTGAGCGGCAACTTCCTGATTGCTTCGGTGATCGAGTCGCTGGGAGAAGCGATTGCCCTCACGCGCAAGTACGGCATCGATCCGCACGCCTATGTGGAGTTTCTGACCAATTCTCTGTTCGCCGCCCCGGTATATAAGACGTATGGCGGCATCATCGCCGAAGAAAAATATCAGCCTGCGGGCTTCAAACTGCGGCTGGGACTGAAAGATGTCCGGCTTGCCCTGGCCGCGGCCGAAGCTGTTGATGCGCCTCTCCCCTTCGCCAGCGTAATGCGCGACCACATGCTGACCGCCATTGGCCACGGCATGGAGGACATGGATTGGAGTTCGACGGCAAAACTGGCGGCGGAAAATGCCGGGCTGAAGTGACTGCCGGGACGGATTGGGAGGTGAGCTGATTGCTTTAATGTTGTACTATCTCTAGTAGAGGCAATCGTGACCCGAATCCCAGTCTCATCGAGCGCAGCAACGTCTGGCGCTGAGCACCTATGTCAAGTTGATGCGCGCCGCCAACTCAGCCCGCAACTATGCTTCGCACAGCCTCGCTGGCGCCAATTTGACCCTGACCCAATTCGCTGTCCTGGAAGCACTTTATCATCTGGGGCCGATGTCACTGTCGGACATCGCCCGGAAAGTCCTGACCACGGGAGGAAATTTGACGATGGTGGTGGATAATCTCGAGAAGCTGGGTCTGGCGCGCCGGCAGAGCTGTCCGGAGGACAGGCGCGTTTTGATTGTGGCGCTGACTCCCAAGGGCAAGACCCTGCTGCGCGACATCTTCCCGATACATGCCGCCGCCATTGTGGAATTCCTCAATGTGCTTAGCCCAGAAGAGCAGGAGCGGGTGGGCGATCTCTGCCGAAAGCTGGGGAAACAAGCCGAAATTCGCCGTTTAAGGTGCTTTACCAACCCTGAATCTTTATTTAATGTTAAAGCATCTTATTGATAACGGATTCAGGAGGCACATCATGATCACCATCAGGCCATCTGAAGAGCGCGGACATAACAACCACGGCTGGCTGGATACGCATTTCACCTTTTCATTCGCCGATTACTTCGATCCCAAGCATATGGGTTTTCGCGACTTGCGGGTCATTAACGAAGACTGGATCAGCGCCGGCAAGGGTTTCGGAATGCATCCCCACCGCGACATGGAGATCATCACCTACATCATCGAGGGCGAGCTAAACCATCGCGACAGCACTGGACGCGGAGCTGCTATCAGGCAGAACGACGTGCAGCGCATGTCGGCGGGCACGGGCGTCATGCACAGCGAGGTCAATCAGTCCAAGAAGCCGGTCCACCTGCTGCAAATATGGATTTTGCCGGAGGCGGAAGGATTGAAGCCCAGCTACGAAGACCGCACCTTCCCGGCCGAAGAGAAGCGGAACCGGCTGCGACTGATCGCGTCACACGACGGGCGCGAGGGCTCAACCACCATCAATCAGGACACCAGCGTGTACGCTTCCCTGCTCGAAGACGGCCAGAAGCTGGAGCTCGAGTTACAGCCCGGACGGCATGCGTGGGTGCAGCTGGTGCGCGGCGAACTTGACGTAAACGGCGCCAGGCTGACCAAAGGCGATGGCGTAGCAATCAGCGGCGAAACCAAGCTGCAACTGACAAGCGCTGCCAGCAACGATGAGGTGGAATTCCTGCTGTTCGATCTCGCGTAATTCCGGCGCGGCAGGCACGCGGCGAAACATGCGATTGCCGCCCCGCGATTTCTCCGCTTCTGCGTGATGCCATTTTATTTGGCGACTGCTAGGCCAGCCATGCTGAGGCAGACGTCATCACCATGCACCGCGCAGCTATCTTCGGGCCCATGTGGGTCGCGGCGCACGGACTTAACTTTCATCAAAGCTCCCGTGGCCAACGCTTTCCCTAACACCGCCTCGCGTTGGGGATCGCGCCCGCTGGTAGCTGAGTAGATGGCAACGAAGCTTACCAGTTGGGTTGCGTAGCCGTTGGGTTGACGGGTGATTTTCAGCATGCCCCCCTTGCCCAGATTTGGCGCCATGGTAACCGTAACCGGCAGCAGCAGGCGGCCACCCGGGCGCAGGCGGTCCAGCCACAGAGGGAGTGGATGGGTCATCCCGGCATTGATGAGCATGGCATCGCACTCGCCCGGGTCGAACTGCGTTCCCGTCGCCGAGATGCACAGTAACGTTGGTGCGGTCAGCCAGATTCTTCTGCGCCGTGGGGCCGAGCTCCGAATGGACCTCGCTGGCGATCACAACGCCGTTTGAACCTACCACTTCGGCGATGATGGCGGTGTAGTAACCTGCGCCTGCACCGAGGTGATAGACGCGATCGCCGGGAGCCAAACTGAGCGAGTTGATGTAGTGCGCCAGAGTTCCGGGTTGGCCATTGGTAAGATCATGCGAACGGTCAAGCGCGAGGACTACGTTGTGATAAACGCGTCGCGGATCGGCGTCCGGTGTAGCCATATACCGCACGCTGCCGGTCACCATGTCGGGCATGGCCACGTGCCATGGACCGGGGCCGAGAAACTTTTCCCGCGGCACGCGAGTCAAGGCCGCGATGAGAATTGGCGAAGTCAGATTTGCGGCGAACTGAATTTCTTCTGCGTAGAAACGGCGGCAATCTTCAAGGGTGAGCATGCAGGGAAGTATAAATTCATCGACGCGCAAGCGGTTTTCTGCCGGCGCCCGTCCTAGTGGTTACTTAATCGGTTTCGTGGGCTGCAAGCGCGACCAGTAATGGCTCTTCCTTCTTCTCCGGCCAGGGCGGTAGAAGTTTAACCAGGACCCCCAGGATGACGAACGGCAGGACGGTCAGCACGATCGCCGTTAACAATCCTTCGCGGGCCACGAAGCCCATCTTGTAGGTGGTATAGCCGAGAAAGCTCTTGGAGAACAGCTGGCCGCCGATGACGACGTTCCAGCGCATGGCGAAAATGCCAATCATGGTCAGACATCCGGCAGTTACGTAAATCCGTTTGCGCGGCTTGTCCGCCAGCTTCACCACCTGGGTCAGGCCAATCAGCAAAATCGGAAGGACCGTACCTAACAGGATTTGAATCACCACCTGCGACAGGAACAAACGCGTGTGCACCATGAAATCGAGGCTGCGGAACGATTCGTCGGCTTCGTAGATGCGGTGGATCAGGTCCAGCATCTCCAGGCTGAAGTCGATGATGAAGGTGTAGAACAGGTATTTCGCCACCGTGTCCACGCAGCCCATATCAATCGGCTCGCGGCGGAGCCGGCACATCAGCATGTAAAGCAACATCACGATGGCAATGCCCGATACCATGGCGGAGAAAAGGAACACCACCGGCATCAGCGGCGAGGACCACCATGGGTTCGCCTTCACCGAGCCAAAAATGAAGCCGACATAGCCATGCAGCAGGAATGCGGAAGGGATGCCGATCACTGTGACCAGCCAACCCACTCGCTCGTCGATATGCAGCGAACGCTCGCTGATGTTGGTGGAACCCAGCGTCAGCATTCGATACACCAATCGCTTCCAACCGGTTGTGCATTGCGACATCACCACGATGTCGCGCCGATAGTCGAGCCAGATTTCCACCACCAGCACAGCCAGCAAGTACCACAGGTACACGAAGCCAAACATCGCCATCGCGGAAGACCGGTGGGGCGTCAGGTACATCTCGAACGAACGCTCCGGATGTCCCAGATGCAGCTGCAAGGGCAGAGGAGCGACGATCAGGAAGGCAAGCGCCGTCAGCAGGGCCAGCCGATACGTGGGCTTCACCGCCTTGACCATGAACACGCGTTCCAGCGACGCCAGAATGAACGCGCCGGCCACCAGTCCCGTGAGGAACGGATAAAGCACGATCAGTACGCTCCATTGGAGTTCCACTTCGTTCGGGTACATGAAGCCTTCAACCGGAATCTGCAACAGGAGCTCCTTATCGCACCGAGCCATCCAAGCCGTTGTAAAACAGCTTCGAGCGGGTGGCCAGGTAAGGTTTTAAAACTTGCACGGAGTGAGTCTTCAAAAACTCATGAATCGGATCGTTGGGATTCTTCAAGTCAGCAAGCTGGCGAGCGCCCGTCGGACAGTTTTCGCAGCAGGCGGTCGTGAGCCCTTTCGTGATGCGGTGATAGCAGAGCGTGCATTTCTGGGCAGTTTTCTTCTTCGGATCGACGAAACGGCAGCCGTACGGACACGCTTGCACGCAATAGCGGCAGCCCAGGCAGTATTTTTGGTCCACCAGCACCACGCCATCAGGACTGACAAAGGTTGCGCCCACCGGACACACCTGAGTGCAAGGTGAGTCGGCGCAGTGATTGCACATCTTGGGAACGAAGAAGTTCTTCCCGCCGCTTACCGTTAGCCGGCGGAAACCCGTTCTTGCCGCCATCGGGCGAATCCACCTTGGGGTTTTCAATGTCATAGTCGGAGACGTGATAGCGTTCGACCCAGGTACGGAAATAGCCGTCGGGGACCGCGTTCTCCATCTGGCAAGCCCGGACGCAACTGCCGCAGCCGATGCACTTGGTGATGTCCACCAACATTCCCCACCAGTGCTCCGTCATGTTGTAGTTGGGTGAAGCCTCGGGTGTTCCCGCCAGGATGCTCTTCCAGGCGACCGCGGCAGCAGGCAACAGAATCAGCAGTTGACGGCGAGTGATACTCATTGGCTGCCTCCCGCAACTGCAACGATGGCCGGGCTGTGCGGCTGGTGGCAGGTGTCGCAAGGCGCTCCGCCTGAGTGCTCGGCAGAGACGACCTGGGGAAAGTTCTTCGGCTTGGCCAGGTTGGCCTCGTGACAACGAACGCACAGCACGGCGGTGTCCAGCTTTGCCGGCTGTACTGAGGCAGGATCGTCGGCGTGGTTCGCCAGCGGCCCATGGCACGACTCGCAGGCAACTCGCTTATGCACGCCCTTGCTCTTCACTTCGAGGACGTCTGTATGGCAGCTCTCGCAGACTTGATGGCCGGCATAGGAAATCGGCAGCGCTGCGGTCTCCTTGATGGCATTGCCCCGATAATGTCCGTACTGCCCAAAACTGCGCGGCACAAGAACCCCCGGAACGCCAGGAACAAAACGCCCCCGACCAGGAAGACCGATGCCAAACGGAAGAGGTGACCTGCATCCTTGAACACTTTCATAGCCGGATTCGCAACCATCCATTCCGGCAATCGTGGCTGATTGTATTGCTAACTCGATGCATTTCTGCCTTCTCCATAAGTGTCCCTGGGACGGGCGGTTTCCTGGAGATGCTGAGTAGATATATGAGATGAGAAGGGTCCCAAGCGGCTGTGTTCCAGGTCACATACGGGCGTGAGCTTGCTCACTCCGGGCAAGTCGGATAGTGATAAGAAGAGTCACGCGAGCAGACTTGTCCCGCTTGCCGTGAGACGACCTCAGATGCGTTCTGGAACTGCTCTAGAAGCCCGGTCCCGTCGGATAGGCGGGCAGGTCCGGTGGCCTTGGCGGCAACTTCATCGGGTGCACATTCATCTCCTGCATCACCACATCAATCGCCTTTTCCAACTGGGGATCATGTCCGGCCATGACCAGGTCGGGCCGATTGTCGATCACAATGTCGGGTTCCACGCCGCGGTTCTCGATGAGCCATTTGCTATCGAGTCCATACAGCGAAAACTCTGGACGAGTGATATATCCCCCGTCCATCAGGTCAATCTCCCCGCGAATCCCGCGCACACCGCCCCAGGTCCGCTCGCCGATAAGCGGACCCAGCTTGTAAACCTTGAAATAGTAGCTGAAGAAATCGCCGTCGGACGCCGCATAATGGTTGGTGATGCAGGCCATGTGCCCATAAAAGACGTTCGGCGGAATGGTGTCGCCTTGCCAGTTGCGGGCTGAATCCATGCCGGAGAGCACGCGCCGCAGCCGCTCGAAGATAATCTGATCGACGAAGCCGCCACCGTTGTAACGCACGTCGAAGATCATTCCCTCTTTGCGAATCTGCGGGAAATATTGCTTGACGAAGGCGTTCAGCCCGGCCGCGCTCATGTCAGGCAGGTAGACATACCCAATGCGGCCACCGCTGGCTTGCTTCTACCTTGCGCCGGTTGGTTTCAATCCAGTTCAGTTCGTGCAGACCGATCTCGTTGGGAATCGGCCTCACTACCACATTGTGGGAACCCTCCGCCGTGGGTTTGCTGTTGACCGTGAGCGTCACCGCCTGATTGACGGTGTTGATGAACAACTCGTCAGGGTTCTGCGGGATCCGCAGTTGACGGCCATTGACGGCCAGCAGGTAGTCGCCTTCTTTGACCAACACCCCAGGCTCGGTCAGTGGCGAACGCAGATTGCCGTTCCAGTTCTCGCCCGGATAGATCTTGGCGATCCGGTACCTTCCGCTACTGGTGTCGGGCGCAAAGTCGGCACCCAGCAATCCAACATTGACGCCATCGATCTCCGGATAGTCTCCCCCACCCACGTAGGTATGGGAGTTGGAAAGCTCTCCAATCATTTCGCCGAGAACGTAGGTCAGGCTCAGACGATCAGCCACATAAGGCAGGAGTTGCGCATATTTATCGCGCTGCTGCTCCCAGTTGACGCCATTCATTGAGGCCTCGAAGAAATAGTCGCGTTGCTGGCGCCACACTTCGTTAAAGATCTGCTTCCATTCGGCGGGCGGATCCACCTCCATGCTCAGGTTGTCGAGTTTAAGGGCCCCATCGCCAACCTTCGCCAGCGAGTTCTTGTCGGCGCCTCCGTGACCGTCGCCTTCACCGGAAGGCACTTTGGCGTCGATGATGCCGTACATGTGCGGGCCGCCGCCTCCTTCTTCCGACACTGCCTCTTGCGGCCCCGACTTGGGAGCGACATAGAGAATCTTCTTCCCGTCAAAGGACAACACGTACTGATCGGCGCCCTCCAGCAGCACATGGTCTTTGCGTTCTTTCAAGTCGAAGGCGTGAAGGGCAGGCAGTTCTCCCGGCAACGGACCCGAAAGCCCTTGGATGGGAGACACGACGTAGAACACGAGGCCCTTAGAAGCTGTGAGGTTCTGCACATTGCCCGGCGGAATCGGCAGCGCCACAATGCGATTCTGAATGCCCTCCAGGTCCACACGGAAGTTCTTCAGCGGAGGGCGTGTGCCAGGCTTCTGCTCGGCCGCGGCAGTTTCGGCTTTTGTCTTGTCGTCGCTGGACTCAGTCTGCGGCTGCGAAGCCGCCGAAGGCTTCGTCTTCGGCTTGGAGGTTTGCGGCGGTTGTCCCGTTGGCTTCTGGTTGCCGGGGGTCGGCGTCAACAGCACATCAGGCGCCCGCGCGCTCGTAACCTCGTCGCTCAAAACCGGAAGTGGTGAAGGCTCATCCGCGCGCAAGGTGACGATATACACCCGTCCCGCTTTGGGGTTGGCAAACTCCATATCATAAACACCCAGCACTTCGTTGAAGTCGCGGTTGGACAAGAAGTAGAGATACTTGCCTTCGGGATCGAAGTAAGGCGCCGAGCTGTCGCTGGCGCTGGTCGTAACCGGCGTACTCTTCCGGTCATCCGCGCTGTAGAGATAGATCACATGATTGCGGTTGTCCGAGGTCTTGGCGTACGTGACCCAATGGCTGTCGGGAGACCAGTTGTAATCGTTGATGTCGTCGTAAAGCCCTTTGTCAATGAGGACCGGCGTCTTCTCCTGAACGTCAACATAGAAGAGGCGCGCCTCTTTGTCGGAAAACACCAGCTTCTGGCTGTCGGGCGCCCAGACTGGCGGCAGGCGAAACATCTTGCCGTCCGACGTGATCCTGACCTCCTGACCCAGACCGTCCTGCGGCGTCATGTACAGCTCGTCTTCGCCAGTCCGGTCCGAGATGTATGCCACCCAACGTCCGTCCGGCGACCAGACCGCGTACTTCTCGCGAATTCCCGGCGTCCGCGTCAGGTTGCGGATGCTGCCTTCCTTAGCCGGAACCGTGAAGACGTCGCCCCGCGCGGTGAACACCGCTCGCTTGCCGTCAGGTGAGATGTCGAAAGCGCTGATCAGCTTGCTGACGTTCGCCCAATGGGGCCGGGCCTGTTCGCGGTCCCCCGGCAGATAAATTGTCAGCTTGCGAGGCTGTTGTGTATTCAGGTCGAAGAGGTACAGGAACCCGCCGTTCTCGAACACGATCTCGTCGGGCCCAAGGCTGGGCCAGTTCACGTCGAACTCCGTGAAGTGCGTGAGCTGTTTGATTTCGCGCGTGTTCAGGTTGTAGCTGTACAGGTTCAGGCGATGTTCGGGCCCGCGATCGGAATCGAAGTAGATGGTGTCGCCGTGCCACATGGGAAAGGTGTCGGTCCAATCCTCGTGCGGCACAACGTCGATGGCATGGCTCTTGAGGTCGTAAATTGTGATGTCCTGCGCCATGCCTCCCTGGTACCGCTTCCAGGTGCGAAAGTTCCGGAAGATGCGGTTGTAGGCGATGCGGTTACCGTCAGGCGCGTACGAGGTCAGGCCCCCTTTGTCGAGCGGCAACGGCTCGGGAAGTCCGCCCTCGACGCTGACGCTATAGAGCCGGCCGAACCAGTCGTTGAAGGTGTCGCGACGGGTGAGAAAGACGATGTGCTTGCCGTCCGGCGTCCAGGTAATGACCTGGTTATGAAAGCCCATGCGTTCGTTGAGGTGGCCGCCTCCGGGATTAAAGGTCAATTGTTTGGGTTCACCGCCTTCCGAGGGCATGACATAGACGTTGTAGTTGCCGTCGTACTGAGCGGTAAAAGCGATCCACTTGCCATCAGGCGAGAACTTGGCAAAAAGTTCCTGCCCGGGATGGCTGGTCACACGGCGCGCAACCCCGCCGTCTTTGGCAACCAGCCATATATCGCCTCCATAGCTGAAGGCGATCTTGTCTTTGTAAACATCCGGAAAACGCATTAGCCGGCCTTCAGGAATTGCCTGCGCGGCACTAAATGTGGTCAATGTGAGTAGAAGAGCTATGATTGCGTTTCTCATCCAGGACATCGGCTTTCCTCCAATGTATGGGAACCGCAAATTGTATAGAAAGGTGCGCGCCAAAACCAATCGGGGTGCAAAGAGACGCGAGGTCCGCCTCGTCACCAAGGAGCGATATGCCGGTTCTGCTACGATTTGAACGCGCCACAAGATCGACGTGGAACCGGCAATACCGAAGACGTGAAGTACATAAGTGGCGATTCTGCGTGACCGGAAGGCCAAGCAGGCCGACGAGCTTGTAAACCATGGGAACGCTGAAGCAGGATTTCCGTTACGGACTTCGCATGTTGCGCAAGAGCCGCGGCTTTACCGCCGTCGCGGTGATCACATTGGCCCTGGCGATCGGCGCCAATACTGCCATCTTTTCCGCCCTGTATCCGGCGCTGTTGCGCCCTTTGCCGTACCGGCAACCCGACAGGTTGGTAACGTTGGGCGAGAACCGCGCTCGGTCGCCTTGCTGCAGCTACACGTCGTCTTACCCCGATTATCTGGACTGGAAACGCAGCGCGAAAAGCTTCACATCGCTGGCCGGATTTGCCGACGATAGTTTTGTTCTGACCGGAAATGGCGATCCCAAAACCATCTACAGCGCCATGGTAACGCCAGATTTTTTCTCGACCCTGGGCATCAAGCCTTTGCTGGGCCGCGATTTTGTTGCGGGTGAAGACATGCATGAAGGTGGCCCGCCGGTTGCGATCCTGCGTTACGACTTCTGGCGAAGTGATTTTGCTGCCGATCCGCATGTCATCGGGCGCACCATCCATCTGGACAACAAGCCGGTCACAGTGGTGGGTGTTCTACCCCGCAACTTCGAATTTGCGCCCGAAGGCTCGGCGCAACTTTGGGTCCCTCTATACCCCACCTCATACACCGCCACCGCTCGGAGCCTACGCTGGCTCAACGTCATCGGACGTCTTGCGCCGGGGGTCAGCCTGGAGCAGGCGCGCGCCGAGATGCAAGGCATCGGCGCCCAACTGGCGCAGGAATATTCCCGGCAAAACGCTTCCGTCTTCGTTACCCTGGGGAGCTTGCGAGACGAGATCGTCGGCAACATTCGACCCTTGCTGTTGATCTTGTTTGGAGCGGTGAGCTTTGTGCTGCTGATCGCCTGCGCCAACGTTGCCAACCTGTTAATGACTCGCGCGATTGATCGCCGCAGGGAATTTGCGGTGCGGGCGGCGCTGGGCGCCAGCCGCTTCCATTTGCTGGCCCAACTGCTCACCGAAAGCCTGCTGCTTTCGGCGCTGGGGGCAATCCTCGGCGTGCTGGGAGCGATTGTGGGCGTGCGTTTGCTGCTGGCAGCTATCCCTGACGCGCAGCTTCAATCGATGCCATTCCTGGCTGACGCCGGCATAAATTTCCCGGTGCTGGGTTTTGTCTGTGGCATAACCGTCCTTACGGCGATTCTGTTCGGCGTGGGTCCGGGTCTTGCCGTTTCGCAAACTCCGCTGAGCGAAGTATTAAAGGACGAATCGCGAGGTGGGACCAGCGGCGCTCATGCCCGACTTCGCAATGTTGTAGTGATTGGCGAAATCGCCATGTCCATGGTGCTGCTGATCGGTGGCGGCTTGATGCTGCAAAGTCTCCACAAATTGTTAAGGCAAGACCCGGGGTTCGATCCACAACATCTATTGACGTTCGGGGTCAATCTGCCAGGTTTGTCTTACCCGAGGACAAAGGTGTGGCCGTTTGCCAATCCCAGCGGTCTTCGCTTCGAGCATGAGTTTGTCGAGCGGCTGCGCAACCTGCCAGGGGTGCAAGGCGTCTCGGCGGTAAGTGGACTGCCTGCCATCGAGAACCGCAGCAGCAACCGTTTCGTAGTGCAAGGCCGGACCATCACGGAAGGTCAGGAGGAGGCTTGCACCAGCAGACGAGTGGGAACGGACTACTTCGCGGTAATGAAGATCCCGCTCATAGCCGGCCGGGTCTTCACCGCGTCGGACACGCCGGACGCGCCCCCGGTCGCCATCGTCAACCAGGCGTGGGCGAAGCGTTACGCCGGCGGGCAGGACCCGATCGGGCAGCACTTGCGGTTTACCTTTTCGCCCAATGAACCGTTCCGTCAGATTGTCGGGGTCATAGGTGACGTGGCTGAAGATAGCCTGGCGTCCCCGCCATCGCCCGCCATGTACCTCCCGCTGGACCAGGATTCCGGGTTCACCATCTTCCTCGGCTATGTGATTCGCAGCCGACAGGACCCCGCGGCCTTGATCGGTTCAGTGCGGACCATACTGCACGAACTGGATCCGCAGCTCGCCATCGTGGAGCCGCAGTCGATGGAGCAGATCGTCAATCAGTCCCCCGCCGTGTTCCTGCGACGCTATCCGTTTTATCTGATCGGAAGTTTCGCCACACTGGCCCTGGTTCTCGCCATGATTGGCTTGTACGGCTTGATTTCGTACGCGGTCGTGGGGCGCACGCGCGAGATTGGTATTCGCCTGGCGCTGGGTGCGCAACGGAAAGACATCCTGCGGCTCATTCTTCGTCAAGGGGTGATCACCACCGCTATTGGGGTTGGCTTCGGCCTGGTCGCGGGATTGGCATCGACGCGAGTAATGGCAAGCCTGCTCTATGGCATAAACTTGGGTGATTGGATCGTCTTCGCCGCCATCGCCGCCTTTTTGGCGGCAATCGCCATTACCGCGTCGTATGTTCCGGCTCGCCGAGCAACCCAGGTGGATCCCATGGTTACCCTGCGCAACGAGTAGTCGCGTAGGGCTGATGTATCCGGCTTGTGCGGGCAGGGCCGGCCTTTCAGAGACGGTGTCGCCACCGTGCCCCGGCTGGTTCAAAGTCTCCTGGCGCGACAACCTCTCTCCCCGTCGGCTACACTAAATCCTTACCTGAATGGTTGATCTATCCATTGCGAGTGGCAATCTCGAATTGCACGTCCGCGGAGCTGACCAGCTCTGGGCGCTGAAGAGTTCCCTCGAAATCCCGCTGCGACACGTCGCCGGGATTCGGGCCGACCCCTCCGTTGCTCGGGGTTGGTGGCACGGCATTCGACTGCCGGGAACCAACATCCCCGGGGTGCTGACCGCCGGCACGTTTTATCAACACGGCAAGCGGGTCTTTTGGGATGTGCACAATCCCGAGAATACCGTTGTCATTGAGTTGCGCGACGAACGCTACGATGAGCTGATCGTGGAGGTCGTCGATCCTCAATTGATTGTCGAACAGGTCAGGGCGGCGTTGCCGGACAGTAACTAGGCAAACTCATAGAATACAAAGATTACCTATGGCATGGTTTAAGCGAGAGCACGGCGAGCTCGACACTTCGGGGGAGAAGCGGGTAAAAACCGAAGGCCTCTGGGTCAAGTGCGACCAGTGCCGCCAGATCATCTGGAAGAAGGACCTCGACCAGAATCTCCATGTCTGCCCGAAATGCCAGCGCCACTTCCGCATTGATGCGCGCACCCGGCTCGCCTACCTGCTCGACGATGGCAAATATGAGACGACAGACGGCAATATCGTCTCCACCGATCCGCTGAAGTTTACCGACCTCAAGCCCTACGCCGATCGCCTGCAACGCTCGCAACGCGATACCGGGCTCAACGACGCCGTCATCAATGCCCGCGGCACCCTCAACGGCAAGCCAGTCATTGTAAGCGCGATGGAATATGCCTTCATAGGCGGCTCGATGGGCGCGGTCGTAGGCGAGATGATCACTCGCGCCATCGAGAAAGCCACCGTGGAGAAGGTACCGCTGATCGTAGTTTCCGCCTCCGGTGGCGCGCGCATGATGGAGGGCGTTGTGAGTCTGATGCAGTTGGCCAAAATCTCCGCCGCGCTGTCCCGCATGGACGACGCCAAAGTGCCTTACATTTCCGTGATGACCGACCCCACCACCGGCGGCGTGACCGCTTCCTTTGCCATGCTGGGCGACCTCAACATCGCCGAACCCGGCGCCCTGATCGGTTTTGCCGGACCGCGCGTTATTGAGCAGACCATCCGCCAGAAGCTGCCCGAAGGCTTCCAACGCAGCGAATTCCTGCTGCAACACGGCATGCTCGACGCCGTGGTGCATCGCCGTGAACTGAAAAACTACATCGCGCGCGCGCTGGAGTTCATGCAGGTGCCGGCGCAGTAGGTACAAGTATCGCTACATCGTGGACAGCACTCTATCCGCTGGGGCCCTTAAATGACGCAACAATATCCTCCCTTGAAATTCCTCCACCCAGAGATCTTCCTCAGCCAGGCAAAGCTTGCGGTCATGGAAAAGGCTGCCACTGAGACACTTATAGCTTCACTTGTCCCAGGACATCGAGACTGTTTGAAAACCAGGCCGGAAGGAACCATACTTGACGGACATCATCGAATCCATGTGCTCCGAAAAAGGGGCATAGAAGTTGATACACTGCCCAGAGAGATCGTACAAAAGGCAAGCGACGACGAAACATGAGAAATGAACTGCATTGGGTGAAAGGGCCGTGGCGCGGTAAGGTGGCCCTTGCCGCGCGTCCGCGTGGCGGTGATTGGCTCAAAGACGAGCTCGAGAGTTGGAGGCGAGCCGGGGTCGATATTGTTGTTTCGCTTCTCACCCCCGACGAGGAGCGCGAATTGCAACTTCAGGACGAGGCCCGCGATGCCAAGGCTCAGGGCATGACATTTCTATCGCTGCCCGTCCGCGATCGCCACGTGCCGGATTCGGAGGCAAGTCTAAATTCGACGGTGCAGCTGATGGATGAAGCCCTTTCTTCCGGTAAGAATGTAGTCGTGCATTGTCGCCAAGGGATTGGCCGAACCGGATTGATCGCCGCTTCTCTCCTGATCAACAAAGGCTGGGAACCCCAAGCCGCCATTGAATTGCTGAGCGCTGTCCGTGGTATCGATGTTCCTGAAACCCTGGAACAGCGCCGTTGGATTGAGAAGTATGCCGCCCAAGTCGGCGCTGCCCACCTGCACGCCGAGCCGAAGCGCTAGACGTCCAGCTTTCTTCGTCATGGCGGTCTCCCAACCGAATGCCAGCCGACGCGCGTGGGGACCTCCATCGTTACCGCCAATAGTCCCGCCCGCATCGTAGAATCAAAAGTATGAAAGCCGTCGTCGTCACTCGTTCCGGTGGTCCCGAAGTTCTCGAAGTACGCGACATGCCTGTTCCGCAGCCCAAAGCGGGCGAGGTGATCGTGCGCGTGGAAGCGGTGGGCATCAACTTTGCCGATACGCTTTCGACCCGCGGCACTTACAGCGGTACTCCGCCGCCGCCGTTTATTTCCGGGCGCGAGTTCGCCGGAGTGGTTGAAACCACCGGCGATCGCGTAATGGGCTACACCCAATATGGCGCGGCCGCTGAGAAGATCGCCATGAAACCCAAGTTCCTTTGGCCCCAGCCGAAAGGCTGGAGTTTGGAGCAGTCGGCTGCCTTCCCAGTGAACTTTTTGACGGCTTATTTGGCCTATTGGAAGGCGGGACTCACGCCCGACGCCTTCGAACCGGTCCTCCGCCACGATCTGCAGCGGCGTCGGGTGCTGATCCATGCCGCCGCCGGGGGAGTGGGCACGGCCGCCATTCAGATCGGACAGTTACTGAGTATCGAAACTTATGGAACGTCGTCGTCGCAAGAAAAACTTGACCGAGTGAAAAAGCTCGGGCTTGACCACGGCATCAACTACCGCGACACCGATTACGAGCAGCGTGTCCAGGAGCTAACCAACGGCGAGGGTGTGGACGCTGTCTTCGAGATGCTGGGCGGCGAACACACGGCCAAAAGCCTGCGCTGCTGCCGGCCGTTTGGACGCGTCATCATTTATGGCACCGCGACCGGACAGCGCCACCAGTTTGACACCGGCGTCATGATGGCCAAAAGTCTCAGCGCTCATGGCCTGTGGCTCAGCATCCTGGCCAAGGACCACGATCTGATCGGCCGCAGTTTGCAAGCCATGCAGCCGTGGATTGAACAGGGCAAACTGCTTCCCGAGATCGGACACATTCTGCCGATGGAGCAAGCCGGCGAGGCTCACCGCCTCATGCTGCAGCGCGCCAACTACGGCAAGATCGTGCTCAAGATCGGCTAGCTTTCACACACTCACAAGGGGGGTGCCCCGTGCGTTGTCATCCCGAGCGGAGCGAAGCGGAGTTGAGGGACCTGCTGTTTGGCTAGGGCGGGACGGTTCTCACGTCCACTCCGCGCTCCAGCGTCGCGTCGCCGATGGTACGCTGGGACATGTTCCTCGCATCGCTAACCGGCTTTGCCGCGGGCACGCTGTGCACGCTGGCGTATCTTCCTCAGGCCTTGCACTCCTTCCGCAGCAAGTCCGTCCGCGATCTCTCGCTGCTGATGCTGATCAGCCTCAACGTAGGGCTCTTGCTGTGGGTGAGCTACGGCTTTATGATCCACTCGCTGCCCATCATCTTGCCCAATGCCGTCACGTTCTTCCTCAGCGCGCCGTTGCTGGTAATGAAGCTGCGCTACCGGGAGAGCTAAGCTGCCAAGACCGGTAACGTTAGGGCAAAATCGAAGGGATTTGTTTCTCCTCAGGCCACTGGTTCGAAGATGCTGCATCTAACTTGCCGTGACTGGAAAACGGCTGTTGAAGCGATTTCTCGCGGTGTTCCTGATGGCGCTGGGATTCCTCGTCTTCCCCAACGCAGTGCAAGCGAATGCGACGCCGGTGCAGCGGTGGATAGTGGTCAGTGGTTAGTAGATGGTAAGCGGAGTTCACCACTACCCAGCGCTAGGAATCCGCCCTTCATCCATGATCACCCAACAGCAGATCCCTCGCTTCGCTCGTGATGACAAATCAAATGGACCTAGCTAACCACTGAACACTAGCCCCAAACCGCTGACCCCTATCCCCTAATCTGCTTGGCGAAGAAGTAGATGGTCAAGGTGAAGCCGATCACGATGACGATGGCGCGCACGTACTCCGGTTTGGTCTTGCGCGCGAAGTAGGCGCCGAAGTAGCCGCCGGTTATGGCGCCAATAATCATGAGTATCGCTTGCGGCCAATACACGACGTGCGGCGTCACCACGAACAGGACCGTGGCCACGCCGTTGGACACGGTGGTCAGCCAGGCCTTGAGCGCATTCATGGTGTGAATGTGGTCCATGCCCAGCAGGGCCAGCATGGCGAGGATGAGGATGCCCGCGCCGGCGCCGAAGTAGCCGAGGTAAAACGCGATGAACAGCTGCAGGAAAATTCCGCGGCCGGTGGCGAACTCGTGATGTTCTCCGTGCTCGGCCCGCTGTCGCACCCAGCGCGTAATCCGTCCGCTCATCATGAAAATCAGGGTGGCGATCAAAAGCAGCCACGGCACCAGCTCATGAAGGTTGCCGGCGGGGTGATAAGCAGAACATAAGCGCCGAGAAAGCCTCCGAGAATGCCGGTCACCGTAAGCGGCACCAGCACGCGCCGCGGCAGGCAGGCGAAACTCGGGGCGATAGGCCCAGACGCTGGCCGGTTGTCCCGGCCAAAGCGCGACCGTGTTGGTGGCGTTGGCGTTTATTGGCGGGATGCCGACGAATAACAGCGTGGGAAAGGAAACGAAGCTGCCGCCGCCGGCCACCGAATTGATGGCTCCGGCGAGGAGGGCCGCGAAAAATAGAATGGTCCCGTGAGCGATGTGCATACGCAAAGAAAATCGATAGTATCAGCCGCGCAGTTCAAACAGGAAATGTGGTGCAGGCGGCGGCAGTGACCGTAAAGGTTCGCCTGGCGATCACGGCATGATGATCCGGCTGCCCGGCTCGTCCGCGGCGGCGATTGAGGATTGCGCCTGCTGGAATTGCTGGTGCAGGAAATCCAGAAATCCACGCGAGCGCGGCCGCCCGGAAGTGTGGAGATGCGCCAACCGCAACACCAGCACCAGCACCTTCAACACCTCGGCATCCCTCAGCGTGGTGTGTCCGAGGTGCTCTCGCTCCAGTTGGCGAAATTCTTCCAGCAGTTGACGCACCGCTTCGATGAGCGCCTGCTGCGCAAGGCCCGTCGGCACTTGCTCATACACCAGGCCCGAGCCGATCAGTGTCTGGTAGCTTGTGGCCAGGTTGGCCAGGGCGGCAATCACTTCCCGGTCAGTCAAGCTGCGGTCGCTGCGTGAAAGCCTGCCAATCGTGTGCAGAATCCCCGAAATCACCGGCTCGCGATCGTGGAGAAATTCGTCGGAGAGTTCGATCCTGGGAAATACTTCCTCCGGCGGAGCGTCTTCCAGTTGTCGCGGCTTCTCGTGCTGGCGCGCTTGCTGCAGGTAAGGACACTCGGAGGGACAGTCGAGCGTGAGCTCACGCTGTTCACCACAGCATTGCGGGCAGATGCGTCCATGGACTGCCAGGCAAAAGCGTTTTTCCTTGCGGTCACTGCAAATGGCGCAGCTCAAAGGTGGTACCCCACGGGCCAGCTCAGGGGCCCCAATCTCCCATTATGGCACTTTCACCCAAGCGCGGGTCCGCCGGACCCGCATGGGCAGTGGCTTTGCGAGCACGACCTGTGGAAAAACCGCATAAAATATGGCGAAAATGTTTCCCACGCGAATGAGGTTGGTGTAAGATACGCTCAACTTGAGCATTCTTACTGCTCAAATTTTCAAGGAGGATTACTAATGGCAACAGGCATGACCAAGACCCAACTGGTCCGTCACATGGCCGAGAAGCACGAGTTGAACAACAAACAGGCTGCCGCCTTTCTCGAGTCGCTCGCGGAAGTGGCAATCAAAGAGACCAAGAAGAACGGCGTATTCGTGATACCGGGTCTGGGCCGTTTAGTAAAGTCGAACCGCAAGGCGCGCATGGGCCGCAATCCGCAAACCGGCGAAGCAATCAAGATTCCTGCCAAAGTCGTGGTGAAGTTCCGCGTGGCCAAGGCCGCGAAGGACGCAATCGCCCCCAAGAAGTAGCTTCCTGTTTTCCGCAGCGAAGGCCGGCCGCGTGCCGGCCTTTTGCATTTAGTGGCTAGTGGTCAGTGGATAGTGGATAGTCAGTGGCGACCACTAGGACGGAAGGAGACGACGCCGTGCCGATGAAGAACCCGCCCCATCCCGGAGATTTCATCCGGTCGGAGATCATTATCCCCGCGTCAGAAGCACGGCCCGGGTGCCGAATTTCCGATCCGTCACATGCGCATGTGCGCCGCGTCACTGATTCCCGGTGATAAGGCGGCTTACAAATATATTGTTGGATCCGTTCCTCGCCGCAGGTGTGTGATGTTAACTTTCGCTCTATTTCCCATCGTTCTATTCTTTGTTGGCGCAGTTCTTGTCACCGGTCTGCCGGTGGCGTTAAGTCTTCAAAATTATTACCAGAACCGCGGCCGGCAGTCGGCCCTTTGCCCTTACTCGGGCCAGCGGGTGGACATCGAGGTTGATCATGAATACGCGTTCTGGACCGCCCTGCGCGGCAAGGAACATTCGCGGCTGAAGTCGTGCTCGCGCTGGCCGGAAAAGGATGATTGTGGGCAGGAATGCCTGGCGCAAATTAATCCTTCTCCGGAGAACGTGAATCGCCTCCTGAGCAAATGGTATGAAGGCAAAAGCTGCGCCATTTGCGAGCGCAGCCTTTCTCCATCGGATTGGAGACGGAGCCGGCTGGCCCTGCTCAATGAGCAGCACAAACTCTTTGAGTTGCGCCACATGCATCTCGACGAGCTACAGTCGACGCTACAGCACATGCGGCCGCTGTGCTGGAACTGCCATCAGGAAGAACGCGCCCGGCAAGCCCCTCCGTCGCGGTTGTTCAAAGGCGATCGTCACAGTTGGAGCCCCGCAGTCGGAGAGTAGGGACCTGGGATTGGGTTGTAGGTGCGGCGGGGTGGCCACTCGCCGCAACGCCAGTCGTCGGCAGAGGGGAATGGCTCCCGTTCCCCTCTTTTCAATGCTACTTATTGCCGCTGCTACGAATGCCAACGGCTTGCCTGCCCAATCACCAAGACTGCGATAAGGTCAACGCGTGTTGGCCTTTCACGGCGCCATCGCTGGAGGTGGCGCGGGAGTACAATCCGTAGCGGGAATATTGATGAAGCGTCTTGCGATTCCACTCATGATAGTAGTTGCGCTCAGTAGTGTTGGCTGGTCGCAGACCTCGTCGCGACAGACGACACCGAACCAGCCCGTCAAGAAGTCACCGCTGGCAGGCTACGCTGGCACCTGGGTCGGAATTTTTGAGGAGCGTCCGTGGCTGACGGTGCAGTTGGCGTTGCAGGACCAACTACTTTCCGGGTCGTTGCGTCGCGCGAATGACCTCAAATTCAACGACGCGGGCGAACTCAAGAGCGTGGGTGACACTGAGGTCACCGAGGTCATCCAAGAGGCGGCCCTCAACAATGACGGCTTGCTGTTGACCACGAAGAACCCGGACACCAACGAGACGGACCGCTTCACCATGCGGCTGACCAGCGAAACCACGGCCGAACTCAAAATGAGCGCCATGTCCATGCCTCCCGGAATGCCCAAGCTGAAACCGTGGAAGCTGACGAGGGTTGCGGCGCCAAGCCCCCCTGTCGCGCGCTAGAACTCAGCCGCGTACCGCCGCCGAAAATCATTTACCAGCCCGCGGCTTTCGGCCTGCCGAAAATCATGCCAGGTGAAAACTGGGTAGGTGGTATAGGGGTCCTTCGACTCCTCGCTGCGCTCGTCGCTCAGGATGACAGCCGAACAAAGTTTTCATTCCCATGGCTGGGCCGAAGGCTCATGTAACGCGCAGTCGAACTGTTACACTGCTATCGATTACGATGACGCCTTTAATATTACGCATTCTTGGCGCGGTCGCAGAACTGGGCAGCGCGATATTGTGTTGGTTCCTGGGCAGTACGTTGGCATCGCCTTTGCGACAAGGCGGGCTGTTTTCGCAGAGCAAGGCGCAATATGCTTTGCTGGCATTCCTGTTTGTGCCCGCGCTGATTCTGGCGGTGGTGGCCCTTTTCTGGGTCCCGCCTCGTGTCTCCGGCGGCGGCCCGCTGCCCGAAGGCGGACGCTGGCGGGCCGTCCTGGTGCTGGTCCTTCTGGCTGCTTTCCTGATTGGCCTGGCGCGTTGAGTTTTGGCGTGGACAAACGAGTGATGTAGTCCTGCCTGACACCGTTCTGCTTCGGCCGGACTTAAGGGGAGGAAACGGTAAAAACCCCCGCCACCACTCGTGCCGCCTACCCGGAGACGAGGCCAGTGCCCGAGCGATCGAGAAAAGGAGTCGCCTTCCAGACTTGAAATTGGATTCGCCAGGGCTGGCGTGGGGATGTAAAGAATTACAAACTGCGAGTGGACCGTCTATCCTCGGAACCGCAGAAGCGTTGGTCGGCTCCAACCAAAAGCCGTCTCCGCCTAGGACGGCGAGCGGAGACGGCTTTCGCTGACTGCTCACTGCCAGCTTTTCAGTACGAGTACCCGTCGGGCTGCGATACCGCGCCCACTTCAATTTCCGTGTCTACGTAATCGCGTCCGGCTTTCATGGCCAGGCGGTCGAGTTCGAGCAGCTTGGGATTCTTCACCGTCGCCTCCAGCACCGAAATGGCTGACTCGGCGGGCAAACACTCGGTCTCCTCCAGCAGCGCCGCCAGCATCACCACATTGGCCACCTTGGCCGAACCCAACCGGTCGGCAATCTCCGACGCCGGCACGCACACAATCCGCGCCTGTGGCGCACTGAAGCCCACAGGGCAGCTCGGTGTGGTTGTAGAGGATCAGTCCCCCAGAAACCACGCTGGCCGCGAACTTATGCAGGGAGAGTTCGTTCATCGCAACCAGCACTTCGGGTTGCGAGATGACCGGCGAGCCGATGCGCTCGTGCGACAGCGAAACGTGGCAGTGCGCGCTGCCGCTGCGCATCTCCGGACCGTACGATGGCAGCCAGCTCACTTCCATGTGCTCGCGCAGGGCCATTTCCGCCAGCAACTGCCCCATCAGCAGGATGCCCTGACCGCCGAAGCCGGCGATCTTCACCGTCAGGTCGCGGGTGTGATGGCGGCGTGGGGCTGTGATTTCCGCAGCGCTCTCCTCCACGTCCAGCGCTTCGGCGACGGTCTTCACCGGGATTTTCGGGCCGGGCGGCAACTCTGGCTTGCGGTCGCGGAATACGCCCAGCGGGAACGCCTTCACCAGGGTCTCGCCGACCCACTTGCGCGCCACTACGGGATCCATCTTCATGATGGTCGGGCACGGCGAAAGGAGTTCCACCAGCGAGAAGCCGCCGCCGTCTTTCTGAATCTGCAGGGCTTTTTTCACGGCGCGCTTGGCTTTCATGATGTTCTTCATGTCGTTTAGCGCGACCCGCTCAATGTAGGTCGGCGTTTCCAGCGCGGCCAGTAGTTCGCACACGTGCAGCGGCAAGCCTTCATTGCTGGCACGGCGTCCCCAGGGCGAAGTCGTGGTCACCTCGCCGATCAGCGAAGTCGGCGCCATTTGCCCGCCGGTCATGCCATAGACCGAGTTGTTGACGAAGAACACGCAGATGTTCTCGCCGCGATTGGCGGCGTGCACGATTTCAGCGGTGCCGATGGCCGCCAGGTCGCCGTCGCCCTGGTATGCAATCACGATGGACTCGGGATGCGAACGCTTCAGCGCGGTCGCTGCGGCGGGCGCGCGTCCGTGCGCCACCTGCACGTTGCCCACGTCGAAGTAGTAGTAGGCGAAGACCGAGCAACCAACGGGACTCACCAGGACGGTACGGTCCTGAAGACCAAGATCGGTAAGCGCTTCGGCGATCAGCTTATGGACGATGCCATGTCCGCAACCGGGGCAGTAATGTGTCTGCTGCTGAAGCTCCCCTTTGCGTTCGTAGCGATCATAGAATGCTGGCGATTTCTCATGGATAACTTCGTAGCCGTTCACAATTCCTCCTAGTACCCACCCGTCTGCAAGTGCGGCAGAGAATGGGGCACCAACGTCCTACACCAAGGCCGACATGCGCGCAAACACCTGCGCGGTAACTTCCTCCGCCGCGGGAACATTGCCGCCCGTGCGTCCATAGAACTCTACCGGCACCGTGCCGTTGAGCGTCAGTTTCACGTCTTGCACCATCATTCCGGTGTTCAGCTCCACCACTAACACCGACTTCACATGCTCTGCCGTTTTACAGAGCTCGCGTGAGGGGAAGGGCCAGAGCGTGATGGGACGGAACAGGCCCGCCTTTACCCCCTGGGCTCGCAACTGGTCCACGGTAGAACGCAGCACGCGCGACACGATGCCGAACCCGATCAGCAACACCTCGGCATCTTCCGTCAGATATTCTTCGCAGCGGGTCTCCAGTTCCTGCGCAAGCTGGTACTTGGCTTCCAACTTGTTAACATGCGCTTCCAGCACATCGGATTCGAGGAAGATCGAGGTGATCACGTTCTTCTTCGTCTCCGCGTTGCCCTTGACCGCCCAGTCTTTTTCCGGCTGCTCAATCTTGCGCATCTTGATGTCCAGCGGCTCCATCATCTGGCCGACGTAGCCATCGGTCATGATCATCACCGGATTACGATAGCGATCGGCAAGGTCGAAGGCCAGTATGGTGAGATCGAACACCTCCTGCACTGACGAGGGCGCGAGCACGATGTTGCGATAGCAACCGTGGCCGCCTCCCTTCACGATGCAGAAGTAGTCGCTCTGCTCGGGTGCAATGTTGCCCAGTCCGGGTCCGCCGCGCACTACGTCAACGATGACGCACGGCAACTCGGATCCAGCGATGTAGGAAATGCCTTCCTGCATCAGGCTCAGTCCGGGACCTGACGAGGCACTCATCACCCTCATGCCGGCCGACGATGCGCCGTACACCATGTTGATGGCCGAAACTTCGCTCTCCGCCTGCAAGAAGGTGCCGCCGACTTCCGGTATCAGAAGTGCGGCGTACTCCGCGATTTCGCTGGCGGGAGTGATGGGATATCCATAGAAAGCCCGGCAGCCCGCCAGCACCGCGCCTTTGACGATGGCCACATTGCCTTTACAGAGTTGCCTCACGGGTCACCTCCTGGGTTTTCGGAATGGCCGCGGTTGCGGCTTTTGTCGGAATCAGCCGCTCCACCGTGATGGCTCCCGGCTCAGGACAGCAGTAGAAACAAGCTCCGCAAGCGGTGCAATCCTCGCCGGTGTATTGCGCCGGATGCACGCCATACTTGCTCAGTTCCGGCGCCAGGACCAGGCACTCAGGCGGGCACGAATCCACACACAGGCCGCACCCTTTGCATTCTTCCGCATCGATGATCACATAACCGCGCGGTTGCGATGACATTGTTGCGCTCCTTACTCTCTCACTTCCGCTGCGCAAGCGTTGCGCTGGAACCAGCGCTGGCGCTCGCAATAGTCGTAAAGCTCGTTATGAAACTTGGGATGTGCAATCTGAATCAGCGACTCGGCCCGCTGGCGGATGGTCCGTCCATGCAGATAGGCAATGCCGAATTCGGTGACCACGTAGTGCACGTCGGCGCGCGTGGTCAGAACGCCCGCGCCATTGGTCAGCCGCGGCACGATCCGCGATACCGTGCCGTTCTTGGCGGTCGCCGGCAGCGCGATAATCGGCTTGCCGTATTTCGAGCGCGCCGCTCCTCGGATGAAATCCAGTTGCCCGCCAAAGCCGCTGTAGAATTGCGATCCGATCGACTCGGCGCACACCTGCCCCGTCAAATCCACCTCGATGGCCGAGTTGATCGCCACCATGCGGTCATTTTGCGCAATGCGGAAGGGATCGTTGGTGTAGGCCGAGGGATGAAACTCGAAGATGGGATTTTCGTCGATGAAGTCGAACAGCTTTCTGGTGCCCAGCACAAAGCCGAGAATCACCTTGCGCGGTTTCCAGTTCTTGCGCTGGCCGTTGATCACACCCGCTTCGATCAGCGGAACCGCGCTGTCGGAAAGCATTTCGGTGTGCACGCCCAGGTCTTTGCGGTCCATCAGGTTGGGCAGGATGGCATCGGGGATGCCGCCAATCCCACATTGTAGGACGGCGCCATCTTCGATCAACGAGGCTACGCGCGTGCCGATTGCCCGAAATAACTCCGAACTGGGTTGCACCTTCAGTTCGCACAGCGGGCGCGAGAGCTCCACGATGGCGTCAATATCGCTAACGTGGATGAAGCTGTCGCCGTAGGTGCGAGGCATGTTTCCATTGACCTGGGCAACCACATGCTGCGCGCATTTCGCGGCGGTCAGGGTGCACTCCACCCCGACGCCAAAGCTGCAATAGCCATGCGAATCGGGGGGCGATACCTGGATGAAAGCAACATCAATCGGCACCTCGCCGCTTTCGAACAGCGCCTCGACTTCGCCAAGGAAAATGGGCGTGTAGTCGGCGCGGCCATCGTTCACCGCCTCGCGCACGTTGCCGCCGACAAACAGCGCATTATGGCGGAAGTGTTCTGCCATTTCAGGCGCGCAGTACGGCGAAGTACCGTGGGTCAGCAGGTGCATCACTTCGACGTCTTTTACGAAAGGGGCGCGCACCATCAGCGCTTCCACCAGGGCTTCTGGCTCGGCGCAGCCGGGGTGGATGTACACTCGCATTCCCGACTCTACGCACGATACCGCCTCGCGCGCCGTAACCAGCTTGCTGCGGTATTGATCAATCCAGGACATAGACCCGAATCCTTTTCTAAGCCGAAACCGTTTCCGATTTCACGGAGTAGCCGGCGCTGGCACGCTCGTGCCCCAGCGCGGCGTAGTAAATGGCAAGATGAAAGAATTTGTCCAGCATTTCCAACAGTTCCATCTCGCCGAAGATTTCTGCCGGATGCTCCAGTTCAGCATGTTTTTGCAGGTAGTCCCAAAGGTTCTCGCGGACCAGGCAAATCATCCAGACCACTTGGCTAATGGGCACGCCTTGTGCCGCCCGCTGCGCGCCTACTTCCAGGTAACGGTTCTCGATATCGGCCTCGGTCTTGCCCAGCAGCCATTCGCCCAGATGGCGATACACGTCATACACTTTTTCGGTGAGCTCGCTGTCAGGCACGTTGGCATAGGCCGTGCACTTATCGCACTGGCGATAACGGTCATGCAGGCTGCGGGCCAACCCGTCGGAATGGCTTTCGATCAGCTTTACTAGGCGGTATGCAAGCAACATGGCGGAACCTCTCCTCCTCGGCCGACGGTCGCATAAGGCAGGGTGCGACGCTTTGGCTCCGGGCCCCTCACTCTTACATGTAAGTGTCGCCTCTGAGGTGTCCCAGGAGCCGTGATTGCTATCACTTGCAAATGTGACAGCGGTCACCCGGAGGACTATTTTGGATGTGGCGGCGAATCGCACCCTGATCGGGCAACCAGCGACTTGACTGAAAAGAAAGACGTTGGGCAGTTAGATCCGAGGTTTATGGTTGAGTGCCGTTTTCTTCGGCCTGCCTCCCAGCCGGCCGTTGTTTCGGGAAGCTACAGCTTTGGCCACGCTCTTGGATCTTCCTCCAAGTGTGCCGAGTTGGGCAGCGACCCAGCGCTTGGAACCGAAGACACCTTCGAACAACGCTGGCAGGTAAACGTCTGCATCCAGCTTCGGAAAATGAAGGCCAAAGCCAGACGGCGTAATCTCGACAGGTTCGAGTTGCGAGGCCGTGGCGTTTTCCAGCCCTTGCACCGAATGAGGAGAAAAGGTCACGTCCAAGTCCGGGCCGAGGCCAACCACGACGCGTCCACGGTTGCGGTCGTAGTGGGCCCTAATAGCCGAAGGGATGTGCTTGCGCCGTCTCCGGGCACGCTCAGTCGCTATTTCGAATTCATCACGCCTTGCCATGAATTCTCTCCCAATCTCTGCACAATTCCGACACTTCAGTTGCCAACATCGCTTTGATGCGGGTGATGTCCCGGCGCGCGAGTACCCGTAATTCTCTCGTAACGCCGCCGGGCCTCTTGGACAATTCAGTTGGAACACGGCCTCACAACCCGATCCTATGACGTGGACGTGTGCCGGGCGATGATCGTTGGGGTATATCACGACCCTGAAACCAAGCCACCTTAAAACGGTTGGCACAATAGATTGATCATAGCATAACCTGAGCGCTTGGGATTTACCTCCGCCTTCCACTTAAGCTGATAGCTGACGGCTGATAGCTGATCACCACCGCCGAAAGAGCCACCGCGAACTGCGGCCTCCATGACATTTGTCACCCTTGATCGCTGACAATCCACACTACCGCCAGAGTTTGGCATGACCGATGATCGCCAACGTGGGCCGAAGAAAACCGTGCGCCACAGGAGCCATCCATGTCAACCGCTTTAGCCGAAATGCCACACAGCACCACCGCCTTACGGCCGGCCAGTGTGGCCAAGAGCCGCAATCTGAAGAAGAGCTATGGAGAGGTTGTCGCGCTGCGCGACTTGAATCTCGAGATTTACGCCGGCGAATTGCTGGCCCTGCTCGGCCCCAACGGTGCCGGCAAGACCACGCTGGTGCGGATGCTGCTGGGTCTGGCGCGTCCCGACTCGGGCAGCGTTTCGGTGCTGGGATCCGATCCGCATCTGGGACATGTGCAAACTCGCGTCGGCGCCATGCTCCAAGTCGGACGCGTGCCCGAGACGCTCAAAGTACGCGAACACATTGACCTGTTTTCGTCCTACTATCCGGCGCCTCTGCCCATCGCAGAGACGCTGAAGATCGCGGGGCTGGAAGACATCAAGGAGCGTCCCTACGGTGAACTTTCCGGCGGCCAGAAGCACCGCGTGCTGTTCGGCATCGCACTCTGCGGCGATCCCGACCTGCTTTTTCTGGACGAGCCCACGGTTGGACTCGACGTGGAAGCGCGCCGCCTGATGTGGGCGCAAATTCGCACCCTCATTGGCCGCGGCAAAACGGTGCTACTTACCACTCATTACCTGAACGAAGCCGATGCCCTGGCTGATCGCATTCTTGTGCTTGACAAGGGGGCGATCATGGCCGAAGGCACGCCCAACGAAATCAAGGCGCGCGCCATGGGCAAACAGATCCGCTGCACCAGCCGGCTGTCGCTGGAAGAAGTCCGGCAGATTCCTGGCGTGCTCAGCGCCAAGGCCGACCGCAACGCCTTTGAGCTGCAAGTAAACGCCGCCGAGCCCGTGGTGCGCGAGCTATTGCAGCGGGATTCCTGGCTGGGTGATCTGGAAGTCGCAAACGCAGGCTTGGAAGAGGCGTTCCTGGCGCTGACGCAGAACCATAACGCTGATGCCTCGAAGGAAAGGAACTAACATGGCTGCCACCACGTTTCCCGCCACCCTCGCCGTAACCCGCCGCTCGCCGGCGAGAACCATCGCACTCTTCTGCAAGGAAGCGAAGTATGAATTGCTGAAGAACGTGCGCATCCCGGTGTACGCGATTTCTACGGTCGCATTTCCGCTGATGTTCTACGTGCTGTTTGGCATCGTGCTCGGATCGGGAAACCCTGTAAACCGCAATGAAACCGCGGTGTACATGCTCGCGACCATGGGATGCTTCGGGGTGATGGCGGTCTCGCTGTTCGGTTTCGGAGTGAACCTCGCGATCGAGCGCGGTCAGGGCTGGCTGCAGGTGAAGCGCGCTTCGCCCATGCCGATTGCCGCCTATTTCTTTTTTCTTTGCCAAGCTATTCTCGGCAGTCGTATTCAGCACGGTGATCATGCTTCTACTGCTTGCCGTTGGGACGGCATTCGGTGGCGTGCGCTTGCCGCTGACCACGGCCGCTCGCCTGGTCGGCATTCTGGTTGCCGGTTCGATTCCCTTCAGCTCCATGGGGCTGGCGATCGGATACTTCGCGAAACCGAATTCCGCGCCCGCGGTGGTCAATCTGATTTACTTACCGATGGCGTTCTGCTCTGGGCTGTGGATCCCGCTCTTCATGCTGCCCCACGGATTGCGGATGTTCGCCAACTTCCTGCCTCCTTTCCACATGAGCCAGCTTGCCCTGAACGTGGTCGGCATGGGGATGGCGCCGGCTTCCACTTGGCCGCATGTCGAGGGTCTGCTGTCGTTCAGCCTGATTTGCCTGGGACTGGCCGCCTGGGGCTACTGGCGGGATGAAGGCAAGTTGTATGGGTGAGGTAGCAGTTGTCAGTTGTCAGTAGTCAGTAGCCAGTTGCCAGTTGGCGGTTGGCGGTTGCTGTAACTCCATTGTCGAACTTGACAGGTGGTCACTAAGACGGAATCAGGAACGATTATGAAAAGCAAAACTGCGCAATGGATCGTCTGGGCTGTGGCCATGGTCATCTTTACGGCGCTCACTCTCAGTGGCCACTGGAATTGGCTGAGTGCAGCGATTACCGCGGTGGCCGTAATCTGGTACTCAGTTGTGCCCAAGACCCATTCCAGACAACAATAGGAACCGAGCAGACGATGATGACCCTTCGCGCATTCTGGTGGAAGATTTATCCCAACGAGGACCGCCATCGCTGGATGCCGCTGATCTGGCTGCCGTTCATGGTCTGGTTCTTCGTCGATCCGGCATGGAGGCATGCCGGGCCATTGCTATGGGTTGGCAACACGCTGTACGGCATCTTTTTCGTTTGGCTCTACCTCTATGCGTTTTCTCGCCCCGAGCCACGCAAGCTTTTTGCCATCGCTGCGCTGTTCGTGATGGCGGCGGCGCTAATCCCCTTCCACCATGGCGCGGTCAGTTGCCTGCTGGTTTATGCAATCGCGGCGGGCGGCTTCACAACCAGTCTTCGCCGGGTGCTTTGCCTGGTCGCGCTGGCTCTTGCCCTCCTCGGCGTGTACGCACACAACCTGCATTTGCCGGTGGAATTTTGGGGCACGATGCTGCTGCTGATCGTGCTGGTGGGAATGGGGAACCACTTCAGCGCGGTCTCGCATTGCACGTCGGCAAAACTGCAACTCGCGCAAGACGAGATCGAACATCTCGCCAAGGTCGCCGAGCGCGAACGCATTGCGCGCGACCTGCACGATCTGCTGGGACACACGCTGTCGCTCATAACCCTGAAGGCGGAACTGGCGCGTAAGCTGGTGGACCGCGATCCGCAGCGGGCCAAGCAAGAAATGCAGGACGTCGAGCACACTTCGCGCGCCGCGCTGGCCGGCGTGCGCGAAGCCATCAGCGGATATCGTGGCCAGGGACTCGCCGCCGAACTGCTGCGCGCCCGCCAGACGCTCGAAACCGCGGGCATCACCGTGGACTGCGAAGCGTCCGACGTTCCGCTCAGCCCGGCCCAGGAAAGCGTGCTTGCCTTGGCGCTTCGTGAAGCCGTGACCAACGTGGTACGCCACGCCCAAGCGCAAACCTGCAGCGTCCGCCTCGCGCGCGACGAACAGCTTTGCACCCTGGAGATCGCCGATAACGGCTGCGGCACCGACAGTCCGGAGGGCAACGGCCTGCGCGGTATGCGCGAACGGCTGGAGGCGATCGGCGGCTCGCTGCAGCGCCAGACCGCCGCGGGCACCCGCCTGGTGATTCATTTGCCTCTCGCGCCCTTGGCCTCGGTTCTGCGAAACTAAAGGCATGCCCGTCGCCAAGCGCGACAAAATCCGGGTTGTCCTCGCCGAAGACCAGGCCATGGTGCTGGGCGCGCTGGCCGTGCTGCTCGAGATGGAAGACGACATCGAGGTCGTCGCCCGCGCCGGCTCCGGCGACGAAGCCCTGCGCATGGTGCAGCAAACCCGCCCTGAGGTGTTGATCACCGATATCGAAATGCCCACGCTGACGGGGTTGGAGGTCGCAGCCGAACTGAAGCGCCGCGGCGTCCCGGTGCGCGTCATCATTCTCACCACGTTTGCACGCGCTGGATACCTGCGCCGCGCCCTCGACGCCGGAGCTTCCGGCTACCTTCTGAAAGACATGCCCGCGGAACAACTCGCCGATGCGGTGCGGCGGGTGCATCGCGGACTGCGCGTCATCGATCCGCAACTTGCCGCCGAGGCCTGGACCGACGAAGTCGATCCGCTCACCGAGCGCGAGCGCCAGGTGCTGCGTCTCGCCGGAGAAGGCAAAGCCAGCTCCGAAATCGCCACGGAATTGAATTTGTCGGAGGGCACAGTGCGCAATTATTTGTCGGAGGCCATCAGCAAACTCGGTGCCGCCAACCGCGTGGAAGCAGCCCGCATCGCCCGGGCAAAGGGCTGGCTGTAGGGGCTGGACGGCAACCGTCCATTTAACACCTCATGCCGTGTGCTTGATGAGCAAGACCTCGTTGCCCACTTCGCTGTAGATCAATTCGTCCACGACGCCCTGAGCCAGCAGGATGCCGTATCCCCCGGGACGCATGCCCATTTCGTCCCGGTATTCGATATGAGCGGCAGGATCCTCAGGAGCATTTGCCACAGCGGCGTGCGCGATGGCATCGCGGCGGAAGCCTGCACCGGGATCGCGCACGTAGAAGACAATCGTCCGCTCGGTGCGCACCGCCGACACCTCTACCACCTTGTGCCGATTGAACGCCGCGCCGTGTTCCATGGCATTCAGCAAAATCTCGCGGAAGGCCAACATCACGTCGTTGCGCGTGTGTTCCGGCAATTCCGAGCACAACTCGCGCAGAAAACTCACCACACGCTCGGCCGTCAGCATGCGGCAGTTGGCGCGCAGCGAAACCCAGTGAGGTTGCGCGGATAAAACCTCAATGTCGGTGCGCCAGTCGGCGTCGGAGAGGGCCTCATGAGCAAAGTTGGCAATCTCGCCTGCATCAAACGGGGCGCCGATGCAGACGAAGACACGCGCCCGCAACGTGGCGATGACCTCCTCCGGCGTGGCGTGCGGAGCCAGAACGATGGTCTTCACCCCGGGCCGGATTTGGCGCACCTCCTCGATCAGTGCCAGGTCTTCCTCAATGGTGGTTTCCGGGTCGGTGATGAGCACGTCAAACGACTGGTGACGCAAGCGGCGGATGGCGTCCGCCCCACCGTACGCGCATTCACTTGGGCAATCTTTGTTGCCAAGAGCTTGCGCGATGGAACGGGTCGTCTCCGAGTCTTTGCCGATGAGAAGAACTTTGCTCATGGGTGGCTCCTGGTTCTGGGTTCTTATGATAACGGCTGCTCGTCAATTGAAACGATCATTTCCGCAGTCGACAGGAACAATAAAAACGCCCCGGAGCAGGAGGTGCACTCCGGGGCGTTGATTCTATCCGTGCAAGGGGCTAGGTCAGGAAGAACTCGCGCGTGATCTTGGTCCATTGCTCGTCCGGCATGGTGCTGGCGAGATCGTCGATGGCCACGCCGCCATCCTGGGCCAAGGCGCCGAGCGCGCTGGGCACGACGCGCTGCAACCGCATCGAGGACTCTTCCGTCCACCACCGCGCCAGTGCACCACTCAGCAGGTTGCGAAAGTTGGTCTTGGCATCGGGAGACTGCACCGTTACCAGCCAGCCTTCGCCGTAAGGATCTTTCGTCGCCAGCGCCGGATCATTGACCACCGCTTCGTTGATGTCGGCCACGCTGCCTTCGATCGGAGAAACCATGTCAACTTTGACGCCGTTGCGCACTATGCTCCATACCTTTTGTCCCTGACGGATCCACTGCCCACGCTGCGGAAGCACGATGTGCTCGACCTTCCCGGTCAGCTTGGAGGCGAAGTCGTCGATGCCGATTCGCACCAGGTTCGGACTCTCGCTCAGCGCCCAGGTGTGTCCGGGGTGATAGCGAAGATTGCCGGGGACCGAGAAACCGCCCACCAGGCTGGGCTTCAAGCGCGCTGCCGCGTCTTGCTTGCGCATTGCCGGGGCTACCTGAAGCACGGGGTGTTTCGCTTTGGAGTAGAAAAAGTCAATGGTAAGGAAGATTGCGAACATCATGAGAACCAGAAGAACTGTCATAACCGCCTCCTGCCTCGCATCCGAGGGCTTTTTTCTCTGCCAGCGCTTGAATGCTTCGCGCTTGACACTTTTCTTAAGGCATTTGGCATACCAAATGAGCGAATGAGGAAGATTGTTGCGCTGAGCGCGTGCAAGTGGCGACGATTGTTCACCTTGTGCGCCCTGTTGCGTTTCGCCTCGATGCCCTACGTTGCATTCTTCAACGACGTGATTCGTTGCGTTCTGCAACGGAAAATTCGCAGAATCGCTCCTTCAGTGCTTGCGCCCGGTCGGTATGGCCAGCGGAACCAGTAAGTTAGCTTCGATTCGAGAGGGTCGAGAGGAGGTGTTGCAATTTTCATCGTGGTGATGCACTCCGCAACACCACAGACGAGAAAAGCAGCAATGCGAACAGTGAATTTTGAGCTGAACACGAAAAAAATCTATAACAACAAGCACACGACGGGACCGGAAGACGCGTTGCGGTCGAATCTGTGGCTGCTTGCTCGGCTCGTGATCCTAAGACGAAGGCTCCGGAGCGTATGCGAAAGTGCCTCAAGGATTATCCGTTGGTTCTGCGGGCCCGCTGCGTGCAGGCAAGGACATACGGACAGCAGCTACGCTCTCGATGAAAACGCGGCTGGGTACGACGGAGATCCAATCGAGGCGGGTGATAAGCAATTTCAAGCCGACAATTGCGGGACGGCTGGCGAGGCGCCACTCCGATTCGTCCGCCGCAAAGTAGCTTCCCATCCCCGTTTCGTCCCATGGGTAAAGCCAAACCTCGGAGGTGTGGTTTGGTTCGACCAGAAAGGGCAAGCGCTTCTGCGAGCCATCGGCGAATGTAATCTGCAAAGAGACTTGCGAAGGCTTCCGTATTTTCCACCAGGCTGAGTACGTGACCTGGAGGCGGAGCTTCAGGAAGTCTGTGTCCGCGGGCGGCCACAGGACCGGCCCCAAGTCAAGGGCGCTATTGCGATGGGTGATGGGCATTTCACCAGAGGTATTGCCCAGATTCTGCTGGCTGAAGATCAGCCGCGAATCGCGAGTTTCGTCGCGCGCCAGCCCGAACACCCCATTCGCTGGACTGCCGTCGAGACGGTAATGACGCAGCAGGTAGAACCAAAGCTCCGGACTGCGGGTGAAATTGGGAATGCCATCGACGCCCTGGCTGATGACGCCGTCGGGAAAGTAAAGTCCGAATGGCGGATTCGACCTGCGCAGTCCGGCTAACTCGAGATTGGTAAGGTACTCTCCATTGACCAGATAACTTTGCAGCAGCCCACCCGCAACCATGCGGCGGGAAGTCAGGCCGAACGCGGTCTCGTAAGGAAACACGAGAATGGGACCGCCGCGATCCGTGTGCTGATCGACGTAGGCCGAAACTGACGACAAAAGTTCGCTATCGGCGGTGCGGAAGCAAGCGTGATCGAATGCGCGAAACCCGTCGGGACAGACCAGGGTCGGACTTTGTATCTCTCTCCATTTCGCTTCCAGGCCGCTGGGAACGAAGGCCCCGTCAGGATGGACCAGCAACAAGGTCGCAACAACGGCGACGCCCACCAGGATGCCTGAGATCACAGGGGCCGAGGGCCGTCCGCCGACCAGGATTGCGCCGCCCAGGAAAACCATGGGGAAGATGGCGAGCAGCACGTGGCCGTAATCGGAACGCACCAATCCGCTTTGCAGCATAAGAAATGAGAAGCAGAACCCAGAGAGCAGGAAAGCTGGACGCAGCGTCCAAACGCGACCTTCTGGTTCACGCCACCTCCAAGCCAGGCCGAAAACAAGGACACCCATCGCCAAGGTGGAGAGGACCAGCCGCTTGCCGGCTTTCGGCATCCCCGACGCCTCGAACCAGCGGTACGAAGTGGCCAGCATGAAGCTGGAATGCCAGAACTTGAAATTGAGCGGAGAGGCCATGGCGGCGTTGGTCGCCAACATCAGGACCGCAAAGCACGCACCCGCCAGGGCCAGTAAACGCAGCAGCCTAAAGCCCGCTCCGGGGAGTCTCCGCTTCACCGCGTAGGTTGCGGTCACGGACAACAACAGCGCCGCTACGGCGTACAGCCCCGTGTCCGCGGAAATCAGAAAGCACATGATACACACCGCTCCGGCTGCAAGTGCGGGCAGTGTGCGGGCCCGGGTGTCTGATGCTACGACATCCGCAAGCCGCAAGAATCCCAGAAAGACCACGATGGAAACGGAGGCGCGCACATCTGGCGGCCACCAGAAGACGACGGCCAACAGCACGAATAGCCGCCGCCTCCACGAACTGGCTTCCTGGAAGAGCAGCCAGGCACTAGCGAATGTGGCGAGAACAGTGACGAACCATGGCAGCATGTACCAGGTGGCATAGACCGTCCCCGTCGAAATCCCCAGCCAGCGCGACGGCGCACTGGAGAGCCATTGGAAGAGCGGCCCGTAAGTAAATGTCACGTCACGACCGAACCAAATTCCGGTCGCTGCCTCGTAACTGGTATTGAGAAGCCAGGAACCATCGAGTAGGTCAAGTGGGGGAGCGATGAAAAAAGTTCGGTGGCGAAACAGAATCGCGGGAGTGGTAGCCGCCAGCAGAAGCAATAACAAGCACCAATCCAGAAGAGGAGGCAGCGGTACGGAGCGGCGTAGGAAGAATTTCTTCATGCCCGACAAGGATCAGGTGGGTCCAGGGAGAGAACGCATAACAGTAGCATTGCGGGAGCCTGCCATGCGCATTTATTGCCCGGCGGTGCCTTGCACTACGATCCCCACCTTCTCGGTCGGGCTCGCACCCGAGGAGGGAACAGTTACGGTAAGCACCACCGTTCCCTGCTTATCTGCCACGGCACTGCCCGGCTCGCCTGGCGTATCCAGAGCAATTACCGCGGGATGGCTCGTGCCAGTGGTTTTGGCGCTGAGCGCAACCAACTTCTTGTAAAGGTAACCCTGTTCCGGATCCGGGTCGCTGGCGACTGGAATGGCCAACAGGAAATCAGGATTAGGCGCCACACCCAGGTGGTTGCCGTCCTGCGGCAGCAGTTGATAACGCAAGCTGTACACGCCGGCAGGAATTGTCTGTCCGCGAAAATCGGTCATGCCCTTGGGCAGGTTGACCATGCCAACGAACTCCCCGTTCGCCAACTCAGGATAGAGTGCGCCGGGTACATCTTTCGCCGCGGTTTTAAGCTGTTTTACAAACCAGAACTCTGCGGTCCAACCGCCATCGAGCGTCACCCGGTATCCCTTTTCTTCGACCGCCTGCTTCAGCGCGTCAGAAGCTGCGGGCACACTTAAGGCGCCGATTCGCTCGACTTTGGCTGTCAGAACGGCGGCCGCAGCGAGAACAGCGGTCGCGACGCACAACGTCGTGCTCCAAACCAGTAACCGGCAAAGGAACCGTCGTCTAGCCATTGACCGGCTTAGCTCCCCCGAAGCGGGCCAACTGCAGCGAGCAAGCTGGCTGGCCTCTTCGAACTTGCAGTCTGACGTTGCACTGAAGTGCCACCAATCATTCTGAACCAGACCATAATACAAGTTACAGCACGGCGCTCCCTTTTCTTCACAGCGCCATCTAAATAACTGGATACGTGGCAGAGCCAAGAGGAGAGAATTCGGATCGTTATCCAGTTACGTTTTATTGATTTGACTCTGTCCCGATTCGGGGATAGGCTAGCGGCCAATGAGAGTTGTTTTTCGCTTGGGCAATCTTCCGGGCTCAATTCCTACCACTGCACAGCATTGCCATGCATCCCAATGTCAGACCGAAGCGCTTGGTCTGTTACCGGTCCATCCCGCTTGCGGAACTCAAGGCTCCAATCCGCCCAACCGCGAGTTGGGGTCCCGATACAAACGGAGGCCGACTTCCGACTCTAAATGAAAAAGAACATCGAAATAAGCCCGAACATCGAAACCCTGTTTGGTACCCGAGACGAAAACTTGCGCCTGCTGGAAGATGGCTTGAATGTCGCCATTGCCATGCGGCCCGATTCCATCGAGATTGAGGGCGCGGCCGGCGACGTGGGCCGGGCGCAGCAGGTATTTGCCGACTACCAGCACCTGCTTCGCAATGGTTTTACTTTCGTGAACGGAGATCTGGGCGCCATGATTCGCGTCTTGACCTCGGACCCGACGGCCACCTTGCTTGGACTCGCGGAGGCGGGCAAACAGCGGTCGTTTGGCAAGCGCAGCGTGCAGCCCAAGAGCATTAACCAACGCCGCTACCTCGAGGCCATCGAAAACAGTGACATGGTGTTCGGCGTTGGACCGGCGGGGACCGGCAAGACGTATCTCGCGGTGGCGATGGGAATCGCGGCACTGCTGTCGAAGCGGGTGAATCGCATCGTGCTGGCGCGCCCTGCCGTGGAAGCCGGCGAGCGCCTGGGCTTCCTGCCCGGGACCTTGCAGGAAAAAGTCGATCCCTACCTGCGGCCTTTGTATGACGCTTTGTACGACATGCTCGAACCCGACAAAGTGGACCGCTGCCTGGAGAAGAACATCATTGAGATTGCTCCCATTGCGTTCATGCGCGGGCGTACGCTCAACGACGCGTTTGTCATTCTGGATGAAGCGCAGAACACCACGTCGGAGCAGATGAAGATGTTCGTGACCCGCCTCGGCTTCAACTCCAAGGCGGTCATCACCGGCGACATCACGCAGATCGACCTGCCCAACGCCAACCGCAGCGGGATGGTGGAGGCGATCGAGATCCTGCGCAACGTGGAAGGCATCCGCTTCTGCTACTTCGATGAAGGCGACGTGGTGCGCCATCATCTGGTACAGCGAATCATCCGGGCGTACGACGACTATAAAGGGCGCAACGAACAGTTGTCGCTGTCGCTGGAAATCAAGAACGGCACCGGCTTCGCCACCGCGCGCAGCAGCGATGGGCGGGCGCCTGCGACGAGCGTCGAGCGGGAAACATCGCTGGCGGAGATACCTTCGGCCGAACCGCCGCCGCCAGCACAAAATCGCGTTTCCGAGTAAATCCTTGCTACCATGATATGGGAGGGCTGAACGTGCCCTCCCATTTGTACTTGAAACGGAAGTGATCATCCTGGAGCACGAAACCGAAGGGACCAGCGCGCGGGCGCTCAGCCTGTTTGCCGCCAAAGCTCAGCGCGCGGTCGGATTGCGCGGTGAAGTCAACATTCGCGTCGCCTCCAGCCGGGAATTGCAGGAATTGAACCACCGCTTTCGCAGGAAGAACCAGCCCACCGACGTTCTGTCTTTCCCGTCGGAGACGCCCAAGCTTGCCGGGGATATTGCTATCTCAGCCGAGATTGCCGCGGCCAATGCCTCTGATATGGGCCATTCACCGCAAACCGAACTGAAGATCCTTATCCTGCACGGATTATTGCATCTGGCGGGTTACGACCACGAAACCGACGATGGCGAGATGCAGACTCGCGAAACCACCCTGCGTCGCCAACTCGGCTTGCCGGTTGGACTGATCGAGCGCACCCACGCCAGCCCTGCGAGACGCGCCGCTGGCCGAACGGCGTCGGGCAAAGTTACCGGCTCCAGAAGTCGCGGAGGGTCCCGGCGATGAGCCTGCCGTTATCCATCCTTCTCGTAGTCTTGATGGCGTTGCTGGCCCTGGTGTCTTACGTGGACCGGCTTTACGCGGAGATGGGCAAGTTCTTGGGCCGCGAGTTCCAGGAGAACATAGACGCCTACGAGCAGCACGTCGAGCCCAGACTGCACGTGAGCCGCGACCGGGCCGCGCTCTCGATGGCGGTGCTGACCCAGATGTGCATGGCCAGCATTGGCGTGCTCATCGGCTATGCGCTGTTCATGGAAAAGCGCTGGGTCGTGCTGGACCTGGTGCAGGCGGCGGTGAGCCTCATCTTCATCATCGTCATCTTCAACCGCTTGCTGCCGTATCTATTTTTCGTGCGCACCCGGGGCGAGTGGCTGGTGCGATGGGTGCCGGTTTTGCGGACGCTAATCTATCTCGCCGTGCCCGTGACCCTGATTCTCAGCTTCGGCTTGTCGGTGGCGTCGCTCTCCAAGGAGCATGCCGGACCGCAGCCTGAGCATCCGTCCGAGGCCGTGGACGCGCTGATCGAGGCCGGCCAGGAAGAAGGCATCCTGGAGGAGGGCGACCGCGATCTTATCCAGTCGGTGGTCGAATTTGGCGACAAGACGGTGCGGGAGGTGATGAGGCCCCGGCCCGAGGTCGTCGCGGTCCCCATCAACACCACCATCGAGGATTTCACCGAACTGGTAAAGAAGTATCCCTATTCGCGCATACCGGTCTATGAAGGCGATATCGACCACATCAAAGGCATTGTCAATGCAAAGGACCTCTTGCAGGTCCTAGACACGGACGCGCGCACCAAGACCGTACGCGACTTGATGAAGCCCGATGTGTACTTTGTCCCCGAAACCAAGCTGGGCAGCGAACTGCTGCGCGAGATGCAGCGCGACAACATTCGCATGGCCATCGTCATTGACGAGTACGGCGGGGTCGCCGGACTGGTCACCATCGAGGACCTGGTGGAGGAGATCGTCGGCGAGATCCGCGACGAGCACGAAAAAGCTGAGATCGTGAAAGAGAGCGAGTCCTCGTACATCTTCAACGGCAACACTGATGTGGACCTGCTGGAGAAGTTGCTGGGCGTGCGGCCCGACGAAAAAGAGGCGACCACGATTGCCGGGCTGGTAAGCGAACTCGCCGGTCACATCCCCAAGGCGGGCGAAGTCTTCGAAGAGAACGGATTGCGCTTCGAAGTATTGGAATCCACCGAGCGCCGCGTCGATCGCGTGCGCGTCAGCCTGCAGACCAGTTCTGCCTCCAGCCAGGTCCGAAGCTGATGGCCTTTCGCTCCGGATTCGTCTCCATCATCGGACGCCCCAACGCCGGCAAGTCCACCCTGCTGAATGCATTGGTCGGCGAAAAACTCGCCATCGTCACTCGCAAGCCGCAAACCACACGCAATCGCATTCAGGGAATCATCAACGTCAAGCGAAAGGCCAAGCGTCCCGCTGGACAGATCGTTCTGGTTGACACTCCCGGAGTTCACAAGCCGATCAACTCGCTGAACCGGCGCATGATGAAGGAAGTGTATGACGCGCTGGAAGGTTGCGACCTGCTGCTGCTGATCGTGGATGCGACCGCCAAGTTCGGCGCCGGCGACAAGTTCGTGCTCGACATCGTGAAGAAGGGCGGCCAGCCCTGCTTCCTGCTGCTGAACAAGATCGACGCGCTCGACAAACAACGGTTGCTGCCGCTCATCGCGGAATATAAAGAGCGGCATGAATTCGCCGAGGTGATACCGATTTCGGCGATGAAGCGCGAAGGCCTCGACGCCTTGCTGACGTCGGTGATGAAGGCGCTTCCGGAGGGGCCGCGATATTTCCCCAAAGACCAGATCACCGATCAGCCCGAGCGATTTCTGGTGGCGGAGTTGATTCGCGAGCAGGTGCTGTTGGCAACCGAGCAGGAAGTGCCCTATGCGACGACGGTGCTGATTGACCAGTACGAAGAGGGCGCTAGACTGACTCGCATTGCAGCCACCATTTACAGCGAGCGCGAGGGGCAGAAGGCGATCCTGATCGGCAAGCAGGGCTCGACGCTGAAGAAAATCGGGACGGCCGCGCGGCTGCAGATCCAGGGCCTGCTCAACACCAAAGTTTTTCTGGAACTCTTCGTGAAGGTGCGCGCCGGCTGGCGCGATTCGCGCGAGTTTGTGCAGGAGACTGACTGGCGCACCCAGATGCAGAACATGTCCAGGGCCGAGCAGAAGGATGAGCCCGAGCCGGAGGGCTAGACAGCTCGCTTCTAGGATTGTCATTACGAGCGAAGCGAGGAATCTGCTGTTGTTTGCGCCTGGGACGATAGGGGAAACAGCAGATCCCTCACGGCCAAGGCCGTTCGTGATGACAACTTAGAGATAGCGCGGGTGCCCCACTCAACCGTCCTTTAATTGGGTGGGTTTTGTGATCGGCGAGAAAAAATTCCCGTCCAAAAACCAGCATGGACGGGGCACCCTCGAGAGTATAAGCGATTCAACGGTCGTCCCTGTCTGATGCCACCCGTTTGCTTGCTCTATCATTGATTCGAAGGAGTAGCAGTCATGTGGTCACATCGAATCCGATATGAGTCAGCTTGGGCCAGCCTAGGTTTGCTGAGTTTGTGCGGGGTGCTGCTGTTCGCGCAGGACAACCCGCAGCACAGTCAAACCAACCAGCAGAGAACTGTCACCACACCTCTACTGGTGAACGTGACCGGCTGCCTGAAGAAGAGCGGCACGTCGGGAGGCTATTCCATCGCCGACCAGGATGGCCGGACGTGGGAGCTCACCAGCAAGAAAGTGGACCTGGCAAAGCAAATGTTTCACACGGTGAGCGTCTCCGGGCATCCGTCGAGCTCGAAGATGCGCGAAGGGAAAGGCGAGCAGGACCAGAAGCCAGAGGGTGAGCAGACCTTCACGCTGGACGTCACCGAGTTGGAGGTGCTGAGCTCCAGTTGCACGCGGTAGCTCCGCTGCCGCACCCAACCGTCCTTTGGTTGGGCGGGTGTTGTGTTCGTCGAGAAAAAATCCGGCGCAAGCAAAACTAGCTTGGACGGGGCACCCACAGGACTGGGCTCACTTCTTTGGAGTTGCCGGGGCACCAAGCTGCCCGATCACTCTGAACCGGGCTCAATGCGGCGTCTCGGTCGTCTTCTCGGCCTTGGCTTTCTTGGCGGCGATGGCTTTGTCCACCCACTCGTCGGCGGCTTTCAGGTCAGCCTTGCGGGCGTCGGGCTGGTCGCACTCATATTCGCCGCGTTCGCGGTACAGCAGATTCATGTAGGCCATGGCATCGTCGTCGTCGGGCTGAAGCTGCAGCGCCTTCTCCAGCGCTTGCATTCCATCCTCGACGTAATGCTGGCTCTGCGCCCGCAAGGAAACGCAGGCCGCCGGATCGCTGATCATTTCGCTATCGTTCAAGTGCATGTCGTCGCGCATCTTGACGCGCGGCGGGTAGGCCAGCGTCCAGTCGATGACGCCCATCGAAAAGTAATTGTGCGCATCGTAGGGGTTGAGCTCAATAGCCTTCATGTAATACTCGCGAGCGTCATCCCAGCGCTTCAGGTTGAGGCTCAAGGAAGCGATGGAGACCGTACCTCGGTAGCGCTGCTGATCGGTTGGATCATCCTGGAGAGCGGTCTTGAACTCGCCGATGGCCTGCGTTGCCAGTTCGGTGTTGGCGGCCGATTCATCGCCGAGAATGTACTGCTGAGCGTAGGAATTCGCCAGCAGCACCCGCGCCTGCGTGGAGGTGGGATCGAGCTTGAGCGCAGCCTGGAAGTGCTCCGCCGCGCCCTGGTAGTTGGAAAATTGGTAGGCGAGAATGCCGGCCCGTATTTCCTCCGCGGCCGATTTGTCTTGTGCGAAGACCAGCGTGGAAGCGCCGATTGCGAGCAGGATGATGCAAGCGACAATCAGACGCGCGCGTCCGCGCCGCGATTGCGGACTGGCCACGGCCCGGAAGGTATTTTCAACGGTGGATATCATTGCCGATTTCATATCGTCAACAGGATTTGTTGTCCGCGAGTTCCTGACGGTCTCTGGTCTGTGTCGCGATTGGTACCGCCGCTCCGCGGCTCGGTTGTCTTTCTGACTTGACCGCGGGCTTACGCCCGCGGCTAAAACAAATAGCGCCCCATCCGGGGCTGAACTCTTCGCCATTCGTTCCGCCCTGCCGAACCAAGTCTCATACGCCGAAAGATCTCGTGGCATCATTGCTGCCCACTACCGACCACTAGCCACTAACCCCTAGCCACTATTCTTTCACCGCAATTCCCAGCGCCTTCATCTTGCGATACATGTGGCTGCGTTCCAGTCCCAGCACCTCGGCCGTGCGGCTGACGCTGCCATGGTTCTCATCCAGCTTCTTCAGGATGTAGTCGCGTTCGTAGGCGGCACGCGCCTGGTGCAGGCTGGAGAAATCGCCCATGGTGCGGCGGCCGCTCTCGCGATAAACCAGGGTCGGCAGGTGCTTGCGCTCCAGCTTGATCACGGTGGGATTCATGATCACGATGCGCTCAATCAGGTTGCGCAGCTCGCGAACGTTGCCCGGCCACGAATAGCGCATGAGGGCATCGAGGGCATCGTCGGCGATCTCCTTGGGACGCCGGTTGTAGGTCTGGGAAAACTCCTTCAGGAAATAGCGCGCGATCAGCGGAATGTCTTCTTTGCGTTCGCGCAACGGCGGCACATAGAACGGGATCACGTTCAGCCGGTAGAAAAGATCTTCGCGAAAGTTTCCCTTGGAGATTTCCTCTTCCAGGTCCTTGTTGGTGGCGGCGATGACGCGGGCATCTACGGTGACCGGCTCTTCCTCGCCGACGGGGGCAAAACGCCCTTCATCGAGTGTGCGCAGCACCTTCGACTGCGTCTTCAGGCTCATGTCGCCGACCTCATCGAGGAACAGCGTTCCCCCGTCGGCCTTCTGGAATTTGCCTTCTTTGTCAGCGGCAGCGCCGGAGAATGCGCCCTTGCGATGGCCGAACAGTTCGCTTTCGATGAGATCTTCAGGAATGGCCGCGCAGTTGAGCTCGACGAACATGGCCTCTTTGCGGAGGCTCTGGGCGTGGATGGCGCGCGCCGCCAGTTCCTTGCCAGTGCCCGATTCGCCGTAGATCAGCACGCGCCCGTTGGTCGGCGCCATCAGCGCGATCTGCTGGCGCAGCGCTTTCATGGGGATGCTGTCGCCGACAATGACGCTGCGCACCTGAAACTGCTTCTTGTATTCCAGGTTCTCGCTGCGCAACCGTTTGGCTTCGATGGCGTTCTTCAGAACGATCAAGGTGCGCTCGATGGACAGCGGCTTCTCGAGAAAATCGAAAGCGCCCAGCTTGGTGGCCCGCACCGCGGTCTCGATGTTGCCATGTCCGGAGATCATGATGATCTCGGGATGGTCCTCGGGCTCGACCAGCTTTTCCAGGGTTTCCAAGCCGTCAATGCCGGGCAGCCAGATATCGAGCAGCACGACATCCACCGACTTGTGGCGAAGGGTGTCCATGCACTCCTCGCCGCTTCCCGCCAGTAGCGTTTTGAAGCCCTCATCCTCCAGCACGCCTTGCAGCGAGCTGCGAATTTGGGACTCGTCATCCACGATCAGAATGGTTTGCATTTTGCTGGCCAACCGCCGCGGCCATGTCCTGGGCCAAGGGCAACTCTACGATGAATCTGGTTCCTACAGGAGAATTCTCTTCCACGCGAATCGATCCGCGATGATCTTCCACGATGCGGCTGACAATGGCAAGACCGAGTCCCGTCCCGCGTCTTTTGGTGGAGAAATACGGCAGAAATAGTTTCTCCTTCACCTCGGAAGTGACGCCATGTCCGGTGTCGGCGACCACGATTTCGACCGAGTCCCGCTCCCCCACCAGGGCCGTGGAGATGTGGATTTCCTTCAGCAACGAGTTCTGCATGGCTTCGGCGGCATTGTCCACCAGGTTAGCGATAGCGCGCTTCATGGCGTCGGGATCGGCCTGGACCGGCGGCAGGTCGGGCGTGAGGAACCGCTCGACTCGAATTCCCTCCAGCCTGCCATCGAACATGGCCAGCGCTTGATCGACGATGCTGTTGATGTTGGAGGGTTGTGGCTGCGACGCCGGAAAGCGAGCGAGAGCCGAGAACTCATCCACCAGGGTGCGGACCGTTTCCACCGACGAGCCGATGGTTTCCGAGCATTGCCGGATCACGTTGAGCGAGGCCGCATCCGGAGGCGTCCCGCGTTCAAGGTGGCGGCGAATGCGCTCGGCCGACAAGGCAATTGGGGTGAGTGGGTTCTTGATTTCGTGGGCAATGCGGCGCGCCACCTCACGCCAGGCCGTCTGCTTCTGCGCGCGTAACAGATCGGTCAGGTCCTCAAACACCATCACATACCCCATGCGCTGGCGGTGGCCATCGCCCGAGGGCGATGATGGCGGATCGAGCGAGGCCACCGTCACCGCAACGTTCAGACTGACGCGCGAGGTGACGATCTCCATCTGGCTGGTGGTGGTTGCCATGCGGTCGGCTTTGCGCAGCAGGTGCTCCAGATCGGACACGGCTTCCGCCGGAAACAGGTCGCGCAGGGTTTGCCCGGAGCCGGGCGGGGCCTCGTCGAGTCGGAGCAAGCGCCGCGCCGCCTGGTTGGAATGCAGGATGTGGCGCGAGGCGTCCAACGAAAACACCGCGGAAGGAACGCTCTCCAGAATGGTCTCGATGTGACGGGTGCGCTGCTCCAGTTGCACGTTCACGTCGGCCAGGTCGCGGCGCGAGGCCTCGATGTTTCCCCGGCTGGCTTCCAGATCGGCAGCCATGCGGTTGAACGATTCCACCAGTTGTCCGATTTCGTTGCCGGCCTGCACGTCGACCCGATAGTCCAGGCGCCCGCGGGAAATTTCGTGGGTGGCTTCGGCCAGGGCGACCAGGGGCCGGGTCACCATCTTCGACATGTACAAAGCCAACCAGGTCGAGGCGAACAGCACGGCGACGGTAAGCAGCAACAGAAAACCCATATAGGTGCGGCGCAAACGGCGCCGCTGCACTCGCAGCTCACTGTATTGTTGCTGGCTGCTTTCTACATCACGCAGGGTGGCCGAATAATTTTCCGGCAAGGGCATGGCTACCAGGATTTGTCCGTTCGGCCCCACCCAGGCACGGCCCAAAACATAAGTTTGGCCGAGGACGTCAAACGACTTTACCTCACCCGGTAAGGCTTGCTTCAGGGGCAGGTTGTGGCGCAGCAGGGGCCAGGCTTCGGGAGCATGGAAGCTGGCCTCAGCACGATCATCCACGACGGCAAAGGCGAACCCGCCTTGCAGAGTGATTTCACTGCGCCGAAATTCATCCATCACCGGGCCGAAATTTCCGGTCTGAAACGACTTCTGGGCGTCGGGACTCGTGGCGATGCGCTGGGCCTCAACTTTGGCGTTGGTGGCGGCGTATTCCGTCAGCAGAGAAATGATGACATTGGTGCGGTATTGCACCTCCTCCACCGGCCGGGAGAACCATTTTTCGATGGAGCGATTGATCAGACCGTAGGAGAACAGGAACAGAAAGATCACCGGTCCCAGCGAAAGCAGTAACGCTCCCATGACCATCCGGCTGCGAAACTTGGAGCCGAGTACCCCGGTCTTGCGCTCCGCGTACAGCCGCAGCAGGGTGCGCAGCAAAACGAAGGTGAGCGCCACGAATAACAGAAAAATCAGCGCCGAAACGGCCGCGAAGATGAGCGTCTCTTCGCTGGTATCGGGCTGCAGAAAGGTCAGCTTGAAAGTGGCCTGCGCGAAAATAACGGCAAAGAGAAAGAAAGTACAAATGGAGAGCGCGACCAGAGCGGGGGTGCGGTTTCGTTTCTTCTGCGGACGAGTTGGAGGCGTAAACGGCAACATGAACAGCCCAGGACCTGCCGCTCCCGCATCAGAAACGCAAGATTACGCGAGCCGATTCCAGGTCCCGGCAGGTGGCTTCATTATATCCGCGGGCATATCCGTGGGCCGCTGTGGGCCGGATTGAGATCAGGGGTGCAGGCTGGCAGGCGCCGGCATGGCAGTGCCTAAACCCGAACTGAACGGGGAGGAAGCTGGAGTGAGCGCCTCTCACCCTTTCGCCTCCGGTGCACGCCGATGGCCCACCCTAGCGCCAGAGGAGGGGGACAAGGGCGAGGCACCTAAAGTGGATGTCAACGTCGTTGGATAGCAAAAGGCGTCCGTCATGCCCGTTCATTCATCATTCATGGTTGGATCGGCCAGTGAGTTGCTGGAGCAGTGTGCGAGCAGGAGCGTAAGTTGGCTCTATTCTGAGCGCGGAGTTCGCTTCTGCTGCCGCCTCGTCGTACCGACGCTCTGCTGCCAAAGCGGTTGCCAAATTGAGGTGGTACTCCGCATTACCAGGCGAAATAGAAACGGCAGATTGGAATTGCTCAATCGCTGACGGGAACTGCTGAAGATCACCATAAGCACCACCCAAATTGTTGTCTAGTGATGCTCGAAAATCGTCCCTGGCAGTGTGTACCGCAAGCGCGCGTCGAAAGAAATCGACCGCGTCGTGCGGATTTCGTTTGTATTCCCACGCGAGCAATCCAAGTGCCTCCAGCACGTTTTCGTTTTGGGGGCGGGCAGCGAATGCGCGGTCTAATAAAGGCTCTGCTTCCCGCCACTTCCCAGACCGAAGCAGGACTAGACCCTCCTCTGAGTCGGCTTCGGGTTCGTTAGGAATGACGCTTCGCCACCTATGCAGTATTTCCAAAGCGCGGACGTAATCACCACGCTCAGCGTACAAAGACGACAATCCTTCGTATGCTCTCGACAGGTCGAGAAGATCGGCTGGACTCTCTTTCTCGGACAAGTCGATTGCTCTGAGGTAATGTCCTTCGGCGGATTGTGCTGTCGTCGGATCCCCGCTGTCCGCGGAGGCGACCATAAAATGCACGAAGGGCGCATTGGCCGATGAAGCCAAGGTCCGGCGAAACAATGTGGCGTCGTCATGCCAATCCGGATTTCGCGCAACTGTCTGCGAGGAAAACCACAGCAAGACTGCCACCACAAGTAGCGCGGACGTCGCCTTTGCGACCCTCTCCGGTAATCGCTTCATGACCGCACCCGCGATGATTACAGCAAGCAGGCAGAAGCCGAACGATGGCAGGTAGAGATAACGTTCAGCAAAGACGTTTCTGCCTAACGCATAGATATTCATCGCCGGCAGCAACATTATGAAAACCCACAGCGCCGCAAAGGCTGTTAGGGGAGCGCGGCGAAGCGCATACCAGATAGCGGCGCAAGAGAGGGCAGCGAAGAAAATGCCGGAGACTGCTCGCGTGTCCAAAATTGAACGCACCGGAGAAAATACATAATAGGCATTCAAGTGAACGGGAGCGATGAGTTTCCACCAGTACAGCGTCATCAGATGCAACCCGCTTAAGCCAACCTGAATGGGCGTCATCTCCCAGATTCTTTGCCGCATCGCGAGAAACCCGAGTATCCGAAAACGCAGGGCGAGATAACAGACCAGCACACCCCAGAAAGGCAGGCTGAGCCTTGCCGACGAACGAAGTCGCGCGCCAAAGCTCCCGGTTTCAGCACACAAAACATACGCTGTAACAATGATCGGAAATCCGACCGCCGTCTCCTTCCAGAGCAGAGCCAGTGCGAACATCAGCAGCGATAGAGACCATAAGAGCCAATGCTTTAAGGAATCCGCAGTCGAAGTCACGCCCGATTCTCGACCGTAGATAGAAAGAAATAAGCGAAACGCGAGGAGTACGAAGGTTGCGCACCCGACTTCGGGCAGCGCGGAAATCCAATCTACAGCCTCCGAATGAACGGGGTGCACTGCGAATAACGCTGCGGCGACGAACGCGAGCGCCAGGCGGGTGGTCAGCTTCAAATAGACCATGAAAGCTGCCAGGACCGCTGCTAGTGCAAAGACAACGCTGAGAAGATGTAAATGCCACGAGTCCAGCCCGAATAGTTTCGACACCAGACGATAGGACACCATCTGCAACGGTCGGTAATAGTTCGATCGTGTCGGTTGATCACGGTGTGTGGAAGCCCAAACGTCCGACGAAAACAAGTTTGTCCACGGAGCCTCTGGCAGAAGATCAGGGTTCATTACAATTTGCCGGTTGTCGTCCCATACGAAACTATTGCCCAGAGTGTTGCTGTAGGCTACGAGCACCAGTGTGCATAGGGCACCGACAGCAACTCCGACGCGCATCCAACGACGCAGCCTCGATCTGCGCGATTCAGTTGTAGGCTGATGGACGTCCTTCAGATGCTCACGCCTTATTCGCGTTTTCGCTGCTCGATGCACTCGGAGGTTCTTTTCACGGGACGCAAGTCGGATGACGTGCTGCTCGCGAACATTAAGCAGCCCACGATCTGCCGCTCCCGAACCAGCAATGCAAGATTACGCGAGCCGATTCCAGGTCCCGGCAGGTGGCTTCATTATATCCGTGGGCCGCTTTGGGCCGGATTGTGATTAGGGGTGCAGGCCGGCAGGCGCCGGCATCGGCCGGCGGTTGCGCCTGACCAGCCAGACAATCAGCGCCACGATCAGGATCAACGGCAGCAGGGGAACAAGGAATATTCCGACCAAAATGAGCGCGCCCGACTGCACGCTGACATCGCCCCGCACCACCGCGTTGGGATGCCGCGATAAATGGCCGCCGACAGTGACCAGGTCCTCGGAGACCGCCGCGTTGTCGCCCAAAAGGACGCCTCCACCGATTGCCACCACGCTCCCCCGCACCTTGCCATCCACAACGATGCTTCCACCAATGGCGACCACATCCCCGCATGTGCCTGCCACTCGAATCGAGCAGCCGATGCAAACCAGGTCCCCTACATTTTCGTTCTCGCCTACGGTAATGCTTTGGCCAATATGGACCTGGTCCCCATTCCGAGCGTGAAGGGTTTGAGGTGTAACGATGAGAAGCAGCAAAGCGGCTGCCAGCAGCCATGGCGCGTGATTAAGCATGAGTTCAACTCCTGGGCTGTGCGATGCGCAGGAGTTCCAGACTAACCTGCGCGAAATTAGAACACAACCCCTATTGGGTCGTACGGGCCAATGGTCGCGACGGTTCCAGGATTCTCATCATGAGTGTCGCATGGGCCTATGGGACACCCATAGGAATCAGACTCAACCACAATCACACATGGCAGCTTGGAAACTGAATTCAAGGGGAAGGAGGGGACGCTCAATCGTAGTCTTCCACATTCGTATCGCAAGCCCAGATCAGGGCGATGATCCAGCCGATCACGGTCCAGCCCAGCCAAAGGTTGGTCACTATGATGGACAGCAGGGAATTGTGCTTACGTATCGCCGCTACGACGATCGGCAAAAAGTACAGCAGGAGGATGACCAGCGGCCCCGTATAGAACGGATCCTTCTCGAAGACATAGCGGGTCAGCGATACACAGAGCCAGGCGCCGAGCAGGATGGCTGCGGCTTGAGCGACCGATATGGCAATGGTCCGCAGCATGATAGTAACGGGAAAAATAAGCGAAGAATACTCGCTTCCAGTGCTCGAAGTTTGTCCCTACAGTATCCACCGGCACAAGATCGCTGTCTGTGACGGTGGTCACGCGGGACCGAGTTCGTTGCGCTCTTGGCAAAAAAAAGGCCGCACCGGAGAGGTGCGGCCAAAGTAAATCGGTGCTATCGGTTGATTCGAAGCGCTCGCGCACCTCAAACGCCAGGGTTAGAAGTTGATGCGGAACCCGAACTCCATTTGCCGGGGCGAAGTCGTACCGAACTGCCCTGGCAAGGTGCCGAAGGACGACGGACTGCTGGTGTCGATGTAATCACCACCGGAAGCCGCGGGATCATCCCACTGCATATGGTTAAAGATGTTAGTGATGACCATCTGCGCCTCAAAGTTGACCCGCTCGGTAATGGCGAACTGCTTCTTCAGACTGAAGTCCATGTTCCAGTACGGGAGCCCGCGCACCACACCGAAGCCGCCATCACGGGTATCCAGACCCAGAATGGGCTGCCGGATAGAGTTCCAGGCAGCTTCCGGGTTGGCGAACAGGTTGACCCCGTAACCGGAGGTGCCGATGCCATTAGACCCCTTGGTATAATTCACTCCAACGGGGGGAAGCTGTCCCATCACGATCGCATTTTCCGAGATCCCATAGCCAAAGAAGTTGCTGGAGTCGCCTTCGCCGAAGGCCTGGCCACCGAAGTTGGCGGTACCCAGAGTGATGGGCAGGCCGCTGCCGGCGGTGAATACCGGGGCAAATGTCCAGCCACCCAGGAGATGCCCGGCCAAGCCGTGCTGCCCCTTATACCACGACGGCTGATACACAAAGAACGTGTTGAAGACTAGCGGGCGGTCAAACGCCTGCAAGCCATAGCCGGTGCGCAAGTTGAAGGGATCGGGTGGGGTAGCGGCACTGGTGGCCTGAACTTCGGCTCCGGTGCCCAGCGCCCGGGACCAAGTGAGGTTTGACTGCATGGTCAGGCCTCTCCAGTCCGACATCTTCAGACTAACGAAGCCAGCATTGTAGTTGCCGTAGCCGATGCTGGCGTTCACCCCCACGCCGCTACTGAGCTGACCGGTGCTGTTCAGCATGCTAGCTGGGAAGTTGAACCCGGGAGCGGCGCCCCCAGTATCCAGATCGCTCCACAGGCTCCATACGTTCTGGACTGAGAGGTTACCACCTTCATTGACCGCAACGGCTTGGGTGCAGTTGGCGAAGCCATTGCAGTAGCCGGTGCCAGCCAAGGCCGCCTCAAAGAACGGTTGCGGCGTCACCGCCCCGACATTGCCGGCGCATCGGCCGCCTGCGAGCCCCTGGACGCTTCCGTTTCCGCAGTATTGTATTTCCAGATTGGCATAGGCTTTGTCGAAGCGCTGGCCGCCCAGCGTCATCATGTAGGGTACGGCATTGATGTTAACCGGCAGGTACTCATTGTTGATCCAACGCCCAATGTAGCCCATTTCCATGCTCATCCTGCGTGAAATTTGGTGCTGATAGGTGAGGTCAACCGAGTCCACAACATTGGGCCGGAAGTTGGGATCCAAGGACTCGGCCGCTCCCGCTTCGGGTCCGTTAATGCCGGGGAAAATAGGCTGCGGCAGTGTTTGACTGGGCGCCTGTCCGAGCGGCGCGACCAAGCCATTAACGCCAACACGGAAAGCGGTCGTGGGGTTGGCGCCGCCAGTGCCGCCACACCCGAAGTTCGTCGCCGTCTGATAGGCCGGGGCTAGGGCGCCCACGCACTGGACAGCCTGAATAAGGCCGTCACCGAGCAGGGGTACCAGCACAAGGTCAACTCCGTTCAGCCGCCCGTAGATTCGGCTATAACCGGCGCGGACGACATCGTTGCCGTTGCCGAAGATGTCAAAAGCGGCCGCTACGCGGGGACTAAACTCCTTGTAGTAAGGATTGTAGGGGTACTTGGGATGGCCGGCCACATTGTTAATCGTGGCAAACCCGACTTCGGGGTTGTACACCTGTCCCGCCAGTGCAGCGGTTTCCCGGTTGTGCATGTAGTTTTCCAGACCAATCGGATGATCGGAGGAATCCACCAACAAGACCTGTTTCCCGTTTGCTTCGGTCGGTGGCATCTCCAGTGTCCATCCCAACCCGTAGGTCAGAGTAAACCTTGGCTTCATGCGCCACGTGTCGCTGAAGTACAGGTTGTAGTAGGGAATGGTGCTCTGGTCAAAAGCAGGCGTGAGCGGCGGGTTCAAGGTCAGGTTCGATCCCGAACGAGTGTAGGCAACCTGTGCGATGGACACCATGCCCAGCATCATTGCGTAGTCCCGGCCCCAGTTTGGATCTGACGCGGAAATGCCCGGCGGCGTGAAGCCAGTCAGGTCGATTCCCGAGCCCGCGCCGGAGGTCGTACCGAGCTGATAGGTTGGATAGAAGTTGATACCCCCGCCATTGTCGCTGCGCGCGTGGTAGTCAAAATTGTGCTGATACTGACCGCCGATCTGGAACATGTGTTTGCCCTTCAGCCAAGTCACGTCATCCTTAAACATGTGGTCTTTCCCATCCCAGAAGCGGGTACGCGTATTCTGGTTGTCCACATTGAAGGGAAGGAGCGCTTGGTTAATCGACTCGCCACCCGGTTCCAACGCCCCTCCCAAACCGAGTTCCTGCGGCGGGGCTCCCAACGAGCCATACTGCCAGAAGTTGCGCAGGAAGCTGTAATGGAAATCGTTGGTGATGTTGGGACTGATGTTGGTGGTCAGCCCGGCCACCAGGTACCACGGTGTTTGTGGGCGGTTGGACACCGCCGCTGGGGTGCCCAGCGTATCGCCGGGGAAGAAGCCGCCGATGTCAATCTGGTTGGTAGTCGCGCGGGTCAGGTGGTAGTAGCGGTAGCTCGACATGAAGTGCCACTTATCGCCAAAATCGTGGTCAACGCGGACCACTCCGAAGTTATCATTTTGGGGAGTGTTCACATTCGAGGTGAATCCCTGAATGTTGACACCGTCGCAGCGGCCGAGACCGCAGCTCGCTTCATTCGACGCCGGCAAGTATTTGTTCCAGAACTGCTGCACCAGGGGATTGATTCCAATGCCCAGCGGATCGAAGTTGGCAACGTTGTACTGCGTCCCGTTGAAGGTGAGGAATCCGGCGCGCATGGCCGCCGACGGAACTGCCCTCTCGATGGTGGTGGCATTGGGCCAGCGGAAACCTTGATAGTTGGCGAAAAAGTAAGTCTTTCCGCCCAGCATTTTGGGCAGGATAGGGCCGCCAGCCGCCGCGCCAAAGCGGTTGTAATGATAGTCGGCGTTGGGTAATCCGTTGAGGTTATTCACCCAGGTATTGGCGTTGAGGTTGTTGTCCAGATAGTACTCGTAAACCGTTCCGTGCCAGGTATTGGTGCCGCGCTTGGTGACCACTTGCACCTGTGAGCCCGACGAGCTGTTGAAGTCGGCGCCCTGCAAGGCTGCACTGACTTTGAACTCCTCTACACTATCGGCAGGAGTCGGCATGACGCCCGTGGGTCCCCCGGCCACGCCGTTACTTTGGTTGGAAACGCCACCCGTGGGGTCACCGGCAAAGGTGGGCGTGTACACGCTCATGCTGCCGTCCATGTCGTTGGTGTTGTTTCCGCCATCGAGCACGAAACTACTCTGGTCCACCACGGTCCCAGCCACACTGCCATCCGGACTGATACCCGGTTGCAGGGTAATGAAGGTGCTGACGTCCCGTCCCAAACTGGGGAGTGATTCCAACGTTACACCGGTGACGGTATTGCCGATGGTGGCATTCATGGTCTGCAACTCCACCCCGGTGGCCGCCACTTCGACCGTCTGCGTCGCCGCGCCCACCTCCAGGGTGACGTTGGCTGTAACCGGCGAGCCGACATTCACCGTCTGGGCTGCAATAACAGACTTACTGAACCCTGTCTTAACAACCGTGATGTTGTATTTCCCTGGGGGTACATTGACGAAGACGTACTGGCCAGCAGCGTTGGAGGTGCTGGTTCGCTCAACCTGCGTGGACGTGTCGGTCAGTGTGACTGTTGCACCTGGCACCACCGCACCGGTTTTGTCTGTCACCAACCCATTAACTTGCCCGGCGGAAGCGACCTGTGCCCCAGCAGGCACCGCGCTCACCAGAAGCAGGATGGTGGCCATCAGAACTAAGGTTGAAAATAACCAACGGGAACGGCGTCCAAGTCGTGTCATCTTTTTCTCCCTCCAGAAGTTGACTCGTGTCTGACATCTGACTGCGCGGAATTTCTAAGCTTGAAGAAGCCGCATGAAAGAGAATCCTAACGACAGAACCTTGCTTGCCTTGCTGGGATACAGCGTGGGCTCCTTCGCTCGCAGGCCGAGCGATAGAAACTTAGGCATCGGTAATAATGCTCCGGCAAATAACCCAAATCCAAGTCGGAGCGGAATATGAATTGGCTCCGATAGAGCATTCGGCTGGCCAAACCGTCACGACCAAGCTAAGTCATTTTGAATGTTGTACATTCTCCTAGTAGACCAAGGATTGAGTTACAAGATTCTGAATTATCACAGCGCAAGCCATATTGATTTTCATAGAAGATGTGACTCGACGGCGGGACGCGGGTTCACCGGAACTTGCTGAAGTCAGGCTTCCGCTTTTCCGCAAAGGCGCTGAGCGCTTCGCGGCTTTCTGGCGAATCCAACAGCTTCGAGATGACGGCGACTTCTTCCTGGATAGCGCGATCGACTTCCGCTTTGTAGGTGCGCCTCAGCAGCTCCTTGCAGGCACGCAGCGCAGCCGGAGGCTTTTCCGCCAGCTTTTGCGCCGCATTCGCCGCGGTGGGGAGCAGCTCCCCAACCGGGACGACAGCGTTCACCAAGCCCTAATTCATAAGCTCGTTGCGCAGTGAACGGGACCGCTAGCATCAGCAATTCGGCGGCGCGCTGACGGCCCACGAGCAAAGGCAACAGAACAGTGGAGCCGGCTTCGGGAACGATGCCGAGGTTGAGGAACGGCATCAGGAACATGGTATTGTCTGCGGCATAGACCAGGTCGCAGTGCAGCAGGATGGTGGTGCCGATTCCCACCGTTGCTCCGTGTACGGCGGCGACAATCGGCTTTCGGGCGTTCACCACCGCGCGGATAAAGCGAACTGCGGGCGGCAGATCTTGGCCCTTCCAGGGCCTTTGCAGAAAGTCGACCAGGTCGTTGCCCGCGGTGAACGCCTCGCCGGCGCCGTGCAAAAGCACGACGCTCACGTCGGGAGCAGCCTCCGCCTTTTCCAACTCGTCGGCCAGCGCCTCGTACATCTCGGCGGTCAGCGCATTCTTCTTTTCCGGGCGGTTAATCGTGATGCGCCGGACGGCGCCGTTGCTTTGGCTTTGAATGTGGCTCATGGCGTGGCTCCTTTAGGGGTGCGGCCGAAAAAGCTACGGTGCGCACATAAAGCTACTGCGCGCACCTAGGGTCTCGCGGTGACAACAAGGCATTGTACGGGAAGCCGCACCGGTCGCGGCAAGCTGGAGCGCTAACGCGGCATCCACACGGCGCTGTCAGCCATAGCTTGACGGGGAGCCTGGCCATGGCTGCGGTGTTCTCCCGCCCGGCTTGGGGGCCGGTTTCTGGCATCCACCGCAGCGGTTTGCAAATCAACTTCTCGAGAAGTGAAGATGTGCCTTCCCATCAGGCGAACGTCAGCCACGGCTTTGGTGGCCAGTTGCGTCCAGACGCCCTGCACCGCGCCGTAGTTGATGGTGACGTGAAGATTGTGGATCCACCAGGACGGACTCTTGGCGGGTGTGCCGTCAATGCGGCGTATTTGGAAGCTGGTCGTGTCCACCCAGGCCTTGCCGTTCACCAAGTCGGGTTCATTACGCCTCGGGGTTAGTTGCAGTACGTAACAATCGTGTCCATCGATGACCTCACGTCCCAGAAGCGCGAACTGATAGTTGCGTGCGGTAATCTCGTGCAGTTCAGCGTGGGTGGCCATCTGCGACTCATGCTCAAGCACCCGGCGCACGATGTCCGCGCCCCGATCGCTGCCTTCGAGCTTGCGGACCGTGTAGTCCTTTTGCGACGGGGGAACGAAGTTGATCTGTGCCAGAACCTGGGAGCTGGCCTTCTGGGTTTTCTCGCCGGAGAGTTGATACTCGCGTGACACGGTGTAGGGAACCGAGTGGTCGCGGGCCTCGACATTCGCCTGCTCCATTTTGCCGACGATGTCGTCCGCCGAAGGAGTGCGCGACTGGCCCCACAAGGTCGCTGACAGCGCGGTACAAAGTGTTGCCAGAAGAAGGGCCCGAGTTGTAAGTAACAGCGGCATCGCCAGGTGACCCCGACTAGTAACTCCTCGGTTACCCAGTTAGAAGCAACTCAACTTCCACTTGATGCCTGACAGCTTGAGGAATGTGTGCCCCGCCGTCTCAACGACTTGCGCGGATTTGCGCGGTCGGGGATCGCGTCCAAGCCAGGCGCGCCCTTCAAAAGGAACCAGCAAAGAGCATTATTTTCGCGGAGCTTCGGCGGGGTGGCACTTCTGTACTCATGTGGTGCGGCAGAGTACTCAAATGCGTACGGGCAGTGAAATGTCTTAGCACCCTGAACAAGCGGCTAGGCTGGTCGCGCCACTTCGCCATAAACCTGGAGCATGCGACGCACGCCGGCTTCCCAGGAAAACTTTTCGCACTGCTGCAGGCCGCGCGCCTTTAGCTTGTCGCGGACGCTCTGGTCAAGCAGCACGCGGTGTAGCGCTTTCATGATTTCGAACACGTTCTCCGGATTCACCATGATGGCGGCGTTGCCCACCACTTCCGGAATGGAGGAAGTGTTGCTGGTGACCACCGGGGTGCCGTGCGCCATGGCTTCCAGGGGCGGCAGTCCGAATCCCTCATACAGCGATGGAAACACGAAGATCTTCGCCTGATCGTAGAAGATGCGCAGCACCTCGATGGGCACAAAGCCGAGGAAGCGCACATCGTTCTGCACCCGCCCCTTCACCACCGCGCGGCGCAGGTCGGGATGCTTGGAGACTTCATCGCCAATGATGATCAGCTTCAGGTCCTCAAACTGCTTCTCCTTGACCAACTCGGTCTTGAGCGCGGAAAAAGCCTCGATGATGCGCACCACGTTCTTGTGCGGACTGATGCGGCCGGCGTAGAGCAGGAAGGGATAGTTCACCTGGTAACGCTCGGCGATGAACTCGCGCTCAGCCACGCTGGCATGTCCCAGGCGGAAACGCTCGTCGATGGCGTTGTAGATGACCTCAATTTTCTCCGGCGGGACCCGAAACAGGCGCTCGGTGTCTTTCTTGGAGAAATTGGAGACGGCGAAGATGCGCGCCGCGCGCTGCAGCACCCGCTTGGTGAACCTGAAATGCAGATCTCGTTTCAGCGTGGAATGGCTATTCACCCGGTAGAGGTGATCGAACAGATCATGCACCGTGACCACGTAAGGACACGGAATGCCCTGCGGCTTCCAGAACAGATGCGGCACATGCAGCAGATTGCAGCGGAAGCGCTTCAGCAGCCGATGGAGTTCGAAGTAGCTGGTGAGCGAAAGTTCATTCGGTTGCGCCGGCAACGTTTTGAAATTCGCCGGCAATCCTTCGGTTCCGGGAAGCTTTCCGGGAATGCCGATGAGGAAATATTCGTTCTCATGGTCCAGACGGGCGAGCGTGCGAATGGCATTGCGGGTGTAGGTCCCCACGCCGAATTCGTTAATGCGCCGGATGTCGATGGCGATTCGCACTAACTCAAGTGTAAACCGGGGGAAGGTACCCAGAAGCATCTTGCGAACGTGCGATCTCGTCTTTTCGGGAAGTCGTCGGAAGTCACAGACAGGCACATAATTTTCTTAAGAGAATGGGTGGAGCACTGCTTTAGCAGTGCAACAATGCCCGTCGATTCCCGGCTTTAGCCGCTGAGGTAACCATGGTGATACCGTATCGAGGCGCAACCAGCAGTTCCACATACTTTCTCACCGCGGGAACTTATAACAAGACAAATATTCTGCAGTCAGATCGGATGGCAGACCTCTTCTGCCGCAAGCTGCTTCGCTATCGGGACGCGGGCAAGCTTAGATTGCATGCCTTCGTGGTAATGCCTAATCACATCAACTTGGTCTTCACTGTACCCGAGGGCTTGACTCTTGAGCGAACCATGCGCTTCGCAAAAGGCGGGTTTTCATTTGAGGCGGGAACACCTCTTGGCGACCGCACTCCTATCTGGCAAAAGAGTTTCCTCGACCGGAGGGTAAGGGATGCTACCGAGTGCGAGAAGTACCGGAATTACATTCACGAAAATCCAGTGCGGGCTGGATTGGTCGGCGCGGCTGAAGAGTTTGTCTATTCCTCGATGAATCGGAATTTTGAGATGGACGAGTTACCTCAGCGGCTGAAGCCGGCTCTGCAACCGGAATCTATGATGCACCGCTGAAGCGGTGCTCCACCCTTATTCCCCCTTACGCCTTCACAGGCTCCGCATGTTTCGCCCTGCGCGAGGCGTACAGCGGGAACGCCTCCGCCAGCTCCAGCACTTCCCGGCGAATGCGCGCCAGTAAGTTCTTGTCGGTGCGGTTGTGCAGCGCTTCCGAAATCCACTTGCCGACCTGCCGCATCTCGGGTTCTTTCATGCCGCGGGTGGTGAGCGCCGGACTCCCGATGCGGATGCCGCTCGGCTTCATCGGGGGATTGGTGTCGAACGGAATGGCATTCTTGTTGACCGTGATGCCGGCCTCGTGCAGCGCGTTCTCGGCTTCGCTGCCCAACATGCCTTTGGCGAAAACATCCACCAGCATGAGGTGCGTGTCGGTGCCGCCAGAAATAATGTGGAAGCCCTCGTCCGCCAGGGTCTGCGCCAGGACCTTAGCGTTGGCCACAATCTGCCGGGCGTAATCTTTGAAGCTGGGTTGCAAGGCCTCTTGGAAGCACACTGCTTTGGCGGCGATGATGTGCACCAGCGGCCCGCCCTGCACTCCGGGGAAGACGACCTTGTCGATGGGCGCGGCGAATTCCGCCTTCGACAAAATCAATCCGGCGCGCGGACCGCGCAGCGTCTTGTGGGTAGTGCTGGTGACAATCTGCGCGTGCGGCACCGGCGAAGGATGCGCTCCTCCGGCAACCAGACCGGCGAAGTGCGCCATGTCCACCAGGTAGATGGCGCCAACTTTGTCGGCGATCTGGCGCATGCGCGCAAAATCAATGAACCGCGGATAGGCGCTGCCCCCGCCGATGATGAGCTTTGGCTGCTCGCGCTCCGCAATCTTCTCGAGATCGTCGTAATCGATGACCTCGGTTTCCTTGTTCACACCGTAGGGAACGATCTTGTACGTCTTGCCGGAAAAGTTCAGGGGATGCCCATGCGAGAGATGCCCGCCATGTGCCAGGTTCAATCCGAGAACGGTGTCCCCAGGCTTGATCACGGCGGCGTAGGCAGCCATGTTGGCGGTCGAGCCGGAGTGCGGCTGCACGTTGGCGTGCTCGGCGCCGAACAATTGCTTGGCCCGGTCGCGCGCCAGGTTCTCCACCACGTCGGTGAATTCGCATCCACCGTAATAGCGCTTGCCGGGATAGCCTTCCGCATACTTGTTGGTGAAGACCGAGCCGGCCGCTTCCAGCACGGCCTCGCTCACAAAGTTTTCCGAGGCGATCAGCTCCAGGCCTTCGTGCTGACGGCGTTCCTCGTTCTCAATCGCCAGCGCGATGTCGGGATCAACTTCAGCCAGCGGCCGTTCCATTGGGTTTACTTTCATGATTGCGTCCTTCCCCTCTCCGAACAAATTGTCATGCTGAGCGAGCGCGGCGTTCCGTCTCGGATTTCATCACGAGCGCAGCGAGGGATCTGCTTTTGCATAACGGTGGAAAAAGCAGATTCCTCGCGCCAAAATCGGGCGCTCGTAATGACAATTCATAAACTTACCTGGCACAAAAACGACGCGTCACGCCTTCGCCGCCCGCCCTTCGTCCTCGCGCTCGATGGCTGCGATCTTTTCCACGCGCCGCTCGTGCCGGCCGCCCGCAAAAGAAGTGGCCAGCCATTTGTCCATGATCTTGAAAGCGGCATCTTGGTCGATCACCGAGGCGCCCAGCGTCAGCACGTTGGCGTCATTGTGTTCGCGCGAGCGCTCCGCTTCGAACTCCGTGTCAACTTTGGCGGCACGTATTCCGGGGACTTTGTTGGCGGCGATCGACATGCCAATCCCGGTGCTACACACCAGGATGCCGAGATCGGCGCCGTGCGCGGCAACCTCTTCCGCAACTGCGCGCGCGAAGTCGGGATAGTCGCACGAGGCGGTCGAGTCGGTGCCGCGATCGTCAATTGCGACACCTTGCGCACGCAGCTTCTGCTTGATTTTCTCCTTCAGCTCGAAGCCGGCGTGGTCCGATCCCAGTGCAATCTTCATCGCCAACATTGTAGCGCGAGGGCGGGTAAACCACAGAGGCACAGAGACACAGAGAAAGAAAGAGAAAAAGAATTAATGTTGTTTCTTCTCAGTGCGCTCCGTGTTCTCAGTGGTGAAATTCCCCATCAACAATCGAAGAACTGTTGACCAAGTAGGCAGGGCGAAGAATGAGAAACTAAAGACTAGAGTTCTTTGAATTTCTCTGTGCCTCTGTGTCTCTGCGGTGAAGACTTACCCCGCAAACGCCTTCGCCAGGAAACGCGAGATGTGCCACGCGTCCATGTACTTGTAAGGGCTCTCGCCGAGGGAGTAGTGCCCGCACGGCAGGGCCTTGATGGTGGTGTCGAGCCCGCGGCGCAGGAATTCGCCCGCCGCCTGGGCGGAAAATTCCGGCAGGAACGTCAGGTCGTAGCGTCCATAGATCATCAGCGACTTCTTTGGCCAGCGCTCAAACTTGTCGAAGTACACGATCGGACTGATCGACAGCCACACCTGGCGCAGTTCGTCCTGGGTCAGCACGCTCTCGATTCCCTGGCGGATGTGGCGGGTCGATTGTCCCGTCCAGGTCACGTCGCCGAACGATGTCGAGGCATGGTTGAAAACATTGACGCTGATGCGCGCGTCGTGGGCCGCCGCGATAAACGCGTAGCAGGAGCCCAGGCTGGTGCCCACCAAGCCAAGCCGGGTGTAGCCGCGCTGCTGCAGCCAATCGAGGCAGCAACGAATGTCGATGATGCCCTGGCGCGTGGCGTCAATGGTGCGCCCGATATTGGCGGACACCGCGTAGTCGGCGCGCGTGATTCCCGCGGGACGGCGGATGTCGTGATACGGCATGCTCATGCGCAACGCCGAGATATCGAGCAAATTGAAAAGGCGGCACAGCGCGTTCTGGCTTACGCCGTCGGCGTTCCACTGGGGAATGACGATCACCGCGCGCCGCCCGCGCGCCGGAAACCAGCGCGCGTTCATGCAATTGTTCTCGCGGTAGGGCGACTCCACCGCCGAGGTGAAGCGCAGGAAGGTGCCCAGCTCATCTTTCGGCTGCTTCTTGGGAGCGGCGCTGCCGGTGTGGAACAGTTCCACCTTGCGCTTTTCCAGCCGGAAATCCGCGGGGACTTTGTAAGCGTAGAACTGGTCGCTGTTGGCGACGATGTGATCGTTGGCCGCCGACCAGTAAGCCAGCATCGCGGCTTTGTCGCTCTCCGCCTGAGGCGGGGGAAAGTTCTCCAGCGTGGGCCAGCGGTCCGCCCATTCCGAGCCCCATTCGAAAGGACGCACCACGCGATTGTTGTCGCGCGAGGTCATGCGCGCCTCCCACTCGTGCATCCAGCGGCGGTACCGTTCTCGCATCTGTAAGAACTATAGACGAAGGGAGGGTGGGACCCCATGGAAAGTCAATGAATCCGCGGCGTTCTGCACTGAATGGTGGCGTACGTGGGTCGAGAGGAGCGGTTGTACTCAGCGCTGATCTTTAAGATTGGCAGGAGTGGCGGCTGGGTGTATGCTTCGGGCGCAATCCCAATTTAAGACTCGCGACCGCGAGTGACTGGCCTCATAAAGGAAAAAATATGACCTCAGGTATTGCGTCGCTCTTACTGCAGCAGGATGCTGCCGGCGGTATTATGGCCGCTCTCTTCGGAAGCACCATGCTGATGGTTATCCTGGCCATGGTAGTGGTGGTCGTCATCGGTGGATGGAAGGTCTTTGTGAAGGCCGGACAGCCCGGATGGGCGATCCTGATTCCCATCTACAACGCCTACATCCTCCTGCAGATTGCCGGCCGGCCGGGATGGTGGCTGCTGCTGTATTTCATTCCGGTGGTCAACATCGCAATCGCTATTATTGTGGCCATGGACATCGCGAAGGCATTTGGTCAGAGCCCGGTGTTCGGCATCGTTCTGTTGTTCCTTTTTAGCGGCATCGGCTATCTGATTCTCGGCTTCGGAAGCGCTCGCTACATTGGGCCACAGACAAATCTCCAGGCGCGAGCGGCAGGCGCCGGACAGCCATGATGAACGATACATCCAGGTCACGCGAAGGCATTCGCGGGTGAACTACCTGCCCAAGCAAAAGAACCTGGGGGCACCCGGCTACTTTGGGCGGGGGAGTTGGGCAGCCCGAGCCGCCCCCTGCACGGCCCCGCGCCGGCCGGGAGCATTTGCGAGCGCTATCTCAAATTCTTTCAGAGCCAAAGCCGGGTGATTCTGCTCCAGCAGCAAGGAGCCGAGCTGTTCGCGGGCCGGAACAATTGGTCCCGGTGTCACGGGAAGCTTCTCGATTGCATCCTCCTCATCGGCGGACGCGCGCGTCAAAGCTTCAGCTTCATGCAGTTTGTTGTCCGCCTGAGCTGACCACGCCATGACTTCGCGGCGTCAGAATCTCCACCTGCGTGGCCCAATAGTCGTTGCCTGAGGTGCGGAGCTGCGCTTCGATCTGCCGCAGCCTGTCAATTTCCGCGCGCGCCTCGGGGGCGTGTCCGCTCCGAGCCAGTCCGAGCCCGCGGGCCCACACCGCAATCGCGACAACATGAGGCGGGGCCTCCGTCGGAGGCACAATGGCAGCGGCGTCAGACCATCGACCCCGCTCCACCACATACCGAACAGGCATCGCGGTAGAGGCGTATCCGATCTTGAAGTTCGCAGCGTTCAGCTCCGGCATGTTCGTAAGTTGCTGAATGACCTGAGCGGCTTCCTGGTCGCGTCCACTCTGCAGATAGGCATACACCAGATAATCCATGGCGTGCAGCTCTTCTCCCGTGTCGCCCTGCCGGTGTGCCGCTTCCTGTGCCGCCAGATTGGAAGTGATGGAGTCGTCCCATAGCCCGAGCCGCGTGAATATATGCGACGGCATGTGCAAAGCGTGCGGCGCTGAAGGTGCAATCTGCGAGTAGGCTCTTGCCGCTGAGAGGCCCTTGGGTGCGAGTTCGGCGTTGTCGTAGGCATGGATGAGGTAGTGAGGGATTCCCGGGTGCTGCGGATAGGTGCGATAAAGCGGTTCCAGCAGATTGGCCGCCTGTTTCTGCTTGGCATGCGTCTTGTCGGCAGGAGATGCATTCGCCAGAAGTGCGAGTGCGTAAAACACCTGGGCTTCGACATCCTTCCGGTTCTCCGCAGCAAGCTCTTCCATGGCGCGCTCATACTTCAACGCCCGGGTGCGGTACGGAACCGTGGCAGCGTCCTGATAGATCAAGGCCAGCGCATTGATGAATTGGCGCTCGCGTTCGGAGCCCGCCGCGAGCTGCTGTGCTCGCTGGATTTCTTTTTGCCCAATCGCGATGGTCGCGGGCACAAGCGGCGGATCCCAAAGCTGGCGAAAGTACGACATCGCCATTCCCCAATGTGCCATCGCGCACCGGGGATCCCGTTCGGCCACGCCCTGAAATGCATTTTCGGCGGCCGTATGAGTGAAGGAGTGAAGCAGAGCTACGCCGCGATCGAATTGCTCCTGAACCACTGGGTTGCAGGAAATCGGAAACGATACCTTTCCCAGTTTCTCAGGCACGCTGTGGCTGTGTGTTTCCTGCGCTGACAAGAAGGGAAAGATGAGCAACAGGGTGAGCAGTATCCGCCATAGATCGAGCATTCGCTATCTCCCATAGGCGCGTGGCGCTCTGTGACTTCCGAATTCTACATGGAAGCTGGAGGGAAGATCTCCAGCGTAGGTTCACTGATTAAAGTCGCTCTCTTTCGCCAAGTTCTCAAACCGCGTGTACTTCTTGACGAAGGCCATCTTGATCATGTCGGTGGGGCCGTTGCGTTGTTTGGCGACGATGAGTTCGGCGATGCCGTCGAGGTCGGGATCGTCTTTCTTGTACACCTCTTCGCGGAAGATGAACGCGACCACGTCGGCGTCCTGCTCGATGGAGCCTGATTCGCGCAAATCGGAAAGCTGCGGCCGATGATCGCCGCCGCGGCTCTCAGGGGCGCGGCTCAACTGCGATAGCGCGACCACCGGGACTTTCAACTCCTTGGCCAGCGCCTTCAGCCCGCGCGAGATGGCCGAAACTTCCTGCGTACGGTTCTCGAAGCGCTTGCCGCCGATGGGCACCGCCGACATAAGCTGCAGGTAATCCACGATCAGCAGATCCAGCCCTTCCGTCTGCCGCAAGCGCCGGGCCTTGGCGCGCATCTCGCTCACAGAGAGTCCTGGCGAATCGTCAATCCACAGCTTGGAATGCGAGAGCTGCTCTGTGGCGCGCGTCAGCTTGCGCATGTCTTCCTTGGTAAGGAAGCCCTGCCGCAAGTCTTTGGAATCCACCTGCGCGTGCGAGGCCAACATGCGCATCAGCAACGCTTCGCGCGACATTTCCAGTGAGAACACGCCCACCACTTTGCCGTCGAGCACCGCGGCGTTCTCGGCGATGTTCATGGCCAGCGCGGTCTTGCCCATCGAGGGACGCGCGGCAATGATGATCAAGTCGGAAGGCTGAAGCCCGCTGGTCAGCTTGTCGAACAGCGTGTAGTGCGTCGCCAGGCCGGTGATTTCCTGGCCGCGCGCGTACAACTCCTCCAGCGAGCCGAACGAACCTTTAATGATGGACGGGATGTTCATGAATCCCTGTCCAATGCGGTTCTCCGAGAGCTGGAAGATGGCCTGCTCGGCCCGGCCCAGCACCTCCTCGGCTTCGTCGGAGTGCTCGATGGCCTCGGCGATGGCGTTCTGCGACAGGTTGATGAGGCCGCGCAACAGCGCCTTGTTGCGCACGATGCGCACGTAGTGCTCAATCGAGGGCCGGTCGGGCACGCCATCGATCAGCGACGACAGATACGCCACCCCGCCGATGGCTTCCACTTCTTTGCGGCGGTCGAGTTCCTCGACCAGCGTGATCATGTCCACCGGGCGGCCCGACTCCTGCAAGTCGCGCATGCGGGAATAAACGCGGCGGTGCGCGTCCAGAGAAAAATCGTCAGGCGTCAGATTCTCGGCGGCTTGATCGTAGAGCGAGTTGTCGAGCAGGATCGCGCCCAGGATTGAGCGCTCGGCCTCCATGCTGACGGGCAGGCCGCGTTCCAGGCTGTAGTCGGTGGTGGCCATTGGTGGGTGCAATCAGACTAGACAGAAGAGCAAATGCACGCAACGGCTCAGTTGACGAAAAACTGGTGTACAGGAAGATTCCTGAGCAAATTCCTGTACAAAAAATGTGGCCGCTGTGGAATTCGAGGAAGAATCTCGGCAGTAGCCCGTAGCCAGTAGTCAGTTGTCAGTTCTCAGCCATCAGCTTTCAGCGAGGCACCGGCGATTCGCTGGCTACTGACTACTGGCAACCGGCTACTGACTATTGGCTACTGGTTAACTATCTTGTTACTATCGCGAACACTTAGTTCCAGTTATGCTCGCGGCTATGGCTGTGTCGATCACGGTGCTGGCGAGCGGTAGCGCAGGCAACTGCACGGTCGTCTCCAGTTCCCGCACGCGGCTGCTGGTGGACGCCGGTCTCTCCTGCCGCGAAGTTCTGCGGCGCATGACGTTGTGCGGAGAAGACTGGCACACGATCGACGCCATCCTGGTCACGCACGAGCACAGCGACCACGTCGGCGGCCTGCGGGTGCTGGCCAAGCGGCTGAAGGTGCCCATCTACATCACCGGCGAGACCTATCAGGCGTACCAGAAATTTGCCCGCGACTGCAGCGGCAAACGCGTCAGCCTGGAGCGTCGGGAGCTATTCCGCTCCGGCCACGCCTTCGAGATTGGCGACATCACGGTGAAGCCGTTCACCATCCCTCACGATGCCGCGGACCCGGTGGGGTACACCTTCCGCAGCGGCGGCATCAAAATCGGAGTGTGCACGGATCTGGGCTATATGCCCGCCAGTGTTCGCGACAATCTGCGCGGCTGTCACGTGCTGATGATCGAGTCGAACCACGATCTCGAGATGCTGCGCGGCGGCCCCTATCCCTGGAGTGTCAAGCAGCGCGTGATGAGCCAGGTCGGCCATCTCTCCAACGGCAAGCTCGCGGAATTCCTCACCGGCGACTATGATGGAAGTGCCGAGTTCCTCATCCTGGCGCACCTTTCGGAAACGAACAATCATCCGGAGATCGCCCGGATGACAGCCGAGCGTGCCTTGGGCGAGCAGCGCAGCTTGTTGCATAACAAATTGCTGCTCGCGGCACAGCATGAGCCGCTGCCTGCGGTCCGACTGTAGTTTCCGCCCTGCGTGCCCGCTGCGGCGGGGCAGGGCTCGGCGGGATTGATGACACCATGTACTGACCGCGTCATCGGCAAAATCCTTGCCGGCTGGCGCTACGACATCTCTGGTCTCGCTCCCGAAATGCGCGGTGACTACGAGGCGCACCTGGCGGAGTGTGACTTCTGCCGCTCGCGCCAGCGCCTCCATCGCGGCATCGATATCGGGCTCATGGCGCTGGCCTCCATCTCCATGTTCGTTTTCCTGCTCGCCTATGGCGTGATTCGCCACTTCAAACCCAGCCACGCGTTTCTGCTGGAAATCGGCGCGCTGGGCGGGTTCCTGCTCTCCATGCTGCTGTGGCTGCTGGTCGCGGTCGCGACCCCGGCCCCACTGGTGGTGAAAGATGTTGCCCTCACGGGCGCCCGCCTCGGATTGGAAAAGCTTCCGGAAGAGATTCGCGATCGCATTCCGGAAGAGTTGAAGCTGAAAATTTCCGGGCAGAGTTAGGGAAAGCCGTCAGCTCACTCTAAGTTGTCATCACGAACGGCCTTTAGGCCGTGAGGGATCTGCTGTTACCTCGACCCGTCGTTCCAGTCGCAAGCAAAAGCAGATTCCTCGCTTCGCTCGTAATGACAATTTCAGAAACGAATCGTCAATTCCAAAGGACCCCACTCAACGCGGGTCCGCGACGTTCTCTGCCGCCGACAACTTGTAGTCCTGATAGCGGATGGTAAGCACGGCGTTGCCGCCCAGCCGGACATTGGTGACGGTGCGGTTCAGCGCCGGCAGGTAGAAGCCGTCAACCTTTTGATATTCGTGATCGATCACCGTGCGCTTGGTCCAGAATGACGGATTCTTGGCCGGTTGCGCCTCAATCCGCGTCACCGCAAAGTCGGTCGCATCAATCCATATCGTCCCGCGGTACAGATACTTGGTGTAGCGCAGAGGTTCCACCCGCATGACGTACAGGGGCCGGCCATCGCCGGGCGCACAACCCAACAAGGAGAACGTGTAGTTGGCGGTGGTAAGGGCCACGGCCGCACGGTTGGCTTCGTCGGATCCTGATTCTCGTTCCGATTCCAGCAGCCGGTGAAAGACGCGATTAAGGATGAGCTTGGAACCGGATTCGGATGCAATCGTGAACAGCTTGGTGCCCGGCGCGGTATAGGAAACCTTCACCTGCATCTCGGCGGTGAGCGCCGAAGGAAAGCCGGTGTAGTGCAATTGGTAGTCGCGTGTCGCCTGGAAACTGAGCAAGTCGCGCGCGCGCTCGGCGTTGCGGCTTATCAACCGCGCGACCACCTCGGCGCCGGCCAGGTTGTTGGCGGCTGGGCAGGGCACGGGCGCGGCAGCGGTATCGGCGGCGGCGGCAATGACCGACAGGAGCAGGACTGCAATCGATAGCGGCCAACGGATCAAGTTACGAATTGGGCCCATCCTCGAACAAGATTGTGACTCCGGCCGGACGGTACACTATGCTGCTCGCAGCTATAGGGGTCCTTCGACTCGCTGCGCTCGCTCAGGATGACACCCCCAGGTTCGTGAATAATCCAGCCTAATCCCTATTCCCTCGCCCCTCGCTACATCTCCCACAGGCAGCGCCCTTCGCGATACATGGAGACTAGGCCGTCCTCGCTGATTTTCAGCACGGTGCCGTAGCGCGAAGCGGCGATGGCGGCGGTGGTGCGTCCGCCTTCGACCGGACGATTGATGGCCTCTTCGCTGGACTGATGGTGAAGAATGGCGCCAAAAGCCAGCAGGTTGGCCTGCGAAGAGAGCACCACGGCGCCGTCGATGCGTGCAATGTTCTCCAGCACCGTGGGAGGGAAGTCAAAGATGCTCTTGTCGCGCAGCAGATAATGCAACTGGTCCTTGCTGGAAATTCCCTCCGCCACCGGCTGGTGATTCAAGTGCTCCAGCAGATCGGGCTGCGACACCAGCGCGCGGGCCGACTCCGGATCGTCGAGCACTACAAACAGCGCGCCCCGGCGGCTCTCGGTAAGGTTCAGGGCCACGGCAAAGAGGCGCTCCGCCAGCTCCGTGTGACCGATCGCGTTCTTCCACATCTCGTAACGAAAGCGCGCATCCACCAACCGCCATTTGCCGTCGAGAAAGCGGAAGACGGGCACCCCATCGGCATAAATTTTGACTTCGCCATTGGGCGACAGGATGAGGCAGATGTGTCCGCCGCACAGAGTGGCGCGGCAGTGGTCGCCGTAGCGGGCCGAGGTCGGGATGGGCAACGGCATGTCGCGATAGGGCTCGGCCCACTCGTGCACGTCGATCAACTCCGACAGCAAGCCGTCGCGGTCAACCAGGGCGAGGGTTTGCAAGCCGTCGCACAAACGATGGAAGCTGCGGATGCTGGTCAGCTCGTGCGAGTAGCGCATGGCCCAATCCGGCGTTTGCGGCGGCTCATGACAAGGCTCCGGCATGGAGCCGAACAGCAACACGCCGGTGGCAATGCGGCGGTTCTCGTAGGTGCTCATGCTGCTGGTGCGCAACACCTCGATGGCGTCGGCAATGCGATCGGGCACGCCGGCAACGGCTTCGCCGCTGGTGTGCGGCGAAGGATCGAGGAAGGCCGAGATGAAGCGGTCCTCAGGCAATCCGCGGAAGAGCTGAAAACTTTGCGCCGCCAGCGCCTGATTGGTGATCAGCTGATAGCGCGCCGAAAGCACCATGCCGATGCTGCGCAGCAGCCGCCGTTCATGGTCCGACAGCTTGGAACTGGCGCTCAGCGAGTAGCCCTCGCCCATCCATTCGAACTCGACCTGACCACCGCTGGGCACCGCGCCCAGCAGGCTCGGCATCCGCTCCGGGCCGCCCGCTAAGCGTTCCAGAGTCGCTCCGGGAAAGAAATAGCGAATGCCATTCTCCATCAGGTCGCCGTACAGTCCGCTGATAAACTGGGTGCGATTTTCGAGCGGGCGAAACGTGGGTGAGGATTTCATCGCTAGCTAAAGCTTACATCAAATCAGCGAGTGATTCCGGCCTCTGGGCGCGTCTGGCGGGGGCAGTTCCAGGGATTGGACTGCGAGGATAGATAGCTGCCGGGCCTGTAAGCCGAATTCTGTGTGCCGCCGAAGCGGCACGACGGTCATTCCTCTGGACCGCGCATTACTGCGCGGCTCTAGCGACCTACCCGGAAGTTGTGACGCACCGAGCCGGCACGTGCCTCCGCCGAAGCGGACGCTCCTCCCCTATTTGGTCTTGCTCCGTGTGGGGTTTTCCCTGCCACCGTCATTACTGACGGCGCGGTGCGCTCTTACCGCACCTTTTCACCCTTACCTCGCCGTGAGGCGGGGCGGTATGTTTTCTGTGGCACTTTCCGTCAACGACGCTTGAACGTCGCCGCCCGGACGTTATCCGGCACATTGCTCTGTGGAGTTCGGACTTTCCTCTGTCTGCCCGCGCCACCTGATCTCCCGCCGAAGCGGGCCGCCGAAACGGACGACCAGTGTTCGCAGGCCGGCAGCGACCGTCCGGCCCAGCAGCTAACAGCTCAATTATAGATGTTTGCAGTGAGGGTTGACCGCTGCGCTGGTGCTTTTCCTGGCTTCGGAATATGCTTTAGGCCAATACTCAGAGCGGCTCGACCGGAGTCTGTTGTGCGCGCTTGCCTCGTATTCCTCGTCACCAAGAAAATCTGCGCTTATGCGACCAATTCTTGCCGAATTCCTGCCGGCCAGTGTATCTCCATCGCTAGAGGCGACCTCGGAAAGAGGCAGCAGCCATGAAAACCAAGTGCCGGACGGTCACAGTCACATTGCTGACGCTGGTGCTGGCCGGACTGGGAATGGCGGCGCAACAATCCACGACTCCGGCGCCGGCTGCCCAGCCAGGCCCACCAGCCAGCAGCTCTACCTCAACGACGCAAGCTTCGCCGCCCGGCGCGCCGGCCGCGCCACAAACCACCAACGCGAATGTGCCGGAAATGTCCTCGCGGGAGGAGACCTCGACCACCTTCAAGGTGAAGGTCAACCTGGTAGAAGTGCGGGCGGTGGTTCGCGACGCTCAGGGAAATGCCGTGGGCAACCTGCGGAAGGAAGATTTCCAGCTAACCGACAACGGCAAGCCCCAGGTCATCACGAAATTCTCCATGGACCAGCCAGGCGCCAAGCCAGCCCCGAAGCCGGCGAGTGAAGAGGCACTCCCCGACGACGCCGCCCTCAAGTTGCCGCTGCGTTACGTCATTTTCCTCTTCGACGACATTCATCTGAAGTTTGGCGACTTGGCGCCAGTGAGAGATGCGGTCAGCCGCAATCTACGGACCTTGCAGTCCACCGACCGGGTTGCCATCTCCACTACCTCTGGCCAGACGGAACTGGACTTCACCGATGATCGCGACAAGCTGCAAGATGCTCTGAACCACCTGCACCCCCACCCTATCACTGGCTCTGCGGGGCAGGAATGCCCGGATCTGTCGTACTACATGGCGGACCAGATACAGAACAAGTCTGACGGCCAGGCCCTGCAAGTCGCCATTCTTGACGCCATCGCCTGCTTAGGGCTCCAAACGGGAACAGACCAGGCCGACCAGCAAGCCATTGCTGCGGCACGCCCCGTGGTAATCGCGGCCTCCATGCGGGTCCTCGACGCAGGGGACCATGAAACCCAGGTTTCCCTGGCCACCTTGAAGAGCGCCGTGCGCAGGATGGCCGCCATGCCCGGGCAGCGCAGCATTATTCTGGTCTCGCCTGGCTTTTATAATCCTGACCAACTGCAGGCGCAGATGGAAATCACCGACCGGGCGCTGCATTCCGGTGTCATCATTAGCGCCTTGGATGCCCGGGGTCTGTACACGGTAATGCCCGACATCGCCAGTCGAGCCCCGACCTCGGACAACACCGCCCACATGCTGCAATACTTGCATCAGGAAGCGGCGGCAAATGCGGATGTGATGGTGGGACTTGCGGATGCCACCGGGGGTACGTTCGTCCACAACAGCAACGATTTTGAGGGCGGTCTCCGGCGATTGTCTGCGCCGCCGGAATACTCTTACCTGCTTGCCTTTTCCCCGCAAGACCTGAAGTTGGATGGCCGCTTTCACAACCTGAAGGTCACGGTCAAAGGGCAAAAGCTGAACATCCAGGCCCGCAAAGGTTACTATGCTCCCAGGCAGGCGGCCAATGCGGCCGAGCAGGCCAAACAACAGCTTCAAGATGAGGTTTTTTCGCAGGAAGAATTGCACGATCTTCCGGTCGAGTTGCACACCCAATTTTTTAAGACCAGCGCCGACGATGCCATGGTCTCGGTCCTGGTCAAGCTCGACGTCCGCCACCTGCACTATCGCAAAGTGGACGGCCGCAACAACAACAGTCTGACCGTGGTCGCAGTATTGTTCGACCGTAACGGCAACTTTGTCAGCGGCAATCAGAAGACGCTGGAGATGCATTGGAAAGATGAGACCCTGGACAGCAAGCTCGCTGCGGGAGTGACTTTGAAAAGCAGTTTCGACGTGAAGCCCGGCAGCTACATGGTGCGTCTGGTCGTGCGTGATGAGGAAGGACAATTAACGGCGGAAAACGGCGCCATCGAAATTCCGTAAGTGCCCTTAGGTGCGGAGGTGTCATATGCAAACGCGTCACTTGTGGTTAGCAGCACTGATAGTAGCCATCGCTTGCATGGGCTTAACGTTCGTGGACGTCACCAGCTTGGCGCAGGCCCAGCAGACGCAGCCCCAAGCCCAACCAGAGCCGGGGCAAAACCAGGCCTCGCCTGCCGCCGGCGGCTCTATCCCGGTCTTCAAGGCGGAAACGCGGCTGGTCCTGGTGGACACCGTGGTCACCGATAAGAAGGGCAACTACATCAGCGATCTGACCGCCAAGGACTTCAAGGTGTGGGAAGACAACAAGGAGCAGCCGATCAAGAGTTTCTCGGCCGAATCTGGCGCCTCCGCTCCCTCGGACAGTCATCGCCACTACCTGGTGCTGCTGTTTGACAACTCCACCATGAGCTCCTTGGACCAGTCCCGGGCGCGCGAGGCGGCGGCGAAGTTTGTCGAAGCCAACGCCGGGCCCGACCGCTACATGGCAGTCATGAATTTCGGCGGCACCTTGAACGTGGCGCTCAACTTCACCGCCGACGCCCAGCGGTTAAAGCAAGTGGTACGCGACTTTAAGTTTTCCAGCGTGTCGCCCAACGCGCCACCCGTGGAGGTTGCGTCGCTGGGCGCGCCGCAACTGGGAAATGCCGAAGCCAGTTTTGGCGCGCGCACCCTGCTTCTCGCCTTGCGCAGTGTCGGCAAGAGCCTGGCTTCGGTGCCGGGGCGAAAGAGCCTGGTCCTGCTGACCGCGGGCTTGTCCCTCACGCCCGGCGATCCCGATTACTTTGAACAGGAGTCGGAACTGATGGCGGTCATTGACACCTGCAACAAGGCCAATGTCGCTATTTACCCGATTGACGTCCGCGGCTTGAGCACTGGCATGGTGCCTGGGGCGGCGCGCTTGCAGACCATTCCCGACGAGTTGCCGGCGCGGCTCGTGACCGCAACCCTGGACTACTCGGCAGAGGACCAGGACCAGTCCGCGCATCTGGTTTACGTGCAGCACGGCGGTGGCGGTGGACACGGAGGGGCCGGTGGCGGAACGGGCGGAGGTGGAGGAACCGGCGGCGGTGGCAAGGGCGGGGGCGGCACCGGAACGGGCGGGGGCGGCAAGGGCGGAGGCACCACGGGAACGGGCGGCAGTCACATTGGCAGCGCTGCCGCGAATATTCCGATGATGTATCCCAACCCCTACAGTCAGGCCCAACAACTCATTCCCACGATTCCGAGCGTCGTCGAGAACCAGCAAGTCCTCTATCAACTGGCCCAGGGGACGGGCGGTTTCGTGATCGTCAACTCCAACGATCTGCTGGGCGGTATGCAGAAAATTGCGCGCGAGCAAACCGAGTACTACGTGCTGGGATATGCGCCGCCTCCGTCGGAGGAGGGCGCCTGCCATACGCTGAAGGTCAAGGTCGAACGCAGCGGAACGGTCTCGCGCTGGCGCAGTGGATACTGCAATGTGAAACCCACGAACCTGCTCGCCGGCAAGCCGGAAGAAAAGCAGTTGCAGGACCGCCTTACCGGTTCGCAGCCGGGGACCATCGCGGCTTCCATGCTGGCTCCTTTTTTCTACACTTCGGTGAACACGGCCCGCGTGAACCTGGCCATCGAGATCCCGCCGAACACCATGAAGTTCGAAAAACAGAATGGCAAGCTGCACGGCACGCTCAATGTAGTCGGCGTTGCCTACACGCTGGATGGAACGGCGGCGGCGCGCTTCAGCGACACCCTCAGCCTCACCTTCGAGGACAAGAAGGAAGTGGAGGAATTCAACTCCAAGCCATCGCATTACGACACCCAATTCGATGTTGCCTCGGGTCATTACAACCTGAAGGTGGTGTTCAACCCCCACGGCGCCGACAGCTTCGCGAAACTGGAGATGCCGCTGGTGATTGACCCCTATGACGGCAAGCAATTCACCCTGAGTGCGGTGGCGCTGAGCAAGGAAATTCACCCGATTTCGCAGATGGGAGCGCGTCTGGATGCCGCGCTGCTCGAGGACCGCACCCCACTCGTGACCCAGGGATTGCAGCTCGTGCCATCCGGCACCGACCAGTTCAAGAAGAGCGATCGCGCTGGATTCTATGTAGAAATCTACGACTCCCTTCTGACCGGCGACAAGCCTCCCAAAGTCGGGATCAAGCTGAGCGTCATCGACCGGAAATCCGGTGATAAGAAGATGGAGAGTAGTGTTGAGGCCGCTGACGCAAAGGCTGGCAATGCGCTGGTTCCTCTGGGGCTGAAGCTGCCGGTGGATACGCTTCCGCCAGGATCGTATCGTCTTGAGCTACAGGCGATGGACTCCGCCGGCAACACCTCGCAGCCGCGAAGCGCGGACTTTGAAGTGCAGTAGGTAGCGGATTGCCACGGAGTTCTAATTCCCACCCTCTCGCCAAAGGACGGCGAGAAGGGTGGGGCACCCGCAAGAGGTTAGGCTGGGCCACCCGCCCAGTAGCTTCGCTGGGCCAGGTTCAGATGTCATCCTGAGCGACGCACCCGCAATCACTCCGACCCGCTGCTTTTGCGGGTCGGGCGGGTGCGGAGTCGAAGGACCCCTATTCCTGCAGGAATCGTGGTGCGGTCGTCCGTCACGGCAACAAACCTGAGATCACTTGGCGCCCAAAGAGTTCCTTCGACTGCTCGCTGCGCTCGTCGCTCAGGATGACACCCCAACAACTAAGTGCGCTCATGAATGATTCAGGTCAAGTGGCGGATGGCCCGCGTAAGGAATCCTATGGTGCCCCATCCAAGCTGGTTTTGCTTGGATGGGGATTTTTCGTTTACGTCACACCATCGCACTAGCGGTACATTACCGGATACGCTTTCGGCCGCTCATCGCCGCTGTACACCATCTTGGCAAGGTGGACGGTGTACTCCGGCTTTGACACCAGCGAGGTCAAGCTGAACACCCGATAGCCATCGCCGCTGATTTCGGTGCGGCGGAACAGACCCGGCTCCGTCTCCGTGACCTCACGGTTTCCGCGGAGCTGGTCGAGAAATAACTGCGCCGACTTCTGATCGGCCTGCCCGCGTTCGCTGGCGGTTGTCAGCGAGTCGGCCGCATACGACCGGATGAGCTTCTGCCAATATTTTTCCAACAGCTCGGTGCTGGCGAAAACGTCGGCCCACAGGATGCGGCCATTGATGGCGACCACCACGCCTTTGGCCCCTTCCCTCCTCAACTCGCGCAGCATCCCGTTGTAATCGGCGGCGACGGATTCAACCTTCTTCTGCACGTCGGGATTCTCCATGGCCTTAGCATAGGAAGTGGACGCCTGCATCGTAGGGCTGGCTTGCGGAACTGCCCTCGCCATACCTGCCACAGCCGAGCCGACCTCTGCCCACACCTTCTGCTGATTGCGGTCGGCCATGGCCGGAGTCCGCACGCTGGGCTGCGCCATCTGCGATTTCATCGAACCGAAGTGCTCCGACGAGGCCACCCAGCGTCCCGGCTCAACGCAGAACACCGAAAGATCAATGGGGTCTGACTTGGGCGGAACGATGCGGTCCACCCCGATCACCCGGTCCTGCTTGCCGCCGGTCACCACTTCGCCGGCGAGCAGGAGCAGCGGATGGTCGGAGTTGTTGATCAGGACCAGGCGGTTCACCTCGGCTCCGGATTGCCGCGGAGGCGTTGAGCCTGGCCGCACCAATCCCCGAAGCGACCCCGCCTCGGTCACCACAACCGCGCCGGAGCGCAGTCCTTCATCCAGCGTCAGCAGGCGGCCGGTGTCGTTCTCCGCGCCTCCGACGACTGGGAAGATAGTCAGGTTTCCTCGGGTAACGGGTGACAGGACATGCAGCTCGGAATGTACCGGGTTTCCAGCGGCAGCGAATGTTGCCGCCAGCATGGCCGACGCGAACGACGCCAGGATTCTGAAATTCATGGTTGACCTCCGAAGACGCTGGAGCGTCTCTTCTAACCAGAGAACGCTGCACAGTGTTCTTCTTGCACCCGAATTGATACGATTCGCTTGATGGCCTCCGCTCCGGTTTCCGCTCCGCTCAATCCGCAGGTGGTGGCGGTGATCAGGGAATTCTCTGCGCATCACTACGAGGAGTGTGGCGCGCCGCAGTTTGGTATGTCGCCCGCCGACCTCGCGGACGTTCTCGCGGAAGTGGTGTGTCAATGGAATGGGAATGGGAATAACGCCGCGTCCGAGATCGCGGTGCGCGATTTTCTTGCAGCGTTGCGGCTGGAGGAATTGGTGCTGGCGCGGGCCTGCGCCGCCGGGGACAATCACGCCTGGGAAGTGTTCCTCAACCGTTATCGCGCGACGTTGTACGAGTCGGCCTACAAGATCGCGAAGGAAGAAAGTGCCGCCCGCGGCTTGGCGGACTCGCTGTATGCGGCGCTCTACGGCGTGGACGCCAAGGGACAGCAGCGGACTTCCAAACTCCGCTCCTATCAGGGACGAGGTTCGCTGCAAGGGTGGTTGCGGACGGTGGTCGCGCAGGAGTATGTCAACCTGTACCGGGCTACCCGGCGCGAAACCAGTCTGGACGCGGCGTTGGATGAGGGCGCTCAGTTCGCAGCCGGAGAGCCGGATATCAGCGTCGCCGATCCTCGCGCCGAGACCGCCGCCGCGGAGGAACTGGCGGCGCTCACCGCCGAAGAGCGTTTCCTGCTGGCCGCCTACTATCTTGACCGCCGCACGCTGGCGGAAATTGCCAAACTGCAAGGCGTGCACGAGTCCACCATCAGCCGCAAGCTGGAGCGGGTGACGGCGGAATTGCGCAAGCGGATTCGCAAACGGATGATTGCGGCGGGAATGTCTCCGCGACAGGCGGACGAGGCCATGCAGGACGTGGATGTCCGCGATCTGCGCGTGCCCGTGCGCGAAACTTTAAGGCAAGGAACGGAAGATTTATCGTTCTATAAAGAGAAGAGCGGGAACCAAGGATGAACCAGGAAATTCCCAAGCCGCTACGCAAAGCGCTGGCCCGGCAAGCGGTGGGCGACGTTCATCCTTCGCCTGACGTGCTCACGTCGTTCCTGGAGCGCACCTTGTCCCCGGTCGAGAGCGAAGTGGTGACGCACCATCTGGCGCAGTGCACACAATGCCGGGAGATCGTGTTCCTGGCGAGCAATGCGGCAGAAGATGAGGTTCGCGACGAGAGGAACCTGGTTGCGGCGGCTACGGGTCGAGTGGCGGCGATGCCCGTGTACGCCGCTACCTCCACGCCCAGATACGGCTCGGGCTGAGGCGTCTCGCCACAGATGGACAATTCGAACCCGATGGGCCGTGTTGAGTGCGGCCGCTGTGGTGCTCGTTTCGACGGGGCTGGTTCTGCAGTACTGGCGCGCCAGTAGCGGATACCAGGCCGCGGCGGTCAAGGTTGCCAGCAATCGTCCGGCGCCGGCAAGCCCACAGGCGCAGCAATCCGCGGGCACTCCAAATTCGCAGGAAGCTGCCGCGAAGCCCCAGTTGCCGAGATGTTCGCCAAAACGGCGCCGCGCCCCACGCCGGCGACGCGAGCTAAGAAGGTTCCTGAAGCTACCATGATCGCTCGTAACGCCAGCGACGCATTCCCGTCCGCGCCAGCGGCACAACCTGCTGCGCGAGCGACGGCTTCACCAGCAACTGCCGGCGCCGCGGTCGGTGGACTCAGCAATGCTGCTGTGGCGCCCGAGATCCGTCCGCAGAGTTCATACGTGGAAGGTGAATCCGCGCAGAAAAGTGAAACCGCGCAATCACTGCAACTACAGCAGCGCGCTCCGGTATTGTTCGGCAAATCCGGGATGGCAATGAAAGCGGTGAGCGCGGTGCGGCCGCAATGGCGCATCGGCCCGAGCGGCCACCTTGAGCGCTCGATGGCTGCGAACCAATGGACTCGCGCGCTCGACGATCAACCTACCACGTTTCATGCGGTGGCGGTCATTGGAAACGACGTGTGGGCTGGCGGCAACGGCGGCGCGCTCTTCCACTCATCCGATCGCGGAGAACATTGGAGCAAAGTTTCACTCGCTGCAAATTCCATCGTTGAAACCGGCGCCATCGTTTCCATTCGCTTCGACGATTCGCAACACGGAGTCGTCGCCTCCGACAGCGGAACTCGCTGGGCGACAAGCGATGGTGGAGTCACCTGGACAACACAGTGATTGCGCCGGAACGGCCCGTCCGGATGGAGTTCGCTGGGCATACCCGTGCCGGCGCTGCTGGCGACGGCTGTTGCTGCGTACCTCTTGCCAGGCGAGCTTTGCGATTGCGACTGGCCGGCACTTGTTCGGCGATGGCTCGTGGCTGCTGCTTAGACTGCTCGCCGAAAACCACATCACCCACCTAAACAACAATACCTGGAACGATTTCTTCGTCGGGCGTTTCGGGGCCTTCAGTTACCAGCAACTTCCCACGCTGCTCGCGGCGCGCTTGGGCGTTCGCAGCTTGAAGGTCCTGTCCGTCGTCTTCGGCGTGACGCTGTTTTCCTTCAAGCCGCTCAGCCTCCTGCTCTGCTACCGCTTTGCCCGCGACAAACGCTATGTGCTTTTCCCGCTGCTCTCGCTGTTCGCCGGGACAATGAACAGCGAAGGCTATGTGATTTCCGAAACTCAGCTGATGAGCGCTCTGTTCTGGGCAGCGCTGTTTGGGCTGCTATATCCGCGCGAATTCCGATGGTTTGATCTTGCCGCGATGATCGTCGTGTCGGCCCCGCTCATTCTTTGCTACGAAACCATGGCGATGTTCGGACTGGTGCTGGTCGGGGCCTGCATTTACCGGCGGCGTGCGATTGCGAAAAGTCCGCGGGAAAAATGGCTGACATTCGTCTTCGGTGTTTGGTACAGCCTGGGGGTCATCTTCGCCCTGCTGGCGATCATCTTTCCTCGCGATCCCACGCAGCGGGCGGATTTCTTCAAGGGCCTGCTGTTCGTTTCTTCACTATCGCCATGTTGGCGCGCGAGTTTCGTGCATCGTCCTGGTCCTGTGCGCGCTGGTCGTGGTGGTTCCAGCAATTTATAAGAAGACGCTCGAATCTGCTAGTGGGACTCGCCATCATCTGCTCGTTGGCGATTCCAGCTTTCATTCTTATCCATCCGGAATTGACCAGTCTCGACGACCACATTGTTGCCAGGACGATGAACGCCAGTGTTCCGCTGATGTTGGCAGCCGCTTTTCTGGCGGTGTATTTCAATCTTCTGCAACTGGACGCGGCAAAATACAAGCGGCTGTTTGTTATTGCCGCGATGTTAGGCATCTGCCAATCGGCATGGAGCGTGGTCGCCAGCGTGCAGTGGTCGCTCATGCTGACCGTCCTGCGCTCTGAACTGCGGACCCAAACCGGGCTGGTACCTTTCAACGGCAGTCTGCTGTCGCGGCCGACGCTGGGCGGGCAGCCGATGCGCGCGATGCACGCGGACTGGCCGCTGATGTCGCTGAGCATTGTGTATGCCGATGAAGGCACGGTGCAGGCCATTCTGCTTCCGCCGAGTACTTCGTTCTATCCCTTCGACCCTCGTATTCCTTCGGCATTGCCGCGCCTGCAACGCTTTCACATCGATTACAGCCGTTATCTCGCGGCCCTGCCCAAGACCAGCCCTTACGAACTTGGTCAGTGGATCGACTTCGGCGATGGCGGTAATGCGCTCGCTTACGAAACCGGCGGCTGGTGGAATCCGGAGCCTTGGGGAACATGGACTGCGGAGCAAGCTGGCCTCACGATCGACCTTAGTGGAGAGGTGAAGTCCGACCTGGTGATGGAAGCCGACGCCGCAGCGTTTGTGAACGAAAAGAATCCGGCGGTTGATGTGGAAGTGCTGGTGAACGACATGGCCGCCGGCAAGTGGAGTTTCCGATTCAAGAGTCGGCGCACCGGAGTACCAGACGTATCGGATGGTGCTGAGCCAGAAGGCGCTGAACAAGGCGCTTCCGGTTGTCATTCGATTTCGCGTGAGCGGAGCGGGTTCGCCCGCGGCTGCCGGCTTGAGCGACGACGCGCGCATGCTCGGCCTGGCCGTGCGCCGCTTGCGCTTGCTGCCGCAGTGATCGGTCGCGAGGCAAGACGCCATCTCCGGCGTCCTCGATATAATTCACCGCCATGGACTTGGGGCCTGGGTCTTTCATCCGCCGGTGGTTCGATGCGGAGTATGGGGCGGCGGACCGCCTGATTCCGCGCTGGATCTTTCTGCGGGCGCTCGGCCTGATTTATTTTTCCGCCTTCTTCTCCCTGGTATTTCAGATCCGGGGACTCATCGGCGCCCAAGGCATTCTTCCCTGCAACGAATATCTCGAAGCGGTGGCGCACCAGTTCGGGGTGGCCCGCTTCTGGTTTGCGCCGACGCTGCTATGGTTCTCCACCGGCCCGCACATGCTCGGCGCAATCTGCTGGGTTGGGATGACTCGCTGCGCTGCTGGTCGTTCTTCAACGTGTGGCCGCGCGCAACGCTGTTCCTATGCCTGGTGTGCTTTCTCTCCTTCGTAAGCGCCGCGCAGGATTTCTCCGGCTATCAATCCGACGGCATGTTGCTGGAGGCGGGATTCATTTCCCTGTTCTTCGCGCCTCCAGGATTTCTTCCCGGGCTGGGCCGAGCGCATCCGCCGTCGCGCGCCAGCCTGTTTCTGCTGCAATGGGAGTGGTTTCGCATCTACTTCGAGTCGGGCATGGTGAAGCTGGCCAGCGGCGATAGCCGAGTGGCGCAATTTCACCGCGATGGACGAGTACTATCAGAACGGCCCGCTGCCCACCTGGATTGGCTGGTATGTGCAGCACCTTCCGCACTGGTTCCACGCGTTCGCCACTGGCGCCACGCTGGGGCTCGAACTCGGACTGGTGTTCATGCTGTTCTTGCCGCGACGCTGGCGGATCGCGTGCTTCTTCATCGTTACCGCCTGGCAGATTCCGGTAATCCTCACCGCGAACTACACCTTCCTGAATTACCTGGTGCTGGTGCTGGGATTTCTCCTGCTGGACGACCGCTTCTTGCTGCGGATCATGCCGGAGCAGTGGCGCGCCTACATCACTCCCACTCCCATTCCACAGACCGGTACTCCCCCCGAGAAAAATGTGGAATCGCAGGATTCTCAACTCGTCGCTTCCCGAGCGAAAGTCATTGCGTCCTTTGCAGGCGCTGCGGCTGTCCCTGGTCAGCGTGATGCTGATCTGGATCTTCTACGCCACGACCGCGCAGATGATCTGGATTATTTTCCCCCGCCTGCCACTGCCCGCCTCGCCGGTTGCTGCGCTCGATCCATTTCGCATCGCCAATCGTTACGGGCTGTTTGCGGTGATGACGCGCGGCCGTTGGGAGATCGAGTTCCAAGGCTCGAATGACGGGCAGACCTGGGTGGCCTATCCGTTTCGCTACAAGCCGCAGGACCCGAGTCAGCGGCCGGGGATTTATGCACCTTATCAGCCGCGCTTCGATTGGAACCTTTGGTTCGCGTCGCTGGGCTCCTGGCGCGAGAACTTGATCGTGCCCAGCACCGAGGAGCGTCTGCTGGCGGGCTCTCCCGATGTGCTGGCGCTGTTTGCCGGAAATCCGTTTCCGCAGGCCCCGCCGCAGCAGCTTCGCGCCGTGCTTTGGCAATACTGGTTCACCACGCTGGAGGAGAAGCGCGGCACGGGAATGTGGTGGAAGCGCAAGCTGATCGGGCTGTACGCTCCGGTGCTGGAGCGGCTTCCCAACGGCAAACTTGGCGTTGTGCAATACCCGGAACCGCTGCCGCCGCGGGAGTAACGCTATTCTTGCCCGAGCGCATCTTAATGCGGGCCACATCGACAAATATTTGGCAAGGGAAAGCGCCACCGAACACCTATCAAGGAGAACCGACATGAACAGTCTTGACTCTATGTTAGAACGCAACAAACACTTTGCTGCTCAGCAGTCTACTGCGGGCACACTGATGCCCTCGCTTCCGCGGGCGCTGCCAAATGTGAAGGCAATCATCATCGGTTGTGCCGATATGCGTGTGGATCCTGCTCATGTACTTGGAATTAAACCGGGCGAAGCCGTCGTCATCCGTAACATCGGCGGTCGAATCACGCCGGGGTTGTTGGAGCAGTTAGGGCTACTCGGGCGAATCGGTGAAGTTGCCGGAGGGATTCCCGGAGGCGGTGGGGATTTTCACATCATTGTACTTCAGCAAACCGACTGCGGCATCACTCGCCTTGCGGGCGACCCTGCCATGCTGACGCACTATTTTCAAGTACAGGAAGGGGAACTCAAGACAAAAGCCGTTACCGATCCCCGCGCTGCGGTTGCCGTCGACGTTGCTTCGCTCCGGGCCATTCCGGCGTTGCCGGGCAAGTGGCTTATATCAGGCCTCGTCTATGACGTGGCAACCGGACTTGTTGAGATCGTCGTGCCGCCGACGCCGATTCGCGCCGCATAAATATCTAGACCGGTATCATAGGGGTGTTGCCAACACTTCTATGAAGAAAATTGAGCCTTAATCCAGTGAACTCTTGTTTGACATGAGGAGGAGGCGTGACCGCCAAGAAAACCAAACGGTGGGTGAAGACGGTGACCACCGATTCCACTCATCCTCCGGAGGGATTGTTCACCCGGAGCGCGGCCACCATCGCAAAATCTCTGGCCTCGAAGAACGTCTCGCCAAAAGGGCCCGCTTCTGGGATGCGGATGCTGACTTATTACATCAACCGTGCCGGGCACAATCTGAGTGCCGAGCGGCGTGCCGAGTTGGAAAAAGCAAAGTCATTGCTTTCGACGCGCGTGGCGCGGCACAAGGAAGCTAAAGAACGGCGAAGTGCGGCATGACGGGTTCGTTTCTGGAGTTGTCATTACGAGCGAAGCGCGGAATCTGCTTTTATTAAACCTGGAATGACCGTTGGGGAAAGTAGATCCCTCGCGGGCAAAGCCCGCTCGTGATGACAACTCAAACTTGCGAATCCCAACACTTCTTATGTCATGCAGCAGCGCCTTCCTCCGTGCTTGTTGGATTGGCGCAAGCGGCAAGCTAAACTATTTCCTATGCCTGCGACGCCACGACGAGCCGCTGTGATTGGCGCAGGCCCCAACGGTCTGGCGGCGGCCATCGTGCTCGCCCAGGCAGGCTTGCACGTGGATGTATTCGAGGCCGAGGCGCAGCCCGGCGGCGCAGCCCGCACCATGGAACTCACCCTGCCCGGCTTCCTCCACGACTTCGGTTCCGCCGTGCACCCCATGGCTGCGGGATCGCCATTCCTCTCTTCGCTGCCCTTGCGCGAACACGGCCTGGAATGGATCCATCCGCCGGCGCCGTTGGCGCATCCGCTCAACGACGGTACAGCGGTGATGTTGGAGCGCGATCTTGGCGCCGCCGAAGCTGCGCTTGGCGAAGACGGCAAGCAGTGGCGCAGGCTGATGGGTCCGTTTGCCCGGCGCTGGAGCGGAACTCGCTCCCGAGGTGCTGCGGCCGGTCCATTTGCTTACCCGGCATCCCTTGCTGCTCGCGCATTTGGGACTGGTCGGATTTCCGTCGGCGACCGCGATTGCCGAACATTGGTTTCGCGACGCCAGGACCAAGGCGCTCTTCGCTGGACTAGCCGCACATTCCGTTCTTGCCCTCGACGAACCGCTGAGTGCCTCCTTTGGGGTGATGCTGGGCGCGGCAGCCCATGCCGTGGGGTGGCCCATCCCGCGCGGTGGCGCGCAATCCATCACTAACGCGCTGTGCGGATACCTGGCCAGCCTGGGAGGCACGCTTCACTCGTCAACCCGCATTGAGAGCCTCGCCGCGATGGGTGAGTATGATGTCACCCTCTGCGATGTGACTCCGCGCCAGTTGCTGCGAATCGCTGGCAACCGATTGTCTCCGTCATATCGGCGTCAACTAGAGAAGTACAGTTACGGCCCTGGCGTCTTTAAAGTTGACTACGCTTTGTCGGGCCCGATTCCGTGGAGGGCCGCCGAATGCTTGCGCGCCGCAACCGTGCATCTGGGAGGCACGCTGGAGGAGATTGCTGCGTCCGAGGAAGCCATGCGGCATGGGCATCATGCCGAGCACCCATTTGTTTTGCTGGCACAGCCAAATTTGTTCGACCCTACGCGCGCCCCGCAAGGGAAACACACCGCGTGGACGTATTGCCACGTGCCGAATGGTTCGCAGTTCGACATGCTGGAGCGACTGGAGGCTCAGATTGAGCGTTTCGCGCCGGGATTCCGCGACTGCATTCTAGCGCGGCGAGTGCTCACTCCGGCGTCGCTCGAAAGCATGGACGCCAATCTGGTGGGCGGAGACATCGGTGGCGGAGCGATGAACCTTCGGCAGTTCCTGTTTCGTCCTACCCGGCGGCAATATGCAACTTCCGCGAACGATATCTATCTCTGCTCGTCTTCCACTCCACCGGGCGGCGGGGTGCATGGCATGTGCGGCTACAACGCCGCGCGATTGGCGCTGTCGCGACTATGATTAGAGCGGTTCCACAATAGATGTATCCGGTTTGTACGGGTAGTGCGGCGCTTGAGCGCCGCGTTCCGCAGCGCCCAAACGCCCCGCTTAAGCCGTTGAGGTCTCCGACCTCAGCGGCTTAAGCGATCTTTCTTCCTGCCCCTATACGCGGGCCTAAAGGCCCGCACTACCCGTATGGGCGAACACATTAATTCTGGAACCGCTCTAGTTCTTGGGAAAGCTATCGAGCCTCGACAGGTCCACCGAGTCCTCGAACTCGATTGCGAAATGATCATGCAGGCATCGGCGCACTTCATCGTTGCTGCCAAGCATGCTCTCCTCGCGGCGGTCTCCGGCTGTGATGATCAGCTGCCCGTTGGCCAAGGTGATGCGGCCATCGCGTGTTGCGTTGCTAGAAATCCAACCTTTGGTGAAGCCGGACTCCGGTGAAGTCTGATGGAACGTTGACATCTCCTCGTACTCGCTAAGCTGCCGCGGCACGTCACGAAAAATGTAAAGCGGCACCTCGCCGTTGTCATCCTGGCGCAGCAACTGCCACTCGGCTTCAAGCGGCGACACGAGGTAGCGATGCCCATTCACCTGGTCGGCGCCACCAGTGCGAAACACGATGGGATCGACAAACGAATCTCCGAATCCGACATCCACCAGCCACGGCTCTTCCAAATCAACCCGCAGCAACATGTGATCGAACTCGGGGCCGAAGCCACCATCGTCACGGCGCACGCGGGCTGAAAGCGTTTGGACCCGGAAGCCGAGGGCGATCAGAAATCCGCAAAACAGCCCATTCAGTTCGTAGCAATAGCCGCCCCGGCGACGGCGCACGATTTTGTCATATAGCGAAGCAAGGTCAAGCCAGATGGGCGTCTTCAGCGCAATATCGAGATTCTCGAAGGGAACGGTAAACAGATGTTGGCGGTGCAAGCCACGCAACCTAGCGGAAGAGGGCTGACGCGGGCCGTCATATTTTATGCGGCGCAGATACGGCTCGACATCCATCTCTACACCGGCAGCTCGCCTTGCAGCCAGCCAGCCTCCTGCAACTTCGGTTCAGCGGTCAGGTCAAGGACCAGGTTCTCCAGGATCAGCCGCTTGCTGGGAGGATTGGAGCGCAACGCCAGGTCCGCGCGCGCCACGCGGCGAATGGCGCTGGTCAGTTCGCGACGCGATTTGTAGCGCCGCGCCTGCCGGATAATATCTTCCGCGGCGAAAGGCGGGATGCGGAAGCCCTGCCAAAGGACCTGCCACAAAGCGCGCGAGTCGCGCACATTCCGTTCCAGGATGACCAGCATCTGGCGGAAGGTGCGGGCCAGCATGTAGAGGTGGCCGATGGCGGCCTCGTCACCGTCGCCGGTGCTCAGGATGGCGTCGAGCACGCCCAGGGCCCGAGCGCGGTCGCGCGCCGAGATGGCGTCGGTCAATTCGTAGAACGACCGTTGCTTGGCGGCGAGCACCAGGGTCTCGACGTCGCCCAGCGTAATCCGTTTCTTGTCGCCGACGAAAAGAATCAGCTTCTCCAGTTCGTTGGCGACCATCATCATGTCGTCGCCCAGAGAGTCCACCAACTCGCGCGCGGCATCGCTGTCGAGCTTCACGTCCTCGGCACTGGCGGTTTCCGTCGCCCACTTCACCGCATCGCCTTCGTCCACGCGGGCGAACTCCAGCAGCTTGCAATACTCGCCCAGGGTTTCGCGGATGCGGTCGTAGCGGTCTTTGTCGGCCAGGTCCATGCGGCGCACGTCGGTGGGAATGTTGATGTGATCGGCCACGAAGATGAGCAGCGCATCCGGGTTGGGATCTTTGAAGTAATCGTCGATGGCGCCGAATTCGTCATCGTGTTTGCCGCGCCCGTAAAGGTTCTTGACGCCGCGAATGAAGAAAACCTGGAAAGGCGACATCAGCGAGGGAGTGCGCGCCTGATCGAGAATGTGCTGCAGTTCCACCTCGCTCAGGTCCATGTCATAAACGCTGAGTTCGCGCACCTCCGCCGGCACCAGATGTTGCAGGATGGCGTCGCGGCAGCGCTTGCGGAAAAAAGCCTCATCGCCGATGAAGACATATCCCGGCGCCATTTTGCGCGCTTTCACGTCGGCGACGAAGCGGTCCGAAGCGGCAAAACTGCGCACTTAGTAGGCCTCCAGGATGTCGCTGACCAGCGTTTTGGCAAAACTACTGGCAATGCGACCCAAGGCCGGCTCATCTTCCTCGAAAAAACTGGGAGCATCCCGCGAAACCTGGTACTGCTCGCGGTAAGAATAATTGGGATTCTCCCACAGGACCTTGCCCTTGCTGGTGACCAGCGACACCCTCATCGAGACCGACACCATGCCCGAGGAGATGCGCCCCGTGGCTGGGTCGTAAGTCATAGGAGTTATGACGGCGCCGGTGACCGTGCCGTTCAGGGTGGCATCGGCGGCGCCATCCGCATTAGTGGTCACGATGCGGTAATGGGTCCGGTCGTGGAATTCGCGGATGACGTCTTCCGTGATGGTTTGTTCGATGCGGTAGATTGAGGTCCCGTTGATAAAGGTCGGCACATACAGGGTGTGAAGGTCGGTAGGCAAGCGGACCGCCTGGCCACCCGTGTGATAGCCGCAACCGCCGGTGGCCAGCAGCAGCACAGCGATGCCGACAAGTATGGTCCGGCGCGCGATTTGCGATGTGGTCACTGAACGGTCCCTCGCGGACGGGCGGCGATCATGCTCTCGGCGCATTCCACCGCAGTCAGGGCGGCAATCCGCAGATTGTCCGACGCGGCCCATAGCCAGAAGCCGGCAGGCTGTTGCGCATCGCGACGCGCAAATACCTGAATTTGCTCCTGTCCCGCCGCATTGACGTTGCTCGGCGACTCATCCCCGCTTTGCAGCAGGTCAACGTGCTCGCCGGAAAGCGCTGCCGTCAGCTCTTCCGTCTGCACCGCTTGCTCCAACTCAAGATAAAGCGAGAAGGCATGGCCGTGGAAGATGGGTGCTTGCAGAAGCATCAACGAAGGCACGGCCAACCGCTCGCCCACCAGTCTGTGAAAGTGCTGCTGCATGCGACTCTCCGCTGAATTCAACGACGATACCGCCTTTTCGCCATAACGATCAATCAAATTGAAGGCCACTTGCCCGTCGAACACCGACTTGGGCAACTGCTGGAAGGAGAGCAGGTTCACGGTCTGCTCGTGCAATTCGTCCATGCCACGCTTGCCGTACTCCGAAGCGGGCTGGAAGACGGTAGCGACGGCGCGCGCGATTTTGCCCACTTTCTGCGCGCGCAGCAGCAACAGCGCCAGCACCACGGCGGCGGGATGAGCAATGGCCACCGGCACTGGGGTAAAGTCCACGCGCGGACCCAGGCCCAGCTCGCGCTCCACCCAGGGCGCGCGCAGCAAGACATCCTTCTCGTTTTCCAGTCCGTACGACAGGTCGATGATGTCGCTGCCGGCCTTGCGCGCCATCGGCCAAGTGTTGCGGGTGAAGGTTTCATCCGCCGCGAAGAAGGTGAAGTCCACGTTCTCCAGGTGCTCCGGAAGGACGCTCTGGATGAAGGTGGGTTCTTCGCCTACGGCCTCGAGTTGGCCGAGCGACTCATCGTCATCGAGCAGACGGATGTCGGTCGCGGGGAAATTGCGGTCGCTGAGGACGTCCTTCAACTCCCGCCCCTTCAGAGTGCCGGCGCCTACAATGGCTACGCGAAACATAGCGCCTCAATGTCGTCCGCCGGGGAAAACACCAGCGGTGCGGTTTGGCTCATTTTCATCAAGCGTGCCAGGCCTCGTCTTGCCGTGGAGGAGGCGGCACGGTGGGCCGCCGGAATACGAACGAAAGCCGGGCCAGCACCCCTGACAGGATATAGACCAGCGCCAGCAGGAAGAGTACATACTGGGAAGAAAACCAGATCAGCGCAATGACTGCGCCCATCACGATCAGCCAGCGGAAATTCTGCGTCTGGCGAAAGTTGATCCCCTTCAAGCTAAAGAACCGCCAGGTGCTCACCATGAGGAAGGCCAGCGCAAACACGAAGACGCCCCATCCGATGGAAAGCCACCAATATTGCAGCGGATTGCCTTGCACCAGATGGACGACGGCCGCGACCGCTCCTGCGCCAGCCGGAATGGGCATTCCCACGAAATACTTGCGTCCCGGGCGGCCGGGATTCGAGGGCTGGGGATTCACCTGGATGTTGAACCGGGCCAGACGGGACGCGCCGGCCAGCAGAAACACAAAGGTCGCAATGGCTCCCAACTGAATCACGCGGTTGCGAATGTCGGGATCGCCGGCCAGCGGCAGCATACGGAATCCCCACATCCACGCCAGGACCGCGGGCGCCACGCCGAATGCAATTACGTCGGCCATGGAGTCCAGTTCCCGGCCAAAAGCGCTGGCGGTGTTGGTCAGCCGCGCTATGCCGCCGTCGAAAAAATCGAACACAATGGCGAAGCCGATGGCCTTGGCGGCGTGATCGAAGTGCCACGGATCGGACGCGGTACCCTGGATGGCTTGCGAGATGGCGTAATACCCCGCGGCTATGTTGCCGGCCGTGAACACGGAAGGGAGGATGTACAGCCCCTTGCGCATTCGGCGCGGCCCATGCGAATCGCCTCTCCGTAGCATCGGCTGCTCGCTCATCGCACCTCCGCCACAATCTGTTGGAGCCGAGGCTGGACCGCGCGACGCTGGCGCCACCGCCAGAACGCTGGAGCCGCCCTTCACGTGGTCGCCCACGCGCACCTGCATCTCGGCTTCAGCCGCGAAGATCACATCGGTGCGGGAGCCGAACTTGATCAGCCCCACCCGCTCGCCGCGCGCCACCTGATCGCCGATCTTCTTGGTGAAGACAATCCGGCGCGCCAGCAGACCGGCAATCTGTTTAAACACCACGGTACCCGCATCCCCCTGGACGGTGACCACGTTCTGCTCGTTCTCTTCGGCTGAAATGGCCCCCATGGCGTTGCCGAACTTTCCCTTGCGGTACTTCACCTCGGTGATGACCCCAGCGACCGGGGAGCGATTCACATGCACGTCGAATACATTCAGAAAAATGCTGATTCGGGTCCGTGGCTCGCCATTTTCCGCGAAGGTGGAAATCTCCGTCACCTTGCCGTCGGCGGGAGACACAATGGCGCCTTCTGCCGCCGGAATCGGGCGCTCGGGATCGCGAAAGAACCACAGGAAAAATGCGGCCAGCAGCAACGGAATGATCGCCAAAGCGGGCAGGGTCAACCATCCCACCAGAACCGCCACCGCGATAAAAGCCAGCCCGTAATAGATGCCGTCGCGAACCATGGGTCCTTTAGATTATAGAGCCTGGGCGTATATCGCGTGATGTGCTGTGAGATACACAGTAGGGAAATCGAAGGACTTGCAGGTACCGCGAAACTTCAAGCAAGAGGTATAGCTAGAGCGGGGCGACAAAGAATCCGGTCTTTACCGCCGCGAGGAAAGGCTTGATGCTGACTAAACGACCAAGTGGCCGGTCCGGAACTTCTGTTCCAAACTCTCCATCTGGTCTTTCAGGCGGAGCTTCAGCTTCTTGAGTCGCACTTCCTCGAGCTTTTCATCTTCAGAAAGATATTTTTTCTGGATCAGATTATCGAGGCGCTGCGAGTATTGCGAGTGCTCATCCGCCAGGCGGCGGAATTCATCGTTGCTGGCAAGAAGCTGATCGCGTACCTGAGTTGCCATTCAGTGAACCTCCGGAGAGATGCAAAATGCAAACGCTAGCATAGGGCCTATTCTGCTTCAAGACCAAATTGTCGCAGATTTGTAATAGAAAAACACAACAACAGTGCGTCTTCTTCAGGATCGTGGTAATAGCCACTCCGCCGCCCCTGCTGGCTAAACCCAAGCTTTTCATAGAGTCGGCGGGCCGCCAGGTTCGATTCCCGCACTTCCAATAGCACGGAAGTGGCTCCTGCGGACTGGGCCCGCAACAGCAGCTCCCGAATTATTTTGATGCCGAGACCGCGATTGCGTTTTTCTGGGGCGACAACCACATTTTCAATTTCCCACTCGGCGGTAGCGCAACGCGCGATGACGAAGCCGATCACGCAGCCAGCGTCTTCCTCGGAGGTTGCGGCCAGCGTGACTCGCGGCGGTGCCTCCGCGGCAAACAACGCATCATATTCGCGCTCTGCCCAGTGTGCCGCGGTCTCGGTCTGCTGCTCGAGCGCGCGGATCGAAGGCACATCGTCAGGAGTGGCCGCGACGGATCAGCACGGCGTCTTCTTCGCCGCCGAGAATATCTCCGCGTCGGACCGGCGGATGTAATTGACGTCGATGGTGACGGGATCGGCAGTTTCTCCCGACAGCAATTTGCGAATGCCGATGCGGCCAATCTCGCCGGCATTGACCGGCGCGACCAAAATGACGTTGCGGTTCGCGGCTTGCAACGCTTCGGCAACTTTCTCGTCCGCGGTGAGAAGATCACCGCTGCCAGCCGGAGGTTGCGCGGCAAATTCGTCCAGCTTTGCAATGTATTCGCGAACCAGAGTTGCGCGGCCGGAACCGAGCCGGTATTCGCCGACGTAGATCTCACCCCGGCCGGCGTCCAACACGGCGACCGCGCCTTCGCCCGCTCGCCCATGCGTGAGCACCAGGGCCTCCAGCATGGAGACCGTCGCCAGCGGCTTGCGCAGCACTTCGCAAAGCCCTTTCACCGTGGACAGACCAACCCGCAAGCCGGTAAACGAGCCGGGACCAGAGACGACGACGAAGCCATCGACGTCCGTCTTGTTGAGACTGTTCTGCTGGAGCGCTTCCGCAATTCGCGGCAACAGTTGCGCCGAGTAGGTGCCGCCCTCGAGGGAAGTCAGTTGCAGAACTTCGAAACTGTCGCCATCGCCACGGCAAAGCGCGATGCTTCCCTTGCGGCCCGAAGTATCGACCGAGACGATCAGCATTTCAGACGCCCACAGGAGCGTCTTCCACCAGTTCCAGCAGCACGCCTCCCGCGCTGGAAGGGTGAACGAAAATGTAGAGATGTCCGCCCGCGCCAATCTTGATCTCGTCGGAGACCAGGCGCGTTCCCGAAGATTTCAGCCGCTCGACGGTGCCGGCCAGATCGCTGATGTGCAGCGCGACATGGTGCAGGCCCTCGCCGCGTTTGGCGAGGAACTTTCCGATGGGCGAGTCGGGCGAAGTCGGCTCCAGCAATTCCAGGCGGCTTTCGCCGATCGGCACCATGGCCAGCCGCACCTTCTCCGCTTCCACCGTCTCTTCCGGCATCACTTCGAGGCCGAGCTTTTCGTAGAACTTCCTGGCCTCCGCCAGCGATTTCACGGCGATGCCGAGATGGTCAATCTGATTCATTCTGGCTTCCCTAAATTGTCGATGATCTTCTCCACCAGAGAATACGGGTCGCGCTTATGTTCGGCAACTTCGGCGGCATAGCGGGTGGCCTCGCCTTCGCTGAGGTAATACGCCAACACTCGCTGGAAAAGCGCGTCGCGCAACATCTCGGCGATGCGCTCGCGCCAGTTGTCGATGCGGCGAGCCCGCGCGCGACCGTCCTGCTGCAGATAAGTTCGATACTTTTCGATTGCCGCCAGCAATTCGGTTGTGCCAGTCCCGCTGCTGGCCACGGTCTTCACGATGGGAGGCGTCCAATTGTCTTTGCGGACGGCGAGCGTCTGCATGGCGCGAATCTCGCGCTCCACTCGCTCGGCGCCGTCGCGGTCCGACTTGTTGATGACGAATATGTCGGCGATCTCCATGATGCCGGCCTTGATGGTCTGCACATCGTCGCCCATGCCCGGCACCAGCACGACGACGGTCACATCCGCCAGGCGCACGATGTCCACCTCGTCCTGGCCGACGCCGACGGTCTCGATCATGACGATATCGCGGCCGCTGGCGTCGAGCACCGTCGCAACATCGGCGGTGGTGCTGGCCAACCCGCCCAGCGAGCCGCGCGTGGCCATGCTGCGAATGTAAATTCCAGGATCGGCAAAATGCGATTGCATGCGAATGCGATCGCCAAGAATTGCGCCGCCGCTGAAGGGGCTGGTGGGATCGACAGCGACGATGCCGACGGTCTTCCCTTGCTTGCGATACGCGTGAGCAACTTGATCGACCAGCGTGCTCTTGCCCGCGCCGGGCGAGCCCGTCATGCCCAGCAGCACGGCCTTGCCGCTATAGGGAAACAGCGCCTTCAGCAATTCGGTGGATTGCGCGCCGTGATCTTCGACGATGGAAATGCCACGCGCCAAAGCCCGTGGCTCCCCCGCGCGAATTCGCCGGACAAGTTCCTGGATGTGGTTGTTCGAGGTCAAGAGTTAGGCACCAATAGACAAGATTACCAGCAGGGGAAGAAGTCACAGTAAAGTCGAAGGGCAAGGCGCGGCCGGAGGGCACAGCTTCTCCCGGACGGCGAATCCGGCGTCTTTGCTGGGGCCTGTTCGGGCGGCCATCAGAATTGCGGAGGCGTGGGCGGCAACGTCCGCCGAGTTGATGCCTTCACACATGGCATTGTTCACGGTCAAGTTGCCGTGGGCGTCAAGCTTCACCGTCCAGATGGTGTCGTAGTCGTTGTCCGGCCACACGCCGGAAGGCGGAGCCAGTTGAGCGGCGTTATAGCTCGTGAGCAGCTTTAAGATTGTTGGTTGTATGAATTGGAAAGACCACGCCAGCAGCACCCTCTGATTGGAGAATTGGCCGCCTTTCAAGGTGAAGAAAAAATCGCTGGTTTCCTGGGCGACGTTGGGACGTCCTGATCGGAGAGCTGGAAGCTCGTGACCAGATTGTAGGGCAAGTTGTTGGCGATGGCGTACGGTACAGCGGTCAACGGGGGCGCAACCGTCGACCAGTTGTGGTCTCCCGTGACGGGGTCATGAGGGAACCCGGGCCGAATTGAGCAGGGTCGTTCGAATATACCTGGTTAACATTAACTTTGCCGAGCAGGGCGTTGGGAAGATCCAGCGCGCGCCATTGCCCGGCGCCGACATAGTTGTTGTCGTCCCAGTAGAGCTGCGGATGCGCGTCGGCGTGGCGGATGATGTAGAGGGTTTCGTTGGTGTTGATGCCCGCCGGAATGACAGCGCCATTCTGACCGCCGGTCACGGTGATGCTGAAAGGCGTCTGCGCCGTGCAGGCAGCGCCGGCCGGTGGTGGGGACAACACCGGGTAGGTGGCAGGCGGGGTAATGTAGCTGTCGTAGGTGACCAAGCTGGCGCTTCCCGACGGCGTGACCGAAATCGCGTAGATATAGTTGGGACTGATATAGCTCGCCGGAAGACTCAGGTTGTAACCTTCGAGCTTATTGATATTTGCCAGTCAAGGCTGCTGATGGTCTCCCACGGCGCCGAGAAGACATAGAAGCCCGGCGGGTTTGTTCTTCACGATAGCGGTCACCAGGGCTTCGTTGTCGCCTTCCTGGTCGCGGAAATCCAGCCCTTGGCAATTGCGCAGAATGACTGACGGCGGCACAACGCCGCTGGGCAGCGGCACGGCGCATAGGAGCATTGATGGGATAGCTGTGGTCGGGAAGTGGCGTGCCGCCATTCTGATCACTGGACAGTGTGATCTGGTTGAGCATGGCGAATTGCTGAATGGTCTCCAGTCCTACCATGTCAGGATAATTGTTTGCGGTTTGCAAATGGGTCATCGGTTCGAGTGCGTAGATGCCGGTTACATTCTGCGTTCCCAGTACCGTCTGTTGCAGGAACGTGGCCATGAGCAGCGACCGCTGTAACCCCTGATTGGTGAGGTTTGCCGTGCTTGGGTTGACGTCGCCGGAAGCCTGGTAAGCCAAATCCTCGCTGACCACGAAGATCAGGTTGAGGTTGTTGGCGCTCAGCGACGCGGGAGTTGGCGGCTCTGATGACTTGGGGCTGAAAGAGCTGCCGCAGCCTGCGAGCAGTGTCATGGCCAAGGCCAGGAACGGCAGCCATACAACGGTAGGCTTATTCATTGTGAGTCCTTCTTACAACTTTCGGCAAACTCAATAATCCGCGTTTAGTCACTGCGCCGACACACGTTCAGAATTGAGGAGGCGTTTTCGGCAACGTCGCGGAATTGATGCCTTCGCACATCCCGTTGTTCACCGTCAGGTTGCCCACGGCGTCAAGCTTCACCGTCCAGATGGTGTCATAGTCGGCGTCCGGCCATTTGGGTGCTTGTTGGACGTTGGGTTGATAGCTCGTCAGCAGCGCATTTATGGTCGGCGGGATGTGATCGTGCTCCCAGCCCACCAGTATCGTCTGATTGGAGAACTGGCCGCCGTTGAAGAAATAAGTACTGGCGTCGGTGGATAACTGGGGCGGATTCTGGGCGAAAACGGGGACGCTGGCGGCCAGATTATAGGGCAAGTTGTTGGCGATGGCATACGGTTCCACGGTCAACGAAGGCCTGACATACGACGAAGCCACACTACCCTCACCGCCCGGGTTGCCGACCGCGGGATCGATGGAGTAAACCTGCGTAGGCTGGATTTTGCCGCGTAATGCGTTGGGAAGATCCAGGGCGCGCCACTGCCCCGCGCCAATATAATTGCCGTCGTCCCACCAGCTCGTGGGATGCGCTTCCGCGTGCCGGATAAAGTAAACCGTTTCGTTGGTGTTGGTCCCCGCCGGGATTACGGCGCCATCAATACCGCCGGTCACGGTTCTGCTGAAAAACGGCTGCGTCTGCGCCGTGTTGCAGGGAGTGCTGACCAGCGGCGGCGGGGGCAGCACAGGGTAGGTGGAAGGCGGGGTCAGGTAGCTGTTGTAGGTAACCAGGCTGGCGCTTCCCGACGGCGTGATCGAAATCGCATAGATATAGTTGGGACTGATGTAGCTCGCGGGAAGGGTCAGGTTGTAACCTTCGCGCTGGTTGAGGTTCGCCATTACGGCGCTCACGGTCTCCCAGGGCGCGGAGAAAACATAAAACCCCGGCGCGTTGGCCTTGACGATACCGCTAACCAGAACTTCGTTGTCGCCGTCCTGGTCGCGGAAGTCGAGACCCTGGCAAACCGCGCAGATGAACCCCGGCGGCGGCGGCGCAACGTCGTCCGGTAATGCGGCCTCTAACGAATACGATGCAAAGATAGGATAACTGTTTGCGGTAACCAGCGGGCTGCCCTGGTACGACGCGCTGGTCTGATTCAGCATGGCGAACTGCTGAATCGTCTCCAGCCCGACGATGTCGGGATACTTGTTTGCAGTTTGCAAATGGGTCATCGGTTCGAGCGCATAGATGCCGGTTACATTCTGCATTCCCAGTACCTGCTGTTGCAGGAACGGGGCCATGAGGAGCGATCGCTGTAAACCCTGATTGGTGAGGTTTGCCGTGCTGGGGTTGACGTCTCCGGAAGCTTGGTAAGCCAAATCCTCACTTACCACGAAGATCAGGTTGAGGTTGTCGGCGTTCAGCGAAGCGGGAGTTGGCGGCGCTGATGACTTGGGGCTAAAAGAGCTGCCACAGCCTGCCAGCAGTGTCAGGGCCATTAGAGAGACGATAACACCAGTCATTCTCTCTTCTGTTGAGCATCGATTTAGGTGCATATTATGTGCATATCCTTTGGCTCGATTTGCGACCGCGAGCAATGCGTTGCGGATAGTGTTGCTCTTCGACTCTGCTGGGCGACCGACTTTCCCTGGGTGATCTGATATTCCTGTCTTTCAGGCAGAAGGCGTCTTGCCAAATCAATTCATAGCGGATGTTCACACATACGGTGCTAATGATAGGTAGGCCCTGCCTTGGTGGTCTGTGAGGTCACGGACGTTTTCGCACTAAAGTAACCACCTGCGGCGGCTGCAAGAAGGGAAAAAGGCGGAACAAGCGGGGCCTGGCCCTTGACAACTGTGACAAGCCCTATTGGAAGACGGTCGGCGGACCGGTGGACTTGCCACAAACCCTCACCGTTTGCATGGCTCTGTTGACGCGCGGAGAAAAGCGGATCTCTCAGTCAGGCTCGTTTGCGGTCGATCGCCAACGTGCTATCGGCCCATTTGAGTCACGGCATTGCGAATGGGCGCGCTGGAGATCTGCATCACCCCGCTGTACGGCTGATTCATCTCGAGAATGAGGAAGACCGCTCCGGCCATGGAGAGCGAACCAACCAGTAGGGCCGCAATTACAGTTACGTTGAAGCGCGTGAAAAGACCGAAGCCAACGAAGAGGACCGTGAGCCAAAACACAAGCACCATCAGGAAAGGCCAGGAAAGGCCGCCCCCGGACTGTTCTGCTGGACCTCGGCTTTTTGCAGGTCATATGAACTCTTGGCTGAGGAAATGAGTAGGCCGAGGACAAGTGCAGACATGGTCGCGATCAGGCCCATCACTAGTTGGAGGACCGCTTTTGAGTCATTGTCTCGATGGGTCTCGGGTAATCTGACGCGGAGGAAGATACCAACTAAGGCCCCGCCGAAGGTGCTTGCGAATACAAGTGCGGCGACCAGGATGGAACTCATGCAGAGCAACCCCAAAATGAAATTGCTGCCTGGTAACGTCGGACGGCAGGGCGCCGGCCTTGTTACGCCGCAGCTACCTTGGCAGCGCGGACGGTGGGACGCGAACGCTGCTGCCCCTGCACTTGCAGCACGATGTCTGCCAGGACGATGGAGAAGGCCAGACACATCCATATCACGGTTTCGACCGCCGCATCACCCCGGTTTTCCAGGCCGGTCACCCCCAGCACCACACGCGCCCCGAGAAAGACCCCGGGGCCCACAGCGAAGCTGCGGGTCATCCACTGACGGTGCTGCTGGACCTTTCGCTTGAGGATCAACGCGAAGGCGATGCCGGTGGTCAGCATCCACAAGCTCCCATGTGTAGCGGCAATCATGGTGAAAGACAGCGGAACTCCCATGCGGTGTTGAATTACCTGGATGTAGATCCCGAGCGGACCGGCAATGAATGCGCCGGCAACGTAAACCCTTCCTGCGACGCGATGCAGTTTCGTGTAGCGCTGGCGGAGACGGTCGGAGAACTGCAAGGGGGTAAGCACAAACGCGCACGCTCCGGCCACCCCATGCGGCAACAGCCACCATTTGAACGGCTGGTAGTGCTGCCACACCGGGGCGTTCGCATTCACCAGGAAGTTCTCGTTGTGGCCGAGCACATAGGCCACCATCAGCCCAAACAGCCCAATCAGCAAATACTTCGGCCTGAACCAGGACACGCGTTGGACAGTCACCACGGCAGTTGACATGGCACGACCCCAGGTGGAGTTTGCAGTGATTGAGCGCACACTATACACCAGTTCAAATTGAGTTGGAATTGCAATCTCATGTGGGCTGGTACGAGAGTCGGCCCTGGATATCTCTGGAACACTCCGTAAGCAACCGGACGCGCCAAAATTGGGTCCATGCCATTCTGCGCGACCACACCAGCCAGTATGAGCTTCGTGCCATTTCCGTCATCCGGCCAGACATCTGCGTGGGGATTCGATTCTGCGGGTCGTCGAGTTTCGGATAAAAACTCATGCACCTTTCGCCCGCCGACAAGCATCCTCTTCTCCAATGGTTATTGACCGAGGAGAGACCGTGAAGAAGATTGCAATCATGGCGCAATCGGTGCTGGTGCTGTTCGCGATATTGGCCAACTCGGGGTGCAGCAGTACGACGGAGGCGAAACAACCTGCGCCGCAACCCATGCCGGTGAAGACACAGACCATCAGCCTTGAACCCGTACCCAGGGCGGACGAATACGTGGCCACGGTGAAGTCGCGGCGTTCCGCCAGCATTCAGCCCCAGGTGACGGGCACGCTCACCCGCATCCTGGTCAAGTCGGGCGATCACGTGCGCCCTGGGCAGGTGTTGATGACCATCGACCCGCTAAAGCAGCAGGCGACGGTGGATGAGCAGCGCAGCACTGAGGCGCAGAAAAAAGCCATCTACGACTATAACCAGATCGAGTTGGAGCGGCAGCGCGTGCTCTACGAATCCGGCGTCACCAGCAAACAAAGCTATGACCAGGCGGTGCAGGCGTTCGCCAATTCGAAGGCTGACTGGGAAGCCGCCACCGCTGCCAAAGTCACGCAGCAGCGCGAGCTGGCCTACTACAACCTGCAGGCTCCGTTTGCCGGCATCGTAGGCGACATCCCAGTGCACTTGGGGGACTACGTTTCGTCGCAGACCTTGTTGACCACGGTTGACGAGAACCAGGAGTTGGAGGCCTACGTTTACATCCCGACGGAGCGGGCCGGCGACATCCGCATGGATCTCCCCGTGCAAATCGTCAACAGCGCTGGCGAGCTGATCGAAAGTTCAAAGATTTATTTCATTTCGCAGCAGGTGGACAACGCTCTTCAGGGTGTTCTGGTGAAGGCGCCAATCCACACTTCGCTCGACCGCTTCCGCAACGAACAACTGGTGAAGGCGCGGGTGATTTGGAGCACGGCGCCCACGCCGACCGTTCCGGTGCTGGCGGTGACGCGTATCGGCGGGCAGCCCTTCGTTTACGTGGCTGCCCAGCAGGGGAACGGACACGTCGCCAAGCAGCGCGCCGTAACTCTGGGCGACACCATCGGCAACAACTATGCCGTGACCGGCGGCCTGACGCCCGGTGACCGGGTCATCGTCTCCGGCACGCAGTTCCTGATCGACGGTGTGCCCATTCAACCAACCAGCTAGGCAACACCATCGGATAGACAGCGGACTTCGCGTGATGGGCGGCGCAGGAGAGGAACTTCTCGTTTGGTTGACTTTTTCATTCAGAGGCCTATTTTTGCCACGGTCTGCGCACTGCTGATAATTCTTGCGGGGGCGGTGTGCATTCCTACCCTGCCCATTTCGCTGTATCCGAACCTGGCCCCGCCGCAAGTCAACGTCAGCAGCAATTACGTCGGCGCCAATGCGCAGGTGGTGGAGTCCGCGGTCACCATCCCGCTGGAGCAGCAGATCAATGGCGTCGAGGGCATGCACTATATGACCTCGACCAGCTCCAACGACGGCACCAGCAGCATCAACGTGACCTTCCGCACCGGCTACGACCTGAACATTGCGGCGGTGGACGTACAGAACCGCGTGGCCACCGCGCAGGGCCGTCTTCCCCAGGAGATTAAGAACACCGGCGTCACCATCACCAAAGCGAACCCGAACTTCGTTTTTGCCGCGGGGTTCTATTCGCCCGACAACAGCCTCTCGGACCAGTACATCTCGAACTACCTCGATGTTTACGTCAAGGATGCGTTGAAGCGCGTGCCCGGCGTCGGCGACGTGATCATCTTCGGCGAGCGCAAGTACGCCATGCGGATCTGGCTTGACCCCACCAAACTGGCCGCCCGCCAGTTGACGGCCGCCGACGTGGTCGCCGCCTTGCAGGAGCAAAACGTCGAGATCCCAGCCGGACAGTTGGGGCGCCCGCCCTCTAATCCCAAGCAGGATTTCCAGGTGACCCTGCGAGTGATTGGACGCCTATCGGATCCCAGGGAATTCGAGCAGATCATCCTGAAGAACACCCGCAACGGCATCGTGCAACTGAAAGACGTTGGGCGGGCCGAGATCGGCTCCGAGAGCTACGACTCGAACCTGATGTATAGCGGGCATGAAGCCATTGGTATTGGTGTTCAACAGCTCTCGGATGCCAATGCATTAGACGTGGACAAGAAGACGAAAGCGGCGTTGGCGGAGTTGGCCAAGTCGTTCCCGCCCGGCATCGAGTACGTAATCGCCTTCGACACCACCACCGTAGTTGGCGACTCGGTGAGAGAAGTGGTAACCACGCTGGAGGAAGCGATCCTTATCGTGATCGTGGTGATCTTCCTCTTCTTGCTGGACTGGCGCGCGACCATCATCCCGGCGGTGACAATTCCGGTCTCGCTGGTCGGGACCTTCGCTTTCATCAAGATCTTCGACTTCTCCATCAATTCGCTGACCCTGTTTGGCATCACTTTGGCCACGGGATTAGTGGTGGATGACGCGATCGTGGTCATCGAAAATGCGCAGCGCCACATCGATACCGACAAGACCGATCCGCGCGCGGCGACCTCGGCGGCGATGAAGGAAGTGTCGGGCGCCGTGGTGGCGACGTCGCTGGTGCTGATCTCGGTGTTCGTGCCGGTATCGTTCTTCCCGGGCACCACCGGAATTCTCTATAAACAATTCTCCTTGACCATCGCGTTCGCGATCGCCATCTCGCTGTTCAATGCGCTGACGCTGTCGCCCGCGCTGGCGGCCATCCTGTTGCGCGGCGAGGAATACAAGTATTCGGCGTTTGACTGGACGCATATCGGTTGGCTCGCAACCGCGTATCGCAAATTTGCGCAGCGAGTCGATCGCGCTATCCGCGGCCTGGCCTCCGGCTACGGGAAAGTCATTACCACAACCTTGAAATTCCGTTACGGGATGGTTGTGCTGTTCTTTGCCGGACTGGCCGCCACCGCCTACATGTATGTTCACGTTCCCACCGGCTTCGTGCCGCAGGAAGATCAAAACTACTTCATCGTGGTGGTACAGGCGCCGCCGGGAGCGTCGCTCTCCTATACGACGAACATCTCGCGGGAGGCGGAGAAGATCCTGCTCGCCGACCCCGATATATTTGGCACCTTCGCTCTCCCTGGCTTCTCGCTCACGGGTGGCAGTTCGTCGAACTACGGGCTCGTCTTCGCTCCGCTGAAGTCCATTGACCAACGCAAAGGCAAAGGGCACGCGGCCAGCGACATCGTGGCCCGGGTCGCACCCAAGCTCTTCACCATACCCGGAGCCATTGTGGCGGCCTTCGAGCCGCCCGCCGTTCAAGGCATCGGCAGCTTCGGCGGCTTCCAGTTCCAATTGCAGGACCTGGGCCGCAATACGTTGCAGGACCTGGATGAGGTGGCGCACAAAATCGTTGCCGGCAGCCGCCAGCGCAAGGACCTCGTCGGGCTGTTCACCAGCTTCACCGCTAACGACCCGCAGCAACTGGTGCAAATCGATCGCGAAAAAGCGAAGGCCATGGGAGTGCCGCTCAGCCAGGTCACGCAGGCCCTCGGCGTCTATATGGGATCGCAGTACGTTAACGATTTCGACTTCAACAATCGCTCTTACCGCGTGTACGTGCAGGCCGACCAGCCTTTCCGCATGAATGCCGCCGACCTGCGACAGTACTACGTTCGGTCCGACGCCAACGGCCTGCTGCCGCTGGCCAACATCGTTTCGCTGAAAGACGCCGCCGGGCCGCAGGTAATCAACCACTTCAACCTGTTCCGCTCCGCCGAAATCGACGGGGCGGCCGCTCCCGGCTTTAGCTCGGGACAGGGCCTGACGGCCATGGCGGAACTGGCGCAGCAGAAGATGCTGCAGGGCATGACGTTCAGCTGGTCAGGCCTGGCGCTGGAAGAGATCGAGGCCGCCGGCAAAGCCATCCTCATCTTCGGCCTCGGTATTGTAGTGGTCTATCTCACTCTCTCGGCGCAGTACGAAAGCTTCGCGCTTCCCTTCATCATCCTGCTGGCGGTGCCGATGGCGGTGCTGGGTGCGCTGTCGTTCATCTCGATGCGCGGGTTGGTGGACGACGTTTACGTGCAGATCGGACTGGTGATGCTGATCGGCCTTTCGGCGAAGAACTCGATTCTGATCGTAGAATTCGCCGAGCAACTGATCGAGCGCGGACGCTCCATCACCGAGGCCGCCATCGAAGCCGCGGAGCTGCGCTTGCGCCCCATCCTGATGACCTCCTTCGCTTTCCTGTTGGGCGTGCTGCCCTTGTACTTTGCCACCGGCGCAGGCAAGTTGGGCAGGCATTCGGTAGGGACCGCGATTGTTGGTGGCATGTTGTTCTCCACCGTCCTCAACCTGTTCTTCATCCCGGTGCTGTACGTGATTCTCAAGACCTTGTTGGTTTCGGTCGCAGCGAAAACGACGGAGCCACTGAATCCGCCATCGGTGGCGTCGTAGCGCCAAGAATTCCGTCTGCGTGCGGACAGCAGATCAGTCGAAGGGTGATGTGGAAAGAACTGTTGAACGTTCTGAAAAAAACAAAGACAAAGGTATGCAAAGCTCGATATTGCCCTTATGAGCGAAGCGCGGAAAGAGCGGCGTGAGAAATAGCGTTGACTTAGGGTTTTCGCGAGAGTGCAATATTGGAAAGGCTCAGGAAGGGACCTTACTCATGAAGCTGCGCCTGGCTTCGCTGTCCCTGCTCACAATTCTGTGTCTTGCCTTGACCGGCTTCGCGCAAACAACAATCTTTGGCGAGGGTCCGATTGATGGCAACGACAATGCGTTCTTTATCACCGGCCCCAACAACCCGAATTTTCTCGGGTCTGTCCAAGACATTTCGAACGGGTTTGTTTCGGCAGCTTCCGGCAGCCCCGGCAGCCTCGAGTTCGGTGAGTGGCTAGCCAGCGGCTTCACGCCGTCGAGTATTGGCTATGAGCTCGGCACCACGGCGTTCGGCACCGATGTGGGCGTCGGAACCGTTGCGCAAACTAGTCTTAACAGCCACTTCCTCTTCACGAATGCTGACGGTTACGACGTTTACGATGTTTTGATTCCAGTTAGCTCCACAGACATGACAGCCGGCAACGAGTACTGGCTCTCCCTGAGTAATGCCAGCGACTCCCAGGGCAATAACTCGACGGAAGCGTGGGACATACCAAACGGCGGTAGCGGCGGTCCTGCGATTTGCAACTTCCGGCAGAGCGGCACCAATTTTGGCGATTGTGGATTGGGAGGAGAATCGTTCACGCTCGGCGGCTGCTGCGGTCCGCCGGTCCCTGAGCCCAGCAGCATCATGCTGCTTGGCTCTGGCATCCTCGGACTCGCCGGTATATTGCGCCGCAAGCTGACGCGATAGTCTGTCGGGGCTGATGCTGCTAAAGATTTGTTGCAGTAAGTATTGAGTGGTGCCGGGAGGGGGAATCGAACCCCCAAGGGCCGAAGCCCGGCGGATTTTGAGTCCGCTGCGTCTGCCAGTTCCGCCATCCCGGCTTTTTGAGTCAACTTACTTTATTTACTGCACTTTACGGTATGTTTTGTTACCATCAGCATGCACTTGTATTGGTGCAATTTTTGGCTCTTTGTGCCCAAACTGTGCCCGAAGTGCTTCTACTCGCTCTATCGCGTCCGCCATGTCACTCCCCGCAACGATAGCATATGGGTCGAAGACTGAGCGAGTTTTCCATCCGCTGTGGTGCGCAAATATTCCGTCCGACTTCTGAACTCATTGAGAACGCAGCATGCGCGGCTTGGTAAAGTTCGGCCGTTGCATGGCGATTTGAACCGCTGAGTTCCGGTGGAACGAATCGCTTTGGTGCGACTACAATCCGACACAATGTTCAGTAGCCTGCAATTCTCCTCCCTCATCCGTGCCGGCTTTGCAATCTGTTTGGAGCTGAGCGCCTTTCTGGGTTCATTCGTCCGATCCCGCTCATCGCTGATGGCCGAGAACCTTCTTCTGCGCAAGCAGTTGGCTTTTTATCAAGAACATCAGGTGCGGCCCAGGCGGCTGACCGACGCGGCTCGCATCAGCCTTGTGCTCTGGTCGAAGTTCTGCGATTGGCGATCAGCTTTGGTGATCGTCAAACCCGAAACGCTGATCGGCTGGCATCGCCGGCTTTTCAAGATGTTCTGGAAGATGAAATCGCACCCGGGCAGGCCAAAGCTGCCTAGAAACATTCGCCAACTGATTGCTCGGATGATTGAGGAAAATCCAACTTGGGGGCAAGGTCGCATCGCTGACGAACTGGCTCTGAAGCTAGGAATTCTGGTGTCACCGCGAACGGTTGGGGCGTACTGGCCGGACCTGCCGGACAGCAGAGGCCCCTCATCGCAGCGCTGGAACAGCTTCGTTCGCAATCACACTCGATCGTTGCTAGCCTGCGATTTCCTGGTCGTGGTAACGGCAGGCTTTCGCCAGTTGTACGTCTTCGTGCTGATGGAAATTGGCACGCGGAGGATTGTGCACTGCAATGTCACGGCCCATCCGACCGCCGCTTGGACGTTGCAGCAGTTTCGTGAAGCTGTTCCCGGCGAACATGGGCACAGATTCGTAGTCCATGATCGCGATGCGATTTTCTCAGCCAGCCTGGACGAGGAACTCAAGAGCTCCTTCGGCCTCAGAGTCTTGCGAACGCCCGTGCGCGCGCCGCAGGCGAACGCCTACTGCGAACGGCTGATCGGCACCATGCGCCGAGAGTTCCTCGACTTTGTTATTCCGCTTGGCGAGAGACACCTGCGCAGCTTACTGAAAGAATGGGTCGCGCACTACAATCAATCGCGCCCACATTCGAGCCTTGGTCCTGGAATCCCGGAGCCCTCGAACCTGCCACCGCTCCCGAGTAGCGGCAGACACATGCTGCCAGAGGGCTCGCGAGTCATGGCTCGCCCAGTGCTCGGTGGATTACACCATGAGTATCGACTTGAGAAAGTTGCAGCATAACCGATGGCGATGAACCGGCGCCGAACTCTGATCACCTCTCCCCTGGACTGGTTCCTCAGCGCAAATCCCGTGCCACCTCCGGCCATACCGGTTCTGGCCGAACGCGGAGGTGCACAGCTCAAGACGCCTCGCCCAGTGATAGTGGTGGATACCCGTGAGCAGAATCCACTCGACTTCTCGCGCTTCGAGGGCTGGTTCAGCGGAGTTGAAAGGAGAGCACTGAAACTGGGCGACTACTCGATTTCGGGACTTGAGGACGTCTGCGTTGTCGAGCGCAAGGATCTCTCGGATCTGGTGCGCTCCTTCACCGTCGAGCACACAGTATTTGTCGCTCGCCTGCGACAGATGGCCGAATACCCTCACTGCCTGCTGGTGGTCACGGCTGCTTTGAGCCAAGTCAAATCGCCCTATCCGCATTCGGCCGTCAATCCCAACCAGATTACCCAATCGTTGATCGCCGTGCTTGCCGGGCTGCGGGTGCCGTTTGTCTGCACTGAGACGCACGCAATGGGGGAAGAGATTCTCGCCTCGTATCTATATCAGGTGCACCTCTATCAGTGGTTGGAAAAGAACGGATTTGGTTCCTGTTTGACGGATGGCGACTTATGATGCCTTCTCGTTCGAAGGTTGAAGCGGCAAATTTATGCCCGACGCAATTTTTGCGTACCACAAGGGATCGGCTACGGCACCGTCCGCATGCGGTTGGCAAAGGTGAGCTAAAAACCCCTCGCTCAGGTAGTCCATCAAAACCCCCAATCAAAAGGATTTAGCCCAGCGGTTCTGGCGAGCGTTAAACACATGTTTTACGCTCTGGCGCAGGTGGGAGAACCTCTGCCACATGCAGGAAGGCTCGGCTCGTTGGTTATGCGAAGTGTGTTGGCTGGCAAATGGGTGGGGAGGGTCGGCCAAGACAGCGACGGCGAATTACCACACCAGACTGGCTGGTCTTTGCGATTGTGCCAACATGGGGAAGAAAGCGCCTGCAGCGAGCGGGAAAGCAGACGGCACGAACGTTGCTAGGGGCGACTAGCTGAAGGTTTTTTCGGTTAGCGGCAGGGTCTCTAAGCGACTCGACTGAGAAATCTGAGGGGCAAACACTCGCCGCAGGAGACTGTATACCCGCAGGAGCGGACAGATTCGTAGACACTAGCCGACTTTTCATTACTAACCAAAGACAGGGTGACGGTTCGCGACAGACCGTACCTGTTCCAACGACTGCCTCAACTCATGCAAGACCCTGTTCGCCTCACTCGGCCCATCGTTTCGCTGGGATACACGAACCGCGTCCATCAACTCGGCCGCACGACCGCGTACCGTCAGTTCGTGCCTTGTGGTCTTGACATTGAACACCATGCCATCCCTGCTGCGATGTCTCCACACTGCTGTGCTCGGTCCCTTCAGCGGCCGGCGAAGGATCTCATGCAGCAGAAGCGGGATGTCTGCCGTTGGCTGAATGTCCAGGATGGTCATTCCTAGAAATTCTGCTCGGGAGTATCCATAACCGAGAATGGCGGCCTGATTCACATCCAGGAACCTGAGAGTTTCCGGATCGTAGACCCACATCGGGGTCGGATGGCCATTAAACAAAGGGTGGAGTTCTCCCGAAGCCATGGTTTCAGCCTTGATCCTGTCTACGGCCGCCGGAATAGAAGCGCTCATGACCTGCTGTGCTTCAGGCGCGACCACGACCTGGTCGCGACCGTCTGGCTTGGCGTTGTACGGTTCCAAAAACTCAGATGGGCCTTCGACGCAAACCATCTGCACAGAATAAGAAGAGACTCGAGCGCCAGGCGTGTTAATGTGAAGTAGGGTCCCGGTGTCGGAGGGCAGGACGCCCATCGCTCGATTTTTCCCAACCCTCTTGGCTTCATAGACTCCGCGGTCTGCCAATTTAAGAACGGTTTCCAAGGGTACTTCATCGGGTCTATCGGGATACCATGGGAAGGCCGCCCAACCGATGGAGCAAGTCTGGCGAGTTTCGATGCCGGCACTCGCCAGTCCCGTTTTTGGGTCTCCAACGGCAGTCAAGATTCGCGATGCAAAGGTCGCCGCTTCCGCCCGATTTGAATACCGGGATACGATCAGGAATTCATCACCGCCCCAACGGACTACGACGTCGGAGCTGCGGATCACGGAATTGATTCGACTAATCAGCTTCACCAGGACCTTATCTCCGATATCGTGTCCGTAGCGATCATTGACTCCTTTGAAATCGTCGAGGTCGACCAGATAGAAGATCAGATCATTAGCACCAGGTTTCCGCGGTGCCGAGTAAGACCGTAGAACCTGACTCGCGTCGCCGGGAACGATAGCATCAAAGAATCTCCGGTTTCGAACCCCCGTAAGAGGATCTGTTAAGGAAACTTCCTGGAGTACGTGGTTGGCCTTGGCCAATTCAGCCCTGAGCTGGCGCTGCTTGGCAAATACCAGAAAAGCCATCACCAGCATTGTGCCCAGCGTAACCAGCCCTCGGAACTGGTTGACCTGCGAAGGCGTATTCCGATTGAGGACCGCCCACGTGCCGATGGCAGGCAGTGACAACACCGCTAGCATTCCCAGTTCCGTCACAGGAAGGTGCGCTCGTGATTCTTCCGAAGACGCCGCAGTGCCTTGCAGCGTGAGGCCGAGGAATCCTACAACTGTGAACGATGCCAGCGCCACCGAGTAGGGTACGTCGTACCAACTGCCCGGATAGTAACAATGCAGGTCGATCGCATGGTTCGCCAGATACCCGCTCGCGGTTATGAGCAGCTGTGCTCCGAAGAGACTGGCATAGAACCACTTCCAGGATGCGAAACCGCGCTTCCACAAGAACCCGATCGTCAGCAGCAGCACAACAGCCAGCAGACCATTCAGCCGGTTATAGTTCCCACCATATCTTGCCTCGTCAAGGACGACATATTGCCAGGGAATCACGAAGATCAGGTAGAGATAGAGCCACCAGAGGAGCAGCAAGAGAAAACCCATACGACCCTGTGACTTGCGATCCTCAACCAGATCCAGGTGGGGCTGCAACAGCAGAGCTGCTAAGAAGGGAATACTTGATAAGAACAACAAGATGTCGCCGACAAATGGGTTGGGTACTTCCCTGCGCAGCACAATATCAAAATGCATCCAGACAACCTGGCAGATAGTCCGTGCTCCCCAACATGCCGCCAGCAGCATCCAGAACAATCGGGTTGGTCTCGAGCTTGCGCTCGCATTCGCTAGGAAGACAAGCGTTGCCGACAAGATGAGAAGAAACTCGATAACATCATTGATCAGAGTGAGCGAAAACGAGCGAGAAACAAAGACCGTCGCGGCAAGCTGCCCCAATGTCAAAAAAACAATCAGGGCGGCCCACAATTTCAAATGATGTCGCGGATCTGGAGTTCCCGGTTTCGATAACGAAAATTCAGTAGCCATCTCTTTCGGCCAGTTCTCGTTTTGCCTCGACTGCGGCGTTCGGCTCGTGATCGGAACACCTAACCTGGCTCCCGAGAGCCTAGCGAGGGCCACCTTCTCCCCGTTTTCCCCCCGTGACGAAGTCGCTTACCTTACTAGCCAGACGGTCGAGTCACCGCAATTGCAAATCCCCATCTGTGATGGCTCTCGGGAACAAAACACGTAAAGCATGTGAATGTCCACAAGACATCAGGAGGGAGCAAGTAAGATGCCTTGTTATCAGTAGCTTAGAAGGCTCTTCCGGAAGCAGCGACAGATACCAATGAGGAGAAGCGCTTCTTTCTCGGATACTGTGCGGGATTGGTACACAGGTTTGTTCCCCAACCAGCATACGGCTCTTATCGTGGACGAGTGGCCCTGACTTCGATCGTCGGTGAAATCTGATGAAATGAGGTCACTTCAAGTGATTTCTTTGCATAGTTGGCGCCTCCTGTTCGTGCGCCTGGAAGCGCTTACAGCGTTCCGGGCGTGGTCGGCCAGCTGGAAGTTAATCGCGTCTACATTCTGACAAGAAACAAATCTTGGACTATGCCGCCACGGGGGGGGCCGCGTTGGCCAACACCAGTTCGAATTCGCCGTCGGACAGAATATGCCAGACCGGCTTCCAGTAGACGCCCGTCGCTTCCATGGCGATATGCGTGACGCCTTCCGCCGACAGCCAGTCTGACAAAGACATCAGTTCCTGGGTCGTGGTCCTGAAGGTCTTCACGTCAGTTGTTACCTTGCCATCCACCATGTGACGAACACAGGCCACCACCGAGTCCTTATGCAGATCCAGACCGGCGCAATGCGCGTGCAGAACTTCCATCGCTCCTCCTCATGCGCCGCAGGCGTGGAACCCCTATCAAAGGAAATCTGACAAGCGTGCTCCGGAGCTGTCGCCTGCCCGTGGCATAATCTGGGGTGCTCAAGGGTTCCGGGTCCGACTCACTTACGGGCTCACTCGCACCAAGGAATGAACGACCTCTGTGCCGACGCGCAACAATACTCTACGACAGGATCTACAACTGTTTCATCCCCTGTGGGTCGGCATCGCCGGTGGCAGACTCACTTGGCGAAAAATCGGCTTCGCATGAATTAAAGCGTAGTTGAGACTGGAGCGACAACGCGAGGGCTACTCTAGCTGCCGCTTCTCTATCATCGGCTAGTCGGAAGTCGTCAGTTTATTGGCAACGAGAAACGCCCTAGCATCCATCGACTTTTAGTTTCCTACTCCATGCGTTGTCCACATTCGAGTCAGTTGATGCAATATCGCCTTCACATCAGCTGCGGCTCGATGAGCGATCGGTTCCCGAACTGTTCGTCCCGAGTCACGAGCAAACAGGAAGTTGCAAATGTGGCGTAGCATACCTGACGCGCTTGACCTGTTCCAACAGGGGTGTCCCATACTTCCATGACCCGCTAAGCCCGAGGAGCGACCTCCGTGGTGAAGTTTTTCGACTGGTCAAAAAGGGTGGCGCAGCGAGGTGGCTATGTGCTTGATTCCAGAAGCTCGACCGAGGCTAGATTTGGGTGGTCAATAGACTATAGTTTTTTACCGCTACTCCGCGACGGCAAGTCCTGGACCTGATGAAGCGGGTAGCGGGAGGGCTGTGGGGCCATCGGAATGGGCACCGTCGACCGGATTCTGCGCAACCTGCGTTTCGATCTCAGCCAGCGCTAGGTGCTGTTGGTCTTTGACGAAGCCCAGCACCTGTCGATTGCATGTCTGGAGACCCTACGGGAACTGTTGGATCAACCGCTGCACTGCGGGTTGCTGTTCACCGGCACCCACGAACTGGAGGCAATCTTCACCCGCCAGGCCCTGGAGCTGGAGCTATGGCGCTCCCGCTTTCATGCCGGCCAGGCCTTGCCCGGCATCTCCGAAGAAGAAGCCGCCACGATCGTGCGCTCTGAGCTAGGGTTGGAACTGTCACAGCGGAAAATCCAAAAGCTAATCTCGAAATCCCGCACGGACCTACGCAACGGTGGCCAGCACAGCTATGTATCAGCCAGGCGGCTGTTCTGGGTGATTCGCGAGTTGCAAGCCGTCGAAAAGGGAGGAACAGCCGGACGCGCGTTCTGATAGGTTCCGCTCGGCATTGTGACGAGGTGCTTCACAACTTACGGATTCTCTGCGCGCTAACGGCTCGGTGAAAAAGATGTGAATTGACCGTGGACATTTCCTGGCCACGCTCAACAACCCATTTGGATTCACAGTTTAGAGGAAGAGATTCGCACACAAAAATAAGTGCCGTTTGCACAAACCTTGGGCATTGACAAGTTCTCATCCTCCTGTAGGATCGCACCTGTCGACGGCAGAAAAGGACTGGCAAACATAATAGTAGCCAGTCCGAAGTACGCTGGGTGATCGGTTGCGAGGGGCGACCCGGAGGAACCGCCAGACCCGAAAAATCCGACTGCATTGCGAGGTGTCAGCCGGGGTTTGGAACTGCGAAAGCGGTGATCGCATCAAGGGCTGTGACGGTACATGCGTCCACGCCGGGGACTCTCTCGCGGGAGTTGTCGGCTAGAGCATAACCAAAGTCACGGCCTTTTCCTTTTGCTCCCGATTGGTCTTCCGCAGAATTTCCGGTGCCACTGAAAACTGCGGCCATGCCGCGAGGCTTGGGGAATTGGGAGGGCAGAATGTGCCACAACTCATCGCGACGTCCGGAGTGCATCCACCCCATCGCACATGACGGTACGGTCGCTATCGGCCGTTACGTCATGTCGTTTGAGTGTGAGCCTTTCTACCGTGGCTGGCGCTACTACTGGATGATATGCGCGGCACGGAAGCCCGATGAACTAGTGTCTTGGGGCCACGCCCGGACGCGAGAACTGGCTGAAGCGGCAGCCCGGAGCGAGGTCAATAAGCTGGTGGCTGGGCTGACCCGTGGCAAGTTAGCAAAGACAGGGTAGCGGTAAGAAACAGCAAGAAGATACAGCCCCCCAAACCTTGCTCCCAATGAGCCCGAAACCGTGGACTCGGCGCGGATCACTTGTGCAATTGATTCCATGACAATGTCGGCTCCCACAGCCGAGTAGAGTTGGTGGTGCTGACCAAGAAACCGATCGAGTTTCTTGACCTTACGAGATTGCGACCTGCAGAGGTTTTTGCGGAGCACAACGCGTACCGATGTTCGTGCCTACTTCAATCCCTCAACCAAATAGAGATCGGCTAAGGTGCGGGTGAAACCGTACACGTAACTCTTGCCGTTCGGCGTTATCTGAATCGGCCCGATCGTGGCGATTCCCGCTGGATCGGCTGGAATCACTGCTTTCCAGAATGTCCGTTTGCCAGTGACTATGTCGAGGCGATACGCCTTCGCAGGCATGTCTCCTGGTTGATAAACCCATAGTGTGTGGTTGTCTTCCCCCCAGCCAAGCGGATGATCGCCAGCCTGCATTCCCGCAATCGGTTTTGGATCTCCTCCCGAAACCGGGTAGAGGTATCCGTTGCCGTCGGCTCCGAGGCCTGCGACCCACTGGCTGTCGTGCGAGACTGCAAATACCGTCCCATCGACGCCTTCTGGCGTAATGGCCCGCGGCTTGCCTCCACCAAACTCCTGCACATACAAGCGAACGCCACGGCCCGGCTCGTTCCCCGAAAACACGAACCGCTTGTTATCGGCGAAACAGTGCACCGTGTTGTGATTGATGTTGTCGTTGGTGAGCGCTTTCGCTTCTCCCGCGCCGGTAGGCAAAAGGCGTAGCTGTGCCGGGTCGCCGGGTGTTTGCACGACGGCCCACTTGCCATCGGCCGAAAGAGCTTGCGCCGATCCTTCGCCCAGGCGAATCGCCGGCGAGCCATCCGTAGGACGGATGTACACTGCGTAGGTCAATTCCAATTCTTGTCCGCTGCCGTACTTCTGTCCGCCACCAACTCCTTCTTCGTCGAACAAAACGGTCTTACCATCATCGGACAAGTCCGCGGGATACGAGTAGTCGAGCCATGACAGGTCCTTCTCCTTCGGCCCGTCGGAGAAGCCCATGAACTCACGCCGGCGGCTGGCGCGCGCCAGGAGGATTCGGCCATCGTGCCAGATGTCGAACAGAATCAGCGTACCCGGAATTCTCGTCACCAGGCGTTCCTGGCCTGACAAGTTCACCGCCGAAAGATAACGGTCTACGCCTACTTTACTGGCCGTGAACCACACTTCATCACCGTCCGGCGACCAGGCAAGACCTTGGGTGCCGTACCAGTTGCCCGAAAGCTTCTTTCGATGTCCTTCGAGATCGACGACCGAAACCGATCCACTGTCGTCTCCCTGCAGTGGGTGATCGAGGAAAGCTATGCGATCACCTTTCGGGGAAACTCTTACGTGGCTGATGAAGCCGCCCTCTGTCTCGTATAGGACTTTGCCTATCGGATACTCCAACCGATTTCGCCCATTCACATCGCGAACTACGGCCAGGCTGTTTCCATCCGGGCCCCAGTCGGCCCACTGCACGTTCTCGAGGATGGCCCGCGGCGCACCCCCCGCCAGTGGCGCTCGCGCCAGCGTCCCTGCCGTCACCCAGGTGGAGACGGCATGGGCATTAAGCAACAGCGCCATTTCACCTTGTGCTGAGACTGACATTAGCGCCGCGTGCCCAAGTCCAATAGCTCGCGACTCCACCGATCCCGGACGCGCCGTGAACACCTCCAACGGGTCTCCCTGCCAGGCGGCGCTGTACAAGATGGTTTGCCCGTCCGGTGCAAATCGAGCCGACCGGATCTCACCCCGACGAAATGTAATTTCGTGGTACACCGGTGCGCTTGGGGACGGCGATCCCCACAGTCGCTTTCCCGCGAACAAGCCTGCCGCCCCTGCAATCACCAGCAGCCCCAGAGTCACCCAAATACCGGCGCGCTTCCTCGGATGGTCTTCCGGTTTTGCGGTCTGCGCATTAGCTGGAGCCTCTGTTGGCGCAATGCCGCGATTGCTCGGTTGTTGCTGAGGAGCACTTCCGCTACTGGCACGCGCCAGATCGAGGTCACGCTTCAACCGCTTCAGCTCCGCGCGCAGTTCTGCCGCACTTTGACAACGAAGGTCGCGATCCTTCTCCAGAAGAGCAGTAAGAATCACCTCCAGGCGCGGCGGCAAGCCAGGATTCAAGTGAATAGGCGGTGTCGGCGCTTTGTTGCGGATCGCTTCGAAGATCACGGCGGAAGTATTTCCTGTGAATGGCTGCCGCCCTGTCGCCATTTCATACATCACGACGCCGAAGGAAAAAAGATCCGTACGATAGTCGAGCGGTTCTCCCCGCGCCTGCTCGGGCGACATATAGGCCACGGTCCCGATCGCGGTGCCAGGATTGGTCAATTGGGGATCGTTTGCCTCCGCGGCGACAACCTCAGTAGGTTCATCAGAAGACCTGTGCCGCTGAGGTATCAGTTTGGCAAGTCCGAAGTCCAGCACCTTGGCCTGCCCTCGCTGGCTAATAAAGATGTTGGCCGGCTTCACATCGCGATGCACTATCCCGCTGGAGTGCGCTGCGTCCAGGGCATCGGCTATCTGGATCGACACCTCAAGTAGCTGCTCGACGCGGAATGGAGTTCCTTCGATGCGGTGCTTGAGCGTCTGTCCTTCCAGCAGCTCCATCGCGATGAACGGTTTGTCTTCAAACGAATCGACCTCGTAAATCGTGCAGATATGCGGGTGGTTCAAGGCCGACGCTGCGCGCGCTTCCCGCTGAAATCGTTCAATCGACTGGGGGTCGCGCGAGAAATCTTCGGGCAGGAATTTTAGTGCGACAAAGCGGCCAAGCTTTGTATCCTGCGCCTTGTAGACAACGCCCATACCTCCGCCACCCAGCTTTTCCAGAATGCGGTAGTGCGAGATAGTGGTGTCGATCATGTCGCGGCTAGAGTTGAAGCGGATGACTGATGGTACGGGCGAACGCCCCACCAGTCAACTCACGGGCTGATTGTCATTGCCTAAATCCCGGTTGGTTGGGAACCCGGAAGTAATTCCCGTATAGTCAAAAAGTCGTGCTTAGGGCTGAACTCCTCAAAGGGCACTGTCATGGTTTCAGGTTTCAGGCGTGCTCTTGATTGAGGCAGCTGACAATCCGCGACCAGTACACAAACTGTGCTACCAGACTCAACATCCCAAACAGGACCACCACCTCGAATCTCATCGAGCGCCTTCACGATGATCGCCACTGGCGCCTCGACGTCCACCAACAACCGGTTGGGTCGGGTTCCCATTTCGGAATTCTTTCACGTCACCAGCCAGCAACCCCGAAAGTTGCAACACATCCGTCTCATCTCCATTCTGTGCAGTACACGGTGAAAGCGGTCTTGCCGGCACCCGTGTTGCTGCCGCAGCTCTTGCATTGAAACCTGTTCGAGTCCAGGCGCAGGAGAGCGGCTGCGCTTGTACTTACTGCGCCTACTTCTTCTTCACTCCTGCCGTAAAGTTTGTTACCACGGTTACAGATTGGCTGACGTGCTGCGAAACCTTGTCGAGAAGGATTTTCTTTCCATCGGGGCTGACATCGTAGAAGACCTGCGGCGAGGACCAGTTGCTGACGAGCTGCTGCGGCGAAGCAAATTGCAGCGCTCCGTCGACTTCCTTTACCGGCACCGAGAGCAGGTTGAACCTGGGATCCATGTAATAGAGCTCTTTGCCGTCACTGCTCCATTTTGCTTGCACTCCGCCGGTGGCGGAAACCTGCCATTTGCCTGGCCCGTGGAAACCGGCCACATAGACTTCGGGGGCGCCAGATTCACTGGACGTGTACGCGAGCCAATGGCCGTCCGGGGAAACGTGACCAAGCGTGGCGAACGAATTGGGGGCGTGCGGTACCAGCAGCGACGGTTTGCGCTCTCCTTCCAGCGGCAAGGCCCAGATCTCCGAGCCTCCCATAGGACCACGGTCACAAATCAGGTACTTGCCGTCGTGCGTCCAGTGGGTAGGAATAACGATCTGTTCATCGCTGAGCAGAAGCTCCTCCGGCCCGCTACCGTCGGAAAGCTTGCGGTAAATGTTGGCATGGCCGTTGCGATCGGAGTTGTAGGCGATCCATTTCCCATCAGGTGACCAGACGGGGAAAGTATTTTGAGTCGGCCCGAAGGTCAGCCTGGTGCGGACGCCGCGCGCCCCATCAAGTACCCAAACGTCGCTCTGACCGTTGTCGAGCTGGAGAACGATACGGTCGCCACGGGGAGAAATGGATGCTGTCTGCAAGTTGGTGAGCTTGTCGGCGGCGATGCTGATCTGCTCGCCGTTGCGATCCACCCATACCAACTGCCAGTCGCCACTGCCGCCGTTGCCGACAAGCAGCAGCCCATTACCAAAGGCCGAAGCGTCCATATGCCAGGTGGTAACGTCGTTCATCACGCCTTTGGCGACGCTCAGCGGCTCGCCGCTGGGCGTTCCCGAGGCGGGGTCGAAGGGTTGCGCCATCAACTGATCGCCGCGCGCGAACAGGAGAAATCCACCCGCATAAACGGCGTTGGTTTGAGAGTTGAACAACGCACGATTCTCGCGTCCGTCCAGGGAGGCGAAGTAGAGCGCATTATTTGCGGCCTTGGAAGGTTCGTGATGAATGGCGAGGTAGAGAAAGTGCTTGCCGTCGGGCAGGAAAAACGGCCAGCGATGTGAGGTATGCTTGGCGCGATCGACCGTGGTAGCGGGGACCGGGGCTCCGCCGCCGCTAACGCTGACACGCATCAGGGGTGTTTGCGTGGCCGGGGAAAACAGGATCACTCCGCCGGGTCCCCATGCGCCGCCGCGACCGAATGGGGCATCGGCCAGCACCTGCGACGAGTTGCCATTCAGATCGACCGTTTTCAACTTGCCATCGGCAAAGAATCCGAGCGATCGACCGTCGGGTGACCAGAAGGGAAAGATGGCGTTTTCGGTGCCGGGCACAACCCGCGCGTCCAGCGAATCCATGGGGCGCACCCAGATGGCCGTGCTGCCATCCGGTTTGGTCGCCGTGAATGCCACACTGGAGCCGTCGGGCGACAGTACCGGTGGCCCCGCAGAATCGCCGGTCAGATTCAGTGTCGTGTTCTCTGGCGGGTTCATCACCGTTCGCGTAACCGGGGCAGACGGAGCGGAGCGGTCCATGAGTGTTCCGGCGAGGACGCCAAGCGCCAGCGCGACGACGAAGGCAGTCGCCCAGCCGAGACGCTCGCGTTTTCGCGATGTCGAGGTCGTTGGCGATGCCGGCAATGCAGCCATCGCGCCCGAGGAACTGCTGCTCGCGATCCACTGCAACTGCAACTTCACGTCGTGGGCGGTCTGAAAACGCTCCTCCGGATCTTTTTGCAAGCAGGTTGCAACCGCGTGTTCAAACGCGGGCGGCGTGGAAGGTTTCAATGCGCTGATCGGCTCGGGATCCTTCTCCAGAATGGACGACGCCAGCGAGATTTGGCTCTTACCCTCGAACGGCCGCTTCCCCGCAAACATTTCGTACAACACCGCGCCAAAGGCAAAAATGTCGGAGCGGGGATCGGCCTCCTTGCCCTCGATCTGCTCCGGCGACATGTATTGCACCGTACCGACGATGGTGCCGGCCGTGGTGAGCGGGCTTAAAGGGCTCGGCCCGGCCGCTGTCACTGGCACCGCGGTAAATGACGGAGGGGCCCCGGACCCCAGGCCGGCGGTTGCCACGGCCAGCGGCTTCGCCAGGCCGAAGTCCATCAGCTTGGCGCCGCTCTGGGTCAGCATGATGTTGCCGGGTTTCAAATCGCGATGGACAATTCCCTGGCGATGGGCCACTTCCAGCGCCTCGCAAACTTCAATTCCGACCTTGAGCGATTCCTTCAGCGATAACGCACCTTTTTTCAGCCGCTCGGCCAGCGACTCTCCCTCCAAATACTCCATTACGAGAAAGTCCATGCCGTCCTGATGCCCGATGTCATAAAGCGTGCAAATGCGCGAATGATTCAACGAAGAGATGGCGCGAGCTTCGCGGTCGAAACGTTCTTTGGCGTCAGGATTTGCAGAAAGATGGTTGGGCAGAACTTTGATGGCGACGGTGCGGTCGAGGCGTGTGTCCTTGGCCCGATACACTTCGCCCATCCCGCCTGCCCCGAGTGCAGACTGAATCTCGTAGGCGCCAAGTTTTGTGCTGGAGGTTAGAACCATGGGTTCGCGACATTATATTCCATGGAACTCGTATGACATGCTTTTGCGGGCAATCACAAAGCCGCTTGCGCTCTGCACTTCGCGTATTACAATTTCTGCCGGATACACAAGAGCCTTCGCGTGACACCCGCTATGGAAGCGGATATTGCCGACCACGTTTGGACGCTTGAGGAACTGCAGACGTCTTTTAGTCCAGCACGCTGTGCTCAATCAAAGTTCATCTCCCTTGACGGCGGTCACGGGTATTGACAAAGTGTGACATAATTGTCGGCCCATAAGACAAGGAGTTGGTTATGCCACCTGGCCGGCTAATTGTTCAGATCACTCTGTCGCTTGCGGCTTGTACTAGTCTTTTTGTCGGCACCGCCAAAGGACAGAATCAAGATCAATGCCGAGACGTTTTGCAGGATGGCATTCGGGATCAATACTCCGTCACGAACCAGACGAATTTGAAGTCGAGCTTCAAAAACGGCTTTTGCAGCAGCATGAACAATTCGAGCAGCGGATCTACGGGGGCAGGGCTTGGAGTGAACGTGCCTCTGGCGGATGCGATTCTGGGAGTTAAGGGGAACTTCAATCAGGATCAGCAACAGACCATGAAGAACAAGTATTGCGGCAACGCAAGCGGCGATCTATCAAACGATGACTATGTTGCGATGATGAAACGAGTCGCTTCGCAGCAGGTAGTAGAGGCATGGTCACAATGCATGCATGATCGGGCGCCCGTGCCGGCGCAGAGTGGCCTGGTGAGTGAGATACAAACCGCCGGGGGGACCGATTTCGTCTTCAAATTTCGTTGGATAGCCGCCTTCAATCAAAACAATCCTACCGTCGGAGACTTTTTCACTTCCCATGCAACCTGCTCGGGAACCAGTATCAATAAGGGAGCATTGATTGGCACGGGATGGTCAGTGGCGCAGTGCACACGCCAGGGCAATGAGGCAGTGATGGTGACACTTGAAGCCGCAAACCAACTCGGGGCCACAACTCAGACTCTGCAAGCTCTCGGCACGACGACCCCTGTTGTGAATGCGCCGCCAGCGGCAACCGATCTGAAGACAAAGTGCATGAACGGCTCCGCTACCGCTTGTTCTTCGTCATGGCAACAAACAAAGGACACCTGCGGATTCGACGCTGCGTGTATCGGCAGATCCCAATGCTGGATGAACAAATCCCGGGCGATTACCTTGATCAAAGCCGATGCCTAATCGAATACAGGTCTCCATCTCAATGCTGATAGGGTAGACGTATCAGGGTTCATACATAAAATGGCACAGAATGCGCGTCACTCCGAAACGCATATGCTTGAAACTATTGGAGGAGCAGGAATTAGAGGTGAGCGACAGGGCATTTTGAATCCGCTGCGTCTGCCAGTTCCGCCATCCCGGCTAAGGGTGGTAAGTACCAGAAGGCCAACAGCTTACTGGATTGCTGCTAGCCCGTTCACAACTGAGTCCAAACCGCTGGTGCTAGTTCGGGTGTCAGTTGGTCTGCTCTGTGCGCCCTCAGTATCGCATAGCCGCTGTACGGCTGCCAATTGATGCTGCGGAGCAAGGTGAGCATACCGGACTGTCATGTTGATCGTCTTGTGTCCCATAAATTCTTGCACGGTACGCAGGTCTACTCCAGCCATCACAAGCCGGCTCGCGAAGGTGTGACGTAGACAATGCCACGTGAAGTCGGCAAGTGCAGCTTTCCGAACAATACCGCCGAACCACTCACGTGGGGTCTTTAGCCGCTGCCCGAAGCGGTTCAGGAAAACGCAGGGCTGGCCGTTGCTCAGCGATTGCGCCGTTCGCAAGGCAGCAATAGCCGGATTGTTGAGTGGGTCCACTCGGTTTTGGAGGAGAAATAATGGAAAAAAACAAAGTTCGGTCAAGTATTCTACGAGGCCGAAGCCAACGAACTGTTTCCAGTCGGTTGCCAATGCACTGAGACGAACGGCGGCGGCGGCGACTGGTGTCAAGTGTTTTATTGGGGTACGGACGCTTCCCCGGCACGTTCTAAACGTAACACGCTGCCAAATACCGAAAAACACTGCAAAACTTCCACGCAACCTCCGCGTGAAGCCAAGGTCGATGCGCTCCCTACCATCATCCTTTTCGGTGTTAGTGCTTTGCCCTTCAGCGAACACTTGTGCACGTAGTGCTCCCGTAGTCCCGTGACGGACTCGATTGCAGCGCGGAGCCTCTCGACCCGCATCGGCTTCCTTGACCGTTTGCCAACCGGCGGGAAATATCGTCGAAATGTTTTCCGACTGAATTGCGAGACCGTCAGTCAATTGCCTCATGAGCTTTTCGGTCTTTTCGAGTTGCATCGCTGTCTTGCCTGCCCGAACTCTCATCATACGTTCGGTTCTTGCAGCTTTTGGGTCTGTAGGATTCCAGCCAGCAACTATGCACCGACCGTCCTAAAAGTGGTGGTTACTTTCGTAAGTGAGATCGGCTCGGTCGTCACTGACCGTCGTTCCCAGAAAGAGTAAGAGTAGTGATGTAGCGTTGCGTCTCTGGGGGAGAAATACGCCACGACGCCGCAGGGGCTGCTCAGAGGCTCCGGGACAAAACGGAAATCCCGATTTACTTGTCGAATTCGGGAGGAGATCATGGACATAATGGAAATGAACGATGTTGTTGGCCTACCTCCGGCAGTTGACGGGCGACAACAAGATAGGGTTGCTTTTCGCGTTCCAGTTCGGATCATCAGCCACGGGGTACTCGGCGACAAATTTTGTAATGGGATGGCTGTAGATATTAGCCAATTCGGAGTGGCCTTCGAGACCAAAGCCGAGTTAGATCTGGACGACGTAGTCGAGATCATATTCGAGGAGAAGAACAAAACTATCTTCCGTAGTTCCGCGAGGTTACTATACCGGGCCAGACAGAGATATGGTGCCTCCTTCGGCGGACGAGAATAGAGCTCTCGTCTTCGGCCCGGTGGTCGTTGTAGTTGTCCTGACCTGCCCCTTCACCTCGCACAGTTGAGAATACGACAAGTTTCGGTTGCTCCATCCCAGCATTCAGCGGGATGGGGGTGTGGGAACAAGGGCCGGCGTTTGTGTATCGGTACGCGACCAGCGCTCTGAGTGGCCCATAATCGCGCCAGAGGGTCCTGTGCGGCTCGTAGACCTACGGAACACCCTTTCCCCGGCAGAAAACCTGTGGACACTCTCAAAAAAAAGGCACAAAACTTCCACGCAACCTCCGCGTGAAATCAAAGTCGAAGTGCCCCCTACCATCATCCCTTTCCGGTGTCAGTTCTGGTGTCGGTTGGGTTTTGATTCAGGTGCGGAATCGTGCGGGCTGGTGCAGAAGAGGTATATTGGATAGCCCCGTCGATATTGGTCTTTGCGGAGTGGTGCGGCATCGTGCGGCAAGGTGCCGAACCCGGTAAGGGATTTTGAGTCCGCTGCGTCTGCCAGTTCCGCCATCCCGGCCTAATCGGAAGATCGCGGCTGAGGAACATCTTTGATGTGGTGCCGCAGAAGGCCGCTCCCTGAAGCTGGTTGCTGCTCGGCACGATGTTCCATCCTCCCTGTTTTCAGGCATTTGAAGTGGTTGTAAAATCTACGCAGCCACTGGAGAAATGGCGAGTTATCCGAATTTCCTCTTGACATTTCCACAGCCCGGCGTAGCATAAAAGTATCACCTCCGATCCATTTCAGGATCGAATGGGCCCGAGGCCAAGGAAGTGTCACCGCTCCTTGGCAACGGGCCTATTTAATTTCCCTGGTGTCGTCTGGCCTTACAACGCCTGCTCTACGCGCAAGTAGAGTTGAGCGAACCGGCGCAAGCTTTTAGCCACCCCTGTAACTCCGTCAACGCCCTCTCACAGACCATCGCGTGGCGCTGCTTTTTGTCGCGAATGCGGCGGCGCGTGGCTTCGTCGAGCGGCAGCAACAGGTCAAAGGTAATGTTTGCGGGCTGGAAATGTTTGGCTTCGGCGTGGCAGATATAGTTCACCAGCGCTCCAAAGGCGGTGGCGCGCGGAGGAGCAACGAGTTCCATGTTCAGCGCCAGGGCGGCGGCCTGCATGCCTGCAAGCAATCCGGTTGCGATCGATTCGACATAGCCCTCGACACCTGAAATTTGCCCGGCGAACAGCACGTTGAGATGCTGCTTCATCTGCAAGGTTTCGCGCAGCAGCGTGGGGCTATTGATATAGGTGTTGCGGTGAATTTGTCCGTAGCGCAAGAACTTCGCATTCTCCAGGCCGGGGATGAGGCGCAGAATGCGCGCCTGCTCGCCGTACTTGAGGTGGTTTTGGAAGCCCACCAGATTGTAGGAATCGGCGCGCAGATTTTCCTGGCGCAACTGCACCACCGCGTAAGGAGTGTGGCCGGTGCGGGGATCGCGCAGGCCAACCGGCTTCATCGGCCCGAAGCGCAGGGTGTCGCGTCCGCGGCGCGCAATCTCCTCGATGGGCAGGCAGCTTTCGAAGTAGTTCAGCTTCTCCCAATCTTTGGCGTCAACCGAGTGCGCTTCCAGCAACGCGTCGAGAAAGCGGTCGTATTCCTCCTTCGTCATCGGGCAGTTGATGTAGTCGGCGGTGCCCTTGTCGTAGCGCGCGGCCATGTACACGCGCGACCTGTCGATGGAATCAGCCTCGACGATGGGGCTGATGGAATCGTAGAAACACAGTTGCTGGCTCCCGCTCAAGCGCAGGATTTCTCGCGTCAGCGCCCCGAGGTGAGCGGCCCGGTGGCGACAATCGTGAGCGCAGCGTTCTCGTCGATGGTGGTGACCTCTTCGCGCATGACGCGGATGAGTGGATCGCGCTCGATGGCAGCCGTTACCGCCTGGGAAAATTTGTCGCGGTCCACCGCGAGTGCGTGTCCGGCAGGAACCGCGGTCTGACGCGCGATGTCCATCAGCAGCGAACCGGCGCGGCGCATCTCCTCTTTCAGCAACCACGGCGCGGTGTTCTCAGTGTCGGACTTCAGCGAGTTGGAGCAGACCAGCTCGGCAAAGTTTGCACTCTGGTGGGCGGGCGTCGAGCGCAGCGGCCGCATCTCGAAGAGCTCGACAGCGACGCCGCGGCGGGCGCATTGCCAGGCGGCTTCCGAGCCGGCCAGTCCGGCGCCGATGATGCGAATGGGGTTGGGCATTCAGGTAAGGCTGATGGTTATGGAAAAATGCCGGCGCAGAAACCTCATGAGCAAAGCCGGGCAATCGCGCGCGCTGGCGAGCGGTTTCCCCGCGAGACGACCTGCGCATCCCATGGGCGCAGCTACGCTCACGGCAAACATCCAGGCGGGCAGTGAGGATTACTCGTCGCCCTAAGGCGCTGAGAACTTGACGCTAATCTGAGTTTCCGCTTCGACCGGTTGCCCATCCAGGTAGTAGGGCTTGTAGCGCCACTGTTTCACCGCATCCACTGCCGCCTGGGTCAGCAGAGGAGGGCCGCTTAACGCGTGCAGATTGCGCACGCTTCCATCCTTCCCAATTAAAGCCTGTAAGACCACGGTTCCCTGAACGCGTGCCTCCCGGGCCGGTGCGGGATAGCGCGGCGTGACTTGGTGGACCAGCAGACCTTGTGCCACTCCCGAGGAGACCGTGACCTTCTGTGCGAGCTTGGGCTGGGCTGCCGGGATGCCGCTGATCAGACTGCCTGGAACCTTGCCCGACAAGCCGAGAACCGGTGCTTCGACTGCTTCAGCAGGCGCCGCTTCTGGCTTCCTGGCTTCATTTGTCGCGATGGTTAGAGGCGGTTGCAACACTGCATTGTTGGGCGTAGTTGGGGAAGTTGGCTTGGTAGCAGCAGTCTGGTCTTTCGGCTTGGGTTGTTTATCGGCCGGCAGCTTCGCATTCGGATCGGTGGCCACCAGAGGTTGGGCCGGAAGCTGGTTCTGCAGATTGCTTTGCGTAACGTCAGCAGTCTTGCTCTCGCTGGCGCTAACTGTAGCACTGCGAATATGATTTCGGTGCGACCTCCACATCATGGCTCCCGCCACGGCCAGCACTAGCACCGCCGCGACCGCCAGCAGTACCCACGATTTCCCCCCCACAAGCTCTGCAACTCTGGTCTTGAGGCCGGAACTCGTCGTCGGCGCGACACTGCTTTCACGGAAAACTTCTGCGCTGAAGACAGGCTCAACCGGCTGGTCAGCCATCGCCGGTGCGGCGCTGGCTTCGCGGAAGGCCTCGGCATTGTAGGAAGGCTCGACAACATTCTTCAAGCGACGGACCGGTTCGGTGACCAGGTCCTTTATGCTGTTCAGCAGCACGCCCTTCTGCTCCGCCGTCGGTTGAGCCTCTTCTTCGGTCGGCGCGGGAGTGACATAGTCTGGCGTGAGCGTATCCGGCTCCATCACCGGCACCGATGGCGCCTCAAGGGAACGGGAAACCGGGGTCACGCGGCGCCACTTGGAGGACCTCCTGGTCTTCAACTTAATCGGTATAGGCCCCGACGACACAATCGTTTCTTCAAACCCGTTGGCTTCCGCCCGGGGTGGCTCCGGCTGTGGCTTATCGGCAGGCGCCTCAGGTTCCGGCGGAATCTCCGCCGGCGGCGGTCCCCCGGCTATCCACATGTCGGGCTCTAGACTGGCAACAAAATCATCCAGGTGTGCAAATCCCTTGCGAAGGGTCTGCAGAGATTCAGCGTCGTCCGGCTCTTTCAAGCCGCACGCCCACTCGATCCATTGGTCTGCTTCCGGGCCGGGCAGGGTTTGCGGCGTTCCCGGCCCCTCGGCTTGGGACCGCAATTCGTTGACTGCCTGGTCACGAAGCTGATTGAGTTGGGTTACCCGGAATGCCCGATGGTGCACAATACTACCGCGCTGCAACTCCGTCGCCAGAGCCAACAGACGGGCGCGCAAATTCTTCTGGGTTTCTTCCCTGATGAGTGCCTCAAGTTCGCGCCGGTTCTGCAATGAGGCATCGGGCACCGTCCACATGTCGGGCTCTAGACTGGCAACAAAATCATCGAGGCGGGCAAATCCGTCCTGAAGAATACGAAGGGGTTCAGAATCTTCAGGCTCTTTTAAGCCGCAGGCCCAGTCGACCCACCGGTCTACTTCCGGGCCGGGCAGAGGTTGTGGTGCTGCCTCCGACGTGGCTTGGGACCGTAATTCGGCGATCGCCTGATCTCGCAGTTGAGTCAGTTCACTGACACGGAGAGCACGCCGGTGGACAATGCTACCGCGCTCCAACTCCGTCGCAAGGGCCATCAGACGGGCGCGCCGTTGTTCTATCTCCCTCGCCTCGTTAATTTTCTCGATCTTCTCAAGCAGTGCGTCAAGTTCGGCTCGGTTTTCCCATGAGGCGTCGGGCAGCTCCGACAATACCAACTCGCGCACCATTCGACCAGATTCTGCCGCCCTGTCAAGCTGCTCGATGACTTCCGCGATATCGATTAGTAAGCCGGCATCGAGTTTTCCCAGGCTTTCACTAGGGAGAGTCAAAGAGTCGTCCAGAGAGGCAAGCGCGGGAGGACAGAATGCATTCATGTCAAGCTCCTAGACCGGAGTTTCCGTTTTGACTATTCACCATCTCCTAAACCGGAGTTTCTGTTTTCACTACCCACATATCGGGCTCTAGATTGGCAACAAACTCATCCAAGTGTGCAAATCCATTGCGAAGAGCCTGAAGCGAATCCGCATCATCCGGCTCTTTCAAGCCACAGGCCCAATCGAGCCATTCGTCGGAATCAGGGCCCGGAAGAGGTTGTGGTGTTGCCTTCACCCGGCCTGGGCCCGTAATTCGTTGATCGCCTGATCACGGAGCTGAGTCAGTTGGCTGACACGGACCGCCCGACGGTGCACAATACTACCGCGCTCCAAGTCCGCCGCAAGACCCAAAAGACGGGAGCGCAGTTGCTCTAGCTGCCTTGCCTCCACACGTTTTTCTATCTTTTCCAGCAGTGCGTCGAGTTCGTGCCGGCTCTGCCATGCGGCCTCGGGTAGTTCCGACAATACCAGCGCACGTAGGTTTCGAGCCGATTCTGCCGCCATCCTAAGCTGCTCGGTGACTTCGGCGATATCAACTGACTTGGCAGCCTTCAGTTTTTCTACGCTTTCGCAAAGTAGGGCCAATGAATCACTCAGGGAGGAAATTGTGGAAGGCCACAATGAGATCATGTCAAGCTCCTAAGGCGGAATTTCCGTTTATAGCTCACACTAGGCGGTTATTATGTCACCATAGGGGGTAACTTGTCAGTGATATTCTTCACAACTATGACGCCCGACTGCCCCCAGCTAGCCTGCCACGCCACGATTACTACTTGGTCACTAGAGGAGCCGGGCTTCCGATCGCTCTAGCTGCGATTCGCTTTGCCCGGTTTGACCGGCGATTCTCCTGCCTGTTAAACTGAATTTTTCCCACCCTCATAACACACCAGATAAGGACTCTTCGTGCGCAGTTACACTCGGCATCAACTTAAGCAAGACTCGTTCAGGACATCGACCACGGAAACCATTTCCTGGGCGGTGGAGCATCGTTCCAAGGTCACGGCTGCCGTGGTGGCCGTAGTGGTGGTTCTCGCCGTTCTCATTGGCGGTTGGGCCTTCATAAATTATCGCGACCAGCAGGCCAGCAGCGAACTGGCGGGAGCCATGCAAAAGTACGACGCGCCCATTCGTCCGGACGACACACCCGCATCGCCGGAAATGTTGAGCTTTGGCTCTATCCAAGAACGCGCCAAGACTGCCAATGCCGACTTTACTCACATTGCCGACAAGTACTCCTTCACCCAGTCCGGACGCGTGGCCCGCTACTTCGCCGGCATAACCTTGCACGAGATGGGCGACAATACCGGCGCGGAGAAGGACCTGCAAGACGTGGCCGGCAGCCGTTATCAGGAGATCGCCAGCCTGGCTAAGTTGGCGCTGGCTGCCATCTATCACGACACCAACCGCGATCCCCAGGCCATCGAAATCTACAAGCAACTGGCCGATCATCCCACCCTTTCGGTGGGCAAGAGCACGGCCCAATTTCTGTTGGCCTCGCTCTACGAGGAAGCTAATCAGCCCGACCAGGCCCGCAAGCTATATCAGCAGATGCAGAAAGAGAACCCCTCCAGTCCGGCGGCACAGATGGCTGGTCAGCGATTACAAGCCCTGAAATAGAGGGCACAGTCTTCTACGCCTAACCTCGTAAATCAGCCGGCCGATCTGCCAGCGCCACCCTACGGCGCGAAGTAGCTGGAGATGTCGAGGATCAGTTGCGTGAGCCCATTCGCGAAGGCGTCAACTGTTCCGTTGTTGGTGGGCACGATGGCCATGTTGTTGGTGAGCGATCCATCCGCGGCATTCAGCGTCGAAACCAACGGCTGCTGCTGCCCGTCCGGCCACAGCGTCAGGTATCCCAGCGAGCCCACCGGCACGACCGTTGCGTTGAAGACATACGCCTGTGCCAGACTCGAGGTGGCGCATCCTGTATCCACCACGTCCACCGGAGGACTCAAGGTTCCAGTGAATGGCAGACCACTTCCAACGTGGCGCGTGTCGAAGCTCCTGCAAGGCTGCACTCCGTAGAGCGACAGTCCGCCCGCTCCGGTCGGCGCGAAGTAGCCATTGATGTCAATGACCAGGTCGGTGTTGTCGGTCGCGTAAGCCGAGACTTCACTACCCGTGCCGGCAACCACGATCGCAGCATTGGCGATGACATTACCAAGAACGTCGTTCAAGGTGGAAACCGTAGGCCTAGCTTGGCCTGTCGGCCAAACCGTCAGGTAACCGAGCCTACCGCTGCGGCACGACCGTGAAGTTCAGCGAATAGGCGGCGACCCCGGTCGGGGGAATGTTGCAGGTCGTGGCATTCAGGATGGGGAAGTCACGTGGCTGGCCGCCCGTCAGCGACGGCGGTCCCAAGCCCGGGGGAAAATCGGATTTGCGCGTGTCGGCGACCCGACAAGGCGGCAGCGGATAAAAAGCCAGCGTGGAGCCAGACACCGGCGCGAAGTAGCCGTTAACATCAACGATCACATTGGTCGTGTCCGTGACGTAAATGCTGACTGCGCCGTTGGCACCGGCAGGTACGATCGCCGCGTCAGCTTTGACGCGGCCATCCACCGAGTTCAACGTCGAGACCACCGGCTGCGGCCGTCCCGCAGGCCAGATCGTCAGGTAGCCCAGGGTTGGGCCCGGAACCACCGTGACGTTCGTGGAATAAACCGCCGCGTTCGGAAGAGTCGCGCAGCTGCCCTCGTCGGAAATAGCGAAGTTCTGGGATGTGCCACCTTGGATCGGACCCATGCCTCCCTGGTTTGGCCGGGTATCCACCGCACGACACGGCTGGCTTAGCGGAACAAATTGCACAGCCGTCGGAGGCGTCCCATCAATCACCGAGACGGTATCGTCGTAAAAGTTGGGAACGTAAACCCTGTTGGTCGCGGAGTTGAGACTTAAGCCGTAAGGATCATTTCCCACGTTAATGTTGGTGAAGGTAAGGGTCGCTCCGTCGATCACCGTCACCGTCCCAATAGGGCTTTGGCAGGATGAATCACTGCCGCATTGATTAGCGACATAGATTTTTTTGGTGGTCGTATTGACCGCCATGGTGTTCGGACTGAACACGGCAGAAACGCTTGTGTAGGCAAGGGTCCCGCCGTCGACTACCGACACCGTTCCATTGGGCTCGCTCTGGCAGGACGGATCGCCGAAGCAATCGGCGGGAACATAAATCTTGTTGGTGGCCGAATTGACCGCGATCGTATACGGGTAATATCCGCCGATAGAGACATCGGTAGTGACAAGGGTCGCACCGTCGATTGCCGTCATGGTGGCTGTGCTTCCGCAGTTGGGATCGTCGCCGCAGTTATTTGCCACGTAGATCCTATTGGTTGCCGTATTGACGTCTGCGGCATCGGGGAAGATCCCGACATTGACAGATGTGGGATTGTTGGTCGCGCCGTCGATTACAGTGACGGTTCCCTGCGGGTAGGGAGGGCTCCCACCAGGGTTACAAGTGGGATCGCTGCCGCAAGGGTTTGGAACGTAGATTTTGTTGGTCATCGGATTGACCAGTGGCGAGTAAGGGGCATACCCGACAGGTACGGTAGCCGCGACGGTATTGTTCCCGCCGTTAATCACCGACACCGTGCCGCTGTAGCTATTACAAGAGACGTCGCTGCCGCAGTAATTTGCGACGTAGATCTCGTTGGTAACGGAATTCACCGCGACCCCGTAGAAATCACTCTCGACGGTGATGGTGGCAATGACGGTATTGCCCACGCCGTCAATCACGGTTACCGTCCCGTCGCTCGCGCAGTTGGTATCGTTGCCGCACTGGTTGGCGACGTAAATCCTGTTGGTCACCGGGTTGACCGCCACGGTTGAGGGATAGTACCCCACGTTGACAGTGGTGGGATTATTGGTCGCTCCGTCGATGACAGTCAGCGTCCCCTGACTGTAGGGATATGAGCACGTGGTATCGTTGCCGCACTGATTCGGCACATAAATCTTGTTAGTCGTCGAGTTGACCGCTGAAACGGCGGGCTCTACACCTACTGGCACGGTAGCAATCACTTGCTGCGCGAGAGCAGGTAGGGATAAAACTGCGAAGCTGAATGCAAGAAATAATAAGAGAAATCGGCGCTGGGTTTGCATTGGGGTTTCTCCAAGAGAACTTTGCTGGACGCCGCCCAAGATGCCGCCGTTGAAGAAGTTCGGCGACAGGTTAGATCGGCCACCACCAGCCACGCTCCTTCAGGGCCTCACTTCTTCGCTTGCACGGCCTCCCATGGCGACGAGTAAACTGTATTCGCATGACCTTGTTCGAAGCCCAACCCTATGATCCGGCGCGCGCCCGCAAGAAACGCCAGGTGGTGCTTGCGATCATCGGCGGCGTCATCGTGGTCGGCCTCCTGTGGTGGATGTTCCGCTTCTGGCCGGAAGAACATGCCGTAAACCAGTTCTTCGATGCGCTGCAGCAGCAGAATTATGAGCAAGCCTACGCCGTCTGGATGCACGATGCGGATTGGAAACAGCATCCTGACAAATATTCGCGTTATCCCTACAACGACTTTCTCAAGGATTGGGGGCCGAGCGGCGAATGGGGCATCATCAAGAGCCATCACATTGACGGCGCAGCGGTGCCCAAGGGCTACAGTGGCTCGCCGTTTGCCACCGCCAGTGGAGTGGTGGTCGTGGTCACGGTCAACGACCGGGTCAGCGACAAAGCGCACATCTGGGTGCAGAATGACGACAAGACGCTGGGTTTCTCGCCGTACTGAACGGCGGTTACTCACCTTTCGCTAGTGGCCAGCCACCCCAGGTTGCTGTTCTCGTCTTGTGGAAAGGCGCGTGTGTCCGCAACAAAAGGTCCATTCATCGTTGCCGCCTATGTCCCGTGCCAGGCGTGTAATTATGCCTGCGTCATCGTCGAACGGTTCGATCACAATCCCAGCAATGACGAACTCGACCGCCACGCCTTCTGCTCCACGTGCGATAACTGCGAGCAGATGCAGGTGCGGGTCGGCCGCGACGTCTTCAAACGAACCATCGTTGAGTGGAATTTGGAAATACGCACGCCGCATCCCGACGAATTGCCGCCGTCGGAGTAAGCGCCGATCCGGTCGATCTGCAAGATCGCTGACGGCTGACGGCTAATCCGGCTTCGGCGACGCCGCGCTGAGGTGGTTCACGGTCTTCTGCAGCGAGGCTTCGTCTTCCACGTTCACGCAAGTGCGCGAGCGGTCAATCTGGCGCAGCAGTCCGCACAGCACCTTACCGGGGCCAACCTCGACAAAGTTGTGCACTCCCAGCGCCGCCAACTCGCGCATGGATTTGTGCCACTGCACCGTCCCCGTCACCTGGCGTATGAGCGCATCGCGCGCCTGCTCGCCGCTCGTGATTAGACTGGCATCCACGTTGCACATCACTGGAACTGCGGGCGCGTGAAACGTCAATGCCCGCAAGTCCTCCACCAGCCTGTCCTGCGCGGGCTTCATCAGCGCACAGTGAAACGGAGCGCTCACTGGAAGCAGGATGGCGCGCTTAGCTCCGCGGTGCTTGGCCAACTCGGCCGCGCGCTCGACCGCCGCTTTGTTGCCCGATATTACCGTCTGGTCGGGCGAGTTCAGGTTTGCCGCCTGGCAGACCTCTGCCTGCGCCGCCTCTTCGCATACCTGTTGCACCTTCTCGCTCGACAGCGCCAGGATGGCAGCCATCGCGCCCACCCCAACCGGCACCGCCTCCTGCATATACTTTCCGCGATTGCGCACGGTGCGCACGGCATCCGCAAACGACAGGGTGCCGGCCGCCACGTGCGCCGAATACTCCCCCAGGCTGTGCCCGGCAACGCAGGAAGGAGTGATCGCTTTGGACTGAAGCACGCGCCACGTCGCGACCGACACCGTCAGGATCGCCGGCTGCGTGATCTCCGTCAGCTTAAGCTGCTCTTCGGGACCTTCGAAGCAGAATTGCGAGAGCTTGTAGCCGAGAACATCGTCGGCTTCGTCGAAAGTCTCCTTCGCCACCGGATACAGAGCGGCGAGTTCCTTGCCCATGCCAACTGCTTGCGAACCTTGTCCGGGAAAGAGAAAGGCGATGGGAGAAGAGTGATGGGTCGTCATGGTTGGTTAGCGCACAAACCAAGGATTAGTGTGACCGTCATTTGACCTTTCGGCAAGCGCAAATGTCCCTGGAATCGCCAGAACTCGGGAGGGCGTAATTGGATTGTTCCATCCGGAAGCCGCGCCGCTTCACCGCGATTACGGAGAAGAAGTGTCATCCGATCTCCATTGACGGAAGCGGGCCCGAATAAACGGAACGAGGTCGCGCCACCAGGCGCCGTGCCAATTGATGGCGCGAACGGGAGGCGCTGGGTGAGGGCGCAAGGCTTCGTAACATTCCCTGGCACGGTCGATATCTCCCAGGTCGCTATAAGCGTGTCCCAGGTTGGTCCATGCCTGGGTGGTGATCCTAGGATCTGCCGAAACCGCTAACACCTTCCGATAATACGGAATGGCCAGCCTGAGGCTTCCGCGCTGATGCTCGACGACGGCTATGCCCAAATTGACGTCGACGTCCTCAGGCCGGTCTTGCGCCGCACGATAGAAATGCGGCAAAGCTTCTTCCAGTTGTCCCTGCCGCTGGTAGGCAATACCGATGCCCAGCTCCGCCGCCCAACTATGAGGAGTGACCTGTAAGGTATGTGTCCATAGCGTAACGCTATCCCTCCAATATCCAATCTGACGGTGAGTTATCACCGAGAGGACGGCCAATACCACAAGACAGGTTACCGGCAAAACAAATCGGGGAAGGTGGCGATATTTCGCCCAATCAGTCACGCCCCAGCAGAACATCAGAAAAAGACCGATGAAAGAAAAATAAGCATAGCGATCAGCGAGGGCGGGCAAATCTATCTGGATGAGGCCGATCATGGGCACCAAGGTTCCCAGGAACCAAAACCAGCCCACCGCGAGATACCGGTGATGCCTGGCGGCGACAACCAGTGCACTGACCGCAATCAGGAAAAGCAAGGCTACCCATACTAGTCCCCAACGCAAAGAATTGCCTGGATGAGGATACATATACGCCAACGGCACTGGCCAACACGCCTTGCCCACGTAACGTCCGTAGGACAAGATCGCGTTACCTAATCGGATGGGAAAAGTGTAGGGCCAACTCTGAGGGGAGGCTTTATTTTCCGCGACTACTGTCATCACCGCGTCGGCGGCGGCGATGACGAAGAGCGTAGTCTTTTCCTTCACCAGGGCTGAGAAATGCTTCGCGGGGATGATCTCGCCGTTGGCCATCTTCTGAGGCGCATCCGGCTTGGTGGCGAACATACGGCCCAAAGGCCAGTAATCCCACAACAGCAGAACGAACGGGAGGGTGATCACCTGAGGCTTGGCTAGCAGTCCCAGCACATACAGAAGCTCGACAATCGTCATACGCCGCTCCACGGGCTTACGGGCGTACCAGTGATACGCACCCAGCGCGAGCAGAAAGAACGCTGTGCTGAGCATTGTTTTCAGCTCGGAAATCCAGGCCACATTCTCGACGTTGATGGGGTGTACGGCAAACAACGCCGCCACCATAAAACTACGAGCTGTGAAACCAGTGGAGCGCCGCAACACCCAGAAAAGCAGCAGGGCATCCAATGCATGTAGAACGACGTTGACGGCGTGGTGCCCACCAGGCTCCAACTGAAACATCTGAACATTGAGACTATGAGCCAAGAAGGTCAGCGGATCATAGTTCAGGACAAATGTATGAGTGAACGCCCACTTGACGGTTGACCAATCGAGAGCATCGCGGACGTGAGGGTCCCCAGTTACATACAGATAATCGTCTACGGAGAAGAACGGATAGTGGTGAACTGGGTAGTAAAGCGCCAGGGTGGCGACCACCAGAACCAAGCCTAAGAGATACTCATGATTTTCCGCCCAGCCGGATGGCCGGTTGTAGGAACCTGGCTCGACTTGCTGAGGCTTGGACCCGAAAAAAGAAACCATCGGCTATTCTCGACGCGGCTCCGGTCTACGACAGTGCGATTTGAATATTTACAGCAGGCTGCTGCCGAGCGGGCCGGCTGCGGCTGCATCGCTGACATGGTTGTTCAGGTTCTTGCTGGCAGCGGCAATGCGCTCCTGAATCACGTCATTGAGTTGGCTGTTGGCAAACTCCATGGCCACCCGCACCGCGTTCTTGATGGCGTTCGAGTTCGACGATCCATGGCTGACGATGCACACGCCCTTCAGGCCCAGCAGCGGCGCGCCGCCGTACTCGGAATAGTCGAGGCGCTTCTTGAAATCGGCAAAGGCCTTGCGCGACAGCAGAAAGCCGACCTGGCTGCTGATGGTAGCTTGCAGCGATTGCTTCAGCAGGAAGCGGACGGTCTCGACCATGCCCTCGGAGATCTTCAGCGCCACATTCCCGACAAAGCCGTCGCACACCAGCACGTCGGCCTTCCCGTTGTAGAGATCGCGCCCCTCGACGTTGCCCACGAAATTCATGGGCAGCTCGCGAAGCAGCTTGTAAGCCTCGCGGGTAAGCTCGTTGCCCTTGCTCTCTTCCTCGCCGATGGAAAGCAAACCGACGCGCGGATGCTCGGCGCTGGGGAACTTCCCGCCAAAAATGCTGCGAAAATAAATGTCGCCCATGATGGCGAACTGCTGCAGGTTTTGCGGCTTGGAATCGACATTGGCGCCCACGTCGATGAGGATGGTGGCCGTGCCCTGCGCGGTAGGAAATACCGCGGCCAGCGCGGGACGGTCCACGCCGGGGATCGCGCCCAGGACCATCTTGGCGGTCGCCATGGCTGCGCCGGTGTTGCCTGCCGTGACGAAGCCGGCGGCCTTGCCGTCGCGCACCAGGCGCAGGCCGACGCGCAGGGACGAGTCGCGTTTGCTGCGCATCGCCTGCGCCGCCTTCTCCTGCATGCCGATGACTTCGCGAGCATTGACGATGCGAATGGAGAGCCTGCGCCAGAAGGGGTGCAGGTCGAGCTCGCCGCGGATCACGTCCTCTTTTCCCACCAGCAGGACTTCCACGTCATAGTGACGGGCGGCGAGAATGGCGCCTTCGACTTCGGGTTTGGGCGCGCGGTCCGAGCCCATGGCGTCTAGAGCGATAGTGGTTGGCATGTCTGCCTGTCAGTTGCAAACCTTCGTAACCGTCAAACCGGGGACGCACTCCAGCTTCAAATCGCCAGCGTGCTGCTGTAGTTTGCCGCCCAAGTTTGGCCGGAAAAGGGATACTACCGCAACCGCGCTAGCTGGTGCTCTCCGCGACCTCGATGACCTCGCGCCCCTTATAGTAACCGCACTTGGGGCAGGTGCGATGCGGCAATTTGCGCTCGTGGCAGTTGGGGCACTCAGACAACGATTGCGCCGTCAGATGATCGTGGGAGCGGCGTTTGGATGTGCGCGCCTGGGAATGACGTCGTTTCGGATTAGGCATTCAGGACCTCGTAACAGGACCGCCCGGGCTGGCCGCGCGATCGGAACTTTAAGTTTGCAGCTTCTTCTTGATTTCGCTCAGCGCTTCCCACCGCGGGTCGCTAATATGTTGCTCACAGTGGCATTGCTCGACATTCAAATTCGCGCCGCAATGCGGGCACAATCCCCTGCAATCTTCGCGGCACAGCGCCCTGACCGGCGTGGCCAGCAGGACCTGCTCGCGCAGCGCATCTTCCAGCAAAAGACCTTCGCCTTGATAATACCCGATCTCGGTCTCCGCTTCGGTAATCGCCACCTCATCGGCGCGGCGATCCACCCCTAAGGGCCGGTAGATCAGGTCGAAGGCCCAGTTCACGTCTTCGCCCACCGGCTCCAAGCAGCGCGCGCAATTGAACTCCAGTTGCGCCTCCACCTTGCCCACCAGCCGAATGTCCTCGACGTTCTGGTGGTGCCCGCGATGCTCCACAATCAGTTCGGCACGGCCTACGCTGTGCAAGGGGCCAATCTGCCGGAAGTCAGGACCAAACTCGATGGCGCCGGGCTGATAATTTTCGTCGAACTCCAGATTACGGACTTCCAGTTCCCGGACCCGAATCAGCATGGCAGCACCCGCCTAAGAAAACGCCCAGAATAGCCCTTCGCTCCGGCCAAAACCGGGTCTGGCAGGCCAAGCTCCTGACGGGAAACGCTGGCAGGTACAGACGGGCGGGAACGTTCTTAAGGCAAACGTCAAGGATAAATTCAGGAGAGAGCAGTGTCAAGGCGGGTGCGCTGAGTTGGTAAGCGTGCGTTGCCCAACCAGAGTTCCAGGAGTATGCAAGACTTCACTCGTCCGACTACGGAACTATGGTTTTGCAAGCAGCTATCTCCGTTGACTTGCTTTCTAGCGCAACCTAAGATGAACGCTAAATGCCGAGTTCTTCATCTCTAGTCGGCCAGACTATTTCCCATTACCGAATCATAGAAAAGCTTGGCGCCGGCGGCATGGGCGAGGTCTATCGAGCTCGCGACGAGCAATTGCAACGCGATGTCGCGTTCAAAATCCTTCCGCCGGATTCTCAGAGCAGCGCCGATGCGAAACAGAAACTCCTCAGAGAAGCGCGCTCCGCCTCTGCCTTAAAGGACCCGCATATCTGCGTCATCCACGAAGTAGGCGAGGCCGGCGGCCAATCTTTCATTGTGATGGAACTCGTCGAGGGCAAGCCGCTCGATTCGCTGATCTCGCCGGAAGGACTTCGCCCGGAGCTGGTCGTGCGCTATGGCAGCCAGATTGCCGCCGCGCTGGCACATGCGCACGAGCACGGCATTATTCATCGCGACATCAAGTCGGCCAATGTCGTCATCACCCCCTCCGGCCAGGTCAAGGTTCTGGACTTTGGTCTTGCCAAGCTTGGCGATGACCGCGAATTCGCGGCAGCGATTCGCTTGACCCAATCGGCCGCCCATACCGGCACCGTCGTCGGAACGCTCCCCTATATGGCGCCCGAAATTCTCCGCGGCGAAGAAGCTGGCGCGACCAGCGATATTTGGTCGCTCGGCGTCACTCTCTTTGAAATGTCTGCCGGCCATCTCCCCTTTCGTGGCCAGACGAGTTTCGAACTGACTTCTGGAATTCTTCGGGAGCCACTCCCACCGCTCCCGTCCCACCTTCCGCCAGGACTCAGGACGGTGATCGAGCGCTGCCTCGAGAAGGAGCCGGGCCACCGCTACCAGCGTGCAAGCGAAGTCGGCGCAGCGCTCGAAGCGGCCCACAGCCAGCAGGACCCATCTTCTTCCGCCGTTTCCGCCTCCGCCTCGGCAGCGGATTCCAGGAAGCGGAGGCTGTGGATCATAGGCGTTATCGTCATGGCCGTACTGGCCGCCGCTCTACTCGCTGCCAATGTCGGTGGTTTGCGTGACCGGGCATTCCATCGCGCCTCGGCTCCCGGCATTCACTCTCTCGCCGTGCTGCCGTTGGAAAATCTCTCCGGCGACCCGCAACAGCAATATTTCGCCGATGGTATGACCGAAGAACTGACCACCGAGCTGTCCCAGGTCAGTTCGTTGCGGGTGGTCTCGCGCACCTCGGCGATGCGCTATAAGGGAACGCAGAAGTCGGTGCCGGAGATTGCACGAGAGCTGAATGTCGATGCCGTGGTTGAAGGTTCGGTCGAACGCGAAGGGGATCGCGTCCGTATCACCGCGCAACTGGTTCACGGCGCCAACGATACGCACCTCTGGGCCAAGGGCTACGAACGCGATTTCCGGGACTCCCTCCGCCTTCAGGACGAAGTCGCGCAGGCTATCGTCGATGAGATCCAGTTGAAACTCACCCCGCAGGAACACGCCCGCTTTGCCCGAAACGACGTCATTGATCCCGCAGCCCACGAGGACTATCTCCGCGGCCTTTTCCACCTGAATCTGCATAATGGTCCCGACGAACGAAAGGCCATAGAGTTTTTCCAGGCCGCCATCAAGAAGGACCCGGCTTATGCTGCGGCCTACGCTGCCCTGGCGGATTCCTATCGGGCGCTCATGTTCAACAGCAACACCGCTCCCGGTGACGTTCTTCCTCAATCCATGGCTGCTGCCAAGCGCGCCATCGAGATTGACAGCCAGCTTGCCGAAGCCCATACCTCGCTGGCCACCAACTTGGCGGATTATGACTGGGATTGGGCGGGCGGCGAGAGGGAATTTCAAACCGCGCTCCGTCTAAATCCGAACTCCTCCCTCACGCACTCCTACTATGCACATTTCCTCCGTCAACAGGGCAAGATCGAAGCAGCGATTCGCGAAGCGCGGCAAGGAGTCGCACTCGACCCCGTGTCCCCGCATGGCACCTTCCTTTTAGCGCAGAGCCTTTACGAGGCGCGGCGCTACGACGAAGCTATCTCCCAACTGCACAGAGCCCTGGACCTCGAGCCGCGCTTCTGGCCCGCGCATCTTTACCTGGGCAAGACGCTCGCCGAGCAGGGTCAGTATCGGGAGGCGGTCGAAGAATTGAGAAAAGCGGGAAACTTCACGGCAGAACCCTACGCGACGATCGGCTACGTTTACGGGCGAATGGGTCGGGCCGCAGACGCCCGCAAGGTGATTGCGGATATGCAGGAGCAGTCGACAAAAGGCTATGTGGCGCCAACCAACTTCGCGAAAGTCTACATTGGTCTCGGCGACAAGGATCAAGCCTTCGCGTGGCTCGAGAAGGGCTATCAGCAGCACGATTTCTGGCTCACCTTCCTTAAAGGTGATCCCATATTCGATTCCCTGCGCTCGGATCCTCGCTTTCAGAACCTGGTCCGCCGGATCGGACTGCCGCAGTGATCTCTCTCCGCTTGCGTATCAATGCACCTTTCAGACACTGCGCAATGGCGCCCTCACCTTGCGCCCAAGTCATCCACCTGCATATACTTTGAAGGTTTGCCCGCCGATGCTGGATGCGCACGTCCAAAAGCGCGCGTCCACCGAATCGAGCCGCAACACACCCGCAATCATTCGGAGAAATCTTATGGCTACCGCACATACTCTTGAGCAGGAAAGTAATCCCTGGGAACAACAGGCGGCGCGTTTCAATCTGGCCGCCGAAAAGCTGAAACTCGATGCCGGCCTGTGGCGCGTGTTGCAGCAGCCCAACCGCGAGATCATCGTCCACATTCCGGTCAACATGGACAACGGGCAACTGGAAGTGTTCACCGGCTACCGGGTGCAGCATTCCATCGCGCGCGGTCCGGCCAAGGGCGGCGTGCGCTATTCGCCCGACGTGACGCTGGACGAAGTGCGCGCCCTGGCGAGCTGGATGACCTGGAAGTGCGCGGTGGTGAACATCCCGTTCGGCGGCGCCAAGGGCGGCATCATCTGCGATCCCAAGAACATGTCGCGCGGCGAACTGGAGCGCATGACCCGCCGCTACACCTCGGAGCTGATCGAGTTTATCGGCCCGGAGAAGGACGTTCCGGCCCCCGACGTTAACACCAATGAGCAGACCATGGCATGGATGATGGACACCTACTCCATGCACATGCGCCAGACGGTGACGGCGGTGGTTACCGGCAAGCCGCTCAACATGGGCGGGTCGCGGGGCCGCCGCGAAGCCACCGGCCGCGGCGTGATGATCATCTGCGACGAATCCATCAAGAAGAACAACATGACGCGCGAAAACACTCGCGTAATCATCCAGGGCTTTGGCAATGTCGGTTCCAACGCCGCGGTCCTCATGCATCAGGCGGGATACAAGGTGATTGGCATCGGCGAATGGGATGGCGGCTTGTACAACAGCAAGGGCATCGACATTGCGGCGCTGTGGGAATATCGCCAGAAGGAAGGCACCATCCACGGCTTCAAGGGCGCAGAGCGCGCGAGCACAGAAGAGCTGCTGATCACCGATTGCGAAATCCTGATTCCGGCGGCCACGGAGAACGTCATCAACTCGGGCAATGCCCACAAGGTGAAGGCGAGGATCCTGGTCGAAGGCGCCAACGGGCCCACGACGGCAGCCGCCGATGACGTCCTCAGCGATAAGCATGTCTTCGTGATGCCCGACATTCTGGCCAATGCGGGTGGCGTCACGGCATCGTATTTCGAGTGGGTGCAGGACCGCCAGGGCTACTTCTGGAAAGAGTCGGTGGTCAACTCGCAGTTGGAAGACATCATGGTTTCCTCGTTCGAGGACGTGGTCCGCTATGCCGAGGCGCATCACGTAAACAACCGCATTGCGGCGTACATGCTGGCCATCGATCGCGTGGCCTATACCATCAAGCAGCGCGGGATTTACGCGTAACAGCGGCGTTCTCTATTCTTGTCATCACGAGGGGACGGACAGGGGTCCCCGACAAGCGCCGTTTCTTGCGCTTGTTGGGGTAAAGTTCAGCCCCCGAGGGGATCTGCTTTTCCTAGACCCTGATCCATACGCGAACAAAGGCAGATTCCTCGCTTCGCTCGTAATGACAATTCCAAGAATGAAAGCATCGCCCGCTATGCGGCGCTTTTCATCCGGCTGCGCTGATAGAAGAACGACACCGCCAGCAGGATCGCGCCCAAGACGATGAACGCAGCGATGCGGTAGCCGCGCTCCAGCGTGCTGATGTCCACCAGAAATACCTTCAACACTGTCATGGCCAGCAGAACGATGGCTTGCCAGCGCAGGAATGCCGAGCGTTTCCAGAAGCCAACCAGCATCAGGCCGCTGCCGTACACCATCCATACCGCGGAATAGGAGAAGTCGCGCACCGTCATGAGGCTGTGCCGTTCCTGGAACCTGTACGCCGTCGCCAGTTGCTGCTGAAAGTAACTCAGCACCTCGAAGTGCAGGGCCAGCAGCGCCAGCACATTCACGCCGATGATGGCTGCTCCGGCCCATTGGCGATTGTCGGCGCCCCATTCGTTAGTGACGAAGCAAGCCAGCAACGCCAGCGCGGCGATCGCCAGCAGGTAGAGGCCAAATCGCGGATTGATCAGCAGCGGCTCCTGCCCGAAAGAATCCACCTTTATCAAGCGGAAGATGCCGAGCAGAAACGCCCCCGTGCCGAGAATGCGCAGCAACCTACGTCGGCTGCGATGCGCCACCCAAAACAGCGCTCCGCCTTCGACGATCCAGCCCAGCGTGTTCCAGTAGCTCTCCAGCTTGATCGGGATGGCAATGGTGAGAAAGCCGACACCCAGGGCAAGATATAACGGTCCGAACAGTGGATGGGCGCTTCCCTCACGTCTTTGCAACGCCTGGGTGAGAACGAAGAACAGGGCCGCAACCGCCACCGTGAGCCAGGCCAATTCCAAGCGGTAGTGCTGGTACAGCATCGAGTAGGTGGCTGCGAAATAGCAAGTGGCGCTGAACAGCACCAGCGCCACCAGAACGTTCGGGTACCGCTCCAGAGCGGACTTGCGTCCCAGGAATGGTGCTGTTGCATAGAGCAGAAAGAAGAAGGTGGCGAAGAACAAGGTCGTGGCGAGCTGTTCCTCGGTGTAGCAACTCGACGCCCATGCTGCAAAGAGCAAAGCCGTGCCAACAGAGCTGGCCAACAGCAGGCGTTGCCAGCCGCGAACGGCGACCACCCACACCATGCCAAGGTCAAGTAGCGCCACATAAGAAAGCAGCGCGACCTCATGATTTTGATTGGTCGAGACCAACACTGGAGTTAGAAATCCGCCAACCAGCGCGAAGGCAGCCAGCAACTCGGAATTCTGGGTCAGCGACATCGCCACTGAGCCCGCGGTGACCAAGATCATGGCGAAGAATGCCACCGGCGCGGACACCAGGCGATAAAACTGGAAAGCGGCCCACAGCGACAAGTACAGCGCGCCGATGCCAATGGCCTTGAGGGAGTACGCAAAAGCCAGGAAGGCGCGCGCGCGAAACCGTTCGCTCCATAAAATTAGTCCGATACCTGCGACTAACCCGATAGCGACGCGTGTGGCCGGCCCGATCCAATCGTTTTCGATGGCGAGCTTCAGGAAGTACGACAGGCCAACCAGCACAGCGACGATGCCGATGCGGTTCAGCCATTGGCCGCCGATGCGGGTCTCCAGAGAAACCCCGGCTTCCGGTGAGCCGGTTTTCGGCGAGGGAGATGGAATCTGCGGAATCCGCTGCGGCTGGCGGAAAGCTGGCGGGATGGCCGCTTCGCGAGAGTCGCTTGGCGTGAGCTGCACCGGAACCGCGACAAGCGGCGGTCCGGGCGGTGCGGGTTCCACAGGCGCGGTCGCGATTTTTTCCGAGCTCGGCTCGACGGCAATACTGGTCCGCAGCAGTTGCTCCAGGCAATAGACCCTGCGCGTCAGCGCCGCCATCTGCTGCATCAATTGTTGCAGTTCGTCGGACTGCCTAGAATCCGTCACGTTGTGGCACCAATGACTACGCTTACCATACGCGAAAGTCAAAACCGGGGCAAAGTGTGGGGCGATTTCTCAGTTCCTGGTGAAATCCCCTGCATCGATGCGGGAAAAGGAGCGCTTCCTCTCCAAGAGTTGTCATTACGAGCGTAGCGAGGAATCTGCTTTTGTTAGCACAGGAACGACTGCTGAGGAAACAGCAGATCCCTCACGGCCTGAAGGCCGTTCGTGATGACAACTCAACATCGCGAACTGAAGTCCAATTCCCCCTCCTGAAGCAGGGGCTCCCACAAAGAGCCTGTGCTCCGCAAAAACCTCTGCAGGTCGCAATCTGCATTACTCCTGGTGCAGATTCTGGCTTTTTCCTGCGATTGTTCCAAAGAACTCTGTTCGGCGTTCTTGCTTTGTGCGAAGCTGATCTCCCATGTTGTCACTTCGAAGCGGTTGGCAGCGTAACTTCCGCCCCAGCCTTACTGTCCTCTGGGAACTGCTGCGGGATGGATTGCAGTTCCTGAACGTCGTGGCCCGCTCCCGAACAGCCGTAGCAGCGGAAGTGGTGTTCTTACGTAAGCAACTGGCTTACTACCAGGACCACCAGATTCGGCCTCGCCGCCTGACCGACGCGGCACGATTGTCCCTGGTGCTCTGGTCCCAGCTTTTCGAGTGGAAAGAAGCGCTCATCGTCGTTACACCCAGGACCTTTGTCCGCTGGCATCGCAAGGCTTTCAAACTGTACGGGCGTTGGAAGTCGCGGGGCGGTCGGCCAGCGCTGCCCAAGGACATACGCCAGCTCATCGCCCGGATGGTAAGGGAGAACATAACTTGGGGAGAAGAGCACGTTGCCGATGAACTCTCGCTAAAGCTTGGCATTCTGGTTTCGCCGCGGACCGTCGGCAAGTACTGGCCAAAGCAGCTCGGCGGCACCGGGCGCAGCCGAACGTCTTCGCAGCACTGGAAAACCTTCGTCAAGAATCATGCGCAAGGCATCGTCGCTTGTGACTTCCTGGTTGCGGTCACGGCCAGATTCCGGCTGCTCTATGTTTTCGTCATGATGGAGATCGGGAGCCGTCGTGTTCTTCATTACAACGTGACCACGCATCCGACCTCAGAGTGGACACTGCAGCAGCTCCGAGAAGCCATTCCCAGCGACCATCCTTACCAGTTCTTGATCCATGACCGCGATTCGATCTTCTCCCGGGGCCTGGACGAGGAGCTCAAAGCTTCCTTTCGGCTGAGGGTCCTGCGGACGCCGGTGCTCGCGCCAAAGGCGAATGCGTATTGTGAACGGCTGATTGGGACGGTGCGGCGCGAATGCTTGGATTTCATGATTCCGCTGAACGAGCGGCATCTGCGGCGAAGCCTGCAAGGCTGGATCACGCACTACAACCAAGGACGCCCACACTCCAGTTTAGGGCCCGGGTTTCCTGAGAAAACGTCGGACAGACCGCGACCACGACCAACGACGCACAGGCACAGACTGCCACGGGACTGCGAGATCAGAGTGACGGACGTTCTGGGCGGCTTACATCACGAATATTGGCTGGACGAGATCGTTGCTTGAACCGGCAGAGGTTTTTGCGGACGCGGGGGTGGGATGCAATCGAAGGAGGGTTTATGTTCTGCGATCGATGCGGCGCCATGGTGCAGCCAGAGCAGCGCTTTTGCAGCCGATGTGGCAAAGAATTCTTCGCAGCCCTCGCCCCTGCTCATCCGTTGCCTAACCGCGTGCAGGAGCACATTCGGTTGTTGGGCATTCTATGGCTGGCGCTTTCCGCGCTTAGTGCAGTTGGCGGCCTTGTAATGTGCCTCCTGGCGACTACTCTGTTGGCACATCTGCACGAGATGGGAGCACCGCCGCAGATGCCTAGTGGTTTCCTGAGTTCGCTCTTCACCATGATCGGGGTCGCTATTTTGGTGAAGGCAGCTGTGGAATTCTCTGCCGGGTGGGGACTGCTGCGGCACGAACCTTGGGCCCGCATGCTGACCATCATCCTTTCGTTCCTGGCATTGCTCAACATTCCGTTTGGAACCGCGCTCGGAATTTTCAGTCTCTGGGTTTTGTTGCCCGCGCAGTCGGAGCGGGAGTATGAACAGGCGACACGCGGTGCCGGGGCGGCCTGAGGCGCCGCTACGTATGAAGCGGCGGCGGCGCGGCCCCACGACACATAGCATGAAACACAAGGAGGCCGGCATGGCTGACCCCAAGGTGCATCTTCTGGTCGAACTCACCATCCACGAGGGAATGCTCGATGTGTTCAAGGGCATCGCGCAGGAGATGCTCGCGGGCAGCCAAGTGGAACCAGGTACCCTTGGGTACGAATGGTATTTGAGCAGCGACGGCACGCGGTGCCGGATCGTCGAAAGCTACGCTACTCGGGACGATGTGCTGGCGCACTTTACAGGTCCGGTAGTCCAGCAACTTGCCCCGAAACTCGTCCAGCATTCAAGACTCGACCGGTTCGAGGTTTACGGCGATCCCGGCCTGAAGGCGGCAGCGATGCTAGCGGAGTTCGGCGCTGAAATCTTCGAGCATTGGCAAGGCTTAAACCGCTGAGCCGGCTCTTCCCTCGCGCACAGGGTCGCAAACCCGGAGAGAGTCCGAGCGGCGCACAAAGGGAAAATCAAGCCCCGAGATATCACCCAAAAGCGAAGCGATGAGGGTTCGCCGTCCGCCCCCCTTGTAAAGCGTGCACTCCTTCGCCGTGTCCTGAATCGACCGTTCTTTGGTTGAGCAATGTGCAATTATCGACCATGGCTATTGCGCAGATTCTGTTTTCGCTGGCCTTGCTGCTCGGTTGCCCGGGCCTGCTCGCTCAGGAGCAATCGGCGAAGCAAATGACGACGCGTAAACCGGTGGCGTATGGGGTATCGAAACGCGCGCAATCATTGGCAAAGCCTCGAAAGGTACGTGGGCGGACCTCCTCGTTCCAGCAACAAGCTCCACGGCAAAGTCTTTCAGCAGACGTTCAGCGCCCTGGCAGCCAGCCAGCAGAGCAAGGAGGGGCCGCAAACGCACTGAGCATTACCATCGGATTGCATGTCCCTGGGATCGGTCAAAACGTAACTCACGACGGGCCACCGCCGGATACCGATGTGGCCGTTGGCGATTATGAGGTGGTGGAATTTGTCAGCAATCATTTTCAGGTCTTCGACAAGACCACTGGCCAGCCATTAACCGCACCGCTAAAGGACAACCTGCTGTTTCCTTGGAAGTCGGATTGCGGATACACTCCCGGTGGGGACGTGATGGTTGACTGGGACAAGGCGCACCATCAATGGCTGCTGGCTTATAACATCGGTGCATCCAACTCGAAGGGTTTTTATCCTGCTTGCGTGGCGGTTTCAACTTCAGAGCGTGCCACAGGCACTTGGTACACGTATGAATTCTCGTTGGGTACAGCCTTTGCGGACTTTCCGAAGTGGGCAATCTGGCCTACCGGGTACTTCCAGACCAACGATAACCTCCAATACGGACCTCTCGTGTGTGCCTACAACGACGCGAAGCTGCGAGTAGGCGACCGCTCCGCGGAGCAGATCTGCTTTCGCCTCACCAACGCAGATTTCCACCTGCTGGCTGCCGATGTCGATTCCAACGTTCCGCCACCCGCCGGACAAGACGAGTTCTTCATCGGCGGCATGGGAGTCGGTGCCGTCCCTACACTGTACCTGTATTCGATGCACCCCGTGTACACCAATCCAGAACAGTCCTCCTTTGTGGGTAGCGGTTTGAGCCATCGAATTCCCGGAATTCCCGGCTACACGCTGATGTGCGGTGTATGTATCCCCCAATTGGGCACCAAGCAACTGCTCGACACTATGGAGAACGTATTGATGCAGCGCCTGGCCTATTGGAATGATGGTCCTAAAGATAGTGTCTCAGCGAACGGCAGTGGGTCGCATTCGCAGCACTGGTACGTAAATCATGGAGTGGAGGCATCGGGCGGGCAGGCCGGCGTCCGCTGGTATGAATTCCGAGCGCCGGTGCTGGCGGTATCAATCTCTGGCTGTCCGGATGACTGCCCTGTGACGCTGTTTCAGTCGGGAACGTTTGCTCCGGACTTGACCCACCGCTGGATGGGATCGATTGCACAGGACAAAATGGGGAACATCGCGCTTGGCTACAGCAAATCCGGCGAAGACATGTATCCCTCAATCTATGTAACTGGACACGTGCCTGCTCACCCGCTGGGGCAAATGGAAGAGGAAGTTGAGCTCTATGCGGGTACCGGATCCGAAACCGGCCAAGGTCGATGGGGAGACTACTCCAACTTGGTGATTGACGGTTCTGATGGCTGCACCTTCTGGTACGCCCAGGAATATTATGCAGTAACCGGTGGACCGTGGCAGACCGAGCTGACTTCCTTCAAGTTCAACGGCTGCCATTGAATGGCTTTTCAAGGCTGACCGAGAATTCTCTTGTTACAAGCTATCGAAACCAGCCGTTCCTCATCCATAGAGGAATCTCCTGTTCGTTCCGAGGAGTTCATAACGTCCCGTATGGTCAAGAAAATCGAACGGGTTGGAAAGGCGAGGCTTACAGCCTCGGCGTGTACATGCTCTTGAGGTTTCAGAGAGCAGCTGTGCGAGGAAATTATGAGACCGGAAACCAAGCCTTTTCAATGCGTTTGAGATTTTTGACCACACGGGGTAGCGTCAAACTGCTTGACGTACAGGAAAAGCAAAATTCGATTTCGCCGCAGATCCGAATCGTAACCGATATTCTCTGCGTAGCGACTAAAGTGAGACTCAGCGAGTCCTAGTCCGTTCTGGGCAAAATGCCTTGGGGAGATGATGTGAAACCAGCCGTGAAGGCCGCTCGCGACGCGCCGGATGACGCCGAAAAGCGGTTGCAAAGTTTCATTGCCAAATTCTCGCTGGAGCACCAGGCGCTGATCCGTGGTGTGCGCGCGGCGTTACGTAAACGGCTGCCCAGTGCGAACGAACTGGCCTACGATAACTACAATTTCTTCGTCATAGGCTACTCTTCGACGGAGCGGCCTTCCGACTCCATTGTCTCGCTCGCCGCCGGAGCAAGCGGGGTGGGTCTTTCCTTTCCCTATTGTGGCGCGCGTCTTCCCGATCCGCACAAACTGCTGCTCGGCTCTGGTAGTAGCAATCGCTTCATCCGCCTCGATTCGGCAAAGGTTTTGGCGCGGCCGGAGGTCGAGGCGCTGATCGCCGCTGCCGTGGGCATGGCGAAAATGCCTCTGCCGGCAACCGGTAGAGGAGCACTCATCATCCGGTCAGTGTCGGCGAAGCAGAGACCGCGCTGCAAGTGAGGGAAGCGGCACATGATCCGGAAGGGGCAAGCTCGATGGGTGGCAGGAGATGATCTTCTTCGACAGATTAGGTTCATCGACAGCCTTTTCGATTTGGCAGCCTAAGCATATGTGGGTACTGCATGCAATAACCTGTCTGCGTTTGAAAGTTGCAACACTACGCCAAGAAGGGTTCAGGGCGTTCCATTTCTTTCGTTTCTGGCGTTTGGATTAGCAGCCAGTTGTGGTTGAACTGGCCCGATGTACGTGTTCGCCTCGTGAGTCAAAGCAGTATGGTGCCGCCAGGCGATGACGCTCATGCGCGTCAGGTCGTATGCGCCATAGATAATGTTGGCACGCCAGATGTCACTGCGGAAGGTCAATATCTGCCGTCGGAAATAGCGAAACAACCGGTTGCCGGGCCTGAATTGTGTCGCCACATTTCCCGACACCAGTCCCGGCACCATCGGCCGGCATTCCTTAAGCTCCACGACCGCCAAGGCGCCGTCGGTGCTGACCAAATCTCCGGTCGCATTCTGGGTGATGCGCGCCATCTTAGGCCGCGACACCAAATGGACCGCTTTCACACAGCCGGCCACGTTGAGATCGCGGATCACCTTGCTGCGTTCCTCGTCAATGTCGGGCGTAATGTGGTGCACGAATTGGCGGTGCTCCAGGGAAAGGGTTGCTCCAGTATCGTGGGTTGACGAACTCACCCACACGGTCCCGGAATCCGTTGAGCCGGGCCATTGCCACACGCGTAGGTGGTCGCGCCGGGCATAACTATTCAGGCTCTTCTGCCAGTTCATGTCGGCGGGTTTGCCGTCCAGAAGAAAAGGCCGCATCGGCGCTCGTGCGTAGCCGTTGTCATTCAGAAACGCATAAAAGTCGCGAAAAAAGGATTTCTTGCTGAAGGTATCGCTGGTGCTCCACCCAGCTTGCTGGAAAGCAGACTCCACTTCCTGGCGCGAGCCCACGAAGACCAGATTCACTGCATCCGCATCCGCCTGCTTTACCGTGGTGGAGTGCTGTGGAAGCGATTGGGCCAAACTCTCGAACTCGGAGTTTTCGGTTTGATCAACCCCACTTCCCCGCGATGGTTCCGACGACGACTTAGGCTCCGTTACCACTGCCGGAGTTGGTTCCGTCAGCTTGATGCGGAGGTCGGTGCCGGCCGGAAAATAAATCTCGGGTTCGGGAAAGATGGGAAAGGCCGCTTTGAACACAATCAACCCCACGTCCGAATAAGGATTCCAGGTAGGCAGGTGCCGGAGGCGACTGTTGATTCGCCCTTGCGGAGAGTCGCTGCTACGGACTCCCTGGATCACGCCTTTGAAGACCTGCTCGCGGGCATTCTCCACTTCAACCACTACGGCGGACATGACCACCGGCGAGCTTTCGGTTGGAATGGCGCGATCGAATTGGAGCTGCAAGGCAGCAGTCTCGTGGCGGATGCCCCAGCCCACTTTGCGAACCGAGACCACTCTTCCATCGATTTTTGTGCCAAGCGAAAAGACCATTCCGCTGTCACACGTTACGGCTTCGATCAGGACGGCGTGTACGGTATCGCCCACCGTCGAGCTGTAGGAGGAAACCGGCGAGCTCAGGCGAATCCATAACGTCTGCCCGGCTGGAAGGCCTTCACAGGCAAAGGCCAGCATGGAGCTGAACATCAGCAACAAGGAAGCCAGTCGACGGCATGCACCGGGCAGGACTCTCATCAAAGACCAATATTCCTTTATCGCAAGGTCACCATGGTCGGACATCATCGAGTGTTGCCCGGCGTCACAGCGGGGCAGCTCGTCACCATTTCGGAGATGATCGGAAAGAAGTGTCAACAAACCTCGATCATTACGCGGCCCCGGAGAACCTCTTGGCTATCCGCCAACCACGGAAGATCGGGAGGCTGCATGAGGGTGCGTCAGCTGTAAACGACGCCCTGCCGTCCGATTATCGCGGCAGGATGTCGGTCAGAGCCCATTCGATGCGATCCACCTCCTCGCGAATCACCCGGATCGCTTGCTGATGGCCGGGATACGGCACAGGTGGAATGGCTTCGACCGCGTGACGGATCTTGTGGTTTCGGTCCCAGATCAAGTTGATGCGAGCCGACGCCTCCATGCGGTTCTGGTAGATTCTCTTAACCACCTTCGTCGCCATCCAAGCGAACGCCAGCCCGAACAACATTTCGATGGGAAGCCGGTCGGTTGCGCCATCGAAATCGAAGAATGCAAGCCGATAAACGGCTTCGCCAAGACCAAGGGAAGCGAATATCACGCCCAGCCCAATCAATCCAAGCGTCAAGCGGTCGAACGGTCGAAGCTCCAAGGACGGTGGATTTATGCCACGGTTTTGGTTGACTGACATTGCTTCCCCCAAAGGAATAGGTGATGGTGCGAAGCTCTATTGTGCTACAAGTGTCGGGTCTTGTGGACAACATGTTGCCACAATTCCATTCTTGAAGTCCGAGCGGGCCGGCTTCTTACACCGATTCGAGCCACCACGCGGGTAGCTCCTGGATCGTCAACCGTTCCGTCTCCTCATCAACTCTGGGCCGTCCGGCGGAACGACGGAATCTGGATCCATCGAACTTGTTAGCGATCAGCTTGCGACACCAAGGTAACCAACCCTTTGAGCGTCAGCACTTCCACTGTGAAGAAATTTTGTCAGAGGTGATTGGGGTGTAGCCCCCCAAGATTCCTCCCTGGGTGATTCACGTGCTGAGACGAGCGACGTAGCCTGCACACCCTTAGCGGAACTCGCTTGCTCAGATCGCCGAGTTAATCGGCTTCGAAGGGCGTAGCTAAAGAAAGCTGTATCTGGCCGCGCTGTTGCAGTCGGTTTGCCATTCGCAATCAAGTTCCTGCCGTGAGGATGGGCCAGGATTCCAGGCTCTACTGAGAAGTATTTTGGGAGGCCTTTTCCGGCTTCCGCAGTGCGGTGATGATCGCCTGCCCCATCTGTCTTGTCGTAGCGCTCCCGCCGAGGTCCGGCGTGCGAACCTTTCCTGCAGCGATCACGCTTTCCACCGCCCCCAACACCACCGCGCCAAGTTTCGTTTCATCCAGATGGTCCAGCATCATCGCGACTGACCAGATTGTGGCGACCGGATCGGCGATGCCTTTGCCTGCCAGGCCGGGTGCCGAGCCGTGGATTGCCTGAAACAGGCTCGGGTAGTGGCCCTCGGGATTGAGGTTCGCGCTCGGCGCCAGTCCCATGCTGCCCGCAATGGCCGCGCCCAGATCGGTGACGATGTCACCGAACAGGTTCGAGGCCACCACTACATCCAGACTCTCCGGCGCGGTGACAAAACGCGCACACAGCGAATCGATCAATTGCTGTTCGGGTTGCACATCCGAATATCTAGCGGAAACCTCGCGGAAAACGTCGTCCCAGAAGACCATGCTGTAGTTGATTGCGTTGGACTTGGTCGCGCTGGTCACTTTTTTGCGTCCGTGCCGGCGCGCATACTCGAAGGCATAGCGCATAACGCGCTCGGTGCCGCGGTACGTGAAGACTGCCGTCTGCACGCCGACTCCTGCGGAGTTCCCTGGTACACGCGTCCGCCAGCTCCGCAGTATTCGCCTTCGCAGTTCTCGCGAACGCAAACGATATCAATGTCCTCGGGACCTTTCATGGCCAGCGGCCCAGTGACGCCCTGTAGCAGCCGTATAGGACGAAGATTGATGTCGTATGGTCAAGAAATTCGAACGGGTTGGAAAGGCGAGGCTTGCAGCCTCGACTAGCCTCTTCGCATTGCTCGGCAGCCAAGATGAGTTTCTTGACCCTACGCCCTCTTTTTTGCACAGCAATACGCACCACTGTTCATAAAATCTGTGACGCACGTCACGGCTTTTCCCCTTTTGTGCTAACGGTTTTCGCAAGAGGTGGTGGGGAGCTGCTGCCGGGCGGCAAGGTGCTGTCGGGACGCTCGAAGGCCGGACCTGGTGGGCGCCGTGTGGTGGTATTCAGAGTGCTGTTCGTCCGGCTTCCGGAAGTCGGTGGGAGGATCGGGGCGGGTTTCCTGAGCAAACGTCGGATCGACCGCGACGAGGACGCTGATCTCGCAGTCCCGTGGCAGCCTGTGCCTGTGCGTCGTTAGTCGTCGAGTGATGGACGTTCTGGGCGGCTTACATCACGAATATTGGCTGGGCGAGATCGTTGCTTGAACGTGCAGATGTTTCTGCGGAGCACGGTGGCTGACGCCTTACAACTCGCGAATCACCCAGAACAACCGCCATGACTTCCGGGGAACGGCCTTGGGTTACTGCGCAAGAGCCAGGGCTTTAAGTGCCGCCTTGTTCCCGGCGCTGGGATTCCCATTTCGGGCTTGCTTATGTAGACGCCTGTTCTCGCCAACTAAAGGTTGGGCCAAGTGGCGCTCGATTGCTTCATTGTTGATAAACTTGCACACAGAGGGTACGGCATGAACGTCGCCTGCTGCCGGAACACCGCCTTTCTGGCCCTCGTCGTACTGCTTCACGCAGCTTACGCCCAGACAACGTCTGTTCCTGAAATCACGTCATTCAGAAGTCCTGACGGCGGCTTCCATTTCTCTTATCCCGCTAACTTTCGGGTTTGCACCAAAGGCAACATGCAGCCATGTAATGACCATACGTACATTCCCATCTGCGCCAAGGACTCGCTGGTTTGCGTGGTTTCTCCGAAGGGGGAGTTCCAAGGTACGAATTTTGAGGCATCAGGGTTTCAGGTGCGTGACATTCTCAGATACAGCGTCCCGCCTACGAGTGCCGATGAATGCGTCACGCCTTATGGGAAAGCGTGGGATGCGTTCCTGATTTCGGCGCAACACCCGGTTGAGGTGATTGGGGGCGTTTCCTTCATACATGGAAGCTTTGGCGAAGAAGTCATGGGCAATATCGAGGATATGCAGGTTTACCGTGCGTTTCACAACGGACGCTGTTTTGAGTTGAGCGTCACCGAGGATGAGTCGAACCCGGCGAACTTTGATTCACCACCAAAAACCCTCACCCCTGCCCAGAACAAAGAAATCGAGCAAACCATGTCGAAGATTCTCGAGAGCTTTCGGTTCACCAATTGAGGTTGCATCTGGTGCTCAGCTTACGATAAATCGCCTCTCTGACAATGTCGGCGTTGTCAAGGGCGTATTTCGGCACCCGCTCTAAAGAGAGCGCCACTTCGCTCTAGTTGAAAAAACTCCGTCCCAACCAACCACGGCTCGCCTTGTAATCCTCTCAGGTCAGGAAACTCGGTCCGACCCATGCATCTCTTCGGTCGCAGCTGCGATCATGATTACCAGTTCGAACTCCTCCGTGAAGAGGAGCGGGGTGCCCACTCAATATGCTCGGTGTTCTACTGCACACCATGGCGATTTCCGGGCTGCCCCGCGTACGAACCGAACTTGCTCGACCGCTGATACTCCGATTTTTGGCGCATCATCCAGTACAGACGAACCGCCAGTCGGCGGGCCATGGCGACCTTGGCGATCTTCCGTCCCCGCCGCATCATCAGGTGAAAATACTGGCTGCGCCATTCCGGAAGACTGCGCACCGTGACCTGCGCTGCTTCCACCAGTAAGAAGCGCAACATCGAACTGCCCTGTTTGGTGATGTGGCCGAGCCGGCGCCGATTCCCGCTGGAGTCCTCCAGTGGAACCAGACCGAGATAGCTGGCAACCTGCTTCCCACATTGAAAGCGTTCCGCCTTCCCGATGATCAGCACAAAAGCCAGCGCAGTGAGTGGACCGACACCAGGATGGGTCGCCAACCGCTGCGCCTCCGGGTACTTCTCCACCTCCGGCTCCACTGCCTGGCTCAGCTCCGCGATGGTCGGGTTCAGTCGATCCAGCAACTCCAGCAGATCGCGCCGTCGTCGGCTCGCCCATGGAGCCAGGCGGAAGGATTCGAGTCGCTGCCGTTCGCGTCCCCACAACCGCTTCTTGCAGCGCAGACCTTCGTTCAGGGCCACGGCTTGCAACTGGTTCATGATGCGCGTGCGGGCCTGCACCATGCGATGGCGATGCCACAGCAGTTGCCGCAGATCGCGATTCTCCCAACTCGGCACCCAGATTCGCGGAAAGTCATCCTTCAGCATGAGTTTCAGAATCAGCTGTGCATCCTGGCGATCCGTCTTCTGCTTGCGCACCCGCTTGGTTCGGATCTCGGCTGCATCGCCGATCCACAACTCAAACTGCAACTCGCCCATTAACCGTTCGAACCAGCGGGCGTGTCCGCTGGCTTCCATTCCCACCCGGACCCGCACGCCTCGCCCCGCAAGCTCCCGATAAAAGCTTTCGCCTTCTTCGAGATGCTGCAGACGTCTTTCCTGCAACTCACCGGTCTCTGTATCTACCCAAGCTATTTGCTGAAACTCGGGGTGAAAATCTACTCCTATAATGATCATGGTTCGGCTCCTTTCTCCCGAGCCTGTTGGTTGGTTAGCGCCACCAACTTTACTCGGGTCTGGGAGCCGACATTGTCATGGAATCAATTTCACTCATTGACCCGGTTCTGAGTGCTATGGCCTATTCTCGACAGCTGAGAGCTAACTTCCGGATCGTCCATTACACTCATTGACCCGGTTCTGAGTGCTATGGCCTATTCTCGACAGCTGAGAGCTAACTTCCGGATCGTCCGTCATCCGACCGGAGTCGGGACGGGTCACGTGCCTGTGCGGTCATGCGCATGGCGTCGGCGGACTAATTTCGTCCGGATGCAGAACTCGGCATTCGGGCTCGCCCTATAAGCGTCTGCGATCAGTCGCCCTTCCAAGTCGAAGGCAGGTAAATCCCGATGTACAATACCGCATTCCTAGTTCAGCGAGGGAATCGTGATGACGACACTCCGGAGAATTTCAGGCAAGATCTGCGGTGGAATCGTGGCTGTAGCCTTGACATCATGCGTCCACACTCTGAGTCAAACCAGGGCCCCCATAGACCCTGGCGTGCGCGGTGGCCCGGCGGGCGCCGGCGGTCCGCTGAACGGTCTTACTGCGGACGAGAAAGCGTTCTTCCAGGATGGAGTGGCGAGGTTCGCTGAGATCGAGGCCGTGGCCAATGGCTCGAACAACGGACTCGGTCCCCGCTTCAACTCAAACCAGTGTTTCTCTTGCCACTCGCAGCCGGCTGGCGGCGGCTCGAGCCCAGCAAAAAATCCCCTGCCCGACGTTGCCCACTTGAATGGTGCAAAGAACACGGTGCCCTGGTTCATCGTGGAAAATGGTCCCGTCCGCGAAGCGCGATTTAAGAAGAGCAACGGAAACGCCGACGGCAATGTGCACGCCCTGTTCGCAATCACCGGGCGAAGCGATGCCCCCGGCTGCAACATCGCCCAATTCGACTTCCTGCCCGCGGGAAATCCGCTCACCGGGCAGGGTGGAAATTCGAATATTATTTTCCGCATCCCGACTCCCGTCTTTGGCGCGGGGCTCATAGAAGCGATTCCCGACTCCACGATCCTTGCGAACATGCAGGCCAACGCATCTGAGAAGCGGGCCTTAGGTATTTCCGGGCACGCGAACGCGCACTTAAGCGGAAACGTGAACCGCAGCGGAAACGATGGGACCATTACCCGTTTCGGGTGGAAGGCGCAGAACAAATCACTTCTGATGTTTGCGGGCGAGGCCTACAACGTCGAGATGGGCATTTCGAACCAGCTTTTCCCGCAAGAGCGCGACGAAACGCCGGGCTGCCAACTCTTCCCCACTCCGAACGACACACTCAACTTCACGACTGCGCCCACCACCACCGCCATTTCGAACCCAGCAGTCATCTCCGACATCGAAGCGTTTGCCAACTTCATGCGGATGCTGGCGCCGCCCACTCCCGCTCCCGCTCCCGCCACGCCGTCGAGCGAAAAGGGACGCGACACTTTTGCCAAGATCGGATGTGCCCATTGCCATACACCTTCGTTGATTACCGGCAGAATGATTGCAAGCGGCTCTTCGACCAGTCCGAGTGCCGCGCTTTCCAATCAGACGGCGAATCTTTTCTCTGACCTTGTCGTGCATCATATGGGCAAAGGCCTGGCCGATGGCATCACGCAAGGCGGCGCCGGCCCTGACGAATTCCGGACCGCTCCCCTCTGGGGTGTCGGGCAACGTGTCTTCTTCCTCCATGACGGACGGACGACCAACCTGGTAGACGCTATCAGAGATCACAGAAGCAAGGGCAGCGAGGCAAATAAGGTCATCGAGCAGTTCAATAGGCTGAGCACTCAGGAGCAGCAGGAAATCATCGATTTCCTACGGTCGCTCTAGAGAGGCGCCCCTCCCGGTACTGGCGGGATGGTCCGCCATCGGGAAGTTGGCCGTGGCGACGAAGCTCCGTTGTTGATAAATTTCCTCTCTGACAATGTCGGCGTTGTCAAGAGCATAGTTCGGCATCCGCTTTAGAGAAAGCGCCACTTCGCTCTAATTGAAAAAAACTGTCCCAACCAACCACGGCTCGCCTTGTAATCCTCTCAGGTCAGGACTCGGTCCGACCCAACCATCTCTTCGGTCGCAAGTGGATCATGATTACCTGTTCGAACTCCTCGGTGAAGAGGAGCGGGGTGCCCAATCAATAGCTCGGTGTTCTACTGCACACCGTGGGGATTTCCGGGCTGCCCCGCGTGCGAACCGAACGCAATCCACTGCTGATAATCCCATCCCTGGCGCGGCATCCAGTACAGACAAACAGCCAATCGCCGCGCCATGGCGACCTTGGCGATCTTCCGGCCACGCCGCATCATCAGGTGAAAGTAGCGGCGGCGCCATTCTGGAAGACTGCGCACGGTAGCCTGGGCCGCTTCTACCCGTAAGAAGCGCAACATCGAGCTGCCCTGTTTGCTAATGTGACCTAGCCGGCGCTGGTTTCCGCTGGACTCTTCCACTGGAACCAGACCGAAATAGCTGGCTACCTGCTTGCCACATTGAAAGCGTTCCGCTTTGCCGATAATCAGCACAAATGCCAGGGTGGTGAGTGGACCCACCCCAGGATGGGTCGCCAGTCGCTGCGCCTCGGGGCACTTCTCCACTTCCTGCTCCACCGCCTGGCTTAGCTCCGCGATGGTTGGGTTCAACCGATCCAGTAACTCCAGCAGATCGCGCCGTCGCCGACTGGCCCACGGAGCTAGGCGGAACGATTCCAGTTGTTGGCGTTCCGTCCGCCACAACCTCTTCTTACACCGCAGACCTTCGTTCAGCGCAACCGCTTGCAACTGATTCATGATCCGGGTGCGGGCCTGCACCATACGGTGCCGATGCCATAGCAGTTGCCGCAAATCCCGGTTCTCCCAGCTCGGCACCCAGATCTTTGGAAAGTCATCCTTCAGCATCAACTTCAAGATGCGTTGTGCATCTTGCCGATCGGTCTTCTGCTTGCGTACTTGCTTCCTCTGGATCTCGGCGGCATCTCCGATCCACAGCTCGATTCCCAACTCGCCCACCTTGGCTGATGCCCTCGCGGATGAGTTCAACGCGCATGTTCTCAAGACGAAGAACTTCATCAATGAGGCGGCGCAAGGCAAGCTCGAACAGGAGCGCGGTGCGTTGCAACGGTACGGAGATCTACTCGACCGCAAAACCAAAGGGGAGTGGGTTGCGCAGGCGTTGACGCGTCTGATCGAGAACCTACCGGCGGACAGCATTGTTGTTGTGGATGCCGTTCGGAAAATTGAGCAGGTACACGCAGTCCGCCGTGCCTATGGTTCACGCGTCGTGCATGTGCACCTGCATGCAGACCCTCAAGTACTTGCAGAGCGGTATCGGCGGAAGCAGCGACTCAAGACGTTCCGCGAGTTTGAATCCTACGAACAGGTTTCAAGGAAGAGCACTACTGGGCAACGGGTTGGGAGACTTGCGGAATCAGCGGATGTGTGCATCTCCACTGATCCATGCACACGCGAAGATGTAGTTGTGCGTGCTGCTTGCCGTCTTGGACTTTATGGCCGGGAGCAACAACTTGCCGGAAATTTACCCAAGGCTCTTTATGAATCTGTCCGCAGCTTTTCCGCTCGCGAGTTTCCCGTCTTCGACACCCGGGAAGAAGCCATGGACTATCTGGTGAGCTGACGTACGCGCCAGAAGAATCCGGAAGACGTGGCGGTGGGGGCCGTTATCGCCTGAATCGTCGGCCACCACGCACCGCCCTGACCGGGAGCATGGTCAAGTGAACGGACAATCGTGCATCAAGATCAAGATGCTTATCATGAATCAAGGATTACCCAGGGGAACGCGCAGATGCCTATGCCTAAGTACGTGTTTACTGGAAAAAGGGAGGGGGAAATCACACCTGTAAAATCACCTGTAAGAAGTCCCGCTTAGGCGTACTTACACGTACCGAGGCGGTCCCCGACGGTCTCTAGGTTATTGGGAGTATTGAACCACAGAAGCGTGTCAAGGTAGCGCTCTAACCAACTGCGCTACGCGCCTACGCGTGGGACGACCTTCATTCTAGCGGGCTGGTGCCGTGTGGGCAAGTTCGCAACTGCTACGGTTCGCAAGCGCCCTGACACGAACAAACTTGCTCCACTGTTCGAAACTGCGGGCCCTGAAGCCGGCCTGAAGCCCTGGGTTGTTCATCTTCTCCGCTGCCAGAAGTGGCGATCGCGGAAGTCTCGCCGCCAGTGGTTTCGGGGCCGATCGGTGTCCCAGGAGAAGGCCCCCTTGTGTACCATGATATGCGGTTTGCCGCCTTCCCCTTCCAGAATAATGCTAACTATGTCAAAGCGGCACGGCGGCCGGTCGCCGGGGATCCGACGAACGTATCGGCGAGCGACCGATAAGATGTGCCGCCGCTTGCTCCGATCGACTGCCGTCACTGGTGGCGCTAATCCCTCGTTCGTTCGGGTCTTCACCTCGATGAAGCAGAGGATGTCATCGTCCCACCCAAGCAGATCAATTTCGCCCCGGTCGTAGGGCACACGAACGTTTGCGGCAACGATTTTGTAACCCACGCTGCGCAAGTGCAGGTACGCCTCGAGTTCGCCGCGTTTGCCGGTCAGCAGATGTTTCGGCTTGCGCGACGGCAAGATACGACTAGCGAATTCCAGACTGCGCATGACGAACTTAATCAGCGACACCATGAGGCGAGTACGCCTCCGATAAGTCTGACTCTACTGGTTTCTGGCCTCTGCCGTTGTGATGAGCGTCACTGGAAGTCGTGCTGGGGGAAGAAGAGCGCACCACCGTGCTTTGGAAAACTCCGTTAACCTGGTTGCCAGCCGGAGACAAAGCCGTCAGAATCAAGAATCGCCGGTTGAGGTTGGCTTGCGTGCCGGTTTGCGAGAGTCGCCCGGCAGCGATGCCAAGATAGGTTCGGAGACCCACAGGAAAGGTGCACGTGGAACATCTGGGAGTAGCAGATTTCGTTTTCGGAGTAGCCGCGTGAAGAATCAATTCTGGACGGCGCCGAACCAGATCACACTGCTGCGCCTGATCTTCATCCCGTTTGTCATCATTACGGTGTTTGATGGGCAATGGACTTGGGCGCTCGGTCTTCTGGTCGCGGCGGCACTCAGCGACGCCCTCGACGGACTGTTGGCGCGGGTCTTGCACCAGCAAACCATGCTCGGGCAATATCTGGATCCAATCGCCGACAAGCTGTTGCTGAGTTCGCTGTTTCTGGTGCTTTCGTTCGTCAAGAAGGTCCCGTGGAAGTACACCATCCTGGTGTTCAGCCGCGACCTGTGCATCGTCGCCACCGCCGTGGTTTTGTATGCCACGGTCGGGTTTCGCGATTTCCGGCCCAGCATTTATGGCAAGCTGAGTACCGGTTCCCAGATCGCGGCCATCTTCTTCGTTGTTCTGGCGCAAGTGTTGCGCGCTCCTTGGGTGGTGTACCTGGAAACGTTCTTTCTCTATGCCACCTTTATCTTCGCAACCATTTCGGGCGTGCACTACGTCTTGATAACAGGACACCGCTTACGCCATCAGGACCAAAAGCCGGCCGCCTAGCCCGACGCTAGAGCGCGGCAAACTGACCCCGACTGCGGCCGCCGTATGACCACCGATCGCCATCACCGTCTGCAAGTGATCATCGCGTTTGCCTTGGTGTACGTGTTCTGGGGCTCGACCTACCTGGCCATCGGAATTGCCGACGACGAGCACCTTCCGCCTTACGTGCTGTGCGCTATGCGATTCCTGATTGCCGGTCCGCTGATGCTGGTCGCGTGCGCCGCCTTGGGCCGCAGCATTCGCATTACCCGCACGGAAGCAGTGCGGCTGGCCACCATCGGCTGCTTGTTACTGGTGGGCGGCAACGGAGGTCTGGCCTGGGCGGAGCAATGGGTCCCTACCGGACTTGCGGCGCTGATCGTAGCGATCACGCCCATCTGGTTTATGGTGCTGGAAACCTTCGTCTTCCGTGGAGACCGGCTTTCAAGCCGCGGTTTGATCGGGCTGGCGCTGGGCATCGCGGGCATCGGCATTCTCTTCTGGCCCAAGTTTGCCGACCGCAATACGCTTGGCACCATGCAACTGGTGGCTTCGTTCACACTTTTGCTCTCGTCCATGAGCTGGGCCATCGGTTCGGTGCTCTCGCACAAATGGCACATGAAAGTTGACCCGTTCGCAGCAACCGGCTGGGAAATGTCGTTTGCCGCCATCGGCAATGTCCTGGTCGTATTGGCAACAGGCCAACAGCATCGCATCGTGCTGACTTCCCGCGCACTGATGGCGGTGCTCTACCTGGTGGTTTTCGGCTCGTGGGTCGGCTACACGGCGTACATCTGGCTGCTGAAACATGTGTCCACGCAGAAGGTGGCGACGTACGCCTACGTGAATCCCATCGTCGCGGTTTTCCTGGGATGGCTGGTGCTGCGCGAGCGCTTCGATGGCTACATCTTCGCCGGGAGCGTCGTAATCATTGCCGCCGTGGCCTTGGTGACGACAGCAAAAGTTCACCGCCGCGAACCGGGCGAGCAAGCGGTAGGCTTGCCCGAACTGGAATCGGAAGTTTAGGGCCGACGGGTGCCGCATTACATTCATTATCTCCGCTTTCGCGTCTCTCAGTTGTCATCACGAACGGCCTTTAGGCCGTTAGGGATCTGCTGCTTCCCCATGCCTCGTTCTAGACGCAAACAACAGCAGATTCCTCGCTTCGCTCGTAATGACAATTTCAGGGGCAAATCATGGGGCATTATTTGTGCAGCGATCTATAACGCTTACCAGCGTCTCCACCGTACCCCGTCTTTGGTGTTCTCCAGGATGATGCCGTTTTCCGACAACTGCGCCCGGATAGCGTCTGAGCGCGCGAAATCGCGGCTCTTGCGCGCTTGCGAGTGCTCGGCGACGAGTCGTTCGACATCGGTGTCGGAAAGCGCCGCAGCTTTGGCAAGCTCGGATGTTTGCGGGCTGATCTTGTCCTCCAGGCCTTCTGCCTTTGCCCATTCGACGATCGCGCGCACCTTGGCGGCATCATCGTCCTTCAGCACCGCGAAGATCTCTTCGAATTCTTCCAGCACCCTGAGCAGTTGAGGTACGTTGGCTTTCCGGACTTCTCCGGCATCGGCCGCGGCGTTTACGTCCCGCACCATGTCAAAAATGGCACCCAGCGCGCGCGCCGTGTTCAAGTCATCGTCCAAGCCGGCGCGCATTTCGGCCGAAGTCCTCTCCGCGATTTCGGCAATGATCACGTTGCCGTCGTCGGCGAACTGCGAAGTCTCCAGCCGCAGCTTGAAGTTGCGCAGCCGCTCAACCGAGTTGGCCGCCTGCGTCAGCCCATCGAAGGTGAAGTTGAGCTGTTTGCGGTATGGGACCGACATCAGCAGAAAACGGATGGACGATGGCTTGTGTCCCATCAGGATGAGATCGCGGACAGTGAAGAAGTTCCCCGCGCTCTTGGACATCTTCTCGCCTTCCACCAGCAGGAAGCGCGCATGAACCCAGATGTGCACGAATGGTTTGCCGGTCAGCGCCTCCGACTGCGCGATCTCGTTTTCATGGTGAGGAAAGATAAGGTCTTCGCCCCCGGCATGAATGTCGAAGCTCTCGCCGAGGTACTTCATCGACATTTGCGAGCATTCGATGTGCCAACCCGGGCGGCCGGGGCCGATCTCGGTGTCCCATTGCGCCTCGCCCGGTTTCGGCGCCTTCCACAGCGCGAAGTCGCGGGCGTTGTCCTTGTCGTATTCGTCCACGTCCACCCGCGCGCCGTCGTTCATGCCCGCAAAGTCCCTCTTTGACAGCTTGCCATACTCGGGAAACTTTGCGATGCGGAAGTAGTAGGAGCCGTCTTCCGTGCGGTAGGCATACCCCTTTTCCACAAGTCCGGCGATGAAGTGTGCCATCTCCTGAATGTGGTCGGTGGCGCTCACCAGGAATTCGGGACGCTGAATGTTGAGCGCGTCGGCATCTTCCAGAAATGCCTGTTTGTACTTCTTGGTGTACTCCTGGACGCTGACGCCCGCCGCGGCGGCATTGCGGATGATCTTGTCGTCCACGTCGGTGATGTTCATGACGTGCTTCAGCTTGTAGCCACTCTGCTTCAGAAATCGCCGCAGCGTGTCCACGACGATGAAGGTGCGGAAATTGCCGATGTGGCCGTAGTCGTAAACCGTGGGCCCGCAGGCGTACATGCGGACCAGATCGTCTTCCAGCGGGTGGAACTCCTCGACTTTTCCGGACAGAGTGTTAAAGAGCTGAAGCGGCATGGACCTTCCCTGAGCAGGTGGAGAATCCTTGATTGTAGGAGGCTGCAAGAGAGAGGGTCAACCAAGCAAGGCGGCGCGTCGGCTGGATTATCATCAGCGCACATTGGTTGTTTGAGTGTCATCCCGAGCGACGAGCGCAGCGAGGAGTCGAGGGACCCCTATGGCCGTGAACAATCTCGGACTTGTCGCTGGGCCACGCGGCCACGCTGTGATTTCTTGCAGCCATAGGGTCCTTCGACTCGCCCGCCGCGGCGGACTCGCTCAGGATGACACCAGTTGGTAGAAGTCTGCAATGCCGGTCGCTAGCGGATTCCGACCTGACCGCGGACGCTCTCGATCAGCTTGCTGGAGTCATAGCCGACGCCATCCTTGAACACAGTCTCGACATTCTCGATGTCTTCGATCCTCCTGGAGGGATCGCCCTTGATCAGAACAAAGTCCGCATCCTTGCCGGCCGCAAGCGTACCGATGCGGTCCTGCTTGCCGAGATAGATCGCGCCATTTCCGGTGCCGATCTGGATGGCTTCGACGGGAGTGAATCCAGCCTCAACCAGCAATTCGACTTCGCGCTGATCGCCGAATCCAGGAAGCGTGCCGCCATTCCCGGTCGGATCGGGACCCGCGAGCAAGAGACCGTCAGCTTTCGCAAACGCAAGTTCAAACTCCAGTTCTTTCTTGAACAAAGCGGTTATGGGTGAATCCATTGCGATGTGGGCGCGCGCGGTGAGATAACTCTGCGCGGATTCCGACGACATGGCATCCAGCACCCGCGATTGCAATTTCGGTCTCCCAGGCACGAAGGCCTCAAACACCGGCAGCGTGGATGTCACTGCCACATGATGCGCGACGAGATCATGGATCAGGGCTTGCACCTGCGGGCCATTGACATCGAGTTTCGCCCAACTATCGCGAGCGGCGGTCCCCTGTGGGCAAACATCCGGCTTCTTGTCCGCGACAAAGTCGGTGGCGGTGAAGACCGGGCCATGCTCCAGATCGTCAATGCCCATGGCGATGGCTTCGTGCCAGGTCACGGAGCAGAGATGTCCCGTCAGCTTGAACTTGTGCTCATGGGTCTGCTGGATCGCCGCCGCCAGTTCTGCTCGCGTGATGTTCATGTAAGCCTTGTACGAGGTCATCCCCTCGGCGGCCCAGTAATCCACCAGGCGCTTGGCGTCGTCAGCGCCGGTCAATTCGTGCATCTGCGCGAACACCGTGGGCGCGCCTTCAAGGTAAGGCGCAGTCGCATCAATTTTCGGGCCCGGCATCAGGTTCGCGTCGATGCGCTGCTTGACCTTGAGGTCGGCATACGGTTCCACGCTGCCGGTGGTGCGCAACGTAGTGACACCCGCGGCCAGATAGAGCCGTGGCGCCGTGAACGGAATTTCTGCAACATAGAGTCCCGGCTCCCCGATCTTGCCGTCGGCCCCGCGTTGTACCGAAACCGAATCGGTGTAGTAGAGGTGATCGTGCATTCCAATCAGTCCAGGGATGATGGTGTACCCGGCGCGGTCGAACTGCTGCGCACCGGCGGGCGCCTGCACCATTGCAGCGGGTCCGATTGACTGGATTTTGCCGTTGGCAATCACCATCGCCTGGTCTTCCTGCGGAGCTGCGCCGGTCCCATCGATGATCCGGACGTGATTCACCACGAAGACGGGCGCGCTGACGGTCACAAAGGGTGCAATGCCGTTAGGATTTTGGGCTTGCGCAACTGCGAGGGAAGTACACAAGAGTACGAAAAGGGCCAAGCGCTGCATCGGTACACCTCGTAAGACGGTCGTAGTCCGGACGGAAGCCAGCTAGTTTACAGCAAACTGCGCCCCTCCACATCCGCTGGTCCATGCTGTGGCGCACGTCAACCAGCTCTCGTCCGTGAAAGAAATTATCGGCGATAATGAAAGCAAGGTGGGCGAAGGAAGAAGTTGGAAGTGACGGCCCGCGAGCTTAAGGAGTAGTGAATGCCGAACCCAACAGAACGTGCGGTCCAGCCGGGCAAGACCGTTTTTCACTCGATGCCGCGCGAGCAGTTGCTGGTGGCGCTGGAGATGTTCGCCAAGAACTGGTTGGCCCATGACGGGTGCTGGTTTCTCGCGGCGGAGGAGAGTCTTGGGATGGATGCCGCTATCGAGTTGGACACGGCGGCATGGCAGCGGTTCGCGGCGACCGAGGCAAACCGCATTATGACGACGTTCGGCATTCCCTCTGCAGGCGGCTTGGCTGCGCTGGAACGCGCTTTGGGCTTGCGACAGTACAGCTTGATCAACTCGCAGCGCACCGAGTGGTCGGAAGACGGCACACGCCTGCGGCTGTTCATGGATGTTTGCCGGGTCCAGGAAACCCGGCGGCGCAAAGGGCTTCCGGATTTCCCCTGCAAGCCTGTCGGCACCGTCGAGTTCGAGACTTTCGCGCGCACCGTGGACCCTCGTATTCAGACGAAGTGTCTGCACTGCCCGCCGGAGTCTCCGGAAGGCAAATATTGCGGCTGGGAGTTTAGCCTGTGATGGTTCTTGGCCGATCCACCTAGCCATGTCCGTGGAGGCCCTGGCAAGCTGATTTAGGGGGTTACGCCACGCTTGGAAGGCGACTATAATCGGGGCAGGAGTATCCCTTTGGCCAGCCGCTCAAACCAGCCGAACGCCTTTGCTGCCGCCTCCAATCCGAGGTGCGGCGCAGGTGTGCGTGCAACCTGGTCCAGACTGGCGCCCTGCATGGCCCGTCCCAACCTTTTCTCCGGCGACTAGCTAGCTTCCTGTCTTTCGTCTTCCCGTCGGCCTCCCGCGCCATACCAGTCCAACCAGATTGCAGTCGCGGGCTGACAGAAGCTCCGGCGCCCAACTGGCGCCGCAAGCCTTTCGCGAAGGAGAAACATCATGACCACCAATACTCTGACCCACGTTGCCGGTCCGAACATCCGGACTACCCTGCCCGGCCCCAATGCCCGGCGCATTCTGGAGGGCGACGAACGGTACGTTTCGCCGTCCTACACTCGTTCGTATCCCATGGTCGCCAAGCGTGGGCGTGGCGTCATCGTCGAAGACGTGGACGGCAACGAGTTCCTCGATTTTTCCGCCGGAATCGCTGTGACCTCCACCGGACATTGCCATCCGGAAGTCGTGGCCGCCATTCAGAAGCAGGCGGCTGAGCTGATTCACATGTCGGGCACCGACTTCTACTACGAGAGCATGGTGACCCTGGGCGAGCGCCTGTCGAAGGTCGCTCCCATGAAGGGCCCGCACAAGGTTTACTACGGCAACTCCGGCGCGGAGGCCATCGAAGCGGCGCTGAAGCTGGCGCGGTACCACACCAAGCGGCAGAACATCATCGCGTTCTATGGCGCGTTTCACGGGCGCACCATGGGGGCTTTGTCGCTGACGGCTTCCAAGCCGCAACAGAAGCGCCGCTTCTCGCCGATGCTTCCCGGTGTTACTCACGTGCGCTATCCCGATGTGTATCGCGGATGCGTGGGCGGAAGCCAGGAAGCGGAGGCGTTCGCGCTAGGCTGCGCCCGCTTCGTCGAAGAAAAACTGTTCAAGACGACGCTGCCCCCGGAGGAAGTGGCCGCGATTTTTGTCGAGCCGATTCAGGGTGAGGGAGGCTACGTGGTCGCGCCGACGGTGTTTATGCAGGAGCTGCGGCGGATCTGCGACCGCCATGGCATTCTGCTGGTCGCCGACGAAGTTCAATCGGGCGCGGGCCGCACCGGAAAGTGGTGGGCCATTCAGCACACCGGCGTTGAGCCCGACATTTTCTGCAGCGCCAAGGGGATTGCCAGCGGGATGCCGCTCGGCATCATGATGTCGAAGGCGGACATCATGGACTGGGTACCGGGTTCGCACGCCTCGACGTTCGGTGGGAACCCAGTCTCCATTGCGGCTGCGCTCGCCACCATGGATGTGCTCGAGCGTGAAGCCATCAAGAATGCCGAAGTAGTGGGCAAACACATCATGCAACGCATCGCCGATTGGCCGCAGCGGCTCGATCTGGTGGGCGACGTCCGCGGACGCGGCTTGATGATCGGAGTCGAGATCGTCACCGACAAGAAAGCCAAGACGCAAGGCAGCGCGGAATGCGATCGCATCGTCGAGCTCGCCTTCGAGCGCGGTGTGCTCTTTCTGGGATGCGGCCCCAACAGCATCCGTGTTGCTCCACCGCTCATCGTGACCAGCGAGCAAGCCGACATCGCGATGGATGTGTTGGAGGAATGCATCGCGGTCGCCGGTAAGGAGCAGCGCAGCTAGAGCCGTTCCGAGCTTTGAAGGGGCACGGCTGAGAGTCGTGCCCCTTTAATCTCGGTTGACACGACGACCTCATGCAAGTTGACTCTCCGGCTTGCGATTCTCTTCGCCGCATCACCTGGCGCGCTCCCATCGGGGCGTAAGATAATAGAACAATTTTGACCGAGGTCCGCTGTGCCTGAGTTACGCAAAGATCCAATCCTGGGAAGATGGGTGATCATTTCTACCGATCGCGCCAAGCGCCCTAACGACTTCAGCCGTGAGCCGGTGAAATTGAAGGGCGGCTTTTGCCCGTTCTGCTACGGCAATGAAAGCAAGACGCCGCCCGAAGTGCTGGCGTATCGCCCCAACGGGGCGCCGCGTGACACGTCGGAATGGACCGTACGCGTGGTGCCCAACAAGTTTCCCGCTCTCGGAATCGAAGGCAGCTTGAACCGTCAGGCCGAAGGCATGTTCGACAAGATGACCGGGATTGGGGCGCACGAGGTCATCATCGAAACGCCCGACCACAACGCTACCTTGGCCACCATTTCGGAGAAGCGCATTGAAGATGTCTTGTGGGCCTACCGCGATCGCATTGTCGATCTGAAGAAGGACCGTCGCTTCAAGTACATCCTGATCTTCAAGAACCATGGGATCGCGGCGGGGGCGACGTTGGAGCATTCCCATGGGCAACTGATCGCGCTGCCGATTGTTCCCAAGTATGTCGCCGAGGAACTGGAAGGCTCGAAGCAATATTACATTTACAAAGAGCGCTGCGTTTATTGCGACATCGTACGGCAGGAGACCGAGTCCGGAGTGCGCGTCATTGCCGACAGCGACAGCTTCTTGACCGTCGCTCCCTACGCGCCCCGTTTCCCCTTCGAAACCTGGATCTTGCCCAAACGGCACGAATCGGCTTTTGAGAATTCGTCCTCGCAAGTTTATGAAGGGTTGGCCAAGGCCTTGAAGAACCTCCTGGTGCGCGCCGACCAGGTGCTCGACCATCCAGCCTACAACCTGGTGGTCCACACCGCCCCAATCCAGGAGCCGGCCATGGACCATTATCACTGGCACGTCGAGTTCATGCCGAGGCTCACCAAGACGGCGGGCTTCGAGCGGGGAACAGGCTTCTACCAGAACCCCACGCCTCCCGAGGAAGCTGCCAAGTATCTGCGCGAAGCAAAAGTTGAAGCTCCGCCACCGGTGGCGGCGGGTAGCAAGTAGGGCGCCTCGTAGTCGGTGGAAGCGCCGGGCTTCAGCCCGGCGAAATGGATTGCCATCTCAAATGGCTTTAGCCATGGTGGGCCGGGGCTAAGCCCGCATATCCTGTGAAGGAGGCCGCATGAATGCCAGCCAGCCTGGAGTCGCAGCACCAGCCAAGCAGCGGCCTTGGGTCCTCGACCTCACCGCAGGAGAGCGCGGCACTCTGGTCGCAACCTTCGGCGGCTGGGCGCTCGACGGCATGGACGTGATGGTCTATAGCTTCGTCATTCCCACGCTCATCGCGGCGTGGCACATCAGCAAGGGACAAGCGGGCTTGTTGGGCACGGCCGCTCTGCTGATTTCCGCGGTTGGCGGCTGGCTGGCCGGATTGCTCGCCGACCGCTTCGGCCGCGTACGGGTCCTGCAGATCACCATCCTGTGGTTTGCGTTCTTCACATTCTTGAGTGGATTCACCAACTCCTTCTGGCAATTGCTGATGACGCGCGGACTGCAAGGCCTGGGTTTCGGTGGGGAGTGGGCGGTCGGCTCCGTGCTGATGGGAGAAGCCATCCGCGCGCAGCACCGCGGTAAGGCAGTCGGCACCGTGCAAGGTGGATGGGCCGTCGGATGGGGCATCGCGGCCATCTGCTATACCGTGCTCTTCTCCGTACTGCCTGCCGCAATTGCATGGCGCGCCATGTTCTGGATCGGCATTCTTCCCGCACTGCTGGTCTTCTACATCCGGCGCAACGTTCCCGAGCCGGAAGTCTTCAGCCAGACCCGGGCGCGCGTCGGCGAAGGCAGCCATTTCCTGGAAATCTTCAGCCCCGCGCTGCTGAAAACCACCTTCCTCACCGCGATGCTTGCCACCGGCGCACAAGGCGGGTATTACGCCATCACCACCTGGTTGCCCACGTTCCTGAAGACCAGCCGCGGTCTGTCGGTGCTCAACACCGGCGGTTATCTGTTCGTTGTGATTGTGGGCTCGTTCGTCGGCTACATGGTCAGCGCCTGGCTGGCTGATCGCCTTGGCCGCAAGCGGACGCTGATACTTTTCGCCGTCTGCTCTTTCCTGACCGTGACGGCGTACACTTTTCTGCCCATCAGCAACTCGCTGATGCTGGTGCTGGGATTCCCGCTCGGCTTCTTCGCGTCCGGATCGTTCAGTCCGATGGGCGCATTCTTTACCGAACTGTTTCCCAGCCGGTTGCGCGGCTCGGGCCAGGGATTTTCCTACAATTATGGACGCGCCATCGGCGCGCTGTTTCCGACATCGGTTGGCTACCTCAGCGCGCGCATCAGCCTGGGACACGCTATCTCCGCATTTGCCGTGACCGCCTACCTCGTCATGATCCTGGCCGTGCTCCTGCTGCCCGAGACACGAGGGAAAGAACTGCAGGTGTATGAATGAGGGCTACATGGGGCTGCAACCCACCCTTAGGAATGAAAATTAACCGGTCCGCCGCCGTCTTCTAAGGGGGCTTGTCGCAGTCGTCAGCCCGCTTGTTTCACCTTTTCCTACCTTCCACCGCTACAGCTGGTTACTTTCGTGCGGATACGTAAGTGACATCACAGATACCGAGGCAGCAGTTGCCTATCATTGGGTCTTATGCATGGCCATCAGCATGAGTTCATTAGTAAGGCCAGTTCCACCTGAAGAGACAGCAATATCACATCAGATCAGATCGTTCAGGAAGGGCCGGTCGCCTCGCAGACCGTCAAGAGCAACACGATCCGCAACACACTGCTCGCGGTCGCAAGTCGAGCGAAGGGATATGCAGACCCGTGGCTATTATGAATAAAGGTACTGTTGTACGGCTCCTGGTTCTTGTCCTGACGCTGCTCCCAGGCTGCGGCGGTCCACTAGCGGCGCTAGCTCCCGCTCAGCGGAGTGCTGACAGCCCTGCCGGCAGCAACGACCCACTGAATGCATCGCACGCACCCCCGATCGACGCGCCCCCGGCGCAGGCCCTGCCCAACCTGGGCCAGCAGATTACACCGCTGGCGCCCCCGAATTCCCGCTTCGAGCCCATGAACGCCGATCTGCCCGACAATCCAGCCTGGCTGGCCGGGCAAGCGGTCACCACCGTGGTGAGTCCGGATGGCAAGACCCTGCTGGTCCTGACTAGCGGGTACAACCGCGTTTACAACGCCAACGGCACGCCTTTCAAATTGTCGGACTCGAAAGAGTACGTGTTCATCTACGACATTTCGAAGTACACCCCGGTCAAGAAGCAAGTAGTGCAGATCCCAAATACCTACAGCGGAATTGTCTTCGACCCATCCGGCAAAGCCTTTTACGTGTCCGGCGGCATGGGTGACTTCCCCTTTGACAAGGCCGGTGACAATGTCCACATCGTTGCCCTGAGCGCCGACGGAACTTGGGTCGAGCGGCCTGGAACCGAACTTGCCTTGGGCCACCGCGCAGGCCTTGGCCTTGCCGTGCCTAACGACGGATTAGTCCCGATCAACAGCATGGTTTTCGTGCAACCTTGCGCCGCCGGAGTGGCAATTTCGAATGATGGCAAGACGCTGGTGGTAGCGAATTACTACAACGACTCGATAACCGTGTTCAGTGGAGGCTTGGGCAGTTGGTCGAAGGGAACGGAACTCGACCTGCGCCCCGGCAAGGGCGACCCCTCGCAGGCGGGTACGCCGGGCGGCGAATATCCCTTTTGGGTAGTGGTGAAGGGCACCGGATCGGGCGCGACGGCGTATGTGTCAAGCATTCGCGACCGCGAGATCGACGTGGTCAATTTGGGCCTGTCGCCGAGGCCCAAGGTAACCGCCCGAATCCAAGTAAAAGGCCAACCCGGCAAGATGACGCTGAACGCGGCCCAGTCGCTGCTGTATGTCGTCGAAGACCAGTCGGACACCGTTGACGTAATCGACACCGCGAAAAACGCGATCCTCGAAACCATCCCGGTGATCGCTCCGGCGTCTGTCGTGCCTTCCGCGCTGGCGCAATTTACGGGCGCGAACCCCAATAGCGTGACGCTCTCGCCGGATGAGACGCAACTCTACGTGACCAACGGCAATCTGAATTCCGTAGCGGTGGTGGCGCTGGGCGGAAGCAATAACGGCGATCAGGTAGTCGGTCTCATTCCGACGGGTTGGTATCCCAACTCGGTGAGCTTCAGCGGCGATGGCAAATGGGTCTATGTGGTCAATGGGAAGTCGCCGACGGGTCCGAATCCCGGCTTCTGCTACAGCGCCGGACCGCCGACCCACAAGAATTGCCGTCCGGTGAGCCAGTACAGTCCCCAGTTGATCAAAGCAGGCTTCCAGAGCTTCCCGCGTCCCAGCGCGGCGCAGTTCACGACGCTGACGGCGCAGGTAGCCACGAACAACCGGTTCTCCAGCACCGAGAGCGCCAACGACGCCGCGGTTATGGCGGCCGTCCGTCAAGGCGTCAAGCACGTTATCTTCATCATCAAGGAAAACCGCAGTTACGACCAGATTCTGGGCGACCTGGAAATCGGCAATGGCGATCCTGATTTGGCTGAGTTTGGACAGCCGCTCACGCCGAATCTGCATAACCTGGCGCGCAGCTTCGTCACCCTCGACAACTTCTTCGACAGCGCCGAAACCAGCAATGACGGCTGGCCCTGGACCACGTCGGCACGCGCCCCCGATGTGATCGAACGCCAATTCCCGGTGGCCTACGCGGGACGCGGCCTGAGCTTGGATTCCGAGGGAGTGAATCGTAATGTCAACGTTGCAATTCCGACCCTCGCCAAACGCCGGGCCGCCGACCCCCTCACCCCCGACGACCCCGATCTATTACCCGGCCAGACCGACGTGGCTGCGCCGGATGGACCGGACGATGAGGTGAATACCGGCTATTTGTGGGACTCCGCGCTGCGAGCGAACCTAACGGTTCGCAACTACGGTTTCTTCGTGGACACGACCCTCTATCCGGTGAAACCGCCGGCCGGGACCCACGTTGTCCCCATTCCCCTTGACCGAGACCCGTTCTCAACCCACACAACGGTGGCCTTCCCCGCGAGCGCTTCCCTGACGCCGTACACCGACCCGTACTTTCGCGGTTTCGACAACCAGTTTCCGGATTATTACCGTTACACGGAGTGGGCGCGAGATTTCGATGCCAATTACGCCAACGGGCAACTGCCCTCGTTGAGCCTGGTTCGCTTGATGCACGATCACACCGGCAGTTTCGCTGACGCGATTGACGGCGTGAATACTCCCGAGCTGCAGCAAGCCGATAACGATTATGCGGTCGGCTTGCTTGTCCAGAAGATCGCCAACAGCATTTACGCGAACAACACTCTGATCTTTGTAGTGGAAGACGACTCGCAAGATGCCGGCGACCACGTCGATTCGCACCGCAGCGTCGCCTTCGTGGCGGGCGCCTACGTGAAGCAAGGAGCACTGGTCTCGGCGCAGTACAACACCATAAACTTGGTGCGCACGATGGAAGAGGTCCTGGGCCTCCCGCCGATGAACCTCAACGACGCGCTGGCCAGGCCCATGGCCGACATCTTCAACACGAAGCCCAGCTCGTGGAGCTTTGCCGCCACGCCTTCGGCGTTCCTCTACGGTACGGAGCTGCCCCTCCCTGCCAAACCGGCCAGCCTGATCGTGCCCAAGCCGACCCACAGCGCGAAGTACTGGGCGCGGGCCACCAAGGACATGGATTTCACATCCGAAGATCGCATGGATTTCGCGGACTACAACCGCATTCTCTGGAAAGGGCTGATGGCCAACAAGCCTTATCCTGCCGCGTCGACCGAAATGGACCTACGCCAGAATCGCAAGGAGCTCCTCGCGCGTTACCAGCGGTCCCTGAAGCAAAAAGCAGCGCACCCACCGAAGACGCGCACGAACTGAGCACGACCAGGCGGTCGCGCCACGGACCGGGTGCCCCGGGTCTCGCGGGTTTCGAGACCCGGGCGAAGCGTGGGTGCCCCACTCAAGCCGCCTTCGCTTGAGTGGGTGTTTCCGCTCAACAGGAAATCAACGACTCACTACACTAGAATTGCCGTATGAGGATCTTGCTGTTCAGCGGAAAGGGCGGCGTGGGCAAGACCAGCCTGGCTGCCGCCACCGGCCTAAAACTGGCGCAACTGAAGTACCGCACCCTGGTGATGAGTATCGATCCGGCGCACAGCCTGGCCGATGCTTTCGATCTCGACACCGACCTCTTCCATGTTCAAACCTCGGACCCCATGCCGATCAACGATCGGCTTTCGATCCAGGAGCTGAATATCCAGAGAGAGATCAAGCGCCACTGGCAGGAAATCTCCTCCTATGTAAGTTCCGTGCTGCGCACCACGGGCATCAGCGGTGTAGAGGCGGAAGAACTCGCCATTCTGCCCGGCATGGAAGAGCTGAGCGCGATGATGTACATCAATCAGTACCGGCGCGAGCAGCGCTACGACGTCATCGTGCTCGATGCCGCGCCCACCGCAGAATCCATGCGCTTCATCAGCATGCCGACAACGCTCGACTGGTACATGAAGCACATCTTTCCCTTCCAGCGAAATCTGCTCAAGGCGGTGCGGCCCATCGCCAACCGGGTGGCGCCGTTCGAGCTGCCGCCCGACGCCTACTTTGGCAACATTCGGGACCTGTTCGGCAAGCTGGAGGGCGTGGACGAGATCATGGAAGACCCGCAAATCACCAGCGTGCGGCTGGTCACCAATCCGGAGAAGATGGTGCTGCGGGAGACGCAACGGGCATTCGTGTACTTCTCTCTGCATGGGCTCACGGTGGACGCGGTCATTGTGAACCGTGTGCTGCCAACGGAAGTCATGGATGCCTGGTTCAATGAGTGGCACACCTCGCAGACCACGATGGTGCACGAAATCGAGGAGTACTTTGCGCCCGTGCCGGTAAAGAAGGTGCCGCTGTTCGCGCATGAGGTCCTGGGCAAGCAGCGGCTGGAGGATCTCGCGCGCGTGCTGTATGCTGAGGGCGAAGATCCGTCAGCCGTGACCCGAACCGAGAAACCCTACACTTTCGGGAAGCAGAATGGCGTGTACGAGATTCGCGTTCTTCTGCCTTTCGCCACCAAGGGCGAAGTCGAACTGTTTAAGAAGGGCGACGAACTCGTCGTGCAGATCGGCACGTTCCGCCGTCACATCGGGCTGCCGCGATCGATGGCAGCCCTGTTGCCATCCCGGGCGAAGCTGGAAAGCAAGGTCCTCACGGTCGAGATGAAGGAGACACCATGAACAAGCCAAAGAAAGGCCAGTCAACCGACCGCAGTGAGCAAGTCACGTTTATGAGCCCTGCCCATGCCGCGAGCTCGTGGACACCGTACGGCAATTCCTGGGGGTTTCGCCTGCCGTCCGGCAGCACTTGGCAAACTCGCGCGTCGAGTTCCTCAAGGCGATCCGGGAAGTCCTCAACGAGCGTATTGAGCACTTGTCGAGCCAAGGCCAGAAGGGCACGAAGGTCGCGGTTGAGTAAGCCATCCCGACAGGCGTAAGAGCGTAGGCGTGCCGGCTGGGCCGGGACCAGAAATTCTCCGTCTGCAGCAGGATGTGGAAACGACGGGAGGTCAGCGGTGCGGCGCAAAAACGAAGGGGACGCTTGCGCGTCCCCCGGTTAAGGTCCAAGAAGAGTTAGTGCTTCTTCTTCTTTGCGGCCTTCTTCTTTGCAGCCTTTTTTGTTGCCATGGTTTTCTATTCTCCCTTCCATTTGTCATGGAAACATTGCGACCAAAAATTCATCGCAATTTGTTAGTTGTATAGAGTTAATGAAAAAAATAGTCAAGCAAAAAACGCGCAGCAAAGTGCCGAACTCGGCGGCGCGGAAAGGCGCTGACCCGCTCCCCTTCCGCCAGCGACTCTCACACTGGCTCCTTCGCACTCGCATCGTCAATGTCGTGTATGCGTGAAAGGTGCATGAACACTGGCTATTTCAGCATCCGAAAAATAACGCAGCCGAACGTGTCGGGTCCGGCGTGCACCATCATTCCCGGACAACGGCGTTTTTGCCGCCACGGCAGGAGCCCAAAGAATAATTGAAAATTTTCGATGAGCAAGGGCGTAAAGACGCCTTGATGGTCGTGCGACGCTCCCTTTTTCGTATCCCGCAAGTGAGTGCAAACGTGCGCGTGCTTTGCGCCGAGGCGCGCAGTAGTAGCATCGAATCGAGTGCACATGAAATCTGTTCCCAGTTCCAAGCCGGCGCCCGCGGTGCAAACTTCAGACGTCTGTCGCTATTACCCGATGGGCGGCGGCATTATTCGCGCGGTGGACGGTATTTCCCTCACCATCGAACGCGGCGAGTTTGTGGCATTGCTTGGGCAATCAGGCTCGGGAAAATCCACTCTGCTGAACCTGCTGGCGGGACTTGACCGTCCCAGTTCCGGCTCGGTGCTTGTGCAAGGCCGTGACTTGGCCAAGATGTCGTCGGAAGAGTTGGCCGCCTATCGCCGCAATGATGTGGGGATGGTCTTCCAGGCGTTTCACCTGATCCCCTCCATGACCATTACCGAAAACGTTGAGCTGCCCATGCGTTTTGCAGAGGTGGACCGAGCTGAGCGTGGGCAGCGCGTGCGCGAATCGCTGGAGCAGGTTGGGCTGGGTAAACGCCTGGAGCACCGGCCTTCGGAGCTGTCGGGCGGCGAACAGCAGCGGGTTTCGCTGGCGCGGGCGCTGGCCAATCGTCCGGCGCTCTTGCTGGCCGACGAGCCTACCGGAAATCTCGACAGCCGCACCGGCGAGGACATCCTGAACCTGATTCGCGATCTGAGCCTTTCGCTGGGAATGACGGTCGTCATGGTGACGCACGAACGCGCACTGGCCGAGCGATTTGCGCAGCGACTGGTTTTTCTCGCCGACGGCAAGCTGCTCTCGCAGGAGGCTCTGGCGTGAAGGGCTACGATCTGTTCGAACTTGCCGTGAGCAACTTGCGGCAATCCAAATTGCGCAACGGCTTAACGACTGTCGGAATTTCCGTCGGAGTGGCGTCACTCGTGGCCATGCTGTCCCTGGGCGTGGGCTTGCAGCAACTGGCGACCCGGCGTCTGGCCGGCTCAGGAATGTTCGACACCGTGTTCGTGACTTCCAAGCAGGACTTCCGCGGCTTCGATCGTGAGGACGACCAAAAGACCGAACATCCGGAAGACGCGCCCGTGCTGGACGAACCGGCGCGCGCCAAAATGACGCACTTGCAGTACGTCACCGAAGTCGAGCCCGAGATTCGCGTGATGGGTGAGATTGTCTCGGGTGGGCAGACGCACTTCGGGTTCGTGACGGGATTGCCCATGTCGGCGCGCGAGAACGAAGCGTTCGACAATCTTCAGGGCAAGTTCTTCTCCGGGCCCGCGGCGGAGGAAGTCATCCTGCTGAACGATTTTGCCAAGGAGATTGATCCGAAGAATCCCAAGGGGCTCATCGGGCAGGAAGTGACCCTGCGCTACGGAGAACGCCAGGCGCTTGCGCCAGATTCAGAATCGGCTGGCCGGCCGCAGCTTTCGGGCGGGCCGGCCGGCGGAAGCAATGCAACATCGGGCGATGACTTCGGCTTCTCCGTGGTGCGCAAAACCCAGAAGCTGAAAGTGGTAGGCATCATCGAAGAAGAGCCCTACGGCGGCATGAGGACGGTTTCCCGTGGGCGTATTTTCTTGCCGGTCGATCTGACCGAGAAGCTCAACATGGCGCAGTTCACCGACATGCGCAGCTCCTTGCGCGGCGGTGGCGGCAAGACCTACATGACGCTGACCGTGCGCGTCAAAGATCCGGGCAAAGTCGCGCAGGTGCAGGACGCCATTAACAAGATGGGCTTCCGCACGTTCTCGGTGCTCGATGCTACCAAAAGCTTGCGCCGATTCTTCACCGTGCTCGATCTCTTCCTCGGGATATTTGGCTCGCTGGCGCTGGCCGTGGCAACGCTGGCGATCATCAATACGCTGGTGATGGCGGTGCTGGAACGGCGGCGCGAAATTGGCGTGATGAAGGCGATCGGCGCCAGCGACCGGGATGTGAAGCGTCTGTTCTTCGCTGAAGCCGGGGCCATGGGCTTCTTCGGCGGTGTGCTAGGCATCGCACTGGGATTCGCCATCGGCAAAGCCATCAATGTGGGCACAGGAATCTACCTGCATCGGCATCAACTGCCAGCGGAGGCCGTGTGGATTCTGCCGCCGTGGTTGATCGGCGCCGCCATCGCTTTCTCGATTGTGGTGAGCCTGCTGGCAGGCTTGTATCCGGCCAGCCGCGCCGCCAAACTCGATCCGGTGCAGACGTTGAAATACGAGTAAAGACTTGGTACGCTACAATTTGCCAGTAAATCTATGGCATAATGTAGACGGGGTGATTCATGTCAGTTCTCCATCAGCAAATTGGCGAATGGCTGGGCGTGCCTGTTCCTAAGACTGACCAGCAGATGCTGGACATCGTCGAGCGCCAGCTGCCAACCTCCGCCATCAAGCGCCTAGTCGCGCTGGGTATTACCCGGCCGGAGATCGACGGTCTGGTGATTCCGTTGCGGACGCTGCAACACCGCCGGTCGCGCCGCCAGAAGCTAACCATGGAGGAGTCCGATCGCCTGCTACGTGTCGCCCGTCTGCTGTCGCAGGCGAAATCGGTGTACGGATCGCGCGGGCGGGCACTGGCCTGGCTTCGCCGGCCCCATCCTCGCCTCCGCGGTCGCACGCCTTTGGAAACGTTAAAGACCGACACTGGCAGCCGCCTTGTGGAAGAACTGCTGGTCCAGATCGATGAAGGTATGTTCGTTTGATGATGCTCTGGCGCGTTAGCCAGCATCGTGACTTGGCCGGCGCAGGTGGATTGCGCGCTCCCGGTCGCTGGCACGAGCGCGGCATGCCGGTCGTCTATCTGGCAGAAAGCCCACCGGGGGCTTTGCTGGAGGCCTGCGTCCACACCAGCGCCAACGACGTTCCTCCCAACTACACCTTGCTGGGCGTGGAAGCTGACGCTCGGGTTTCGCTGGAACATTTAGACGTGAGCATTCTTCCAGCGGACTGGATCAAGCGTTTGGAAGTCACTCGTGAAATAGGGACCGCGTGGCTTCGGGAACAGCGGTCCTGCTTGTTGCGCATTCCCAGCGCTCTTGTTCCTGCGACTTTCAATATCATGCTCAACCCGCTTCACGCCGATGCCTCGCGGCTTCGCATCAAGTCTGTCGCTAAGTATCCTTTCGACCCGAGAATCAAGAAATGAGACTGTTATTGGCCTGCGGCTCTGCCCTGAAATCGAAGCAACCTGATTTCTTGATGCGCGTAGCGATTCTGCTGCTGGCCCTCAGCCTTGCTCCTCTGCTCCACGCGCAAGGTCGCGCCGAGTGCTCGGTCATCAAATCAAGCATCCTCGCCCGGCCGGTGCGCTACTGCGCGTTTCTGCCGGACAGCTTCGATCAGGACAAGACGCGTCAGTATCCGGTGCTCTATTACCTGCACGGGCTCGGCGACAACGAGCAGTCGCCTGCTGAACTTCGGCGGCTGGGACGTGATTTCTGAACTGCGGCGCCAAGGCAAAGTTGGAGATTTCATCGTGCTCGCCCCCAGCGGCGGACACACGTTCTATCTGAATTCCGCTGACGGCAAAGCGCAGCTACGAAGACTTTTTCATGCAAGGAGTTCATACCGCAGATGGAGAAGAAGTACCGCGCCGAGGGTACCCGCGCCACCCGTGGCATCACCGGAGTTTCGATGGGCGGCTATGGAGCGTTGCGTCTGGCCTTCAAGTATCCGGACGAGTTTGCCGCGGTGAGTGCGCAGATGCCGGCGCTGATTGCCGATCTGCCGAAGGACTTTACCTCTGGCGGGCCGGGCTCTCCCGGGTCCCTGATGGGCGATGTCTTCGGTTCGCCCTTTAGTCGCGCGTACTTCGAGCGCAACAATGTCTTCGCCTTCGCGCGAAGCGATAGCGCCGCCAGTCTGAAGCGCATGAAGATCTACTTCAATGTCGGCAACAACGACGACTATGGCTTCGAACAGGGAGCGCAACAATTGGACCAACTGCTGAAGTCGCGAGGCGTTCCCCACGAGTTCCACATTTATCCGGGCGGCCACGACCCACAGTTCGTCGTACGCCACTTCGGCGAAGTGATCGAATGGCAGTGGAAGACTATCGGGGCGAGAAAGTAACCGCGTCAAGCCGAGCGAACCGATTCATTACGGAACATCCACCGCTCCCGGCGTCTTGAGCATGCGATTGATCGCGACCGCCAGCCCGAAGTAGAAGAACATAATCATCACCAGCGGATCGTCGCCCAGACAATACTGCACGGTTGAGGGAACCAGATAGCCGGCAAAGGCGGCAAGCACGCCCGCCACGACGCCGGTCGCAAAGCGACTATGCTCGCGTGTCCGCCGCAGCAGTCGGACCAGAAAAACAACGTACGCCACCACGAACCACATCCACGCTGCCAGGGTGAGCAGGCCGCGCTCCACGGTGATCTGGATGTAGTCAGAGTGAAAGTGATAGATCACGTGATACAGCGAGAAGCCTCGGATGCCCCACTCCTGCCAGTGATTGAAGATCGTATCCAACCCGACCCCGAACCATGGATGCTGCCGGACCAGGCGCAGTCCGTCTTCCCACATCAACACCCGGAAATGCGTCCCCGAGTCGCCCGCACTGACCCAGCCCAGCCCCCGGGTGTGGTGGATCCACAACGTCGCCAGGAGCAAGAGCAAAACCACGCTGACAAAAGCCCAGATTCGTGTCCGCTTTCGTCCCAGCAGCCAGAGCGTGATGACGCAACCGGCTGCCAACCCCGCAATGTCGGCCCGCGTTTGCGTAGCCATTAGCGCTGCCGTCAGCCCCAGGAACACGATGGCGAAGAACGTCCGGATGCCCCATTTCTGCGGTTGCGCACTCAGCAACATGGCCCATGCCAGGCAGCCAAGTTGCAGGAGCATCTCCGCGAAGACGATGTAGTGTCCCAGAGTGCCTTGCGCACGTCCTGGCTTGCCACGAGCCAATTCCAGGTACGGAGTATCCACACCGCTCCTCACAAATTGTTCGCGCGTGAGGAACGTTTCTCGCTTGTGGAAGGGTTCTCCTTGCAGATACTTGACGCGGAGCATGCTCCCGGGTGGACTTTGCACCACCACCTTGCTCAATTGCTCCGGAGTATGCACAGAGCGGCCGTTGACCTGGGTAATGATGTCACCATGACGAACTCCCGCGCGATACAAGTCCGCGGTCGGCACGAGGTACCTCACCTGCACTCCCACGCCGTAGGTGTATTGCCAAGCCGTAAAGCCTGCTGCCGCGAGCCCGGAAAGCAGTAGCAACCACACCAGGATGCGCACCTGCGAGAGCCGTTGCAGGTTCTGCGCGACCACGACGCCAGCCAGCACCAGGCACACCACTTTCATGCGCGGCCAGCTCAGGTACGGATCGGACGAGAGCGCGGTCGAAATTCCGCTCAAGATGATATAGGCCACAAGCGGGGCGGAAAGGACCTGCGGGAACGGACGCTTGCGCTCGATCGCCAGCTTAGCGAGCCACAGGAAGCCCGCGGCCATCCACGCGTGCCGCGCTCCTTTGATCGAGTGCGGCAGAAGGATGGCGAACAGAATCAGGAAGAAAAATATGAGGCCTTCCAGCCACCGTACCCAACGCGCCACTTCGGAGGATTGGACGGGGCCATCCGGCCGGCGTGCGACTTCGGTCATGAAAGTCTGCTGTCCAGGCGCCATCGAAGAGGCTTTCCAGGTTAATCAAGTAGCCTACACCAATGGTATAAAGCTTAGAAATGCTGCTAGAGTAGGGAGGGCAGTTGTCCTCGCGTCAGGTCCTATTTGGTTTCTGCGCCAATCTCGCTGACGTCATGGTGCAGAACGCACCAGATTCCCAGGTGATAACGCCAACTGTAAACGGCAGTAACTGTGTTTGATCGTCGTTCCAAGCTCTTAAGCTCGGTCACCTTGATGCACGACCTGGGAGTGACTTGTGTCGCCTTCGTGGTCGCGTATCTGCTGCGCACGCTGCTGGTGCACTTCGATTTTTTCAGCCGGCGATTGCCCGGCATTTATCCCTTCAGCCATTATCTGCCGCTGCTGGCCGCCTTTCTGATTACGTGGGCGGTGGTGGGATATTTTTCCAGCTTCTATCGCGATCTCGAACTCAGCAATCCCATCCAGCTCATGCTGAATATCGTCAGTCAGCTCGGGGTTGTGCTGGTGGTGATTTACGCCGGCTTGTATCTATTTCGCCGTGTGGACGTGAGCCGCACCTATGTCCTGCTGATCGGCGCGGTGGATTTCGTGCTGCTCGTGATGGGCCGCGCGGTGACGTACTCGGGCATGTCGTGGATGCGCGATCGGCTCAAGCGTTACCACTACCTGCTGATCGTGGGTTGTGGTCCGCGCGCCCGCGAAATGGCAGCCTTGATCGAGGAGAGCCGGGGCATGGGGCTGCGGCTGATCGGATTTGTCGATCCCAACTCAAGCGATGGCTCGCTGCAGGACCTCGGCGGTTACAGAGTTCATCGCATCGAGGAACTGGGCGGTATTCTGCAACAGGAAGTGGTGGACGAGATTGTTTTTGCCGTGAACATGCAGGAGCTGGCCCGGCTGGAGCCGGTGATGCAGCACTGCGCCGATGTCGGGATGAGGACGCGAGTGCAACTGGAATTTTTGCCCGCCGCCTACTCCCGGATCTATCTCGAGAAGTTTCGCGACGTGCAACTGCTCAGCCTGTCGAGCGCTCCCGACAGTGAGTTGCGGCTCTTTTTCAAGCGGGTCTTCGATGCGGCACTCTCCTTCGCAGTGTTGATTGTGTTCTCGCCCTTGTTGCTTTGCATCGCGGCCATGATCCGGGTGACTTCGCCGGGTCCGGTGCTGTTCCGCCAGACCCGCTGCGGGTTGGGCGGCCGCCGCTTCATGTTGTACAAGTTCCGTTCCATGATCAACAACGCCGAACAGATGCGCGCCGAGCTTCACCAGTTGAACGAGCTCGACGGTCCCGTCTTCAAGATCAGCGACGACCCTCGCATCACCACCGTGGGACGCTGGCTGCGCCGCTTCAGCCTGGACGAGTTGCCGCAGCTTTGGAACATCCTGCGGGGCGACATGTCGTTCGTCGGACCGCGTCCCGCCGTTCCCGAAGAGGTGGAGCAGTATGAAGACTGGCAGCGGCGGCGTCTGCGCATGCGTCCCGGCCTGACTTGCACCTGGGTGCTGGAAGGCCGCAACCACGTGGACTTCAACCGCTGGATGCAACTCGACCTCACCTACATCGATAACTGGTCGCTGTGGCTCGATTTCAAGATCTTCCTGCGCACTATTCCCATCGTCCTTTCCGGACGCGGTGCATACTAGAGCCTGATGGTCTCCGTCACAATCGTCACCTGGAACTCGGCACAGTACATCGATATCTGCTTCGCCTCGATCGAGCAGCAGGACTACCGCGAACTCGAGGTAATCATTGTGGACAACGCCTCGACCGATGGCACGCGCGACCTGTTGCGTCGGATCGAGTCACGATGGCGGGTGATCTACAACGAGCGCAACGTCGGATTTGCCGCCGGGCAGAACCAGGCAATCCGGGCGGCGGGCGGAGATTGGGTGCTCTGCCTTAACCCCGACGTCGTGCTCAGTGCCGACTTCGTCAGGCAGATGGTTGCCGCAGGGGAAGCGCATCCCGATGCGGGCTCAGTCTGCGGAAAGTTATTGCGCTGGGACCCGGTCGCAGAACAACACCGAAGCAACATCCTCGATTCCACGGGAATTTATTTCACCCGCAACATGCGCCATCTCGATCGTGGAGCCGAGGAAGCCGACCGCGGCCAGTATGATCGCCCGCAGTACGTCTTCGGCGCCAGTGGCGCCGCCGTGCTGTTCCGCCGGAATTTCATCGAAGACTTGTCAGTCGAAGGCGAACTCTTCGATGAGGACTTTTTCGCCTTTCGTGAAGACGGCGACCTGGCCTGGCGTGCGCAAGTGATGGGCTGGAAGTGCCTGTACACGCCTGCAGCGGTGGCTTGGCATGTGCGGCGCGTCACGCCCGAGCGGCGAAAGGACCTGCCGCTGGTCATCAACTGGCATTCGGTAAAGAACCGGTTTCTCATGCGCGGCAAGAACGCTTCGGGATGGCTATGCTGGCGGCTGTTTCTGCCGGTGGCGTGGCGCGATATGATGACCCTCGGCTACGCGCTGCTTCGCGATCAGCGAATGCTGTCGGCACTGGCCTATCCCTGGCGCGTACGTGCGAGCGTTCGCCGCAAGCGCGCCATTATTCAATCGCGCCGCCGGGTCTCTGACCGCGATTTGCTATGGTGGTTTTGCAACACTCCACGGGCGAAGCCAGTAGTCAGTAGTTAGGCAAGAGCAAACAGCGAAGAGCGGCCTTCATGAAAATCGCCATCGTCGGCACTCGCGGCATTCCCAACCGCTATGGCGGCTTCGAGCGCTTTGCCGAGCAAATCAGTTCGCGCTTTGCCGATCAAGGACACGAGGTCACCGTGTACTGCCGCCGGGCCTTCGTGCAGCCGGATGACGTGTACGACCGGCGCGTGCGCCGGGTGATCGTCCCCAGCCTTCATCAAAAGCATCTCGACACCTGGGTCAGCACTTTTTTCGCGGCCGTGCGCGTGGCCTTCAGCGGCGCCGATGTGGTGCTGCTGTGCAACGTGGCCAACAGTCCGTTCGCCTACATTCCGCGATTCTGCGGCAAGCCGGTAGTGCTCAACGTGGATGGCCTCGACCGCAAGCGCGAAAAGTGGAAGGGCCTGGGCGCGCAGGTGCTGCACTTCTGCGAATGGATGTCGTCGTTCAGCTCGACTCGCCTGGTGACCGACGCGAAGGCGATTCACGATTACTACCTCGCGAAATATGGCAGCGAGTCCACCGTCATCGGCTACGGCTCGGAGATGCCGGCAGGCGACAACAGCCTGAATGGCTTCAATCTCGAGTCAGGCCGTTACGTGCTTTATGTCAGCCGCCTTGAGCCGGAGAACAATCCCGATCTGGTGCTGCGCAGTTGGCGCAACGTGCGCAGCGACTGGCCGCTGGTCGTGGTGGGCGACAATCCCTACGATCGCGGCTACCTCGAGCGCATGAAATCCCTGGGGGACGAGCGCGTGCGCTTCACCGGCGCGATCTATGGCGATGGGTATTGGGCATTGCAGAAGCATGCGGGCGTCTTTGTCTTTGCTTGCGAGATCGGCGGAGTTCATCCCGCGCTGATCGAAGCGATGGCCGCGAACAATGCGGTGCTCTATCTCGACACCCCAGAGAACGCCGAGACCGCGGGCGATGCCGGGGTGAAGTATGAGAAGTCGGAAGCGGACCTCACCGCGAAGTTGCAGGCGTTGCTCGACGACCCTGCCACTCGCCAACAGTTGGCCGCCCGCGCTAAACGGCGCGCGGATGCTTTGTATCGCTGGGACGCGATTGCAGAGAAGTACGAGAAGTTGTTTGAGGAGCTGGTGAGAAAATAGTTGTCAGCCGTCGTAATCTCCCGCCTTTAGTTCCTCAAGGAACATTGAATATTTGACCGAAGCTTGCCAAATGTCTCGGAGTTGCTCAAGCATGATCTGCGCGCCAATTTCTGAGGGATGCTCAAGGGAGCTGAGTTCAATAACCTTATCGATTCTGTTCGCTCTGGGGGTGCTGCCGCTCGGATCGGGAATAGTCATTGAACGGAAGGTGTATGGCAGCATCCCGTTCCGCTGCGGAAGCAAAGCGATGGGTGTGGATTGCATTTCGTGGGTGAGCGCTAGTACTTAGTTGCATTGAAAAGCGGTCTATGTCATGATGGGGTATGAGCAAATACCCCACCGCCCTCACATTGACGACAGAAGACCGCTCCACGCTGGAGAGCTGGGTTCGCGCCGGTAAGACGGAAAGGCGTCTGGCCGAGCGAGCCCGCATGGTTCTGGCCGCAGCCAACGGTCAAGGCACGATTGCGATCGCCCGTGCGCAGCGCAAACGGCCCGCAACCGTCAGCAAGTGGCGGGTACGTTTTTCCCAAGCTGGTTTGACCGGGCTTCAGGACGCCCCGCGGCCAGGAGTTGCGCCCCGCTACGACGAAAACACCAGGCGCCGCGTTCTGGACCAACTGGACCAGCCGCCGCCAGCCGGCCATGGGAGCTGGACCGGAGCGTTGGTGGCGAAGGCCTTGGGGGATGTATCCAAACATCAAGTCTGGCGCGTGCTGCGCACCCAAGGAATCCATTTACAGCGGCGCCGTAGCTGGTGCATCAGTACCGATCCCCAGTTTGCCGCCAAGGCGGCCGATATCGTTGCCCTGTACCTGGACCCGCCGGAACACGCGGTCATCCTTGCGGTGGATGAAAAGCCGCATATTCAAGCCTTGGAGCGAGCGCAAGGCTATTTAAAACTACCCAACGGCCAAGCGGTGACCGGTTTCAGTCATGAGTACAAACGCCACGGCACCACGACCCTGTTCGCCGCCCTGAATGTGCTCACCGGCCAAGTCCAGGGCGGACACGCTCACCGGCGTCGACGCCGCGATTTTCTTGCCTTCATGAACGCGGTGGTCGCACTCTATCCGGGCCGGGAACTGCACCTGGTGGTGGACAATCTCAATACCCACAAACCGAAGCATGACCGTTGGCTGGCGCAACATCGCACGGTTCATCTACACTTCACGCCTACCCACGCCAGTTGGCTCAATCAGATTGAATGCTGGTTCAGCATCCTGAGTCGTCGCGCTTTGCGAGGGGCAAGTTTCACCTCGCCCCAGCAGGTGCGAGAGGCGATCGACCGATTCATAGCCGCATACAACAAAACCGCCACGCCCTTCGAGTGGACGAAACGTGAGATCCGCAATGTGCATCCCCATTCATCTTACGCTAATCTACGCAACTAAGTACTAGCTGACCAAAATAGTGGTTGCGGTTATAAAATTCAGCAGCGGCGCGACAGAAGTACAATAGTTCGTCGATGATGTCGCCGACGTACTCCCCCGGGTACCCCCTCCGGCTAAGGTCAGCCGTGAATGCTAGTGCCCCATCCGACCAAGTCGCAGCGTAGCGCTTCTTCTCAAAATAGACCCGATAGAAGGATCCCCTTCGAAAATCGGAAGTCTGACCGATGCCATGGAACGCGGACAGCAAAAGGTCCTTGAAGGATGCTTCCGACGAACTGTCCAGCCTAAGGCGCAAGGGCGCAATTGGGCAAACAAACAGGCTTTGGCGATTGTGAGCCTTGGGAAGCAGGTCCGAAGCGATATAACGATCTAGTAGTTGCACAGCCGATGTTTGTAGCCGATCCCGATTTTGTAAAAGTTCTTCGATTTCGTGCAGTGAAGCTTGCCGAGTTGTGTCCTGGATGCGCACTGGGATTTTGTAGTCACCGCTCTTGGAATATTCATATGGCGGATAATCCCCCGGCTCCACCCGAATAACCCCGATCGCATCTCCGGCAGCTCCTCCGACAATGGGGTAGATTCCAATATCGAATCGGGGCCGTGGGCTTACGGAAGTAACGATTTTGGGCTCTGCGCGAGAATCTGAACAGCCCCTGATTTAATGGGCATTTTGATTTTCGAGAAGTCTGGTTACACTCTTTGGGTGAGAGAGAACGACTGGACCAAAGTTCTGGGGTGGCCAGGCTACCGCGTCTATCAGCACGAAATCGACGAGCGGGCCAAGACCCTGAAGCTGTGGGTACGGCGCAAGCGTGGGAACCGAAAACTGATTTGCTCTGGCTGTGGGCGGAGGGTAGCCGAGGCCTATGACATATATCAGCGGGAAGTACGAGATCTGCCATGGAGTGCATTCCGGGCTACGGTGGTGGTGGAACTGTATCGGGTGCGCTGCCCACATTGCGGTCTGAAGACGGAGAAGGTACCGCAACTGCCGAGTAAAGCTCCGTTCAGCAAGCGCTTTGAAGAAGCCGTAGGGCTGGCCTGCGAGAGTGCGGCGGTGCGGCGAGGGGGGCGTCAGTTTGGGCTGGCGGCCAGTACGGTTCGTGCTATCGATCTGCGGTATCTGCAGCGCTGGGCTGGGGCGAGAAGGAACCCAGCCTTGCGGCAGATGGGGGTCGACGAGATCCATCTGGGGAAGAAGCAGAAGTTCCTCACCGTGGTGAGCAACTTGGAGACCGGAGAGCCGTTGTGGTTCGGCCGGGAACGGAAGAAAGAGACCCTGGACGAGTTTTTCCAGAAGCAGTTGAGCAGCTTCCAACGCAGCGCGATCCGGGCCGCCTGCGTGGATATGTGGGAACCGTTCCGGCAAAGCCTTGAACAGTGGGTACCGAGGTGCCGGATCGTATATGACAAGTTCCATATCATGCAGCACGCGGGAGCGGCGGTGGATGAAGTGCGCCGGGCGGAGTTCTTTCGTAAGGGTGGTGTGGCGCGGGAGGTGGTGAAGGGAAAGCGCTGGCTGCTGTTGTCACGCTGGGTCCATCTGAACACCAACAAGAAACGGCAACTCAATGAACTATTCGCACTGAACCGGCGCGTGATGAAGGCGTATTTACTGAAAGAAAGTCTGGACCGGCTGTGGAGCTACACCTATGAGGGAGCCATGCTGCGCTACCTGCAAAGCTGGATCGACCAGTTGCGCTGGCAGCGGCTCAAACCCATGGAGAAGCTGGCGCGGATGTTGCTGGATCACCTGGATGGAGTTCTGAACTACTGCCGGATCAAGATACCGCTGGGGGTGGTGGAAGCGGTCAATGGGAACATCAAGGCGCTGTTACGGTGTGGTCGCGGCTACCGCGATCTGAATTATCTCCTGCTGAAAGCACAGCGGCTGGCCGCCACTAGGACCGAATTCGTCGCTTTCCGGAAAGCCGCTTAAAATGCACACTTCGTCAGATTCTCGTGCAGAGCCCGATTTTGTTGGTGATTCGCGCCTTGGCGTCGGCGCCGAGTGGGTAACCCGGCGCAGCAGTTGGAATATTTTGGCGAAGCGATGCACTCTTTTGAGCGTCGACTCCAATGAGTATTAAGCCACCAGCCGTATTTGCAAGCGCGGCAACATAAAACCCAATGTCCGGAATTAGATCTCGTTTGAAATCAAGCTGAGTTCCCTCTGTTGGCCTTTGTGCTTCAGGAGCGCTGAGCGCGAGAAATGCAAGAACGTCTGCCAGTTGAGGAGAATCTAATGAGTCTCTGAACAAGTCCGCCAATGTCGGAATCCTTTCGCAGCGACGGCGGACAGACGGCACCGCACGTCATTTTTGTTGTGCCTTTACACCCGCTCAATCTTCACCGAGTTCAGCACCACATCCTTGTTGGGCTTGTCTTGGCGATTGCGCGGCAGCTTGGTGATTTTGTCCACCACGTTCTGGCCTTCGACGACTTCGCCGAAGATGGTGTGATTGCCGGTCAGCCACAGCGTCGGCACTACGGTGATGAAGAATTGCGAGCCGTTGGTGCCCGGCCCGGAGTTGGCCATGGCCAGCTTGCCCGGCTTGTCGAACTTGTGCGGCGAGCCCTTGGTCTCGTCCTGAAACTGGTAGCCGGGGCCACCCATGCCGGTGCCGGTGGGGTCGCCGCCCTGGACCATGAAGTCGGGAATCACCCGATGGAAGATGGTGCCGTCGTACAGGCGAGCTTTGCTCTTGTTCTTGGTGTGCGGATGGGTCCATTCGCGCGAGCCTTCGGCTAGCTCGATGAAGTTCTTCACGGTGATGGGGGCTTCCTGCTCGAAGAGGCGGCAGACAATGGTTCCTTCGCTGGTGTCCAGGGTGGCATAAACGCCGGGTTGCCGGGCCATGATGATTCCTTTCGTTGATGGCTGAAGTGATGACAGCTCCAGGTGGGGAGCCGGTATAACGCGGACGAGACCGCTGGCTCTATTGTAGGTAGAAATCGCGGGCCCGTCGAAAAGACCATTCCGGATTCAGCCGCCAGATAGAATGGCTGTTCTGAGATTCTGCCCATGCCTTCGAACTGGCTCTTCTGGGTCCTATTCAACCTGTTCGTGCTCGCGCTGCTGGCGCTCGACTTGGGCGTCTTCCACCGCAACAAGCACGTGGTGGGCTTTCGCGAGGCCATGGGCTGGACGCTGGTTTGGATTTCGCTGGCAGCGGGCTTTGCCGTCCTCATTTACTTTTTCGGACACACGATGGTGGGCAGCCATGCCCGGCCGAACTCTCAGTTGTCGCTGGAGTTCATCGCGGGATACCTGATCGAGCAGTCCCTCAGCGTCGATAACCTGTTCATCTTTCTGCTCATCTTCCGCTATTTTCAGGTCCTGCGGCAGTTGCAGCACGAGGTGCTGTTCTGGGGCATCCTGGGCGCGCTGGTCATGCGCGCCATCTTCATCGTCGCCGGGATCACGCTGCTGAACCGCTTCCACTGGTTCATCTATATCTTCGGCGGGATCCTCATCTATAGCGGGTTCAAACTGTTTCGCCAAAAAGACCAGGAGATCCAACCCGAGACCAACCTGGTACTGCGCGGCTTTCGCAAGCTATTCCCGCTGACTAAAGATTTTGAGGGCGGCAAGTTTTTCGTGCGACGCGGGCTGGTGCGGTATGCGACCCCGCTGGCGGTGGTGCTGATCGTAGTGGAGACGACCGACGTGCTATTTGCGACCGACTCCATCCCCGCGGTCCTGGCGGTGACGCGCGAGCCGTTCATCGTCTATACGTCCAACGTGTTTGCGATTCTCGGATTGCGCTCCCTCTATTTTGCGTTGGCGGGAATGATCGAGGTCTTCCACTTCCTGCATTACGGTCTATCGCTGATTCTGATCTTTATTGGCGTGAAGATGCTGGCGTCGAGTTATGTGCAGATTCCCATCGGCGTCGCACTGGGCGTGGTCGCTGGGGTTTTGCTGATCTCGATTCTTCTGTCGCTGTTGTTTCCCGCGAGAAAACACAAAGACGCGTAGCAGATTTATTCGAAGCGGATCTTGTCGCCAGATACGACGGAATGCTTGTGGAATTTCGCGTCATTCTTCAGAGGAAAGTCGAGACGATAATGGGCCCCGCGACTCTCCTCCCGTGCCAGCGCCGAGCGGGCGATCAGCAGTCCGGCCTGTAGTATGTTCGTCGCCTCGTGCGAACGGCGATCGCCCGAGGCCGGTTGTTGCTTCTGCAACTCGCTCAACTCCGAAACCACCTGCCGCAGGCCTTTTCCGTCGCGCACCACGCCCACGTATTGCCACATTAGCGATTGCACTTTTTTGATGAACGCCTCAATCTGTGCGGCCTGTCCATTGGTAGATACGGCGGTATTCTCAGCTCCTGCGACCACTGCGTGATCACGACGTGAGCGGAGATGCTCGCGCATGTTCTGAGCAGCGCGTGCTCCGTACACCAAGCCTTCCAGCAGCGAATTGCTGGCCAGCCGGTTGGCGCCGTGAACGCCGGTACATGCCACCTCGCCAGCGGCATACAGCCCGGGCAAGGAAGTCTGTCCGCGGAGATCGGTGCGCACGCCGCCCATGGCGTAGTGCGCGGCCGGACGAATGGGAACCAGTTCGGTGGCAATGTCGACGTTGTACTGCATGCACGTAGCGTAAATGGTGGGAAAACGCTTGCGCACGCGGTCGGCATGCAGGTGGGTGAGGTCGAGATACACGGCGGCATCGGGACGCTTTACCAGCTCCAGTTCATGTGCAATCGCGCGGGCCACAACGTCACGCGGGGCCAGTTCCGCCAACTCGTGGTACTTGGGCATGAAGCGTTTCAGCTCAATGTTTCGCAGATATGCGCCTTCCCCGCGCAGTGCCTCCGACAAAAGGAATCGCGGAGCGTTCTTCAGGTACAACGCGGTGGGATGAAACTGCACGAACTCCATGTCGCTGATCTCGGCGCCGGCGCGATGCGCCATGGCAACCCCGTCCCCGGTTGCAACCGAGGGATTGGTGGTGTCGCTGTAAACGTGCCCCAAGCCTCCGGTGGCGAGCAGGGTGCCGCTGGCAAAGATCTCGTGCGATTGGCCAGACTGGTCGAGAACGCGGATCCCAACCACGCTGCCATCGCGCACCAGCAAGTCGGTGGTAAATTCGAATTCCCGGAAGGTGATCTCCTTCAAAGCCGAGGCCTTGAGAAAGAGCGACCGGCCAATCTCGCGCCCGGTGGAGTCGCCGTGAGCGTGCAGCACGCGGTTGCGGCTATGCGCCCCCTCGCGGGTAAACGCGATCTTCGTGCCGGCGCGATCGAACTCCGTACCCCACGCGATGAGTTCTTCGATACGAGGCGGACCTTCTTCCACCAGGATTCTCGCCGCCTCTTCGTTGCACAGGCCGTCGCCCGCCTTGAGTGTGTCCTCCAGGTGGAGGCGGACTTCATCGTCATCGCTAAGAGCGGCGGCGATGCCGCCTTGCGCGTACTGGGTGTTGGATTCCGTGACCTCGCGTTTCGCCAGACACAGCACGCGTCCCGCGGACGCCAGTTCCACCGAGGCCCGCAGACCCGCGATGCCCGCACCCACGACGATGAAATCGGTTTCAGAAGGAAGAGCTTTCATGGCCGCTAACTTGCTCTTAACGGCTTCATGGTAGCACGCAGACAGGGCACGGGATTCGGTATATGGAACGGTAAAACCAAATGGGGAATCGCACAGAGCAGGAACGTTCGGATCATCGGACTTTCTGACTGCGATTCTCTAACGAACACGTTGGTGGCAGGTGATATTCTCGAGGCTGTTGGGCGATACGATTCATGACAATCGATCCAGAAACGAGACGCAAAGTCGAGGCTTCTTTGAGCAGCTATCCAGCCTTCCGCACACTGTTCGGCGACGTTCTCTCTGTTCGCCTTTCAGCCGCCGATCCCGATTGCAACCTACTGCGATTTCTGAAGAGCCCCAGAACTGCGACGCTGGAATTCTGGGAGCAAAGATGCGCGCTGTACCTTCAGGCTGTTGAAAACGTAGAAGTAGCCACTTTAAAGATCATGGATGAATTGGAGGGCTCTGCCCAAAGCAATTCTCCGGACGAATTCAGCGGAAGATTGGGTGATTATTTCCTTGAGATATGCGTGGTGCGTGACCTCTCGGAAAGAGGCTGTTACAAGTTTCTCCCACTGGTTCCACCCAAGACACGTAACACACCGAGCAAGCCGGACTACCGATGTCTTGTTAAAGACGATGACGGCGAGGAGCAACAGGCATACGTCGAAGTGAAAAATTTGCGCGCTCCTTTTGGGCTCGTAGATTCGTTTCAACGCATCTCGGCCGAGCTTTCGTCCACTCATCCATATCTGAAGAACCTCCGTATCGTACTGCACCATTATTGGGATAACACTGCGCTGCCTGCTCACGACTCAGCAATTCGCGGGTTCCTTCTGTCTCTCGAAAGTGTTGAGGTCCCCTACTCTACCAACCTGACCCTACCAAGGGACGTTCACGTTCGAGTTGACTTGCAGAGTGGAGCAGGTGACGTCGTACTGACGAGATTGCTGGGCGGGGCTCACTCCTGGGGGCCCTTTACCGAATCGAGAGGCCTACTTAACAAAGCGACGGCTCACATTCGCAAGGCGATTGGCCAGCTGTCGCAGGATGAGACGAGTCTGAAGATCCTGGCGATCAATATTGAGTCGCCCGACGCAGCTTTTTCCACTGATATCGGGCTTGAATTGCAGCAACTGGTAAAGCAAGAGTCGCAAGGCTCTGTGCAATGCGTCCTCTTCCACCATCATCGCTTTCTCGAAGCTTGATGCTATGCGAGTCTTCCGCGCGCTTTGCCAGATAATGATTTTGTAGGCGACGGAATAACTACGAGCTTGTACCGCACCCATCCCTCATCCTTTACACTAGAACCTTGACTCGCATCCCAGTTCACACCCCGTCACGATCCTATGAAGTGCTGGTCGAGCGAGGCTTGTTGCGCTCGGCAGCCGCCGCTCTGCGCGATACTGTGCCTCCGGAGTGGCGCGTCTTTGTGGTGACGCAGGCGACCGTGCGCAAGCCCTGGGGCGGCGTGCTGCGCAAGAGTTTCAGCAAAGCCGGGCGCGAAGTCGAATTCATCCAGATGCCAGATGGCGAGCGTTCGAAGACCCTCCCGCAACTGGAAAAACTCGCCTCGAAACTGGTGAGTTGCGGCGCCGACCGCCGGTCGGTGATTCTGGCGCTGGGCGGTGGCGTGGTGGGCGATGTCGCGGGATTTCTGGCGTCCGTCTTCATGCGCGGAATTCCCGTCGTGCAGATACCGACGACGCTGCTCGCGCAAGTTGATTCGGCGATTGGTGGCAAGACCGGAGTGAATTTGAAGTCAGGCAAAAACCTGCTGGGCACTTTTTGTCAGCCGCTCGCAGTACTTGCCGATCCTGATGTGCTGGCTACGCTGCCCGAGCGTGAGTATCGCTCCGGCTTGTTCGAGGCAATGAAGTACGGCGTGATTCGCAACCCCGCCATCTTCGAGTTGATGGAATCGAACCGCGACGCTTTGCTGCGCCGTGATGGCGCGCTGTTGGAAACGCTGATTACGGAATGCATTCGCGTGAAGGCTGAGGTGGTGAGCGCAGACGAACGGGAGAGCGGCGAGCGCCGCATCCTGAATTTTGGACACACCATCGGGCATGCGCTGGAGGCGGAGACTGATTATCAGCAGTTCCTGCATGGCGAGGCGGTGGGCTGGGGAATGATTGCCGCCACCTTGATTGGGACCGAAATGCGCGTCACCGACTCGCACACCGCGCAACGGATCATTGGGCTGGTGCGCGCGTACGCGCCGTTGCCGAGGGTTGAGGTAAACAGCGAAGGCATCGCGAAGCGGCTTCTCTCCGACAAGAAGACGGTGGGCGGTGTGCCGCATTTTGTTCTGCCGACGGAGATCGGCAAGGTCGAAGTGGTCAACACCGTGCCGGAACGAGCGGTCATCCACGCGGTCGAAGAAATCAAGAAGTTATCAGAGGCATAGCGTTGGCCCAGAACGACAAATCGCCGGCAGGTCCCTCGGATCGTCCGACGGACCAGCGCATCGTGGGCGCCGCCCCGGCCGGAGCGCGCGACGAAGCATCGGCAGCCGCCGCGGTGCGCGATATGTTCACGTCGATCGCGCCCCGCTATGACTTGCTGAACCACGTGCTCTCGATGAACATCGACCGGGTGTGGTGGAACCGCACTGCCCGCGTCTTTAGCGAGGTGCTGCGACGCCCTGACGCGCAGGTGCTCGACCTCTGCTGCGGGACCGGCGACATGACGTTTGCCCTGCATCGCCGCCTGAATGGCGCACGCACGCAAATCTTCGGGGCCGACTTCTCGCATGCCATGCTGGTGCGCGCGCAGCAGAAGTCCGCGGGCAGGAATATCCGCTGGGTCGAGGCTGATGCGCTCAACTTGCCGTTCGCCACGGGCCAGTTTCAACTGGTGACCGCCGCCTTCGGCTTTCGCAATCTCGCCAACTATGATCGGGGACTGGCGGAGATTTACCGCGTGCTTGCGCCCCAGGGCGAGGTGGGCATTCTCGATTTCGGCGAGCCCAAGGGCCTAATTGGCAAACTGTATCGAGTGTACTTTCGTCGGGTGCTGCCGGCCATCGGCACGCTCATTTCCGGCGTGCGCGGTCCGTATGCGTATCTGCCCGCGTCCGTGCTGCGTTTTCCGTCTCCCGAAGAGATGTTGCAGCGAATGCGCGCTGCCGGTTTCCGCGAAGCCACATGGACGCCGTACACGTTTGGGATTGCCGGGCTGTATCGGGGGAAGAAGTAGGGAACAGGGGCTAGGGGCCAGAGATTAGGGATTGGGTTTCCAAGGAGCCGTCTGCTTAGGATGACAATTCAAAGTTCATGAATAATGCACGCAAGTTAGTTTCTAGCCGCCTAACCCCTGATCCCTAGCCCCTAGCCCCTGCTTCCAAAACTGTCGCGCAGCGCATCTTCAATGGTGAATTGAATCACGCGCCCATACTCCTCCCCGAGGAACTGTTGCAGCCGGGTGGTATCCATCGTGTACGAGCCAATCAGGTAGGGCAGAGCAGCGGGAGGGATCGTGGAAATCCCCAGCTTCCACAACAGGCGGAGGACGGCGTGGCATGCGGCTCGTGTGGGAACTCGTTTGATCTTGGCTTGCGCGATCTCAGCGCAACGCTGAACGGTGATAAGTTCTCCGCGCCCGGCGACATTCAAAATGGTTAATGCTGGATCGGTCGCCGGCCGGTTCAATAGGTGCACCAGCAAGCGTGCCATGTCGTCCACGTGTACAAACTGGAAGCGCTTCTCCAGATATTTCGCGCCGCGAGGCAGCAACCAGGGCAACCGCTTGCCCGCGGCCCGCATGCGGGCGGCACGTTTGCCGCTGCCCAGCGGCGTTCCGCGCAACGCTCCCATCATGTAGTTCTGCACGCTCGCGCCAGCAAGAATGTGAGGACGCACAACGTAAGTGTGACAGTCGCCAAGGCTCTCGGCCCGGTAGCGGACCACCTCGTCGCACTCACGTTTGTGAATGGCGTAGGGCAGCGTGTGCGCACGCAGCGGAGCTTCCTCTTTCACCGGCCCTACGGTCTCCGGGCCGTACACGGCGACACTGCTCGGAAAAATGAATTGCCTGATTTGGCCGCCGGTGCGATTGACGACGCTTACCGCTTCCATGATCCGGGCCGTTCCGGCGACATTGATCTGCCACATCCGTTCCAGATCGAGAACGCCCGAGCGTTGGGGATCTAAAACGAATGCAAGATGAATTACGGACCGCGCTCCGGTTGCCCGCAGCAACTCAATGAGCTGCCAGCAAGACGGCTCACGGCCCAGGTCCGTTTGCTCGAACCTCGCCAGGCCGGAACTGTCGGGTGGGCGCGTGTCCACGCCCACCACCTGAAAATCGGAAAGCAATGGCAGTAACCGGCCGCCCAGATTCCCCGAGATCCCCGTGACCAGGACAGTTGGTTCCGCCGGCATGACTATTTTGGAGGCGTCTCCGATTTCGGCGCCGGAGCAGGTGTCGCATTGGGAATCGGCGGAGCCGATCCCGAGTTCGGCTTAGCCCCAGCGGCTCCCCTGGGTGTGATGATCGTTTGACGGACGGTCTGCGGCACCTCCGGCCCAAAGTAAGCTTCGTTAAGGACAATGGTCGCCGACTTCTGGATCTGTTCAATCTTGTCGGTGATCATTTGCCGCTGCAAAGTGGACGAGATGTTGGCCTTAACGTCGCTGAGCGGGACTTGGCGAGTGGAAACCACCTTATAAATGTAAAGCGATCCGGGATCAGCAAACACCTGAGAAACCTCCGCGGGCTTCAACTCGAAGACCGCTTCATGGGCCTCCGGCAAGGTACCGGGACGGCGGGCGCCGAGATTGACATCCGGCGGGGCATTGGTGAGACCAGCGTGCTCCATGGCTTCTTTTTGCAACTTAACCGGGTCCTCACCCGCGACCCAGCGTTCCCTGATTTTGTCGGCGTAAGTGTTTTCCTCGGCCTCGCTGGGCTTGGGCTTATCGGCGGTGGCGGCGGCCCGCGGCACCATGACGCGCTGCAGCGTGGCTTCCACGTACTTCTTGGGGTTCTGCTTGTAATAGTCCTCGATCTGCTGATCGGGGATATGCGAGTACTCCTGGACGATGTGCTGGTTCAGGGAGTCGGTCAGGATCTGATTTCTGACAAACTGGAAAATCTGCACGAATCGGGGATCGTTCTCCAGATTCAGCTCGCGGGCGGCGTCGGCAAAGACCAGCATCTTGGCGTATTGCGAGGCGAAGTTGCGCCTCACCTCGGTAGGCATGGGAGGCTTGTCGGGTTGTTGAAGCGCCGCAATCATCTTCTCAAACTGCTCGCGCGTCATGCCACTGATGCAACCGGGAGGCGGCGTGGTGGCGCCAGCCTGGGGCTGGCAGACATTCTTCAGAGTGATGACCGCCTCATCCATGGGGACCTTGGTCGTGTCGGCTGCGGGAGCTGCAGGGGCGCCAGCAGCAGAAGGCGGCGGTGAGCTTTGAGTCGTCGCAGGCGACGCCGCGGGCGACGCAGAGGGTTGGTTCGAACTCGGATTCTGGCCATAGACGGCATAGCTAAGAGCACACGAAAGCGCAAGAACGAGAAAAGTAGAGCGTGACATGTAGTGGTGTTCCTCCAGAGTAAATACCGCCCTAAAGCGGAGCAGGTAGATGGATACAAAAAATGTACCACATTCAGGCTAACTGTCGTCAGAAGCAAGCCTCTGGCACGTAGTCCCGAGTTTGCGGATTTAGGCGGAAGGTGAATAATCGAACCTATGGCGGAATCGCTGGCGACTGCGGGTATGAGGCAGGAGAAGAAGGCGGTCGCCCTCAATTCCATCTACGCTGCCATTGCCATTACGCTACTGAAGGCCATGGTCGGCGTGACCACCGGCAGTCTGGGCATCCTCTCCGAGGCGGCGCACTCCGGCCTCGATCTGGTGGCGGCGGCCATCACCTATTTTTCGGTCCGGGTCTCCGACAAACCCGCCGATGCCGATCACCAGTATGGCCACGGAAAAATCGAAAGTTTCTCCGCCTTTCTCGAAACCGGCTTGCTGCTGTTGACCTGCGTCTGGATCATATATGAGGCGGTTAAGCGTCTCTTCTTTCATTTCGTCCACATTGAACCCAGCATCTGGGCATTTGCGGTTATGGGCACTTCGATCGTGGTGGACTATTGGCGTTCACGCCGCCTGCGGCGCATAGCCGACAAGTATGACAGCCAGGCGCTGCACGCCGATGCCTTGCACTTCAGCACCGACATCTGGTCCAGCGCCGTCGTTATTCTGGGATTGGCCCTGGTGCTGGCGGGACGACGGTATTCGCAACCTTGGCTGGCGAAGGCCGATGCGATCGCCGCCCTCTGCGTGGCTGGCATTGTGGTGTACGTCAGTTGGCGCCTGGCGCGGCAGACCATTGACGCGTTGCTGGACGCCGCTCCCGCCGGCGTACGCAACCGCATTATCGAAGAAGTGTACCGCGTGAACGGCGTGCTGGAAGTGGACCGGGTGCGGATCAGGCGCGGCGGCAGCCACTATTTTGCCGACGTCTCGGTGGCTATGTCGCGCAATGTAACGTTTCAGAAGTCGGAGCAGGTTTCCAACGAAGTTGCCGCCCGCATTCTCGCCGTTCTGCCCGATGCCGACGTAGTGGTGAACACAGTTTCGCGGGCCAGCCGGCAGGAGAGCCTCTTCGACCGCATTCGGGCGGTGGCCACGCGCAACAACCTCAACGTGCACGACATCAGCGTACAGGACCTCGGCGGCAGTTTGCATGTGGAGCAGCATGTTGAACTCGACGAAAAGCTCAGCCTGAAGGAGGCACATGATCGAGTCACCCGCCTGGAAAGCGAGATGAAGGAGGAGGTAGCCGAAATCTCCAGCATTCTGACCCACATCGAGAGCGAACCGGCAACCATTGAAACCAGCGATGGACTGGTTCGTGCCACGGGCTTTGAAGACCGGCTACAACAGGTGAGGGAAGGATTTCCTGAAGTCGTGGACATGCACGATCTCATGTTCAAACGGGTTGGCGGGCGGCTCTATCTGTCGCTGCATTGCACCATGAACGACGATCTGCCACTCTCGCGCGTGCACGACATACAGACCACGATGGAAAGCCGGTTTCGCCAGGAACTGCCGGAGTTGTTCCGCGTGCTCATCCATCCCGAGCCGCAGACGGACAACCGGCGATAGAAGATCACGGAATGCGGGTGGGACCTTCTTCGATGGCCGCATCCTGCTCATCATGCGCCGCAGCGTCGCTGATAGGGTAGGAATACATCTTGCTGGGAACTTCCGTCAGCGCGCGCCGGCGGACCGCAATCATCTCGGCCACGATGGCCACCGCGATCTCTTCCGGCGTGACCGCTCCGATCTCAAGACCAACGGGCGCATGCACGTCCTTGAATTTCTCGGCGGAAATCCCTTCTTTTTCCAGTTCCTTGTAAATCGAGATGGTCTTGCGGCGCGAACCGATCATGCCGAGATAGCGCGCTCGCGTATTGAGCGCCCAGCGCAGCACACGCATGTCGTCTCGGTGTCCGCGCGTGACGATGACAATGTAGGACGATTCGGGAGGATTGAGTTGCGCCGTGGTCAGCTCGAAATCACGGGCAATCACCTCGCGCGCGTCTGGAAAGCGCTCACGGTTGGCGTACGCCTCGCGGTCATCCACCACGATTACGTCGAAGCCGGCAATCGCCGCGACTTTATACAGGTTATAGGCAACGTGGCCGGCGCCAAAGATGTACAACAGCGCGGGCGGTAGCACCGGCTCGATGAAGATTTCCAGTGTGCCGCCGCAAACCAGGCCGGTGTCGTACTTGGGATTGTTGTTGAGGTTGAAGGTGAGCGAACGCGGCTTCTCCTCTTCCATCACTTCGCGCGCGACCTGCCAAACCTCGGCTTCCACGCAGCCGCCGCCGATGGTGCCCACGATGGAGCCATCGTCGCGCACCAGCATCTTCGCGGTCTGGAACGACGGGATCGAGCCGCGCACGTTGGTGATGGTGGCGACCGCGCCACGGCGTCCCTGGCGGCGAAGCTCGACGATCTGCTCGTAGATATCCATGGGTACAGATTTCAATTATTGGTGCTGCTGGCAGCGAAGTCAAAGCGGTCGTTACAATGACTGTCATGGATGTGGACAACCTCGGAGACGTGATCGCTACCAGGGATCTATTTGTAAGTAACGACCCGAGCCGCAAGGTAGTCGTAATGATGGGTAAGCCTCAACTTTGGGAAGGTGGACCCGATTGTTTGTGCCCCATTCTGATTATCGGGATTGGGGACGAAAAAATCCGATCAGCAGCAGGAGCGGATGCCTTCCAGTCAATCGAGCTTGCGTTCAAGATGATTGCTATCCAGCTACGGACAATAAGGCGGGCCTATGGTGTTAGCTTCTGTCGATGGAAGGGCGATGACGACCCGAATGTTGGATTCCCAAACCCAAGTGTGTAATTGTCGATTGTTAGGAGACTCTCAATGAAAGCCGTCCGCATTCATGAGTTCGGCGGTCCGGAAGTTCTGAAGTACGAGGAGATTCCTGATCCGGAGTTGCGCAAGGACCAGGTGCTGGTCCGAGTCCGCGCCTGTGCGCTGAACCACCTCGATCTCTTTGTCCGCAACGGCCTGCCGGGCGTGAAGTTGCCGCACATCCTGGGCAGCGACATCGCGGGCGAGGTGGTGGAATGCGGCGAGTACATCACTGATATCAAGCCGGGCACGCGCGTCCTGCTGGCCCCGATGGTCTTCTGCAACCACTGCGAGCAGTGCAACAATGGACGCCACAATTTCTGCCCGCAGTTCAACGTGCTGGGCAACGGCGTGGATGGAGGCAACTGCGAGCTGATCGCCGTGCCGCGCGTGAATGTTATCCCCATCCCCGATTCGCTGGGCTTCGTCGAAGCCGCGAGCGTGCCGCTGGTCTTCCTGACTGCGTGGCACATGCTGGTCGGACGCGCCCACTTGCGGGCAGGACAAACTGTCCTGGTTTTGGGCGCGGGTTCGGGAGTAGGGTCGGCGGCAATCCAGATTTGCAAGATGCTGTCCGCCGAGGTCATTACTACCGCCGGCGATGAGCAGAAGCTGGCGAAAGCCCGTGAGCTGGGCGCCGACCACACCATTGATCATTACAAGCAGAAGATCGCCGACGAGGTGAAGCACATCACCAATCGCCGCGGCGTGGACATCGTCTTCGAGCACGTTGGCCAGGCTACGTGGAAGGAGAGTGTGAAATCGCTGAAAAACGGCGGGACGCTGGTGACCTGCGGCGCTACGACGGGCTATCAAGGCGACCTCGATCTTCGTTTCCTGTTCTCGCGGCAGCTCTCTTTGCTGGGATCGTATATGGGCGCAATGGGCGAGTTGGACGAGGTCCTCAAGCATATTTTTGCGGGCAAGCTGAAGGCGGTCGTGGATCGCACCTTCCCGCTGAGTGAAACTCGCGCGGCGCATGAGTACCTTTCCAGGAGCGAGCAGTTCGGCAAGGTGGTGGTCACGCCGTAACGGCGCAATGACAGAGTTGCGTCCCCGATCGCAGCCAGCGCATCGAAAGAAGCAGGTATAATTAACCGAAATGACGACCGAGTACCGCCCTCCGCACTTCGAGAATCCTGAGCCTGGCACAGAGCGCTTCGACAACCTTGTCGGATCGGAGCAGAGCCGCGGGCAGATTCTGCGGGCCACCTTTGGTCAGCAGCAGCACGAAGGCGTCCTGATGGCTTCGATGGACGCGGTGGTCAACTGGGTGCGGAAGAATTCCATTTGGCCGATGACCTTCGGCCTGGCCTGCTGCGCCATCGAGATGATGTCGATGGGCGCCTCGCGTTTCGATATCGCCCGCTTTGGCGCCGAGGTTTTTCGCCCGTCGCCGCGGCAGTCGGACCTGATGATCATTGCCGGCCGGGTCTCGCAGAAGATGGCGCCCGTGATCCGCGAGCTCTATATGCAGATGCCGGAACCCAAATGGGTCATCTCGATGGGAGCGTGTGCGACCTCGGGCGGCGTCTTCAACAATTACGCTCTGGTGCAGGGCGTGAACCAGTGGATTCCTGTGGATGTTTACGTGCCTGGATGCCCTCCGCGTCCGGAGCAGTTGATTTACGCCATCATGCTGCTGCAAGAGAAGATCAAAAACGAGCGCGGTTCGTTCCGGCGCGCGCTCAACCTGGAGCCCGCTTAAGTCGGCGATAGATTCCGGCTCTCACAGCCCGCCGGGCTAAACTTCTCAACTCAATGGGTACGCGCCCTGGGCGTTGCGGCGGCTTTTCTTCAATGGGTGGTCGGCAACCGGCTCGGGTCGTAAGAAAAGTCAACCAGTCCGTCGCGATAGTCGATCTTGACTTGCAACTTCCCCAGAAGTTCAAATCCTAGAATGCCGGAGACCTCGGCGCCGGCGTCCCTGCTGATGTTGGACAGATCGAAGGTCACGACATCCCAGGCTTTCTGGGAGATGTTGCTAAATCGAAGCGTGGCTCTGTCGGCGCGATAAACCTCGGCCACACTCCCGCTCATTCCCTTCACGCGCATATAGGAGTCGGAGTTGATCTTAGTGACCTCCCGCGCCGCCCTGATGGAAAGAAGGTTGGTCCAGGCGCCGGTATCGATTAGAAAGAGCATCGGCTTGGAGTTGTTGACCTCGGTTGGAATCAGGAGTTGATGACCGAAGTGAAAGACCGGAGACCAGCTTTTCGTCTCCGGAGCGATGTAGCGATCTTTGGGAAGGGCCAGCGCAGCGGCGGCCTTCGTGGTCTTGCTAGCATCGCCGGTTGGTTCTGCCTTCCGATTGGCCGCCGTTTCGTCGGTATCATCGTCGGGGTTGGAGCTCGATTCGCCTTCGGTATTGAGGCCCGTAGGTGCGACCGTCTCATCTGGCCGCTTGGGAAGGGGCGACAACTTCATCTTCTCCGCCGGGAAGTCGATGTCGATTAAGTAGGAGCTGAAAACATTGGCGCCGACCAGGCCGTCTTCGTCGCTGAGGGGCATCCTATCGCTGACGGTGACCACACAGTCTGCGAACTCCAGTTCCCCGATGCGAATGTGATCCGCCACCGCCAGGTATCCGCCCTGCGGGCCCTTGTCGCCGATTCCCCGATAGCGGATGTCAGAGATGTGCGTCAGGCCAGCCTTTTCCGCGCTCTTGCGACCGATGAGGATCCCGCTGGCTCCCGTATCCAGCAGCAGATGGGTGTTATGGTCGTTCACCTTGACCGCCAAACCATAACCGTCGATGCGCTTCGGAGTGTGAGACATCCGTTGCAGCTTGGTGTCAGTTTGCTCTACCTTGCTGACCAGCCGGCAGGCGTGTACGGGTTTATCAACGGTGGCTTTGAGAAATGCGAGATAGTGCTGCAGATGCTCAGTTTCCTCCGGATCGTCGGGATGGGAACCGGCGAGATACGCCTCGATGGCTGCCAGGCGCTCGCGGCGCGAGAGCCTGCTAAACCACCAGCGCTGGACTTCCGGATCGTCGGGAGCAATCTGATGCGCCACCCTAAGCGCGTCGTAAGCACGGCGATACAGCGAATAGGCGCGGTAGAGACGAATCAGACCTAGACAGGCGCGGAGTTCCCGCGGGTCGATCTTCAGCGCTTTGTAGTACGAAGTCTCGGCTTCAGCCATTTTGGCGAGGCGGAACTGCACGTCACCCATGGCCGCCAAGATCGCCGCCGAATTGGGTTGAGCGCTCAGCGCCTTGGCCGCCTCGGCGGAAGCTTCATCAATCTTCTGCTCGTGCAGTAATGCCTCGATGAGACCGGCCTGTGCCGGCGCCAGTTTGGCGTCGATCTTCAGCAGCGCTTGATATTTTTCTGCCGCCTCGGCGAATTTGCCGGCCTTATAAAGCTGATCAGCCGCCATCAGGTCGGGATTGTCGGCAGCCGGTTTGGCATTCTGCGCCAACCCGCCAAACGAAAGGCACACCGTGAGAAAGACGATAAGTATGATGAAAACGCGTCGGATCATGAGGGCCCGATCCTACTCGAAAGCAGAGTACCACGTGCGGTAGTTTCCGATTCGCCTTTCTGCTGCCCTCCCCTGTGACCCACCTCACAGACCCAAGGTCGCCCTCCTTCTATCGTTAAGGGTTGGGCTCTCCCGACTTCTTAATACTGAGAGGCACTCATACTATGTCTATCGCCGCCGTTTCCACAACCTCCCGCGTCCTGAACCCCGGACTGGCCAATCGCATCATGAGCGCGGAAGAAGCTGCCGCCCTTATCCACTCGGGCGACCAAATTGGCGTAAGCGGATTCACCGGCTCCGGCTATCCCAAGGCAGTACCCATGGCGCTGGCGCGCCGCATCTCCGATGCCAACCTGCGCGGACAGAAGTTCCAGGTCAGCATTTTTACCGGCGCCTCCACCGGGCCCGAGCTCGACGGCGCGCTCGCCATGGCGGGCGGCATTCACCTGCGGCTTCCGTATCAGTCCGACCCCGAGACGCGCAAGCGCATCAACGCCGGCGAGATGGAGTACATGGACATCCACCTCAGCCACGTAGCTCAGTTCGTGGAGTATGGCTTTCTTGGCAAGCTTGATCTCGCGCTGATCGAAGTCACCGCAGTGCTCGAGGACGGCCGCCTGCTGCCGAGTTCCTCGCTCGGCAACAACAAGACGTGGATCGAGCAGGCCGAGCACGTCATCATCGAGGTCAACTCGTGGCAGCCTGCGGCGCTGGAAGGCATGCACGACATCTACTACGGCCTAAAGCCGCTGCCCAACCGGGGACCGATTCCCCTGACCCATACCGGGCAGCGTATCGGCAGCCCCTATCTCGAGCTGCCGCCGGAGAAGGTTGTCGCGGTCGTGCTCACCGACTCACCCGACCGCAACAGCGCGTTCAAACCGCCCGACGAGGCCTCGCGCCGCATCGCCGGGCACATTCTCGAATTTCTGAGCTGGGAAGTACAGAAAGGCCGCATGCCCGAGACGCTGCTGCCACTGCAATCAGGCGTCGGCAACATCGCTAACGCAGTGCTCTTCGGTCTTGAGGAAGGCCCGTTTGAAGGGCTCACCTCGTACACCGAAGTCATCCAGGACGGCATGATTCGCCTGTTGAAGTCGGGCAAGCTGACGGCGGCATCGGCGACAGCATTCTCGCTCAGCCCGGACGTGCTGACCGAAGTCAATGCCAACATGGCCAGCTATCGCAAGCAGATCGTTCTGCGGCCGCAGGAGATCTCCAACCACCCCGAGATCATCCGGCGGCTGGGCGTGATCGCCATGAACGGCATGATCGAGGCCGACATGTACGGCAACGTGAACTCCACGCACGTGATGGGATCGCGCATTCAGAACGGCATCGGCGGCAGCGGTGACTTCGCGCGCAATGGGTACCTGTCCATCTTCATGGCGCCATCGACGGCGCAGAACGGGACCATCTCGACCATCGTGCCCATGGCCTCGCATGTGGACCACACGGAGCACGATGTCCAGGTGGTTGTGACCGAGCAGGGACTCGCCGATCTGCGCGGGCTCTCGCCGCGCCAGCGCGCGCACCTCATCATCGAGAAGTGCGCCTCGCCCGACTACCAGCCGCTGCTGCTGGATTACCTCGGCCGCGCCGAGCGGCTCTCGTATGGACGCCACACTCCGCACCTGTTGAGTGAAGCCCTGGGCTGGCATAATCGCTATTTGCGCAGCGGGCGGATGAAGCCGCAGGCGGAAGAGTAGCCAGCGGCCAGGGACGAATCGCGTGGCCTCCCTTCAGGAGGCCCGCAGGTCCCGGCGTACGAGGGTTGAATCGAGGAAGAAGCCTAGGCCGACCGCCAACGGAATCACCCCGAAGGCCGCCGCGACCCAAGCGTCGGGTTCGGCGCGTGCGATCAGCGCGAACGCCACGGTGTAGCCGATCGACGCGCTAACCAGCAGGATGCCTGCCCGGCGAGAACGAGCGGCCTGAGAAAGCTCGGGCTCCATGGGGACGCTGAGCCCGCGCGCCAGTGCCGCCAGGCGTTCTTCGGAGTGCAGCTTGCGCACCCGGTAATAGGTGTACATGCCCGCGATGGGAATCCCAAAGATCATGATTACTGCCACCAAGCCGATGATGTCTCCATCCATAGCCTGCCTCATTTCTTGTCGCGCTGCCCGCGCGTTCTGAAGATCGCTTACAGTTTGAGATACGGGGAGCGTCGAAGAAAGTTCCGAAGTTCTTGGGGAGGAGTTCCGAGGGGGAGGCATGTCCCTGCGCTGAGACTGAAGGCATCGGTCGGGGAGGACGCTCCCGCAGGGTATGGTCGGCCGCGGAACCCTCCAGATACGAACCAGCGAAGAGCAAACGGCGAAAAGCGAAGAGCGTTCTTTCTACTCTTCCACTTCGACCTCTTCGCCGCGCTCGGCCTTGGCGGCTGCGATGATCTTCTCCTGCTGCAGTGCGGGGACGAAGTCGTAGTGGTTCATTTCCATCGAGAAGCTGCCGCGGCCCTGGGTCATCGAGGTCAGATCGGTGCCGTAGGTCAGCATCTCGGCCATGGGCACTTCGGCCTTCACGACGGTCTTGCCGGCCTTGTTGTCCATGCCCTGGATACGCCCGCGACGGCTGTTCAGGTCGCCCATGATGGCGCCGGCGAACTCGTCGGGAATGGTGATCTCGACATTCATGATCGGCTCCAGCAGCGTGGGCTTGGCCTGCTCCATGGCTTTGCGAAAAGCGATGCGGCCCGCGGTCTTGAACGACAACTCGTTGGAGTCCACGTCGTGATAGGAGCCGTCGTAAAGGATGACCCTGAAGTCAACCACCGGGAAGCCAGCCAGAAAGCCACGTTGTGCGGCTTCGACGATGCCCTTCTCGACGGCGGGAATGTAGTTCTTGGGAATCGCGCCGCCGAAAATCTCATTGACGAACTCGAAGTTGCCTCCGCGCGGCATGGGTTCCATCTTGATCTTGCAATCGCCAAATTGGCCGTGTCCGCCACTCTGTTTTTTGTGGCGGCCCTGCACGTCGGCCTTGCCGCGAATGGTCTCGCGGTAGGGGACCTTGGGAGCCTTGAGATTCACTTCGGTGTGATAGCGGTTTTTCAGCTTTGAGACGACAACTTCGATGTGCTGTTGGCCGGTGCCCGCAATGAGGAACTCCTTGGTTTGGGCATCGCGAAAAAAGCGCAGCATGGCATCCTCTTCCATCAGCTTGTGGATGCCGTTGCTCAGCTTGTCTTCGTCGGCGCGGGTCTTGGGCTCGATGGCGAACGTGATCGCCGGTTCGGCGAAGGTGACCTGCGGATACTGGATCGGAGCACCCTTGTCGCCCAAGGTATCGCCGGTCAGGGTGTCCTTCAACTTGGCGACTGCGCCGATGTCGCCGGCATGGAGTTCGTTGACCGGGACCGCCGTCTTGCCCTGCATGATCGAAAGGTGAGCGAACTTCTCGGAGCCGCCGCGGTTGAAGTTTTGCAGGGTCGCGTCGTTCTTCAGCACGCCGGAATAAACCTTGAAGAACGAGATGCGTCCCGAGAACGGATCGCTGATGGTCTTGAATACGAACAGCGAGAGCGGTTCGGAGTCGCTGATCTTGCGGGTTGCCGGCTCGCCATTGTTGGCGGTGGCAGCGGCCTTCACTTCGCCACGCTCGACGGCCGTCGGCATGTAGTCCACGATGAAGTCGAGTACTTCGTCGGTGCCGATGTTGCCCAGACCCGAGGCGAAGAGAACGGGGAAGATCTTGTCTTCGCGAATGGCATTGTGCAGTCCGGCGACGATGTGCTCTTCGGCGATCGTACCTTTGTCGAAGAACTCTTCCATCAACACGTCGTCGCCTTCGGCAACCAGCTCCACCAGCCGCTCGTGCGCGGCCTTGGCCTGCTCCTCCATGTTGGCGGGAATTGGGCCAACGGTTGACTTGCCGTTGCCACCCATCTCGTAGCTGTACGCCTGCATCTTCACCAGGTCCACCACGCCGGTGAAACTCTTCTCGGAGCCGATGGGCAATTGCACCGGCACAACCGTGCGCCCAAACGCCGTCGTGAGCGATTCCGTGACGCGATTGAAGTCGGCGCGCTCGCGGTCCGTTCGCGTGCACACAATGACCCTCGGCAACGCGACTCGGTCGTAGTAATGCCAAATGCGCTCGGTCACAACTTCCACGCCACTGACCGCGTCCACCACGACCAGAGCGGCTTCCACCGCAGGCATCACCATCTCGGCTTCGTGGATGAACATGTTGAAACCGGGGGTGTCAATCAGGTTGATCTTGGTCTTGCCCCACTCGACGAAGGCGGTCGCGGCGGAGATGGACATCGCCCGCGAGACCTCTTCCTCGTCGTAATCGGTGACGGTGGTGCCTTCATCGACCCGGCCAAAGCGCTGGGTGGCGCCGGCAGTAAAGAGCATCGCCGAGGCGAGGGAAGTTTTGCCCGAATGGGAATGCCCGATCAGGGCGACGTTGCGGATGTTTGCGCCTTCGTAATTCTTCACCTATGGACTCCTTCGAGTGATCCGCTCCACCTGGCGCTCAGAGGCATTGCTTCCCAGTAGCACGCGATCGTGCTTGCACAACCCCGAGGTTGCCAGCGAGGCAAAAAGGCGGGGCACCATGCCAGTCTGCGCATGGTGAAACTGAACAAACTTAGAATGCTAGCACAACGAGTTTCCCGCTTCCACCGCAGAGGTGACGGGTCAGTTTGAAGTCCAAGTTCTCGCATTGGCTCGTATGCTGTGCCATCATGTCTCGACCCTGGGGAAACTATCCTGCAATTGGAGGGCTCGGCGATGAAAGGGACATCTGTAGCGAAAAGAATCAGCCCTATGCTGGCGACTGCCAATATGGAGGAGACCGTTCTGTTTTACCAGAGCGTGCTTGGATTTGAGCCAACTATGAAGTCGCCGGAATACTCGATAGTGGAGCGGGACGGCCAAACCATCCACTTCCAAAAGGCTGCATCCGAGGATGTCATGAAGTGTGTCCGTGAGCATACCGAGATATACATTGAGGTCTCTGGCATTCAAGTTTTGTGGGAGCATGTGAAAACCTTCAAGGACCGCTACAGAATTCGGGATTTGTTTGACAGGGAATACGGGATGACCGAGTTCCACATTGCAGATCCAAACGGGTGCTTGGTGTTTGTAGGAGAGCGCACATCCAACCGAAACTGACGCCAAGATGCTCAAACTGACCCACTACTGGCACTGGGTATCGGGAGTTCCCTCAACTTCGCCGACCACGATGATGATCCGTGAACCTCATCGGGTTTAGCTTAGCGCGGGGGATGGAACCTGAACCCGGAGGCGGGGCGCCGCTTTACGCAAGGTGGGGACTGGCGCGGGGAAAGCCTCGTCCATTTGCAGCTTGGCGGCTGCGATTTCTTCTTGCGAGGGTGGACTGATCTGGATCACGACGTTGCTGTTGACCTCGGAGCCATGCTGGAACAGGTTCTGATTCATCATGATCGACTCCAAAAACCGCCCCAGATCGCGTGAATGAAAGCCGTTGCTGAAACGTGGACCACTCGACCATCCGGGATTCACCGAGTAGTCGCAGATCAGGCTCCAGTATCCGCGCGCGGTGTTACACCACATCTTCAGGCTGTCCACGGAACGCCCGCCGCCGACATGGTATTCGACCTGTAGCAAGCCCCCGGTTGCTACTTGCACCAGGTCACTCCAGTTCACAATCACAGCGCTTTCCAGAATTTGGCTGAGCTGGACGTTCTGAGCAGGCAGAGATTGCGGTGTCGTAGTCATCGTGTCCTCCATGAATTACCAAATCGTTAGGTGACGAGCTTCTCTATCCGGCTTTTTCTTCCAACACAGGGTCAGCCGGGGCGCTCAAAGGCTGTGCCACGGAATCGGTATGTTCCTGTGGGCCATTGCGTGTTTTAGCCGCAGCGATGCGCCAACTGGCTTCCACGAACCCGTTTCTCTGCGGCAATAATTCGCAGCTTTCCCTCATCGCGTTACGCAACGACTCTCCCCATTCCATCCCGTGTGCTTCGGGAACATAGGAACCGGGGGCGGGCTGAAGCGCAACAAAGTCTGGGCTGCCGACCAGGAAAGCGACAATCTGCCCGGGGCTGTCCCTCTTGATCTCGTCGCGAAAGGCCAGCGCGCCGGCATGATTCCGGCGGATGTCAATCAGCACCATGTCATAGCGGTCCGGATGCCAAACCAGCCCTGCCTCCTCGAGGTCGCAGGCGCCGATCATTTCCACGCCGTGCAATGCCATGATTTTCTTGCGCAGCGCCCGCCGCTCGGCATTTGTGTCCATGAGAAGAACGCATTTCTTAAGCTGAATGGTCCTATCGACGAGATTCGACGCCGTTATCATCGCGCTCCTCCTGCGATTCCTTGCGCGGTCCCCCGGCAAAAGAAGGTCGTAGCTGTCTTGGAAGTACGCTTGTAAGGAGGGCTGAAGAGTACACCTTCGTCGGTAACGGAAGGCGCTGGAGGGGGAATCCGTGAAAGATAACCCCACTACTGTGATTATACGCCTGCTGAGGAAACGGCAGTTCTAGTGGGCTTTGCCAGAGCAAAGGGACGAGGCGTGGCAAAATTCAAGCCAATCGCTTCCCCCTCAAGTTCCTGCCGTTCTAGTAGCGGTGCGGCAGGTCGCGCTCGGTGTCCACCGAGCTGGTCAACGTGCCGATCAGGTAACTGACCAAAATCACACCGACAACAGTAATCGTAACTACATCCATGTGGCGCCTCACCCGGTTCGGCCCTTGGCCCCGAACCCCATTCTCTGAAAATACTCTTCCCTGCTAACCGTTTAGACGACGGTCGCACCGAAAGTGGTGCAGTGTTTGTAGCACAATTTCGCCCAAGCTGCACTTCAAATCGTCAGGATGGGCTACTCACTTTAGTGGTGACTCCCTGGCTGACCTTTCGGGCTAACGTTTACGCCACGTAATCAGGCAGCCTGCGGACCGACCTCGCTGATCACGCGCAGCAGCGCGTCCGGTCCGTCGGCCCCCACCACGTATCGGTCGGCCTCCACCTCGGGCCACTCGCCATAAAGATGGACGATGTACACAACTTTGCCCTCGGGATGGCGCTCATGGAAGAGGCGGATCACTTTTCTTGCGGTAGCATCGGGCAGCCGGTGACAGATCACAATCACATCGACGTGGTCTGGATTGTCCGGCGCCTCCAGCGCCTCTTTTTCCGTTATGAGCGCAACCACTTCGTGGCCGGCGGTCTCCAAGGCACGCTGGCGTAAGAGCGCCAGTTCCTGGTCCGTAGTGAGGATAAGAATTTTCATCGCGGGTCTTCCCTGGCAGTTCTGAAATCGTCCTTGCGGAGGATATCAAAACCAACGCAGGTCGGCAGCGCAATTTCTGATGGTCCTAAGGTAGCCCTGCGCCTGCGCTGTTGCCGATTGCCATCAAGTTACGCAGCACCACCACCTCAGACTCTATGGCCGTCTTCAGGCTGGGCTCCATGTCGGGCGCAAAGAACGGCGAGTGATTTGACGGAAGGTGCATTCCGCTGGCCTTGGCCTCTTTGAACTTTTCGGGATTGGCAACGCCAAGCCAGAAATAGAACGAGGGCACTCCGGCCTCGACGAAATAGGAATAATCTTCTGAAGCCATGATGGGCGGCTCTTTCTGCACCCGTCCGGCTCCCAGCGCCTGAATTAGGGCCTGGCTAAGCCGCTCGGCCAGCTTAGGGTCGTTGTAGAGCGCGCCCGTGGATTCCACGACTTGCACCAGCGGCGCTTTGGGGGCATCCGCCGCCTGCGCTTCTGCCTTGGCGACGCGCTCGATTGCCGCCAGCAGATGCGTGCGCACCTCTGGTTTGTACGAGCGGACGGTCAGGCCAAGGTGAACCTCATCGGGAATGATGTTGTTCTTGGTGCCTCCCTGAATGTAGCCGACGGTGATGACAGCGGGATCGCCCGGCTTGGTTTCGCGCGACACGATGGTCTGCAACGTCAGGACCACGCGAGCGGCGATGACGATGGGGTCCACGGTGGATTCAGGGCTGGCTCCGTGGCCGCCTTTGCCGTAAATCGTGATGTTTACAGAATCGGCATTCGACGCCGCATATTCCGGAGTGAAGCCCACCTCGCCCGCCGGCAGGGTGTTGGTCGTGTGCAACGCCACCCCAACATCAGGTTTGGGAAAGCGCGTGAACAGGCCGTCGGCAATCATGCCTGTGGCGCCACCCACTGTTTCCTCGGCGGGTTGGCCGATCAGCACCAGCGTGCCGTGCCATTGATCTTTGGTCTTCGCCATAATTTCTGCCGTACCCACCAGTGCCGCCATGTGGATGTCGTGTCCACAGGCGTGCATCACGGCGACGTCATGACCTGCATTGTCCTTGGTACGGACCGTACTGGCGTACGGCAAACCCGTCTTCTCCTCAACCGGAAGCGCGTCCAGCTCGGTGCGCAGCATGACCGTCGGTCCGCCGCCATTGCGAAGAACTGCCACCACGCCGGTCCCGCCCACGTGCTCGGTCACCTCGTAACCCAGCGCGTGCAGTTTAGCGGCAACCTTGGCGGCGGTGTTGACCTCATGTCCCGATAGCTCGGGATGCTCATGCAGGTCCATATACAGCGTCTTCACCTGCGGATAAACCGAATCGACCTGGGCAGAAAGTGGAGGCCCTCCCGCTGACTGCGCCCAGCCGCTCGCCGCCAAAATCAAGCACACCGCTGCAAACCACAAAATCTTCATGATTTCCCTTCTAGTAGTGTTATTTCCGCCAATTCTTCGCTCTGACGAGCCCTGTATCTTACTACAAACACGCGCGATAGCCGCTATCGAAAGAATCCATCGCAATTTCATCAACTCTCGACTCCGCAGGGAATCTAATAGACATTCTCATACCTACATCTTCTAGAGAGGAGCTGGGTTTGAATTTATACCAGCAGAACCACCAACCCGAACCCGAAAGCATGATAGAGAAAATACTTCCCAAGAAGCGATACATATTTGCCAGCGATTTTGACCAGACCTTAAGCTTTAACGACTCGGGATACGTTTTGGCCGAGCTGTTGGGCATTTCCGAGGCTGAGTTTGAGCGCAAAGCCACCGGGATGGCAAAGCTGAACCTGGTCCAGCAAGGCGGCGAGCTCGCCTATCTGCTGCTGCACGATCCCGAGTTCCGCTCCAAAGTCCGTCCTGAGCATCTCTACAAAGCGGGCAAGCTGGTGCGCCTGAAGCCGAATATCGACTTGCTCTACCGCTTCCTTTCCGAGGAAGTCGAGGGCTACCACTTCGATTTCTACGTGATCTCGGCTGGCCCGGTGGAAGTGATTCGCTCGGCCCTTGAGGGCGTCATCCCCGCCGATCATATCTATGGCACGGAGTTTGAGTACAACAAGCACGGCGAAATCGAACGCATCCTTCAGGTGACGGCCGGCTACGGCAAGGTCGCGGTCATCGACCAATTGCTCGAAACCCTTAGGACCGGGCCGGACCGCATCGTCTATGTAGGCGATGGCAGCTCCGACATCCATGTCATGTTGCACGTGAATCGTCGCGATGGTTTCACCATTGCCGTTTCCGAGAACAAGTACCTGGCGCCCATTGCCAAGCGTTCTGTGATCAGCGACAGCGCGCTGGCCATCCTCGTTCCCATCCTGGAAGAGGTGGTGGGCTGGGACTCGCATTCGATTCGCAATCTGTTCGAAGCCAAGGGTCTGCTCATTCAGCAGTGGGACAAGGTGCAAACCGATGTCCTGACCATCGTTCCCAGCGTCGCTCCGGCCGAAGAACGGGCGGACGCCGCCATCGTCGATTGAAAGAGCGCAGCGTAAATCCGCGGCGCTTTAGGTCCAGCGGAACCAACGCAGTGCGAGCAGGAAGGATACGCCACCCCAGATCGCCAAGATGACAATTCTGCTGGCTTGCGAGCTGAAGGTCGCGCCTTGCAGAATGATGGCTCGCAGGGCATCGTTGAGTGCCGTGAGTGGTAGAGCTTTGATCGCCGGCTGCACGATCTGCGGAAAGCGCTCGTAGGAGAAGAACACTCCCGAGAAGATCCACATCGGCATCATCACCAGGTTGATAAGCCCGCTCACGGTCTCGATCTTCTGGGCGCGGCTCGCAGTCAGCAGTCCAATGCCACCGAACGAAACCGCACCGAGTGCTCCGACCAGCAGAATCGCCAGCAGCGAGCCTTCGACCCGCATGTGAAAGACAAGCGCTCCGAACCCGAGCAGCAATGCCACCTCGATCAGCATGAGCACCAGACGGCTGCTCCCCATTGCCAGAAGGAAATCGGTGCGGCGCATGGGCGACGCAACAAGCCGCTTCAGCAATTTGCGCTGGCGCATCTCCACTACCGCGAAGCCGATGCCCCACATGCCTGAGTTCATCAGGTTCATGCCAAGCAACCCAGGAACCAGGAAGTCAATGTAGCGTGCGCCCGGTTCGCTCGAGGGTGTGGCCTCGGTCTTTAGCGGGCTGTTGCGGCCCGACGCGGCTTGTAGCGCATCATCCACTTGCGTGCGTGCCAAGACACTCTCCGGCCTCGCCGGATCATAGCGATAATGGAGTCCGCTGTCGTCCCAGGTTACGACCAGCGCATACTTGCCCAACCGGAAGCGATCGAATGCAACCTTGGCGTCCGCCACGTCGGCATGAATGGCCGTCTTTGCCGGGGAACGCTGCAACAGATCGATCACCTGGTGCGCGTGAGAATTCGCTACGACGGCGATCGTGGTTATGTCGGGAGGTTTATCACGAAATGCGATACCGAGTCCCAAGGCCAGAAGCAGGGGGAAAACGAACACCCAGAAAATGACCTCCGGCTCCCGCCACAATTCCTTCATGCGCGCTTCGAGCAGGTGCCGGTATCCCGCCCAGCGTCCGTTCGTGACCGTCTTCGATGCAGCGACCGCTGGCGTCGGTGGCGTTTCAACGTGAGCCATTATTCCTCCCGCAGATGACGGCCGGTGAGTTGTACGAACACGTCCTCAAGACTCGCCTGGCGGGTTGTGAGGTGAACCAAGCGCGCCCCCTTCTGCTGTACTGCGGAAAGCAGAGCGGGTATCGTCTGGTGAGGCTCTTCGACTTGCAAAAAGAAACGTCCGTCTTCGCTGCGTACCGATTGCACGCCGGGAAGATGACTCCATACACCATCAGCATCGTCATTCACTGCGCCGTCGAGCGCAAATTCAACTACATGGTGCCCGCTCAAGCGGGCAATCAATTCCGAGGGCGTGCCCGCGGCAATGATCTGTCCGTGATCGATGATGGCCAGCCGGTCGCATAGCCGCTCCGCCTCATCCATGTAGTGCGTGGTCAGCAGCACAGTCCCTCTGCGTTGCTGAAACTGACGAATGATGTCCCAAAGCTGGCGGCGGCTTTGCGGGTCCAACCCAGTGGTCGGCTCGTCGAGGAAGAGGATTTTCGGATTGCCCACCAGGGCTGTCGCAACCGCCAAGCGCTGCTTCTGCCCGCCAGAGAGCTTGCCCACCAATGCATCAGCCTTCTCGCCGAGAGACAGTTCTTCGAGGACCGCCGGAACCGAGTTTGGCTGGTGATAGAAGCTGGCAAACAGTTGCAGCGTTTCGCGAACTGTTAATTTCTCAGAAAGGCGGGTTTCCTGGAGGGAGACGCCAAGCCATTCGCGCAGCTCCCGTTCGTGTGCCTGCCACGTCATTCCCAGGATCTCGACCTCGCCGGAGCTGGGCGTCAACAGCCCTTCCAGAATTTCGATGGTCGTGGTCTTGCCGGCCCCATTCGGGCCCAGGAGGCCGAAACATTCGCCGGCTTGAATTGCCAAGTCGAGGCCCCGAACAGCTTCGACCTTCCCGTCGTAGGTCTTGCGCAGGCCCCGGCAACTGATGGCATTCTCCATATCGGGCAATGATACGGGATAGTGTGGCCGCTCCACGAGAGGGGCGACTCCTTCAGTAGTGGTGATGTGATGTTGAGGCCGCACTTATTCAGCCCAACCCGCAGTTGTGGGAGATTTCGGCACGGAACGGGCGCCGCCGCAGGATCTGATCGTTCGATGCTGGTTACGCTATTTCGCGGCCATCGCTTTTGCCTGGTCGAGTGCGAGATTCACTTCCAGAACATTGACCCGCGGCTCACCTAGCAATCCCCAAGTCCGCGGCGCGGTGTGCTGCTGAATGATTTGCCGCACCTGATCTTGGCTCAAACCACGCTCGCGGGCAATGCGCGGAACCTGAAAATCCGCCCCCGCAGGCGAGACATCGGGATCCAGACCTGAGGCAGAGGTCGTTACCAGGTCCACAGGAACCGGCTGGCCAGGGTTTTCGGCTTGCAGACGCGCAACGTCAGACTTCACACGATCGATCAAATGCTGGTTGGTCGGACCCAGATTCGATCCGCCGGAGTTGGCGGCATCGTAGCCGTTTCCCGCCCCCGCCGCCGATAGCCGCGAATGCAGGTATCCCGGCCCGGTGAATGCCTGTCCAATAATTCTCGAGCCGACAACTTCTCCGTTGCGCACGATGAGTTGCCCATTGGCCTTGTCGTGGAAGAGCACCTGCGCCAGTCCGGTCACCACCAGCGGATAGATGATTCCCAGCAGTACCGTGGTGACGATCGTCATCAAAATTGCAATCTTAAGATTCTGTTTCATAGGTCCTCTTCTTACGCCAGTCCGACGCCAATGATGAGCATGTCGATCAGCTTGATCCCGATGAAGGGCACGATGATTCCACCCACACCATAAATCCAGAGGTTACGGCGCAAGAGTGCAGCCGCGCCCATCGGGTGGTACTTGACCCCCCGCAACGCCAGCGGAATCAAGGCAATGATGATGATGGCGTTGAAGATCACCGCCGAAAGAATGGCCGACTGCGGGGTCCGCAGATGCATGATGTTCAGGGCATTTAGCACCGGAAATGTACCGGCGAACATGGCCGGAATAATTGCGAAGTATTTGGCCACATCGTTGGCGATGGAAAACGTCGTCAGCGACCCGCGAGTCATCAGCAACTGCTTGCCGATGGCGACCACCTCGATGAGCTTGGTCGGATTCGAGTCCAGGTCAACCATGTTGCCGGCTTCCTTTGCTGCCTGAGTGCCGGTGTTCATGGCAACACCAACGTCGGCCTGCGCCAGCGCCGGAGCGTCGTTGGTTCCGTCACCCGTCATGGCGACGAGTTTGCCTTCGGCCTGCTCGCGACGGATGAGGTCCATCTTTTCCTTGGGCGTGGCCTCGGCCAGGAAGTCATCCACACCGGCTTCGCGCGCAATCGCCGCGGCGGTGAGTGGGTTGTCGCCGGTGATCATTACCGTCTTGATCCCCATCGCCCGCAACTGATCGAAGCGGTCGCGCATTCCCCCCTTCACAATGTCCTTGAGGTGGATTACGCCTAGGGCGCGACGCTGTTCGGCCACGACCAGCGGTGTGCCTCCTGAGCGGGCAATCAGTTCGACGCTGGCTTGCACCTCGGCCGGCATGGTAACGCCGTTCTGCGCCAAATAGCGCTCGATGGCGTCGGTTGCGCCCTTGCGAATCTGATTGCCACTCATGTTCACGCCCGACATTCGGGTCTGCGCAGTGAACGGCACGAATTCCATTTCGTGGGTGGACAACTCACGCCCGCGCAAGCCGTACTTCTCTTTTGCCAGCACCACAATCGAGCGGCCCTCGGGCGTCTCATCGGCGAGCGATGAAAGCTGGGCAGCGTCGGCCATCTCGGCTTCCGACACGCCGGGAGCAGGGATAAAAGCCGCAGCCTGGCGATTGCCCAGCGTGATGGTTCCGGTCTTGTCGAGCAGCAAGGTGTTGACGTCGCCGGCCGCCTCCACGGCCCGTCCCGACATGGCCAGCACGTTGTGCTGGATGAGCCGATCCATGCCGGCGATGCCGATGGCCGACAGCAAACCGCCGATGGTAGTGGGAATCAGGCAGACCAGCAGCGAAACCAGCACGAACACGGTCTGCGGCGAGCCCGAGTAAATGGCAAACGGCTGTAGCGTCACTACCGCCAGCAGGAAGATGATGGTGAGGCCCGCCAGCAGAATGTTCAGGGCGATTTCGTTTGGCGTCTTCTGCCGTTCCGCGCCTTCCACCAGGGCGATCATGCGATCCAGGAAGGTTTCGCCGGGGTTCGACGTCACCTTCACTTTGATCTGGTCCGAGAGCACACGCGTTCCGCCGGTAACCGCGGAGCGATCGCCACCCGACTCGCGAATGACCGGGGCCGACTCGCCGGTGATGGCCGACTCGTCCACCGAAGCGACACCGTCGATAATCTCGCCATCCGACGGTATGAATTCTCCCGCCGACACCAAGACTACATCTCCGGCGCGCAGCTTCGAGCTTTGCACCTGCTCGGTGCGGTCGCCTTCAACAATGCGGTTGGCAATCGTTTCCGAGCGCGCTTTTCTCAGGGTGTCGGCTTGGGCTTTGCCGCGACCTTCGGCCATGGCTTCGGCGAAGTTGGCGAACAGCACGGTGAACCACAGCCACAACGTGATCTGCAGATTGAACTTGAAAGCTGCGCCCCCGCGGAACAGCAATACCGTGGTGATCACGCTGCCCACTTCCACCACGAACATTACGGGGTTGCCCATCATGTGGCGCGGATCCAGCTTGATAATGGAATCGAGGACGGCGCGCCGCACGATTTTGCCCTGCCACACCGCTTTCGATTTCGATTTGTTTCTTGCCATGTCAGAAGCCTCAGAACGTCTTGCCTGCTGCCAGCAGCAGGTGCTCAAGGATGGGTCCCAGGCTGAGCGCCGGGAAAAACGTTAATGCGCCGACGATCAGGATCACGCCGATCAGAAGCATGGTGAACAGCGGCGTGGTCACCGGAAACGTCCCCAGGGACGGCGGAACATATTTTTTCTGCGCCAGATTGCCGGCGATAGCCAGCATGGGAACGATCATGAAGAACCGGCCAAACAACACGTCGAACCCGATGGTCGTGTTGTACCAGAGCGTGTTGGGATTCAGTCCGGCGAAGGCAGAGCCGTTATTGCCGGCGCCCGAAACATATGAATACAGCATTTGGGTGAAGCCGTGCGGCCCGGGATTGCTGATGCTTGAGGTGCCAAAACCATGGACCGATGAAATTCCGGTGAATATCAAGATCACGAGTGGAAAGATCAGCGACACCAGCATGGCCATTTTAACGTCGTAGGCTTCGATCTTCTTGCCCAGATATTCCGGCGTGCGGCCCACCATCAGTCCGGCGATAAAAACCGTCAGCACAACGTAAATCAACATGCCGTACATTCCCGAGCCCACGCCGCCGAAGATGACTTCGCTCAGCATGATGTTGACCAAGGGCACCATCCCGCCCAGGGGCATGAAGGAGTCATGCCATCCATTGATGGCGCCGCAGCTGGCGTCGGTAGTAACCGTGGCGAACAGCGCGGAGTTGGTAATGCCGAAGCGGACCTCTTTGCCTTCCATGTTGCCGCCCGCCTGGGTCGCCGTCACCTGCTGATTCACGCCAGCCAACAGCGGATTCCCGCGGGCCTCAGCCCAATAGGCCACCGTAACGCCCACCGAGAACAGGATCGCCATCGCCGTCCATACTGCCCATCCGTGACGCTGCGAGCCGGTCATGCGGCCCAAGGTATAGGTCAATCCTGCACCAATCGTGAAGATGGCGAACATCTCGAGCAGGTTGGTGAAAGGAGTCGGGTTCTCAAACGGGTGGGAGCTGTTGGCATTGAAGAATCCGCCGCCATTGGTGCCAAATTCCTTGATGATCTCCTGCGAAGCCACCGGTCCCTGCGCGATGGTTTGCGTGGTGACCGTATCCATGACCGGTTTGCCCGCCGCATCCACTGCCGGCTTGCCATCAGCATCTACATGCTGGACTTGCTGCGGTTCGATCAGCTTTACCGTGTCATAAGGCCTCAGGTTCTGGACGACGCCTTGCGAGACCAGCACCAGCGCACCGACGATACAGAAGGGCAACAGGAGCCACAGGTAAGAGCGGACCATGTCCACCCAGAAGTTCCCGATGGTCTGCATCTGGCGGCGCGCGATCCCGCGAATAAAAGCAATCGCCAGCGCGATACCGGTGGCTGCCGAAGCAAAGTTGTGGAAGGCGAGGCCGGCCATCTGGGTGAAATAGCTCATGGTGGTTTCGCCCGAGTAGGCCTGCCAGTTGGTATTGGTGGTAAACGAAGCCGCCGTGTTGAACGCCAGGTGCTCGGGCGTTACCCCAGCGAACTTCTGTGGATTGAAGGGAAGATGTCCCTGCACGCGCTGCATCAGGTACAGCAGCAGCATGGCTACCGCGCTGAACAGCAACATGGCAAAGGCGTACTCCGTCCAGCGCATCTCGTGATTTTCGTCAACGCCGGTCGCCCGGTAGATCAGCCGCTCAATCGGGCGCAGCACTGGGTCCATGAACGTGCGCTCGCGGTTGAAGACTCGCGTCATGAACACGCCCATGGGCTTGGTGACGGCGAGGATCAGCGCAAGAAATATAACGATTTGAAGCCATCCGTTGGCGGTCATTTCAGAATTTCTCCGGACGCAGCAGCGCGTAGAAAAGGTAGATCATCATCAAAGCGCTGACGACCATCATGATGGTTGATTCCGTGTGCATAGTGCCCCCTTTAGTGCAACCGGTCGCAGAAGTGGACATAGCCCAGCGACAGCGCGAAGAAAGCAATGGTGACTGCAACAAATAGGATGTCTTGCATGTTCATCTCCCGAGTCTCGAGGGCGCTACCATGCTCCCTGTTTGCGGCCAAACCACCCAATGACCTCGACGGTCGCTGGGTCCAGGTCCTTGGAAAAAAAGTCCTGCGCGCGGGTCAGAAAGAAGCCGAACATACCCCGCACGTATACTCACGAGCCTCGACCAATTAATTGGAGCACTGAGCACATAAATGTCGGCTAAGAAACTTGTAAGTTTTTCGTAAAGACCAATTTGGTAAGCCCTTTCGTTAGTACAACCCGGCGCTTAGCTGGCTAGTCATTGTTAACGGCGCTTCTTGTTGCCGAGCGCGCTGCCAAGTGGTCCCGGCCACCTTTCACAAAGCCCAAGAATCGGCGGGCCAATTCGCCAATTCGGTCAACCTGACGAAGTCGAATCGCTTCCGTAGGAATCAATTCACGGCCTATGCCGAGTGCCACAGCCCCGGCGAGGATGAACCGGGACGCGTTCTGTTGATTCACGCCGCCGGAGGCGATCAGCGGAATGTTCGGAAACATCCCATGAAGGGATCCAATATAGGCTTCACCGCCGATCTGGGCGCAGGGGACGACTTTGACGAAATCTACACCCGCTTCCCACGCGGTGATCACCTCCGTAGGAGTCAGTGCTCCCGGAAACACGACGACATCCTCCTTCACCGCGAACTCGATTAATGTCGGATGTAGTCCATCGCTGGTAAAAAACTGCGCTCCCGCATCAAGACACTGGCGGGCGACAGCCGCGTTCGTCACACCACCCGCCCCCACGACGATATCGGGGATGTTCTTCACGAGGTGCGAAATCACCTTGGTAGCATGGGGAACAGTCAAGGTGATTTCGACGACGGGAATTCCATGACCGGCGACCGTCTCGGCGGCAAAAAGGGCGTCCTCCTCGGTATAGAGGCGAACCGCGGCGATGACTCCGGTCTCCTCGATCCAGCCCCGCACTTCGTATTTCTTCACCTGGTCGTCTCCTTAGCCTGCACGTTTCGCTCCGACACAGACTACGTCATGTTCCCTTCGCGGCCCATTTCCCGACTGCCGGACGGCACATCGGACTACGGAAGGCTCCTTGTGCCTACGGCCTCGCGCAGTTGCTCCTCAGCGAGAAGGCCGGAGGCGATCGCCTGGCGGTAGGCAAGCTGCGTTGCACGATAGCTGCGCTCGGCATCCAGAAAATCAAGGAGGCTGACAGCGCCCCGCTGGTACGCGTATTCGCTGATGTCGCGGTCCTTCTTCGCCCGTTCCAGATATCCCGAACGGTAGAGTTGCAGGATGCGGTCGCTCGTCTGCAGGCCTTCGTAGGCATCTCGTACGTCGGTCAAGACTTGATTGTTCGCAGCTTCCTCCTGCTGCTGCAACTGCGTAATGGCAAAATGGGTACGGGCGATCTCGCCCTGGTTACGATTGAAAATAGGGAGTGGGACGCTGACCAGGAAGGACGCGGCATTGATGGCGTTTACGTGCGAGTAGTTGGCCTGAACCGTGACGTCTTGTTTTCCATTCGCCTTGGCCAGCAGGTACTGACTGTTTGCACTGGTGACGCCCTGCTGCGCAGCACGATAATCGGGGCGTGCTTGCAGGGCTCTCGCCTGAAAATCCTCAAGTTTGCCGGCCAAGGGGCTGTAGTCAAATACGCCCGCGACATCATAGACGGCGGGCACAGATTCGTACCCCAGTTGGTTCCGCAGGTCCGAAAGGGACTGGACCGTCGCCAGCTCCGCCTGGGTCACGTCATTCTGGAACTGGAGCAGTTGCAGGTCGATCTTCAGGTAGTCATCTTCGCTTATGGCGCCCTTCCTGTAGCGCAATTCGCTAAGATCGACGGTTTTCTGATAGCTTTTCAGATCTTCCCAGGCCAGGTCCAACGTAGATTCGGCGAGCTGCACGTTTATGAACAACGCAGCCACCTGAAAGGTCAGCGTGCGCTCGTTGTCGGCTACCAGCGACCGCGTCACGGCGGTCACATCCTTCGCTGCCTGAAAGCGGCGCGCCCGCTTCCCTCCGCGCTCAAACAGGTAACTAAGACCCGCGTCGGCTTCCGTCGAGTCGTGGAGGTAGGTGGTACTCCAGGCGCTGGGCGTAAACAGCGGCAGGTATTCCCAGTCAGTGGAGAACACAGGATTCGGGCGCAGGTTCGCCGTAACCTCTTGGGCCTCGCTCTGCTGGATGGTCGTCCGAGCTGCGAGCAGGTTGTGGTTGTGCTGAAGCGCGAGCTGAATGGCGTCGTCCAAGGTGATCTTGACAGCGTTTTGACCGAACAGCGTGCCTGACATCATGGCCAAGGTCATGCAGCCGAGTACCGTGTTCCATACTTTCCGTAGAAGGATACTGACAGGTTTATACCTCAAGGGATTTCTCCGGCTCCGGAAGCTTGTCCGTTTCTCTCGCCACCCAGACATACAGCGTGGGCAAGATAAAGACGCTCATCGCGAGAGCGACGATCAGACCTCCCACGATGACGATGGCAAAGGGCCTCTGCGAATCCGATCCGATGGCGTGTGACATCGCTGCGGGCAATAATCCGAAAGTTGCCACGAGCATGGTCATCATGATGGGACGAAGTCTGAGGACTGCCCCTTCAATGGCGGACTCCACGATAGTATGACCGCGAGCCCGGAGCTGATTGATGTACTCCAACATGATGACGCCGGTCTGGACCGATACACCGAACAAAGCCAGGAAGCCCACGCCGGAGGACACGCTGAAGTGTGTCCCGGTGAGCAGAAGCGCCACTAGCCCACCAAGCGGAGCAATGGCAACCGTGGCAAGAATAAGCAGCGCCCACTTCGCGGAACGAAACATACTGTACAGAATGATAAAGATGACGAGCACCGTGATTGGGACAATGATCGCCAGTCGCTTGTTGGCACGTTGCTGGCTTTCGTATTCACCCGCCCATTCAATGTGGTAACCCGGCGGGAGTTGCACTTTCTGATGGATCTGTTTGATCGCTTCCTCGACCGTCGACCCCAAGTCCCGGTCTCGGACGTTGAATCGCACAGCTACGTAGCGCGTATTTTTCTCCCGGTAAATGTCGTACGCACCATCCCGTACATCCACCTTGGTTAGCTGTGCCAGAGAGACCCGTTCTCCAGAGGGGGAGAGCAGGCGAATGTTCGCAATCGCCTCCGGGGTCTTGCGGTAGGACTCCTGATAACGCACTACCACGTCGTATCGCGCCTCACCCTGGAGCACCTGGCTCACCGCTTTACCACCTACGGCGGTTTCGATGGCGTCCTGTACATCGGCCACGTTGATTCCATAGCGGGCCGCTTGTCTGCGGTCGATGCTGAAATTTAGATTGGGCTGACCCAGTTCGCGAAAAAGGCCGAGGTCTTTGACGCCGGGAATGCGCGCCATAATCGAGGTGATTTGTTCGCCCTTCTCTTCGAGAACCTTCAAGTCACTACCGAAAATCTTGGCTGCGAGTCCGCCCTTCGTGCCGGTGACTGTTTCATTCACGTTGTCTTCGATGGGCTGCGAAAAATTCCAGAAAGCTCCCGGAAGCTTGGCAACCTCGCGATTCATGGCGGCGATCAGTTCGTCCTTGTCCTGATGAAAGACCGGCCTCCATTGCTCCTTCGGCTTCAAGTCCACGAAATATTCGGTGTTACCGAAACCCCCCGTGTCGGTTCCGTCGTCGGGCCGCCCGACTTCCGACACGACATTGGTTACTTCCGGGAAGGACGCAAAAATGCGGCGCGCCTGGGTCGTAAAACGAGTGCCTTCCGTGAGACTTGTACTGGGCGCCAGCGAGCCTCGGGCCCAGATGGCGCCTTCATCGAGGTGAGGCAGAAATTCACCGCCAATGAGTGGCCCAAAGGCCAGAAAAAGGGCAACACACAAACCGGCCACGCCCACGCCAACGGTCACCCAGCGATGTTCGATCGCCCAGCGCACACCGTAGCGATACCGATCGGTAAGAAAAGTCATCACCGGGTTGTGCCGTTCTCGAACTCCCTGACGGAACAACATGCCGCATAGGACCGGTGCGATCAAAATTGAGAACGTCAGGGCGCCGAGCAGGGCAAAGGCAACCGTCCAGGCCATGGGCCTGAAGAGTCGGCCCTCGACTCGCTCAAGCGTAAAAATTGGCATATAGGCGGTGATGATGATGGCGATGGCGTAGAACACCGGGCGCTGGACTTCATGGGCTGCATCGCGGATGCGCTCCATCGCTGTTTTGGAACCAGTCGTGTGGCTCATGTGGCGAACGATGTTTTCCACCATGACCACTGCGCCGTCCACGACCATTCCGAAATCCAGTGCACCCAGCGAGAGCAGATTTGCGGGAATCTTGCTCAAATCGAGCCATATGGAAGCGAAGAGCAGAGAGAACGGGATGGTGCAGGCGACGATCAGAGCAGCACGTGCATTGAAGAGAAAAAGGAAAAGGATGATGGTCACCAGGATCATCCCTTCCACCAGGTTGTGCATCACGGTGTGCAAGGTGTAATGAAGGAGATCGCTACGGTCCAACATCGGAACAATCTTCACACCCGGAGGCAGGATGGTCTCGTTGAGCTCTTTCACCTTGGCGTGAATCGCCTCCAGCGTTGGCCCTGCGTCCGCGCCCCTGCGCAACAGCACGACGCCTTGGATGACATCATCTTCATCGACGATACGTCCGTCGGAGCGATGGATGGCCCTCGCCATGTGCCCCAATCGAATCTTGGGACCCTGGGCCACCTCCGCTATGTCCTTTACCCGCAGGGCGGTTCCGCTTTGCGTCTTTAAGACGGTCTGCTCAATGTCTTGTACATTGCTGAAGAGCCCGAGGGTGCGGACATTCATCTGTTGCAAGCCCGCCTCCACGAAGCTGCCGCCGGCATTTACGTTGTTACTGGCCAGTTGTTGTTCCACCTGGCCGATGCTCAATCCGTAGGACACCAGCTTGTTTGGGTCGACGCGCACCTGATATTCGCGCACCGTGCCCCCAAAATCGGAAACGTCAACGACATTAGGAACGGACTTGAATTCCTTGAGGAGAGTCCAGTCTTCGATGGACCTTAACTCCATCAGGTCATACTTCGGGTTTGTGCTTCTCAGCGTGTACCAGTAAATCTGGCCAACCAGGCCCCAGTCTGTGCCCATTTGAGGCTGAAGACCCTCGGGCAGCGAGACCTGAGAGAGCCTCTCCAGGACCTTCTGCCGGTTCCAGTCGTTGTCCGATTGGTCGTCGAAAATAAGCAAAACAAACGAGAGGCCAAAAATTGACTCGGACCGCAGATGTGAGAGATGTGGAATCCCGTTCATCTGGATCTCGACCGGAATCGTAACCTGTTGTTCCACCTCTTCTGCTGCCCGGCCGGGCCATTGCGTAATGACCGTCACATAATTGTCGGAGATTTCGGGATAAGCCTCGACCGGCAGGTTGTGAAAGGACACCGCTCCCCAAGCGACCAGCAAAAGCGCAACCGCCAGCACGACGAAACGGTTGTTCAGCGCAAAATCTACCAGGGTCCTGATCATTTTCTATCGCTTCTGTTGGGTGAGAGTGCCGTGTCCTCGAACGTCACTGATTGTCGAGCGTGTTCTGCAGGACAACCGCATTCGTCACCACCTGCTGTCCCGGTTGGAGCCCCGACACAATCTCTTGCATCTGGTTCGGCAACATGGCTCCACTGACGACTTCCAAGCGGCGAAACTTCCTATCTGGCGTGGGCGCAAAAATCCAATCGCGATCGTGGAGATGCAGGACCGCGCTGGCTGGAATTTCCGTGTGAGTCTGTTTCTTCTGGCCCCGGAAAGTTGCGGTCACAAACATCCCGAGGCGCATCATTCCGGGATTGCGCACTTCGATGCGGACTTTGGCCGTGCGAATACTGGGATCGAGAATCGCGCCGATGTTGCTGATCGTGCCTGTCAAGACCTGGCCGGGATAGGCGTTCAAGCTGATTGCAGCGGTGTCACCGAGACGCACATTGGCCAGATCGTTTTCGTACACGTCGCAGACAACCCAGACGTAGGACAGGTCGGAAATCGTAAAAGGGTTCGCGCCCAATGCCTGCACGCCCGCCGCATTCGTAACCTGTTGGTCTGTGATCACTCCCGATATCGGTGCGTTGATGTCCACGCTAGCGTTCATCCGAGCCGGGTTGCTGCCGAGCAAACGGAGATGCTCTGCCGTCGTTTCAAGATCAACTTTGGCCTTCTCTTCCGTGTCCTGGGCAACCTGAAAATCGTTCATCGATATTCCGCCGTGCTGATACAAGTCTTGCGACCGTTCCAGTTGGGTGCGCGCCAGGGTTTCGTCGGCCACCGCCTTGCGGTAATCGGAATAGCCCCCGGACACATCGTCACTTCGCACGCGCAGCAGCAACTGCCCCTTGTGCACCGTGTCGCCCAGCCGCGCGTAAATTCCCACAACGCGGCCGGACGCCAGCGAAATGACGGGAACGTTCCGCGAGACGTCGGGGCTTACCGTGCCGGTGACGACCAACTCGGAGGCTGAGGCCCGCTCGACGGCCGCGGTCACCGGATACTGCTCGGGATGGTCCACCGTCAGCAGGCTGACGTCCACGCCGGGAACGACGTCCGCGGGCGGCGGTGCTTCCGCCGCAGGATCTCCATGGGCTCGGCTACAGCCGCCAACACTCAGCAATAAAGAAAGGGAGATGAGGAAAAAACTAACTATTACGCCTTGGTGTTTCATTGAAGAAAGTCCCATCCGCAACCGCAGACATCCGCAGCCGCAGACATTCGAAGCTCCCAGTAATCAAGGCGGGCGTGCCTTTGCAGCCGCAAGGCAGCACACCCGCTTCACACCAGAACTAGAACATGACCATGATGGCAAGTCGCAGACTGGGTTCATCCTTCCGCAGATCGGGGCACCAGCCTGTCGTTCCCGCCACACAAGTGTAGCCAGGCGTAGCTGACAGAAACGGGCCGGGTACAAAGGTGGTTCCCGGTACTATTTGGCCGGGGGTGCCGCTATTTCCGCCCGCGAAAACACTGGGAGAGCCAGTGTTTCCGCCCGGAGGTGTGATCCCGCCATTGCCGGTCCAATACGGCACGTTCGCGTGCCGATAACCGAATTCCGAGCGGAAGGTGATCCACTGTTTGGGCATGTAATCGAAGGTGACGCTGGTGTCCCAAGCTTTGTATGGATCCCCCGGATTTTGCGTGAAGTAGGGCGATCCGGAAATCGCATCCGCTCCATCGATGGGCGGGAGCAGCACCAGGTAGCGTCCCGGATTGTCCATCACGCCGCCGCCGACCGTCAGGCCGTACAAGTCCTTCTTGAACCAGAAGCGGTTGTAGACCATCCAACCCGCGAAGGTCTGCTTGTAGCTTTTTACAGTCCCATTGGGATTGTATTTATTGTGGAAGCAATTCACTCCTTGGACGACGCTGTTGGTATTGCCATATTCACATCCCAGATCGCCCGTGAGAGAGAATGCCATTTTGTCGAGGGTCTTCGTGGGGTTGTCGTAGTATTTGATCTCGACGCTGTCGTCGGTGTGGATGCGCGAGCGGCCCGAGTGACCAAGCCCGTTGCCCAACGTGTCTTCGCCCATACCGTAGTTGTTGAAGACCATCGAAATCCACGGCTTTGGACGCCACAAAATCTGTCCTCCCAAGCCCGGCTTGCTGCCCAGCCTGCCATAGGATTGCCATCCGTTGATGATCCAAGGTTCAATCTTCAGTTTCTCGGTGGGGAACCACTGTATGCGTACGCCATTGAAGAACCATGGCGTGTTCGACGACACGTACGATGGCTGGTAGGTCCAGTTATCAAAGTTGTAGTAACTGAACAGGCCGATATAAGAGACAAAGATTCCAGCATCCACATTCAGGCCATAGTTCACATTCCAGTGATACCCGCCGTACGCTTCCGACACGTAGCGGTACGCGCCGCGCAGGGACCATTGGCCGCGACCAGGGCTGGCATCATTTCGTGGGGTCGTAACGCCGAACAGTCCATTCATGGTCAATATGCGACCACGCACGTCTTGCCAGTGGAAGTCGCCTCCAAAACTGATCTGGTCCAGCTGGATTTCGTTGGACCGGAAGATTTCGGTCGAACCGCCAAGGGTGTCATCTTTGGGATGGTTGAAACTCTCCACAAACGAGGTGTCGAATCTGATTTCTGGGGTAAAGAATTTCGAGTCAAAGGGCAGGTCCTTGACGCGGGATGTGCCGTTGAGCCAGGTCCAGTCGGCGTACGAAAATGGGTCGGGTTTGCCCTGCTGTTCCGGAGCCGAGGTCTGCAGTGCGCTCCCGGCGGGCGGCGCCTGCGCGCCCGAAGCCTGCTCAACAAAGGAATGCGCAGCGACCGAACTATCGGCTACGTCCGCGCTCGCCTGCCCATGGGCGTTCCGGCTATTCACCTCCGCCTCCAGTTGCTCAATGCGCTTTTGCATGGCTTCGTTGCTCTTTTGCATCGCATCGAGCTGCCTCTGGACGGCAGGCGATATTTGCTGATCGGCGGCGCTTCCATCTGACACCGGCGCGGCGATGTTCTGCGCCTTCATCTGCGTGGCGGCGCCAACCAAACCCACTGCAAGCAACAGCGCTGCACCCTTCTGGGGGGTGGACAGAAACTCGGCCATCTGTTGTTCGAGATGGATCAGCCACCTCCGTCCGGCTACGGAATCGACAGCCTCGGTCGTCCTTAACTTGTAGACAACAGGATGCTTCGACAATCTGCGCCGTGAATCCGTCATACACGCGATCAGGAATACTGTGAAGAACAGGATGCTTGCCGCGCAGATGACCATGAACAAAGTGCTCATATCTACCCTCCCCCGCCCGTGTGCCCGTGTGCGGCTACACCAGTCGGATTGAAGCACTCCGCCCGTAAGTTCTGTCTAAAGGGTTCGTAAGTTTTTTATAAAGACCAAAACGGGAATTTGGCAAGCGATTCAAGACTGGTGTTCTGCGCCTGGCCTGTGGCCAAGCAGGGCTTCCGAGAATTCCAGGCGGCTCGGCGAACGATTCAAGGCAACGCAGCAGTCCACATGATCCGGAAGGGACAAGTTCGATGGGTGGCAGGAGATGATCTTCTAAGTCAGATTCAGTTCATCGACAGCCTTTTCGATTTGGCGGCCTGAGAACGCACGGCGGACGCTCGGCGACAAACTTGTCTGCATTTGAAACTTGCAACACTACCTTCACGTCTAGCTTGCGGCGCTGAAGGCTAACCACCGATCATTGATGCGCCGCCGAAAATCCCCACCCCAAGCAAAAGCGGCTTGGATGGGGTACCCGGCTATTAAGAGAGGAGCAGCTTTTCCGCAGAGCCGCTCCTTATCCGCAAACAGCAGTGACTAGCCGGGACGCCAGTTCTCAGGGAAGTTCACTTGGGCGGGCTGAAGTAGTGGGAGGGGTAGGAGTTGCGGGATCGACTCCTGAGGTGTCGGAGTTTGCCGCCTATTCCGGTGCGACCCAGTCCCTCACCCCGCTGCCCACGTTTCCTGCGCCGGGCGCCGTTGTGATCAACGGTATTACTGTGCCCTTCGTGCTGCAGACGTCACTGCCGTCCGGCTTTTCTCCCGATCCAAACTACACGGGCAGCTATGTAGCAGGGCCGGTCGACAGCCCTGGAGCGGTGCCTGAAGGTTATCTGGTTACTGCGCGGGCCGGACCCCTCGGTGGACTGACTGCCGCGGAGGTGCAATCAATCGTGACGAACGCAGTCAACACAGCGAGTGTGACGCGTGCTGTCATCAGGCTTCCCATTGGACAACGCACGAAGATGGTAATTTCTGTCGCCGATCTGGACGGTACCGTACTGGCTTTGTACCGCATGCCCGATGCAACCGTGTTCAGCATTGACGTGGCAGTATCGAAGGCCCGGAACATGACGTACGTCGACAGCCAGCAGCTTAATCCAGCGGACATGCCGGGAGTACCTGTGGGCACGGCGTCCACAAACCGTACCATCGGCTTCGGAGCACAGCCTCTCTACCCCCCCCGGCATCGATGGCTCCCCGAACGGTCCGTTCTTTCAGCCCTATGTCAACGATGTCAAGAATCCTTGTTCCCAAGGGTCGCAACCGCCGGGCCCCAAGCAAAGCGGGATTGTTTTCTTTCAGGGCAGCGTGGGACTGTATCGCAACGGACAGCTAATCGGTGGATTGGGCGTGAGCGGTGACGGCGTTGATCAGGACGACTACGTTACCGCAGGTGGCGCGACAGGATTTGAAGCGCCCATAGACATCCGGGCTGATCAGATTATCGATGCTGGCGTCCGGCTGCCTTATCTGAAGTTCCCACGCAATCCGACCGATTAGGTATCTGCATTACTCGTCAGCTCGGGTTATGTATACCCAAATTAAACGGAATCTCCATCTAGGCGATCTCTGAACAACGGCTGTTGCTGCGCCTGTGATGGATCCGCGCCAAAAGCGCCCGAATGAATCGCTCCCGTAGTTGCTCCTCTACTTCCCGGCCGCTTTTTCCAAGTGTCCGCCGAACTCGTAGCGCATGGCCGATAGCAATTTGTCTGCGAAATCGGCCCGGCCCCGCGAGCTGAATCGCTCGTAAAGCGCAGTAGTGAGGACCGGGGACGGTATCGCCTCGTCGATGGCGGCCTTGATCGTCCAGCGCCCTTCGCCGGAGTCCGACACCTTGCCAGCAAACTTCGTCAACTGGGGATCTCCAGTCAGCGCAGACGCGGTCAAATCCAGTAGCCAGGAAGCGATAACGCTGCCGCGCCGCCACACTTCGGCCACGTCGGCCAGGTTGAAGTCGTACTGATAGTGTTCGGGATCGCGCAGCGGGGTGGTCTCGGCATCGATCTCGTGCTTTTGCTTGCCCACGTTAGCGGAGCGGATGATGTTCAACCCCTCAGCGTACGCGGCCATCATGCCGTACTCGATGCCGTTGTGCACCATCTTCACGAAATGTCCCCCGCCGTTGGGTCCGCAATGCAGGTAGCCTTGTTCCGCCGTGCCGCCGAGCCTTTCGCGTCCAGGAGTGGGGTCGATGTTCCCCTTGCCAGGGGCCAGCGTCTTGAAGATGGGATCGAGTCGCTGCACCACCTCAACCGGCCCGCCAATCATCATGCAGTAGCCGCGCTCCAGGCCCCACACGCCGCCGCTGGTGCCAACATCCACGTAGTGAATGCTCTTCGACGCCAGCTCCTTGGCGCGGCGGATGTCGTCGATGTAATAGGAATTTCCGCCGTCGATGAGCGTGTCCCCCGGCTCAAGGTAAGGGACGAGGCCGGCGATGGTCTCGTCCACCACGGCCGCCGGCACCATCAGCCAGATGGCCCGCGGCTTTTGCAGCTTGCTCGCGAGGTCCTGCGGCGACGAGGAGCCGACCGCCTTCTCTTTGGCCAGCTCTTCCACGTTATTCGGGTACACGTCGTAAACCGTGCAGCTATGACCTGCCCTAATGAGTCGCCGCACCATATTGGCGCCCATCCTTCCCAGACCCACCATTCCCAGTTGCATCGTTGGCTCCCTTTCTTGCCGGCATTGTCGGACGATTACTGGTTCCCGCCGGTAGCGCCCGATGAGGTTGTTGGTTGAAGCGTAATTAGCTGGGTTGGGTTCAACCTGGCTCTCTAGCTCCCGAATGATTCGTTTTCGCCAGTCTATGGTTTCCGCTTCTTGCCGGCAGGATGTTTACTCGCGCCACAGGAGGTAGCTTGGATCTCGGCCAGCGGGCCAGACGGCCGCTTGCCATCGGCCCACAAACGGAATCCGCCGAGGAAGGCGTTGGCGTTGCTGCCTTCGCGACACCCCTTGGGCAGTTGCTTCAACCGTTTCACGTTGCCACCGCCCAGCACTATGTCGGTGGGCTCGAGCGCGGCAGTCAGGCGCTCGACCACGTCCTCGACATAACACTGCCATTTCTTCTTGCCAAAGCGCTTCAATCCGCGCAAGCCTACATATTCCTCAAACGTAGCCTTCCTGTAAGGCAGGTGGGCCAGTTCCATGGGTTCGAGGGCACCGTCCACGATCATCGTGGATCCCAGGCCCGTCCCTAATCCCAGGAACAACATCTTGCCTCCTTTGTAGCTGCCCAGGGCCTGCATGGCCGCATCGTTGACCATCCTTACCGGACAGCCGAAGGCACGTTCGAAATTAAAGCCCACCCATCCGGGCGCAAGATTGTGCGGCTCCGCCACCGGCCTGCCATTGGCGACCGGCCCGGGATATCCGATCGATATCGCGTCATACTTCCAATCCGCAGCGAGCTTCTTGACCCCCTCGACCATCGCCTTCGGGGTCAGGTTCGGTCCGGAAGGAAACTTGCGTCCCTCCTGCTGCCCGGTAGCAAGAATTTTCACGTTGGTCCCACCCACATCGATGGCCAGCACGTCCATCAGCAGACCTCCATGCTTATGCACTTTGCAGTACTGCGCTATTCACCGCAAACACGCGCAGTCTCAACCCAATCCAGCAGTAGCTATCTGCGCCACTCGTCAATCAGATTTGCCACTAAACCGGTCCATCCCGTCTGATGGGCCTAGTCCTGCGCTATTGTCCCCGTGGAAGTACTCATGGAAGAGCAGGTGGTCGCGCCAGTACGGGTCGTTCTGAAATTTCGATGAACCTCCGTAGCATGGTCGAAAGCCGCATTCGTCCCGCTTGAAAATGCTGATTAGACGATTTGCCACTTCTTCCGCAAGAGCGCGCGGGGACACAGGCGCATCTTCTCGTCCCGGAGGAGCTACCATCAACCCAGCTCCATAGGCATCGTTAAAGCGCGCAAGCGATTCGATCAGAAGGTAGGTCGTGGGAAACCAAACTGGACCTCGCCAGTTGGAGTTCCCGCCCTTGACTCTTTCGCATGACTCCGCGGGCTCGTAGCGCAACACCACATCACCAAAACGGAAGGGATGCTGCAGATGAAACTTCGATAAGCTGCGGATTCCGCCCGGCGAGAGGAACTCATCAGGATCCAGCAAGCGCGACATGATCCGTGAAAACTGGTGGCGATCGACTACGCCCAACACGTACCGGCGCTCTCCTCCTTCATCTATGGCGCAGCACGCTTGTCCTACCAGGTCGCTGCGGTTCCGGATGAACCACTCGATGTCGGAAAGAAACGTCTTGTGTTGCTCAAGCTGGCCGCGGTGAAGGACCTCAATCGCGTAAAGCGGGATCGGCCCGACCAGCGAACGCACCCTGAACTTGTGAAAGTCACCATTTGGATATCTCAGCACGTCATAGAAAAACCCATCCTGCTCGTCCCAAAGCTGATAATTCCTGCCACCCATTTTCTTCATCGCGGCCGAGATGTAGACGAAGTGCTGAAAGAATTTTGTGGCCAGTACCTCGTAAGTGGAGTCGCTCTTGGACAGCTCCAGCGCGATCTTCATCAGATTGAGGCAGAAAAATGCCATCCAGCCGGTGGCGTCGGACTGCTCCAGGACAATGCCGTTCCCTCGGGCGCTGCTGCGATCAACCACCGTGATGTTGTCCAGCCCGAGAAAGCCGCCCTCAAAGATGTTGTTGCCCTGGCTGTCGACGCGGTTTACCCACCACGCAAAGTTGATCAGCAACTTGTGAAAGGTCTTCCTCAGGAATTCCACGTCGGCGCGTCCGTTTTGGGCTCGGTCAATTTCATAAACCCGCCAACACGCCCAGGCATGCACCGGCGGATTCAAATCAGAAAACTCCCACCCGGCCCTCCCGCGGTTTGTTCCATCGTGTCTGACAGATAGGAGCTAGTCATTGATTTTTCTTATCCTCTCCCCTGAAGCGGAAACTCCGGCCTGCACTGTGCTCGAAGCCATCTTTACAGATCTACGTTGCCGCGATGCGATCGTCCCGCAGCAGAAAGAACAGATCTGATCGGCAGCATAGTGGATTTATGAGCCGCCATTATGACTGTAATAGTGCCAAAGTCAAGCAGTTCTTACTGATCGCGCTAAGCATGGAGCGTTGAATAGTCCAACCGATTCCCCTAAGACTTGACTCGTGAAAGACGAAACGTCATGTCTGGCCGGCGCGACGACACTGGAAGAGGCGGCAACTCCAAGGTCCTAGTTCGACATACAATCCCGCAGCCGCCATCTCGTCGCCGTCGCAGGTATAGCTCGCGTCCGACAGAGCGTCAGTCAGGCGCCAGGTCTCCCCTCGCACCTCGCCCCACGGCAACCGCACCCGTGCTTGAACAGCACTGTCGCTCAGGTTAACCACAATAAGTCGTCGATCATTGTCTTTGAGCCAGCTCCAGGCGATCAGGTTTTGAAAGCTTGGATTGTCGGGCCATCCGCCACGCTCGCACAGTTTCCATCCACCATCGCGAAATACTGGGGCATTCATCGCTACCAGGAGCTTGTCATAGAAATCCTGCAATGCTTCATCGGCGGGCTCTGCGGGCTTTCAATTACCCATAAAGTCAGCACCGATGGTGGCCCCCAGTTCGATATCAGTGAGACGGGACAGGCCTCTCCACATGACTAAGTTGCCGGGTGGAGAATCGGTAGCGCGAGCGAGATAGCCCCCGAGTTGTGCGACCTTGGTCAGATAAGTGGAGAGTGTCTTTTTGCGCCTGCGGGTAGGCTTGTCTTTCACCAGCGCATCGAGCAGCCGAAGCTCTATCCTGGTGAATGCCAGCTCCGGTGGAGCATCGGGTGCCGCGCGGTTGATCATGGTCATCCAGAAGATTCGCCAACTCAGGATGCAGAGGACCGCCAACAGATTTACCAGCCGCTCCGCCGTTCGCAGCTTCGCCTCCTCTGCCTTGCAGCCGGACTTCAGGATCTTGTGGAAGGTCTCGATCTTCCATCGCATGGAATACCAGACCAGTTTCTCAACGGCCTCTTGGCGCGAACACACCGGCAGGTCTGTGAGCAGTTTCCAGTCGATTCTGTCCCGTCCGTGCGGCCTGCTTCGTTCTTGAGCGTGGATCGCGGTGAGAATCAGTTTCGGGTAGTTTTTTTGCTTGCCAATGGGCGGAAGAACTACGAGACGACAGTAGCGAATCTCCAGCACAGCCTCGGACAACTCGCCTTTCTTGTCTCTGACCTGTATGCGGTGCAGGCCTTGAACGCGCACCTGCTTCATCTCCTTGCCGATCGTGCTGGTACCGTCTCCGGCGAGGCGGTCGACACAGGTGCGCACCAGAAAGTGGGTGCCCATCTGCTGGGCGGTGCAGAACAGTTCGTAGATGTCGCTCTCGCGATCGCCGATGTGGACACAGCGCTCGGGATCATGCAAGAGGGCGGTGGACTGCCTCAGGTTTTCCAACCAGCGGACGCTCTCCTTCTTTTCGATGGGTACTCGGGTCGGGTTGATCTTCTTCTTCAAGGCATTGCAGCCATGAAACTTGTCTCTGGTCCAGAACTTGCTCGCCACCAAACCCAGCGGCAGACCTGCCAGGGTGACTGCCAGACTGGAGTGCATGGAAAGGCCACAGACGGTATAGTGGCGCACGCGGCCCAGATTGTCCCGGCCCGCGGTTGAGTCGTGAAGAACCCCGACAGCGGTCACATCGTCACGCCGGTAAATGAACTCTGTCGTGTCATGAAGAATCAGAACCGGCCCGTCGCTGGCGGCAAAACGCTCGCGGGTGGACTGAAAATGTCCGGCCAAGATCTCTTCTTCGCTAACCTTGCCGTTCGAGAAAAAACGATAGGCAGCCTTGGTGTTCGCCCAATCCTGGCAAACCCATGGGATGCTTCCACCTAGGCCGTCGGAGAACTGCTGTAGAAGCTTGCGAAATCGCTTGCCGAGCCGCACATCTCTGAATTGGGAGTCCGCAAGTTCCTGATCAATCCAGACATCGCTCCGGGAAGTCGTGCAGCCGAGATCTTGCTCAGCCCACCTCAACCGTCCCTGCTGTTCGTTCATGACGGCAGTTCAGCATCCGCTATCCCTGTCGCATAAGTGCTTACCCTGAGGCTGAACCTATTTCACAAACCGCCCACTCCCGACCCATCCAGCCAGACTTGTGGGTAATTGAAAGCTCTGCGGGACGTCTACCCAGAAAGACAGGTAGCCTTACCTTTCGGCCTGCAAATTGCCCTTCATGGAAGAGCCTTGCCCCCGGGAGGGTGGATGTTGTGACTGCGGCGGCCTGCTCCTTTGCCGGCGAAAGGGTCGCCGCGGCCCGAGGCTCATCGTGATTCTCGAGGAAGCGAAGGAGCTTCTCCTGGTAAGCAAGATCAGCACAGAGATGAAGCCGAACACTCTCTGCATCGTCATGCTCCAGGCGATCATAGAGCCTCTTGTCGTAACAAAAGTCGAATCCCTTCTGTTGTAACTCCCACTCCATATCCCAGTAAGCTTCGGCAATGAAGAGGAACTCCGGATGCTTTTTCCTGATGGCTGAGATTAGGTCAGCCCAGTACTCCGTTGCTGGCCGCGGACCCGCATGACTGCCCCAGGTACGTTCGAAGACCTGATTCAGAAAAAGCATCGCCATGTCACAGCGGATGCCATCGCACTGGCTCGCGATGCTGAAAACCGCTTCCCTTGCTGCCTGCCGAAGTCCCGGCTGGAAAGCATTCAGTTGCAGTACATCCGGCCAAGCCGGGAAATAAGGGTCACGTCCACAAGCACATATGGTTCCTCCTACCTCAAGGTAGGCTGCTGGGTCGTTCCTGGCGTCGTCGGCGTTCCCTCGAATGAAGTACTCCGGATGTTCGGTGACCCACGGGTGATCCGGCGCTACGTGGTTCGGCACGAAATCGAGGATCAGTTTCATGCCCCGCTTGGCGAGTTCTTTACGGGCAATGGCGAGGCCCTCAGGACCTGCGAAATGTTCGTCAGCGACATAGCGTCGCACGCAATACGGAGATCCAACGTTGTCTTCCAATCTAAAGTCAGGCAGAGTTCTTCGGAAATCATTAAGCAGAGTGATGTTTCGATTTGTGATGGCGATGCCAGCAGGACTTCGTTCCCAAATCCCCATCAGCCACACACCATCGAAGCCATCCTTAGCGATGGCATCCCATTCGGCTGAGGGTACGGAACTCAAATTTATGGGGTCTCCGCATTTCTGGCTGAGGTCAGATAGCCAGACCCACGTATTGATCTCATATAATGTAGGATATCGAGGCCAAATTGGCGTGGTCGGCATCTCTCTAGCGATCGGTCGTTACGAAGGCACGAAACAAGCCCCTTCCTCGTTCACCACCGTATTCTTAGTACCCACCCGCACATGTCACTTCGTGATCTCATTGCAATCGGTGACTCTGGTCATTAGCAAGAACGGCCTTGTGACCTGTCCTCATTTCTAGCCCAGAGATAATGAAACCAAATGCGGCATGCCGGCAACCGATAAACCCGTAGAATTCCAGCTATGGCTGCAATCCTCAATACGACTGCCGCTATCGCCACTTCCCACACAGTGGCGAGTGCGGTATAGTCGCTGTCCCTAAACCCTACATGGCAGGCGGAAACTCGTGAACGATCATATGGGCGCATTTCACCGCACTTTCCGGCAGGCACACGCGATCTCTCTCAACATTATGCGTCAGCAACTTCCGCGCGATGATCCCCATCTCCGCGAGATGATGATGTCCACGATTCGCGGGCAGGTGACGGCCGACTACGCCTTCGTTTTCCAGTACGCGTTTTGCCGTGGCGAACCCGACGCCGCCAGAGTGAAGCGTCTGGGGGCCGCCGTCCATTTATTACAGTCATCCGCCTTTGTGACGGACGACATCTTCGATCACTCTGACCTGCGATACGGCCACGCTGCTCTGCACCAGAAGTATGGCGTCAGTTACGCCATCATCGCGGCGGAGTTGATGCAGTCGGCAGCGCTGGTGGCGATCAGCCAAGAGCTGCGGCGTGGCCGGTTCGCAAACACGCTGAGCGTGATGGAGATCCTCAACCGCGTCGTCTTTGATCTCTTCGTTGGGCAATACCTGGACGTTCGCAACACGGGGAACCTGGACGTCACGCGCCGCCAGTACGACCGGGTGATCGCTCTTGGCGTCGGCAAGTACTTCGCGCATCTGGCAAGGTGCGGCGCGCTATTGGCGAACAAGGCGTCTTCTGAGGTCGAGAGCCTGACGCGGTATGGATACCACTACGGGATGGCTTTGTTCATCACCGACGACATCGTTGACATCATCGACATGCCCGCCGACACGGGGAAGAGTTATGGCTGCGATTTGGTGAACCGGAGAATGCGCCTGCCGGCCTTGCTGGCGTTGCGCCTGGCCGTGCGGCGCGATGCCGAGTTACTGCGCGCGTATCTCAGCGACAACCCTTCCCGCCGGGGTAACCTGCGGCAGGCAGTTCGGGTCATCGAGCGCTCGGGTGCGCTGGCGGAATGCAAAAAGGCCGCCCGCCGTCACGTAACAGAGTCGCTGACGGCGTTGCGGCCTCTCGCTCAGACCGTGCCGGTCCGCAGACTCGCATGGCTTTCCCAGACCCTGCTGCGAGCGCAGGGGCTACACGACATATGAAGCGCCGAGTCGGCCAATATTGCAGCCTCGAGAAAAATCGAATTACTTGCGCCCCTTCTTTCCCGTCTTCTCTTTTGTTGCCTTCTTCTTCGCAGGTTCCTTCGGCGCCTTCTTACTGCCTTTGACCGGAGCTTCGTCAGTTCTTTTACCCGGCACTGCCATGAGTCCTCCTCGTCGTATCTAAGTTGGGAGAATTCTCAACAATCGCTCAGGCTTATGCAATGGAAAAGTGGTAGTCGGCTTAGGCAAGCTACCTGGAAGGTTCCCAGATCAGGAACAAAGCCGCAGCCGCCTCGTGATGGCCGCCACTTCGGGATGGCTTTGCAACTTGTCAAAGGCGGGGTTGGTGCGCAGCAGATAGAGTCCATAGTCGCGGCGTTCAAAGGCGACCTGAAGCCAGCGCACCGCGGCTTCGGTCTCGCCCAGACGAGCATGCAGGTTCGCCACCTTGTAGGGTGACACGTCAGCATAATCGTACGCCAGCGACCTCGTGGCCTTACGGTCGGCATCGCTCTGCTCCATGCGCTTGCGCCAGTACGCCGGTGGCCCGCCCTGCCCGTAGACCGACAGCAACTCCGCTGCGCGTACCTCCGCTTCCTCGGGAGATTCTCCTGACAGCCGTGCGCCGAGGCGGTGGTGTTCAATCGACGCCGCGTACATGTTGACCTCCAGATACGCATCGCGCAGCACGCGGTGCGCCAGGTAAAAATTCCCGTCCATTTCGACCGTCTTGTGCAGTTGGGCAATGGCTTCATCAAAATGGCGAGCCTGCATCAGGACCATCCCGTATGACGCATTGACCACGAGCGAAAGCGGGTCCAATTCCAGCGCGCGCCGGGCCTCACGAATCGCCTGCGATTCCAAGCCCGCGCACACCAGATGCTCTGCATACCACTGGTGAGCGGTGGCATAGTTGGACCTGAGGCGGACGGCGAGCGCGAACTGCTGCAGTGCACCCTTCAGGTCCCACTCGTCGCCCGCCTTGATCACCGCCAGCGGAACATGCGCCTCCGGCAAGTCGGGATCCAGAAGCATGGCCTGCATGACCGCCGCTTTTGCATGCGCGTAAGCCTCGCCAAGCTGCATATCGCTGTACACGCCGAGAGCTATGTAGCACTCTGCAATGCACACATGCGCTAGGGCATACTTCGGGTCGTGCAGCAGCGCCTTCTGGAAGCACTCGAGCGCCTTGCGAATATTTTCGCCCGTCCTCTTGTTCCAGAAATAGCGGCCGCGCAAGAAGTCCTCGTACGCTTCCGAATTGACCTGGTGGGCTGCGCCGATCCCTGCCCCCCGCACCCAGCGCGCCCTGAGGTTGCGCAGAATATCGTCCGCGATCTGCTGCGGCACAGCGGCCAGATCGGCCATCTCGTACTCGTATTTCTTGCCCCATAGGTGCTTGCTGTCGCTGGTCCGCTCCAACGCAACGCTAATCTCCAGCACTTGGTGCTGGTGCAGTATGCGGCCGGTCAGCACGTTGCGCACCTGCAGTTCGCGGCCGACCAAGTGGGGATTGGGCGTTCGGCTCTTGTAGCGAAACACCGAACTGCGCGAGATTACCTTCAGCCTAGGCACTTGCGAAACGTTGTTGATAATGCTCTCCGTAATCCCGTCCGCCAGGTATTCATATTGCGCGTCCGATGGCTGCGAATCCATCCCTATATAGGCAAAAGGCAGCACCGCGACCGAATCCCTCCTCGTTAGCAGCAACCAAGTCCCGCCAGCGACGACTCCGGCGATGATAATGACCAGCCCGACTGGGACGCCGATTGCGCCCCGTGCAATCAATGCCACAATGGCGAGCACCACCAGCAGCGATCCTGTCCCGCCGAGAATCTGCAGCAAGCTCACCGGTATCCGCGGGCTCGTGCTTTCGATTGCACCGTCGACACCGTGAGTGGCTGTGAGCGGTTCGGCCGCCGCGCTCGCCACCGAATGTGTCCAGCGCAGTTGGTTGCGCACACGATCCAAGTCACGCACCAGATCGGCGGCAGTTTGATGCCGCGCGCTCGGATTCTTGGCCAGAGCCTTGTTGAGGATCCGCCCCAGTTTCTCCGGGAAGTCGTGACGCAACTCTGCAGGCGGGGGCGGATCATGCAGTAAAATGGAAGCAATAATGTCGCTCTGCGTGGGCCCTGAGAACGGCATTCGCCCGGTCAGCATCTCGTAGAGAACGACCCCCAAGCTCCAGATGTCGCTGCAGGCGTCTACTTCGAGACCACGTACCTGTTCTGGCGACATGTACGGCATCGTCCCCAACATCACTCCGGGAAGGGTGGCAAACTCGGTCGTGGCACTGTCCGCACGGAGGTTTGAACGCACATCTTTCGCCAGCCCGAAATCCAGCAACTTCGTCCCAGAGGTGGTCAGCATTATGTTGCCGGGCTTGAGGTCGCGATGCACCATGCCCAGACGGTGCGCCTTGTCGAGCGAATCGCCCACATCAATGGCAATGCCCAGCGCCTCATCCAGTGGCATGGCACCGCGTCGCAAGCGCTGCGCCAGCGTCTCGCCTTCCAGGTACTCCATCACCAGGAAGTCGCATTCGGCTTCGCTCCCGATGTCCAGCAGGATGCAGATGTGAGGATCCGCGAGGCGGGAAATGTTCCGCGCCTCGCGCTTGAATCGCTCCTTCAATTCGGGATCGGAGGAGTGCTTGTCGGCCAGGACCTTGATCGCTACGACGCGGTCCAGACGCGTATCGCGCGCGCGATACACATTTCCCATGCCTCCGCCACCAATGCGGTCAAGTACTTCATAAGGACCCAGACGTGTACCGGATGCGATGGCCATGAGCAAGCGGAATTATAGTCTTTCATCGCTGTCCAAGTTAGCTGGGGACTCGGCTCGGCGCTGCTGAAATGCGGGACATAATCATCCTCTCCTGCCTTCGCACAAAGCAGGTTGGCCCCTTCGAAAATCGGTTCCCCTGATGGATGCTGTCTCGATTGCAGCTCCCGAAATGGTCAATTTGGCCACGATGTTTTCCTTGAGAAGTGGGCTGCTGTCCAACTACTGCCAGACCATCGCCAGTTGTTCCGGTAGCGATTCCGGCAACTCCGGGGCTTGAAAGGGATGATCGATCCACACCCACAAGTCACGGTAGACGAACAACTGCTGCCGCAGCAGCGCCACCAGATTGGAAAGCGACCAGCCGAAGGTGGCCTTCCACTGCAGGTACTTGATCAGCAACATGGCAATCAACGCCGCCCAGACTTGTGTCTTCAGGGCATTGGCGGAAGTCCCGATGAAGGTCTTCACCCGAAGATTTTGCTTTAAGGCTTTGAAAAACAGCTCGATCTGCCAGCGCTGCTTGTACACCTCTGCCACGGTGGCGGCAGCCAGGGTCAGGTGATTGGTCACAAACACCAGCCCCCGGTCCTGCTCTTCGTCGTAGAACTCGATGCGGCGGAAATAGCATTGCTGTCCGTCCCGTGCCTGCTGGTAAAAGCCAATCACCTGGTCGCGTAGCAGACCCTTGCGGTGCGGCAACTCGCGGTCTTCCACCACCCGGTAATCAGCGTTGTCCTTCATCCGGGTGACGAAGTACACGCCCGGTTCGCGCAGAGCGGCGAACCACCCGTAGTCCAGGTAGCCGCGATCGATGGCCAGCAGGGTCCCCGGCTCATAGCGCAGTTGTCGGGCTACTCCAATCTCATGCTGCTGGCCCTCGGTGATCACCGCATCGCAGGGGAGAAAACCGTCGTGATCCAGCAGCAGGTGCAGCTTGACCGCGCCTTTGGTACGGCGGAATCGCGCCCCATCGAAAACCCTGGCGCACAGATCGATCACCGTCGCGTCCATGCTGATCAGCTTGTGTTTGAAGCGGAACTGGCGTCGGCCCGCAGATTGCTGCACGGCTAACCCCCGGCCTTGGGTCAGCAGCGGCTGGAATAGCTCTTCGTATAACTGCCACGGACGATGCTCGTTGGCGTAGGCCAAGGTGGAGCGCGCCGGCGCCTGCGGCAACCCTAAATGACGCAGCTTCCCCTCCCTGGCCGCCAGTCCGCCGCACATTTCGCGCAGCCACTTGGCCCCGCCCAGTTGGCAAAACAGCATGGCGACAAACTGTCCCCAACTGCTGAATCCGCGCGCGTGCCGTTCGGCTTTATGTTTACGGGCCGCTGTGTCAAAGCCGGTTCGTGAAATGAGCTGCAAAATCTGCGAGAAAATGCTGCATACTCTGTTCAAGGCTGAGTCCTCCGCTGACTCGTTGGTCTTTGCAAACTCAACTTATCAGAGACTCTCAGCCTTCTTCTTCCCGGCGACGCTCAGCACAGCGGAGTTAATTTGGACGAGGATGATAGTCTTTAACACGCGCGCCGCCGTTCAAAGGGTGGTGAGAAGAGAAATTGCTCCGTTACTTATAGATGGCAGGGCCGGCGTGATGAAGGACGTTGTTATGCTGGGCGGATACCCGGAGATGACCTTCGACTTTGTTGCGAACGATCCCGGCATGACGTTGTTCGACTGCCACCAGCGATTGCACATGGATTTTGGATTCATGACACTGTTCGACTACGTGTGAGGCTAGTACTTAGTTGCATTGAAAAGCGGTCTATGTCATGATGGGGTATGAGCAAATACCCCACCGCCCTCACATTGACGACAGAAGACCGCTCCACGCTGGAGAGCTGGGTTCGCGCCGGTAAGACGGAAAGGCGTCTGGCCGAGCGAGCCCGCATGGTTCTGGCCGCAGCCAACGGTCAAGGCACGATTGCGATCGCCCGTGCGCAGCGCAAACGGCCCGCAACCGTCAGCAAGTGGCGGGTACGTTTTTCCCAAGCTGGTTTGACCGGGCTTCAGGACGCCCCGCGGCCAGGAGTTGCGCCCCGCTACGACGAAAACACCAGGCGCCGCGTTCTGGACCAACTGGACCAGCCGCCGCCAGCCGGCCATGGGAGCTGGACCGGAGCGTTGGTGGCGAAGGCCTTGGGGGATGTATCCAAACATCAAGTCTGGCGCGTGCTGCGCACCCAAGGAATCCATTTACAGCGGCGCCGTAGCTGGTGCATCAGTACCGATCCCCAGTTTGCCGCCAAGGCGGCCGAATCGTTGCCCTGTACCTGGACCCGCCGGAACACGCGGTCATCCTTGCGGTGGATGAAAAGCCGCATATTCAAGCCTTGGAGCGAGCGCAAGGCTATTTAAAACTACCCAACGGCCAAGCGGTGACCGGTTTCAGTCATGAGTACAAACGCCACGGCACCACGACCCTGTTCGCCGCCCTGAATGTGCTCACCGGCCAAGTCCAGGGCGGACACGCTCACCGGCGTCGACGCCGCGATTTTCTTGCCTTCATGAACGCGGTGGTCGCACTCTATCCGGGCCGGGAACTGCACCTGGTGGTGGACAATCTCAATACCCACAAACCGAAGCATGACCGTTGGCTGGCGCAACATCGCACGGTTCATCTACACTTCACGCCTACCCACGCCAGTTGGCTCAATCAGATTGAATGCTGGTTCAGCATCCTGAGTCGTCGCGCTTTGCGAGGGGCAAGTTTCACCTCGCCCCAGCAGGTGCGAGAGGCGATCGACCGATTCATAGCCGCATACAACAAAACCGCCACGCCCTTCGAGTGGACGAAACGTGAGCTCCGCAATGTGCATCCCCATTCATCTTACGCTAATCTACGCAACTAAGTATTAGAAAAATCCCCAGGCGGTTCGTTCATTGTGGCTGCAATGCGAACGCGATGCCCCGCCCGAGATGCAACATGTTTTGCTACCACCGAAGGCTGGTCTGTGGATAACCCATTTGTGGTAAGGCACAGCAGTTTTCCACAGTCGTATAAACGGCGGACGAAGAGCGAGTCAATGGAATGCTTTCATCCTAGGAACTGGCAGGGGATTTCCGCCTGCGTCGATAAACTGCAACCCAGCTCGCTCGCGATGAATCATAAAAGGCGGTTCACGTGCAGCTATGCACGGAGAACCGTTCATCAGAAGACCCAATCTTCCACTAGAGTGATCCATGAGCACCATCGAAGCCAGCCTCCCAGCCGAATTCTTAGAACTCAGTCCATACGCTCCCACGCGATCCACTATTACTGCAAAGCCCCTCAGCGCCGAAGAACTGCATAAAACAGAAACTTACTGGCGGGCGTGCAATTACCTCAGCCTGGGGATGATTTATTTGCAGGAGAACCCGTTGCTCGCGGAGACGCTCCGGCCGGAGCACATCAAGAACCGACTCCTGGGACACTGGGGATCGAGCCCCGGATTGTCGTTCATCTATGTCCATCTGAATCGGCTGATCAAGAAATACGACTTGGACATGATTTTCCTCGCTGGTCCTGGCCATGGCGCACCGGGCGTACTAGGTCCAACGTACCTCGAAGGCACCTACTCCGAGATCTATCCCGAGAAAAGTCAGGACGTCGATGGCCTGCGCGAGTTCTTCAAGCAGTTTTCTTTTCCGGGTGGGATCGGCAGCCACTGCACGCCCGAGACGCCGGGATCGATCCATGAAGGTGGAGAACTTGGTTACGTGCTCTCCCATGCGTGCGGTGCAGCTTTCGACAATCCGGAGCTGGTCGTGGCGGCTGTGGTAGGCGATGGCGAATCTGAGACCGGTCCGCTCGCGACGTCCTGGCACATAAACAAGTTCCTAAACCCCGCTCGCGATGGTGCGGTTCTGCCCATCCTCCATCTGAACGGCTACAAGATCGATAACCCGACGCTGCTGGCTCGCATTTCGCATGAAGAGCTGGAGAACCTGCTTTGTGGTTACGGTTGGACCCCGTACTTCGTGGAGGGTTTCGAGGTTGACAGCATGCATCAGGCCATGGCGGCCACGACAGAGCATTGCATTCTCGAAATCCGCGAACATCAGCAAGCCGCCCGTAAGCAAGGCCCGCCTAGCCGGCCTCGGTGGCCCATGATTGTTTTGCGCTCACCCAAGGGTTGGACGGCACCACGAGAGGTCGAAGGCCATTATTTAGAGGGCTTCTGGCGAGCTCATCAAGTGCCGCTGCTAGATGTAAAGAAAGATACGGAACAACTTCGAATCCTTGAGAACTGGATGCACTCGCTGAAGCCCGAGCCCTTCTTCGATAGTAGCGGCAAGTTGGCCGCTTGGTTTAGCGAGCTGGCACCATCCGGCAACCGGCGGATGAGCGCCAATCCGCATGCCAATGGAGGACGCCTCAAGAAAGCCCTACGATTGCCGGATTTCCGCAACTACGCTCATAAGTTGGAGAAACCGGGCCAGGACCAAGCTGGCAATACGCATCCGCTCGGAGTTTTTCTGGGCGACGTGATGAAGCTGAACATGAACAACTTTCGGGTTTTCGGGCCGGACGAGACCACTTCGAATAAGCTGGACGCCATCTACGCGGTGAGCGAGAAATTCTGGATCGAGCAGTTCTTTCCTGAAGACAACGACGGGGGTAATCTCGCTACCGACGGCCGAGTGATGGAAATGTTGAGCGAACACACCCTGGAGGGAATGCTGGAAGGCTACCTTCTGACTGGACGGCACGGGTTTTTGTCCTCTTACGAATCGTTCGTGCACATCATCGACTCGATGTTCAACCAGCATGCCAAGTGGCTGGAAATGAGCCGTCATCTTTCCTGGCGACAGGCCATCGCATCTTTGAATCTCCTGATCACTTCCACGGTGTGGCGGCAGGACCACAACGGTTTCACCCATCAGGACCCTGGCTTCCTCGATGTCGTGGTCAACAAGAGCGCGAATGTAACGCGCATCTATCTTCCTCCCGACGTGAACTGCCTGCTATCGGTCGCCGATCACTGTCTGCGCAGCCAAAACTACGTGAACGTGATCGTCTGCGACAAGCAAAAGCATTTGCAGTATTTGAGTATGGAGAAGGCCATCATCCATTGCACTAAGGGGATCAGCATCTGGGATTGGGCCAGCAACGATGAATCGGGTGAACCGGACGTGGTGATGGCTTCCGCCGGTGACATTCCCACGCAGGAGGCGCTGGCCGCAACCGCGCTGCTTCGCAAGGAGTTTCCTGACCTCAAGATTCGATTCATCAATGTGGTCGATCTATTCAAACTGCAGCCGAGCACTGAGCATCCGCATGGACTCTCAGATTGGGATTTCGATTCGCTGTTCACCGTGGACAAGCCGGTCATATTCAATTTTCATGGCTATCCGCAGTTGATTCATCGGCTGGCATACCGCCGCACGAACCACAACAACATTCATGTCCGCGGATACAAGGAAAAAGGCAGTATCAACACACCGCTGGAGCTGGCCATTGAGAACAACATTGACCGCTTCAGCCTCGCTATGGACGTTGTGAACCGGGTGACAAGACTGCAGAAAATCGGGGGCCATGCCAAGGAGAGATTCCTGAATCAGCAGATCGAGTGCCGGGAATACGCGGATCAGTTCGGCATCGATAAACCTGAAGCGGCAGATTGGACGTGGCCTTACTAACCGCCGGACGCACGGCTTAGGACGGGTGCGGCTCACCCAGGATAACTCGCACCGTGTCTCGGGCGATCAGGACTTCCTCGTCGGTGGGGATGGCGTAGGCGAGTAGCTTGGAGTCTTCCGTCGAGATCTTGCCTTCGCGGCCCACAGTATCCTGGTTCTTGGCCGTGTCGAGACGGAGACCAGCCCACTCTATTCCCGTACAGATCCGCGAGCGGACATCCGGCGAGTTTTCTCCTATGCCGCCGGTGAAAACGACCGCGTCGGCGCCACCCATCGCCGCAAGGAAGGCGCCTATGTATTTCCGCGCACGGTAACAGAAGATTTCGATGGCCAGCCGGACGCGGCGGTCGTCATGCTCTTTGAGTTCAGCCTGCAACTCGCGCATGTCGTTAGTGAGCCCGGAAATGCCGAGCAAGCCCGACTGCGTGTTCAGGAGGGTGTCCACCTCAGAGGCGGAGAGTCCCTCTTTTCTCGCGATCACATTGACGACCGCCGGGTCGAGATCGCCCGAGCGGGTGCCCATGACCAGACCCTCTAGAGGCGTCATCCCCATGGAAGTATCCACAGAAAATCCGGCTTTGATGGCGGCTGCGGAACAGCCATTCCCCAAATGCAGGGTGATGATGTTGGTTTGCTCGCGCGTGAGTCCCCGCAGGGCGCGATAGCGGAATGCAACGTAGCGATGGGAAGTTCCGTGAAATCCGTATCGGCGGACGCGGTGCCGACGGTAAAGATGATACGGAACGGCATAGAGGTAGGCGTGCTCAGGCAGCGAATGATGAAATGAGGTATCGAAAACGGCTACCTGAGGGACATCTTTGCCGAGAAGTTCTCGAGCCGCCAGAATGCCCTTGATGTTATTGGGATTGTGCAGTGGCGCCAGGTCAATACAATCCTCGATCCCTTTTAGTACCTGCTCGTCGATGAGAGCCGATTCCTTGAATAGCTCACCGCCATGCACCACCCGATGTCCCACGGCATGCACGTCGGCGGTGCTCTTGATTTCCGATATGCCTGAACGATCTGACGCCAGGTAGCGAATCAAGTATTCCAATGCGGGTGCAATGTCACGCAGCGCTGCAGTGAAGGTCTGGGTCGGCTGACTGCGATATTGAATGCGAATGATGCCCTCACCGCCAATACCCTCAATCTCACCCCGACAGATGCGATCGTCCTTGTGTTGTTGGATCCGCTCAAGATCGGTGCCGATCAGTTGAAACTTCAGGCTGGAGCTTCCCGAATTAACAACGAGAACGTTCATACGAAGATTTCTACTCGCCGGCCGTGTTGCACCAAGATAAACTCTGAGACTCCCAATCGCCAAGCGGCACATCCTATTGCCGGGATCGACCCACGGAGCGGCTCAAGACTTGCCGCGTGATTGTGGAAGGTGAAATCGGGCGGGTGATCGCCGCTGTGCCCCCGATCCTGGTGAAGTCCGCTGCCAATCCCGAGGGGCTCCCGATCGAAGTATTTGACGGATTGCGGACTAGCCTCGCCAAGGATCGTTCGCAGTTCTACAAAGACTCTGCCGTAATGTTCTATGGCGCCAATCGGCCGGGTGCGAAAGTCTCGCAGGGAATGCTGGACCAGTTCTGGTTGTGGAGCATGCAAGGCGGCCTCAAGAACGTCTACGACAGCATCAAGGCATTTTCCGAGACCGACTTCACCGAGGACTTCAAGAAATTCGATGTTGTCGTTCGCCAAAAATAGATCGCATCTTCCGTGTCACACTCCGGGATCAGGTAGATCGTCGGCTCCCGAGCCAAGTCACGTAGCGTGAGTCTGTGGCTGGTTGGATCGGCGCTGTGCAGCCAGTCCAGAAACGGCTGCCTTGGCTTCACCTGGATGGCCGATCGATTCAGCCGGTATGTATTATGAGGGTGCAACGATCAGCTGTGGTTGCCACGTCATAGGTTTGAAGGCATATTTAAGTCCGTATCAAAGGGGGAAAATCAATGAACCAAGGGATAGTCAGGACGATCACACTAGGAAGCTTGGTGCTGGTTGTCGTGCTGATCACGGCGTGGCAAGCGCCAGCACAGGACGCCAAAGCGCAGTATCCGAGCATGGCCCCGCTTGACCAGTACCTGATGACGGATAAAAATGCCGAGATAGCCCTGGCGCGGAGTGCAGCCCCTGCGGCGATATCAAGCGACGCCGAGGTTTTGGTCCTCGGACGGAATGGCTACGAAACCGCGGTCAAAGGGAAGAACGGTTTCGTGTGTGTCGTCGAACGGTCGTGGATGTCCCCATTCGACGACCCGGGCTTTTGGAACCCCAAGATGCGAGGTCCGATCTGCTTCAATCCGCCGGCCGCGCGATCCATCCTGCCCCTCGATTACAAGAGGACAGAATTGGTATTGGCTGGACTCTCGAAGGCTCACATCATCGACGGTATCAAGACATTCGACAAGAAAGAGCTGCCCGCCCTGGAGCCTGGCGCAATGTGCTACATGATGTCGAGTCAAGGGTACCTTAACGACTCCGTCGGGCACTGGGTTCCCCATCTGATGTTTTATGTTCCCCTAACAGACGGTATGACTTGGGGTGCAGATGTGCCCGGCTCGCCGGTTCTGCTGAATCCACAATTTAGTGGTGCTCCGGAGCCAGTGACCGAGTTCATGATTCGGGTGCCCGAGTGGTCGGACGGAACGCCGGCACCTACGGATGCTCACTGACGGTCCGATCTCAAGCGCGAATTCAAGTCATGACCATCCGAAGAAGATCGGCGAAATCTCTTAGGCTGGATGTGTTGCAACTTTTCTGGGCGACTGGATTTTTGCGTCCTCCCGCCTTAAAGGGCGTCAGCCTCGAACGGCCAGCATTCTGGCAGCAGATCACCTTCGTCCGGCCGCTATCGCAGCAGGGGTCGTGCTGAAGCCGGGGCAGAGGTTCGGGTTTCATAATTTGCGGCACAGCTTGGCAACTTTTCTTGTAAATTAAGGAGCAGGACACGAAGACGGTGCAAGGTCTGCTCCGCCACGCCAACGTGTCCACCACGCTGGGGCTGTATTCGCAGAGCGTGAATGCGTCGATGGTGCAAGCGCAGGAATCGATGCTGAAGGCGATTTTGCGAAATGCTTCGAACGCGGTAAACTGAGTTTTACAGGTGACGTTTTACAGGTGATTTCCGTTTCCGGCCGTCAGTGAAAGTCTTGTAAACTATTGAAACGGCTAAAGATAGGCGCGTAGCTCAGTTGGTTAGAGCGCTACCTTGACACGGTAGAGGTCAGGGGTTCGAGTCCCCTCGTGCCTACCATTCTTTCCATAGGGATAGGGAGAATCCCCAAAAATCTCTAGCCCGTGATTAGCCCGTGATTCCGCGTACTTGATGAGAATTTAGCCGGCTGAAATAGTGCCGGTACCGCCCGTTCTCGCATTCTGATTCCGAATCCCTTCCAGACCATCCTCTCTCGCTCTCCCTCCGCCGCGCCCGTATACATTGGTTAGGGGCCCCGCACGACATAAGCGTATCTCTCTCAGGCCGCTACCGTGGCACAACGAGCCGCTGATTTCAACGCCTCCCAGACCTTACTCCCGCTGCGTGGGTCGCCCAGCATTCAGAGACTCAAACGACCGACGTGTTGGCATAATGGTGATTTGCGACTACAACCGCATAGCTAATGGAATGGCCCACCGCCTTTACCGAAGGCGGGTACAACGGCAGATTCGTCGCCAGCAGGCAGTGTGACATGTGACCTCGCCAATCTGAGAAACTCTAGTCTTAAACTCTCGCCATACTCATACCCCTATAACTGCATTGAGCGCCAGAGCAATGACGATTCCTGTAATGACTGTGACCATGCCCGGCAACATGAAACTGTGGTTGAGCAGATACTTCCCGATTTTCGTTGTTCCGGTTTGGTCAAAGGAAACAGCCGCTAGTAGGGTTCCGTAGGTTGGCAGGAAGAAGACGCTATTCGCAGCCAGGTAAAACGCGATCAGATGCGATGGCCGTAGACCCAGAGCCAGGCCCACGGGCATGAAAATGACTACTGTTGCCGCAGCGCTGAAGAGGAAGTTGGATAAAACAAACAGGCCGGCAGCAAACAGCCAGGGATAGTGACGAATCAGACCGGATGATACAGGGCGCTCCAGATACAGCCCTAAGACTTCTCGGGAGTGAGATCGTTACCGTTCCAAGTTGAAGCAATCTCCTCGATTGCTACTGCAACCTTGCGTATTCCGCTTTGGCTTCTTTGTAGATGGGAATTTCGGGATCGGCATCTTTCCAGAGAGTGAGGAACTCTTTGTAGGCGGCAAGCGCACGAACACGAACAGCGTCGCCATCCGAGCCCTGCGAGCTTCTCGACTGCAGTGCGTTGGCGCGGGCCACGCCCAAATGCGCCAGCGCTCCCGTCGCGCAGTTCCAGACCATCCCATTGTGATCGATGATTTTCTGGAATTCTGTGGCGGCAGCGCTACCCTGTCCGGCTGCAAGATACGCTTCTCCGCGAATGTAGGTCGGATAGAGACAAGAAAGATTGTTGAGGAACTGAATGTTCCCGAACTCCAGCGGCAGAGCCATTTGCAGAACATTCACAGCGGCAACGGGATCTTTTTGGCCCAATGTGAGCTGCGCTCGAATAGCCGGCAGCCACAACGACTGCATCTGCGTGTCCAGAGGGTAGCGTTCATCCAGACTCTTAGCCAGCGACTCTGCCTTTGCCGCGTCTCCCGCGATTGCAAAGGCCAGTGCCGCTTCCGCGGTTGCACCGGCACTCGCCGGAGCGAGTTCCAGAGCCTTTGCCGCTGATCGCCGGGCCTCTTGCATGTAGCCGAAAGCCGCTTGCTGAAGCGCAGCATTGGACATATAGACACTAGCGTTCTCTCTGTAATCCGCCCGTATCGCAGAATCCACTGCCCGCTTGTTCAGTTCCTGCGCCCTCTTTACATGGCCGGCATAGGCCTCGGTATCGGATGCCAGCGCGAGTCCATAGTTCTCATACTCAGCCTGTCCGGCAAACCAGCGTTGCTGATCGGCCATCGCGGCTGAGTCCGAGCCCAGAAACGCAAGAGCATAAAGAGCATTGTGAAACACTGCATCATCCATTTTTCGCGCTTGCGCATCGCGGATAACTTCTCGCGCCTCATCGACGCGCTGCAACGCCAGAAGGTAGTTGGCTAAATTGACGTAAACACTGCTATCGTCCCGATCGGCCTGCAGTAATTTGCGGGTTATCTCGACAGCTTTTTCATGCTGCCCTTGCTCATGGTAGGCAAGGCCCAAGTTGATGTAAGCCTCGTATCCACGCGGGTAGCTCTCAATGTATTCCTGGTAGATCTGGACTGCCTTATCCAACTCTCCAGTCACATTCCGAAAATAGTTAGCCGTGATGATCAGCCTTTCCCGCTCGCTGGCGTGCTCCCGCAGCTGAAACGCCTTAGTAAAGTAGTCGCTGGCGCGGCCAATCTCGCCCAGACTCCAGTAGTCCGCTCCAGCTGACATTTGGCCCAAGGCAAAGTTGGGATCGAGTTGGATGGCACGCTGATCGTAAGGCAAGGCTGCGGTCGCTCCACCCTCGTTGAATACCTTGCGTCCAAGGCTGTAAGCCTTCAACGCCTCCAGCGAAGATGTGGTTGCTTGGACCAGCGGGACATCGAACTTCTGCACGGTCGCCAGCGATTCACCGAGTTCGGCGCGCAGTTTGGATGCGGCCTTTCCCAACTCGTCCAGCACCTTCTCCTTGGTGGCCGCCGTGACCTGCTCCTGCGCCAGTACATCTCCAGTGTGACAGTTCACTGCCTTCAGGCCGATCACATACTCGCTGCCCAGACGACCAATCGAGCCGGCGACGAAAGCTCTGCTATTCGCCCGCAAACATAGTTCGCGAGCTACACCGAGCGTGAGCTTCGTGTCAGATGGACGCGCCATCAACTGCAGCGTTGATGCGACCTGGCTGTCGGAGAGAGCGCTTAGAAAGGGCGATTGCCGGAGCGATACGCTGAGCGCCGTCTTCAACGTATCGTCGAAAACCTGATCACCGGTGCTGTTATCAAAATCAGCCAGGACGATAGTGTCCTTCTCTGTGAGGTGCTTAGTTTGCTGCGACCGGTAGTAAAGCCCGCCAACGATCGCTGCCACCCCGAGCAGAGTCGCCGCCAGGACACCGCCTTTCCAGATTTTCTTCTTTGGAGCCGCGAAGGCGGGTTGCACTCCCGTGCTGCTCGAACTCGGCGCAGGCTGGCGTCCGCTCTCTGTGTCGCGTTTCAACCGTTGCAAGTCAGAACGCATCTCGGCTGCACTCTGATAACGGAGATTGCGATCCTTCTCTAGCGCCTTGTTGATGATCGCTTCGACCTGCCATGACACTTGCGGGGTGATCTGCGACGGAGGCTGGGGATTCTGGTGCAGGATGGCTCCGCAAATCTCGCCCGAGCTCGATCCATCGAAGGGCATCTTGCCGGTTGCCATTTCGTAAAGCACTGCTCCGAAGGAGAATAGATCAGTGCGGCTATCCACGTCTCTTGCCCTGACCTGCTCTGGCGACATATATGCGACCGTGCCGAGCATTGCTCCGACGCTGGTCAAATGCCGGGCTTCGGAATCCTGGGCCACGGTTTCGACGGCGTCGCTGCTGCTACCGGTATGCTTGTCGGCAACTTTGGCAAGCCCGAAGTCGAGGATCTTGGCGTGACTGCGACGAGTAACGAAGATGTTCGCCGGCTTGATGTCGCGGTGGATGATACCTTCGGAGTGGGCGGCATCCAGCGCGTCGGCGATCTCGATCCCCAGCGACAACAGCGTCTCAGGCTCCAATGGCTGGCCTGCGATGTAATGCTTGAGCGTAATCCCATCGAGGAATTCCATCACCATGTAGGCGCGCTCATCGTCCTCGCCAATGTCGTAGATTGTGCAGATGTTGGGATGATTGAGTGCGGAAGCGGCCCGGGCCTCGCGACGAAAGCGCTCCAGCGCTTGCGGATCGCGAGCCACGCTAACGGGGAGGAACTTCAGCGCGACGAACCGGCCGAGGCGTGAGTCCTCGGCCTTGTAGACCACGCCCATGCCACCACCGCCGAGCTTCTCAACGATGCGGTAGTGCGAGACAGTCGTGTCGATCATGGTCGAGGTCGCTGAAATGAATGCCTGATGATAGGGCGCTCGCCAGTGGCAGTCAATTTGTTCTGAGCTCGACCTTTGCCGGCAAGTCGGTCAACCAGAAACGGGCTTCGACGAGATAACAGCGCGAGCAGCGTTCAGCAGCAGCACACTTCCTCGAACCGGACTTCCGGCCCGCGTCGACGGGAGTCCGTCCTCGCTATACATTCAGAGTTGCCCGACAGCGGGACACAATCACTCGATTCTTAGGCTTGATGTTCTGGTTTTCGCCGTGTGCCGCCCCGTTAATCGGATGTAGATGCATGGCAGAGAACATATTTGGGATGACCGAGCCATGCTTCGAATAAATATCGATCGCCGACTCGCTAATCTCGTCCGCCAAGGACGAAAGACACTTCGCCAGTGGTTCGAGTAGAATCGCCCAGCGACACCTCAAGCACGATTAGCCGTGAACGTAATGCCGCAACAGGCATTTAAGACTGCCGCCATGCTGCCCTCATCAGGGTTGATGGCGGAGGCCCTGGAAGAATTCGCGGCGGGGCTGCGTTGTGACGCTATTGCCGCGAGTGTGAATCGAAGAGTAATCGGTCACTACAAATGAGCCTGATTAGGCACGAGCGCGGCGGATCGCACGTTCCGCGTGCACTCCTCGTTGATTTGGCTCTCTGTGCTAACCGGAAACACATCGTTACCTGATAAGCTCGGGAGTGCGATCGGCCACCTAGACCATGAACTACAAGTTGAAGTTTTCCGCCCAGCTCTTATTCTGTATTTGTGGTTTGTTCTTTTCGAGCTCTGCGGTTGCCCAGCATGCATTACCAGCAGAACTGGCAATGCCTGCAGCGGCACAGGCGTCGTCGCCTATCGAAGTGGGGGAAACGCAGGCATTTGCTTTCATGGACGCGGGAGCACCCGGTGGCGAGCCGCAGTCAGTCCGGCAACCTCAGGGAAGCATCAGTGGAACCGTTGTCGATCAGGATGGAGCCGTCGCCGTTGGCGCGAACGTGCGACTCACCCTTAAGGATCAAGCCCAGAAACAGGATATGTTGTCGGGCGACAACGGGCAATTTTCCTTTGACAATCTTGCTCCAGGCCCTTTCCAGCTCACGGTTAGCGCCCCGGGGTTTGAAACCAAATTGGTTTCCGGAATCGTGAATCCGGGCCAGGCTTTTATTATTCCTGCGATCGTGCTTACTGTTGCCGCCACCACAACGGATGTGAAGGTCGTACTCTCGGAAGCTGAAATTGCTCAGCAAGAGGTTAAAGAGCAGGAGAAGCAACGCGTACTTGGCATCTTCCCGAACTTTTACACCACCTATGTACCCGATCCCGCGCCTTTGGCCCCGAAGCAGAAGTTCTCGCTGGCCTGGAAATCGGTTACTGACCCCATCAGCGTTGTCGGCGTCGGATTTCTGGCCGGTATTTATCAAGCGAGTGATGAGTTAGGCGGATACGGGCAGGGTACGGCAGGCTACGGCAGGCGTTTCGGCGCGCTTTACGGCGACGTTTTTTTTGGCACGTTTATCGACAGCGCGATTCTGCCATCGTTGCTGAAACAGGATCCACGCTACTTCTACAAGGGCACGGGCACGACCAAGGAGCGATTTTTCTACGCGCTCCGCAATGCGGTGGTCTGCAAGGGAGACAACAAGCAGTGGCAGCTGAATTACTCAACAATTATCGGCAGCTTTGCCACGGCCGGACTCTCCTATACGTACTATCCAGCCAGCGATCGCAGTGCGAGTTTGCTGGTGGGGACTGCGCTGATCAGAATTGCCGAAGGCAGCGTTGCCGGTATTTTCCAGGAATTTGTCATTCCGCATCTAACGCCGCGTCTGAAGAGCCACCCAGCGCCGCACCCGTAATGCATGTGGCACGAAAAGCTGTTTTGTGGTGGCGGATATCTGGAGCTGCGAATAGCAGGGCCGGTATTCAACGGCCCGGGGGACGCAGATGTTGGATGACGCGGTTGGCCTGTGCCTCGCCACAATCCAAAACGCACCAGGAGCAGTGCATACTCAAGAGTTCCCTGACATCAGGACCTAACTTGTCTGTGGTGTTTGAATGGCCAGGCGCGCAGGACTTCTTCGTAGCCGGCTGAATGAGCGGACACTTCTGTCGTTGGCCAAGACCAATGAAAGCTTGCGTACAGCCGATTCAAGCGGCCCGGTCATAGCGGTGATGCAACCCGCCCACGCGTTGCTGGCAAATCACTGTACCCTTTTCCCGAGAGAGTGCCCTGCTAGCCGGCGTTTGCTTGTCCAGCCCGAGGTGGGTTCGGTCGTGGTGATAGTAGGAAACGTACTCGGAGACGAGTCGCTTCAGATGGCGCTCATCCAACGCGATCACGTGGTCGAGCAAGTCGCGGCGGCAGCTTCCGACCCAACGCTCGGCGACCCCATTTTGCCAGGGACTCCGAATCAAGGTACGAACCGGTGTCATGTTCAGCGAGCGCATCGACGCTGGGACTTCCAAGCCATACTTCGCGTCATGGTCGAGTAGGAGAAATCTGGGCGCGGAATCGTAGGGAAAAGCTTCTCGCAGCTGCTGCACGATCCAGGCGCTAGTAGGATGGCGAGTGACGTTGAAGTGCAGGATGCGCCGGCGATCATGACCGATGATGAAGAAGCAGTACAGCACCCCAAAGGTGAGAGTGGGGACGGTGAAGAAATCCATGGCCGCGATAGCTTCCCGATGATTGCGCAGAAAGGCCAGCCAGCGCTTGGCGGGTTGAGGGTCTTTGGGCGCTCGTTTCATCCAGCGGGAAATGCTGGTTTCCGACACTGGTTTTCGCACTTTGCAGAGCATGGCCCAGTACAGTTTAAACCCGGATCGATGCCAGCGCGCAACGGTGTCCGGTAGGACGATAAGGAGTGCCTTTTTCCATTGAGCCCAGAACCGGCGAGCTAGGACCCAGAAGAGTTTGTCCATGGCTCCCAGTCTTGGCCTCGGTTGCTTGCGTTTAAAGACGGCGAGTTGTTGGCGAAGGGCGAGGTTTTCGAGCATCAGACTGCGGCGCGTCCGAAACCCGCTAAGTACCGCTCCGAGCCAGAGCCGAAACAGGTCAAACATGGCCACCAAGTTATAGCAGACCGACTTTGCCGACTGCCCTGCGAAGTTGTTGATTTCACAGCCGGACAGGATTGTGACGAGGGACAGGGTTCGACGCCGGCTGCACCGTAGTCTGTCTCTGTGGAAGTTTCTCCTCCTTCTCCTGCTGTTCGGCGAGCTTTTTGTTATGGTCGGACGGAAGCCCCAATGCTTTGAGCATCTCGTCGTCGTAGAAAGCTTGCTCCCAATGCCTCGCGAGTCTCACTTTCTCAGGCTTTAGATTCTCGGTTTGTCGCAAGTTGCTGTAGGTTAGGTCGGCGCCCCCGGTCGGATCGTCGGCAAATCCCAGGCGGGCACCGCTTAGGTCGGCACCAAACAGGTCGGCACTGGCTCTCACTGATCGTGGTTGAGCGAGTTGGGCCAACTTGGCAAGTGCCGGGAGCTCAGCATGAAGCTGCTCCTGACTGACGTTCCAGCGTTGGCAGTAAGCTGCGGTTAAGAGTTGTGATTCACGGTTCAGCACCAGATACAACGCCGATCCTGGGGCAAGACCTCGCCTTTCATGGCCATTGGCGGCCAGCAAGAGCGAAGCAAGACTCGCCTCCAGGTGACGACGATCGAAGTAATGCTGAACGGTACGGAGTTGTCCTTTGCCAGCGTCCTGGAGACGAGACAAAGCACTCACCCGCACATTGGGAGTGTTCATACAGTTTTCCTTCTTTCTTGGGATTTGGTGTTGGGATTTGACCCCCGGGGGCTCTGAACTCTTGAGAGTCAGACCCGATGGGCTAATCACCAGGTCTGTTCATCCGAGAAGCAGAACACGCTCGCGCGGGAGACTTGGAAATTCAGGGAAGGATTGTTGGTGGAGGATTGCAGTTCATCTTACGGCTCAGTGGGTCCCGTTGCTCATGAACCAGGATTACTTCAGAGCAACGGACAAGTCTTCAACTTGTCAGTGGTGACAGAAACGAAACGACTTACACCCTTCGCTTCCGGAGAGTTGCTCCGGGACTCGGGAAAGAACAACGTCTGACTGCTCCCTGAACGACCGCCAGTTCCAGAGCGAGGCCGGTTGCTTTGCTAGAACAACGCGAGAAAAGAAGATACCCCAGGTTTGACAAACTGGGAACAAGAACATAACCTGAAGCGTGAATGAGAAATTTTTCACTTCCCTCAGATCCCTGAGCTAAGTCAGTCTGGTCTGAGTTCCTCGTTCCTTAGAATACCCACCTAGCTCGCTTCCTCGCGGCGTGTGTAGTGAGGGGGCAGTTAGAAACAAGACGGAAAATTCCGGATCAGGAGATAAGCATGAAGAAGTTGCTTTGCGTTGTTTTGTGGTTTCTCCCCGTGATGTTGTTTGCACAAAGCCCGTTTGACGGCACTTGGAAGACCAATATGGCGGAGTCCAAGCTGTCGCAAAAACCCTACATATTTTCGGTCAACAATGGCATGTACGATTGCGAAACTTGCGTCCCCAAAATCAACGTGAAGGCCGACGGCCAGGACCAGGCTGTCACCGGCCAAGCCTATGACACCATTTCGGTGCAAGTGACGGACCCTAATTCGATTCACGTCTCTCTGAAAAAGGGCGGAAAGACCACCGGCGATTCAACCCGCACCGTCTCCGCCGATGGGAAGATGCTTACTGTGGCGGGCACCAACTATCCCGCCGACGGTAGCCAGCCCTACAAGTTCGAAGTCAAGTACATGCGAGCTGGCAAAGGTCCTGCCGGCTCAAATCCGATCTCCGGCTCTTGGCGGATCCAGAACGTCAATGAAGACACTGCTGGACTTACTACCACGTGGAAGGTCGCTGGCGATGAGGTGAGCATGTCCACGCCGACGGGGGAAAGCTGGCAAGCTAAGGTTGGCGGCGAGGAATCCCCAGTGAAAGGCATTTATGCCAATGAGACGGTGTCAGTGAAGAAGATGGGGCCACGTCAGATCGAAGTCACCTACAAGCGCGATGGAAAGCTTTATAGCGTGAGTAAGATCTCCGTTTCTGCCGATGGGAAAAAAATGACGGAAGTTGCGGACAACAAGCAAACCGGAAGAGTTTCAACGTTTATCGACGAGAAGCAATAGTTACAGTGAATGCGAAAACCGCCTTCACTGAAGAAAGAAAGGTGCCGTTCATTTCCCTGATTGAACGGCACCGCCCGTCCCGCTATCGGACTCTCGATTCTTGCTCTTTTAGGCTGTAGATCACCTCGTTCAGCCGTACAATCTTCGTAAAGGGAGGGCAACTCCCATGCAGGCCAAAGTCGTCCTCAGTCTCACTGCGACCCTTGTGATTTCCTTATTGTTTCGATTTGTGGTGTCGCATTCGCCATAACGCCGTAACTGGAAAAATCTGTGGCGTCACCTCAGCCGACATCCTGGATTGGGTGTTGGCCTTTTCTAGTTGTGCTGTTGTCACTCACGGATGTGTAATAGGTCACCCGCAAGCGTTGAATCCGTTGCCGGCGCAGCAGAGGGAATGCTTCGATGAAACAAGGCGAGAGCTACTCTTGGCGAACGGCAGGCGTCGCCCGCTTCACGATTTCCCGCAGACTCTCGCCGCGTGGTGGGCCAGCTCGTTGGCTTCTTGGTTGTGCTCGCGGGGGATGTGCTCGATTGAGAAATCAACCGAACACGCCAGTCTGCGACAGGTCCAGTTCAGGGAATGCAGACGCGGGCTCCGGCACGCATACTCGCCCGTCATTTGTTTGACGACGATTTCGGAATCCGAATACACACGAAGCCTCCCGGCGTTGACCGCGATGGCGTGCTGTAGGGCTTCGAGCAGGGCAACGTACTCGGCAATGTTGTTGTCCTGATGCACGATCGATTTGGCGATTCGGGTCTTTTCTCCGCCCGGACTCTCAATCACGACTCCAATACCCGACCGCCCGGGATTTCCGTACGAGCTGCCGTCCACATAGGCCACGAGATCAGACATCGGGTTCCTTATCTGACAAGTCATAACACGGACTTGTTCTGCCGGCCCTGTGAATAAGATGTAGATTGATTTTGGATAACTCAGAGCAGAAATCAGAACTCGCCTGCTTTCTGTCATTTGGGCAACGCAACCCGCACATGAAAACTAATTGCATTTGCACCAATCTTGGGCGTTGACAATTTCTCGTCCTGCAGTAGGATCACACATGTCGACGGCAGAAAAGGGCTGGCAAACGTAAAAGTAGCTGGCCTGAAGTAAGCTGGTGATCGGTTCGGCGGGGCGACCTGTTGAACCTCCAGACCCGAAAAAACCGACGGCGCTGCGAGGTGACCGTTGGGGCTTGGAACTGCGAAAGCAGTGATCGCATCAAGGGCTGTGACGGTACATGCGTCCACGTTGTTGGCTCCCTCGCAGGAGTTGGCGGATGGAGCATAACCAAAGTCACAGCCTTTTCTATTGCTTGTGGTACGCAAAAATTGCGCCGGGCATAAAGTTGCCGTTTCAACCTTCGAGTGAAAAGGTATCGTAGGTCGCCATCCGTCAAGCCGTTCGCTTCTAGCTGATAAAGGTGCCCCGGGTAAAAAAAAGGAGGCGAGCAGGTATCTTACTTGCCACTTAGGAGATCAGAAGGGAGATCTCGGTCAAGATCATGTGGAAGTCATCGCGAAGCAGAGATGAAGTCTCGACGCCAGATAAAGAGACGAGCACGCCCTCCTCTAAATCAATTCCGGCTGCGAGTGCGCCATCGTCCGCGGCTGAAGCTCTGGGTAGCCACAGCGTGCAAAGCCACCCTACCACCTTCGTTGGAAAGTTGCTGGTGGTGAAAGGCGAACTTTCGGGCAATGAAGCCTTGGTTGTGGATGGCGAAGTGGAGGGCTCGGTCACGCTGCACGGTCAGCGCCTGACGGTCCGTCCCAATGGCCGCATACGCGGCAATATCGAGGCCCGCCATGTGATTCTGCACGGGCAGGTGGAAGGTGACATCCAGGCCAGCGATCGCGTCGAATTGTTTAGAAGCGCGTCCTTTACAGGCGATATCTCGACTGGGCGGATTTCGATCGAAGAGGGCGCCTTCTTCACGGGCAAACTTGACCTCAAGCAGCCGGAACCTGCTCTAGTAATCGAGACGAAACCCCGAGCAACCGCAGCCATTCCGGTGGCCAGCACCTCGCAACAGGGGTCGCTTCTCGAAGGGGCTGCTAAGAAATGGGGCAAAAGTTGGTATAAGTAGCTGGTTATTCACTTGTGCCAAACGATCCTGCCCGCGCTTCGTCCACTGCCATTGCGTCAGGTGGCGGTAAAGATTGCGACATCATTCAAGATGGCAAGTCCTACTCACTCACGAAAACCACTAAACACTCGGACAAGGGGACAATCCGAGACCACGCTCTGGTACGTGTGTAAGAGAGTGCCAAGGGAAGCTAAGGCCCAACGGACGCATGAGGGAAAGCCTGAAATTGGTGGGCGTTTCTACGTTGAGTCGGAAAGCAGTACGTGATATTTGTAACCGTTCCGATCGGCTCGGCTCGGGACTGGGTTGGTGGACTCTACCGGTGCGTATAGGCTCGGCTTTTCAGCATCATCGATCTCGGGCACGGCTGTGGGCCGCAACGGATACTATACGGCCGGGACTTGACGACCCGGAGGCGTCGCAAGTCTCATAAAACTTCTCTCAATCACCCGATTTCGGCGTTTCAAGGCCGGTTTTATCCCCACCTATCACGCTATCGATCGGCGGTATCAGCCATAAGCGCCGGGATATCTCCCTACGGATTAGGGGTCTGAGTCAGTTTATGGTCGCCCCGCCGCAGCAACGCTTGTACTTCTTTCCGGAGCCACACGGGCACAGGTCGTTCCGCCCGACCTTGGGAGCATTGCGCCGAGGTTCGGGTGGGAAGATGGTGCCTATATGGGCTTGCCGATGCTCCCTGAAATACCGATAAGCTGCGACGATCCCAGCCGCCATGTGCACGATGACTTCTTCGCGTTTCTCTGGGCTAATCGGCTTGGGGCGCATCTCCGGGTCTTCATCGTGCTCGTGGCAGAGCATCATCATTGGGATCAGGCAACCGCCGTGCCCCTCGTCGTTGACCAACTCTGCCCAGCCGTCGTGTCGCATGCCCATGCCCCGCATGAAGCCCCGAGCCCAGTCGTTGCCGTGTGCCATGCCGTCAGCGTCCTCCAGCAGGAGCGGCAAATAGACCTCGCCTTTGTGCAGGGAGTAGGCGATGGTGTTCCAGTGCCGCATCATCAGTCCAAGAGTCTCATTGGCTTCGCCGAGGCTGCCAAACTCGCAGGTATCCGCCATCTCGCCTCCGAAGACCTCTCGGTAGTATTCGCTCGGCATCACGGTCTCCGGTCCCGCGATGAGCGCGGCGAAGAACCCATCGAGTTGCTCGACGTTCATTCCCTTGCCACTCTTGCAACTTTCGAGGAATTCCGCGAGACGAGCGAGTTCAGCGTCGGTCAGCGGCTCGTGTTGGGCGAAGGTCTTCATTGGCATCTCGGGGCAGTTCTTGTCAGCCATTTACGATACCACCCTAGATTGGCTGTCGGTCTCCGATTTGACGGTACTCCCCTCTGTGCCCCCAGACTCGTGAGCAGTTCCGAATACCGCCTTTGCGGGCGGTCATTATGGACGGCAATCACCTCTAAAACCCGTTTCAAGTCTGGGTCCATAGTCTACCCGACTGTCGTTTTCACGACCAAGCTAACGATCGGCGGAGTCGGTCACGATGGCAAGGGGGAACCGATGAAAATCGACTCAACAACGTCGGAACAGGCGGTCTGGGCGTACAATGCTTACCGTTCTCAAAGTCAAAAAGGAATCTCGGCTATAGTGGCACGGGTCTGGTGATGTGAAATGCATCGTCACATCTCCACTGTTAACCCGCGTTCCCAGCGGAGAGCACTGCATGCGCATTTCATGGCTTGGGTCTGCTGTTCCAGTTCTTCTCAGCACGTGCCTTTTGTCGTGGGCTTTTGTGTCGGCTGAAGCCCAGCACATGGCAGGGATACAGCAGGAGAACGGAAAGCAACCCCATCGACAGCACAACCAGCAACGAGCTTCGGCGAGAACCAATATGCCTTATGGCATATCGGTCGTAAACGCCATTGACGCCCAAAGAGCGGGGAAACTCTTTGACACAAGCAATCCAACGCTGAACGCATACAGCAATCCGAACACGTCAGGGGTCACGTTCCGGACTTCGTGGGCAGATGTCGAGCCGGAAGAAGGAAAATTCAATTTCAGCAAGATTGACACCGTTTTTGCCAACGCCGAGAAAAATGGCAAATGGGTAGAGCTTATTTTGATACCGGGTTTCGGAACGCCTGCCTGGGCAATGAAAGGGGTGCAAAGCGGAACGTTCGCCATCCCATATGGACCCGGCAATGGAACGTTGCTGCCACTGCCGGTGCCTTGGGATCAGACCTACTTGTCTCGGTGGTTCACGTTCTTGAAAGTGATTGCAGACCGATATGCAAGCAAGACTTCGTTTCGGAAGATTGCCGCAGCCGGCCCAACTTGTGTCTCGGCCGAGATGTCTTTACCCGAGTCCCCGAACGATATCGTCCAGTGGGAAAAGTTCGGCTATACCAGTCAGAAGTACATCGATGCCTGGAAGCAGACGTTTAGTGCCTACTCATCAACTTTCCCTCATCAGTATTTTTCCCTGGCACTGCATGCCGGTCTTCCGATTCCGGACAGAAGGCAGAAAACTTATGTGAGGGACCAGATTGTCAGCCTGGGACTCCAGTACCCTAACCAGTTTGCTCTGCAAGCAGACGGCTTAAATAGTGAACGGTCAAGAGAAACGTATGGGGATCGCGCCGTTCGAGATCATAGTGGACAGGTGACTACTGGGTACATGATGTCTACTTCTGCTATGCAACGGTCGCAACACATGGGCGCTGAGGACAATCCCCCGCTGGCTTTGCGAAAATCCATCGACAAAGGGATGCTGCCGAACAGTGCCGGCCGGCATGTCAATTACCTGGAAATTTACGAACCGGATGTAGTTGCAGAGGAAATGCAACCCGTCCTGCGTTACGGAGCGTCACTATTCGAAAAACAATGACCTGCCTTGTCTCTCGCCAAAATCCTGCCCACCCACTACGCATTGCTGATCCTCGATGGAGCCGAATCGTTCTGGCCTCTGGGCGCTGAATCCTTATTTGTAGCTAGAACTCGCTTGAAGTCATAACAGGTACAATTCACCGGAACATGAAGTCGTCGCGAACTGTATGGTCTGCGCGAGGAGGAAGGGGTTCATGAATTACAGAACTCTGGGAAAATCTGGCATTAAGGTCAGCGAGATCGGCTACGGAGCGTGGGGCATCGGGAAGGCGACGTGGATCGGCGCGGAGGACAACGAATCTCTGCGTTCCTTAAACGTCGCCCGCGATGCAGGTGTGAACTTCTTCGATACCGCACTGGCTTACGGAGACGGTCACAGCGAGCAGTTGATCTCGCGTGCCTTCGGCAGGTCACCTGAAGCCGGGGACTAAGGTTCGGCGCAGCCGGAAGGCTTTCGCATTGAAAGTTGCAGGATATATAGGTCCTGATCTCCCCATCCTACGTGTGCTTACAGAGGGGATTGAATGCGAGGTGCGTTATCTAATGGAGGTGACAGGGCGCTCTCGCGCAAATAGCTCAACCTGAAGCCCTCATTCTTAGTGAATCCGGCCAGAACTTCGGCTGAGCATCTGGCGAGTTTCACTGCAGACTCTTCCGATTCGAGTACTTCTTTGAATTGGGAGATGGCGGAAACGCCGTTGATGATAGAGCTACCGATCTTCAGCGTCGAAGAACTCTCGATGAGGGAAAAATCCGTGATTTTGTCCAGAAGCTTGTCAAACTGGTCGAAGCCTTCGTTCAGTTCTACGACTAGCTCAACAGCGCTTTTGGCGGACCGATTCAATTTACTTCCCGAAGGCACAAGGAACATCGCATCGAAGACCAGGCCATCCTTATTCAGGTATTGGATGACGAGTGTCGCTCCACGCACCACTGTTGGCTCAGGCTCAACTCCTGGAGTCATCGTACTGACAATCTTGCCGAGACCCTTGTCGACAATCTTTGCGCCCGCTCTTCGGGCACGCCGAGTAGCGTCATTGTCGATGATCTTGATGGCGCGGACGGAACTCACCGGAATTCTGGCGATCTCCTTGCCTTTGCCCTTTCCGGTCTCGTAGGTTTCCAATGTGCACTCGTTGAAAACGAGATTATCATTCTCTATGGTCGCGAACGAATAATGCTTACTCACTGTTTCCCTAAACAAATGGTCGTCAGGTAGTCCTTTCTCATAGATGTAAGTGGGAATACGCAGGTTCTTTAGTTCCCCGGTCGTCTCCAATCGACGGATCAGATCATCGAAACCTGCGGGCCGGGAGGCCAGGAGCCTCTTAGCTTCAGTCTGACTGAATTCCCGGTTTCTTAGGCGTTCGGCATACTTCCGCGCGCTGTCGCCTGAAGCAAGGTCTTTCTCCGCGTCCCTAAGCTCCGCGCCCCTGTCGGCGACCCTCGACCCAGCATTGAACCCCCGCTGCCGCAGGCTGACGAGAAGGCTGAAGCCAAATAAAATCCCGGTACCCATAAGCCAAATCTCGCCGAATTCGCCGATTTTTGCGATCGTCGGTGTCCACCCCTCCGCGATCCAGTTCCAGATGAAAAAAACTACTTAAAGGAAAGATGTGAAGAGTACTACACTTTTTATGCGCTGCAAGGGCCCTCCGGTAGACCGCAGATGCGTGGCGGTTCGCTTGACCTTGCGGTTTGCGGGCGGGTTCCGTCCAATCCGAGGTCGAGGCTATATGCGTGCGACTGGTGGCGAAGATTTTACCAGAGTTCGGGCGAGCCGAGGCGGGTCGGGGTGAGTAGTGCGAGAAGAACTGTCTGGCTATTCCGAATCGTGCCTGTTCACACTAAATGCTCCGTAGCCGGGTTGCCGGCGATTGCCACGATCTCCTTATTGTTTCGATTTGTGGTGTCGCATTCGCCGTAACACTATAACTGGAAAAGTCTGCGGCGTCACCTCAGCCGACACCCTGGATTGGGTGTTGACCTTTTCTAGTTTTGCTGTTGTCACTCACGGATGTGTCATAGGTCACACACAAGCGTCGAACCCGTTGCCGGGCGTAGCGGTGATGCATCAGAATGGGGAGATGAAGCTAGAGGTGGATTGCTATTCCGGGCGGAAGGCTGACGAAAGGCCTGTTCGGTTTCGACTTGAGGGGCGCCAGTATCTGGTCGAGGAGGTACTGGATCAGTGGTACGGCCCACACGATGCCTTTTACAAAGTTCACGCAGACGACGGCAATCTCTACATCCTACGGCGGGAAACGTCGACGCCTGAGGAAACGTGGCACTTGGTGTCATTCCGGCAACTGCCGCGAGAGAGCTGAGCTACTTCTGGCAGTTCCACCACTTCTCTGGACTTCCTTGATCGCTCCCCGAAGGATGCGGTCCAGGAAAAAAGTGGAAAGCCAATTAAGTTTCTACCAGCCGACCCACGATCAGCCTGATCTACCTTGCTTTGCCGTATTTGCGCGATGACCGACGTCTCCGAAAGTGAATCAGTGGAGCGAATCCTCATTCGCCGCCATAGCCCCGACTGGAATATTCAGCTTAAGTACGATTCCACTGCTGTCCGGTTAACTGGCAGGGTGCTGGCTGCAAGTAACAGCTGCGCAACAAGTTGAAGCCATTTCGGGCTTGCCGCGATTTGAACGCGAGGAGAGCAGACAATGGCTCATGAATCAGGGCCGCACCGTCTTCTCGCAGTTGATCAGCTTTCTTCCCGACCGGGAGTTCCGTCGTTGCGTCGCGCATTATCAGGGCGACCTCCGGCTGCGCGGCTGCACCTGCTGGGACCAGTATCTGGCGATGGGCTTCGCCCAGTTGACCTATCGGGAAAGTCTGCGCGACATGGAAGCCTGTTTGGGTTCGTTGCAGGGCAAGCTGTATCACTTGGGATTCCGTGGCAAGGTAGCGCGCTCCACGCTGGCGGCGGCCAACGAATCGCGGGACTGGCGCATCTTCGCCGACTTCGCGCAGAGGCTGATTGCAACCGCACGCCGACTGTATGTCCGAGAGCCCAGGGGCATCGATCTGGAGCACAGCTTGTATGCTCTGGATTCGACCACCATCGATCTGTGTCTGGCACTGTTTCCCTGGGCCCGGTTTCGGCGACGCAAGGGTGCCGTCAAGATGCACACGCTGCTGGATCTGCGCGGCAATATTCCCAGGTTTATTCGCGTTACCGATGGCAAAGTGCATGACGTCAACCTGCTCGACGAGATCCTGCCGGAAGCCGGAGCCTTCTATGTCATGGATCGCGGCTACGTCGATTTCCAGCGGTTGTTCATGCTGACGCTGAGCTCGGCCTTCTTCGTGGTGCGCACCAAGTCGAACCTATTGCTGCAGCGGCGCTACTCGCATCCGGTGGACAAGAGCACGGGCGTCTGCTCGGATCAGACCGTGATTCTGTCTTCCTTCGAGTCGGCCTCGGTGTACCCAGACGCGCTACGCAAGGTGAGCTATTGCGATGCTGAAACCGGCAAGCGGCTGCAGTTCCTGACCAACAACTTCACACTTCCCGCGCTGGCCATCGCTCAAATCTACAAACAACGCTGGCAGGTGGAACGGTTCTTCAAATGGATCAAACAGCACCTGCGGATCAAGGCTTTCTACGGCTGTGCCTCGCCACAATCCAAAACGCACCAGGAGCAGTGCATACTCAAGAGTTCCCTGACATCAGGAGCTAACTTGTCTGTGGTGTTTGAATGGCCAGGCGCGCAGGACTTCTTCGTAACCGGCTGAATGAGCGGACACTTCTGTCGTGGCCCAGACAAATGAAAGCTTGCGTGCAACCGATTCAAGCGCCCGGTCATAGCGGTGATGCAACCCGCCCACGCGTTGCTGGCAAATCACTGTACCCTTTTCCCGAGAGCGTGCCCTGCTAGCCGGCGTTTGCTTGTCCAGCCCGAGGTGGGTTCGGTCGTGGTGATAGATAGTAGGAAACGTACTCGGAGACGAGTCGCTTCAGATGGCGCTCATCCAACGCGATTACGTGGTCGAGCAAGTCGCGGCGGCAGCTTCCGACCCAACGCTCGGCGACCCCATTTTGCCAGGGACTCCGAATCGAGGTACGAACCGGTGTCATGTTCAGCGAGCGCATCGACACTGGCACTTCCAAGCCGTACTTCGCATCGTGGTCGAATAAGAGAAACCTGGGCGCGGAATCGTAGGGAAAAGCTTCTCGCAACTGCTGCACGATCCAGGCGCTGGTGGGATGGCAAGTGACGTTGAAGTGCAGGATGCGGCGGCGATCGTGGCTGATGATGAAGAAGCAGTACAGCACCCCAAAGGTGAGAGTGGGGACGGTGAAGAAATCCATGGCCGCGATAGCTTCCCGATGATTGCGCAGAAAGGCCAGCCAGCGCTTCGCGGATTGAGGGTCCTTGGGCGCTCGTTTCATCCAGCGGGAAATGCTGGTTTCCGACACGTCGAAGCCGAGCATCCGGAGTTCGCCATGGATGCGAGGCGCACCCCAACTGGGATTGTCAGCGACCATTTGAAAGATCAATTCACGGATCTGCTGGGAGATCCGGCGGCCACCGCCCACTGGTTTTCGCACTTTGCAGAGCATGGCCCAGTACAGTTTAAACCCGGATCGATGCCAGCGCGCAACGGTGTCCGGTAGGACGATAAGGAGTGCCTTTTTCCATTGAGCCCAGAACCGGCGAGCTAGGACCCAGAAGAGTTTGTCCATGGCTCCCAGTCTTGGCCTCGGTTGCTTGCGTTTAAAGACGGCGAGTTGTTGGCGAAGGGCGAGGTTTTCGAGCATCAAACTGCGGCGCGTCCGAAACCCGCTAAGTACGGCTCCGCGCCAGAGCCGAAACAGGTCAAACATGGCAACCAAGTTATAGCAGACCAACTTTGCTGACTGCCTGCGAAGTTGTTGATTTCACAGCCGGACAGGATTGTGACGAGGGACAGTACAGCATCCCGTCCGGAGACCGGCCTTCTCATCCCATCTGTTCTCGTCAACTATCTGGCGGTAACATCGTGCGGAGGGAGCGATACATGGACTGGCCCCGGGCGTTTGCTGTCGTTTTACTCGCGGCAGCTCTCTTGAACGCACAACAGTCGTTGTTATTCGTTCCGGCAAATGACGCCTCTGAGCGGCGAACTCGCGGCATCGCAATCCATTGAACTGACACGTTAGCAATCGCGTAATATAGCTGGTGACTATCGATTATTGGTGTCGTGAAATCGCCATGTCGTAAGTGATCCCGGCTGAGCGCCCCGTTTGGGGATTGGTTACGACTTAGCCTGGTTTCGACAGGAATTCGAGTAAACTACTTTTTAAGGATCAATCACCGATGAGCCCTGCCTATGACGGAAACAGAGTTTAAGAAACACCTCGATGCAGCTGAGAAGAGCCCGAAAGAGATTGCGACTGTCGTCTCTGGTTTGTCAGAGCAAGTTCTACGCTACAAGCCTTCCCCCGAGAAATGGTGCGTGCTGGAAATCCTTGGTCACCTCGCGGATGTAGAGATCATCTATGGATACGGGCTTCGACAGATGCTGGCGGATACAAAGCCCGTCATCGCGCCGCTGGATCAGAACGCATGGGCCCTCAATCTGAACTACTTGGATTCGCCTCCCTCAGAACTGGTGGCGTTCTACGGGTTGGTACGTCATCACAACTTGCGTTTGCTGCGAAATCTGAAGGCTTCCGACTTTTCCAAATCGGCCTTTCACCCGGAAATGCAACGGGAGACGACCGTTGCTGAGCTTGTCGAGAGAATGGGCGGGCACGGCGCTGCACACCTGCAGCAGATTGAAAAATTGAAGGCGGCTGCGGGTGACAGGTAGTTTCGGTCAGCCGTACTAGTACTTAGTTGCATTGAAAAGCGGTCTATGTCATGATGGGGTATGAGCAAATACCCCACCGCCCTCACATTGACGACAGAAGACCGCTCCACGCTGGAGAGCTGGGTTCGCGCCGGTAAGACGGAAAGGCGTCTGGCCGAGCGAGCCCGCATGGTTATGGCCGCAGCCAACGGTCAAGGCACGATTGCGATCATCCTTGCGGTGGATGAAAAGCCGCATATTCAAGCCTTGGAGCGAGCGCAAGGCTATTTAAAACTACCCAACGGCCAAGCGGTGACCGGTTTCAGTCATGAGTACAAACGCCACGGCACCACGACCCTGTTCGCCGCCCTGAATGTGCTCACCGGCCAAGTCCAGGGCGGACACGCTCACCGGCGTCGACGCCGCGATTTTCTTGCCTTCATGAACACGGTGGTCGCACTCTATCCGGGCCGGGAACTGCACCTGGTGGTGGACAATCTCAATACCCACAAACCGAAGCATGACCGTTGGCTGGCGCAACATCGCACGGTTCATCTACACTTCACGCCTACCCACGCCAGTTGGCTCAATCAGATTGAATGCTGGTTCAGCATCCTGAGTCGTCGCGCTTTGCGAGGGGCAAGTTTCACCTCGCCCCAGCAGGTGCGAGAGGCGATCGACCGATTCATAGCCGCATACAACAAAACCGCCACGCCCTTCGAGTGGACGAAACGTGAGCTCCGCAATGTGCATCCCCATTCATCTTACGCTAATCTACGCAACTAAGTACTAGGCTTAGTGCGCGTTAGCATGGCCCGAGAAAATGTTCTGGAGCACCGAGAAAGACTTGTTTTTCTGTGCCTGATTCTCGCTCAGGGGGCACACTCCATTGAGGAGTATGTCACCCGACTGTACGTGGTTTTCCCGCCTGCTCGTTTTGTTAGCAACCTGGTCAGCCCCGATCTCGCCGTGGGTTTTCTGTTTGTGAACGCGGCTCTTGTCACGTTCGGTCTGTGGTGCTGGGCTGTGCCTGTGCGCTCACGCTGGCCCGTAGCTCGCGGGCTAATGTGGTTCTGGACGCTTCTGGAGCTGGGTAATGGCATCGGTCATTTGGTGCTTGCCTTGTCGCACGGAGGCTACTTTCCTGGCGTTGCGACAGCTCCGTTACTCTTGTTGTTTTCTGGCTGGCTCGTGGTTTTCCAGGCTCGTCAAGCGGGTCGGTCATCAGTCTCGCCTTCCTAAACGACCGTCCCGCCTCGTCCGCCCAAGTCCAATCCTCTTTCCCATGCACGACGCTGTGGGGCATCTCGTCGGAAAGAAGCCTTAGCTGGCGTAACATCCCCATAGCGCTCATTGAGGGTCAATGACAGCCGGTGATCTCCCCGAAGCCGGTTTGGGGCCAGTGTCACAAGCGAATACTGTTCTGAGCATTATCTCCGGCTCAGTTAGGTTACGAGATAGCCTTCCATGAGAAGGCCGGTCGTAGTCAAGCAGAATCTTTATCCATCCCTATTTATAAGCAAGGTTTTTCTCCGCCGAGTTAAGCCCTGTCGCTACCCTTCCATCCGCACTCTTGATGAGCGATTTATCGCTCGGTGCAAGTTGGGTGTTCTCGTTTCAGTCGGTGCTGCCACCTGTTCGGCGACCTTGGCTTCCGTCCTTGCGGATAGAAGTTGGGCCAGGCCATCTGCGCAGTCACCGAAACTCGGCTTTGGGCTTCTCCGATACTTCGCTCAGCTATGCTGCTGCCAACATCGTTCGCTTCGTATTGCGCAAGGGTTCATAGACTTCTCCACTGACCCACAGCCGATGCAGCAGCACTGCCAGTTTGCGAGCCGTCGCAATGATGGCCCGTTTCTTTCCATTCTTGCCACCACGCTCGGCCAGCTTCAGACCCCATCTTCGGAGATCGCTATCAGCTCCAAACGGGCCGAGTATGTGGTGCGCTCCCTGCACCAGCAAGGTTCGCAGATAGGGATCACCCTCTTTGCTGATGTGCATCTGCGGTTGGCTCTGCCCCGAGTTTCTTCGTCCCGGTTGCAGTCCGAGGTAGCAACCCGCGTCCCGGCTCTTGCGGAAACGATGCGGATCTTCCAGGGTCAGCATGTAGGTCAACGCGATCAGCGTGCCTACTCCCTTGATCTGTTTCAGCAGCGCAGTCTGCGGATAGCTATGCTGCGCGATGGCTTCGATGCGCTGGTTGTATTCGGTAATGCGTTCACTCAGCGATTCCAGAGCCTGCAGCAGCGGACCCAGCGCGACTTGTAGTTCAGGGCTCAAGGCCTGAGCTTTCTCTATGTCCATGTTGCGCGGATTGCAGCCCCGCAGCCGCTCGCCATACGACTTCGTCAGCCCACGCGCTGTGTTCACCAGCGCCGTCCGTGCCCGCACCAGGCTGGCTCGCGCTCGAATCACCGTCAGGTCGGCCTGGGCCCGCGCACTGCGGTGTTTCACCGGAGACAGCAACTGCGGGTCGATCCGCGCCAGCCGCGCCAGGGTCCTGGCATCCAGCCGATCATCTTTGCGTCGGCTTTCTCCGATCAGACGCACGTTGCGGGCATGCGCCACGATCACTTCATGGCCCAACTCGCCCAACAACCGACTTACCCACGGCGAGTGCATCCCCGTTTCCAGAGCTATCCGGCTGCGTGGAATAGCAGCGAAGACTTTCTTCCTTGCTTTCGGAGTTGTGCCCAGCTTCGGCTCGCTTATCACATCGCCAGCTTCGTCCAGCACGCAGTACCAACTTGATCGATCGCCTAGGTCTAAACCGATTGTCAGCTTCCGCTCGAAATTCTTGTTGCTCGCTGCCTTTGCGGTGCTACTCTTTTTCATTGCCGGTCTCCTTTATCTCTTGCGCTTCGAGCGCGTTGATAACTTGGGAGCGTACAGCATCCCGTCCGGAGACCGGCCTTCTCATCCCATCTGTTCTCCCCACTTATAATCGATCTACTAAACGGAGGTGACTGTGAGCAACGTGGAGAAGGTCGTGGCTGCGGAAGCGAGAATGAACTCAGCGAAAGATAAACTCATGAACTATATAGAAGGACGGAAAACGATTGATCGTGACCTCCACCGGAGACTCATTGCTCAACTGAAGAAGACGCAAGCGGAATTCTTGAGAGCAATTTCGGAGTTGGGAGAATAGAACATAATGAGAGGAGAGGCTATGAGTCGGCCGAAGCAAGAGCAGGAGCAGTTCGATCAACTCTGTTTCTACACCCTTGCGAAACAAGATGGGCCGTTCATCCACCAGCATGTGGTGGATGCGTTCGCCGCGCAACATGCCGACCAAGATTCCAAGCCAATCGGCGTAGCTTTTGCTCTGATCGGGCTTTATCTGCACGTCGAGAAGGGCTATTCCGGCAGGAAAGTGCAGCTCGCCCACATGAACTTGGCGAATCGTCGGAAGCAATGGCCGCGGTTCCCACTGCCGGACATGAGGGGCGAAGTGGGGGTCGCCGATGTGCTGGCCGCAGCGCCCGGCCTCGAACGCGATCAAGCCATTGATCGTTGGTGCGCATCCGTATGGCGCGCCTGGAGCGGCAGTCACAGACAGGTAAATGAGTTAGTAAACTCCGTGCTATGGCCGAAGTAAGGGGATTGTATTCCATTGCTTCGCCGAAGAGTTGTTGAAGCCGGCGGCTGTTTCACCTATCTTCTGTTTCGGCTCACGAATCAAGTCGCAAGCGCGCAAGCAGATCGCGAAACCGCGGCTCGCCTCGCAGCCCATCGAGCCGTGGGTGCACCTTGAGCCACACCAGCGTTCCATCGCGCTCGGGGTAGGCCTTCTCCAGCCAATCGAACGCGCGGTTATTGTCCCCGATAACGGCATAGTACGAGGCGATGCCGTAGGGCGAGAAGAACTGCTTCTGCGACAGCGCCTGCACTGCTTGCAGGGTGGCGCGCGCATCGTCCAGTCGTCCAGCGCGCGCGTAGAGGATCGCGAGGCCGGACGAGGGCCGCGGCAAGCCGTCGGGGCCAGCGGTTCCCCGGACAAACTCCTCGACTGCTTCGTCGGCCCGTCCTACGTGCTCCAGCGAGCGCGCGAGATCGGTGTGGGCCGCGCCAAAGGTGGGATCCAGTTCGAGGCACTTCCGGTAAGGCGCCAGAGAGCGTTCGAAGCGGCGCGCGTAGAACAGAGTATCGCCCACCACGGTGTAGGTGAGTAGATTGAGAGGATCCAGCTCATGCGCCCGTTCGGCCTCGGCAATGGCTTCTTCGTGGCGCTCCATCCCCGATAGCAACAGCGCATATCGGCTGTGTCCGAACGCATAGCCGGGATTGAGTTGGACCGCCCGCAAGGACTCGCGTTCAGCCGCCGGCCAATCCCAGTCGAAGAGACGATGAGTCCAACCTAGCGACGTGTGCAGCTCGGCTAGTGATTCGTCGAGTGAGAGTCCCCGCTCCGCGGCAATGCGCGCCAGTGAGTAGCCCTCACGTGGGGGGAGGATGTGGTGGTTTGCGAGCATGATGTAGCTGTCCGCGAGGGCGTACGCGGCCGTGTAATTAGGATCGATCGCCAGCGCCTCCTGGTAACGTTGGATTGCCTCCTTCACCGATTCGCCGGTGAACCGGTTCCACAGGAACAATCCCTGCAGGTAGGCGACGTGCGCCGCGGGATTGACCGCACCCTTGGACCCCAGTCGCGCTCGTTCATCGGGTGTCACTTGGATCCGAATTTCGTCTGCGATCGCGTGCGCGACTTCACTCTGCAGCGCGAGGATGTCTGTGAGATCACGCTCGTAGCTCTTCGCCCACACGCTCCGGTCGCTCACAACGTCCACCAACTGCACCGTGATACGCACTCGGTCGCCCACCCGTAGTGCCGAACCCTCGACTACCCCATTCACACGCAGTTCACGCGCTATTTCAGACAATGGCGGATGGGCACCTTTGAACCGCATCGCCGAAGTACGAGAGATGACCCGCAGCGCCGCGATCTGCGCGAGGTCGGCGATCAGAGCGTCGGTCATCCCGTCGGCGAAGAACTCCTGGGCCGGGTCGCCCGAGAGATTCTCGAACGGCAGCACGACCAGCGATTGGATGCATCTCCCCGGGCCGGACTCAGGGGAAAGGCATTGTGACGAGGCGGTCCGGGTTAGCAATCCCCGGCCGTCGTCTGAGGATTCCCCACGCAAGGCGCGAAGCAGCGCACCCGCGTCTGAAAAGCGGCGCAGCGGTGCCTTTTCAAGGCAGCGCGCCGCTATCACTTCGAGTTCGGCCGAGAGCCCCGGGCACACCGCCCGCAGGAGCGGCGCAGGCTCGTGCGCAATCTGGTAGAGGAGCGAGATCACATCGTCGCCGCCGAATGGGCGTTTCCCCGTCGTCATCTCAAACAGAAGCGCGCCCAGCGCGTAGAGATCTGAGCTCGCGTCCGCGCGACCGTCTCGCACTTGCTCCGGAGACATGTAGGGCACGGTGCCAACAAGGGCGGAGGGACCACTGATGGAGGCCGACTGAGTGAGGCCCGTGGCTCCAGGCATGACGCGGGCGAGGCCGAAGTCGAGCACCTTGGCGCGACCCCGCGGTGTGATGACGATATTCCCGGATTTGAGGTCGCGATGCACGATGCCCTGCTCGTGTGCTGACTGGAGGGCCTCGGTGACATCGAGTGCGATGGCCCGGGCCCGGGTCTCGGGGAGCGGGACGTTCGCGAGTGTGCGGGCCAGGGACTCGCCGGGCACAAACTCGAGCACCAGGAAGTCAACGCCCTCATCGGAGTCGAAATCAAACAGCGTTGCGATGTTGGGGTGGAGCAGTCGCGAAAGGGCGCACGCCTCGAGCCGGTACCTCCGCTTCGAATCTTCGTCATGAAGCGCGTCCGGCTTCAGTACCTTGAGAGCCACATCGCGCTCAAGCCTGGGATCCTCGGCACGGAATACTACGCCCATACCGCCTTCTCCCAAGCGTTCGACGATCCGATACCGACCCAGCGTCTGACCGAGCATGGCGGCTCCTGGATGGTGTGGGGCGACCAACGTTCTCGAAGTCTATTCCGCGGAACCAAACCGGGCAAGTCGATTGTCTCTGTCGCAGGTGGGCTACTTCGCGTGCTCAAATCTCAGACAGTTGTCCAGAAGTCCTGTTGAAGGAAATCCTCTAATTCACCCAATCGGCAATAAAGATATTGGTCTCGTGCGGCTCCTTGCCGTTGCGGTTCGACGCCCAGACCAGACGCTTGCCATCTGAGGTAAACATCGGGAACGCGTCGAAATCCGGATAATAAGTGATACGCTCCAGCCCCGTCCCATCCTCATTGATGATGTAGAGATCGAAGTCGCGCCCGCTCTTAGGGTTCGCCATGTTGGAAGCGAAGACAATTCGCTTGCCGTCGGGATGAAAAAACGGTGCGAAGTTAGCGGCGCCGTTGTGCGTGACCTGGTGTTTGTGCTTGCCATTGGCATCCATCACCCAGATTTCGAGATTACCCGGACGAATCAGGCCTTGCGCATACAACGCTGTGTAGTCTGCGATCTCCTGCGGCGTCTTGGGATGTTCGGCGCGATAGACGATCTTCTTGCCATTCGCCGACCAGAACGGGCCGCCATCGTAACCCAACTCGTGAGTCAGCTGGCGGACGTGCGTACCGCCGGCATCCATGGTGTAGATGTCCAGATCGCCGTTGCGCGTGGAGGTGAAGACAATCTTCTTGCCGTCGCGGCTAATGGTGGACTCGGCGTTATAGCCGGGAGCGTCGGTCAGCAGCTTGATATCGCTGCCATCAAGCTTGGCAGTGTAGATCTTGTAGCTGCTGTAGATGGGCCAGACGTAACCGTGCGAATAGTCGGGCCGCGGAGGACAGTCCGAACTTTTTCCCTCGGTCGAGGAGTACAAAATGCGATCGCCGGAGGGAAAAATATAACTGCACGTGGTGCGTCCCTTGCCCGAGCTGATCAGCTTAGGCGTTGCCGGCTTGCCGTGGGGAGTGTCCACCGGCATCGTATAGATCTGGTCGCAGGGCACGCCTTGGCCTTGATGCTGGAAGCTCAGCATGCGGTCGTCAGCGGAGAAGTAAGCTTCTGCATTTTGTCCGCCGAAGGTGAGCTGGCGGATATTGCGCAAATGTTTCTCTTCGCCCGGAGACAGCAATGACGAAGACGTGTTATCTGTGCCGCCTGCCTGCTGGGCCCGCAAAAGGGGTAGCGCTCCAACTAACAGGACCAGGAGCACAGACGACTTTCGGATGAAATTCATGAAGTTCAAGCGGATGCACTCCGGGTGGCTTCTCTCATAAACAACATCAATTCGCGGTGGCCCATTACTTTCGCTTTTCCAGTTTCACGCTGGCCGTCATGGGCTGGCCATCGCGCAGCACTTTCACCTCGACCACCTGCCCAACCTTGCTGCGGCGGAGTGCGTCGGTGAAGTCGTAAAGGTTGTGGATCGGCTTGCCGTCGAACAGCACCAGGATATCTCCCGCCCTCAATCCCGCCTTTGCCGCTGGCGACCCCGGGCGCACGTCCGAAAATCGCACCCCATCCTTTACCTCGCCGAAGTCTGGAATGGAGCCGAAGTACGGGCCGTACCCTCCGCCTCCCGACAGGCCGCCCACCGGCTTGTCTTCGGCAACTGTGACGAACGCAGGCGGCTGGGACGCACTCGCCAATTGCAACATCACATCGGCGACCATATCGAGCAACTGCGTTGCTGATGGCGCGTTAATCTTGTCCCATGTGTCGGAAGGCTTGTGATAGTCCGCGTGTAAGCCCGAGAAGAAGAAGAGCACCGGAACTTTCCTGGCGACGAACGAAGTGTGATCGCTGGCCGAGTAACCGCCCGGTGAGTACTCGACCTTGAAATTCGTCTTCTTCTGCGCCAGCTCCAGAATCGATTTAAATGTAGATCCGGTGCCCACCCCGCCGATGAAAACCTTGTTGTCGCGAATGCGGCCGATCATGTCCATATTGATCATCGCTACGCATTTGTCCAGCGGCATCGTCGGGTTCTTTACCCAGTAAGCGGAACCTAGCAGTCCAAGCTCTTCTCCGGAGAACGACATAAACAGAATGCCACGGTCAAGCTGGCCCTTCAGCGGCGCAAATAACCGCGCCAGCTCCAGCACCCCCGCCGTGCCTGAAGCATTATCGTCAGCTCCGGGATGGATCTGCCCGATCTGCGAGGGTGCCAGCGAGTTGGAATCGCCGCGTCCCAGGTGGTCATAGTGCGCGCCGATGATGAGGTACTCACTTGTCTTGCCGGGCAGATACGCCAGCACGTTGTTCAGTCGCGCGTGTTTCGCCCCGATGTCGACGGTCAGCGACAGCTGCAGCGCTTCTGGAAAAACGAACGATGCCGGCTTGCCGCCGCGATTAATCTCCTGCTGCACATCCGCCAGCGATTTTCCAGCGGCCTTAAACCAGCTTTCGGCGACGGCATTCGTCACCTGCAGCAGGATGATGCCGGCATTCTCCGGTCCGCTCATGCCACCGAAACGCAGCAACGAATCTTCTTCGCCTTCGGCGAGCTTGCCATTCACCAGAATGACGGCCTTCGCTCCGTGGTCGCGAGCATTGATGGCCTTGGTGACAAGTTGCGAATGCTGGGTGAGCCCCAGGTGGCCCGCCTTCGCCGCGAAGCTGTCGGGCTCGTATCGCAGGAGAACAACGATCTTGTCCTTAACGTCAATTCCGGCGTAGTCGTCGTACTGAAACTCGTCGGCCGAGGCGCCGTAGCCAACGAACACCAGGGAACCAGCAAACGATCCCGAGGAGGAAAAGCTGATGGGCTCGAAATCCTGGTTGATCGTCAACAGCTGCTTCTTCGCCCTGTCAATGACCACCAGTTCGTTGTGCGGCTTCAGGGTTGCGCCCGTGGTTACCGTGAAAGGCTGCAGATAGCCGTCCGTCCCGGCAGGTTGCAGCCCCAGCGCTTTGTCGCGATGCTCAATGTACTTCGAAGCGCGCGCCAGGCCCTGCGTTCCGGGACCACGACCTTCCATGTCCGGAGCGGCCAGAGTTTTGATGTCGGTAAGGAAGCGGTTGGGATCGGCATTGCCGATGGATACCGGCGTAGCCGCGGCCAGCAGGCTGAGTGCCAGCACCGTGCACAACGCGGCTTTGCCAATACGATCAGCAATGGCCTTCGACCACGCGGTGCGGTGTCGCGTTTCCATAGAGCTTATCCGTTACGGGCTGGCGATGAGTATACCTGTCGCGACCACCAGCGCTCTTCCAAATGCCGCCTGCACGAGCCGAAAACGGCCTTGAACCGCCAGCGCCAGGAGTCGGTCAGCGATTGTCCCGAAGTCTTGTTGTAGGAAGTTTCGCGAGATCGATTCCAGGAAACGCCCTTGTCGTCACTTTACTTTCAGTTTGTCGGCACTGCGGAAGCTATCAAAACTCGCCGCCGGCCGTTCCCGCGTTGACGACGGCTTGCAACTCGCGAATCACCCAGAACAGCCGCCGGGCTGATACATAGCTGTGCTGGCCACCGTTGCGTAGGTCCGTGATACGGGATTTCGAGATCAGCTTTTGGATTTTCCGCGGCGTTAGTCCCAACCCTAGTTCAGAGTGCACGATAGTGGCTGCTTCTTCTTCGGAGATGCCGGGCAAGGCCTGGCCAGCATGAAACCTGGTTCGGGACCAGGGGATTTACCACACAAGTGCCAGTGCTAAGTCCCGTAGATTCAGTGTGCTGGTTCTCCGACTTGTGGATCCTTGTGGAGCCTTGAGGATCCCACTGCTACAAATTTGACTACAGCGCCCATGCCGCTCCCGCCTGACTCTCCGGAATGCATTGAAAACAGGGATGAACCGAACGCGAGTCGAACGGCCGGCCCCCTGGTGCTACACCAGGCGCCCTAGCTCGCGTTTATCACTGGGAGGGTGATAGGCGACATTGAGGTCAGCGTACGGTGTTCAGGCCCCAACCGGCATCAAGAATATAAGGTGGCTTGCCCGCGCGCGATCTGAGGCAAGGATGATTTCGTATCGCTGCTGATTGCCGCTCACCTGGCCCAAATAAGCGTTGCGCAAAACTGTGGCTGCGGCGGCGTACGACATCGTAGGAGCGTGAATATCCTTGTCTAGGAAGAGACGCGGAACGGCGACTATAATCATCTCACTTGGTGAGTATTCGGAGGTGTGGAATGAGCATACCGCAATTCACCGCGGAGACAACATTGCCCAAGGCAAGCACGAGATATCGGTTTGCTTCAGCAGGCCCGGCTGGGGCTAAACGTGAGCAAGTGGTTCCCGCGCTGGTGGGGCGCTGGCACATTCCCTGGACGAACTGTGACGTGGAGTGCATCGAAGTTTGTGTCCGGTTTTGTGGGCCCGAGGGTTGGGATTGCTGCGGCTGGGAGACGCGCTGCGCCCTGAATTGCAGCGGCACGACGATTCTGACCTTACCAATGCCAGCGTAGACCGCGCAACGCCCGTGCAGAAGCTTGGACGGGCACCCGCCTTCTACGGCGCGGCTGCAACCGTGCCCCTTTAACCATGCAATTGTCTCGAACCGGTGACGTAACGTTGATTGTGTAAAAAGCGAGAGGGTGTAAGTTGGCTTTGGCCTAGCAAGCTAAAGCCACCCTAGAAAAGGAGACTTACACCCATGGCGAAGGTAACACCGATCAGCGAGCACTTCCAACACTTCCTGGCGGAGATGAAGGAGACGTTCTGGGGCGATCTGTATGGCCAGACCAAGCTGGCCTGGCAGCGCTTCTGCGAGCTGCAGTCGGAGCGGCAGCGGGACCGCTTTTCCGGCGCGCAGCGGTACGAACGGCGGCCGGGCCAGCGCCGGGTCTATCGCAATGGCTACTACGAGCGGGATTTCGTGACCCGCTTGGGGACCATTCGGCTGCGCATCGCGCGCACCCGGGAGAAAAGTTTTCTGCCCGCGGGCTTGGAGCGGTTTCAGCGGCGGGCCGAAGAAGTCTCCATGCTGATCCGCGAAGCCTTTCTGCGCGGCATCTCGACCCGGCAGGTGGGACGGGTAGTGGCCACCCTGACTGGCGAGGTGGTGAGCCCACAGACGGTGTCAACGCTGACCCGCGATCTGGACGAGGCGGTGCGCCAGTTTCACCAGGCCAGGCTGAGCGACGAGTACGTGTATTTGTTTCTGGACGGGGTGAGCTTGCGGGTGCGGCGTCCGGGGGGACGCAAGCGGGTACAGATGTTGGTGGCCTATGGGGTGCGGCGTGGCACTCGTCATTTTGGCCTTTTTGGCCTTTCTGCGCAGTCAGGGAGAAAGTCAGGCGGACTGGGAGGGGCTGCTGCAAGATCTGTACCGCCGCGGGCTGGAAGGCAAACACTTGGCCCTGATCATCACCGACGGCTGTCCCGGCTTGGCGGCGGCGATTCCGACGGTGTATCCCCGAGCGCGGCATCAGCGTTGCTGGGTGCACAAGATGCGCAATATTCTGGAGAAAGTACGCAAGGCAGACTACGAGGAAGTGAAGGCCGGGGCGCAGGCCATTTACCTGGCCCCGGGCCGGGGGCAAGCCGAAGCCGCCTTTCGTCGCTTCCGCGCCCGCTGGCGGCGAGACTACGGCAGCATGGTGCGGCGCCTGGAACGCGATCTGCCCGAGTTGCTGGCCTTCTTTGCCTTTCCCCGCCACCTGTGGCGCAAGCTAAGGACAACCAATGTGATCGAGCGCTGCTTCGTAGAAGTCCGGCGGCGCACCCGGCCGATGGTGTGCTTTGTGAATGTCGAGAGCGTGGACCGCATCATCTACTCCATCTTCCAGAGATTCAACCTGGAATGGAAAACCCGCACCCTCTCCGTATTTACACAAGCAGCTTGACATCATCTCTCGAACATTTCATTTGACATTTCAAGGGGAAGGGGTACAGTACTTCGATTATCCGGCCACAAGACACGCTCCCCACGTTTATAGCCGACGCTCCCCGGTTCGCGAGGTGTGAAGATGGGCCCCTTGGATCTCATCAGGCTGTCTTCGCTGATGCGGCGCACCAGCGGCCGGCGGGAGATCTCTGTCGGGCTGATTGACGGGCCGGTCAACACCTCGCATCCTGATCTGGCCGGTACCACCATCCAGGAAGTTCCGGGGAAACTTCGCGGCACATGCGCTCGCAGTAGCAGCACGGCGTGCCTGCATGGGACCTTCGTCGCCGGCATATTGTCGGCGCGACGCGGTTCAGCGGCACCCGGCATCTGTCCGGGATGCACGCTGCTGGTGCGCTCAATCTTCGCCGAGACCACAAGCGCCGATGGCGATATGCCCAGCGCCACGCCCGAGGAGCTGGCCGCGGCCATCGCGGATACGGTGAATGCCGGGGCGCGCGTCATCAATTTGAGCGCGGCGCTGCTGGCGCCGTCCGCCAAAGGTGAGCGCGAGTTGACGCAGGCGCTGGACTTCGTGGCGGCACGTCGCGTCATTACAGTGGCCGCGGCGGGCAACCAGGGGACGGTGGGCAGCTCGGCGATCACACGGCATCCGTGGGTCATTCCGGTGGCGGGATGCGACTTAAGCGGGCGGCCGATCGGGGAATCGAATTTCGGCAGCTCCATTGGACGGCGCGGCCTCAGCGCTCCGGCGCAGGATATCGCGAGCCTGGGAATGAACGGCGAGCCGCGCAAATTTCACGGCACCAGCGCGGCGGCCCCGTTTGTGACGGGAACCATTGCGTTGCTGCTGTCGGAGTTTCCTTCCGCAACCGACACGGGCGTAAAGCTTGCGTTGCTGCAAGGGATGGGCGGCCGCAGAAACAGCGTCGTCCCGCCCGTGCTGGACGCAGCCGCCGCATACCAGAGGATGGCTGGAAGCTACGCATCGAGGTGAGTGTGGGAAAGAAGGAGCGCAAGAGCGAGCCGAAGCCCGAGCCTGGGCCGCATAACGTCCGGCTGCCGGGATTTCTCATCGAGGAGGAGATCGGCCTCGGCGACCTGATCAAGAGGGGAACATATTTCGTCGGCATTAGCCCATGTGGCGGATGCGAGAAGCGTGCCGCGGCGCTGAACCGCTGGATGAGATTCACGCGATGAGAAAGGAAGTGGATAGTCAAGAACCATCCACTATCAACGGATTCTAATCAAGGAGAGCAAATGGAACCAACTCAGAGCGAAGTTCAAGAGCAAACCGTAAACCCATCCCCAGTTCGGGATGATGCACCCGCGGCCGTTGCGCCTTCAGCCACGCCGGCCCCAACCATTTCCCCGCAAGCCTGCGCTAGCTGCGGAACGGCGCCGGCGGCCAACGGCGGTGCGACAGCCGCTACCAGCTATATCTATGCCATCGGCAGGATTGAGGCGCGTTTTCCCAGCATTTCCGTGGAGAAAGAATTCGCCCAAGCCACGGGCCGTGCCGACAGCAAGGGCCTCACTGACCGGCAAGCGATGCACGCCGTGCTTTCCAAGCCGGAGAACCGCTACCTGGTGCGGCAGCTCTGCTTCGTGATGACCATCCAAGGGCTGGAGACCTACATTCTGGTGCCGCGCGATCCTGCCGACATCAGCCTGCTGGTCGAGGCGCTGCGGCCCACGCCGCAACCCTGGGACTTGGACGTGGTCATTGGCATGAAGGGCCCCATCGCACCGCCGGCGATGTGCAACGGGCTGATGGTGCCGATCGTGGTCTTCGACCAGATTTATTCCTTCGACCGCGAGACGCTGATGAAGGCGGCCCAGGGAGGCAAGGGAGGAGGTCGGGACAAGGCTGCGACCGAGGAGGTGTTCGATCGCATCATGCAGATGACCGACAACGCCGGCGCTGCCGACGAGCATCGCGCGCTCAACTATCTGGCCGTGCGTTACCAGGCCATCTATGCCAACGCGGCTGAGGCCTTCGCGCGCAACGCTTCGCTGACTAGCGTGGATGTGCAGCCCTCGGCTTTAAGCGGCACGCGCAATGTGGTGGACGTGATCTTCACCTACACCAACCGGAATACCGACGTGGATGAGAAGTACGCGGTGCGGGTGGACGTGACCGACAAGTTCCCGTTCCTGGTGACCAAGCTGTCGCCGTACTACAACCGTGGGTGAATACCGGTGGAAGAAGGAGCGCAGGAGTACGCTCTTGGCGCTGTGGGATTACGAAAGGAGTGAGCCATGTACATGCGCGGGAAAGCTCGACTGCCGGGGTTTAACGCAGAATCATCCTTTGTGAGCGCCAGTCTATTTCTTGCTCGCAATCCCTCATCGCCCGGCCTGGGAGGGGGAGTTGTATCTGCTGGGTCAGACGTAACGTGCAATTGCGGATGCCCATGCGCAGGAACCACAGGCGGCACGGCAACTACGGGAGGCACGGGAAGTACAGGGGGCGCAGGAAGCACAGGCACGGGAGGTGCAGGGAGTCCAGTAGGCACCGTAGGCATCGGGGGCCCAGCAGACATAGGAAACCCAGGGGGAGGTACAGGGGGCGCAGGAAGTATAGGAGGTTCACCCGGGGTCTGCCAATGCTCCAGCGTCTTGGGAGTTGGCTGTTCGGTCTCCACAAACCACTGCAACCCAGGATTCGTTGCTAAGTGCGACTGTGGCGTCTTCAGCAATTCCTGTCAGTGCGTGCGCGGCACGTAAGCGACGGCAAGCCGGGTGCCCCACCCTTGTCGGCTGCCTTTGGCGACAGGGTGGGCGTTCACCGCTGATTTATCTGTTCATGCATGGAGATGTGGTTATGTAATCACGGCGGCAAACACAACCAAACAATCACCGACAATGCCGGGTGCCCCACTCATTCGCGGTTTTCGAATGAGTGGGAGGGTATGTTCGAGACTTGACGTACCAGGTTCAACGATTCGTTGCGCCGGGTGGACGTTTGTCCGTCGGGGCGAGAAAAGCCCACTCAAGCAAAGGCGGCTTTGAGTGGGGCACCCGGCCGGTGGCGGCCCGCACTCATGTTGGCCCGGCTTCACCGGAGGCGACTGCATCACAAAGGGAGGAAGACACGGGCGGCTGTTTATTCGCCCGAACTGCACCTCGACGTGTGTATGACGCGGGGCTAGCGCATATATCGCTTTCTCATGTATGTCACTTAGGGAAGTCAGGCGGGGGCGGTACCATTGTGAAGCAGTCAGATTATGCTGACCGATAGACGAGGAGGATGTCCATGAACAATTTACCTGGATTCACTGCGGAAGCCTCAATTGACAAAAGCGCAACCAGTTTTGCGGGAGAGCTGGTCTCGCCGGACGCCGCGGCAGTTGTGCCACAGGGGTGTACATCGCATACGGTCTCTGATGGCGTGGAAGTAATAAAGTATGAGACATGCTGCGGCGCTAGCGGAGATTGGCCGGCGCCTGGTTCCATACATTTCTGTCTTCACACGGTTAAGAAGATATACCGGCCGCCGTTTTGGTAGCCATCTCTGAAACGCGATGCCGCGGCCTGGCGCATCTATGAAGGGGGCCGGGTGCCCTAATCATTCGCGGTTTTCGAATGAGTGGGGTGCTACGGTCGACGCGTGATGTGCTAGGTCCGAAAACTCGTCCCGCTGCGTAGATATTGATCTGTCAGGAAGAGAAGACCCACTTAAGCAAAGGCGGCTTGAGTGGGGCAGCCGGCGGAGGCACGGTTCAAAATCACTAGACGAGGAGATAAGCGATGGCAATCCCTGCTTTCACTGCACACAGAACACTTCATCAACCGCAGCAACTCTACTCCCAGCCCGGATTCAAGAGGTCATCCAGAGGTGTGCGTCTAGCGATCGCAACGGAGATTGATGGCGATCCCTACGACGGCCCCCCGCTACACCTTGGCGGAGGATCTGCGCCAGGGCCCCTATTAATCTTTGCATCATGTAAGCGTATGTGTGAAGCGCAGGGCCCCCGTGGTTACGGGCTGTGTTACCAAAAGTGCATCGGCCATTAGGGGAATGGAGTCACCCACTCACGGAGGCCGGGTGCTCCACGCATTCGCGGTTTTCGAATGAGCGGGAGTATGTGGTCGACAGGTGAAGTACTAGGTTCCAGAATTCGTGGCGCGGGGTGGAGATTTGTTCGCCATGAGAGAAACACCCACTCAAGCAAAGGCGGCTTGAGTGGGGCACCCGGCCAGTCACGATCAAGAGGTTTGCTGTCGCAGTTCGCGGAAGGGGGATGAAGATGAGCATGCCAGGCTTTGCTGCGGAAGCGTCGCTCTATAAAGCGAGTGGGTATCGGATGTTTGCATCGAGCACAACCAGCTCGGCGATTACGCCGCAGACATGGTGCGTGCAAATGGGCCCGAAGCTGGTTTGCGGACTAGACCCGCCTCCGGATGTAGGCGGGTATGGAGGCCCTATCCATTGCTCTCCGGGCAAGCCTAAATGTGGGCCCGATCCGGACAATCCCAGTGTTTGCTGCGAGCTAATTCGCACGTCGGATTGCGATACGGTGTGCCGCAAACCGTACACCCCTTGCAAATGTCCTCCATGCCCCTCGACCTGTTCCAAGACGACATGTTGTGGAGACAGTTGTTCAACGGCACCGATACCGTGCCCGGCCTGAGTTCCCCCGGTGTCTCTTATTCGCGGTGTTCGAGGGAGTGAGATATTTCACCTAGGAATTGGCCGGGTGCCCCCCATTCGCGGTTTTCGAATGAGTGGGAGAAATACGAGGTCAGCATTGAGGCTGCCTGGATTTGCTGCACAAGCATCGCTAGGACGCAGCAAGAACAGCTATTGGACTATCGGTGATCCGTCGCAGGCAGCCAGTGCATCGTCTCGGACCTCGATTCTCGTCCCGGCGACTCAAAGAACCATTAACTTTGCCGGCTACACGTGCACTGTCAAGAGTAGTACAACGCCCATAGGTCCCGGGCCGAATCTTTTTTCCGACTCCATCAACAACGTGTGGCTTGATTAACCAGGGCAGGTTGCACCTGAAGATCACGTATAGCAACGGAAATTGGTATTGCGCGGAAGTATATTCCTACGACGTCATGGGATACGGGAACTACGTCTTTGACATCGTCAGCCGGGTCGACAACGTCGATTCCAATGTCGTAGGGGGCTTTTTCACCTATGGCAATAATTTTCCCCATGCCGAACTGGATGTTGAGTTCTCACGATTCAGCAACCCTAGCGACCCCACCAACGCGCAATTCGTCGTTCAGTCGGACCATCTTCAACGTTTCACCGTCCAAGCGTTGCCTGAGTCGACTACGAGTTTAAGTGGGAGCCGAACGGCGCTTTCTTTCAGGCGTTTTCGGGGCCGGACACGAACCTCGGGCCCATGTTCGCTCAGTACAACTCCAACGGTACCAAACCACCGCCACAGCCAGATCAGCACGCCCACATGAACCTCTGGCTATATCAAGGCCAGCCGCCCACAGATGGGCAATCGGCAGAAGTCGTGATCAGAGATTTTCACTACATTTCAAGGGATCCATGCGCCCGGTGCCGCGGCCTTGCCGGTTGTTACAGGTTGAAGTGCTATTGCGAATGTAACGGTGGCAGGTGGGAAGGCAGTACTGGATTGTATTGGCCTTCACTGCTGTCCGGTTAACTTGCAGGGTGCTGGCTGCAAGTAATAGCTGCGCAACAAGTTGAAGCCATTTCGGGCTTGCCGCGATTTGAATGCGAGGAGAGCCGACAATGGCTCATGAATCAGGGCCGCACCGTCTTCTCGCAGTTGATCAGCTTTCTTCCCGACCGGGAGTTCCGTCGTTGCGTCGCGCGTTATCAGGGCGACCTCCGGCTGCGCGGCTTCACCTGCTGGGATCAGTATCTGGCGATGGCCTTCGCCCAGTTGACCTATCGCGAAAGTCTGCGCGACATCGAAGCCTGTTTGGGTTCGTTGCAGGGCAAGCTGTATCACTTGGGATTCCGTGGCAAGGTAGCGCGCTCGACGCTGGCGGAGGCGAACGAATCGCGGGACTGGCGCATCTTCGCCGACTTCGCGCAGAGGCTGATTGCAACCGCACGCGGACTGTATGTCCGAGAGCCCATGGGCGTCGATCTGGAGCAGAGCCTGTATGCTCTGGATTCGACCACCATCGATCTGTGTCTGGCGCTGTTTCCCTGGGCCCGGTTTCGGCGACGCAAGGCTGCCGTCAAGATGCACACGCTGCTGGATCTGCGCGGCAACATTCCCACGTTTATTCGCGTTACCGATGGCAAAGTGCATGACGTCAACCTGCTCGACGAGATCATGCCGGAAGCCGGAGCCTTCTATGTCATGGATCGCGGCTACGTCGATTTCCAGCGGTTGTTCGTGCTGACGCTCAGCTCGGCCTTCTTCGTGGTGCGCACCAAGTCGAACCTATTGCTGCAGCGGCGCTACTCGCATCCGGTGGACAAGAGCACGGGCGTCTGCTCGGATCAGACCGTGATTCTGTCTTCCTTCGAGTCGGCCTCGGTGTACCCAGACGCGCTACGCAAGGTGAGCTATTGCGATGCTGAAACCGGCAAGCGGCTGAAGTTCCTGACCAACAACTTCACGCTTCCCGCGCTGACCATCGCTCAAATCTACAAACAACGCTGGCAGGTGGAACTGTTCTTCAAATGGATCAAACAGCACCTGCGGATCAAGGCTTTCTACGGCACCAGCGAGAACGCGGTGAAGACCCAAATCTGGATTGCGGTGTCGGTGTATGTGCTGGTGGCGATCGTGCGCAAGCGGTTGGGACTGGAGGCCAGCCTGTACCAGATTCTACAGATTCTCAGCCTCACGCTCTTCGAGAAAACGCCCATTTTATGCGCCCTTCAGGGCATCGACGAGGACGCTAATTTCGCCGAAAACGCCAACCAACTGATTCTCTTCGACTTTTAACCGGACAGCAGTGATTGGCCTTATTATCCTTGCGGCAGATGCATTTATGAGTGACGGGGTACCCACACATTCGGTCGTGCCCTGATAGAGGAGACCGACTTTGCTGACTGCCTGCGAAGTTGTTGATTTCACAGCCAGACAGGATTGTGACGAGGGACAAAACCGCTCCAGAGTGCTTGCAAGGCACGAAATCAGATTGACGCAGTTGGGAAATTGAAATACTGTATTGCAATCTCATGTCACTCTTTTGCCTAAAATCCCGGAGGCTGACAACAACATCCTCGGGGACAAGTGTGCACATCAGCACGGGCGGGGAGATCAGCAATAGTTCCTAGAAAAGTTTCAAGGACTAGATCAAACGACCCACCGCCCGAAAGGCTGGTGGGTTTTGCATTTATGGGCTGAATAAGACCGAGGGAGCGAGCATGATCGTAATGAAGTTTGGTGGCACGTCAGTAGAAAACGACACGGCGATCAACCGTGTAGCAGACATCGTGCTCGGCCGCCTGGAGGAACGGCCCGTCGTCGTGGTCAGCGCGATCGCCGGGGTGACGGACGCGCTGCTGGCGATGTCGAACGCTGCCGCTTCGGGATCTCTTCCCGAGGCATTGAAGTTACTTCGGAAAGTTCGCCAGCAGCACCTCGCGGTTTTATCTGCCTTGGCTAGTCGGGCGGGCGAAGCCGCTGTCCGTCAGGAAGTGCAAGCTCTGCTTGATTCCACGCAAGACGTATTACGCGGCATTTCAGCGTTGGGCGAGCTGACCCCTCGCAGCACGGACAATATCCTTGCCGTGGGTGAGTTGCTGTCGAGTCGAATTGTCAGTGCGGCTCTTGCAGAGCGAGGAATCGACTCTGTGCTGGTCGATTCCCGCCGCTGCATCGTTACCGACGCCAGCCATACCAGAGCAGTTCCGCTGTTCGATCGAACCACTGACCGATTGCGTTATCACGTAAGGCCTCTTCTGCAAGCCAGCCAGGTTCCCGTGATGGGTGGGTTCATCGGAGCCACCGCGGAGGGAATTCCAACGACGCTGGGCAGGGGAGGATCGGACTTCTCTGCCGCAATCGTGGGCGCAGCCCTAAATGCACGCAGAATCGAGATCTGGACCGATGTCGAGGGAATGATGACCACCGATCCGCGGCTGTGCCCGCAGGCTCAACGCATAGATGTCATCGGATTCGACGAAGCGTCGGAGTTAGCATTCTTCGGCGCCAAGGTACTGCACCCGGCGACGCTGATTCCAGCAGTGGAAAAGAACATCCCGGTTCATGTGCTGGATTCGCGCCAGCCGGAAAGCCAGGGCACTTGCATTCGCGCCCGCGCCCAGCGCAGCCGGACAGTGTTTCGCGCCATTGCCGCGAAAGCGGGGATAAATGTCATCAACGTGAAGTCGCCGCGCATGCTGATGGCGCACGGCTTTCTGCGCTCACTGTTCGAGGCGTTCGATCGTCACGGCTGTGCAGCCGACCTAGTCACAACGTCGGAGGTGAGCGTTTCGGTCGCACTCGACTCATCACGCGACGTGAGCGCGCTGGTGCACGATCTGCAGAAGCTGGGAGAGGTGGAAGTCGAGGATGGAAAGGCCATCATCTGCCTGGTAGGCAAGCACATTCGCGGGCGCGCCGGTATCGCCGCCAGTGTGTTCAGTACGGTGGCAGCCGCGCACGTCAACGTGCACATGATTTCCCAGGGGGCCTCGGAGATCAACATCAGCTTTGTAGTAGAAGAACAGGATGTTCCACAGACGGTACAGCGACTTCATCAGCACTTCTTTGAACCAACGGAGCAGGACGGCCCCACAGTCATTCGATCTGCCACGACCAGGTCGCCAGTGCCGGTTTTAGTGGCCCAGGCTAGCGCGCGTCCGGAGGCTGGCTAACCATGACGACATTGCTTCCATACTTCGAACGGCCCGGATACTTCGCTGACGCAAACTGCAAGATTGCGCTGGTTGGTTTCGGCACGGTCGGCAGTGCGGTGGTGCGGCTGCTCTACGCGCGGAGTGACGAGCATTCGATGCAACTTACGCATGTCTGCAACCGGCGCGTAGCCCGCAAGAAAGTGAATTGGATTCCACCTGAGGTGATGTGGACCGAGGATATAGAGGATGTGCTGGCCTCCGATGTGGACGTGGTAGTCGAACTGATGGGGGGACTGGAGCCGGCGCATGAGTGGGTACGGCGCGCGCTACAAGCGGGCAAATCGGTGGTGACTGCCAACAAGCAACTGATCGCACACTACGGGTCGGAACTGCTGAGGTTGGCGTGGGAGCGCGGACAATCGCTGAGCTTTGGAGCGTGCGTGGCCGGTGGCGTTCCGGTGCTCTCGGGCTTGCGCGATGGACTTGCGGGCGATCGATTAACCGAGGTTTGTGGGATCCTCAACGGAACTTGCAATTGCATCCTGACCAGTATCGAGCAGGGAAGTATTTCGTTTGCCGAAGCTCTCGGCGAGGCGCAGCGCGCAGGATTCGCAGAAGCTGATCCCGCAGATGACATCGATGGGTTCGACGCTGGAGCCAAGCTGGTAATCCTGGCGCGCGTTGGGCTGAATCTTGAACTGCGGCCAGGGCAGGTGACGTGCCGTTCCATCAAGAATGTCAGGGCCCTCGATTTTGAGTACGCGCATGAACTGGGCTGCACCATACGGCAGGTTTCCACCGCAAAAATCAACCAGGGGAAAGTCTCCGCTGTCGTAGAACCTTCGCTTGTTCCAAAGGAGTCTCCGCTGGCAAGAGTTTCGGGAAGCGAGAACCTGGTCGTAAGCAGCGGGGAGTTCGGTGGAGATATCGCCTTTTCGGGACCCGGAGCGGGAGGAAATCCCACGGCAGTCGCCGTAGTCTCTGACCTTCTCCAAGCGGTGCGACATCGATCGAACGGATCAGAAAGGCCGCATCGCCCAGGCGCCGTTTCGCGCGAGATAACCAGCGATCTTGAACTACCGCAATACGTGCGCTTTGTGGTCAGAGACCGGCCAGGAATCATTGCAGCGCTGGCGGGCGTATTTTCTGAACACCACATCAACATTGACGCAGTTCTGCAGAAGCCGGGCTATCCAAAGTCAGAACTGCCGTTTGTGATTACCTTGGAGCCGTGTGAGGAGCGCCGGCTAATGGCTACGCTTGCCGAGATCGCCAAGTTTGATTTCCTGGCGGAGACGCCAGTGACAATGCCCATACTGAAAGAGGGGTCATCTTGATGCATTTGCGTTGTAGTAGCCTGGATTGTGCCGCGACGTTGGACCTCCACGATCGGGCACTGTCTTGTCCGGTGTGCGCTGACCTGCTCGAAGTGGTGGTTGACAGCATCGCAAACACTCCCGCAGAACTCAAGCGTATGTGGCTTGAGCGGCGATGTTCCTATGCGCCGCTGGATGCAAGCGGCGTCTGGCGCTTTCGCGAGTTCCTGCCAGATTGCTACTCCGAAGTTGTGACCATGTCTGAAGGCAACAATCCTCTAGTGAAGGGTCACAGAACTGCGCAATGGTGCGGTGTGCGTAATCTCAACTTCAAGCACCTCGGCTGGAACCCGACTGCATGCTTCAAAGATCTCGGAATGACGGTCGGCATGACCGAGGCGGTGTATGTTGGCGCAAAATCTGTGGGCTGCGCTTCAACGGGCAACACCGCGGCCTCGCTCGCAGCCTATGCGGCGCGCGCCGGGCTGACCGCCAAGGTGTACCTACCTGCCGGACAGGTGTCGCAAAACAAGCTGGCGCAGGTTCTCGACTTCGGAGCGGAAGTGGTGCAGGTGGAGGGGAGCTTTGACCTTGCGCTCGAACGGATGCTTCACTCGCCCGACCGCGATCTCTACTTCCTGAACTCGATCAATCCATTTCGCCTTGAGGGACAGAAGATGGCGATTTTTGAAATGCTGGAACAGCTTGGGTGGGAAGTACCGGACTACGTTATCGTTCCGGGCGGCAATCTCGGCAATACTTCGGCATTTGGCAAGGCGTTTCTTGAACTGCAAACTGCTGGATTTCTGGACAAGGTTCCGCGGCTCGTCGTGGTTCAGGCCGAAGGAGCCAATCCGTTCGCACAAATGTGGCGCTCTGGTGCTGCTGGACTGACGCCGGTGGAGCAACCCGAAACGGCTGCGACAGCGATTCGTATCGGCAATCCGCGCTCGTGGAAGAAGGCGCTGCGCGCCGTCCAGCACAGCAAAGGCTTCGTCATGGATGTGACGGACGAGGAGATTGCCGAAGCGAAAGCGGTGATTGGGGGCGATGGCATTGGTTGTGAGCCGGCGTCGGCAACTACACTCGCCGGGTTGCGCAAGGTGGCTGCGCGAGGCGAGGTCGATCGCGACGCCGTGGTGGTGGCCATTCTGACCGGCCACGCTCTCAAGGACACCGATTTCATCATCAAGTCGCAGCGGTTTGAGCACGTGCTCCAGGGAGAAGTGCAGTTATGAACACCGCTGTGAAATTCAACGTCGCACCAATTGCATCGCGGGAACCATTCGAGATTAAGGTTCCGGCATCGATCGCCAACTTGGGGCCGGGTTTTGACACCCTCGCCGTGGCGGTGCAGTTGTATCTGCGCCTTTGCGTAAGAACGATCCCGGGACGCGGCAAGTTAGAGTTTCGCTTTGTGGGCCAAGACCTGTGCGGTGAGAACTACATCGAGCGGGCGTTCAAATTCCTGGCGCGGCAGGACAGTAATTCGTTGCCATCTTTGTCGGTGGAGGTGCACAGTGAAATTCCCATGCGGGCCGGGCTTGGCAGCAGCGCAGCCGCCACGGTAGCGGGTCTTCGGCTGTACGAGGCTTTAGTGGGACGGCTGCCGGTGCAGGCGATCATTAACGCCGCGTGCGCGCTCGAGGCCCACCCCGACAATGCCGCGGCTGCAGTGTTAGGCGGACTCACCGCAAGCTGCCAACTCCCGGATGGCTCCGTTTATGCGACGACGTTTCGATGGCCGGAGTCGCTGAGCTTTGTGGTGGTGACTCCGGACGTCCCGCTGGCCACCGCAGACTCGCGAATGGTGCTTCCAAGTTTTATTCCGCGAAGCGATGTCGTCTTCAACTTGCAGAGAATTACGCTGCTCCTACAGTTGCTGCAAAGTGGCGATTTCGGGTTGCTGAAGCAGGCGCTGGGCGACCGTTTGCACCAGCCATTTCGCCAGAAACTAGTGCCCGGGTTGGAACAGGCGCTGCAACTTGAGCACGAGGACCTGCTCGGCGTTTGTCTTAGCGGGTCGGGGCCCTCAATCGTGGCCCTGGCGGAGACCAACCTGCGGGAGATATCGGAATTGCTGGTTTCGGTGTATGAAGCACTCGGAATCGGTTACCAGATCAGAACATTGACGGTCCATCAGGCAAGCTCCGACCAACAGCAGAAGGTCTTCAGACGCGGGTTGGTCTGCTCCTAGAACATGTTTCAAAAATAGCCGAAGGTCAGGTTGGATGTGTCGCAACTCTCAGGTTGCTGGTGGCGATCTCCGCCAACGCAGCTCTTTCGGCATCGGATAACAACAACCTGCCTTTGATTTGGGCTCTCAGGATCCGGTTCTCTGCGGCCAGATATTCGTTCCTCAGTACAAGTTCCTGTGGCCTGCCCGATATTTTGTACCAGTTCGAGAGTTAGTGTAGCGCAGCGAGTTTGGTAATTATCCCGCCGCAGTCGGGGGTGTGGAAAATGTATGGTCCGCCGCCAGATTGCAAGCGTAATCTCTGGGTGGGTGGGTTGGTCTGCGCAAATGTATCCGGCCTGTTTGTGGAGCGATGCTCCTGGCCATAATGGAGTCCGCGCGCTGCTGGTCTAAATAGTGGGTCGAACTTTAGGGGGTTCTCTTTCCCACACAGGCTTGAGCAACGCCGGTTGAGACCATTCACTCACTCATTGATCTGTCTCGCAAACCCGAAGGGTTATAAACACTTGGCAGCAGCAGAAGGGTTGGGAAAGTGGGAATCGCGCAGGCGATTTCCAAGTCCGCTTCAGCGGGCGGCTTTTCCAGCCCTGGATTTTCAGACTGCTATCAGAGCAGGTGCGCAGTACCGGGTGCCCTTGCTCAAAATCGCCCATGCGATGCGTGCCATTTTGTTGGCCAAAGCAACAACGGCAACATTGCGGTGAGTTCGCTTGGTTAAGTCGGTGAGCCACGTTGCCAAGGCCGATGGCTTTCGTTCCATTTGCATCACAACGGATCGAGCCCCGTGTAGGAACATGCGCCGAAGATATTCGTTTCCATGTTTGCTGATGCCGAGTAATTTTGGCTTGCCCCCGGTGGAGTGCTGACGGGGAACCAGCCCCAGCCAGGCTGAAAGGTCTCTACCTTTTCGAAAGGTGGCGCCATTGCCAATCGCCGCCACCAGTGCCGTTGAAACCAAGGGACCGACACCAGGAACTTCCATCAGCCGGTGGCAGGCATCATCCTGTTTCGCGATGCACTGAAGTTCGACAGTCGTTTGTTCTATGCGTCTGTCCAGTTCATCCCATTCCTGCTTCAGCTCCCGAAGCAATCCGCACAGCCTTGCAGAAAAGAAAGTACCTCCGCCCATGAGGATCTCCTGCACTCGCGCCATGAGATACGAAGGTCCTTTGCGGATCACGACTCCGCGTTCGAGGAGAAAACCACGCATCTGGTTCATCACCGCCGTCCTCCTTGCCACCCAGCGGTCCCGTACCCGGTGCAGGGCTTGCAGATCCAGTTGCTCGTCGGTCTTGATGGGAACGAACCGCATGGTCGGCCGCTGAACGGCTTCGGCAATGGCTTCGGCGTCGAGCTAGTCGTTCTTATTCGTTTTGACGTACGGCTTCACAATCGGCATAGGGGGGACGGTCACCCGTCCGCCCCTGCCACACCACCGGACATGCGGGTCCGCATCCGGCGGTTCGGTAGATTGAGCTAGGTATCAGCGAACCATCGTGGAAGTCCGAGCGAATCAAAGTAGGCGATAGGAAAGGCGTAGCTCATGGCTGGGCTATTGGCTATGCGGAAGGGACCGTGAGCACTCCCAGCCGTTTGTGCGACCAGGGTCTTGCTCACTCCCCGCTCATATAGCTTGGCGAAGCGTAGCCTTCCGCGTTTCCATTGCTTCCAGAGCACGGATCGCAGCCTGCGCCGTATCCATTGATCCAGCGCCTGCAGCACCGAGGGCGTCTCACAGAAGCCGAAGTAGCTCTTCCAGCCACGCAAGTAAGTGGCTAACTCCTTCGTCATCCGTTCCACGCTTATCCCCCGGCTCCGGCCCGTCAGCTCCCGTATCTTCTGCTTAAACCGCAGCAGGGCCTTGGGCGCAATGCGCCGTTTCGGCTGCTTGCCACCGCTCAGGCTGAAGCCCAGAAACTTCCGCTCTCCTGGCCGCGCCACCGCGCTTTTGGCCGCGTTGACCTTGAGCTTGAGCCGCCGCGTGATAAAGCCGGTGATGCTCGCCATCACCCGCTGCCCCGCCCGCTCACTGCGCACGTAAATGTTGCAATCGTCCGCGTAGCGTGCAAAGCGGTGTCCGCGCCGTTCCAACTCCCGGTCCAACTCCTCCAGCACGAGGTTCGACAACAGGGGCGACAAAGGCCCACCTTGCGGCGTACCTTCGTCCACCGGACTGACTAGCCCATCCTCCATCACCCCAGCTTCCAGAAACCCGCGGATCAACTTCAACATCCGCTTGTCTCCGATGCGCCGGGCCACGGCGCTCATCAGTCGGTCGTGGTTGACTCGATCAAAGAACTTCTCCAGATCGAGGTCCACCACCCAGCCGTAGCCCTCGCGCACATATTGCTGCGCTTGTGCTACCGCCTGATGCGCCGACCGCTGCGGCCGAAAGCCGTAGCTGTGCCGGGAGAACGTCGCGTCCCACTGTCCTTGCAGAACCTGCATCGCCGCTTGCTGGATCAATCGATCCAGCACCGTCGGAATGCCCAACTGGCGCACTCCCCCGTCCGGTTTGGGGATTTCCACCCGCCGCACGGGTTGCGGTCGGTAGCTTCCACTCAGCAGCTGTTCGCGAATGGCTGGCCAGTGCTGTGCCAGATAGTCGGGCAGTTCCTCGACGGTCATGCCGTCGATACCTGGACTACCTTTGTTGGCCTTGACTCGTTGCAGAGCCCGCTTGAGGTTCTCCCTCTCGCAGACCTCCTCCATCAGTTGTTCCTTTATAGTCGGGCTTTCGGTCCTGCGCTCCGCCGTGAGCGATTCGGTCCCTCCCCGCCGAGCCTTCGGAGCTTCACTCCTCCCCTCGCCGGTGAAGGCCAGCGCTAGCTGTAGCTGGTTCTTCTGCCGCTTGTCGCTCATCGAGTCGCGCCGCCTACTGGCCGCTTCCTTCCGTTTGGGCCTTCGCCGCTCGCGCAGCTACTATGCCCGCTGCTGACTTCTGCCGCACGCTCCGAGTGGATCGCTCCCCTCTCAGTCCCGATTCCGGGACATGCAGCAGATCTCCCGAGGTAAGTTCCACCGCCTTCCACGCGCAACCGCCAGATTTACAACCAGCGCCTTTGATGGATATGGACTTCGCGATCAATAGCCCGCTCGTCCGGCACCGTATGCCTCGTATCTGGTTCTTGTTCATCGGCTCGCATTTTTGCTCCACGCTTCTTTCAGACCACACCTCACAGCGTCGCCCTTGCGCTTCGCTATCACTTCTCCTCCATCAGGATGTGAAGAGGACTTTCACCTCCAAGCTGTCAAACATGCTCGGCACACTATTGGGCGGGCATGAGTCGCACATCATGCCCTTTTGCTCTCGCAGTGCGCGGCCAAGATAGTGTGCTCCTCCGCAGGCTTCCATGCCGATCAACATCCGCTGCCGGTTCGCAGTGTAGAGCAGCAACTGCTTGCGGGAGAGTTTTCTGCGAAGCACAATCTCGCCTCGCGGGTCCAGTCCGATGACGTGAAATGTGGTCTTACTCAGATCGATGCCGATGGTCGCGATATCCATGGTTAGCCTCCTGGCAGACAAGATAGTCCGTCCTGGGGACAAGCGGCGGACCATTCCAGTAGTGGGAAGCGTTCTTTGCTTTCCACTTTTCCATGCCCCGTATTGTCTTCCAACGGCCGGGCTGCTGGTGCCGGCGGTCTATATCCCAGCGAAGAGTGTGGCCTCACAGTGTTGTAATAGACCCTCCAACGTTCCGCCAGCACCTGCACCTCCTTCAGGGAGTAGCAGATTTCTCCGTTCAGGAACTCGTCGCGCAGCTTCGAGTTGAAGCTCTCGCAGTAGCCGTTTTCCCATGGCGAGCCGGGTTCGATGTACAGCGTCTTGGTTCCGATGTCGGCCAGCCACTTCCGCAGATCCCTAGCCACGAACTCCGGGCCGTTGTCCGAGCGGATATGCTCGGGGATTCCGTGTTCGATCATGGCGTTGGCCACAACCTCGATCACGTTCCGACTGTTCACCCGGCGCCGGGGATGGATCGCCAGGCACTTCCTGGTGAACTCATCGATCAGGTTCAGCCTCCGCACCGTCCTTCCATCGTGCGTGTAGGTGCTGACGAAATCGTACGACCACACGTGATTGGGCCGCTCCGGCCGCAGGCGTACGCACGACCCGTCGTTGAGCCACAACCACGTGGCTTCTGCTTCTGGGGAACCTTCCGCCCTTCGCGGCGCCAGATGCGTTCTACCCGATCCTTGCCCACGCGCCAGCCCGCTTCCTGCAACGACACCGTGATGCGTCGATAGCCGTAGCGACCATATTGGCTGGCCAGTGCGACGATGGCCCGGGTCAGTGCATCTTCATCATCACCCTGTGTCGGCTGGTAGCGCTGCGTGCCGCGTGGCTGATTCACCAATTGGCACGCTCGCCGCTCACTGATGCCATGCTCTTCCCGCGCATGGCCCACCCCACAACGCCGCCGTTCCGGGCTTAGAAGTTTCCCGAGGCGATGTCCTTCAACACCAGCTTGTCCAGGCTCAGCTCAGCTACCAGACGTTTCAGCTTCGCGTTCTCCTGCTCCAGCTCCTTCAGCCGTCGCGCCTGGTCCACCTGCAAACCGCCATACTCCTTGCGCCATCGGTAGTAGGTCTGCTCGGTGATCCCGACTTCCTTGCAGGCTTGCGGCGTCATCTTCCCATTCGCCGTCCCCACTTCAATCTGGCGCAACAAACTCACGATCTGCTCCGCCGTATATTTCTTTCCTCGTGGCATATAAAGCTCCTCTCATACCAGTTTGCCTCACCTCCACTGGTACAGGATTTGCCGGGCACTCCATTTTCCCATCTAGTCGGATCGCCATGATAGCTGAGCACAGACCCACGGCCGTCCGCAGAGCAGGCGGTGGCGCGTGACATACACTCGCGTCCCAATGCGAGTGACTAGCAGCACTTGCAAGCCTGTTGGTGCCGCCTCAGTGGAAGCTCGCACCTTGGCTAAATACACTAACGTGGTGGAAAAGACAATTGCAATGGTGCCGCCTGATAGAGCCTCGTCAGTGGTCTAGACAGCGCACTTTGCGGTCGGTAGCTTCAACCTTGGGGCTTGGCGCTCCTTGCCCCGGGGAAGCGGGGGAGGGTCGCATGGCGCTCACGTCGCCCTTCCTCGCATATTGAAATTCCAGCACCAAGAAGCACCGCATGTGTTACTTGGGAAGACCCTTTGGTCGGTTGTTGTCAAACCTTTTTCGTAGCCTTCGAATCTAGTAGATTTGGACGTTGGGCTGGGGATGAGAGGAGGGTTATGAGTCTGTTCGATTTCGTCTTCGGTTGTCCGCATCAACGGTGCAGCTTTCCTATCACGGTGAAAGCAAAACTTCGGCGCAGCGCAGCGGCTGCAGTCACCGGAACCTATGTGGTCTGCCTGGATTGTGGCAAGGAATTTCCTTACGATTGGACGGAAATGAAGATGGTTCGCTCCAAGCCGGACAGTTCGACAACTCCCAACCCGATCACCGTCGCACCGGGCAGCAAGGCGGCATAGTGGCCGATGTAGGCAAGCCGACTCTTCTCGACGGGTCCGGACTGTCCATTGGCAACTTCAGGTGCAATGCAGCTTGAAAGACTTGCATCGCGAACATCATCTCGTCAGGATCGAGGGAGCGACGCTGACAGCGTAACCGCGTGTTCTACTGCGGCGGCTCCCGGTTGGCGGGATTCAGTTGCTCCTGCATTTGCTGCTGCTGTTGCTGCATCTGCTGCAATTCCTGCAACAACTGTTCCGGAGTCTTTGCGCCGTTGGGTTGCGTGTTGTCTGTGTTGCTGTCGGGCGTTGGCTGCGGCTCTGGCGGCTGCGGGTTGACTGCCTGGGGCATCCGACCCCGCATGTTTGGCCTGTTGCGAATCTGGGAAGGCTCTGGCGGCTGCGGTCCGGGTTGGGGTTCGGGCTCGCCGTCGTCCTCCTCCTCTTGCGGTTCCTCCGGCGGCTGCACTGCATTATTCTTTGCTGTGTTCATCGTGGACGCCGGCTTCGATGTAGTCAGGATTACCTTCTGTACAGCGCCCGGATTGCCGATCACTCCCAATATGATGTAGTTGAACTTCGAGCCGTTGAGCAGGGCGTTGAGCACGTCGAGTGGCCGCCCCGGACCGAGCTGTCCTACAACCCGTTCGCTCGACACGCCCGCCGGCATCTCGATGGATGCCCCCGTCTGCGATTGCACCAAAAACAGCACCTGAGACAGCGTCGCATTCTGGGCGATGATGGTGAGCTGCCCGTCGTTGTAAGTTACACGCGGTGGAGTCGGAGGCGTTTGCTCCAGCGTCGGGGATATTGCGGGCGCTGGTGGCGCTGGCGAGATCAGGTGCCCCTTCCTTGCGGCGAGCATGCGCCTTTGAATGCGGAGCGGCCGTGCTCTTCGGCGGCGTGCTTTGGGCCACTGATTCGTGTGCCGGCAGGCAGAGCCCTGCAAGCAGCAACAACGCCAATCCCAATTCTTGCCTGCGGCGTACCATAAGGTGGACGGGCACGCGTGGTGGCGCAACGCGTACCCTTGATCTAAACCCGATTGTGGCCAGTCTGTTGCTATTTCGCCCTGGGCGGAGTTTTTCCGGCAACCAAGTTCTCAAGGTAGTAGGGAAGCTTTCTAAGCGTGGAGTTGCAGCCCATTACCTAGAGGACGAAGATATCGTTCAGCGGTTCGGAGACGCAGCCGGTCAGGGTCTCTCGAGATGTACGGAATGTCGCTGTCCGACGCGGAGCACACCACGACCACGAAATAGAGTAAATATTTCAGGAGCTAGGCTCTTTGCCGAGGATTTCCTTGGCTTCCTGCACCAATCTGCTTTCGCGAAGCTCCCAATCCAGCCAGAATCCGTAGGCTGGGCGAAGTTGTTTTAGCTCTTCTTCGATGTCACCGCAAAGAACTCGGCGAAAACCTGCTCCACGTTCTTACTTCCGCACTTCGGACATTTAATGTTGTTTCTGTCGTGTTCGCCGAGAGTAAGAACTAACTCAAAGGATTTCTGGCACTTCTTGCAGATGTAATCGTAGACGGGCATAAACGCCTCCCGCACAAATTCCTTCAAGCTAAATCTAGTACTTTTTTCCCTCAGGAGAATAGCGTGTCCTCAAAATTAGATGGCGGCACTCTCGGTTGATTGCTGCTAAGCCGCTTGTCCCTTGACAAGGCCAGTAGCCCCGCAAGGGTGTAATATGTGCGTCCTAAGGATAACGAGCTTCTGTCATGGCCGCAGAACGAAAAATTATGCGGCGAGTTGTACGCACGGTGCGGGAAAGCCCGTTTGTTCACTTCTACCTTGCATGTGGGCACATGATCACGCTCTACGAAGACAATCCCACAGAAAAGCCCGCTTCCTCGATTGAATGCTGGGCGTGTGAAGAGGAAAGCAAGAAAGAGTTGCCGCCAAAGTAGCCCGGTACCGAAAAGTGCTCCGGCGTCTGCCTAAAATGCCTCGACCAACCTAAAAGTGGTAGTTACCTTCGTAAGTGAGATCAGGGAGTTGTCACTGGCTCCCTTTCTCGATCAGCATAAAAGTGAGTAGTGATGCAGCGTCGTACACCGCAAGAGTCCGTTACTCTGGCTGAGTCGCTTCACTGTTCCGCCGGATGCGTCAGAGAGTGTTCACAGCGACCGAAGCTCACCACCCCGCAAGCCTCAGCACCTTTTGCGAAAATCGTTAGCACAAAAGGGGGAAAGTCGTGACGTGCGTCACATATTTTATGAACAGTGGTGCGGATTGCTGTGGAAAAAAAGGGGAGAATATCTGTTCGGCGGCTGCGATCCGGTCGAACTTTCAGTGAGGGACTGCGGCGTTGCGACCTCGGCAATTTATGCTTTCGAACTGTAGTTGCAACAATCCTTGAGGGGGCACTCGGCGCAGCGGGGCTTCGACCGCTTGCACAGTTCTTGACCGTGTTGCCGCAGCAACTGGTGTGCCCGAATCAGCGAGTCGTAATCTCGGGACAATTGCCCCTGTATCGCATCCTGAACCAAGCGGTATGTCGCTGAATAATTCTTCTGCTCCTCGGCAAAACCTACTCGACACAGCACTCGCAAGCCATTTGAGTCGAGTGCCATCACGGGGTAAGAACGGGTGAAGAGGAGTATTTTTTCCGCGCCGGGATCGCCGATGCTGGGGAACCTCTTCAAAGCTTTTTTCGCTTGCGGAAGCGGCTTCTTGATAGCCGCCCGCAGGTCGCAGTCGAACTCCTCATACGCAATTTTCGCAATGGTGAGAAGCTTTTCCGCGCTTATATCCGGGAGTATGCCAGCCTTGCCGATAGCTGCCAAAGCGGAGTGCTGAGCAGCCAGAATCTCTTTGGGGTGTGTTCCAATTGTTTGCTGCAGGGCAGCGAATGCTTCAGCACGACGCTTGTCACTCGCCAGATACGCGATGTTCTCCCAGATGATTAGTTCCAGCGGGTCAGTCGAGGGTGGCGGCGGTGCGGGACAGCCATAGTGCCGCTGGAGTTTATCGACCAGCTTAGAAAACGTAATCGTCGGCTTGCCCATCCGCCACAGTCCCCTTAAAAATCTTTAGCAAGTCATTGTGTACAGGGCTGGACACAGGTCGCGGGAACAATGAGACGAATTAGGCCGCAGTTCTGACGGAGAGGCTGACCGCACCACCAAACATGCTTGCTTTCCTGCGGGCAAGCGTACCATCACTCCGAGTAGCCGTCGCTTTCGTCCTCTCCGTCCTCGTCTTCGTCGTCCTCTTGCTCGTCTGGTTCCTGCTCTTCTTCCTCGTCGTCCTCTTCACCTGAATCTTGGGCAATGAGGGCATCGGCAGCTAGCAAGCGATCAACGGCTTCGGCAGGCCATCTGGGACGGATGCTGGTCATGGCCAATGGTACGCTCAATACGGGGAGGGGCGAGTGCTGTGTGACTGCCCTGACCGACACGTTAGCATTCCTCAATTCGTCGCCCCGTCGTGGAGCCCCAAATCGCCTTATTTGGTGACAGGCATCAGGCCACGTGTCCACAGGGAATTCCACACCTGTGGATATCAGATTTTCTTATTGAGGTCTTGAGTATTCCGAATACGATCTGGACAATGCAAACAAAAGAAAGGCTTGCCGCGTAGGGCCGGATATAATTGTCCGCTCAACTCGGCAGCATGCACGCACGTTCCCGCTCCATGCCAACCCCCAAGTGGGCAGTTCGACCTGCGTTGTGTCGCCACAAAGAGCGGCCTTGATATTCGCCTTTTATTCGCCTACACTATTTCGTATGCCCGACGACGAGAAACAACGCGCTGCCCTCCTTATCGCCGCTTCCCTAATCGCCGCGATCCGCCTCCGAGGAGAGCCAATATCTATTAGCAAGCCTTTATCGGGAGGACGTATGACCTTGCTCAGCAAGAACGCCAGAGTTGCAGGACTCCTCTACCTCGTCTCATCGGTGGTTGGCCTCGTGCGCCTCATGTACATTCCCAACGCCTTGATCGTGCATGGAGACGCGACGGCGACAGCAAACAATATCGTGGCGCAGGAGACGCTGTTCCGCTTGGGCATCGTCAGCGAGCTGCTTGGCAGCGTTCTGTGGCTCTTCGTTCCGTTGGCCCTTTATCGACTGCTTAAGGAAGTCGATCACGGGCTCGCCGTGCTGATGGTGATTCTGGGCGGCCTGATCCAAGTGCCTATATCCTTTATTAACTCAGCGACCGACGCAGGTGCCTGCTGTTTGCCCGCGGCGCCGATTTTCTCGCGGTTTTCGACAAGCCGCAGCGCGACGCTTTCACCAAGCTGTTCCTCAACCTGCATCATCAGCTTGACCTGGCCAATGCGATTTTTTGGGGCCTATGGCTATTCCCATTCGGCCTGCTGGTGTACAGATCGCACTTCCTTCCCCGCTTCCTCGGAGTCTGGCTAATGATTGGTTGCTTCGGCTGGCTGGCGTTCAGCTTTACCGGCTTCCTGTTGCCGGCGTACGAGGGCAAGGTTTTTTCCGCGATCCAACCTTTCGTGCTGGGAGAAGTGGCGACCTTGCTGTGGCTCCTGATTATGGGCGCCAAGGAGAAGCGCTCGGCCGCAGCATCCTGATCTCCCGCGGGCCATCACGATTGGTTGTGTAATCGCCTGTAGGTGTTGAAAAACTCCCTTTCAGAGCACGCGTTTGTCCCTGCGATGCGGATTTTTGTTCTCCTCTTTTCTATGGGTCTCGATTCTCAGATCACTTCGGGTGCCGGTTGCGGTGCCAAGCTAAGGAACCGCACCAGTCGTTTGAGGTTCTGAACCGCCGCTGCCAGGTAGAACTGTTCGCTTACGAAGCGCATTCGGCGCAGCCGCAGACGTCGCAGTCCGATCTGGTTCTTCAGTTCTCCGAACAGCGCCTCCACCTTGCGGCGCGCGCGTTGCGCCGGTGCGAACCCCGGAGTTTTCGCCACGGCATACGCTCGCTGCCGTGCCGCTTCACAGGTGTGGATGGCAATGGTGCGGTACTTCCCGCGCGTACACTGGTCCTTCTGCGAGCATCCGCGACAACGCTTCGGCGTCGAGTAGTAAAGGTGGGTGCGGTTCAGCTGGTTGATGCCCACGTACTTCAGTGGCTTGCCTGCGGGACAGACATAGCAGTTCTCTTCGGGCATGTAGGTGAACTTCTCGATCCCGTACAGGTCGCTCTTCGCCAGAGGATTTTCTTTCACCCGGATATAAGGCGTGATACCGCGGTCATCGAGCCATTGCAGCAGTTCCCCGTTGCCATAGGTGTTGTCGGCCGCCAGGCTCTGCGGCAGTCGGCCGTGTCGTTCGCGGTAACGCTCGATCATGTCCCGCGCCGCAGCACTCTCCTGGCTTAATCGCGCGGCGGTCGCCTGCACCCCCACAATCACACAACTGGAGTTGTCGATCAGGTAGTTATCAAAATAGCCCAGCTCCGCAGCTCGGTTGCCCTTGCTCAAGTAGGTGGCATCCGGATCGGTCGTCGATACCTTGTCTTGCTGATGTACCGGTTCGCCATCGCCGTTCTCCTGCTCGATCTCCGTCAGGTACTCACGCACGGTGCGCTTCACCTGCGCCGCTTCTGCCAGCTGCTGGCGCGGGATACGGCTGTGGTTGTTGGCGTTCGCCGGGATGAAGCTGCCGTCGACCGACATGTGTTCACCGTTGACTAAACCCGCGCTGATGCACTGGTCGACGATGCGCTCGAACATCTCCTGAAACAGATTCGACTCCTGAAAGCGGCCATGCCGGTTCTTGGAGAACGTCGAGTGATCAGGAATCTCCTGGTCGAAGCCCAAGCCGGTGAACCAGCGCCACGCCAGATGCATACGCAACTCTTCCACCAACTTCCGCTCGCTGGTGATGCCGTACAGATAGCCCAGCAAAAGAATGCGCAACAGTCCTTCCGGATCAATCGACGGCCGACCGGTGTCGCTGTAGGAATCGCGCAGCTGCTCGCGCACAAAAGCAAAACTGATGTGGCGATCGATCAGGCGCAGCAGATGGTTCTCAGGGATATGATCTTCCAGGCGGAAGTAATAAAACAGAGATTCGGAACGGGAGTGTTGTCCCATCATGACTAGCAAGCCTCCGAGAATGGCGATCCAGCACAGCATCAGGAACTCTCGTCTGCTTATAACGTTCCTGCACCGCGTTCACAAGCACCAACTCAGTGACTTTTTCAACACCCACGCCTGGTTTCAACAGTTGACTTCCGTAGAGCCCCGTCATCCGGCCACAGTCAGGAAAGACACGGCGACTAGTCGGGAGGTTGTTTTCGGGACAGGAATTGTTTGAAACGGCCTTAGCTCCAAGTTGCGAAGCTTACTGCATAACCGCGCTCGCCGTGGCTATGGCCGCTGCCATTGCGAGTTTGTGATCGTTGTTCCAGGGCGGCCCGATGGACCTTCTCAGCTGGAGGAAGTGGGCATCGAGATCGTCGGTGCGCAGCGCCATACTCGCTGCATCAAACACCTTCTTCGCGTCGTACCAGTGGACAGCCCAACCGCGCGCCTCGGCTGCGGCGGCGAGCGCCTTGCGGTACATCACCCAGTCGGCGACGTTTTGGGCCCGGTAGTCCTTGATCCGCTCGGCAATGGTTGGTGGCAGCGCTGGGCACTGGCGAAGCGCGACGCCGAGGATGCGCCTTCATCATCCACCCTCACTTCCTCCTTCCCCACACCCCGTGCCCTTCGCTGTGGTGCGGAATCTTCGGCAGGTCCTTGTCCACCAGTTCGACGCGGCGACGGTCGAGGAGCGTCCCGTCGCCCGCGACCGTCACCAGGACCGCCCAACCGCCGTGATCCGATACCCCGATGATCCCGTCGTCCCTCGACATGATGTTTCCTCCATCGCAAGTGCTTTGGGTTTTGAGTGTAAACGCCTGTTCACGCCAACAATCGTGGAACTTAGCCGCGATTAGGCGTAGAGTGCTGCCGTGAGAGACATCGCGTCCGATCAACAACGCGTGTTGCCGGTGTTGTTGCTGTGCCTTCTGTTCTCGATTGTCTCCGGCACAAAAGCGATCGAGGCTCAGGCTCCTTCCACGCATACGCCCGCCGCATCATCGGGGAAAACTCCGTGCCAGTCTCAGGACAGTGGATTGCCTCTGAACTTCGAGCGACATACCGGCGACCTGGACGCGATGGTGAAGGCCCAGAACATCCGGGCGCTCGTGCTGTACAGCCACTTCAGTTTTTTCTATGTCAATGGCAAGCCAGAAGGAATTTTTTTCGAGGCGCTGCGGGACTTCGAGCAGTTCGTAAATCAGGAACTGCATACCGGCAGGCAGCACGTCCAGATCACATTTATTCCGGTCCGCCCCGATCAACTGGAATTGTACATGACCGAAGGAATCGGCGACCTGATCGCATATCCGTTGGCAGTAACTCCCGAACGCGAACAGCAGGTCGCGTTCTCGGTCCCAATCCAAACTGGCGTGAAACAGGTTCTGGTGATCGGAAAGGAGTTCGGTCCGGTTTCCTTGTTGCAGGACCTGAGCGGGAAAAAAGTCTTCGTTAATCCCATCACCACGTACTACGGGAATTTGGAAAAGGTTAACGATTCGTTACGGAAGCAAGGCAAGCCGCCCATCCTGATCCAGAGCGCTGACAAGAATCTGCTGGATGAAGATTTAATGGAAATGGTGAACGCGGGCATTGTGCCTCGTCACAATCCAAGACGCACCAGGAGCAGTGCATACTCAAGAGTTCCCTGACATCAGGAGCTAACTTGTCTGTGGTGTTTGAATGGCCAGGCGCGCAGGACTTCTTCGTAACCGGCTGAATGAGCGGACACTTCTGTCGTGGCCCAGACAAATGAAAGCTTGCGTGCAACCGATTCAAGCGCCCGGTCATAGCGGTGATGCAACCCGCCCACGCGTTGCTGGCAAATCACTGTACCCTTTTCCCGAGAGCGTGCCCTGCTAGCCGGCGTTTGCTTGTCCAGCCCGAGGTGGGTTCGGTCGTGGTGATAGATAGTAGGAAACGTACTCGGAGACGAGTCGCTTCAGATGGCGCTCATCCAACGCGATTACGTGGTCGAGCAAGTCGCGGCGGCAGCTTCCGACCCAACGCTCGGCGACCCCATTTTGCCAGGGACTCCGAATCGAGGTACGAACCGGTGTCATGTTCAGCGAGCGCATCGACACTGGCACTTCCAAGCCGTACTTCGCATCGTGGTCGAATAAGAGAAACCTGGGCGCGGAATCGTAGGGAAAAGCTTCTCGCAACTGCTGCACGATCCAGGCGCTGGTGGGATGGCAAGTGACGTTGAAGTGCAGGATGCGGCGGCGATCGTGGCTGATGATGAAGAAGCAGTACAGCACCCCAAAGGTGAGAGTGGGGACGGTGAAGAAATCCATGGCCGCGATAGCTTCCCGATGATTGCGCAGAAAGGCCAGCCAGCGCTTGGCGGATTGAGGGTCCTTGGGCGCTCGTTTCATCCAGCGGGAAATGCTGGTTTCCGACACGTCGAAGCCGAGCATCCGGAGTTCGCCATGGATGCGAGGCGCACCCCAACTGGGATTGTCAGCGACCATTTGAAAGATCAATTCACGGATCTGCTGGGAGATCCGGCGGCCACCGCCCACTGGTTTTCGCACTTTGCAGAGCATGGCCCAGTACAGTTTGAACCCGGATCGATGCCAGCGCGCAACGGTGTCCGGTAGGACGATAAGGAGTGCCTTTTTCCATTGAGCCCAGAACCGGCGAGCTAGGACCCAGAAGAGTTTGTCCATGGCTCCCAGTCTTGGCCTCGGTTGCTTACGTTTAAAGACGGCGAGTTGTTGGCGAAGGGCGAGGTTTTCGAGCATCAAACTGCGGCGCGTCCGAAACCCGCTAAGTACGGCTCCGAGCCAGAGCCGAAACAGGTCAAACATGGCAACCAAGTTATAGCAGACCGACTTTGCCGACTGCCCTGCGAAGTTGTTGATTTCACAGCCGGACAGGATTGTGACGAGGGACAGTCACCTGGATGAGAGGTTCCTTCCATCGAGCCCAGCACCTTCGCAATACGACCCAGAACAGCTTGTGTGACGCAGGGAGTCGCCGGCGAGGGCACTGGTCGTGAAGAGCGCGCAACTGCTGACGCAGGGCAAGATTTTCGAGGATGAGATCCTCGCGGGACCTGAATGCACCAACAACCCAGCCGAGGACGTGCCGGAGCCATACGGTCATGCTCAGAATCTTACCGGAACGTTGCCAATCGAGCTTGCTGCCAAGCCATTGATATTGCGGGTGTACGATGTTTTGATGAATGACAACGGCTGCGCATCCCGCTCTGACGCACCAGCTTGATTGGGTTGTGACCAAACGGCTTCAGCGCCGCTCCTCGTAGTTTGCAAAACCGATTGTCGGCAGGTCAGTAGCATCCATCTGTAGCACAGCGAGATCATTCTTTTGGTCCGTACCGACAACGGTTGCTGCGAAGATAGGACTACCTCCGGCTTCAACTACCGCCGCCGCGATCCGCTGCAATAAGAACTTCAGCGAGTTGCTGAGTTGATCAAGCACGCTTTCGTTCGATTGAGAGCTCTGAACACCCATGGCCGGTGTGGAAAAGCAAAATGCGATCAGCGCGACGAGAGGGGCTAAGAGGCGTGCCGGATTGCCGTGTGAGAGGCTCATTGTGTCCAGTCTCCGCATGTGATTACTCCTGAGCAACAGCGGATGTTGAGTAATGCTGGCGTCGATTGGCGCGGATGCCTGGCGACTTGTAAAAAACCAAGCGGAACGGCAGACCTATTTCAGCTCAACATACTCCGCCTAGCCGGCTGCGAGACTGGAATATCAGGTTCGGCGTCTTTCTGGAACGGTCGCACGGGACTGTGAATAGTTAATGTCAGCAACCTGGCCCATCCCAGTGCCTTGATTAGCGAAATACGGAAGCTTAGAGGTGCTGGTAATTCGACGTTTTGAATGGCGACGTTCAACTGCTTGCTGACGCCATCAATCACCATGTTGGAGACATGGTTCGTTCCATCCGGTAAACTGGCTGAACTGCACCGTCAAGTTCATCGCATCCTTCGGGTCATTCATATAGGAAGCGACTTGAACCCGAAGCAGCGCCTTTTGCGTTTTGTCGAAGACCAGGGTCAACGAATCTTGAGGTTTCAAGTAGTTATGAATGACCAGTTGAACTTGACCAGGAGCGCCCGCTCACCGGACTCAATGCAATGTTTCCCTGCTGTAAGGCCTGCTGCAACAGCGTCCTAGTTGGGGGCACATACTGCTGCGCTAACGCTTTCATCTGGTCCGCATAGTCCTCGTACTCTGCCTTCTTCTTCGCGACCACATGCTCTTTCACGCGGCCACGCCTCCCGCCTTGGTCAGCGGATGTGTCGGCTGGCGGTGGGTCAAGCGAAGTTTTTTGTGGCTTTCCGTCCGGGCCAAGGCGCACCTGAAAGTGCTGCTGCTTTTTTTGCTCGCCCTTGAGGCTGATCGTCACCTGCTCGACCCAGGTGTAGTGCGCAAGGGCCTGCTTGTTTTTCGCAGCGGCCTGCTTGATCTCGGCGACACGTTGCTGGAGTGCCTGATGATTTTGTGCATTGGCGGGACAAATGCCTATTGCACCGGACAGAACCAATAACAGAGTTATAAACCCTCGCCGTGCTGTATTCCTCATAGGTATCCTCTCGTAACGTTCTGCGATTCTTGTCAGCGCCCGGTTCTACTTGGGAGGAAAGTTCTTCAATAACTTCTGCATGGCCTTGTTCAGATTCTTTCTGCTTCTTTTCCTGGTTGGCGCTGGCATCGAGCGTCTTTGTCGCACGCCCGGTCCAAACCAGTTGTTTGTTCGACGGATCATACATATCCAGAACAAGAGTCCCGTTATTGATGGTCGAGCTTTGGGCGTTGGCCATGCCGCCACCCCAACGTAAGCCCCCACCCATGCCATACGCGTTCCACTGTCGTTCCTGATCGATAGAGGCCTGATAACCAACATAGAGGTCGGCCTTATCACCGTCCGTCTTCGTTAAGCCTTTCGCCGCCAACTGCGAATCCACAGCATCTTTGATCTGTGCGTCTACGATCTGATTTGGGTACGTGGCACCTTGTATTGTGACCCACTTGTAGGTGTGGTACTTCATAAAATCCGCCCCGGGCATGGAGTTGGTGGTTACATCCTGTGCCAGCGTCGTACCGAACGCCAAAAGCGCCAACACCAGTCCGACGCCGACCTTTGTCATTACACGACGCATTTGTTGCATAGTTGTCTCCCCTTTCTAACTAGATCGTCTGTGATTCGGGAATCCAATCTGTGGCCTTATTCGGACATCGAATTCCAAGCTAGTCATGATTGAATTCGGCCTTGGCCCTTGCCGTTCCGCTCATCTCCGTCTGCCACCTCCGTAACCTCCTCCGGCACTGCGGCCGCCGCCGCCCCAGCCACCGCCGCCCCCGCCTCCCGAGTGCTGATACTGCGAGAAGCGCTGGCTTTGTTGTGCACCGCGCTGGCGGTTTTGTGCTTCCTGGTTCAAGTCACCATAGGAGGAACTACCGCTCGGCTTAGGCGCGCTGCTTCCTGGAGGATGCTGCTGGTTGTAGCTCTGGGCCTTCTGTTGGTCGGCTGAGTAATTAGGGTTGCTCTGGGCTTTCTGCTGCGCTGAAGAGTAGTTGGGGTTACTCTGGGCCTTTTGCTGGGCTGAAGAGTAGTTCGGATTCGTGCTTGTGGGATGTTGCTGGTTGTAGCTCTGGGCCGAAGTCGTGGTTGGCTTTTGCACGTTGTTCCAGCTACCGTTGTCATAAGTCTGCCAACCGGAGCCAGTGTTCTTGTAAACGTTCCCATCGTGTCCGGCATACATGTCGCCGTTCGCCGTCTTTCCTACCGCGGTATTGCCGTAGGCGGTGCTGGTGGCTGCGCCCTTACCGCCCGCTGAGGTTTGTACCGTTCCTACTGAGCCGTACGCATTGCTGGCATGCTGGGTGTAGGCGGTATTGCCATTCTTGCTGACGACTGACGATCCCCACGATCCATAGGCGTTCGAGCCCTGATGAGTCGCTCCATAGGCCCCGGTGTAAGGGTTGTAGGCTTGAGCAACGGTCTGCGTGCCATATGCCGTGGATGCTGTAGCTCCGCGAGCGTACGTCCCAGTATTCGGATTGTACGAGGTTCCCCAGTGCGCGCTGCCATACGGCCCGTAGGCCGCGCCTCCGTAGCCGTAGGCTCCGGTGTAGGGATTGTAAGTGTGGTAGCCGTAGGTGGCCGCGTACGGGTAGTAATACCCGTGATAAGCGTACGGTGGATAGTAGTAACCAGTACCGCTGCATATGATGGCGCCTACCGCAGCGCCGGCGACGAACATTCCCACGTACCCGGCGGTATAGCTAGCCTGCACATAGGTCGGGGAGGTGTACACCTGGGTCACATAGGTAACGTTGTACACTGGGGAGCTGGGCGGAATTGTGTAGATAACCTGCGGTACGGTCTGCGCCACCTGCCAGGGGCCTCGCGCACTGGAGGATACGAACCACAGGCCTTGATAGCACAAGTAATACTCGCTCCCGACCAGTATCACTTTGTTGGGGGTGTTGACCGCGTACTGCATTGACGTTCCTTCGATCGGCTGGAACTGCGGCTCGCCGACATAGGAAACTTTTGCCTCTTTGGCTGCTTCTGTGGGATTTACCGCGACCGTGGTCGGAATCTGGGCTATCAGCACCGCGTCTTCCGCTTCGGGCGTGCCAGGGACGGAGGCCAACACCTTCCCGGGGGGACTGCTCGGGGGGATCCTGGCAAAATCAGGAGGCAAGGTGTAGGTCGCAAATGTCCAGGGCCCAAGCGCACTTGTGGCGGTGAACCAGCGGCCCGAGGTCAAGTAATAAAAGGCTCCCGTCGGCGTGTACTTGAATACTGAGCTGCTGGTGTTGGAGGCATACGACAGTTGCGTGCCCGAAATCGGGGTCCACTGCGGCTCGCCGCCAAAGACAATGATTTCGGCTGGAGTGGCGCTGTAATACACAATTGGGAAACTGGCTGCGCTGCCTGGTGGCGGAGGAATGAAACCCTTCAGGTCTGTGAAATTTGCGTTCTCCGGCACCTTCGACATCTGTTTGGGCAACTGGTTGGTCGGTGTCCATGTGCCTCCCAGACTGGCGCAGGTGAGCCAGCCTTTGCCATCGAACAGGTAGTAGTTGGATTTCCCCTGCTCGATGAACAACGGCCAGTTGGCATTCACGACGAACTGCAGCTTCGAGTTCGCGATGGGGGCATTTACGGGTGCGCCGTTCACCAGCAGCAGGATTGCTGGACGCATGCTGATAAAGATGGCAGGCGGATCGTTCCTGACCTCTGCGACCACCGGCGTCTTCGTCTTCTTGGCGCTCGCCACCAGCCGGTCCAAGGAGATCGTCATGGTGGCCGCTGGGTTGAGGAAGGTCCTAACCAGTTGCTCCATCTGCGCCGTGGTTGCGGGATCGAGCGACGGGAATGAAAGGCTCGTAACCTGGGGATTGCTGAGAAAGACGGTGTGGGCGTCCATGTTGACAGCGGACTGCATTTGGACAGTTACCACCCCGACATGCGTCTTGCCGCCCGTGGGAGTGAGGGTGAACGCCATGCGACCGTCGACCTGTTGAAAATTCTTCCAATCATCGACCTGTGGCTGATATAGGACGAGCTTCCCACCCGGCTTAGTAATCTGGCGTGGCCAAACGGGATCCTCAGCCGCCGCCATTACCGCCAAAACCGTCATAGCAAAAAGCAGAAATGCGCATGTAATCTTGAGTGTCGTGCGTGTTTTCATGTGCTACCTCATGCCCGAGCAGTTCCGATTGATTCGGCTTAGAATGTTACCCTCGTTCGCGGCATCGATGGACGAACATCCATCTTACTACTGCACTACAAACGCGGCGCGGGGACAACTGTCACTTGCGACAGGCAAGGCCGCGGCGGACTGCCTCGCGTCAGCGGCACCATATAAACTGCACTGCAAAGCCAAGCTGCTGCAAGCCAAGAGGGTCTCAAGCTCTTGCAAGCGTTCAGTATTTTGCCGCGCAGCTTCATTTTATCGGCGCTCAGAATGCGGCTACCCGTTGAATGACCCAGAACATCGCCACGGTGCCGATGGCATAGGGCGGTACAAGCTGGAGGATAGCTGACCGTTGTTGGTTGACGGGCGTGAGTTTCGAAACGGCCCGTAGCATGACTGCGGTAAGCGCCAAGACGCAGCCGATGAAAAGAAAATGTCCCGCTTCAACCCCGATGCTGAAGAACAACAGCGCGGTGGGGATATGTCCGTCCGGCAAACCGGCGTCTTTGAGACCGCTGGCAAAGCCCAGACCGTGCATCAGTCCAAACATGAGGGCCACGACCCATGGTGCGCGGGTGGTGATGCCCACGTAACCTTGCCGGCCACGCAGAATCTCCGCCGCGACAAAAACGATGCTCAACGCGATAGCTGCCTCGACCGGACGTTGCGGGACGTGGACGTAGCCGAGGGTTGCCAGGGTGAGCGTGATGCTGTGCGAGACGGTGAACGCAGTGACGGTCTTGACCAGCTTCCAACCGCCTTGCGTGATGATAACCAATGCCAGCACGAACAGCAGATGGTCGATGCCCGTCAGGATGTGCTCGATGCCGAGCACTGTATAAGTGCGGGCGACGCCCACCGCGCTTGCCGCGGCCGCGACCACAAATGACGGAGAAGACGGCGTGAGCCGCGTTACTTGCGTAGTACCGTCGAGCCGCTCCAGACGCACGAGGACATCGACCGTGGTCGCACCAAGGCCCACGATGCGAATCGTGCCGCCGCTGAGTCCGCCCGCGCATTTTACCGTCCAGCGTTCGGTGTACGCGCTATTGGCCATCGAACCGCGTGGCTCGGTGACGTTGGTGCAGCCCGCGGGCAGCTCCACGTAAAGTCCGAGTCGCAAGTCTCCCTGGCCAGGCACCTTCCATAGCGCGTCATACGTTTCCGGCCCACTCTGGCGCAATTCGAGATACGCAGGACGGACTTCGTGTGCGAACACGCTCGGCGCAAGCATGACCAGCAGAACGACGATGAGGGTCTCGCGTTTCATATCACTTCTTGCTGGCGACCGTTTTTGTGGGCGGTGCGGGGTTTTCGATCGTCACCGTGTAATGCTTGAGTAGCTCCCGGTAAAACTTATCGTTCGCTTCCAGGCGGCGGCCATTCTCCCACTCACGGCGCACGGCATCGCGCACGTCTGCCAGCGCAGGCACCGATCCTGGCAGGCGTTCGCTCGCAAACACCAAATGCACGCCGTAGGCGGATTCGATCGGTCCTTGCCATTGGCCAAGCGGAACTCCGCCCAACGCCGCCGCGAACTTCTCGCAAAAAAGGTGCGTGACCTCACTGGCCGGCAGCGCTTCGTACTGCTTGTCCAACATGACGGAATCGCCTAGCGTTGTGATATCGGCGTTGCTGCCCTCCTGCTTCAACTTCGCCAACAATTGCGCGGTGTCGCGCGCAAGACTCTTGCCGTGCTTCTCCGGGTTGAGATACACCTGACGGAATGTGAAGCGTTGGTCAACATGAAACAAGTCGGGATGCGCCTGGAGATACGCCTTCAATTCGTCGTCGGTCGGCTGCGCCTGGGCGGCAACTTCATCGGAAACGAATTCCATTTTCTGCTGCAAGCGCCGACGAATAATCAGGTCGTCCTTGTCCATTCCCAACGCCAGCGCCTCGCGGTAATAGACTTCCTCCCGCACGCGCTCCCGGATCAGGCCCTGCCACTCTTCGCGAGTGGGCTCCCGCTGCCGGGTTTGGGTGAAGCTCTCCCACATGGACGCGAGTTGGCCTTGCGTGATGACAATCTTTCCCCCCTCGCCGCTAGAGCCCTTGGACACCAAGTTGTAGACAACGAAAAGCGTAGCCGCCAGCAGGAGGAAGTGCAGCAGCGGCTCGCGCACGAGTTTCTTCAGAAAATTCGTCATCTTCATTTTCCCGGCGTATACCAGATCGGCGACGTGTAAGCGCGGTCGGTGACCGTCATCGGAACGTAGTCGGGCATCTTAATGCCGTAACGTTTCTGGTCATAGGCTGTCCATCGTGGCGACGGGATCTGGATCAAGCGCACGTAATAGAACGCGTGCTGCGTAGCATCGAACGCCGGGTCCTTCCAGTACGCTGACAGAATCGGGGCGCCGATTGTATTGGTGTAGCTCGCGTTCGCCACATCTACGGTGCTGCCGACTAAGGTCTTGCAGCGGCCATCCGGCCCGATCTTGCGTCCGCCAGATACGGCCACGTCGAAGATGCGCTCTTGCGCCTTGCCGTCCTTGCCGAGCCAGCCCTTAATGATCTGAATGCGGTCAAGATTTGGACCGTCCGGATCGCGCATCGCTTGCACTATGAAGACGGGTGGCTTGCCGGCCGGAGCCTTGCTGAGATCACCGCCCATGGGCACGCCATGAGCGTAGCCGTTCGCCGCGAAGTCGGGTCTATCGAGGTCCGCCTGCGCCAAATCCCAGCCCGCGAACACGCGTATGATCGGGCGGTCGCCCGTGGTGGCGTAAACTTCCTTGCGCTTCAGCGCGTCCCAGATTCCCTCGCGGGTGTTCTCGCGCGCCCATACGCCGCCCAGGCCCGCAGCTTGTTCGCCCCACACCGAGATCAGGGGCCCTTGCTTGGGATCATTGTTGAGCATCAGGAGTGGGGTTTTCCAACGGTCCGGCGATGGCAATCCGTTGGCAAATTCGCCGAAGAAGTTGTCTTCCCTTGTGGTGATTACGCCGACATGGGCATCATTGCCGCCGATCAGGCCGGCCTTGTAGGGGTTGGCGCCAAGTTTGGCGTCCAGTTCTTCCAGTCCCAGCTTGAGCGCCGAGCGAACGTAATTCCTGCTAAGCACGCTGGGATCCGTCACCTTCGATCCCGCAAAATTGAAGTCCCAGCGCTCAAAATTGGCGAATTCGTCGTTCGGCGAGAGTGACGGACTGGTCTCGCTGTCACCCTTGATCTGCGTCGCTTCCAGAAGTGGCTCGTGGCTGGCACGCGCTTCGGCGTATGCCCGGTCCATGGGTTTCCCGTCAAATGTCTCCGCCGAATACATTTGGCCATTGCTTAGGTTGCCGTTGTGCGGGATGGCAAGCACCTCGCCGCCGGTCTTCTTCGCGTACGTGTCCATGTACTTCCAGAGGTCAGCCGGATCCTGACTGTCGAAGGTGGAAAAGGGAACGACCTGGCTCACGTGCTCCGCGTTGTCGCGGAAAATGACGGTGCGATGAAGATTGGCACCGCCGGGCGCGGAAGTCCACTCGAAGCCATGCAGCGTAGTGAAAACACCTGGCTGGTTCCACTTCTCGGCTGACTCGATGGCGTGCGCCCAGGCCGCGGCCGTGAGTTTGCTGGCGTCGAAAACAGGCTTGCCGGTCTGCATGGAGACGACCGCTTCGATGGCGGCTTTGACACCCTCCTGAGGGCTCGTCTTCGACATCTCGTACCATCGCTTGCCCTGAGGGTTGGCAAGAAGCTCAGGGCTGCCGGCGCGAATTTGATCGGAGATGCCCATATACTCGGCATGGTCGGTGATGGCGACCCAGTCCAGCGGCCGGTCCTGTTTGAAGCGCACACCGTTGTCCATGACAACTTCACCGCCCCTGGCAACCCTAAAGAGGTCGTCGGGGGTCAGCGTTATGCCAAACATTCCCGAGTCGAAGGAGTAGCCGGTGTGGACGTGGGCGACGCCCCAGTAGACGCGGTTGGGGAACGGCGGATCTACGTTAGGGGAATATTGCCCGCCTCCCACGACTGGGGGCGGTGTTGGCTTGGACGCTTCCTGTGACGGAGCCGCAGCGAACGCAACCCCGACAAGTTCGCCTTTGTGCGCATCTGCTGCGGCGGGCGAGCGCCCGTGGAGAGCCGAACGTACCGCATAAGTCCCAACCACGGCGAGACCGACGACTACCACAGTCGCCATCAACTTCTTGAAGTTTGCTGATCTACTTTTCATGAGTCCTCTCTTACATGCGCAAGTCGTGCGTGGCGATCGTCATCACCAAACTTCCGCCAAGCCCCCCGGCCCCCTTTTCGGGTTGGTAGGGATGGATGCGGTCGTTTGCCGTTGCTGGTACTGCAACAAACCCTCGTTTATGGCAGGTACTTCAAGATCGAGGTGCATGTATCCATTCACTACTGCACTACAAAGCCGGTGCGAGAACAACTGTCATTTGCGACAGGGGCGACTCGAGTCCGGAGACTGCTCTAAGAGCAGTCAGTTCTCGGCGGGAAGGTCCGGGCTGCCGGTTTCTCGCGACCGGAACAGCAGAGCGTGAAATTCTTCTTCGCCCATCACACGGCGAAGTTCCCTAAATGCAAAGAGAGGAACAAAAGTGCAAAATACGACGAGGCCCCGGCCGAGCAACTCATCAATGCGTATCTCGCGGGAAGCGGTTGCAATATCTGCTCCATGCACAATCCGTTTGATCACTTCTTCGAGAACGTGAAAGGCGAACACAAGCAAACTAAAGAGGAAGGCCTTCACAATAGCTGACACAAACAATGGTCTGCCTTCAGACCTCTTGCCGAGGTGAGCATAGTCGCCGATGAGAATTACTTTGGCAACCACCAGGGCGTTGATCAGCGCAAAGCCGTAGGTCAGATAGCTGACGTGATATTCGCGCAACAGGAGCATGCTATAGGTCGCAAGGGCGCAAAAGAAGAAGGCCAGATACAAGAAAATAATGAGAAGCTCCTTCGCCTCGTGAGCTGCCTTCTCTTTCAGGTCTGATTTTGCAGAACTTGTTGTGTTCATCGGTCCTTCCGGCACTTTGCCCTCGATTTCTCCACCGCTCAACGCTTGGCCGTAAAAGCCGTCAGCCGAAAGGTGAAGTACCACGGTAATTGCCTCGGGTGGGTGAGAGCACATTCCGCTCTCTTCTTGTCTTACATAATCATCATACCTATTGGCGCAAACGGAAGTCTCTTTGGGCCCGGGCTCTATCTGTTTCCGAAAGTCCAGCCCAGCCCTGAACTGGTGCCATAATCGCTACCCGAGAAGTTCACTGGCGGCCGGTTGTCCCAGTCGCCATAGAATGAAATATTCCATGTCAAATTGCTGAACAGTTTTATGTAGTAAGACGCATCCGTATTAAAGTGGACACGGCCAGGCTGGGAGAGCGCCGGTAAAACGCTGCCACTAAGATCGAGGTTCGTTTTGTTGAAGCGGAAAAACCTCATCTCCCCTGCGACAACGGCAGTTGCGAGACTCTGGGTCCTTGTCGACTCGGTCGTCGCCCGGTACGCAGTATTCTGCCAGCCCAACCCACCGAGCAGAGAGATCTGCGCATTATTGGTATTCTTCAAATAGCGCCCAACCCCGCCACCCAGCATGGTTTGAAGATTGATATTCTGTTCCGAACTTTGCAGAAAAATCCCCAACCCCTCGTAGAACCAGTTGTTCCACCGCAAGAGACGCTGGCCACTATAATTTACCTGGTTTCGAGAGGAGGCATTGACGCCTGCACTCGAGGCCAAGGTTGAGCTGTAGCTCGCCTGGGCGCTCCAGCGCTCTCGTGGATATTGAACTGCAGAGTTGAGACTGAACTGGGTGGATTGGTTCCCTTTTGAATAGATGACCCCCAGATTTATGTCGCCGTTGAACCGTTGCCAGAATTTTTCTGACGTCTGATCCATCTGGACAACTTGTGTTCGGTCAATTGCGACTTTCGTTTCTGGGCTCACGATGACTTCGATCTTCATCGGTCGGTCGCCCTGGAGTTCGGCGGCAGATAGCATCCCTGTATAGACCAGGCCACTTTCTGTCTTCACGATGAACATCTGGCTGCTCTCCAGATGATCCACCTTCGACCACTGAACTGAACTTGTGCCTAGAATGTAATCGAGACTCACGTAGAGCACGCCGGAGTTCAATCCCTTGATCTCGCACGTCAGGTGATCGCCATTTTTCATGACGATGACATCACTTTTTTCCCGTCCAAACAGCGGCGCGACGAGCAGAATTACCGAGCATAGTACTATGGTGTGCAAGTTCATTTAAGATGTTCCTTTGGTTGGGCGATTCTACCGTGCCGCATAGAGGCAATGGAAGGAGATTAGACTTGACCTCGAGAATCCGAATGTTATGAACACTAAGGATCTTCGTTTTCCTACGCCGCTGCCTACTGGATTCAGACCGCTGCGGATGCTTGGACTCGTGGTCATGTGGTTGGTTCTCGCCTTGCTCACTCTCTGGGCGGTGGCAGCTCTTTACGTTGATTTTCGGATCGCAGCGTTGCGCATTCCGTTGACCGTGATCTATGTTCTCGCGATTATCGCGATCCTGGTCAAGGTCAAACGACGGCTCTGGGCCGCCGCTCTCTGTCTTGCAGGCTTCTGTGTCGTGCTGACGTGGTGGCTCAGCCTGAAGCCGTCGAACGGCGGCGATTGGCAGGCCGACACTAGCTGGACCGCCTGGGCCGAGATCAATGGAGATCGAGTTACCATCCACAACCTGCGCAACTGTGACTATCACACCGAGACCGAATACTCGGATTGCTGGAGCGACCGGACCGTTTATCTATCACAACTTCGCTACGCGGATCTTTTTTTCACCACCTGGGGGCCGAAGTATATCGGTCACCCGATTGTCAGTTTCCAATTCGGTGATAACGACCATGTTGCATTCTCGATCGAGGCACGCTACAAAGCCGGCCAGTCGTACTCGGCGATTCTTGGATTCTTCCGGCAATACGAACTGATTTTTGTCACGGCCGACGAGCGCGACGTCATTCGATTGCGCACCAACTACCGCAAGGATGAGCAAGTGTTCCTGTATCGCACCACCGTGTCGCCGGCGAGGGCGCGAGAGATATTCCTCATCTACGCCGATTACCTGAACCAGTTGAGAGATCATCCGGAGTGGTATAACGCGCTGACCCGGAACTGCACGACGACGCTCGATACCAAGATTGCCCAAAACCTCAGGAATCCTCAACCCTGGAACTACCAGCTCCTGCTGAACGGCACGCTGGATGAACTGCTATACAACCGAGGGCGCCTGGTTACCGGCGGACTCCCGTTTCCAGAATTGAAGCAGCGTGAACACATCAATGCAGCCGCCAGGGCGGCGAACCAGTCTGCTAATTTTTCTGCGCTGATTCGTGTAGGGCGAGTAGGATTCTGAGGATGAAATTCAACCCAAACCTTACACCCAGGGAGGCGGTTGAATATGGCAAGCGGCGAGGGCAAGGCAGGCCGAAGTTCGCTCCCGACGCACTCAGAAATAACGGGATTGGGGAAGAGTGGCCAACCACACGCCAAGCGACCCGCCCGACTCCAGCTTCATGAGTGCAAGGGCCAGAGCTCCCGGTTGATCCTTGCAGCCTTCAATCAAAATTCTTGCCCAGTTGGGATTCACATTGTCGGCTCGATATCTCCTGGCCTCCAGGTCTGGTCGAACCACGGTTCCAGCGGACCGTAAAGCCGCAGGATGACATTCCAGCCCTTGCCTGGAACGGTCTGCACCCAATTGGCTTCTTTCCCTGCTGGTGGTTTCGGACCGAAGAACACGTCAACCGAACCGTCAGGGTTCGGCTGAAGGCCTTTCTTCTGGCTCCCGAGGCTGGGAAACTGCTGGTTGGTTTGCAGCTCCGATCGCGTCTGGCTATCGTAGACCACTATGGACCAAAAATTCTTTACCGGAGGACTGGCCGGAATCTTCAGCTTGTAGTTCTTCCCCCCGTTTAGATACTCCCCATTTGCGTCCCGGAACGTGATTGCGTATTGCGAACCTACGCCCACCATTTTTGTCGCCATCGCCGGAGTGATTCCGGTAGCGTAGTAGAACATTCGGGGGCGAGCGTCGAGATACCGGGCGCCATTCTTGAGGAATTCATGACTGCCACCGAGAAAGCCCACCTCCCAGTAACTGTTGGGATAGAGCAAAAAATCTTTGTCGCGCTGCGCAAACACGATCGACCGGGGCCGCCGCCGAGTCGGCCAGAATTTTCCGCATGCGCTCATCGGGAGCGAACGGCTTACCCTTTTCAATGCCAATGCTGGCAAGCAAACCGAGCGTATCAGGATCGAGGAAGTCTGCGGGTTCTTCCTGCACGAGCTGCGCGACTTCTTCGTAGAAGTGGAAGTCGTTGGCATGGATCGTGCTGAATTCCTTGCCCGACAAGTTAACAAACTTCTGTTGCGGCGGATTGGCTGCCTGGGCCAGCGGATAGATGCGGGTGTTCTTCTTGAAGTTCTCCACTGCCGGCCTGGTATCGCCATTCACCAGAAAGCCGCGCCAGAATAGGAGGTTGCCCTAGGTCTGGGACTTAAATACAGAATAGTCCGCAGGCACGTCGCCTTTGTAATGCGGTGGCAAAAAGAGAAACTTGCCGCCTGCGCCTTTGTCTGGGCCGGCATTACCGAGGTCGGTTACGTAGCGAAACCAAAAATCATCGACGATGCCGAGCACGTTGGGTGGGCTTTCGACAACCATCGGCCCATTCTTCAAATCCAGCCAGGTCATGGCATAAACCGTTTCAGTGTTCGGCGTAAGGAACAGCGACTTGGAGTCCATCAGGTTTTCGAAGATGCCGATTGCGCCATTGGCAAAACCGGCTTGCCGAGCGCCAGTACGGCAGGCAAACACCGATGCTCCGGGCATGGCGGTCAGAAAGACCTCAACGCCGCGCTCGAAGTCAAGATTGTCGTAGGCTTTCTCGACCGTCGCTTTGTCGGGCATCCCGTCAAAAAATCGGCTCTGCACGAGAATCTGACGAAGTGTGCATTTTAAGCGGCTTTCCGGAAAGCGACGAATTCGGTCCTGGTGGCGGCCAGCCGCTGTGCTTTCAGCAGGAGATAATTCAGATCGCGGTAGCCGCGACCACGCCGTAACAGCGCCTTGATGTTCCCATTGACCGCTTCCACCACCCCCAGCGGTATCTTGATCCGGCAGTAGTTCAGAACTCCATCCAGGTGATCCAGCAACATCCGCGCCAGCTTCTCCATGGGTTTGAGCCGCTGCCAGCGCAACTGGTCGATCCAGCTTTGCAGGTAGCGCAGCATGGCTCCCTCATAGGTGTAGCTCCACAGCCGGTCCAGACTTTCTTTCAGTAAATACGCCTTCATCACGCGCCGGTTCAGTGCGAATAGTTCATTGAGTTGCCGTTTCTTGTTGGTGTTCAGATGGACCCAGCGTGACAACAGCAGCCAGCGCTTTCCCTTCACCACCTCCCGCGCCACACCACCCTTACGAAAGAACTCCGCCCGGCGCACTTCATCCACCGCCGCTCCCGCGTGCTGCATGATATGGAACTTGTCATATACGATCCGGCACCTCGGTACCCACTGTTCAAGGCTTTGCCGGAACGGTTCCCACATATCCACGCAGGCGGCCCGGATCGCGCTGCGTTGGAAGCTGCTCAACTGCTTCTGGAAAAACTCGTCCAGGGTCTCTTTCTTCCGTTCCCGGCCGAACCACAACGGCTCTCCGGTCTCCAAGTTGCTCACCACGGTGAGGAACTTCTGCTTCTTCCCCAGATGGATCTCGTCGACCCCCATCTGCCGCAAGGCTGGGTTCCTTCTCGCCCCAGCCCAGCGCTGCAGATACCGCAGATCGATAGCACGAACCGTACTGGCCGCCAGCCCAAACTGACGCCCCCCTCGCCGCACCGCCGCACTCTCGCAGGCCAGCCCTACGGCTTCTTCAAAGCGCTTGCTGAACGGAGCTTTACTCGGCAGTTGCGGTACCTTCTCCGTCTTCAGACCGCAATGTGGGCAGCGCACCCGATACAGTTCCACCACCACCGTAGCCCGGAATGCACTCCATGGCAGATCTCGTACTTCCCGCTGATATATGTCATAGGCCTCGGCTACCCTCCGCCCACAGCCAGAGCAAATCAGTTTTCGGTTCCCACGCTTGCGCCGTACCCACAGCTTCAGGGTCTTGGCCCGCTCGTCGATTTCGTGCTGATAGACGCGGTAGCCTGGCCACCCCAGAACTTTGGTCCAGTCGTTCTCTCTCACCCAAAGAGTGTAACCAGACTTCTCGAAAATCAAAATGCCCATTAAATCAGGGGCTGTTCAGATTCTTGCGCAGAGCCAAAAAATCTAAGAGTGCCAATGCGTGTCTCGACGGAGTCTGGCGTCGTAATAGAGGACGGAATCTCCGTCGTCATTTTCATCTTTGGCGGTGCTTGGCTTTCAGCAGGAGAGCCAATGACCGCAATACTGACGAATGGCAGCAAGGTTTTGAAGCTTAGGTCCTTCATGGGGCCGTGCTCCTTTTATTTCTTGACCAAGGGCGATCCATTTCGACGTGCACTCTACAACCGGAGATGAGGATTGTACCCTAAGTATGTAAATGCGCATCGAGCGGTCAGAATCGATGCTGGTGTAAGCAGGCAGTTGCCTTGGCAACGGGATCGACAAGCCTGAATTCTGGTCGGACGGGAAGCTGCCGAATTACTTCTCGTTGGTTAACGGTCCAGCAGTTTTCGCCCGCGGCGGGCTCGAATCGTACTCTGCCATTTCCCCTAAAATAGCCGCCCGACGCGGAAGAAGAATTTCCGGTGTCCGGTATCGCCATACGCGTAGGCGGCTTCCACCGGCCCGAAGATCGTGTTGACCACTATGCCCGCCGCACCATCGGTTGGGAAACCCGACGCCTTGTTCACCATTGTGTTAGGCGGGCCATAAACCTGGGCCGCCTCATAAACACCGAGAAAATAGATGCCGCTACCCAGTAGGGGCGGCAGCTTCGCCAGTTGCCGTATATATCCCGCCTGGAAGAGGAAGTACTTGTCCATCAGCAGTTCATTGACGCCATACGCCACCAGGCGTTGCGAGCCTCCCAGAGAAAATTGCGGCAGGCCGGTTTGGTAGTCGAACGTTGTTCCCGCATATCCGCTCAGAAAAACCGAGGAGGGTTCATTCAGCCGGAAATAATTCTGGGAGACGATCTCGGCCACCGGATAGGGCTTGGGCGCTTCCGGACTGGTGCTCACCCACTGAAAATTGGCCTGGAGGTTTTGTCCCGCGCGCGGAATCACGGCATTGTCCAGGCGATCCAGCTTGTATTGGATTCTTGCGTCGCCGAAGGTGCCAGAAACGGATGGCAGCTCGTTCGGATTCCCGATCTGCCGGGCGAAGCGTTCCCACCCGCCTTCATAGCCGACGCGCAGTTCACCGGTGGTTCCGAACTGATAGCCGAAGTCGAGGCCTCCGCCTAGCGTGTTGCGACGATAGATGGAGAGCAACTTATTGTTGTCGTAAATGTAAAACGGATTGCTGTCGGCCACTCCCCGCGGTGCCACGAACCAGTGGGTCAGCGGAGTGAAGGGGTGGTAATATTCCGACCTCACGCCATACTCAGAGAACAGGACGATGTCATTGCGCCACTCCGAGCGGAAGCCGCCAAAATCGAGAAACGTGACCCTCGCGCCCAGGTTGAAGGTAACGTTCTTCAAGCTGGATCCGTCGATAAGGATGAGTGGGCGAACGATCGGGGGACCATAGGTGTTCTCCTCAGTTTTCACCAAAAGGCCCTGCTGGCCGTTGCGCTCTACCATTTCGTAGTTGAGCACCGAAAATCGCCCAAATCCCTTCAGGTGCATGATGGCCTGGTCAAGTTGGTCGAAGTCGAGAGGCTTGCCCACCACGCCGGCCATTTGCTCTTCCACCCGACGCGAAAGATTTCCATTCACGCCATCGACCGCGATAAAAGTGGGAACGGGGTTGGTGCGGCGTCGAGCCGCTCGCTCGGCCATGTACTGGTTCCACGTGGCGTCATCCACTGCGAGCGTCATCAGGACCTTGGACTTTGCCGCGGCGGCATCGTATCCGGCCTTGATGATCGCGTCAGCGTCATCGAAACTTAACGCGCTCCATTTCTGCACCGGTACCGAGATGAGTATGTCCGCCTTCTCCATACTTAGCAGTTCGTTGGCGGAGATCATGACGGAGATCGACTGCCCGAGAACGCTAAACGAGGACAAATTTGCATTCGGAAGCATAGGCGCCTCCGCCAGGTGGACCGCCAGTGTCAGATCCGCTCCCATCTCTTTCGCTACCTCGACGGGAATGTTCTGCAGCAAGCCACCGTCGGCGTAAATGGCATCCTTGGTCCGCACGGGCGTAAAGATTCCGGGCAGAGACATGGTGGACCGCAGGGCCAGGGACAAGGATCCGCTGCGGAAAACCTTGGGCTTGCCGCTAACCAGGTCGGTAGCTACGCATGCGAACGGAGTCGGGAGATCGTTGAAGCTCTTGATCTCCGAGTAAGGAAGTGCGATCTTATCGAGAACCAGCGAGACTTGTTGGCCCGAGTTGAAGCCCTCGGGAAACTGCAAGCCTTTGCGCAACCCAAATTCCAGGTTGTTGGGATACTCGCGGGCGTCTTCCTTGCGCCGAAACGAGAGGGCGTCGAAGGGCGTCTGCCCCGCCATGACCTGGTCCCAGGGGATTTCGTTCACGATCTGGCGCATCTCAGCGGCATTGTGTCCGGTGGCATAGACCCCGCCAACCAGGCCGCCCATGCTGGTGCCGGCGATATAGTCAAACGGAATGTGGTGTTCCTCTAGCCAGGTAATGACACCCACGTGGGCAAGTCCCAGTGCCCCACCGCCTTGGAGCACCAGGCCGACGGTAGAACGCTTGGATTTGGGTGGCTGTTCTTGTGCGGATGCAGAAACGGCGGAAGAGATGAGAACGAGGATGGTGAAAAGGAGTCTAAGACGCCGGTTCATATTGCTCCTCCAATATCTGCGATCAATGACAGGACCCGTCGTCCTGAAACTGGCCACTGGACGCCATGGCCGCCAGAGAACGTGCGCAGGTCAGGATCTTCTCGTCCAACGGATCTCCCTTCAGCGCATCCGGGGAGAGGTAGTTCATGTTCTTGCGCGCGGCCAGAACTTTATTACTCAACCTTTGCATGTTGCCGAGCTCATTGCTAAGCAATTGAAAAGCGTTTCGATCAGAATCGGTTAACGCCGCTACAGATGCCAATCTTAGGCTTTTCGCAGCTTGGCCCTGATAACCAGCCACGAAGGTATCTGTGACGGGATATCCATTTTGAACGGCGTTAAGTAGTGCCGTGCGCCATTCCCTGATCACGGACATTTCCTCGATCCCTGCCTTCATAAACTCCTTCGAGAAACCGGGATTTGCGGGCTGGCTTAAGTCAGGGGCGGGCGGCGATGGCCTGTTCGCGGCGGAACCTGGCAGCGTCAGCGTAGTTTGATTTCCCTTGAAGCTGAGGGAGCCGTTCATGAGTCGTGCCAGTGCCTCGATGTCTATGTAGGACCTGCCGTTGATTTCGACAACCGGGATTTGCCCCGGCTGGCCGCTTATGGTGAGTATCCGATTCTGCTGCGCAGCCTGCGACCATGCCAGGCCAGGCAAAACCAGAAGTGCTACCAGTATGACCCCTGAATTGAGTAGCTTTTCTCTCAGCATGGCAATTCCCTTCTCGCATTTGTCGTCTTTTGTTTCATTGGCTCGCTCATTTCACCTTCTCGACCTGCGGCGGCATCCAGGTGCCGTCGAGGATGGCTTTGTCAGCCCAATACGCGCGGATGTAGAGCGAGAACGTGCCGTCCGGTGCGGGCACCCAGTTGGTTTCCTTGTCCTTGCCCGGAGACTTCGCACTGAAATACAACGTGAGCGAGCCGTCGGCGTTGTATTGCATAAACTTGCTCTTCGTGCCCAGCGAGTAGCGATTCAGCGCGTTGGGATGGAACAGGTGGTGTTCGTTGTAGAGCGTTAGCGACCAGAAGCCTTTGACCGGTGGCAGTTGCCCCTTCGGGAACGTGACCGTGTAGAGATTCCTGCCGTGGAGTTGCTGGCCCTGGCTGTCGAAATCCCGGTAGATGTATTTCGTCTCCGCGGGTGTGTTGTCATACATGTTTGACTTGGACGTTCCGGTGCGGTTGAGGTAGTCGGTGCCCCACTGCGCGTTGTTCACCGGCGAATTCCAGCCGTTGCCGGCGGAGCGGCCGTTGAGTTTCCACTGGGTGAGCGGTGCGACGAGTTCCTTGTCGGCGGCGACGAAGGATTCAACCAAAGCCGTTTTGGTCGTCGGGTCTTTGGAGGCGGCATCGAAGACGGAACTGATCCAGCCGTAGAGGGCCTCCTCACCGGGCAGCGGCGGCACAAGCTTCATCACGCCGGGAAGTTGGTCGTAGAACTTCTCCGGCACGACCCACTTGGTCTCGCCTACGGCGCCCGCCGGTGCCGGGAAGTGCGGAGCCTTGCTCCATTCCGTGGTCTTCATTTTCCCGTCGAACTGGCTTAGGGGGTAGAGCATGATCTGGTTGAGGAACGGCTGAACGGCCTTGGTGTCCGCAGCGTCATCGTCCTTGAAAACTCGCGGGATGACGAACACCAGTTCCGTGGAGGAATGCACCACCGCCATGATACCCGACGGAGCTTCACCCTTCCAGTTGGGTCCGACGATCATGTAGAAGCCGGGCTTGGTTCCGTAGGGCTTGCCAATTTGGGCCAACTCGTCCGTCCGAGCATCATAGAGTGCATAGACCCAGAAGAGATCGCCAAAATCCGGCACCTGAAGAACCGTCGGCTCCTTGTTCAACGCGGAGAAACCCGCACCATACACCACGTCCTGGTTGGGACAGGCGACGAAGGTCTGATCGGGTTTAATGTAATCGTCCAGCATCGCCAGTTGGCCCACCGGAGCCATCGGGAGAACGCCGCCGTTCCAGCCGGGCACGTTGCCGTTCTGACCGGTCACATAGGCGAATGCGGCGCGCCGGTTGTGTGAGTTGACCATCGCATAGCCCCAGACGTAGGCTATGCGGCCGATGGTCTGGACATATTTTTTGGTCATGAGCGCGCCGGACGCTGGACCGGGTACGTCGGCGGCAGTTTTGGGAAGCGGAACTTGTTGCGCTTGAACACTTACCACCATCGTCGCGAGAACAACGACGACAGCCCATACAACAGACTTGTGATGGGTTGTATCAGTTTTCATTTGGCGCCCTTTCATGCGACACGATTACTAAGTTCTCTTTAACGCTCTTCGCTCGCTGCCAGCGCGAGAAACAACTACTTGGGCAACGACCGGGAAAGGCTTACGAGGTTCTGCGGAACTACGTTAATAAAACCGCGGCGCGGGCTGTCGATGTCCGATATCAGGAGAAACGCGATGGAAATCACGAGCGGCAGAATAAGAAGTAGGCCGGATCTTGCTCCCGCGCTGTGTGCTCCATACCCCACCAATAGGTTGCAACAAACGGCGATCGTGATCATCAAAGTCCATGTCGAACCAGGGATACGGTTCCACCAGGCCGCCTGGGTGTATCCCTGCGAGTTCAATACATCGTTCATGCCTGCAACGGCAAGGGCGATCACGGGGTTCGGATGCGCTACGGCTTGAGCCTGAACCGCCAACCACATCTCACCCTGAAGTCGTGCGGTATCGGCATTAATCTGCTGTAACTCTTGCTCGCTGCGGGTTTCGTAGAACCTGACACGCAACTCAAGATATTTCTCAAGCTGGGCACGCACTCCTGCCGCTTCCGCCGCAGGCAGCAGTCCTGCCCGGACATATTCCGTGCCAATCGCATTGGCCTCTGCTTCCTCGTAATTCTTGCGTAGATCGTAGCGGGTGGTCGCCATGGAGAAACTGAATCCGATGATGAGGCCGAGCAGGGTCAGAGTAGCGGCCTCCACAACGTCGAAATCTTCCCGCTCTCCGTCTTTCAGGGGCCGCCGCCTCCGCAACCATGTCCCGGCCTGCGCCGAGACCCACAGCACTAGCAACGAGACCAGAAAGAAAATGCGTGGATAGCTCAACATGTCTTCGGTTCCTCCGGTGGTCCCGGCGCAAGCGAGGTAACGTGCTCTTCGCAGGCGTGCTCCGCCCTGGACAGCTCAATTGTGCGGCCATCAGGCCAGCGTTTGCTCAGTCCAGTTCACTACGGTTGGGGCTGTGGGGGAACTGTCACCTGCGACAGGTGGCAGGTTGGATGGCAGGGCGCTTGCAAAACGCGGTCCGCGGCTAATTGGGCCTGCCCAGCCAGGAGTATTGCCACGCGGCCGAGACGTTCTGATAGTTGCCGCCAAACCGGATATAAGTGCCGTCGCTGTAGCTGAATTTTAGAGACTGGTGTTTGGTTATTGGGACCGCGAAGGTGCCTCCGATGCGGGAGTTTGCCGTGCTAGTGAGTGGGTTTGGCACGCCATCTACGCTTGTGCTCCCACCAAACCAGAAATTGCCATCGAGAGAGGCCCACAGACGGGACTTCTTAAAGTCATAGCTCAGATGCCCTTCAAGGGCCCCAATTGGGTTTTGCGATTGCGACCTCGTGCCCGCGAAGTAGACATTGCGCGACCAGAAATCCCGATTGGTGGTGAAGAACCAGACCCCGAAATATCCGTCGAGCACCCATTTGCCCCCCCAGCGTTGGGAATAGCCAAATTCCGGTTTGAAGGACCACCGGTTGGTGCCCCAGTTAATCAGTTTGGTGGGATCGTACTGACCCGTCGGCGCGATCACCTTAAGGCTGGCGCCTAGCAGCATCTTCTGCTTCCATTTTATGAATTTCTGCGGCGGCATGGCGGGACCGCCCTTGAGGTTTACCGAGAGACGAAAGGCCGAATCCAGAAGACCAGAACGGTACAGGTGCTGCTCCGCACCGAAAGCCGTTCCACGAAAAGTTCCCACGCCGTAAGGCAATGAGGCGACGATGTTGGCCGACCGACCAAACAAGCCGAAGGAGTGGTAGTAACTGAATATCGGTACGCTGTATGTCCCTGTCGCGCCGCTTACCGGGAGTGCACCGTTGTAGTTGATGCTGCCGTCGTAGAAGGAATACGTCAACGTAATTGCGTTGGCATGCAGAGGAGTGATGACATAGGCGCGTGGCGCGAGGTCCTGGGCACTCAGCACATGCAGAGAAAACAGGATTGCTGCCGAAATGTTGACCATACATCGCATGCCGAAAACCTACCCATCGTCCCACGCGCGCTGCGGCGTCAGATGCGCGGAAGCATGATGATGCGCCACAGCGGAATGCACACCAGCAGCGCCGCCAAGACGGCAAGGCCGATCCGCACCGCTTCTGTTCGAAATCGCTGACTGATGGCCGTCAGCAACAATACCGTCGCCAACAAGACCGTAGCTCGCACGTAAGCATCGGAAGCCTTGCGGGCCTTTGCCCCTTGCTGAAAGGACTCAGCGGCTTTACTTTCCAGCTTGGCTGACTCCTCCGACTTGGCGTTGTGGTATTCCGCCATCATCAGCGGTCCAGGTGGGGCATTAGGATTGTTCAACGGGTCGGTTTTCTTCCATGCTTCAAACGCCACTCGGAATTCAGGACGAGACCGGCGCTCGAAAAGTTGCGCAAGTTTGTGTTCTCCACTCGCTTCAGCCTTCATCCATTCGACAACAGTGGATGCGTCGTAGATACGTTCCTGGCCGCCACTAGTCTGCAGCCCCTGGGCTTCCACCGCAACTTGGTGGACTGCTCGTAGAGCTGATCCTGGCGGCCATCCCAGAGCGCCGCCTGATAGCCGCTCCATGCTGTCATGACTGCAACCAGCGCCAACACGATAGCTTCAACGATCTCCAGAATCTCCACGAAGCGAGAGGGATGAGACGCCGCGTACCTTCTCTCCTCGTTCAGTTTGTGAGCGACTTCGATGCTTGGCCTTCCTATCTCCTGCATGCCATCTCCTCTGCGCGAAGCGTTTGTTGAGCGGTCATGAGCGTGGACCTTTGGGTCCGTTTCTCAAAAATACAGGCTGAGTATCAGTCCCAACTGGTTCAATTGCTGATTCGGACTTTTGCCGGTGATGTTCTGGTGCTCATAGTACGGATTAAACTCCAGGCGCTTGCCCATCGGAAAGAGGCAGCCGGCATAGATTGCGGTGTCGCTCCATTTGCGGTATTGGCTTTCGTAAAAAAACCCTACGCTCGCGTACAGCGCAGGATGGTAGGAGCGGACAGCAAGCACCTTCTCGATTTCAAAGCGGTTGCGATAACGCCACGTGAAGACTCCGCTCTTCCAATCAAGGTCGGCACGGTTCCTGTCGGTGAGGAGAAATCTTTTCATGGGAAAGCGAAAGGTCACGACCGGCTCCATGCGGTTGGTAGCGGGTGCGCCGTTCGCCTGTGGGAGATAACGGTATCCAATGGAAAATACCAGAGGCCGGACCTTCGAGTCGTCCAGGTCGAACGCAGTGACGTCTTTGAGGCGAAGCAACGGCTTCAGATAAAAATCGAGGCTGGGCCCTATTTCCGCCTGAGTGGGTTCGCCCGATTCTCTGGTTTCCTTTGCCTGGAAAGCGATGCGCTGATCGGAACTCAGCTTGAAGTAGGTATCAACTTCGGGCAGTACTTGATCCTGTGCCATTACAGGCAGACACCAGAGAATCACGAGAAAGGCCAGGACTAGCGGCTTTTGTGCAATGCCGGCCATGATCTTCGTCTATTTGGCCTTATACTTCACCGGGGGCGTCAGAGAAATGCTCGTAGGATTTTAACCTCAACACCACCCTTACTCCCCGGCGCTTAATGGCCCAGCCAGGTGGCAAGGTCCCGGTCTGATTTCCGTAACTTTCGGCCCATTCCCCCAACGCCTCAAAGGCCTTGGTCTGGACGACTCGGCGCAGGCCATTACCGCTCCATGCACCACTTCCAGTTTGCCCTTTTGCGCCGCCTTCTTCAGGAATTCGTAGTCCTGCTCGTTTTGGTCGGCATAGGCGATGGAGAAAGCGGCGATAGCTTTATCGAACGTGTCGCTGTTGCCCAGGTAGCCGCCAATCATCGCAGGTTCTCCGCTGCGGGCGTGGGCGCGCGCCAGGGTCCAGCCGCAAAATTCGCCGAACTGGATCATGGCGCTGGAGTTGAACACCTCCACCTTCGGCTTCAACTTTACGTCGCGCAACTGCCGGACATAGAAATGTCTCCCCAACTTGCCTGCGCCTTTGAACCAGCCGAGAAAGACGTCACTGGCCGATTGCATCATGCGGTGTCCGTTTACGCATCGTTCCCCATGATTGGCGAAGACGCTTTTCCCGCGTACGCCTCCAGCACCGAGGCGCGCGCCTCCTTCACCTGGAGGAACAGCGGGTCCTTGTCGTCGGCCATCAACAGGAGCACGGCGCAGAGGGTGCCCACGCTGCCGACACCGACCACTTTGAGGGCCCAGTCCTTGAATTCAAAGTGGTCGAGGATTGCACGCACGGACGGCCGCAGGCTCTCCCGGTACTGGCAAAGCTTCCCCGGACTACGGCATCGCTAGCATAGCGTTCTTCTTCTTTCCGCGAGTGATAGATCGTCGGCCGGCTGTCCTTGATCATGGGCTTTCCGCCAACCTTGTGCGCCAGCTCGGGAAAATCATGCTCCAGGGCGCTCCGTTCCCGCTCCTTTTGCAAGCGCTTCTTCGCCCGCCGGCGTGTCTCTTCATCCCCCACCCTCGTCAGCAGGTCTTCAACATCGAGGCTGTCGTACCACACGTCCAACACTCGCATCTTGCCGTATTCGACCATGTGCTCGCGATAGGACCGCGCGCAGGCACCGGCTGCATCCGCTCCAACCACGTCGCCGAGGCCGTTGTCCCGGCACGCGATGACGAAGCTCGCTGCCAACCGCTTTAGGTCCCACTCCCACGGCGCGGGAAGCGTTTCATCAAGATCGTGGATGTCGAACTGTACCCGCCGTTCCGGGGTGGCGAAACCGCGGAAGTTCACCAGGTGAGCGTCGCCGCAGCACTGCACACGAATATTGGTGGTGGGCATGGACGCCAGGTCCACGGCCATGTTCAGCGCCGCCCCACGATAAAAGGTGAACGGCGATACCAGCATCCGCCCATGGCGGAGAGGCATCAACTCCGGGATGCGCCCCTTGTCGGATAGTTCGATCAACTGCACTGGATCTGGCCGGTCGTGCGGCGGCTTCCATTTGGCATGCGAGACTCGCAGACACTTGTCCCGCAAAGCTTTGCCCATCCCCGCCAGCTCGGCTCGCGAGGGGTGTGCCTGGAAGGCCGGAATCTCGAGATTGCCAGATTGCGGCGATTTTGACTTCGCTGGTTTGACTGCGTGTTGCATGGTGACACTCCCTTGTGGCGCCGACTATTTAACCGAATGTCCCCGAGCAAGCAGGCGGCCCTTGCGGGCCGCCCGCCGTGAAGGTCGTTGCTGTTAGTTGCTGGGGCCTTTGGACGCCGCCTCCGCTTCGGCCATCCTCTTCCCCATTTCCGCTTTGATTGCGTCAAGGTTGAAGCTCGCGCCCCGCTGCATCGGCGGGTAATCGAGGAAGGTTTGGATTTCCTTGCCCATTATCTGCTGGACGAACACGAAGCGCCAGAATTCGTACTTGAACCAATCGAAGTATTGCTGCGCGCCGTCTTTCGTCCCGTTGCTGGGCCAGCCCGTGCGCTCGAATGGATCGAGACGCAGGTTGGTGATGTAAGGCACGTCAGGATGGGTCTTTTCACCCAGCCAGCCTTGGCGGTTGGTCGATGAAGCGGAACTTGTAATCGTCAATGCGCACCGCGCCGACCGTGCTTTCGCCGAGGTAGAAGATTTCATGACGCGCGGACGGGCCTTTGCCGGTGATGGCGGCCATCTGGTTGTAGCCATCCAGATGGTTCTTGTAGGTCCGGTCACCGATCGTTTTGCCCTTCAGCAACTCTTCGGTGATGTTCGGATTACCGGCCGCAGCAACGAAGGTGGGTAACCAGTCCAGGCCGGAGAAGATGCCGTTCTGCACCGAGTCCGCCGGCACATGACCGGGCCAGCGAAGGATCGCGGGCACGCGGAAGCCGCCCTCAAGAACTGTTCCCTTGGACTGCGCGAACGGGGTCTGACCGCCATCGGGCCAGGTGAAGAGTTCGGTGCCGTTGTCCGTGGTGAACACAACGATGGTGTTGTCGTCTTCGCCCATGTCCTTCAGCTTCTGCATCACGATGCCGATATCGTCGTCCATCTGCGCCATGCCAGCTTCTTCTTCCGACCAGCCATTTTCAGCGTTGCGCAGCGCTTCGTACTTAGGCGATAGGTGCGTGACGATGTGCATGCGGGTCGGGTTCAGCCACACGAAGAACGGCTTGTTGTCGGCCTTGGCTTTGTCGATGAACTTGAGCGAGAAATCGCGAATCTCGTCATCCACGGTCTCCATGCGCTTGGGATAGAGCGGGCCGGCGTCCTCAATTTTCTGTTTGCCGACCTTGCCCCAGCGGGGCATCTCGGTCGCGTCATCCGTAGTCGTCGCCCACGCAATGCACCATGTTGCGCGGGCCGACGACATTCAAGAGATTCTGCGGATAGTTGGGATGCGCCGGGTCTTCCATCGCATCCAGGTGATACAAATAGCCAAAGAATTCATCAAATCCGTGGACGCGTGGGCAGATACTCATTGTGTCGCCAAGGTGATTCTTGCCGAACTGCCCGGTGGCATAGCCCATCGACTTGAGCAGGGTTGCGATGGTCACCGCTTCGGCGGGAATCCCGATTTTGGCACCGGCCTGCCCAACCGTGGTCATGCCGGTGCGAATCGGCAGTTCGCCGGTGATGAAGTTTGCACGGCCCGCCGTGCAGCTCGCCTCGGCGTAATAGTCGGTGAACAACATGCCTTCCTTGGCGAGCTTGTCGAGGTTCGGCGTCCGGCCGGCCATCATCCCGCGGTGGTAGGCGCCGATGTTCCACATGCCGATGTCGTCGCCCATGATGACGACAATGTTAGGGGGTTTCGCACTGGTTGCTTGTGCATGTAAGGTCGCACTCCCGCCTGCAAAAACACTCGAGACAGCCAGTGCCCCCAGCGTCAGTTTTCGAACACTTGCGCCCAAATCCATAATTCTCCTTTTCGACCGGTCCCGGTTAGTTCCCGCCGGGAGAGTCGTACTTCGTCTGCCAGTTCACTACGATTAAGAATGATTGAGAACTGTCACTTGCGACAGGGGTCCTAAACCTCGTCGCTTACACCTTCATTTGAATAGCTCCACAGTCGCGAACGGCTCAGCCGTGCCCGGCCGGAAGCGATTGAGGGTGAACTTCGTCGCCTTCCCAGGCTGCACGTCCACGAGGATATAGTTGTATTCCTCGATTGGATTTGCGCCTTTCCAGTACTGGTCAACGGGGTAGCCGTCGGGCATCTTGAGGTGCTCCCTGCCGGGAAGGATGGGGTCCTGTTCCGCACCGCCGCCGCCCACCATCAGGTATTTCACGCCGTCCACTTCGAAAAGTTGTGTGGTATGCACGTGTCCGTTGAAGACCACGATGTCGAGGTCCTTGGCGTACGCGGCAATCATCTTGTGCGGATTCTGCGCTTCGGGTATCGGACCCATTCCGGTGCTGCAGAAGGCCGGAGCGTGGAACGAGATGAAGACCTTCTTGGTGCCGTTGGCCTTGGCGTCATCCAGCCACACCTTTAGCTGCTTCATCTGCTCTTCGTAAACGGGTTCGGTAGCGCTCCATGCCGATGGTTCTTTATCGTTGTACGGGCCAGTCCACAAAAAAATGAACCGAACTCCCTCATAATCCAATTTGTAGATGAGTCTTTTGTCAGAAACCCCAAACTTCTTCAGATAAGGAAAGGCATTCAGTAGGCCTTCGACGTCCGAGTCATTCCAAGTTTCGTGATTGCCGACGGCAGGAAAAACGCGTCCGGGCAGTCCGGCTTTTTCCATCTCACGGTCTGGCTTGGGCAACTGCTTCAGCACGTCCTCGTTCACCAGCCTCCAGTACGGGCTGTCGGAGGGTTTGTTGCCTTGCTTACCCCACCAGACCAGGTCTCCCGTGCTAACAATGAACTGGGCACGTCCGGTCTGCACATCCTTCACCATTTCACGGGCCACCCACTCGCCGCCCTCTGGGCGGTACATGGTGCGATGAACGCCGGGCAACAGCTTCACGTCCTCGACCGAGGCCTCGGTGACCCAGCCTTTGTCGAACTTTAGCGTGGTCACTTCGCTGGCCGTCATAAACGGCATGATCATCTGTACGAGTTCTTTGGTGTCCGGGTCGTAGCTCAGCTTGACGTATTTCTGAACCAGTCCTGCCGCCTCTGGCGGAGGGGCTACCAGTTCGAACATGTCAACCATGAGTTGGCGAGCTTGCGCCTCCTGGTCCTGCTTGTGCGGGAGGTACATCATCGAACGCGAGTCGCCGTACACGGCAAACGAAAAGCCTTGAGCGGCAGGTTGTGACCCCTGCTGCGCCTGGATGGCGCAGGGCTGAAAAGCCAGCACGGCACTCAATACCAACAAGATCGAGCAAACCTTCATAATGCCTCCCATAGTGCGTTTAACTTCACTCTGCTAGCGGCGCTTTGGGAACTGTCACTTGCGACAGATGACTGCGGGAATGTGCGAACGACAGTGGGCCTAACAAGATTGGCGCCGCCACTTACGGCGATGCCAAAAGGTCATACGGGAGAGAATGATCTGACTTTATCCGTGTGATCTCCCGTTACGCCGCCCCCAATCTCTCTGGACGACGCCAAAAAGGAAGGCTGTGGTCAGCCCGAACAGCAGCCATCCATTCAGCGCCTCCAGCGCGCCCAGGAGTTGCCAGTGCTGCTCCAGGAGCAGATTCGTGTGCCCGTAGCTGGTTATCGCGTTCAGCGAATAGAGCATCGCGGACCTATTGTCGGATAGAGCGCCGAGAAGCCGGTAGGCGGCAGCCCAGATACCTGCCTCTATCCCGAGCAGAAATGTGGCCAACCAAGTCGCGGAACCTATGACCATCACGAAAACAACCGTGGGGTGACGGCGCTGGATAGTGCGGCTAGAAACGCGAACAGCTGTTTGCATCATGAGTCCGAGGCCCAAGACATGGATGAGCACGGTCAGCACGATCAACGGCAAACCCCATGCCCAGTTGCCACGCCAAGTGGTAGGGTTAACCACGACGAGGGTGAAAACTCCTTGCGCAATTCTCATCGAGACCATCATTAGTCGTTTACCCAGCTCCAGAAACGAATTGTCCCAAATGGTTATGAAGCGCCGTGCTGCAATACAACACACGGGGCAGTCCTTGCGAGCTGCCCCCGTTAGTTAGCGCGCTGCTATTGTGCGTCAGCCGCGCTGGCCGCCGCTTGCCGCCGCTTGCCTCAGCTTCACTCGCTGGCGTGGTTGTTGCGCTGGGCCTGCTCCAGCATTTTTATGTCAGCCGGCGTCAACTGCGGCCGGTCAATCGTCAGCGTCAGCTTGTTGAGCTTGCCGGTGAAAGTGAACGGAACCTGATAGTCCCGGTCGTCCACCGGAGTGCCGGTATCGGATCCAACGTCGAAGTTCTCATCCCATTGCAGGATGAATGGCAGGGTGTGGTCCATGGTCTGAGTGGCCACCGCCGTGCCGTCCACCTTGAGGGTGCCCGTACCGCCCTGACCGACGCCGCTTCCGTTGTTGAAGGCGAGCGTAGCCAAGCCAAGACCGTTGTACTTGAAGTCGAACTCCAGCGTGTGCTTGCCGGGCGAAAGCGCTTCCGGTGCTTGCCACTTCACGCGTTTAAGGTCGACCAGGTTCCAGGTGAACACTGGTTTGCCCTGCAACATGTAGAAGCCGTAGCCGCCGAAGCGGCCGCCCTGGGTGACGATCATGCCTTCGCCACCGCCCTGCGGGACCTCAACCTCAGCCTTGAAGTTGTATGACGTATCCAGGATGCTGGGTGCGTCGCCGTTCGGTGTGCCGGTGACTGGGCCGTTGTAGGTGAACACCGAGCGTCCGGCGCTGAGACTTGGCCGCGCCGCGACGATTCGGGTCGCCACGCTGGCGTCCAGCGGCAGCACCTGGTACTTGGCTGCCTCCGTCCAGAAAAGGTCAGCCATTTCCTTGACCTTCTCCGGATACCTGGCGGCGACGTTGTCGAACTGGGTCCAGTCTTTGGTGAGATCGTACAGTTCATACGGGTACGCAGCTGGATCCTGGCTGAAATTCCCCATCGTCACCCAGGGTGGCCGCATGACCTTGGTGCTGGCGATCCAGCCGTCGTGATAGATGGCGTGGTCGCCAAACATCTCGAAATACTGGGTGTGGTGAGTTGACGGCGCGTTGGCGTTAGCTTTGTCGAAGGTGTACACCATGCTCACGCCCTCGATCGGTTTCTGAGGAATGCCATCCACTACTTCCGGCGCGGGAATCCCTGTCGCTTCGAGGATCGTCGGCACGATGTCGATCATGTGATGGAACTGGTTGCGGATGCCGCCCTTGTCGGTGATGTGGCCTGGCCAGGCGATGGCCATTCCCTGGCGCACGCCGCCGAAATGCGAACTAATCTGTTTGGTCCAGGAGAACGGCGTGTCGAACGCCCATGCCCACGGCACTGCCATGTGGTTGTAAGTCTTGTCAGACCCCCAGACGTCATAGAAGTATTTCAACTGGTCGGCAACAGGCACATTCACCTGATTGAACATTGCGACCTCGTTGGGCGTGCCATTCAGTGTGCCTTCGGAGCTGGTGCCGTTGTCGCCGTTGATGTAGATGATCAAGGTGTTGTCGAGCTTGCCCTCATTTTCGACCTCCTGCACTACCCGGCCGATCTCGTTGTCGGTATACGCAACATAGGCGGCGAAGACGTCCACCTGTCGAAGGAACAATTTCTTTTTGTCGGGCGTGAGCTCGTCCCAATGCTTGAGCAGGTCGTGCGGCCACGGCGTCATCTTGGCGTCCTGTGGAATCACGCCCAGCCTCTTCTGGTTGGCGAAGATTTGATCGCGCAAATCGTCCCAGCCCTTATCGAACAGGTGCATGTCGCTGATCTTCTTGATCCACTCCGGCGTGGGATGATGCGGTGCGTGCGTGCCGCCCGGAACGTAATAGATAAAGAAAGGCTTGTCTGGAGCGACGGCGTCGAGTCGCTTCATGTATTCGATGGCATCGTCCGCCTGCGCTGTCGTCAGATTCCAGCCGGGATGGCCGACGTAAGGATATATCTGCGACGTACCGCGGAACAGATTCGGCTCCCACTGGTTGGCGTCGCCGCCAACGAAGCCATAGAAGTAATCGAAGCCCATGCCGGTTGGCCATTGATCGAACGGCCCGGCCTGGCTTGCCGCAAACGCTGGGGTGTTGTGATCCTTGCCGAACCAGGAGGTGCTATAGCCGTTATCCCTGAGGATGCGACCGATTGTCGCTTTGTCGGGCGTAATGATGCTGTCGTAACCCGGGAAGCCGGTTGACTGCTCGGAAATCACGCCGAAGCCCACCGAGTGATGGTTGCGCCCGGTAATCAGGGCGGCACGCGTCGGCGAACATAGCGCCGTGGAATTGAAATTAGTGTAGCGAAGTCCCATCGCCGCGATCCGGTCGAGGGCCGGAGTCGGGATTACGCCGCCGAATGTACTGGTGACGCCGAAGCCGGAGTCATCGGTCATGATCAGCAGCACGTTGGGAGCACCTTTGGGTGGCACCACGCGAGCCGGCCAATAGGGCGTCGACTGCGCGGTACTGCGCCCGATCTTGCCTTCAAACTTCTGCGGTGGGGGTGGCAGTTGCTTGCCGTCAATCGTTGTGGTCGCGCAAGCCGAACCTGGGGCGCAGTTTGGCTGCTGCGCCAGAGCTGGTGCGGAGGCAAACAGCAGGGCCCCGCCTAACAATTGCATTCCCTTCGAGAACCCTTTCATCGAAAGCTCCTTTCCATGGCGCGATTCTAGAGCGCCTACAATGCATTGGTAATTCGTGGCATAGTGCGGCTGCTGCGGAAATTAACCTTCCTCGGCCAGTTCACTACGATTGTGGTTTCTTGGGAACTGTCACTTGCGACAGTGCTGCGGACTACTCTTTCCTAGACATGGAAAGCCGTGCCGTTTGCAGGGACTTCGGAACGCTGAACGCGCCGCAGAATGTCCTTCATGTCGCCATCGATATGCTGCCAAAACTTCAGCAGACCGCTGCACAGGTAGTTCAGTCCGGGCTCGCCGTCACGGGTACGAATGAGGCGGTTCTTGGGGCATTCGCCATTGCAGGCGAACAAGTATTTGCAGTCGCGGCACTGTTGCGGCAGGTCGTGGAACTTGGCAAAACCGAATTTCTTCTCGCGCTCGGAAAACACCATGCGCGAGATATGCTGCTCAGAAATATTGCCCAGCTTGTATTCTGGATACACGTAGTGATCGCAGGAATACACGCTGCCATCGTGCTCCAGCGCTACACCCTTGCCACAAAACTCGTTATAGATGCATAGCTGCGAGTCCATCCCCATCCACTGTGCGACCGCAGTCTCGAACAGGTTGACGTAAACCTTGCCGTAACCACGTCGGTACCAGTCGTCCCAAACCTTGCACAGGAAGTATCCCCAATCGTCAGGATCGATCGACCAGTCTGTGACGACCGAATCGGGACTGCCTGGATGCGCAGCCGGAGAATCCTGCACCGGCAATGTATGAAGGTCCCATCTTTGGGGCGCAGTATTCTCGAATACCTTCGGCTCTACGCAAGGAATGAATTGCAACTCCCGCGGGCGAAGCTCACGGCTCAGGAAGCGATAGACATCCAGAGGCCTTTTCGCATTGACGCGATTGACTACGGTCAGCGTGTTGAAAGGGATTTCATACTTCTGCAACAGTCGGCCGGCGGCAAAAACTTTCTCAAACGTCGGCTGGCCGCCTTTGTCCACGCGAAATCGGTCGTGCAACTCCTGCGGTCCATCGATGCTCAGCCCAACCAAGAACTTATTTTGTCGTAGAAATGCACACCACTCATCGTTCAGTAGCGTTCCGTTGGTCTGGAGATCGTTCTCGATGCCCTGGTTAGGACGCTGATACTTCTTTTCCAGCGCAACCACCTTCTCGAAGAAGCCCACTCCAAGCAGCGTCGGTTCGCCACCCTGCCAGGAAAAGACAACTTCGTCGCCGCGCTGGCTTTCGATGTACTGGCGAACGTGGGCTTCCAGGACCTCGTCGCTGATGCGGAATTTGCTGTTGCTGCCCAGCAGTTCTTCTTTGTGCAGGTAATAGCAGTAGGCACAGTCAAGATTGCAGATTGCTCCTGTGGGCTTCACCATGGCGTGAAAGCGCGGCTTCGTGCCTGGATAAATCGGCAACGGTAACAGAGGATCGGTTGCGTAACTCATGCTGACTGATAACCCATTATGTTTTCCCATGCGAGAACTTGCTTCCAACTGTTCTTCACACTGACCGGCTTTGCTCGGATCCGTCGGGTAATTAGGACGTACCCTCATAGTTCAGTGTAATTGGTGTGGCTTGAGAACTGTCTCTCGCGACAGGTGCCAGTCTGCAACTTTGGGGTAATGTGTAAAGAACTCTGGTTTGACTGATTCGTCATCGCAGGACTACCGCATCCCATAGCCCTCAGCGCGCTTGTCCCTGTAATTCCTGGAGGGTTGCTCTTGCGCCAGGATCATCAGGAACTAGTTCTACCAACTGCTGAGCGTACACAATTGCCGTCGGAATGTTCCCATTGTCGCGCTCGAATGCAATCAAGGCATTCAGCACCTGGCGGTCCGCGGGACGCCTCTCGTGAGCTTGCTGCAGAATTCCTATCGCTTGGTTGACCTGCCCGGTGGACTGGAGGGCGACGGCATACACATAGCTGTAGCGAACGTTTGAGGGCTGCAGGGCGGCTGCCTTAGCCAGTAGGCTGAGCGCCTCTCGATACTCTTTCTCCCTGATCTTGAGCAGACCTAAGGCATGAACGGGTTCGGCTGCATTCGGCTCTGCCGCTATCGCCCTTTCCAACCATTGCTGCCCTTCATTGTCGCGCTGCTGCTGGCGATAGAGGTCGGCAAAGTTGACCATGGCCGGCACAAACTTCGGATCAAGTCGCAGAGCAGTTGTGAGCTCGCTTTCCGCATCAGTTGTGCGTCCCATCTGGGCATATAACAGAGCCAGATTCATGTGGTTCTCTGGACGCTCTGCCGAGGCCATCTCGCTGGCGATCAGCTCGGAGATGTCGCGGTCGAGCGCGGTTTTCTGGTTATCCTGCAAAAGATCAGGCGAAGTTCCGGCCAGCAGGCGCGCTGTTTCGATGCGAACGGAACGGACCGGATCGCTCAGCAATGGCGCCGCCAAACCAGCCCGTTGTTGGGGCGGGAGCGGCTCGAGTGCTCGCACGGCCTGGCTGCGCACCAGTGCGTCGTTATCCCGCAGTGCGGTTTGCACGGCGGGCATCGAAGCTGGAGTAAGGTACGCAGGAAGCAGGCTCAACGCGGTAGCCCGGGCAATCCCGGGCTTGGTCGGGTCCTGGATCAGGGCGGTCAGCTCTTTTTCGGCGTTCGGCAAGCCGCGACGCCCGGCATCGATCGCTTCCACGAAGTGTGCTTCATGCCGACGGTTTGGGCCATACCACTTCACGACGGTGTCAACAGCCCACCCACTAGACTTGTCTTTATGACACTGGTTGCAGGCATTCGGGGTTCCGTACGCGACGGAGAAATCCGGACGCGGCACGCGGAAACTGTGATCGCGCCGGGCATCGATCACCATGTAGGTTTTGGTCGGCATGTGGCAGTTCACACACAACGCGCCAGCGCTGTCTGCCTTGTGATGATGGTGTTGCTCGCTGCCAAATTTCGCCAGCGAATGGCACTTGCCGCAGACCGCGTTCAGGGCCACCTGCGGCAATTTGGCGGTATGAGGATCGTGGCAGTCCGAGCACGTCACTCCCTCGTGGTACATCTTGCTTTGAAGGAACGAACCCCACTCGTAGTCTTCCTCAAGGATCTGGCCATCAGGGTAATAAACACCTTCTTCCAGAAGACTCGGGACGTAGGCGTCGAGAAACGGTTCACCCGGCTGGTAGTCGCTGCTGATCGGATGCCGGCGCGAGTGACACGGCGCGCATATCCCGATTTCGTTGTGCGACCTGGATTGTCCCTTCCAATGCATTGTTCCCTTGTCTGGGTCTGAGACTGACCACGATTCACTCGCCGGCTTCAGGTCCACAACCAGACCGTCCGTGCCATTACTTGGCTTGTATGACCCTTCCTTACGGGCTTGCGCCCAAGCCACGTGATTCGAACCCGGCCCATGGCAGGATTCGCAGGAGACATCGATGTCCGACCAGGTAGTCGCGTAGCTGTCCGTGGCGAGATCGTAATTCTTGCGCAAGTTGGTGGAGTGGCAATCGGCGCACATGTAATTCCAAGTCTGGTTGCGTCCCGTCCAGTGCAGAGGATCAGCAGGAGTTATTGTTTGATCGGGATAAAGGTGGAACCAATGTTGGCCGTCCTGTTGCTTGCCCCGTGAATCCCACGCCACAACGAAACTCTGCATTCGACCCTTGGGAAATCGAACCAGGTACTGTTGCAGGGGAGAAACACCGAAAGTGTATGGAAGTTCGTTATCCTGCAGCTTGCCGTCGGGGTCATCAGTACGAACGTAAAATTTGGCCTCTTTCTTGAAGAAGCTTGACGTTACGCCGTCTTTGGCAAAGTGTGCATTGTTGAAATCTCCCAGCGCACTCGCATCGCTGGCCAACTCCATCGCTTTAGCGTGGTGCGACGTTTGCCACGCCTGTACTTGTTCTGCATGACACTGGGCGCAGCGCTCCTCGCCCACGTAGGTGGCGACAGCTGCCGCCAGCTTCATCCCCGGTGGGTGCGCCGCGGCTAACCAGCGCCAGACACCCACAGTGCATAGGGCAGCGACGACAACGCCCACGCCGATCAGTAGCGATCTTCGAAGTCTGCTTTTTTCTTGCCTGGAATGTTTGCGCAATCACCTACCCTGGCGAGAAGTGCCCCTGGCAGTCGTCTTGGCCCCATAATGTTGGAAGTGTCGCAGCCAATTCGCGACCGCTCAAGGCTGGATTGTAACCCTACCTCGGCGTGAAGTTCGACACAAAAGTACGCCCCTGCATCGCTCCAAGAATTGCTGGAACCAGGTCGGTAGAGAGGCACGCTTTGATGACATAGCCGACCGCTCCGGCGGAAAACGCCGCGGCAACAAAATCATGATCTTCATGGATCGTCAGAAATACGACCTTGGTACGGCAATGCGCCTTTTGAAGCTGTCTTGCCGCCTGCAGTCCATCTAGAACCGGCATTGAGATATCGATCACAAGTACGTCTGGATTGAGCGTGAGGACCGCCTCCACGGCTTGGCTGCCATTTGCCACCACGCCGACAACTTCATACTCCTCGGCCAATAGCCGGCGAACTCTTCCGAGCAATGCCTGATGATCATCGGCGAGCACGACCCGAATCTTGGCCAGTGGGACTCGGTCATTGGTTTCGACTAACAAATCGCGGGTGCCTCAAGTTGCGATTGTTCTCTTATTGCGGACGCTTGCCTACTGTCACTTGCGACAGTCAGCGGTTGATGCAGAGTGTTTGTGCAGCGGTTATGAACTGCGGGGATCCAAAAGCGTTCATTTGTCCTTCACCTCGGCCATTTCTGAGCAACAGTTTCGATGCTTAAATGGAACGTAAACGCGAAGGCGACGGAGGGTCGCAACCATCTTGATCTTGCTTTTCGTCGCTTGGCAATCTCAGACCGAATTTAACATCCTCGAAACGGTTATTTCTCCCGGCGCACGTTGGCCAGCCGCAACGGTTTTTGGCCGTAGTGCTCGATCTCCAGTTCACCCTTTTTGTTGAACTTGACCTTGCAAGCTGCAGACAGCAAGCCTGAACCATTGCCTTCCTTATCCAGGTTGAGAATAACAATCCCGATGGGGTAGTCCCGCGACCGGCTGCTGTTGGAAAGCTCGCCAAAGGAGATGGGGCGATTCGTCGCCATCGTGATGCGTACACCGCCATTCTTATCCGGATGCACACGGGCGATGCGGAAGCCGCTGCCCACAGAGCCGGTGGGAGCGACACGGCCTACGTCCTGAGCCTTCTCCAGAGCACTTACCAGCCCGTCCTGGCCCTTGCTCTTAAGGGTGGCCGCGTATTCCTGGATGTCCTGGTCGCTGGTCAAACCGGTGAGATATATCGTGACACCAATGCTCTTACCGGCGGCGGCACCGGCCTGGCCGATGGCGGTTGCTGAGAATTGCGCCGGCAACGCTACTTGGGCGGAAGCGCTGGATATGATGCTTACGGAGAACAAGACTAGGACGGCCAACAGCCAAACTCGACTCATGAGCGATTGCAATTTCATCTTCTCCACCTCGACATTTGAATTGTTTGGACAACCATTCGCCTAACATCTGACTTACCAAAGCTGTGCCTGGACTGAGCGCGCTCTGCACTCCGTTGCGGCGGGACTGCGGGTCCTACGGCTTACCCACAGGACACTGCTTGAACATCTTCACAACGGCATCTTGCACTTGGCTCTCCAGCTTCTCTGGCTTGGTGCTAAGGTTCTGTTGCGCCATGCCACGCCACACAAGTTTCTTGGCGTTGGCATCGATTAGATCGACGACCAGTTCTCCTTTGTGGATGGTCACTGTCGTGTTGCCCCAGGTGCCTGCCAGCGCCGGCCCGGAGAAGCTCGGATCAAAGGGTGGAATGCCTCCGGTCGCATTGTACAGCGGATCGTTGGAGTAGAACGTGGATTCCTGGTCGATGGATCCATACACCTGAATGATCAGGTCTGGATTGCTGGCAACTTTCTTGAGGCCTTTCTGCGTAAGTTGGTCTTCGATGGCGCCGACGACATCGGCCGCCAGCATGGGGTGTGCCACCGCGCCATGTGGCACCCAGGCAAACGTCTTAAACTTGGAAAAATCGGCGTTCGGATCGTACTTGTTGACGTGAATCTTTTGCCCCAGCGCCCCGAGCGAAATAATCAAGACGAGCGCCAGCGCCTGCAATGGGCGCGCCAAAAACAACACGGTCTTACGAACAGCCATGAACCCTCCTTCGACCGTAATTCGCGGCTAGACACGTCGAACCCGCATTCGGGTGCGATCGTTTCCGGCCTACGGCAGAATGACCAATTCGGGCTTGCTCCCGCCGCTCATCCCGTAAATTGCTCCTGGATAGAATGCGCCGGCATCGTACTTGTAGCAGCCCGGAGTGTTCGCCTTCACGCTGACCGGCTTGCTCGCACCGCCCATGATGGGGTCATCCGGAATGAAGGGCGAGTCGGTTCCGAAAGAAACCATGAACCCAGTGTTCTTGTTCGACGTCATCCATACGACCGTTGTGCCGGCCTTAACGCAGAAGAACTGATTGTTCTTGGCGCCTGGAATTCCCGGTTTCACATTGGACGAACTGCCCGACTTGGTGATATCCACTTTGCATTGAGCGGAAGCCGACCCGCAGGTATTGGCTGCGGTGCACAGACTTGCTGGATCTGGCTCGTCGCATACGTACTTGCTTTTCTTTTGTGCCTGGGCAGCAGTAAAGGTCAGAAGTACGACGCAGGACGACACAAGCACAGCACTGAAGGAAGTGAAGCGTTGGATCTTCATAATGCACCTCATAGAAATAGGAGTCGCGAATCAAACAACCGTTGTGCCGGGCAGTCACCGCCGTGAAATGCTCCCAGGGACAGCGAAAGCCTTTCGACAGCAAATCTGTTCCCTTGGGTGAACTGGCAACGGAGGGCTAATTCTCTGCTGTACCCTTCCAGTCGATGATGCCGCTCAGCCTCCACGGGTTCTGGTTCAGATCGAACTGCAACTCGCCATCCTTGTTGATGGTCAACTGAGTGGCGGGATAAAGTACGCCGGAGCTCTTGCTCTTCTCCTGGTCATTAATGTCGATCTCACCAAATGTAAGGTCGAAACTCTGCGACTGGCTGTCCGCGTAAGCTTCTCCAAACCTAATCTTCCGGTTGGTGGCGAAGCGGATCTTGCGGCCGGTGGGCGTCTGAATCAGGCGTATGAAGCTGACGTCATAGCCTAACGTGCCGGTAATTTTGATTCGGCCAACCGCCTTCATCTTCTCCAGGGCATTGGCCAATCCCTGGTTCTGTCCCTTTTGGAACGCCTCCGCCAGGATGTCTCGATCTTCCGCGGTCGACCACTCGTAGATAATCAGGGTGATGTTGACGTTGCGTCCCATCTGGGTGCTGGTGCCCCAGGCAGTGGCGTCGATGGTTTCATACTTGTCTCTGGCGAACCCGGGAATGCTGCCGACCATCATCAAGCCCAGGACCAGCAGGCTTGGAATGGCGATTCTTACAAATTTAGATTCTTTAGACATGATTCTCTCCCTATTGCAGTGTTGCAGCTTAAGGACGTTTCACCGTCCGGAGGTTGTGCTAACGCTCGAAAACCGCACGGCACCCTTTTGTGCTGTCGGCCACTCAGTAACGAATACTCCAATTGCGATTGTTCTCCCGGCGAGGACGCTTGCCTACTGTCGCTTGCGACAGTCTGGGGAGCGCGAACGGGTTGTGCAGGTCCTCTGCCCGGGGGCCCTAGACGGCGGAAATTACTCCGTGATGGATCGCGTACTTCACAAGCTCCGAGTTGGTAGTGATTCCCAGCTCTGCCATGATCCTGGCTTTGTGAAAGCGAACGGTTCGGTGGGTGATTTGCAGAACGTAAGCGATTTCCTTAAGGGAGCGTCCTTCTGCAAGCATCTGCAGGACTTCACGCTGGCGGTTTGTAAGCTGTTTTGGGCGATGTAGCGCATTGGGGTCCCGGATGAAAGTTGCTTCCATGGCCCGGCTGATTTGCGGAGTCACATACGAGATTCCTCTTACTACGTCGCGGATCGCCCGCAGCAGCTCGGATGCCTGTGAGGTCTTCAAGAGATACGCTGATGCTCCGATCCGCAACGCTTCGCTAGCGATGTCCGAGTCAGGATTCATCGTAAGAAAAATAAGCTTCAGGCTGGGCATTACCTTTTTCAGCTCTCGCGCCGCATCCAAGCCATTCAACAAGGGCATGCCTACGTCCAGGAGCACGACGTCGGGCTTGAGCTTGACCGCTGCTTTCAGCAAGGCCAGACCGTCTGCAACGCTGCCTACGACTTCGTAATGAGGCTCCAGCAACTTCTGGAAGGCTGCAGAGACCATCGTATGATCGTCGGCGAGCAAGATGCGTATTCGGACCATGTCGGCCTCCGCCGAATTCCCTTGCCTCAGACGCTCCCTGCAGCTGTTGCTAGTGCATCCATCTCTGCAAGCAGGGGCACGATGGCTATAATCCTTGTACCTTCGTTCATCCTTGATTCGACAGAAAAAGTGCCTTTCACCAGATGGACTCGCTCCTGCATACTGATCAGCCCCGATCCTCCATTCTGCATCGCTGCCTGCATATTGAACCCCACACCTGCGTCTCTGATCTCAAGCTGGATATGGTTTTCCGTACTCCGCAAATTCACCAAGAGTCGGCGCACGCCGCTGTATTTCACCGCATTGTGCAGCGCTTCCTGCGCGACCCGAAACAGGCAAAGGGAAATATCTCCCGGCAAAGGATTCGGAACATTCTCGTAAGTGAACTCGACGTCCAGATTCTGCTGTTGGGACAATTCCCGGCAAAAACTCCCCAAGGCAGCTACGATACCAAGGTAATCCAGCTTCGAAGAGTGCAGTTCGTGCGATAATGCCTGAACATCGCGGGCGATTTCGGAGCAGTGCTGCTGGATTGTCTCAATCCGCGTATTCGCCGCGGTGTCATGACCCTTCGGCTCCTGGCCCACTTGCCCCAGCTCAAGCGAGAGCATCGCAAGCCTCTGGCAGATGTCGTCATGAAGCTCTCTGGCGATGAGGCTGCGCTCTTTTTCCTGGGCCTCGATCAACTTGCCACCCATTCTTTCAAGCGCTTCCTGCGCCAATTTCTGGTCCGTAACGTCGGTGGCCGAACCGATAAACCCGGCAAAGGAGCCATCCCCATCGAATCGCGGCACCGCGACATCCAACATCCAGCGGTACACTCCGTCCTGGCGACGAAGCCGGTACTCCTTGGAAAATCCTTCGCGATGTTCAATCGCCCGGGAGTTTGCAGTCAGGACGTTCTGTAGGTCATCGGGGTGAATATATGTTGTCCAGGCGTCGGCAAATCCATCCTCCGGATGGCGACCAGTAAAGTTGAGCCGTCGGTCGTTAAGATAAGTAACATTGCCGTCATTATCGCAAGTCCAGACCAGAGACGGCGTCGTATCCACCATCACTTGGAAGCGCTTGTTACTTTCACGCAGACCGGCTTCGGCTTTTTGCTTCCGCCGTCGTTGCCACAGCAACCCGATGATCAGTAATGCCTGGAGAGCAATCACTACAAGACCAGCAACGATGTACCTCTCGTACCGCTCCCATATCGTCGGCTGTCGGTACCGAACGATGGTGCCGGGGGGAAGCGCTGATTCCGGAATGTTCCAGCGGCGAAGTTGCCGCCAATCGACTTCAAGGTCCGAGCGCGAACCTTCTGTCACCGGAATATTTTCAGGGTTTTCACCCGAGAGGACACGGGCGGCGAGTCCGCCCGCCTTCAGTACCTGCTCCTCGAAATCAGGGTAGGATCCTCCAATCGCTCCATGATCAAAACAATAATTGTGAATGCAGTAGGTAGGAAATTGCTGGGAAATGGCGGCCAGAATGTCATAAGTGCCAATGGCGAGTTGTAACGACTCTTGCGGCACGAGCTGGAAGAACACCACCGTATGTGGAGGAAGTGCGGACACCCGCAAAAGCAACTGATCGGGTGGAAGTCCCACCAAGTCAATTACATTCAATTGAGTATGGCGAGCGCGAAGCTCCTGATGAGTTATTTCCAGCCAGTAGTTCTCGAATTCTGAATCTCCGGCCACTACTGCGACATTTTTTGTGTCCGGGCTGAGGCGAAGGGCCAGATCCAACGTGCCTCGAGCATCTGCCCGAATGGTAACCCCGGTTACACCCGGCCAGAGCTTATGGCTCTGTACTCTGGCGGGCACAACCATCATGAAGACAATTGGGACTCCCGGAAAAATTCGGTCCCGAAACTCTACCGCAAACTGCAGCGCCGGATAGACAGCGACGATGACAAGATCCAGTTTCTTGTTGGCGTACGTCTGGCGTAGGGTTTCACTGAGGCTCTTAGCATAGTCTTGGCTTACGAAGCGCTGCGATTCCAGGTATTCGACGTAGAAGTTTACCGGTACCGGGACATGAGACCGGACGGTTGATTCCAGGGACTGGGGATCGAAGACCTCACGCTTCGAGAAGCTGTAGAGAATCAGGACATTCTTGGCGGCACGCGAATCCGCAGCCAAGCAGGTTTGGGCGCAGCAGCCCCAGGCAAGAGTGCAAATCGTCAACAACCACGCAGCAGAACGCCACTTTGGAACGCCAAACCCGCGGCATCCGCGAGGAGCTACCCTTGCGCTCAGCTTCTCTTGCATAACGGTTCGACAAAGTGGCCACTCTCCGAGACCATCACGACCATCGACCTGGGAGAAAGTTGTTCACCATTATCGTCCTGGAATAGGAGCGCTACAACCCAATAATTGTGACTCCTATCTGCAAGTCATTGATCTCCGCCCGGGCCTACCCCAAAAGTGGTACGAGCCTTCCGAATTTGGGAAAAATCACCACTGTCGCAAGTGACAGTTACGCCCACGAAGAACGAATCATATGCTGTCCGTCAGAAAAGTCCAGAGGTGGCTGATTGCGTTGCGCTTCTGAGCATGAGTAGGTCAATCGCGGTGTCTGGAATTCGAGAGAACAATCTCAAGTGACGGTTTGATCTCCGTAGGAACAGCGTTGCTACACACCCGTTAGGAACCGTGCCGATGAAGGGCTTTACCGAAGCACCCATTCAGCTCGGTTCCTGCAATTCAAGGAACAAGACCGGATTGTCCGCACCGAATTCTTAAAGTGGATGAGTTCATAAAAAGTTGGCTGCCAAAAGCCCGACAGCATAAAGGAGAAGGATCATGAAGAGAAGCAGGTCAGTAGCGATTGGATTCATAGCAACAGCTATCACTGGCAACCCTTCTGTTGTTTTGCGGTGCCGCTGCCGCTCAGAATGCCAAAGCTGAGGGCCTGATAACCGGACGCAGCGGGTCTACCATGACACTGCAAACGTCCGATTCGCCGAAGCTGGTGGTCGTCCTCACCGATGATACCAAGGTGGCCCAAGTACAGGGGGTCTTGAAGGCACGCCGCAAGCAAATGTCGATGGCAGCGCTCATACCCGGTCTGCAGGTCCAGGTTGAGGGAACCTACAACGCGCAGAACCAACTGGTGGCGAGTTCGGTCAAGTTCAAAGGCAATGACCTCGAGCAAGCACAGAGTATCCAAGCCGGCCTGCAACCGGCACAGGAGCAGATACAACAGAACCAACATGAACTGGATCAGCAGAAGGCAGCGCTTGAACAGCAACAGCAAGCGCTGGCCCAGCAAAAGGAGCACCTGGCCGAGGCCCAGGCGAAGATTGACGCCAACCTGGCTGCCATCAAGGCCGCAAACCAGCGCTTCGGTCAATTAGGCGATTACAATATTCTCGATGAGGTGACGGTTTACTTCGGCAACGGCAAGGTGGCGCTTGATCCCAAGTACCAGCCCCAGCTGATGCAACTGATTGAGAAGGCCAAGACAATTACTGGCTACATGATCCAGGTGGTAGGCTATGCCTCATCCTCTGGCAGCGTCGCGCTTAATCAGAAACTAAGCGAAGACCGGTCCAACAACGTAACCCAATTTTTGCAGCAGCAGGGTCATGTCCCCCTTACTAATATGCTGGCCCCCGGCGCGATGGGCGAGAGCAGGCAGGTGGGGAATGACAAGACGGCTGAGGGCCAAGCTGAAAACCGGCGCGTCGTAGTTCGGGTCCTTCAGAGCAAGGGAATCGCCGGCACATAGCGGCAGCGCAAGGGGGCCGCTGGGATGCAACCACCTGCGAACTCAGATTAGTGCGAGCGGCGGCGCCCGATCCGACGCCATCGATAGGAGCAATCATGGTACGCATGAAACAGGTTTTGGTGTTCGTCCTGACCTGGGGAATTCTTATTGTTACTTCGCCCACGGGCTCAGAAGCGTGGGCTTCCGTCGCAATTCATCCCCCTGTGTTTGCCATGCAAGAAGCTGCGCAGGCTAACTTGTCCGCGACACAGATTGATGAACTGGTGTCGCCAATCGCTCTGTATCCCGACGCCCTAGTGGCGCAGATCGTTGCTGCCTCAACGTATCCGGACCAGGTTGTCGCTGCAAACTGCGTGGCTGCAGGCAAACTCCAAGCTGAACAGCGCCGAGCTGATGAAGCAGGTGGATGGTCAATCTTGGGACCCCAGTGTCAAGGCGCTGACTCAGTTCCCTTCTGTGCTTAACAACATGGCAACAAATCTGTCATGGACTTCGGCCTTGGGCGACGCAGCTTATAACCAGCAGGCGGACGTGATGGCCTCTGTCCAGAGGCTGCGCAAGCAAGCCAAGGACGCGGGAAATCTGAAGAGCACCTCCCAACAAACCGTGAAGACGGAGACCCAGCAGGGCCAGCAAGTCATCGTGATCCAACCGGCCAGTCCGCAGGTGGTGTATGTGCCTGTCTATAACCCAACCGTGGTCTACGGCGTGCCCTACTATCCTCCGGGCTACAGCACGAGCGCCGTCGTGGCCGCGAGCGTCATTTCGTTCGGCGTGGGCATTGCAGTTGGGGCGGCGATAAGTGGCGGCTGCTGTGGCTGGGGATGGAACAGCTGGGGCTGCGGTTGGCATGGCGGCACCGTTGTGTACAACCGCAACGTGTACGTCTCCAACAGCAATATCTATCGCAATGGGGGCTATTACGGAAATCGGCCGCGTACCAACTCCTTACGGCGGCAGCTACAACCGCAATACCTACAACCGTAATACCAATGTCAGCGGCAACACCGTCAACGTCAACACCGGAAATAAGAATACCGTCAACGGCGGCAACCGCAACAATGTCAATACTGGCAACATCAATGCCGGCAATAACAAGAACAATGTCAATAGCGGAAACCGTGGCAACGCGAGCGGTAACGCCAATCGCGCTAACGCTGGTAATCGTCCAAGCACGATGCCGGCTGCGGACCGCGGCTACGGACAGAAGCCCGCCACCGGCACTAAATCAGGGGCCTTCAGCGGATACGGCTCCGGCGGGCAGACCCGGGCGGAGAGCACTCGGGGACAGCAGAGCTACAAAGGCGGGGGCGGAAGGGCGCAAGGCGGACAACAGCGGAGTGCACCAGCCGCCCGCAGTGGTGGCGGTCGCAAGCGCTAATCGCAACTGTGGATCGGCTTCACACGACTAGGAAGATTGCCGCTTTAGGGCTGGAGGTTGCAGATGATGTCGGACAGAAATTTAGAGGGAGCATCTATGCGGTCGCAATCAAAATTCACGAGCGCTGCGCTGCTGCTAGCGTCGCTAGTATTATTCGCGGGAATCGCTTGCGCACAAGAGGCTGGGCAGAAGACCTTCGCCTCCGCACAGGAGGCCGGCAAGGCCCTCTATGACGCGACGAAGTCTGAAGACAAGGCCGCGGTCGAAGCCGTTCTCGGAGTGTCTTCAGCCAGCATCATTTCGTCCGGCGACGAGGTGGAGGACAAGAACACCCGCGACATCTTCATTAAGCGCTATGAGCAGATGAATCGCTGGGCGAAAGAGATCAACGGCGACCAGGTCTTGATTCTGGGTGCGGAAAACTGGCCATTTTCCATTCCCCTGAAGAAGGACCCCGCTGGCGCCTGGTATTTCGACAGCAAAACTGGGGTACAGGAAATCCTCTTCCGCCGCATCGGCAAGAACGAACTGGCAGCCATTCGCGTCTGTCGAGCGCTGGCTGACGCGCAGAGCGAGTACTTCAGCCAGACGCACGATGGCGACGCGGTCAAGCAGTACGCCCAGAAATTCATCAGTGACCCCGGCAAGCAGGACGGACTCTACTGGAAGGTTGCCGAAGGCGAGACCGAGAGCCCCATCGGCCCACTGGTGGCCCATGCCACCGCAAAGGGTTATGGCGGCCAGCACGATACTCCGCAGCCGTTCCACGGCTACTTTTTTCGTATCCTGACTGGGCGGGTGAACGCGAACGGCGCGACCAAGAGCTTCCTCGTTGACGGCAAGATGACCGGCGGCTTTGCCGTCGTCGCCTATCCCGCAGAGTACCGCAACTCCGGCGTAATGACCTTCGTCATTGACGATAAAGGGACCATGTACGAGAAGGATTTGGGCGAGAAGGCTGCCGATGTGGCGAACTCGCTGAAGGCATTCAATCCCAAGGGTTGGAGAATTGTCACGGTGGCCGAGGGCGAGGACGGCGGCAATTAATTCTCTTTCACTACACAGGAAAACAGCGGCGACTGAGACGGCATGGTCTTGCCGTTCCCGCCGGAGCACCGGCGGGAAACGCAGTGTCTACTGGGCGGCTTTGTCCAAACGGACTATTTTCTCGGCATCTAACTGATACTCCGCCTCGATCACCGTCAACTTGCCTTGTTCTTTGGCGTGCCGCAGAAGCTCGCTGTGCGCCAGCACATCCACTGCGCTCTGCGTACATTTTCTTTGATTGCGTCTCCCGTCGCGGGACCCTTCACCTTCATCACCGCAGGATCAATCTGGCTCCGCCATGGCCCGCAAATTTGAACGTCAGCATCTTCTCGCCTGAGCAGACGGCAGTGACCGTGCCAAATTTGGTGTGTCCCAGCACCACCAACACCGTACTGCCGAGGTGATCGACGGCATACTCCATGCTGGCGAGCCCCATAGAGTAACGTGGCGTAAGTGATTGGAAGGAATTACGAAGCCCGCAGGAGTTGCCAGAGTCTTGGCCGGTTGCGACGTGCCATTACTCGAGAATCCCTGCGGGCGACCTCATATCGAGATCCATTCTAGTATCCGAAAACCCTAGGTTACCGTCTGTGACGACGGTCACGTCTAGCACACTAGACTCCTTCTTCCATCTGTTCCCGCCCATTCTAGTGTCTTCAAGATGAACTTGTCTGGCTCTCATTCACAACGGGTGATGTTTTTCCGTGGTGACTAGTACTTAGTTGCATTGAAAAGCGGTCTATGTCATGATGGGGTATGAGCAAATACCCCACCGCCCTCACATTGACGACAGAAGACCGCTCCACGCTGGAGAGCTGGGTTCGCGCCGGTAAGACGGAAAGGCGTCTGGCCGAGCGAGCCCGCATGGTTCTGGCCGCAGCCAACGGTCAAGGCACGATTGCGATCGCCCGTGCGCAGCGCAAACGGCCCGCAACCGTCAGCAAGTGGCGGGTACGTTTTTCCCAAGCTGGTTTGACCGGGCTTCAGGACGCCCCGCGGCCAGGAGTTGCGCCCCGCTACGACGAAAACACCAGGCGCCGCGTTCTGGACCAACTGGACCAGCCGCCGCCAGCCGGCCATGGGAGCTGGACCGGAGCGTTGGTGGCGAAGGCCTTGGGGGATGTATCCAAACATCAAGTCTGGCGCGTGCTGCGCACCCAAGGAATCCATTTACAGCGGCGCCGTAGCTGGTGCATCAGTACCGATCCCCAGTTTGCCGCCAAGGCGGCCGATATCGTTGCCCTGTACCTGGACCCGCCGGAACACGCGGTCATCCTTGCGGTGGATGAAAAGCCGCATATTCAAGCCTTGGAGCGAGCGCAAGGCTATTTAAAACTACCCAACGGCCAAGCGGTGACCGGTTTCAGTCATGAGTACAAACGCCACGGCACCACGACCCTGTTCGCCGCCCTGAATGTGCTCACCGGCCAAGTCCAGGGCGGACACGCTCACCGGCGTCGACGCCGCGATTTTCTTGCCTTCATGAACGCGGTGGTCGCACTCTATCCGGGCCGGGAACTGCACCTGGTGGTGGACAATCTCAATACCCACAAACCGAAGCATGACCGTTGGCTGGCGCAACATCGCACGGTTCATCTACACTTCACGCCTACCCACGCCAGTTGGCTCAATCAGATTGAATGCTGGTTCAGCATCCTGAGTCGTCGCGCTTTGCGAGGGGCAAGTTTCACCTCGCCCCAGCAGGTGCCAGAGGCGATCGACCGATTCATAGCCGCATACAACAAAACCGCCACGCCCTTCGAGTGGACGAAACGTGAGCTCCGCAATGTGCATCCCCATTCATCTTACGCTAATCTACGCAACTAAATACTAGGTCGGAGTGATTGCGGTTGCGTAGCCCTGCTCGGATAAGTCCGGACGGAGCTTAAGCACATCTTTCTAGGCGAAATCAGTGCCTAATTCTGGAACGAGCAGTCCTGGAACGCTGAGCCGAGCACTGCGCCTTCATTCTCCGGCTGCGCGGCTCTTGCTACTGCTCCGCAGTTCAACGTCCGCATCGTTTTCCGTTGAGACAGACTTCTCCCTATTGCCCGTCAGCAACCCAGTTGTGGTTGGATCGACTCCTCGGAGGTGAAGATCGCGTTGCGGAAAGGGAATCTCAAGGCCCGCCTCGGAGAAGAGCCGCATCACTTCGAGCGCTACCTCGCTCTTCACCTTGGTGGTGTTGCTGTCCTGCATCACCCAGAACTGCAGCTCGAAGTTCAGCGAGCTGTCGCCAAATTCCTTTAAAAAAACGGCCGGGGCGGGCGAAGTAAGGACGTCAGGATGCTGTATCGCAGGCCGCTCCAACAGCTCTTTCACTAGTTTGGGATCGGTACCGTAAGCCACACCTACTGGCAAATCCAGCCGACGTCTGGCCTCGGAGAGCGTCCAGTTAGTCACATTGCCGGAGATGAAAGTTGCATTGGGAATAATGATCTCGGCGCCCTGAAAGGTCTGGACGGTACTGGCGCGGATGCCGATGCGGGTCACTGTACCGGTCAGGCCAGCCTGGATTTCCACCACATCGCCCACGCGGATCGGCCGTTCAAATTGCAAGATCAGCCCGGAGACGAAGTTGTTGATTATGTTCTGCAGGCCAAAGCCGACGCCGACGCCCAGAGCGCCAGTGATCACCGTAAACTTGTTCAGCGCCACGCCGCCCGCATTCACCGCGAAGAGGAAAACCAGCAGCAGAAGCAAATAATGCACCGTCGTCGAAATCAGCTCGGGGATGCCGCGCTTCAAGCGCAGGCGTTTGAGCAACTCTTCCCGCAACAGGAAGCGCAGCGAGGTAGAGAGTGCGAACCCGGCGGCCAAAATCGCCCAAAAACCAAGCACCCGGCCCAACGTGATATTGCCGGAGCCGCCGACGATGTTGAAGTCGAGCAGGGCAACGATCTGCTGGTTGATCCATCGGCGCACGCCCATTAGCTCCAGCGTCGCGCCGAGCCATATCAGGGCCCCGGCGGTTTGCATCAGGCGTGGTGCCCAGCGCGCGATTGCCGTACGATGCAGCCGCACCATCGCCAGCCGGTCCGCCCAAGGCGCCTCTATCCCGGCTAGTAACAGCAAGTTTAAGACGCGCAGCGTCGTAAATACGGCAAGGGCGATGAACGTGCTGTAGATGCATAGCGCGGTCAGATACTGGCTGAGTTTGAAGTAACCAAATAGGTTTGCAACTTGCGCCACGGCCAGGATGGCGACGGCCACGCGCGACCAGAAGACCGGCAACCTGTGTCGGTCGTCGCGCTTCTCCGCTTCGGCCAGGCGCTGGGGACTGAAGAGATAGGCGAAAAGCACGACCGCCAATGAGGCGCCTAAGAACTGCACCTCGCGCTTGGTGGCCGACGAAAGCGTCATCCAAGAGAGAGCGGCGTTGATGACATAAACTCCCACCAGGCAGTACAGCGGCAGGTGGAAAAGCGGTTCAATCAGCGGCGGCAACAACACCAGGATGGAAATGAACGAGAGCAGGATGGCGAGGCCGATCAGAGGCAGCGGCGCCAGAGGCGCGAGCAAAAACGCACCCAGCAGCGGCGGCAAAATTCCTAAGACAAACCAATGCCGCGTGATCGCCAGCGCGCGCGCCTGGAGTTCATCGGCGGGCTGGGTGCCACGGGTCGCGAGAAACAACCGGTAGGCGCCGAATAGCGACAGCAGCAGCAGCACGACCAGCGCAAAAAAGGCGCCTGAATTTTCCTGCGCAAACGACTTGATGCCAATCACACGTGCGTTGTTGTTACCAATGAAATTGGGTGCCTCACCCTGTTGCCGCCGCCGAAAAATCTCCCACAACGGCAGGCTGTCACGTTGCAACACGTGTTCGTTCAGACGAGAATGCGCTTTTGCCAGTCGGTCAAGTACCTCGAGCGCCAACTGGCGTTGATTCGCGGCGCTCACCTGCAGATTGACGATTACTCGCAACAGGTTCTGCGCCTGCGATGTTGTCGTCTGAATGCCTTTGACAGCGTCGCGGATCACGTCAAGTGTGGGACCCAGATCAGAAGTGGTCTTGTTTTCCTCCAGCGTCGCCGTCCATTGCGGCTGCAAAGCTTGCAGTTGTTGCACTGCCGACTGCGCGGCGTTGGCCCAATCCAGCAGTTGCTTACGCGTGGCAGCGCCCTCGGTCGAGAAGGCGCGCCAGTACGTTTCCTGCTCGCGCAGCTCCAACTGACTTGGGGATCCAGCCAGCAACGCGTCAACTTCCTTCTTTTTGGGCTGCAGCGAGGCTTCGCGTTCCGCCAGAGCGGCTTGTACGGCATCGAGTTGCTCGCGCGTGGGCAACTGGCTACTGGTATCGCGCAGCAGGCGCATCAAGTCCTCGGCGCGCGTGGCAACATCGGGTAGAGGGATGGCCGTCGGAGGCTGCGCCTCGACAGGCGGACTGGACGGAGGAGTCGCTGGACTCGCCTGCGAACCACTCTTATTTCCTAGAAGTGAGCTCAGCGGGTTGCTTGCCGGCAAGCCGCCCGACTGAGCCATCGCCGAGGTGACAAGACATAGCATGATTGGCAGCAGTATTACGCCGACGTACCCCGCCCTTGTGCCAGAGCGTTCCAACCTTGCCGATGGAGGTTGCTGCGACATGCTTATGGCCATTATCCCCTATTGCCACCGATGGACGCCCGCGTGGAGAAAACGCTCGTACTTGTCCTATGAACCGCTGTTTGTCACCCGAGCGGATCTAGCCCGCGAGGGATTTGCTTTTCGCCCTTACCGGCCGCAGTTTGTGCCATCCGGTGAACGCGAGATGGAAAAGCAGGTTCGTGGGCACCATCAGCGATACATAGACAATTGGAATCATGTAGACGTTAGTACCGGGAAAGCAGTACCGCGCCACGTACAGCACGACAATAACGCCGCGCATGCCGGTGGAGGTTGCCAACACCCGGCGTGACTCGAGGTCGGGACCGCCGATCAGCCAACCAATCAACATCGATAGAAGCAGCAACAAGACCATCGCCAGGATGGTTCCGCCGCCGCGGATTGCATTTAAGGCCCCACGGCGAACCAGGGGCGTCTCCCACATAAGAAAAAGGAAGACAATCGAAGCCAGAATACCCAGCGGCAGTACCAGCCTGGGAGCAATTTTCGGCACGTGGCGCGCCATCGACAAACCGGCGTACAGTGGCAGCGCAATGTACAGCGCAAGGCTCGTGACCAGGAGAAGCATCGGCCGCTGATCGCGCTGCACCAATCCCGGCATCACCTCGATGGCCAGCGGGGTCATGGCGATGCTCACCAGCGAGAGCACAAAGGTCATGGCGGCAGCGAAGGCCAGCTGCGTTTTGGCCATTCGCGTAAATTGCAAGGCGATCGGAGTTCCGGGGAGCGCGGCCAGCAGCAGGATGCCGATGCTTGCGTCGGGTGTCAGCTGGAAGATACGGACCAGCAGGACGCCGATTGCCGGTATCAGAATACAATTTGCCAGCAGGGTGCGCGTAAGCAGTGTGTGGTCGCGCAGGATGTCGAGCAGTTCTCCGCCACTAACACGCAGCCCGATGGAGAACATTACAGCTGCGACGAAGAAATTGAGCAACGGCAACGGCGGAATCAGCATGCCTTACTCCGCTGAACAAGCGCTATTGCGGCGAACTCTCCACGGCAACAAATCCCCTGCCAGTCATGCGTGCTGGCCGCGCCGCTGCAGTTTTACAAGAACTCGGACCCGGATATTAGCGTTCCATTACCACTTCCAGCTTGCCCGCTTGCGCTGCCTTCTTGAGGAATTCGTAGTCCCGCTCGGTTTGGTCGGCATAGGCGATCGAGAAACGCAGCGATCGCTTTATCGAACGTGTCGCCCTTGCCCAGGTAGCCGCCGATCATCGCCGGTTCCCCGCTGCGGGCGTGAGCGCGCGCCAGCGTCCAGCCGCACCATTCGCCGAACTGGATCATGTAGCTGGAGTTGAACACCTCCACCTTCGGCTTCAACTTTACGTCGCGCAACTGCCGGACGTAGAAATGCCGCCCTGTCTTGCCTTTGCACCAGCCGAGAAAGATGTCGCTGGCCGATTGCATCAACCGGTGTCCGTTCACGCACCGTTCCCCATGGTTGGCAAACACGCTCTCTCCCGCGTAAGCCTCCAGCACCGAGGCGCGCGCCTCCTTCACCTGGAGGAATAGCGGGTCCTTGTCGTCGGCCATCAAGAGGATCACCCAACAGGCTGTGCCCACGCTGCCGACACCATCCACTTTGATGGCGATGTCCTTGAACTCAAAGCGGTCGAGGAGCACGCGCACCGACGGTGGCAGGCTTTCCCGGTACTGGGCAAAGCCGTCCCGGACTCCGGCATGGAACTCGTCTTCATCTCGAGTTCGCCGCGCGAGTGATAGATCGTCGGCGGGTTGTCCTGGATCATGTGCTTTCCGTCCACGGTGTGAGCCAGTTCGGGAAAATCATGCTCGAGAGCGCTCCGCTCCCGCTCCTTTTGCAGGCGCTTCTTCGCCCGCCGCCGGCTTTCTTCGTCCTGGACCCTCGCAGAAGTTCTTCGGCGTCGAGGCTGGCGTACCACACGTCCAGCACCCGCATCTTGCCGTACTCGACCATGTGCTCGCGATAGGATCGCGCGCACGCGCGGGCCGCATCCGCGCCGCACACATCGCCGAGGCCGTTGTCCCGACACGCGATCACGAAGCTCGCCGCCAGCCGCTTCACGTCCCACTCCCATGGCGCGGGAAGCGTCTCATCCAGGTCGTGGATGTCGAACTGCACCCGCCGCTATGGAGTGCCGAAGCCGCGGAAGTTCACCAGGTGAGCATCGCCGCAGCACTGCACACGGATCTCGGTGGTGGGCATGGAAGCCAGGTCCACGGCCATGTTCAGCGCCGCCCCGCGATAGAAGGTGAATGGCGATTGCAGCATTCGCCCATGCCGGACCGGCACCAACTCCGGGATGCGTCCCTGGTCGGACTGTTCGATCAACCGCACTGGATCCGGCCGGTCGTGCGGCGGCTTCCATTCGGCATGCGAGATTCGCGGACACTTGTCCCGCAAAGCTTTGCCCATCGCCGCGAGCTCGGCTCACGAGTGGTGTGGCTGGAAGGCCGGAATCTTGAGATTGACGGGTTGCCGGAACTTTGGTTTCGCGAGCGTGACTGCGTGTGCCATGGGGGACCCTCCTTTACGCGGCCTCCCAAGACACACCGAGGCCTCGTCTATTAATAACGCGTTACCACAAGAATGCAGTGATGGGCGTCACACGAACGAATTGTGCGTGCTCGAGGATCGGCGCCGCCCCTGCGCGCGATAAGCCTTGCTTCAATTCAGGTCATCGTCTTTGCAGTACTTTGTGCTCTTGACAGTGATCTCAGCGGCCAGGCCCTTTTCCGTCATCTCATACATCCATACCCCATCCGACACCGACGCCGCTCCTGACATCGCTCCGCCTTGGCTCTTGGTCTTGGCCGCGGCAGTGGCTTGTCCGCCGAACTGCCAGCCGGAATTCACGAAGTCGTTAATTCGGATAGTCGGGGTGCCTGTTCCGCGTTCAGGTGGTAAAAGTTGCCGAAGAATTCGTCGAAGCCGTGAACCGTGGGCAGAAATTCGTTAGGATCGCCGAGGTGGTTTTTCCCAAAATGTCCGGTCGCGTAGCCGTACGGCTTGAGCAACTCGGCGAGCGTGACGTCTTCCTTCTGCAGTTCTTCCGGTGCGCTCGGCAGGCCGACCTTGGTGAGGCCACAGTGCGGATAGGTGACTGGCCGGTGATGAATGCGGCGCGGCCTGCGGTACAACTCTGCTGGCCGTACCAGTCCGTGAAGAGCGCGCCCTCGCGGGCGATGCTGTCAATGTTGGGCGTCGAATGTTCCGGTGGGGCCTGTGATTTGGTTTGATTCTTCAGTTTCATGCGTGCGGGTACGGATCTGCTTCGGCCATGTTTCATGGGGCCAGCTTGTTGTTCGGCGTTCGACGCGACATCATCGCGCGCCGCCGTACGTGGAAAAGCCAGCCCCGGACCAGAAGGCCCGGAGCCGGCTTCGGGATTTCAGTTCCTTTGTTCCCAAACTGATGCTCGGAGCAGCAAGCAAGAGCGCGAGGACGTGCAAGCCGCGCGCCGCGCCTGAACTGACTGGTTAGCCCCAAACAACAAAAGGCGTGTCAAGTGTAAGCGGCTGGGAAACACAGTTTTCGACGAGACGTGTGTGTGGTGAAGCGGCTGGATGAATGGAAAACAGAAAATGTCAACACGCCGCCGACGCAGGTTTTCGTCTGGTACGCGAGCTTTGAGAAATTTTTTCAGTGTGATCCACCACCGGTGACCGGGCCTTCCAGTGCGCTCCGTTCCGTTCCATACGAAGCCGAGTACGCTGGGCCTGCCAGAAATCGGCAGCTTGCACTCCGGGGCTGCTAAGCACAGTTCATGCACAATAGAAGATGTCTTATTGTGATCTACGTGTCTTTCCAACAACTTAGGTTTGCAACCCATGCCGTGTAAGGGCAATAATTAACTTGACTAACCCGCAGAGATTTGCTATCGTTCATGTATGGCATCCGGCGAGAAGATCGTAAACGAGTTGATCGACGCATTGACTGACATGCTCGTTGAGAACGTCGCCCTTAAGAACGCCCTTGAGGAATTGAAGCAATATCTTCCCGCTGAGGCGCACAGGGCCCTGCTTGCACAGGTGGAGCACCTAAAATCCGACGCAGTTCTGCGCGAAGGCGTGGCCCATAGGTTCGCGCAACTTCGCGACAAAGGAATTGACGACATTCTTCCAGAACTTCTGAAACAGTTCCCGAAGATAAGGAAGTAGACATGACAGACCTCATTCCTAAAACCTTACAGCAAGCGATTCGGCTGTTCTCCGACGAGCAGGCTTGCATTGATGCCGTTGCTTCGATGCGCTGGCCTGACGGCCCTGAGTGTCCGCATTGCCAAGCGAAACAGCCGTACTATCTGGCGACTCAGAAACGCTGGAAGTGTCGCTTATGCCGCAAGCAGTTCTCTGTGAAGGTTGGGACGATCTTCGAGGACTCGCCAATCTCTTTGCAGCAATGGCTTCCGGCGCTCTGGATGCTCGTCAATGATAAGAATGGGATTTCCTCTTACGAATTGCATAAGGCACTTGGGATTTCGCAGAAATCCGCATGGTTCGTGCTGCATCGGCTCAGACTGGTTATGAGGCGACGTGATCTCGCGTTCAAACTCGGCGGAAACGATGCTGGCCCCGTTGAAGTCGATGAGACGTTTTATAGGCGGACAAAAGAAATACATGCACGCTGATAAGAAGCTGCGCTACGAAGCACGCGGCGGAGCCTCTGGGAAGGTCGCTGTGCAAGGTTTTCTGGATCGCGAACTGCGCCAAGTCCGCGCAAAGATCGTGCCCAATGTGAAACGCGAAACATTGCAAGCTGAGATTCTGCGCGAAGTAAAGCACGGCTCCAAGGTTTACACCGATCAGGCATCCGTCTATGACGACGGCATGAAGCACCACTTTGTGCATGAAGTAGTGAACAAGATGGAGCACTACGTCGATGGCCAGGTCCACGTTAATGGAATCGAGAATTTCTGGTCGCTCCTGAAGCGAACCCTAAAAGGGACATACGTTGCGGTCGAGACGTTTCACCTTGAGAGATACATCGATGAGCAGATATTCCGATTCAACAAACCGCGCTACGAAAGAGAATCCACTAAACGATTCTGATCGTTTTGTCGCAGCACTTGCACAGGTCACAGGAAGGCGACTCACGTTCAAGGAACTCACGGGCAAGACTGGCAGTGAAGCGACCTTCTAACCCCTACCGGAAACCCCGTGGCCCGAAGCCGAAGACCGACGCTTAGGCTTGGGGCCCGGCTTCGGCTTGCCAATCTTGGAGCGCCGTTCCTGTTCGAGCATTTGGTTTAGGTCACCCTTCGAGACGCTTAGAACGTCTCGAAGGGCTGTGTTGAAGCGCTGCATCGCTGCACTTTTAGGATGACCCATGGATACAAGTGTAACTCCAATGACCTACCCGGTGAGCTACATCAGCCTAAAAATCCAACGGGCCGACCAGCACATCGATCAGTGTCGTGCCGCACTGCGAGAGTTCATCGCCTCGCAGCCTTATGAAATCGTCAGACAAGCAAATCTCAAGGCCGGAAAGGTGGTTTACACCGTCGAGAAGGCCGACCCTGTTCCGCTTCCCATTTCCATCTACTTCGGCGATGCTCTCCAGAATCTCAGAACCACACTGGACTATCTGGCCCACGCCCTCGTTGTTGCGAATAAGCACACGCCTACCGAGGAGACCTCTTTCCCTATACTCAGGGGAAACATCGATTCCGAAAAATTCAAGCCCACTTTTGAGAGAAAAGTACAGGGAATGAGGGATGACGCTGTTGAGAAAATCAAGGGTCTCAAACCATACAAGGGAGGGGATGATCTTCTCTACCCGCTTCATGCACTTAACAATCGAGACAAGCATCGGCTTTTGTTGACCGCAGGCTCCGCAGTTTCTAGGTTGATCTCTCAGCCGTGGTTCCGTCCTGGCGTGGCGTTCGAGCGCCTCAAGATGCCCGCACTCATCCCCGAAGAGATCGACAATGCATTGAACAGAACCTTTATCGGCATCCCCGGTATCTTCCCGTTGAATAAGGGCCAAGAAATCTTGGTCGATCCCCCACACGCGGAATCTCACGAGAACGTGACATTGTTTGGCGAGGTAGCGATCAACGAACCGGAGATAATCGAACCCGTCCCTCTTATAGTTTTCTTGCGTCGGTGCCGCCGTCGAGTATGGAAAATCTGTGTCGATTTTGCCTACCTGATTAGGTAGTCTTGCCCTGTCACGGTGTGGCTTTTCTACAACACTTGGGTTAGCCATGTCAATTATTTCCGTGTAAGTTATTGAAATTACTGGTTAAACAGACCTTGACATGATAGAGGTCAGGAGTTCGAGTCTCCTCGTGCCTACCATTCCTTCAATCACTTACGGCCGACGGCTTTCTCCGCCTGGCGGGCGATGGCGTCGGGCTGGCGAACTCGTAATTGAGAACGAACTGGCGACTACTTTTTGGGACCGCTGGGAGCAGCAGATTGCGTCTTGGCGTCATCCTTCACTTGCAGACCACGGGTTTTCAGGCGCATCTTCTGACGCGCCTTGCGCAGGCGATGCTCGCGCGATTTGTCCCCATTGCGAAACGACATTGGTAGTACCTCTCTTGCGATGCTACAGCATTTATCGAAAGTATGTAGCCGCGGTGCGGGCACGGAGGTAGTAGCTTTCCCTGCACTGCCGCTGATCAACAGAGAACAACTTACCGGGTTTCGAGCGCGCGCCTGTAGGTGGAAACAACCTAGACGGCACAGGGTTCGCAGTCGCTACTGTGGTGGATTGGGAGCGTGTACGTCTGCAAGATGCAGTCGGAGTCAGACGACAGTAGTCACAACGCTACAGCAGGTAAGCGCACGGTGAGCGGCTACCGCTGGGGCTTGGAAGAACCGCAGCGTCGGGCAGTGCCGCGAATCCGCCTGCTTTTCGCCCGGGCGCGTGCAGCGGCCTTCAGTCGCTCGATCTCGGAATACTGACTTGCTGCCATCTCCTGGATCAGATCCAGGATCGTCTTCTGCTTGGTCACGCCGATCTGTATGAGTTGCATGGCTACCCACCGTAGATGAAGTTGAAATGTGGATCATCCCCTGATGGTCGCAGGGCCCCTACAACCTCCGTACCACAGGCCCACGCCCGCCGCCGGGGCCTGTTTGTCGCGGGTGCTAGAATTCAGCAACCACGAATAGCTTGCAATCATACTCTGCGGGGTTATAACAGCAGCTATTGACCCACCATTATCTATCGTGTGCACAGACGATCAAGCCGGCCAGCCAGCTCGCAGCCCGGAAATGGTTGCGCTTACGGGTTTCATGGGCGCTGGCAAAACCACCGTGGGCCGCTCGTTGGCAAATCTTCTTCACTGGTCGTTCTTTGACCTCGACTACGAAATTGAGCTGAGACAGAAGCTGCTGGTCCGCGAGATATTTCAACTGCGCGGCGAGTCCGTTTTTCGCGAAATCGAAACTAAAACCTTGCGCTCGGTCCTGCAACAGGCGTCCGGTTCAGCCGTGATTGCGCTGGGCGGCGGCACGTTTGTCCAACCAGCGAACGTAGAACTGCTGCGAATCCGCGGCGCGCGCGTCGTTTTCCTGGAAACTGAGGTCGAGGAGCTGTTTCAGCGCTGCCAAGCCGCTAACCAGCATTTGCCGCCGAACCCGCGACCACTCGCAGCTACGCCCGAGGCCTTCCGCCTGCTTTACGCTCAGCGCCTTCCGTTCTACCGCGCCGCCGAGCTCACCGTGAGCGCGACCGGCAAGACCGTCGAAGAACTGGCGCAGGAAATCGTCCTGGGTCTGCATCTGTCCCACCGTGGGCGGTAATGTTCTCGCATTCGCGGCTCGTCCTCTAGCGGTTCCCGAACGTGGTATAAACTTGGTCTTTCACCACCATGCCTCAGCAGAAAATTGCCGTCGGAATTCTGGGTGCCACCGGCGTCGTCGGCCAGCGTTTCTTGCAGTTGCTCGAAGCCCATCCGTGGTTCGAAGTTGCGTGGCTGGCGGCTTCCGATCGTTCCGCTGGACAAGCCTATGGGCACGCCGTGCGCTGGCGTTTGAAGACTCCCATCCCCGAACGTGTACTCCGGATGCCAGTGTCGAATGCCTCTCCGGAAGGTGCGCCACGGGTCATCTTCGCCGCGCTGGATGCGGGCATCGCGCGCGAGCTCGAGCCGCAGTTTGCCGCCGCCGGTTGCGCCGTGGTTAGCAACTCCAGCGCCTTTCGCATGCACGAAAACGTTCCCCTGGTCGTGCCCGAGGTGAACGCTGGACACATTGCCCTGATCGAGAAGCAATGTTGGCGCAAGCAGTCGGGCGGCTACATCGTTACCAACCCAAACTGTTCGGCGATTGGACTAGTGGTGGCGCTGGCGCCGCTGCATCAGAAATTTGGCATCGAGTCCCTGTTCGTTACCACCATGCAAGCCGTCAGCGGCGCAGGCTATCCCGGCGTAGCTTCTCTCGACATTCTGGGCAATGTCATTCCCTACATCGCCAAGGAAGAGGAAAAGATGGAGGAGGAGACCCGCAAACTTCTCGGACAGTTGATCGGCGACCGGGTCGAGCCGGCAACGTTTCGCATGACGGCACATTGCAATCGAGTCGCGGTGGAAGACGGCCACACCGAATCCGTGTCGGTGAAGTTGAAGCGGAAGGCCGGGGCTGATGAACTGATCGCGGCGTTCAACGAGTTTCGCTCCACTCCGCAGGAACTGAAATTGCCGCTGGCGCCCGCGCAACCGATCTTTTACGATGCCGCCCCGGACCGGCCGCAGCCGCGCTTCGACGTGGACCGCGGCAACGGGATGACGGTGAGCGTGGGGCGACTTCGTCCCTGCGGTGTGCTCGACTACAAGTTTACTGTGCTCTCGCACAACACTATCCGTGGTGCCGCTGGCGCCGCCCTTCTGAACGCCGAACTCCTCAAAGCGCAGGGCTTCCTGTCGTGATGCCAGAGCTTCCACTTCCTTCTCCGGTGGTGAGGCCGTGATCGTCATGAAGTTTGGCGGCACGTCGGTGGAAGATGCCGCCGCCATCGATCGCGTCGCGGGCATTGTGAAAACGCGCTTGCCGGAGCGGCCCTTCGTGGTGGTGAGCGCTATGGCCCGGGTGACCGACCAGTTGCTCGCCATGGCGGCGGCCGCCGGACGAGGCGAACGCGAGCAGACGCTCGACCTCTGCCGCCATCTCCGCGGGCGCCATTATCTGGCGGCCGGCGAATTACTGGGCACCGGCCTGCATACCGAATTGCACAGTGAGTTGGGCGCGGAGTTCGATGCGCTCGACGAGTTGCTGCGAGGCATTGCCGCGGTCGGTGAGCTCACGCCACGCACCTCCGATTATGTGGTTTCCTTCGGCGAGCGCCTGTCGAGCATGATCGCAACCGCCGCTTTTCTGGCGCGCGGCCTGCCGGCAACGTTGGTGGATGCGCGTCAGGTGATCATCACCGACGCGCAGCATGGCCGGGCGGTTCCTCAAGTTGAGGAGATCAACGATCGCCTGCAGAGTCGCGTCAAGCCGCTGCTGGAAGAGCATCGAGTACCGATCATGGGCGGCTTCATTGGCGCGACGCGGGAAGGCATTCCAACCACCATTGGCCGCGGCGGTTCCGATTTTTCCGCCGCCCTGGTCGGCGCAGGATTGGACGCCGATCGCATCGAGATCTGGACCGACGTGGACGGGATGAAGACGACCGACCCGCGCCTATGTCCCGAGGCGCGCCGCATCAAGCTCATCAGCTTCGAAGAAGCCGCCGAACTGGCCTACTTCGGCGCCAAGGTGTTGCATCCGGCGACTGTGCTTCCCGCAGTCGAGAAGAACATCCCCGTGCTGGTGCTGAATTCGCGCAACCCGTCGAATGAGGGCACGCGCATCCTGTCGAGGACCCCGCGCTCGCATTCGCTGTTCAAGGCTATCGCGGCCAAGAACCGTATCACCATTGTCGAAATCGTTGCCGCGCGCATGCTCATGGCCCACGGTTTTCTCGCCAAGGTGTTCGAAGTCTTCGCGCGCCACCGTTGCGCGGTTGACGTGGTATCGACCTCGGAAGTCAGCATTTCTCTCACCGTCGATTCCAACGAAGCCATTCCCCAGATCGCCGCCGACCTGGAGAAACTTGCCTTCGTAAAGTACGCGGGACGCAAAGCCATCGTTTGCCTGGTGGGCGAGAACCTGCGCGATACGCCCGGAGTTGCAGCGCAAGTTTTCGAGGCCATCGGCGACATTAACGTGCGCATGATTTCGCAAGGCGCATCGGAGATCAACCTGACCTTCGTGATCGACGAAACCGATGTGCCGGAAGCGGTACGGCGCTTGCATGCCAAGTTCTTTGCCGAGGTCGATCCCGAGGTGTTCGATTGAACCATTCCCCTCTTAAGCTGGTGGTGCTGGGATGTGGCAAGACAGGGTCGCTGGTCGCCGAAGTTGCACGCGAACGCGGACACCAAGTGCAAAGCATCGATGCCGACGTCAACCAGAACGCCGCGTGGCTCACACCCGAGCACCTGCGCGACGTTGATGTGGCAATCGATTTCACTGCGCCTGATGCGGTGTTGGCGAACATCGACGCCTGCGTGCGCGCGCACAAAGCCATGGTCGTCGGAACCACCGGCTGGTACGGCGAACTTGATCGCGTCCGCCAAGCGGTCGAGCAAGCCGGCACCGGATTTGTCTTCGGGGCAAACTTCTCCTACGGCGTGAACCTGTTTTTTCAGATCGCGCAAGTTGCGGCGCCGGCATTGGCGCACAACTACCGCGGACACATTGCGGAGCGCCACCACATCCACAAGAAGGATGCGCCGTCGGGCACTGCCGCCGCTCTGCAACGGTTGCTGGAGCAGGCGTCGGGAAAGCGCGTCGAGATCACTTCCGAGCGCGAAGGCGATGTTCCCGGCATTCACACACTGGAGTTGGTCTCGTCCGGCGATCGTATCGTGCTCACCCACGAAGTCAAGTCCCGCCGCACCTTCGCCGAGGGAGCATTGCTCGCCGCCGAGTGGATCGCGGGCAGAGCAGGGTTCTACGACTTCAAGGATATTTTCGCGCAGCTCTAGGGTCCCTTTTTCACCACAGAGACACAGAGAACACAGAGAAGATTTTTCACCACGGAGGACACGGGGATCACGGAGTTCCTGTAAACAGGATTCACGATAAAGACGCAAGGACGATTCACCACAGAGGCACAGAGGAATTTTCTTTTCTTTTAAAAAAAAGACCTCGTTTTTCTCCGTGCCCTCCGTGTTCTCCGTGGTAACAAGTAATTTTGTTCTTCTCTGTGTCCTCTGTGTCTCTGTGGTGAATCTCGTTTTTGGATTATCCTGCTGACATGAAACTGCGTGGATGCGGTACCGCTCTGGTCACTCCTTTCAAACTGGATGGCAGTCTCGATGAAGCAGCGCTGCGTGAACTGGTGCGCTGGCAGGTGGAATCGGGTATCGACTTTCTGGTCCCGTGCGGCACCACCGGCGAAACGCCGACGCTATCGCACGAGGAATGGCTGCGCGTCATTGACTTGACTATCGAGACAGCGGCGGGCCGCGTGCCCATCATGGCGGGCGCCACCTCGAACAACACGCGCGAAGCCGTGGCCAAGGCGAAGGAAATCTCGGCGCGTCCGGGCGTCGATTACGTCCTCACCGCGACGCCGTATTACAACAAGCCCACGCAGGAAGGCGTGTACCAGCACTTCAAAGCCATTGCCGAAGCCTCGGCAAAGCCGCTGATCCTGTACAACATTGCCGGGCGCACCGGGACCAACATCGAGACCAGCACACTGCTCCGCCTGGCCGAGATTCCCAACATCGCGGGGGTGAAAGAGGCGAGCGGAAATATCTCACAGATTGCCGAGGTCTGCGCAACGGTGCCGGAAGACTTCCTGGTTTTCTCCGGCGATGACGCCGTCACGCTGGCGGTGATTGGACTCGGCGGGGTCGGCATTATTTCGGTGGCATCGAATGAAATCCCAGCGGAGATGGCGCGCATGACCCAGGCCGCTCTCGCCAATAAGTGGGACACCGCCCGCCTGCTCTTCCGCAAGTATCTGCCGCTGATGCAGGCGAACTTCATCGAATCGAATCCCGGTCCGGCCAAAGCAGTGCTGGCGATGATGGGCCGCCTCGAGGAGGTCTATCGCCTGCCGCTGGTGCCGATGAAGAAAGAAAATCGCGCCCGGCTGGAGAAGGTGGCGGCGGAGGTTGGGCTGCTACAGCAGCACCCGGCAGCCACGCACTGAACATTCGGCGGTCGCGATTTTGAGTTGTCATCACGAACGGCCTTCAGGCCGTGAGGGATCTGCTGTTTCGTCAGCGGTGGTTCCAGCCTTAACAAAAGCAGATTCCTCGCTTCGCTCGTAATGACAACTCCAGGGGCGATTTGCTGAATCCTGAAAAGACTCCCTCATTCCCCCTTCATCTTCTCTTTGACGCTGTGAGCCAGTTTTTCGATTTCTTCGGCTTTCTTGATGACCTCCAGCGACAGCGTGTTCTCGTTGGTTTTGTCCACGTATTGCTTGAGTTGGGTTGCCAGTTCCAGCAGCTTGTCGGTGTCCTTCTTGAGGTCCTGCTGGCGTTTCAGGTTTTGCTTTCTTGCCATTTCGCGCTTCTGTTGAGCTGTCCCAGGCGTCCTCATCGGGGGGTTGCGGAGCGCCTGGAGGGCGAGGAGCGGCTTGGTCTGGTGCTTTGCGCCCAACCCGCGGTCCCACAACCCGCGATTCCACAAATGAAGAACAGCACTGCGGCAAGAACCGCAGGCTTTATCAACCTGCGCACCAAGGCGGATGAGTATGTCATAAGAATCGAGATTATATTCCGCGCGCTGGCCCTGAGGGGAGGGGCAACTTTGCCACTTGTGCCGTCATCCGCTACTCTAAGCTCGATTACGAAGCGAGGAGAACGCTGCCCCCAGTGCTACAACCTTTGCAAGCCCTGTTGATGTTTCCCCACCGCACCAAAGAGGGGCTCTTCCAGATGCTCAGCGCCTGGGGCGACGATGCCTTCGACTTCGTGCGCCACCAGGTGCCGCGCATCATCGGCGTTCTGATCATTGCATTCATTCTCACCCGGCTGCTCAAGATCGCATCGCGGCATCTGGCCGAACTCAGCAACCGTGAAGGACTGCCGTCCGCGCTCAGGGCACAGCAGCTTCGGACGCTGTCGAGCGTCATCTACAGCGTCGGAGTATTCGTCATCATGTTCCTGGCGGCGCTGCAAATCCTGCCGCTGCTGGGCATCAACATGGGGCCGCTGCTCGCCAGTGCCGGCATCGCCGGCTTGGCCATAGGATTTGGAGCGCAGGCGCTGGTCCACGACTTCATCAACGGCTTCTTCATCCTGGTCGAGAACCAGTACGACATCGGCGACACCATTAAGATTGCCGGCGTGCAGGGTGTGGTTGAGGACATGACCTTGCGCCGCACCGTGTTGCGCGACGACAACGGAAGCCTGCACACCGTGCCCAATGGGCAGATCAGCCTTGTGACCAACCTCACCCGCGACTGGGCGCAGTTGCCGATGCTTATCTCCGTGGCCTATGGCGCCGATAGCGATCAGGTGATCAAACTGCTGCAGGAAGTTGGCGAGGAAGTGGCCAACGATCCCCAATTCGCGCGAAATGATCGTCGCCAAACCCGAGGTGCCGGGCATCGAGAAGATAAGTGGCAGTGAAGTGGAGTACCTGCTGCTGGTGAAGACGCGAGCCGGGATCGCAGTATCCGGTCAGCCGCGAGCTGCGGCGGCGGATCAAGATGTGCTTCGAAAAAAATCACATCGAGCCGGGCAATCCCAACCGCTGGTATGTGGTGAATGCGCCCAAGCCGAGCTGACGCTGGCCGCTGCATCTTCCGGTCGTCGTTCTATTTCGGCTGGCCGCCCAATCCCGCCCACTTCTCCAGCAGGCCGAGCGTCGCGGCGAAATCAAGATCGTCCCAGCCCTCTTCGCTGGACAACTCGTAAATCTCGTCCACGGTCTCCAGCGCCGGCAGCTTGACGCGGACCTCCTTGGCGGTGTCGAGCATGAGGTGAATGTCTTTGTGCATCAGGCGCAGCGGGAAATTCGGCGAATAATCGCGCCGCAGCACGAACGGGGCCTTGTAATCCACCACGCCCGATCGCACCATCGACGCCTGGATCAGTTCGATGAGTTTGTGCGGATCGACGCCCAGCTTGGAAGAGAGTACGAATGCTTCGGCGAATCCCTCGTAGATGAGGGCGATCATCAAGTTCATGCTGATCTTCGCCGCCTGCCCCTTGCCGGTCTCCCCCATGTGGATGACCAGCTTGCCCATCGCCTTGAACAGGGGCTGAAGCGCCTCGACGGCTTCGTTCGATCCGCCGACCATGAAGATAAGCTGTCCGTTTTCTGCGCCAATTTTTGAACCGGTGATGGGAGCATCCACCCAATGGACCCCGCGCGCGTTCACCCGTTCGGCGAAGCGCAGGGTCGCCGAAGGCGAGATGGTGCTGGAGTCCACCACGATCATGCCTTCGCGCAGCGACTGCTCGACGCCGTCTTCGGCGAAGACAACGCGCTCCACGGCCGCGGTGTCGGCAACGCACACCCAGACAACCTCAGCGTCTTTGGCCGCGTCGGCGGGAGAAACCGCCGTGGTTGCGCCATCGACGTGCTGCCGGGCGCTGCGGTTCCACACCGAGACCTCATGTCCTGCCGCGACCAGCTTGGAGGCCATCGGCCGTCCCATAATGCCCAATCCGAGAAAGGCGATTTTCATTCTTGCTCCTTGTTTCCGCGGTTCCCCACGCTGCGGTAAAGTGGCGCCTGCCGGCAAAGGGAACCAAACATTTGATTTAAGCTGAGTAGCTGGCTAAGGTCAAGCAAGGATCGAAACCCGGAGCCGCGTCGCGCATCGCCAGGGGCCCTGGTGGCGTCTAATAATCACGAACCCCATGTTAGGAACCACAATCCGTCGTAAAGCGAGGCAGTTTGGAACGTTGGTGCGCCACTCCGCCCTGACGCCTCGCACGGGCGTCGCCCGCAAGCCTGTACTCGCCCGCCGTGGCGAGTTGGGCGTAACCTTCATCGGACATTCCAGCTTCTTCCTCCAGATCGGGGGCAGGAACATCCTGGTCGATCCCAACTTCGCGCGCTGGATTTTCGTTCTCAAGCGGCTGCGCCGTCCCGGATTGAAGCTGCGAGAGTTGCCGGCGATCGACGCGGTGCTGGTTTCGCACGCGCACTTCGACCACCTGCACCGGCCCTCGTTGCGCGCGATTGCCTGGCTCACGCGGCGCAAGACCGGCAAACGGCCGGCGATCATCGTGCCCCGGCATGTTCGCGACCTGGTCAGCGACCTGGGCTACGGACGCATCATTGAGCTGGACTGGTGGCAAAGCTTTCAGCTCGGCAATGTGGAGGTTACGCACGTTCCGTCGCGCCATTGGGGTGCCCGCATTGTGCGCGATGTGCATCGCGGTTATGGCGGATACGTCGTGCGTTCCGGCGCGCATTCGATTTATCACGCCGGAGACACGGCATACTTCGATGGCTTCCGTGAGATCGGCGAGCGCCTGAAGCCTGAGGTGGCGCTGCTTCCCATCGGGGCTTATCATCCCGATTCCTTTCGCAGAGTGCACACCAGTCCGGAGGACGCCGTACAGGGGTTCCTGGACGTGGGCGCGCGCTGGATGGTGCCCATGCACTACGGGACGTTTCGTCTCTCGTACGAGCCGGTGGACGAGCCGGTTGAGCGTCTGAAGGCCGACGCCAAGCGGCGCGGCATCGAAAAGAAGATTTGCGTGCTGGAAGAGGGCGTAACGAAGTTTTTCGAGTAGGACCCTCCCGAACTGCCTTGCCGCGTGCAGGTGGAGACATGTTTGTCGATCGAGTACGCGCGTTGCCATTTGCCTTTCCATGATGGCCGGATAGGATTGTGTTGCATGGCTGGGTGCGTCACCGATCCCGGCTGCCGAACGTGGAACAAACCTCCCCAACAACATCGCCGCAAACGATAGGGAACAAGCCAACTCCAGCACTTACCATAACGCTGGGTCTGCTCTTCTTTGCCGCGTTAGTATCGCGCAGTCTCAGTGTGGTCCTCAGGCCGCAATTCTGGGCTGAAGATGGCTTTTTTTATGAGCAGGCTCACGCTCTGGGATTTCTTCACACGCTGGTTATGCCGCACGGCGGGTACCTGCACACGCTGCCCCGATTGGCGGCGGGGTTAGCGCTTCTGCTGCCGCTTTCTGTGGTGCCTCTGCTATTCAATATGGTGGGCTTACTCGCCCAGCTTATGCCGCCGGTTTATCTCTGCAGTGCGAGGATGCAGAGCATCGCGCCGCTACCCGTGCGGGTCTTGCTTGGATTCCTCTACGTGGGGGTGCCCAATGTGGCCAAGATCCACGGCAATATGCCGAACGCGCTATGGCACTTGGCCGTGCTCTGCTTGCTGATCCTGCTTGCTGCCTCGCCCCAGTCGCCAGCGGCCGCGATCTTCGACGTGACTGCGCTATCGCTCGGAGTCGTCACCGGGCCCTTTGCCATATGCTTGCTCCCAGTCGCTATCATTGTGGCTCGGCGCCGCCGAGACCTGTGGACGAAAGTCCGCGCCGCCATCGTTTGCTTTGGCGCCATTCTGATGCCGTTCACCATAATCCTCAGCCCAAGGCAGCAAACACCGGGGGGCTTGGGCGCCAGCTTTCCGGGCTTCTGCCGGATCGTGGCCTTCCAGGTCTTTGTTCCGGTGTTTCGCGGAGTCAACAACAGCGCCCAATTGGCGAAGCATCCAGTGCTGCTATCGTTGGCGAGTTACGCGGTGACGGCCGTAGGACTTGCCGTTCTGACCTACGTCTTCCTGCGTGGGAGCATGGAAGTACGGTGCTTCCTTCTGTTCGCCGCCATCGTGCTGGCCGCCTCGCTGGCAAAGCCGCTGGCCAGCGCCAACGAGCCCCAGTGGGTAGCCCTGCAGCGGCAGGGGTCCACCCACCGGTATTGGTTGATGCCGGAAATGGCGGTCGCCGTCGCGGTCGTGTGGCTGGCGGCGAAGGCGCCCAACCGCGTCGCACGCGCCGTAAGCGTGGCACTGGTGTGCGTGATGTTGATCGTGGATGTCGCGCATTGGCACTTGCCCGACCTAGTCGACTTGCATTTCGACACCTATATTGCTGCCTTCAAGGCGCTACCCATTGGGGGGCACATTCAAATTCCAATTAATCCGCCGGGGTGGTCTTTTGAACTCACCAAGAAACCGGGCGACTAGATGGCGTTTGCCGCCCGCGCGGATTTGCGCGAGAGAAAGCAGCGGAATAAAGTTCTTGCAGTAGCTGTCGGCCGACAGACCGCAGGCTCGGGGGTTTTGGCATCCAACAATCCTAGGTTTTTACCTTGAGGAGAGCCGTGAGAAAAACTGCTTTTGCACTCTTGATAATGGTGTTGCTGACCGCTTTTGCGGTGGCCGCTGACACTTTCCAAACCGGCAAAGTCGTGAAGTGGGAGAACTCCACCTATCAGGAGAAGAAAAATAAAGTTGGGCAGTGGGTCGTTTACTACATCCAGATCGATGCCACCAGCTATGAGGTCGCCCGCAAAAAGGAAACCAAGCCGAAGATGCAGCCCGGCGACACGGTCCAGCTTGAGGTGAAAGGAAACAAAGCGACGGTGATTAACGCGCAGGGCCACAAAGAGCAATATCAGCTCGTCGGCCAGGCGCAGGCGCCGGGACAGTAGGAAGCATTCAGCACTCAGCCCAACGCACATTCAATTGTCATCCTGAGCGGAGCGCCCGCAAAGAAATTCCGACCCGCTGCTGTTGCGGGTCGGGCGGGCGAGCAGTCGAAGGATCTGCGGTAGGATCTGCGGTTGTTCCCGACAGCGTGACCGTATCGGCGTACCGCAGGTCCCTCGGCTTGCCCACCGCGGCGGGCTCGCTCGGGATGACACCGTCAAGGTTCTAGCGAAGAGCGAAAGGCGAACAGCGAACGGCGGGCCCTAATCCAGCGCCTGCTCCAAATCGGCAATCAAATCTTCCACATCCTCGATCCCCACCGAAATCCGCACCATCCCATCGGTGAGCCCGATCGCCTTTCTTCCTTTCTCCCCAATCGCTGCGTGCGTCATGCTGGCCGGATGCGAGATAAGCGTTTCGACTCCGCCCAGCGACTCGCCCATGGTGCAGACGCGCACCCGCTTCAGCAGCCGCTTGGCATTGCCGAGCGAGCCGGTCTCAAACGTGATCATGGAGCCGAAACCTGACATCTGCCGGCACGCCAGCTCGTATTGCGGATGGCTCTTCAGTCCCGGATAGAAAACCTGCTTCACCTTGCGATGGCCGCTGAGATAGTCGGCCATCACGCGCCCGCTTTCGTCGTGCTGTTTCATGCGGACGGCCAGCGTCTTCACCCCGCGCAGCACCAGCCAACATTCGAACGGCGACAGGATGGCGCCCGCGGCTTTTTGAATGAACGCCAGCTTCTCCGCCTGTTCTTTTGTGGTGCACACCAGAACGCCGCCCAGACCGTCGCTGTGGCCGTTGAGGAACTTGGTGGTCGAGTGCAGCACCATGTCCGCGCCCAACTTGATCGGCTGCTGAAAGTACGGCGACATGAAGGTGTTGTCCACCACCACCTCGCAGCCCCGCTTGTGCGCGATCGCGCTGACCGCTGCGATGTCGGTCAGGCCCATCAGCGGATTGGTGGGCGTCTCGATGTACACGTAGCGCGTGTTCTTGCGAATGGCGCGCTCCACATTGCGCGGGTCGGCGGTATCCACGTAGGTAAATTCCAGACCAAAGTTCACCATGACCTGGTTGAACAGCCGGGGCACGCCACCATAAAGATTGTTGGAGGCGACGACGTGGTCGCCCGACTTCATCAACTGGCACAGCGCGCCCACCGCAGCCATTCCGCTGGCAAAGACTGGCGCGGCGATACCGCCTTCCAGCGAGGCGAGGTTCTGCTCCAATCGCGTGCGGGTGGGATTGCCGGCTCGCGAGTAGTCGTAGCCTTTGGTCTTGCCTAACTCTTCCTGAGCGTACGTGGAAGTGGCAAATATCGCGGGAGCGACGGCCCCGGTGGACGGGTCGGGATCGTTACCGACATGGATGGCGCGAGTAGAGAAGCCGGAGAGATTGCGTTTGGGCATAAGAACCATTTCACCACAGAGACACCGAGGCACAGAGTTCGGAAAGCCATTTCACCACGGAGAACACGGAGGGCACGGAGAAAAAATAGAAAGAAGAGATAGAGATAAAAAACACGAAATTTACAAAACAAGAAAAAATAGGGAAAAATAAAAACAGAAATCCCGTGATCTCTGTGTACCCCGTGGTAAAAAATAATTCTTTTCTTCTCTGTGCCTCGGTGTCTCTGTGGTGAATCAATGCTTTTCGTTGAAGTGGAAAATGTCTTTGGACAGATAGCGCTCGGCGGAATCGGGAATGATCGTTGCCACGCGCTTGCCCGGGCCCAGCCGTCGCGCGATTTCGATTGCCCCAAACACGGCTGCGCCGGCGCTCGATCCGCCAAGAACCCCCTCCATCGCGGCCAGCTTCTTCACCATGTCGAAGGCGTCGTGATCGCTGACGGCGATGACCTCGTCCGCGAGTGACAGATCGCAGGTCTTGGGGATGAAGCTTGCGCCAATACCTTCCACCTCGTGCTCGCCTTTCGGCCCTCCACCCAACACCGAACCCTGGGTCTCAATCACGATCGCCAAGGCCCGCGGATTGCGCTCCTTCAGGTATCGCGCCACGCCCGTAAAGGTGCCGCCGGTGCCGGAGCCGATCACCACCGCGTCAATCTGCCCGCCCATCTGCTCGTACAATTCGCGTGCCGTGGTCTCGTAGTGGAAGTCAGGATTGGCCGGGTTCTCAAATTGTCCCGCGACAAACGAGTTGGGCGTTTTGGCGGCGCGCTCTTTCACGTAGCGGATGGCGCCCTCCATGCCGTCCGCACGCGGAGTGCGAATCACCTCCGCGCCCAGCGCTTCCATGAGCGTGACCTTCTCCTGGGAAAAGCCTTCCGGCACGGCGAGCACGGTCTTATAACCGCGACCCGAACCGATCAGCGCCAGCCCGACCCCGGTATTACCGGCCGTCGCCTCAAAGATGGTTGCGCCCGGCTGCAGCAATCCTGCCTGCTCGGCCTTGAGGACCATGCCCAGCGCGGCACGGTCTTTGATGCTGCCGCCAGGATTCAGGTACTCGAGCTTGGCATAGACGTCGGCAACGTTGGGTGGAACGATTTTCCGCAGATGAAGGATGGGAGTTTCGCCGACCAGTTCGGTAATGTCTTCGGCGACTCGCAGGGAGGCGATTTCAGCAGTCTTCATGAGCACCTAAGCGCGAACCACCAAGCCTACGTGAATGGGAATCGGTCGGTCAATGCGTGGGCTTTCGTCGCCGCGGAAATCGCCGTGGATCTGTTTTGGATAGGAAAATGAAACGCTGTGCTAACCACTAATCACTAGCCACTCGCCCTACTTGGTGCCGGCTTGCTGGGTTACCGTAGCCCGTTGCTGGCCGGCGTAATACCCGCTGCGCGTGCGGACCTGAAGCTTCTTGTAGCCCTTGGCGTTGGCCTCTACCTTCACCGTGCGATAGCCACCTGCGCTCTGGGGCGTGCTGGGCTTGTACTGGATGGTGTATTGATTGCGGATATCGTGGGCGATTTGCGAGGTAATCGCCTGCACCTCGCTGAGGTCCTTGGGAAAGAATGCGACCCCGCCGGTGTCCTCCGCCATTTCACGGAGGGCCCGGCGCGCCCGCTTGGAATGCTCATCCTGGAGCAACCCAATGGTGTAAATCGTTGGACCGTTCTTCTCTTCCAGGCGGCGCACAGCCTGCTCCAGCGATTCGCGGCTGGCGTTGTCTTCGCCGTCGGTCACCACCAGAAGCACCTTCTTTTCCAGGGCGCCACTTTTCTTCAAGTGGTCGGCGGAAGCGACCACCGCGTCGTAGAGCGCGGTACCGCCGCGCGATTCAATCCGTTCCAGCGCATCCTTCAGCTTGGGAACCTTGGCGGTGTAGTCCTGGTCGAGAAAGTACTCTTCGTTGAAGTTCACCACGAAGACCTGGTCCTGAGGATTGCTGGATTGCACCAGGTTAATGGCTGCGGCATTCACCGCCGGACGTTTCTCCCGCATGGACCCTGAATTATCGATGACGATGCCCATCGCGACGGGAATGTCCTCGTTGCGGAACGAGGTGATTCTCTGCGGCTTGCCGTCCTCGAACACCGTGAAGTCGCTCTTCGCCAGATTGGTGATCAGGCGATTGTGATCGTCCACCACGGTGGCGTGCAAAGTGACTTCGTCAACCTCCTTCCTGAAAACGAAAACATCGCCCTGTTGCGCTGCGGGCGCTTCTCCCTGCTGCGGGACTTGCACTGTGTCCCCGGGCTGGTTGGGCGCAGGCGGTAGTGGGGCGGCTTCCTGCTGGCTGCTCTGGGCCGGGGCATTTGCCGGTGGTGCTTGTGCTGGCGGATTCTGCGCCGGCGCGGTTTGCTGGCCCACGGCGCTGCCCACTGCAGCCGACCGCCCCGAGGCAGTCGAATTCTGGGCCACCATCCAGGCTCCCAAGCAAAGAACCGATCCAATCAAGATTACGAACGCATGGTAGCGTCTATTCCGTTGGTGCATAGTATCCCGTTTTGGCGTATACGTGCAGCGGTGGCAGACCTTTCGGAGGATTCAGTTTCACTTTGATCTTCCGCCACTTGCCATCTCGTCCTGGACTGGTTGGACGGTATCCGAGCACATATTGGTTGCGCAGCTCGATGCCAATCTTTGTGGCCACATCCGCCAGTTCGTTCGGATTGCTGATGGTAAATGTCCGTCCGCCAGTCACTTCGGTCACATCGCTCAGCAAGGCCGGCCCTTCGCGTTCTTCTGGCGTCTTGAAACCATTAAGGTCAAACAGGCCGATGCCATAGATCTGAACGTCGGCTTCCCGCACCATCGACTTGATCTCGCCCTCGGTGTAGCGGCTGTGGTTGTCGCCCCCGTCGGAGATGATCAACAGCGCCTTGCGCTCGTAGTGCGCCTTGCGCATGCGATTCATGCCCAGGTAAATGGCATCGAGCAATGCAGTTCGGCCCTTGGGAATGGCGTAAACCAGCTTGCTCTGGATGTCTTCGACCGAGGAAGTGAAATCGACCAGCACCTCGGGCTTTTCCGAGAAGGTGATCAGGAAAAACTCATCCTGCGGATTGGCGGTACGGAAAAATTCCACCACCGCCTCGCGCGACTTGTCGATCTTGTCGCTCATGGAGCCGCTGATATCGAAGATGACGCCCAGGGAAATGGGCGCGTCTTCGCTGGAGAAGTGCCGGATCTGCTGCGGCTTTCCATTATCGGTGAGCTGAAAATTCTCTTTCTCCAACCCGGTCACCAGCCGGTTCATCGGATCGGTGATGGTCACCGGGACCAGCACCAAATCCACGTCTTTCCGAATCGGCTTGGTATGCGTCTTGAGGCTGGGATCGACAATGACCCCGGGCGGTACGGCAATTCCGGTGCTCGGGACCGGGTCAGGCTTCTTGGCTTCGTGAGGAACGAGATGTACGTTCTGATCTTCGTCTTGTGCGTAGCCCGGAACAACCAGCCAGGAGGCCGCACAACAAATCCCAAGCAATAGAAGCAAGCTTCTTGCGACGCGCACGAGGGATTGGACGGGCCGTCTCGAAAAACGTTCCGACCGTTGCAGCGGAAACGGGTGCCGAATCGCCGAGCAACTTGACCCAAACCCCGAACTGCGACCGCGGGCCATAAGATCCTCTGGACTGTGGGCTGAATGTTATCACAGCTTGGGGAATCGGATAACCTGTCGGCAACCGACCCCACGAGCCATCTTGCCCGATCTTCTCCCCTATTGATGTAGTTCCAGCGCTTGGGGTTTCCTTTTGTTGAACTGCTACAATCGGGATGCCTCGCGACGAAATTTTTCTGATACCGAATTCACATTTTTAGGGGAGGCGGAACCCTTATATGGCAGACATTTTTCCTTTCCAGGCCCTGCGGTATGACCCTTCCAAGGTGTCACCCGCTGACGTTGTAACCCAGCCCTACGACAAAATCACCCCGGCCATGCAGGAGCAGTATTACGCAGCCAGTCCGTATAACCTGGTGCGCGTGATTCTGGGCAAGCCGCAGGCCGGTGACAACGAGCAGCAGAACGTGTACACGCGAGCCGCAGCTTCCTTGCAGCAATGGCGGGCTGAAGGCGTTCTGGCGCCCGACCCGCAACCCAGCATTTATCTCTACACCCAGACTTTCAAAGTCCCCGGCGACGCTTCCGGCGCGATCGCCGAACGGCGCAGCTTCATCGCCCTGGGGCAGGTGGAGGACTACGACCGCAAAGTCGTCTTCCGCCATGAACAGACGCTCAGCAAGCCCAAGGCGGACCGGCTGAACTTGTTGCGGGCCACCCAGGCCCATTGCGGACAGATCTTCATGCTGTACACCGATCCCGCGGGAGAGATTGACAATGCTTTGCGGCAGAGCGGTCCTCCGACGGTGGAGGTGCGCGACCAGTACGACGTGTTGCATCGGATCTGGAGAGTTTCCGATCCCGCCGTCATTGCAACGGTGCAGACGAAGATGGCCGACAAGAAGCTGATCATTGCTGACGGCCACCATCGCTACGAGACCGCTCTGACCTACCGCAACGAAATGAGGAAACAGGCCAGCCCCGATCTGCGGGCCCCCTTCGAACGGGTGATGATGACCTTCGTCAATATGGATGCTCCCGGACTGGTGGTCCTGCCAACCCATCGCGTGGTGTTCGGCATGGAGGGATTTGCGATCTTTGACATGGTGGCGAAGCTTGAGGAGAATTTCGAGGTCGAGGATTTGGGACCGCTGACCGATGCCGCCGCCGCTCTCCATCGGCTGCGTGCGGCCGGCAAAGACACCACTGCGTTACTTGCGGTTACGTCGCATGGCAGCTTCCTGCTGCGTTCGCGGGCGGAGCAGCACTCGAAAAACCTCGCCGGTCTGTCGGAACGCCAGCGCGCGCTCGATGTCGTGCAACTGCATAAGCTGGTGCTGGAAGACGCACTCGGAATGTCGGAGGATGACATTCGCGATCAGAAGTACCTGAAATATGTGCGCGACGCGGGCGAAGCGATTGAGGAAGTACGAAACGGCGCCAACGTCGCGTTCCTTATCAATCCGGTCCGCATGGAGCAGATGCGCGACGTCGCCTTCGCCGGCGAAGTTTTGCCGCAAAAGTCCACGGATTTCTATCCCAAGATGCTGAGCGGGCTGACCATCTATTCGCTGGAGGGAGGCCGCACAAGGCTCAGCATCGGGAGGACACTAGATTGCCGCTTCCCGGTCGCAGATCGCGGCTTGCCATGGCGATCACCGCCGGTTTGGCTCTGCTCTTCGCGGCCCTTCTGACTCGCCACGCCGCCGTTCACGCGCAATCGCCCGGACAGAATCAGCTTACGGTTTATTCTCCCCAGACCTCGTACTCGGTCCCATTGCTGGACGTGAACGGCCAGCCTTACGCGGGTTTGGTGGAACTGCTGGAGCCGCTGGGTTCGGTGGATGCCCGCATCGATGGCAAGAAGTACAAGTTGCACTTTACGCCTCCGGGTGGCCGCCCTCTGGAGGTGCAATTTACCGGCGGGAAAGATAAGGGCAAGGTCCGCGGAAACGGTTACAAACTGCCGGCAAATTTCGTTCTTCAGAATGGCCGGGGCTATGTTCCGCTGTCCGTCACCAGCGATCTAATCTCGAAGCTGCTCGGCAGCGATACCGAATTTCACCCGGCAGCGCGCCGTCTGTTCATCGGCAATGTTCAGGTGCGCTACACCCTGGAGCTGCACAAAGACAACCCCTCGCGATTGCTGTTGGGCTTCTCTTCTCCGGTCAATCCATCCATCGCGACCGAACCGGGACGAGTGCGCCTCACCTTTCGCCGCGAACCCATCGTTTCCACCGGCCCGGATAGCGTCCCTTACAGCGACCCGCTGATCTCGGGAGTGACCTTTTCAGAGCACGATGGCCTGGCTGAACTCGATGTGACGGGAACGGCTCCGCTGATGGCCAACTTCGCCGACGGAGGCAAGACCATCATCGTCACCGGTGCTCCTGCTCCGCCACCGGTTGCCCAGGAAGCGCCGCACCACCGCCGGCTCCGGCCAATCCGCAAAACCCATCGCCGCAGCCGCGGCAGCCCGCCGGGCCACGCTTCCTGGTGCTGATCGATCCAGCGCACGGCGGCAACGACATTGGAGCGGCCATCACCCCTTCGCTGCCGGAGAAAGATGTTGTGCTGGCGCTGGCGCGGCGGGTGCAGCATGAACTCGCCAATCGCGGCATCGCCGCCGGCCTGCTGCGCAATTCCGACGTTGCCATTACGCTCGACCAGCGCGCCACCTCGACGAATGCAGCGCGTCCCGCGCTCTACATCGCACTGCACGCCGCCAACACCGGACAGGGCGTCCACGTATTCACGGCGATGCTGCCTGCGGCCAACTTGTCGCCGCAGGGCTTTCTGCCGTGGGACACCGCGCAAGCCGCGTTCCTGGACTTAAGTGGCTCGGTGGCCGGCTCGGTGGCCGCGGAACTGGAGTCCCGCAAACTGCCCAACGCCACGCTGCTGGCGCCGCTTCGTCCGATGAACAACATTGCCGCTCCTGCCATTGCGGTTGAAATCGCGCCTCCCGCCGGGAATGTGGACGAAATCGCCAGCGCGGCCTACCAGGAGCAGGTGGCGCAATCGATCGCCGCCGGCGTTGCCGCCGTCCGCGCCAAGCTGCCGGAGGTGCGACCGTGACCCGGCGCGTCCTGGTCATGTTCGCAGCGTTGGCGGTGATCGCTCTCGGCCTCGGGTTCTACGCCCTGCACCTGAAGAGGAAGGTGGCCCGCGATGAGCAACTCGCCGCGCAACAACAACGGGCGCTCGCTCCGCCCACGAATGGTCCGCCCACGCCGGTCACGCTTTACATCGCTTCCGACAGTGATGGCACGCTGCGCCGCACGCAGGTGAACGTGACCTTGCCGCCGGAGCGCACCGAACGCGCCCGCGCCGTGCTGCGTGCCCTGTTTGGGCAGTATTTGCAATCCTCGTCGCCACATCCCATTGGCGCTGGCGCGGATGTCCGCGACGTTTATCTGCTCGGCGACGACACCGCCGTAGTGGACACGAATGCCGCCTTCGCGGACGCGCATCCTTCGGGCGTGCTGGCCGAAGAGCTGACCGTCGCCTCCATCGTGGTCACGCTGAACGCCAACGACAGCAAGATCCAACGCGTGAAGATCCTGGTCAACGGGCAGGAGCGCGAAACGCTTGCCGGGCACGCCGACTTGCGTCGATTCTACGAAGCCAGCAATATTGGCCAGGTCGTAAAGGATTTGCAGTGACCCTACCGCGCATTGGCGTTTTCGATTCGGGCGTCGGCGGCCTCACCGTGCTGAAGGCCATGGCCGAGCAGTTGCCCGCGCACTACCTCTACTTCGGCGACACCGCCCGCCTGCCGTATGGCACCAAGTCAGCGGAAACGGTTGCGCGTTATGCCATCGGAGCCACCCGTTTTCTCGAAGCGCAGAACATCGATCTGCTGGTGATCGCCTGCAACACCGCGACCGCGCTGGCATTTCCGCGCATTCAAGGAAGCCGCACATGTGCCGGTCGTCGGCGTGGTCGAGCCCGGCGCGGCCATGGCCGCCGAAGTGAGCAAGACTCGCGCGGCCATCGTGATCGCCACCGAAGCCACCGTGAGCAGCCACGCTTACCGCGACGCCTTGCAGCGGCATGGCCTGGCAGCCTACGAAAAAGCCTGCCCGCTTTTTGTGCCGTTGGTGGAAGAAGGATGGATCGAGCATCCCGTGACCGAGCAGGTTGCCACGATCTATCTCGGCGAGGCGCTGGCGCAAGCGCCCGAGCGAGCCGATGTTCTGGTGCTTGCTTGCACTCACTATCCGCTCATCGCGCCGCTGCTGCGTCGCATCGTGCCCAGCCACATGCAGATTGTGGATTCCGCCGAATCCACCGCGCGCGTGGTCAAGAAGATGATCGATCGGCATCCCACCCTGTCGCCAAAGGCGGGCGACAAGGGTGGGGCACCCGCTATCGTCGAAGGCAACGACAGTAAGAGCCGCGCTGTTATCGAGAGTGACGAGAATAATAACCAGGGTGTCATCCTGAGCGAAGTGAGGCTGCCGCATGCGGCAGCCGAACGGAGTCGAAGGACCCCTATGGATGCGAAGGTCTTTCCCGCCGAGCATCGCACCTTCCGCTTCTATGTCACCGACTCCACCGACAAGTTCAAACGCCTGGCAACGCGCTTCCTCGGCCGCCAAGTGGACCATGTCGAGCATGTGGACCTAGGCGGATAGCTGACTGCTGAGTGCTGAATGCTGATGGCTAGTACAATCGCCGCGTATGATCTATCGCTCCGACAATCGTTCTCCTGAGCAGATGCGGCCGGTCAACATCGTCCCCGACTTCATCTCCACCGCCGAAGGCTCGTGCCTGATCGAACTCGGCAACACCCGCGTTATCTGCACCGCCACCATCGAAGACACGGTGCCGCAATTTCTGCGCAATCGGGGCAAGGGCTGGGTCACCAGCGAATACGGCATGTTGCCGCGCTCCACGCTGACCCGCACGCCGCGCGAGGCCAACAAAGGACGCCAGAGTGGGCGCACTCACGAGATCCAGCGGCTCATTGGCCGCTCGCTGCGCGCCGTTACCGATCTGGAGAAGCTGGGCGAGCGCACCATTTTCCTCGACTGCGACGTGATTCAGGCTGACGGCGGCACGCGCACGGCGTCCATCACCGGCGCCTTCATCGCGATGGGGCTGGCCATGCGCCGCATGATCGAGTCGGGTGCGCTGACGGTCGCGCCCATCCGCGATTACATTGCAGCCACCAGCGTCGGCATCGTGGATGGCGAGATCATGCTCGATCTTTGCTACGAAGAAGACGCGCGCGCCGACGTGGACATGAACCTGGTGATCACCGGCAGCAAGAAGATTGTCGAGGTGCAGGCCACCGCCGAACACCGTCCCTTCGACGACGCCCAACTGGCCAGGATGATGTCGCTGGCAAGAAGCGGCATCGAGTCGCTGATCGTGCGCCAGCAGGCGGTGCTGACAGGCTTGCACCTGAGGCAGTGATGGCCGCCGACCTCTTCACCAAACTGCCTAGCCTGATTGGTTGTGATATGGCCTTCCATGAGAAGGCCGGTCGGAGTCAAGTAGGTTCTTTTCCCATTTAACAGGCAAGGTTTTCCTCTGCCGAGTTGCCACTGTCGCCACCCTTCCATCCGCACTCTGGTTGAGCGATGTTCGCTCGGTGCAAGTTGGGTGTTCTCGTTTCAGCCGGTGCTGCCACCTGTTAGGCGACCTGTCTTCCATCCTCAGGGATGGAAGTGGGCCAGGCCATAGACGCAGTCACCGGAACTCGGCTTTGGGCACCTGCTGTACTTCAGCCAACTATGCTGCTGCCACCATCGTCCGCTTCGTATTGCGCAGCGGCTCGTAGACTTCTCCACTCACCCACAACCGATGCAGCAGAACGGCTAGTTTGCGGGCGGTCGCAATGATGGCTCGTTTCTTTCCGTTCTTGCCACCGCGCTCTGCCAACTTCAGACCCCAGCGTCGCAGATCGCTGTCGGCTCCAAACGGCCCCAGAATGTGGTGCGCTCCCTGCACCCGCAAGGTTCGCAGATAGGGATCGCCCTCTTTGCTGATGTGCATCTGCGGTTCGCTCTGCCCCGAGTTTCTGCGTCCCGGTTGCAATCCGGCGTAGCAACCCAGGTCGCGGCTCTTGCGGAAGCCATGCGGATCTTCCAAGGTCAGCATGTAGGTCAACGCGATCAGCGTGCCCACTCCCTTCACCTGCTTCAGCAACGCGGTTTGCGGATAGCTCTGCTGTGCGATGGCGTCGATCTACTGGTTGTACTCGGCAATGCGCTCGCTCAGCGATTCCAGCGCCTGCAGCAGCGGACCCAGCGCGGATTGCAGCCTCGCAGCCGCTCGCCCTAGGACTTCGTCAACCCACGCGCTGCATTCACCAGCGCCGTCCGCGCCCGCACCAGGCTGGCTCGAGCTCGAATCACCGTCAGGTCGGCCTGGGCCTGAGCGCTGCGATGCTTCACCGGAGACAACAACTGCGGGTCGATTCGCGCCAGCCGGGCCAGCATCCTGGCATCCAGCCGATCGTCCTTCCGCCGGCTCTCTCCGATCAGACGCACGTTGCGAGCGTGCGCCACGATCACTTCATGACCCAACTCGCTTAGCAGTCGGCTCACCCAAGGCGAGTGCATCCCCGTCTCCAGAGCCACCCGGCTGCGCGGCATGGCCGCGAAGACCTCCCTCATCGCCTTCGGAGTCGTGCCCAGCTTCTGCTCTCCCACCACTTCGCCAGCCTCGTCCAGTACGCAGTACCAGCTCGACCGATCTCCCAAATCCAAACCGATAGTGAGCTTCTGCGCGAAATTCTTGTTGCTCGCGGCCATTGCGGTGCTACTCTTTTTCATTGCCGGTCTCCTTTATCTGTTTGCGCTTCGAGCGCGTCGATAACTTGGGAGCGTACAGCATCCCGTCCGGAGACCGGCCTTCTCATCCCATCTGTTCCCGACAATGGTCTGGCATCGTGGTCTATATGCCCCTTGCTAGGACGCCAAGCCTGTTCAACTCTGGTAAGCTGAACGGCCATGAAGAGATTGTCGTTAGTTGTGCTGCTATGTCTCGCCACGCCTCTCGTTAGCTGCCAACAATCCACCAGGAGCAGCACCACGCTAAAGCCGGATAACGGCAGTTTTGTTCAAAACACGTATAGGAACGATTTCTTTGGCTTTTCATACACGCTGCCGGGAGAATCGCATAAAAGCAGAGTGGCATCAGCCCCTCTTCCTTCAGGCGCATATTACCTGTTCATAGGAGACCGTGATACTGGGCATTCTCTCTTGAACCGGGTTATGGTCATTGCCGATGCCGAAAGCAACAACGGTTCCGGGCTTTCTGCGCATGAATACTTATCGGCGTTTATCCGTGCACAAGTAACGCATGCCAACGCCGAAGTTATCCGGGAACCATCCTCATTCGTTTCAGGGGGAAGCGATTTCTATAGAGCGGATTACAAAAGGGCGGAAAATAGGACTACGACCTACAGCTCTATGGTGTGCATGAAACGCAACAGTTACTGGCTCAGTTGGAACTTTGTGACACCGTCACAACGGGACCTCGACGATGCGGTTAATACGCTTCAACATATTTCTTTCGACCAGAAGTCACATCCCTAGCCGCGCTCGCGACGACACTGTTTCAGAATCTCCAAGGAAAAAGCGCGGGCTCCTTCGGTCGCACTCCAACGAGAGACAATTGTTGTTAAATCGCGTAGCTGTTGAAAAAGTCCGTTTTTCTGAAAATTGACTAAGAATAGGTGACCGGAAATTGACCTGCCCCCCATCTTTAGTCCAGGGATAATGAGACTTTCTCCGGGTTTGGGTTCTCCAGCGCTACGTTCGTAACCACCTTCTCATAGCCGTCGAGGCTGTGGGAAAGTGGGAAACGCGCAGCGTTTTCCAAGCGGGCGCCGCCCGCGTCTTTTCCACAGTTCCTCGTCGCCCACGATTTTGCGAATTCCTCCGGGGTAAGATACCCGAGAGCCGAGTGCGGCCGCACTTGGTTATAGTCGCAGCGCCAGCTCTCGATTTTCTCCCGCGCGTCAGCCAGATCGATGAACCAGTTCTCGTTGAGACACTCGTCGCGGAACTTGCCGTTGAAGCTCTCGATGAAGCCGTTCTCCATGGGCCGTCCGGGCGTGATGAAATGCAGCTGCACCTGGTTCTCGTAAGCCCATTGATCTACCACCTGACTGGTAAACTCGGTCCCGTTGTCGATCACGATCGCCTCCGGCTTGCGACCTCTTCGCTTCAGTTCTTCCAGCACCCGCACCACGCGCTGACTTGGCAACGAGGTGTCCACCTCGATGCGCGGCGCGTAGCGGGTGAAGCCGTCCATCAAGTTCAGGGTTCGGAACTTGCGCCCACTGGCGAACGCATCCTGCGTGAAGTCCATGGTCCAGACCTCGTCGGGGCGCACCGGTAGCTTCAGGGGCATGCGTGCGGCGGTCGTCGGCACCCTCCGCCGTCCTCGCTTCCGCCGTAGCCCCAGCTTCTCCTCCACGTACAGCCGGTACACTCGTTTATGGTTGGCTGCGAAGCCCTCGCGTTTTAGCAGGATCTTCAGCCGCCGATAGCCGAACCGTCGCCGGGTCGCAGCCAACTCGCGCAGCCGCTCTCGCAAACCCGGATCGTCGACCCTTCGCCGCCGATACCGGCAGGTCGCCCGATGTGCCTTTACTAGCCCGCAGGCGCGTCGCTCCGAAACCGCGGCTTCCGAGCGCATCACTTCTACCGCCTGTCTCTGCATCTGCGGGCCTACCACTTTTTTGTGACCACCGCCTGCAACGCTCGTTTGTCCAGCAGCAGTTCGGCCACGGCGTGCTTCAGCTGCCGGTTTTCCTCCTCTAGTTGCCGCAGTCGCCGTGCTTCGCTCACTTCCATCCCGCCGTACTTCGCTTTCCAGCGGTACAGGCTCCCGCGTGTGATCCCGTGCCGCCGGCACAGCTCGTCGGGCGCTGCCCCAGCTTCCGCCTCCCTCAGGATGGCGATGATCTGTTCTTCGTTAAATCGACTCTTGCGCACGACTCCTCCTCTCTGGCCCTGAGCGGGCCATCGTAAATGGAGAAGTCACATTTCCGCTGGACTATTTTTCGGGGGGCAGGTCAAAATGTATACCTGGTCGGAGAAAATCGTTTAGAGGGCATCCTAGCGCGATCTCTTTTTGGACGATTTCTAGAGAGCGAGTTTTTCAACAGCTACGCCTGATAACGACAGTTGGCGCGGTGGTCACCAGATGTAAACTGAACACATGCGCCGGCTTCATGCAGTGCTGACGGTATTGGTTTTCTCGTCCTATCTCCAACTCGCGGCCCAAGAAACAATTGCCGAGAGATGCGAGGAGGCTCCTCATGACCCCTTTTTGAATCAATCGATGTCAGAGTTCAAAATTCCAGACCCTCCAAAAACGGCAAGACAGGTTAGCTGCTTCACGTCCTTTGAGAAAGGCTTCACGATGCTCGATGTTGTAAGGAAGTGCGGAATACCAGACCAACACACCGGGAGCGGCATTTATATTTTTGTCTATTACATGAATGACTGTTCGACAGTGATCATCGGCACCCCGGATTTGAAGAAGTTAACGGTCCGCCATGTGAAACAGAAAAAGACCACCGTCTTATTCAACAACTGGTGAGAAATCGCGTGGGTGTTGAAAAAGTCACTGAGTTGGTGCTTGTGAACGCGGTGCAGGAACGTTATAAGCAGACGAGAGTTCCTGATGCTGTGCTGGATCGCCATTCTCGGAGGCTTGCTAGTCATGATGGGACAACACTCCCGTTCCGAATCTCTGTTTTATTACTTCCGCCTGGAAGATCACATCCCTGAGAACCATCTGCTGCGCCTGATCGATCGCCACATCAGTTTTGCTTTTGTGCGCGAGCAGCTGCGCGATTCCTACAGCGACACCGGTCGGCCGTCGATTGATCCGGAAGTACTGTTGCGCATTCTTTTGCTGGGCTATCTGTACGGCATCACCAGCGAGCGGAAGTTGGTGGAAGAGTTGCGTATGCATCTGGCGTGGCGCTGGTTCACCGGCTTGGGCTTCGACCAGGAGATTCCTGATCACTCGACGTTCTCCAAGAACCGGCATGGCCGCTTTCAGGAGTCGGATCTGTTTCAGGAGATGTTCGAGCGCATCGTCGACCAGTGCATCAGCGCGGGTTTAGTCAACGGTGAACACATGTCGGTCGACGGCAGCTTCATCCCGGCGAACGCCAACAACCACAGCCGTATCCCGCGCCAGCAGCTGGCAGAAGCGGCGCAGGTGAAGCGCACCGTGCGTGAGTACCTGACGGAGATCGAGCAGGAGAACGGCGATGGCGAACCGGTACATCAGCAAGACAAGGTATCGACGACCGATCCGGATGCCACCTACTTGAGCAAGGGCAACCGAGCTGCGGAGCTGGGCTATTTTGATAACTACCTGATCGACAACTCCAGTTGTGTGATTGTGGGGGTGCAGGCGACCGCCGCGCGATTAAGCCAGGAGAGTGCTGCGGCGCGGGACATGATCGAGCGTCACCGCGAACGACACGGCCGACTGCCGCAGAGCCTGGCGGCCGACAACACCTATGGCAACGGGGAACTGCTGCAATGGCTCGATGACCGCGGTATCACGCCTTATATCCGGGTGAAAGAAAATCCTCTGGCGAAGAGCGACCTGTACGGGATCGAGAAGTTCACCTACATGCCCGAAGAGAACTGCTATGTCTGTCCCGCAGGCAAGCCACTGAAGTACGTGGGCATCAACCAGCTGAACCGCACCCACCTTTACTACTCGACGCCGAAGCGTTGTCGCGGATGCTCGCAGAAGGACCAGTGTACGCGCGGGAAGTACCGCACCATTGCCATCCACACCTGTGAAGCGGCACGGCAGCGAGCGTATGCCGTGGCGAAAACTCCGGGGTTCGCACCGGCGCAACGCGCGCGCCGCAAGGTGGAGGCGCTGTTCGGAGAACTGAAGAACCAGATCGGACTGCGACGTCTGCGGCTGCGCCGAATGCGCTTCGTACGCGAACAGTTCTACCTGGCAGCGGCGGTTCAGAACCTCAAACGACTGGTGCGGTTCCTTAGCTTGGCACCGCAACCGGCACCCGAAGTGATCTGAGAATCGAGACCCATAGAAAAGAGGAGAACAAAAATCCGCATCGCAGGGACAAACGCGTGCTCTGAAAGGGAGTTTTTCAACACCTACTCGCCATTTCACTAACAATCCTCTGACTGCTACGTGACGGGCGCTCGGGAACAACCCGCTCCACCCCGCTCAGAAGTCCTCGCGCGCGGCGCGGGAATTCAGTTAGAATTCTCTGTTCTGCAACCGCGGGCCCAACCGCTGTCCTGTGGGACCGAATTCAAAATCCGTTCATACCGGGCGCGCCGCGCCTGAGGAAGGTTCTGTCATGAAACTTACTCGTGGGAAACTTGCGGGCATCAAGGCCGTTTCGAACAATCGTGGCGTCATCGCCGCGGCCGCCATGGACCAGCGCGGCTCGCTGAAGAAGGCGCTGGGTACCTACGCTACCGACGCCGGCCTGGAAGAGTTCAAGATCCACGTAACTGAGGTGCTGACCAAGCACGCCAGCGCCATTCTGCTCGATCCCGAGTGGGGGCTGCCTGCCTCCAAGCGTCGCGCCAAGGGTTCGGGCCTGCTGCTGGCGTATGAGAAGACTGGCTACGACAAAACGCTGCCCGGCCGCCTGCCTGACCTGCTCGATCTGTGGTCGGTGAAGCGACTGAAGGAAGCAGGCGCCGATTGCGTAAAAATCCTGCTCTACTACACGCCCTTCGACGACCAGAAGATCAACGATCACAAACATGCGTGGACCGAGCGCATCGGCGACGAGTGCAAGGCCAACGACATTCCGTTCTTCCTCGAACTGGTGGGCTACAAAGAGGGCTTGGACGAGAAGGGCGCCGAGTTTGCGAAGCTGAAGCCTGAAGTTGTCGCCAAGTCGATGGCGGAGTTCTCCAAGGACCGCTACGGCGTGGATGTGTTGAAGGTCGAGGTCCCGGTGAACCTCCAGTTCGTTGAGGGCGCGAGATCGTTCAAGGGCACCAAGGCTTACACCAAGAAGGAAGCCCTCGACCACTATCGCGCCGCCGCTGGCGCAACCGGCAAGCCGTTCATCTATCTGTCGGCCGGAGTAAGCAATTCCGAGTTCATCGAAGATCTGGAGTTCGCCGCCGAGTCGGGCGTGAAATTTAATGGCGTGCTCTGCGGACGCGCCACCTGGAAAGATGGCATCCCCATCTTCGCCGAGAAGGGTGGGGCCGCTTTCCGCGCCTGGCTGGAGGACGAAGGCGTAAAGAACATCGGCAATGTAAACAATGCGCTCAAGGCAGCAACTCCTTGGTACAGCATTTACGAGGTGCAGGAAGCGGTCGCCACCCGCTAGGGCCGCGTTGCGAGGACAATCAAACATTTTCGAAACGATGGCGCGCGGAAAACCTCTGCGCGCCTTTGTTGTGGACCCGCGGCAGGCCGGCGGCATCGCTGCCGCAACTTCGACATCTGTGAAATGCATGAAATTGGAGTCGATTCCGTGATCTCACGAGCACACATTTTTTTCACCTCGGTTGCAATTATGAGCATCGGCGCGGCGCTTTGGCTGGCGCCCTGCGCTGCCGCCCAGAATTCCGGCTTCCGCAATGCGCCTGCGTCGGCCGCGGAGATGAAGAATCCGTACAAAAGCGCCTCCGCCGCGGCAGCCGGCAAGAAGCTGTATTTGCTGAATTGCGCGCAGTGCCACGGCGGCAATCTACAGGGAATAGGACCGGCGCCTGCGCTTGACCGCGCTCCCGTCCAAAACGCGAAGCCCGGAGAGCTGTTCTGGTTCATCACCAAGGGAAAGCTGGAATCGGGCATGCCCTCGTGGGCGAACCTGTCGCAACAGCAGCGCTGGCAGATCGTGACTTTCCTGGAGTCGCAAGGCAATACCAAGGCCGCAGCGAAGTGAGCGTCCGCTTCACCACAGAGACACAGAAAAAAATGAAAGGAAAATCTCTGTGTCCTCTGTGACTCTGTGGTTGATTTTCATTGTTGTCACTGCTGCGATGACGCGAAATCCGCTATAACAGAGTGGTGAGTGCGAGCAATCCTTTTTTCGCTCCCAAGACGGCCCTGATCACCGGCGCGTCCAGCGGCATTGGACTGGAACTGGCGCATCTGTTCGCCCGCGATGGCTATCGTTTGGTGCTGGTGGCGCGCAGTCGCGGCGCGCTGCGTGAACTGGGCGACGACCTGCAGTCGCGCTACAACGTGACCGTGCGCATCTCGCCCAAGGACCTGGCACATCCGGCGGCGCCGAGCGAGCTCTACCAGGAATTGCAGGAAGCCGGCATCGTCCTCGACGTGCTGGTGAATAATGCAGGCTTCGGCGGCGGCGGCGCGTTTCTTTCCACCGACTGGAACAATGAAGCCGAGATGATGCAAGTCAACATGGTGGCGCTGACCCATCTCACCAAATTGTTTCTGCCGCAGATTCGCGCGCGCGAGGGCAAACTGCTCAACGTAGCCAGCACTGCCGCCTTTCAGCCGGGGCCCTTCATGGCCGTCTATTACGCCAGCAAAGCCTACGTGCTGCATTTCACCGAAGCCCTGGCGGAAGAGCTGCGTGGCACCGGCGTTACCGTGACCTGCCTCTGTCCCGGACCGGTGAAGACGAACTTTCAGAAGCGCGCCCATCTCGGCGACACCAAGTTGGCAACGGGTCCTCTGCTGGTGGACGTGCGCGAGGTGGCGCGCGTGGCCTATGAAGGCATGACGCAGGGCAAACGCGTGGTCATTCCGGGATGGAAGAACCGCTTTGGCGTGCAAATGCTGCGCCTGTCGCCGCGCGAGGTGGTGACCAAGGTGGTGCGGAAGGTTCAGGAGTCGAAATAGCAATTAGCAGCTAGCCAGCTAGCAATTAGCAACCAGCAAAACCTTCGGACATCGCAGACCCGCGAGATTGGCTGGGGAACGGCCTTCAGACCCTTGGATCTGCTGTTCCTCAGCGGTCATTCCCCCGCTAACAAAAAGCAGATTCCTCGCTTCGCTCGTAATGACAATTTCAGAGTCGGAACCGGCATTCCCAATAACCCCATATAGGCATTACTTGCGTCGCGACCTCTAGCCCAATCCCTGCGGCAACCATCGTCTCACCTGCTCATGATGCGGGTTCCATGCCTGCCACGCGGAGCGCACCCATTCCCAAACGACTTGCGTGTGTTCGGTTGCGCCGCGAGTGTTCCATACATGCAAAACGGTCTTGTCGCCCAGCGATTTCGGCGGAGTCAGCCAATAGAACGAACGTTTTTGCCGGGCCAACTCTGGCATTGCCTTCGCTGCCGCTGCATCCGTGAAGCCGCGTTCCAGAATCAGGCAAAGCCGAAGGAGGTGAACGCCGACGGATTGTATGCTTTGCGGCGAGGGCGTTCCGGGATGTTGCACGGCATAGGTATCAACCGTCAACCGATGGACTGTCATGAACGCAGCGTCAGAATACTCGCGTGCCAGGACCTCTCCGTAGATGGCCCAGCAGCCCGGCGACGACTCCAGGTAACGGTGGGTGGGGCCGGGCTGTTCGGGAACTAGCGCCCCGCAACCGATGCAGGCGATGCGTCGTTCCAACATGGTGGTCATAGTGCAAGCATTGCTCGAAAAGTTCTCACCATTGAGCACACGAAGGACAGGGAGGCCGCAGGTATCTGAGAAAACCGGATAGGAAAACCGTGGTCAGCAGTTGCGAGATTGCCCGCCTGAGCAACACAAGACCCCGGTTTGCATACCTCATCTATTCAACGAAATGGATGAGAGGATCGTATTTCAGCTCAGGGGAAAATACGCTCTCGCTCCCACCTTTTACCAGAACCTTCATTGCCACTGGTGAAAAGGGAGGGTATGAAACAAATATGTCATAAACTTTAGGTTCCAGGGTAAAAGAGAAGCTGCCATGATCATCCGTGTAGCTCACAGCATTATCGATTATTTGAAAGCGCCTGTTATCCCCTGGCTTCCAGTGGACTAGTCGTACCAAAACACCCGACATGACCGCCCCGCTGGGATCCGTCACTGTGCCCTTCAAAACTCCCGGCTGAGATCCGTAAGACCGTGTGGAGACGGTGCAAAATATCACCAGCAGTACTAGGATTCTTCGTGTCCATGCAAAGCTCTCTGCGCGATGATCAGCCATTGGTCTTCTCCTGTTGCGGAACCGGCGCTCCGCAACCGATGCGGGGATGCGTGGTTCCGAGATGGGGATCATGATTGAATGCTGAGTGCTGAGTGCTGACCGCTGGCCGCTGGCCGCTTCTTACAACCCAAACAACTCCCGCAGGCGTTTGGTCTGGGCGCGGCTGACTGGCACCTCAGTCTGCTTTTTGTCTTCCATGCGGATCTGGTACGAGCTCTTGAACCAGGGCACGACTTCTTTGATGCGATTGATGTTTACCAGATACGAGCGATGCGCGCGCCAGAACATGTTGGGGTCGAGCGAGTCGAGCAGCTCTTCCAGGGTGCGGCAGTTCGATTGGCCTTCCATGCCGGTCGCTACAACGGTGATGATCCCGTCCTCAATCGAGGCGTAGCAAATGTCCTTCTGGTCCACCAGAAAGAGCCGGCCGGCCGACTTGAGCAGGACTTTCGCGGCTGGCGGACGCGCCTGCTGCTCCAGCATCTTGACGATGGTGCCGATTTGGTCGCCGGGCGAGCCGGCCAATTCCAGCTTTTGCCGGGCCTTCTCGACAGCCTTCGCAACCCGCTTCTTGTCGAACGGCTTGAGCAGGTAGTCAACTGCGTTTACTTCAAAGGCCTTCACCGCATACTGGTCGTAGGCGGTGGCAAATACAATTTGCGGCAGCGGCACTTTCTTGTCGATCAGCTTTTTGATGGCGCCGAAGCCGTCAAGCCCAGGCATCTGCACGTCGAGGAACAGCAGTTCCGGCGAGAACTCCTTGATCAAGTTCACGGCTTCCATGCCGTTCTTGCCCTGCGCGACGACGTCCACATCGAGATCGCGCAACAGATAGGCAAGCTCGTCCCGTGCAAGCTGCTCGTCATCCACAATGACAGCGGATAATGACATCCAGTCTCCTGAATCCAGAACTGTTTCACCCTAACTATACCGAGATGGAGCGCCGGAACCAACCGGCGCAGGGAGTCGGCTACTCGAGGAACCCTTGCCGGACCGCGTGGATGTAATCGGTGTAAGCCGGATCGCTTCCGCCGCCGCGGATCTCCAGCGCAATCTGCCCGCGATGATAGGAAGAATGCAAGCCGACGTGAGTGAGGATGTCGGCCACGCTGTTCTTCCAGGCTTCGCCTTTGGAGTTCGCGTAGCTGCAATCGCCGGACAGATCGCCGTCGGACAGCCCGTCCAGATCGGGCCGCCACGCCGTCTCCCCTTCGCGCAACTCCGCGGCGCACTCCGCGAGCGTGAGATCTGGCCACACGGCAAGACGCGGCGGATTGTTTAGCAGCCGACTGAGCCACAGATGTTGCGCGGCAATAATGTGCGCCAGTAACCTGGTCGAAGCTGCCGAGTCAGATAAGCCAGCGAGTACGCGCAACACTTCAGCATTCGCCCAGAATTCGTATTCAAACTGACGGCGGAAATGTTCCAAGAGACTCATGGCAATTTGATATCCGAAGTTGCTGGTGGCATGCGGAGGACGTGCATCTTGGCTGACAGCCGACAGCTCCCATGTCGTACACTGATTCCAAACATGGTCGTCATCTACGGCATCCATCCGGTCAGCGAGGCGCTGAAGTCGGGCGCGCGCAGCTTTGAATACGTCGGCATTGCACGCGAGCGGCATGATCAGAGGGTGCAGCGCCTCATTGACGACTGCCGCGCCAGCGGTGTGCAGGTGCGCTTCCTGCCGCGCGAGCAGCTCGACCGCACCGCCAACACCAACACCCATCAGGGCGTCATTGCGGTCACCAGCAGCAAGCAATACGCAGACGTGGACACCCTACTCGACCAGCGTCACGGTGAGCACAACTTTCTGGTGGTGCTCGACAGCGTGGAAGATCCGCACAACCTGGGCGCGCTGATCCGCACCGCCGATGCGGCCGGCGCGGATGGCGTCATCATCCCAGAGCGCCGCGCCGCCGGATTGACGGGCACTGCCGTCAAGGCCTCGGCGGGAGCCTCCGAGCATTTGCCGATTGCGCGGGTGACCAACATCTCGCGCACGCTGGATGAGTTGAAAGAGCGCAACGTGTGGACGGTTGGCCTCGACGAACGCGGGACCCAGAGCTACGACGAAGTGGATTACAACATGCACTGCGCGATCGTGCTGGGCGCCGAAGGCAAAGGGCTGCACGACCTGGTCCGTAGACGCTGCGACTTCCTGGTCTCGATTCCTATGCTCGGCCACGTGCCCTCGCTGAATGTGTCGGTGGCGGGCGGAGTGGTGATGTATGAACTGGTCAGACAGCGCCGCTCTGCGCAAAACTCCGGGAAGGTTCAATCCTCCAAATGAAGCGGTTGCTGCTATGTCTGTTGCTGGGGTTGGCAACTGCGCTGCCTGCGCTTGCGATTGAGCGCGAGGCCTTCACCATCTCGCGCTATCAGCTTGAGGTGCAAGTGGACCGCTCCGCGCATGTCATCGCGGTTACCGGCAAGCTCACTTTGCGCAACGATTCCAACAAGCCGCAGAAGCTGGCTACTTTGCAGGTATCGTCGTCGCTGGCTTGGAACGCCATCGCTCTGGATGACAAACCCGTGCAGTGGCTGGGCGACAACTACACTTCGGACATCGATCACACGGGAAGCCTTTCCGAGGCAATCGTCACGCTGCCCAAGGAAGTCGCTCCGGCAGCTACGGTCACGCTCGATGTGCAATACGGCGGGACCATCACGCCGGATGCAACGCGGCTAACGCGCATGGGCGCCCCCGCCGACGTGGCGGCGCGCAACGATTGGGACCAGATCAGCGACTCCTTCACAGCGGTGCGGGGACTGGGCTATGTCGCGTGGTATCCCGTGGCAATCGAAGCGGCGAGCCTGAGCGATGGCAATGCCGTCTTCGACGCCATCGCGCGCTGGAAGCAGCGCCACGACCGCAGCGAGTTCGACACTGGGTTCCAGATCGATGCGGGGGATGGCAAGCAGCCTGTGCGAATCGTGACCAACATGGCTGACTCCGGCGAAGGCAAAGTGATGCCCGAGGTGCAATACGACAAGACGTCCTACCGGCTGGTGGCCAAGGCAAGTTTGCCTGGGCTGGGAGAAACCGTCCCGGCTTTTGCAGTCGCCGACTACGACGAGCTGGCCAGGCCTACCGTCACGCTTTTTCATGTTGCCGATCACACTTCACTGGCCCGCGATTACGCGCTGGCCGCCGAAGCCAACGATCCTCTGCTGCACGACTGGCTGGACGAGCCGACTCAGCCGGCGCGAATCATCGAGCTAACCGATCCCAACGCCAATCCCTGGCAAAATGGCGCGGTGCTCTTCACGCCGCTGCGCGAGGCGCCGACCGCGACCTTGCAGCTTCTGCTGCTCCCGGCGCAGGTGGCGGCGCGGTTCCATTCTCCGCACGCCTGGATTCAGGATGGGCTGGAGCGGTTCCTGCAAACCCTCGCGGTGGAACGTCGCAGCGGACGACATGCGGCCCTGGAGTTTCTCGACCAATATCGCGGGCCCCTGGTGCAAGTGGAAGAAGCCGCGCATCCGAAAGCCAGCAAATCCTCGCCAGACAGCAACGCCGCCAACAACACTCTCCTCAATACCAATGACGAGCTCTACCTGCGGGGCAAGGGTGGGTTCGTGTTCTGGATGCTGCGCGACATGACCGGCAATGAAGCCATGCAACGCGCCCTTGCTTCCTATCGCGGCGGCGCCGATAAAGACCCGAGCTACTTTCAGCATCTGGTGCAAACCAGCGCCAAACGCGATCTGGAATGGTTCTTCGACGACTGGGTCTATCGCGACCGCGGTTTGCCCGAGTTTCACGTGGAATCGGCGTACACTCGCCCCCTGCTCAGCGAGACCAACAAGAGCTTCCTGGTGACCGCGACCATCGAGAACCGCGGCGGCGCAGGAGCGGAGGTGCCGGTGCTGATTCAGACTCCTTCCGGTGAGAAGAGTGTCCGCGTAGTGGTGAAGGCGGGAGAAAAGGCTACGGGCCGCATCGAGGTGGCAGTGGCGCCCGGCAAGATCGTGGTCAACGATGGCAGCGTTCCGGAAGCCAACCTGGGCAACAATGTGTATGAAATTCCAGCCAAGCAGCCGTGAAGAAGAACCTTCACCACACAGGCACAGAGGACACAGAGAAAAAGAGCATACAAGAAAGAGCCACGGATCGACACGGATTTATACGGATATCTTTGAATGTCATTTTGTGTAGTATGCGAAATCAAGCGCTGATCCGTACTCATACGTGAAAATCCGTGGTTAATTTGTATTGCTTCTTCTCTGTGTCCTCTGTGTCCTCTGTGTCTCTGTGGTGAATCACTTTTCCCGAGGCTGCTATGATTCTTGAGTCGCGACTAAGCGACCGAATGAGGACCGCTTGAGCTACATCCAGTTTCTCGGCGCAGCCGGAGTGGTTACCGGCTCGAAGCATTTGATCCATGTCGGCGACAATGGCGCGCGACCGTTGCAGGTATTGGTGGATTGCGGTCTCTTCCAGGGACAAAAAGAATGGCGGCTGCGAAACTGGCAAGACCTGCCGGTGCCGGCGAATGCGATTGACGCCGTCATCCTGACGCACGCTCACCTCGATCATTCGGGCTGGATTCCGCGCCTGGTGAAGCAGGGATTTCACGGCCCCATCTACGCGACCCCGGCGACCATCGATCTGTGCAGCATCCTGCTTCCCGACTCCGGACACCTGCAGGAAGAAGACGCGGCGTACTACAACAAGACGCGGGCCAGCAAGCACGTGCCGGCCTTGCCGCTCTACACCATGGAAGAGGCGCAGCAGTGCATGACGCTCTTCCGTCCGGTGAACTTCGACGAAGCCAAGCAACTCACGGGCGCGCTGGGGTTCCGATTTGTTCGAGCCGCCCACATCCTCGGCTCGGCCATGGCTGAGGTCACACTCACCTCCAACGGCAAGTCGTCGAGGCTGCTCTTTACCGGCGATATCGGCCGTGTGCGCGACAGCCAGATCGCGCCCGGCAAAGTTGTGCACTCCGGTCCCACCGAGGGCGAAGAGTGCGATCTGCTGGTGATGGAGAGCACCTATGGAAACCGCCTGCACCCGCACACCGATCCCCGTCCCGAACTGGCGGCACTGGTCCGCAGCACACTCAAGCGCGGCGGCAGCGTGATCGTCCCGTCGTTCGCCGTCGAGCGGACGCAGAAGTTTTTGTTCCTGCTCAAGGAGTTGATGGAGACAGGACAGGTACCGCGCGTGCCCGTGCACACCGACAGTCCCATGGCGATCAAGGCGGTGCAGATCTTCCTGAAGCACACGGAAGAATTCACTCCTGAGACCAAGGCGCTGATCGAGAAATACGGCTCCCCATTGGAGTGGCCAAACTTTTATTTCGATATCACTCAGGATGACTCCAAGAAGATCAACGAGTCGATGTATCCGGCGATCATCGTGTCGTCGAGCGGCATGGTCACCGGCGGGCGCGTGCTCCATCACTTGATGCAGCGGCTGCCTGACCCGAGAAACCTGGTGCTGTTCATCGGCTTCCAAGCGCCGGGCACACGGGGATTCACCATCAAGAGCGGCGCCTCGGAGGTGAAGATCTTCGGCCAGGAAGTTCCGATTCGCGCGCAGGTGGCAGCACTGGAACAGTTCAGCGATCACGCCGACACGCCGGAATTGCTGGAGTGGCTGCACACCTTCAAGGGTGCGCCCAAGGAGACCTACCTCGTCCACGGCGAACCGCCGGCAGCGGCCCAGTTGCGCGACGCCATGATGAAAGCATTTGGGATGGGAGGTGCACGTGGCCGCCTATCGCGAGAAAGTGCAAGTTGGATAAGCGCCGCCTAGGCAACTGGCTACTGACTACTGCACCCTACGCCGCGTGGGTTGAGGAGTCAGCCGGCTTGGTCTCCGCTTCCGCGACGCCAGCAGGACGGGCCCGGCCCTCGCGATGGGTCCCGCCTTCGCAAGCTACGCGCGCAAAAGTGATGTCGAGTATCAAGCCGCTTAGGGCCTCGCACAAAGCTTCATTGATGTGCACCAGCGAGGCCGCTTGCTCATCCCTCAGTCCGGCATCGAGCAACTGCGGAACGCTGGTTTCCAGTTTTGCGGGAAGCTCGCGCGCCAGGCCGAACGCACTTTCGCCGATGCGGTATTGGCAGTCGGTGAAGAGCGGAGATCGCATCGACTCCTGCAATACTCGCCCGTACCCCTGGTAGAAGCCAGGCCAGCACGCCAGGGCGCGATGTTCGTCCGAGATGAATGCCAACTCCAACAGGCGGCGACGTTCGTCCCAAATGCGATGCAGCGCTGGCGGCGCCTCGTCGTCCTCGAGTAAACGCGGCGACACCGCGAAATTAGGATGTTGCGCCGGCTGGGGCATAATTTGCTCCGCGCCGGCCGGCCCTTCGAAGGCCTGCATCTGCGCGGACGCAATCAGCAATAGCAGCGGATCGAGGTACTGGTAGTAATCGAGCACCTGGGGCAGCGAAATCCCAGCCGTTCCGTTGCTATGCAATTCACGTGAAGCCAGGCTGCCCACATTGAAGTAGTTATGGATGCGGGTGTAGGACTCTGCGGCCAGGCGCGCGCCCAGCCAAAAAAACTGGCGCGACTGCACCGCCGGGCGAAACGCCTGCCAATGGATCTCCAGGAACTCAGGATAGGCGGCATAAGCATGATAGAGAAGCGGAACTACCGGCAGGCCGAGGCTGTGGCGAACTTCGTCGAAAATTTCTCGAGTGCGCAGGGGCGCTTCGGACTCGCCTACCAGCTTTAACCGATTGCCCCGTCTCCATCGCATATAAAGTTCGATGAGGCCGCCTGGCGGATTGATGTAAGGTGAATACCGGAATTCTAACTTTCATGAAGCTAACTCTGGCTTTGTTTCACCGCGGTCAATCGTAGAGTGGAATTACGCATAAACATTGGATTGTCATCCTGAGCGAGGTCACCACGGCGACCGAGTCGAAGGACCCCTATACCTGCGAGAAATCACGGCTTGGCCGCATGGCAAAGCAACAAGTCTGGGATTACTGGCGGCCATAGGGTTCCTTCGACTCCTCGTCCGCTCGCCATGGCGACCGGACTCGTCGCTCAGTGTGACAAGCGGATAGAATCAGCTCTGGAATCACAGTGACAGAAAGACCCAGTCCAAGCCGCCGGTTCGAAGTTCTGTTCGATCACGCCGAACCGAGCGTCATTTCCGACGACGCCTACGCGCCTTACGGCAATTTCGGCTTCCCACCCCCTCCCGCCGGTCGCCCCTGGATCTATTCCAACTTCGTGCAATCGCTCGACGGCATCACCACGCTGCTGGGCAAGCACGCCTCCGGGGGCGAGATCTCGCAGTCGCCGGAAGACCGCTGGCTGATGGACCTGTTGCGCGCGCACGCTGACGGCCTGCTGATGGGAATGAACACCTTGCTGGAGGAGCAGCGCATTCGCAGTCCGCAGAGCCGGGGCATCGTCTTCCAGGTCGCCGACCCGCAGCTGCGCAAGCTGCGTGATCGCCTGGGCAAAGGACGCGAGCGCAACATCTTCGTGACGCGCGCCGTCAATCTCGATCTGTCGCGGCACAAAGTTTTCGATGGCGATGTGGTGGACGCGGCGATCCTTACTTCTCCAGCCGGCGCTGAACGATTGCGCGCGCAGGGCCCTCCTCCGCATGTCGCGCTCATTGCCGCCGGCGAAGGCGAAACCTTTGACTTGCCGAGCGCCATCGGCAAGCTGCGCGAGGAGTTGGGCGTGAAGTATCTGCTGTGTGAAGGCGGACCAACTCTCTACGGCAGTCTGGCGCGCGCCGATCTGGTGGACGAAAAATTCATGACGGTCTCGCCGATTGAAGTTGGACAGATAGTTCCCCCCGAGCAGGAGCGCCTTGCCAGCGAGCAAGCCACTCCGGTGTTGCTGCGACCAACGGTCTTCGGCGGTCCGGGATATACAAGAGAGAACTTGACGCGCTGGACCTGGCTGAGCTGCCGCAAGGCCGGTGATCACCAGTTCAGTCGTTACCGGCGGAAGCGCAGGAGCTAGGGGTTAGAGGCTAGGGGTCAGGGTCTAGGGTCTAGGGTCTAGGGTCTAGGATCAACGATTCCTCTCTGGAGTTGTCATTACGAGCGCAGCGAGGAATCTGCTTTTCGTCTCTTACTTCGCCCTCTCCAGCAATTCCGCGGCGCGGTTGATGGCATTCGTCAGCAACTGCAACTGCTGCTGCATGGTCGTCAAGTCTTTCTTGTCGATGGCCTCATTCACTCCGGGAATGACCACCGCTGCATACCCGGTGTATTCGCCCGGCGCATAGATCGCGTGCTTGAACCAGGGACGGTCGGGCAGACCGTCGATGAGGAATGCCCGTTCGGTATTGCGCAGAATCAGGTTCATGCCTCCGGGATCTCCCAGCGGTTTGTTCTGCAATTGCAACACAGCGGCGCCAGCCTTCTCCAAGCGCGCCGCCGCATTCGAAGCTTCTGCGAACGACGGCGCCTGTTCGCCGAAAGCCTTCTTTGCCTTCGGTTCGGCAGCCTTCAAGTACTCGCCGATCTCTTTGCCGTAGTCCTGATAATTGAAAGGCAGAACGTCGGCGGAGGCGATACGAATCACTTCCAGTCCATAGACCCGCGCCATCTCCTGCTCATAGACAAATGTAGGATCGCCAAACTTGGTGAACCAGGCGAAGTTGTCGAAGGCCGAATGATAGACACCATATGGCCCGTGGGAGCCGATGTCGGCGGAAGGCACGCCCAAGTGCTGCAAGAAAGCGGTGTAGTCGGAACCGCTGCCGAGATTGCCGACGCGAACATCGGGCTGGACCGTGGCTGCCGGTTCGACTGCTGGAGCACCTGCGGACTCAGGCTCCGGCGGCTTGGGGCGCTCCTGCTCTCTTTTTGCCGCAGCGGCCTTCCACTGGTCGTAAACGCTGCCGCCTTTCGGACTGGGCACGGACTTGGCGACATCGCGCAGGTACTGCTTCAAACTTGGCACCGACGAAGCGCCAAAGTCGGGACCGGCAACGGCCACGTCCATGTTGAAGTAGGCGACGGCCCGGCTGAGTTCCTTGGCGTGCTGCTCGGCGAATTCGGTTGAACCGATCAGGCCTTCCTCCTCCGCATCCCAACTGGCGAAAACGATGGTGCGCTTAGGATGCCATCCGTCTTGAGCAACTGCCCCACGCCGTGCACGGCTTCCAGTTGCGCGGCGGTGCCGCTGTTGGGGTCCACCGCGCCGTACACCCAGGCATCGCGATGGTTGCCCGTGACCACCCACTCGTCGGGAAGCTGCGATCCGCGCACCATGCCAATTACGTCGTAGATGGTGACGAACTGATAGTCCTGCTTCAGCGCCATGTGTACCTTCACCGGCCCGGGCCCGACGTGATAGGTGAAGGGCAACGCACCCTGCCACTCGCGCGGCGACTCCGGTCCACCGAGGTTGGCCAGGATGGGCGTGGCGTCCGCATAGGAGAGCGGGGTAGTCGGGACCTTCGGCATGTCGGTTGCGCTCTCGGGCGCGATGCGCTTGCTGTCGGGCAGATCGGGCACGGAGGCAATCCCCGGCGTGGTGGGATCGCCGGGATAGCGGAACAGGTATTGGATGGAACCGCGCTGCACCGCGGTATCGGGGCGCCACGGCCCCTTGGGATACTTGTCGCCTTTGAAATAGCCGTCGTCCCAGGGATCGGAGTAGATGATGACCCCCGCCGCTCCGTACTGCTCCGCGACAAACGATTTCACCCCGCGAAAGTTCTCTCCGTAGCGGACGATGACGATCTTGCCCTTCACGTCAACGCCCATCTCCTGCAGCTTCTTGAAGTCCTCCAGACGGCCATAGTTGGCGTAAACCACATCGGCGGTGACGTCGCCCGACGGCGAGAATGCGTTATATGCGGGCAGAATGCGCGGGTCGTCCTGGAAGGGATCGTCGCTCACGTGCTCGGGCGATGGGCCGACCATGGTGACACCCTTGGGCGCAACCACCTCAACCTTGATGTCGAGAGGCAAGTTCATCCAGACCTTGTACTTCTGGATGTAGGCATCGAGCCCGGCGGCCTTGTATTTCTCCAAAACGTACTCAGCCGTCTTCAGGTCTTCCGGCGATCCGGCAACGTGGGGCGCGGAGGTCAAGATTTGCAGATGCTCCCTGGCCAACTGCGGGTCGGGCGCAGCCAGAAAGGTCTTCTCCGCTTTCAACTCAGGGCCGGGATCACGAAATCCGAATATGGTTGCAGGCGGGGTGAAGGGCTCCGCCTGAGATTTCTGCTGACTGGGAACCAGCGGTGAATAGAAGAGAGCACAACCGAGTACAGCAATGAAGAAACGGATCAAATCGATACCCTCGGGAAAATTGTGGCGAACTTAGAAGATATCAAGCCAGCTGAGAAATTGTCTTGTAACAGGCCACGGTTTCAGAGGCTACGAAAAAGATGGTTTCAGCGAGCGTTTTGAAGGATCTCGCCTTTAGAGCGCCCTGAGCCTGCCGAAAGGTGCGCCATTTACAAGTCCTCTATTTTTTTTGTCATCACGAGCGGGCTCGCGAAGGATCTGCTGTCTCTTCGGCGGTCGTTTCCGCGCTAACGAAAGCAGATTCCTCGCTTCGCTCGTAATGACAATTCCTAAGACAGATCATCCTGGAGCGCAGGCGGGCGCCCGCCTACACCGCCGGACTGGGCTGCGGCGGTGCTGGGGAAACTGGCGGCGCGGTTACGGTGGCGAGATCAGTCACCGCCGCGGCGGCATCATCCGCGGGAATGTTAAGCAGAGTCCGCAACTCCGGCAAGGCGGCGCGCATGGAGGCTTCGCCGAGGGCGATCAGCTCCGGGGTGCGATCGAAGCAGTCGTAAGCGAACCCGGCAACGTCGGGATTGAGCACCAGGTCGGCGTCCTTCTTCCACGACTCACTCATCTTGGATTGGGCGATAGAGAAGCACTGGCCAATCACCTCGAACAGGTGGCGGGGCTCGCGTTCCTGCACCCAGTGGCCGCTCAGATACACGCCCAACAGGCGCTCGGCGCCCATCTGGCGCGCCGGTGTCGTGGGGACCGAGTAGGCCGGCATGCCGTCCACGTAGGAACGGCCATCGATCTCGACTGGCGGGAACATTCCGGGATAGGCGCAACTGGCGCGGATGGAATCGACCAGTGAACCCTTGGTGAAGACCACCGCTTCGCCGCTGCGAATATCGGTAGCGGTGACGGCGAACGGAATCTTGAGCTCTTCGAAGCTCTTGGTTTTCATCACCCGCTCGCAGAAATGAATGATGCGGTCGGTGCTGCAAAAGCCGTAGCGCGAAAGCGTCCAGCGGGCGAAGTCACGGAAGCGCGCCATGCGCGCGATCTCTTCCAATTCGCCGGCGGGGATGCCGGCGCAATAGAACGATCCGACCAGCGCGCCTACGCTGGTGCCGGCCACGAAGTCCACCGGAATCCTGGCGTCCTCCAGCGCCTTCAGCACTCCGATGTGCAGGATGCCGCGCGCGAAACCGCCGCCCAGCGCCAGTCCGAGCTTCATGCGGCGCGGCACGAGGAGCGCGTCCGTTGACGGTGTGGGGGACGAACGAGACAGCTCGCGCGAAAATGCGCGTACCGACCGGACCAGGCGATGGATCTTACTCATGGCCGTAAACCTATTGCTGACCAACCACTTCGGAACATTCAGACCACACACTGTGATGCAGCCCTGCGGCGGGATGATGCCGGGGCAATGGCCAACTGCCAAGCTACCCGCTGCTGAGCACTGACCACTGTCCACTGGCCACTAACCACTGAGCGATAATTGCTTCATGCCATCCAGTAAAGATGTGCAGCAGAAGATTGACGCTCTGCGCGAGAAAATCCGCCACCACGAGCACCGGTACTACGTGCTCGACGATCCCGAGATCAGCGACGCCGAATTCGATCGCCTGATGAACGAGCTGAAGGCGCTGGAGGCCGAGCATCGCGAGCTGATCACCGCCGACTCGCCCACCCAGCGGGTGGGCGGCAAGCCGCGCGAGGGCTTCGTCAAAATTCCGCATTCCACGCCGATGATGTCACTGGACAACGCTTACAGCGAGGAGGAGTTGCGCGATTGGGAGCGGCGCGTCCACGAGTTGAGCGGCAAGTCGCGCGTGGACTACGTGTGCGAGCTGAAGCTCGACGGCATGTCGCTGGCCTTGCGCTTTGCCAGCGGCAAGCTGGCGCTGGGCATCACTCGCGGCGATGGCTCAGTGGGTGAGGACGTCACGCTCAACGTGCGCACGGTGCGCAGTGTGCCGCTCAGTATTCCTGCCAAGACATTAGCGAACGCCGGCTTGCCGCCCGACTTCGAAGTGCGCGGCGAATTGCTGATGCCGCTGGCCGCTTTTCAGCGCATGAACGACGAGCGCGAACAGCAGCGCCTTCCCAAGTTCGCCAACCCGCGCAATGCTACGGCCGGCACGGTGCGAGTGCTGGAGCCCAACATCACCGCCCAGCGCCGGCTCGATTTTTTCTCGTACGCGCTGTTCGTCAAGGGACGCACCCTCTTCGAGCGGCACTCGGAGACACTAAAGGCGCTGCAAACCGCCGGCTTCAAAGTCAATCCCAACCACCGCCTGGTCCGCAACCTCGATGAGGTCTGGGCCTTCATCCACGAGTGGGAAGCCAAGCGGGACAACCTGGCTTACGAAATCGACGGCATCGTCATCAAGGTGGACCGCACTCGCCTGCAGGAAGAGCTGGGCTACACCGGCAAAGCACCGCGCTGGGCGATCGCCTACAAATTCGCCGCGCGTTCCGGCGTCACCCAGATCGAAGACATCCTGGTGCAGGTGGGCCGCACCGGCAAGCTGACACCGGTGGCCGCGCTGAAACCGGTTGCGATCGGCGGCACCACGGTGAGCCGCGCCACTCTGCACAACATGGACGAGATCGATCGCCTGGGGGTGCGCATCGGCGACTGGGTAACGGTCGAGCGCGGCGGCGATGTCATCCCCAAAGTTGTGAAGGTATTGGACGACAAGCCGCGCGGCCATCGCCACTTCCACATGCCGGAACGCTGCCCGGTGTGCGGCGGACACGTGGTCCGCGCCGAGGGCGAAGCCGACCATCGCTGCGTCAATGCCAACTGCCCGGCCAAGCTGCGCGAAAGCATTCGCCATTTCGCTTCGCGCGGAGTCATGAACATTGAAGGCATGGGCGACGCGCTGGTGAACCAGTTGGTCGAGAACGGCATGGTCAACAACATTGCCGATATCTACGACTTGAGCGAAGAAAAGCTGCTCACCCTGGAACGCATGGGCAAGAAGTCGGCGCAGAACATCCTCTCAGAAATCGAGAACTCGAAGAAGCTGCCGCTGGAGCGGGTGATCTACGGGCTAGGCATTCGCATGGTCGGCGAGCGCACCGCACAATTTCTGGCTGAGCACTTCGGTTCGATGGATGAGCTGATGAAGGCGACGGAAGAAGAGCTGCAGCAGGTGAATGAGATTGGCCCACGCGTTTCGGCCAGCATTCGCGAATTTTTCGATGAGCCTAAGAACGTGGCGCTGGTTGAACGGCTTCGCGACAAGGGGCTGACCTTCATAGGCCACAAAAAGCAGCGCGCCACGACGCTTGCCGGAAAGACGTTTGTGCTGACCGGAACGCTGGAGCGCCACACCCGCGACGAAGCCAAGAAGCTGATCGAAGATGCCGGGGGCAAGATTGCCGGTTCAGTGAGCAAGAAAACCGACTACGTGGTCGCCGGAGCAGAAGCCGGATCGAAGCTCGACAAAGCGCGCGAGTTGGGCGTCAGCGTGATTGACGAGAACGAAATGGAAAAGCTGGTGAAGGGATAGCAACTTAGCAATTAGCAACTAGCTTGCAGCGGTCAGCACTCACTCGTACCTCAGCGCCTCTACCGGGTCGAGCTTCGAGGCGCGCAGCGCCGGCACCATGCCGCTCATCACGCCGACCACCAGCAGCACAATCGCCGAGCCCATCACTGCCATCGCCGAGACGCGCAAGTGAATGTCGCCCTTGCCGGAAGTGTCTTCGAACAGCGGGCCGAGCATGGGCAAAGTCGGAATCACCATGGAGAGTACGTACGACAGCACGATGCCGATCGCGCCGCCCAGCAACATCAGCAGCATAGTTTCAGCAAGAAACTGAAAGCGGATGTGCCACTTGCGAGCACCCAGGGCGCGCCGCAGCCCGATCTCGCGGATGCGCTCGTCCACGGACACCAGCATGATGTTCATCACGCCTACTCCGCCGATGCCCAATGTCAGTGCCCCGATGAACATCAGCAGCACTTGCAGGCCGATGGTGAGCCCATCAATGACTGGGCGAAACTCTTCGCGTCCGAACATCTGGATGGCTTTGTCATCGGTGGCGGAGAATCCCTGGCGCTCGGCAATGGCCGCCAGCACCTGGGCTTTGGCCTTCTTCTCGAATTGCGACGCTACCGGCGTGAACACCATCACCTGCGCATAGCGTGTGTTCCACAGGTCACCCGCCGCGGAGAAGGGAATGAACACCGACCGGTCATCGCTGGTGAAATAGTTGGAGAGTTGCAGCTTGCGGTCCATCACTCCGACCACGGTGAAGCGCACGCCGGCGATCTCGACGGTTTCTCCGATGGCGTTGCGCCCGCTGAAAAGCTGGTCTTTAACGCGATAGCCGAGGAAGACCACGCGGCGGCGCTCCACTTCATCGCTGGAATTTAGCCAGCGCCCCTCGACCGCGTTCTCGTTGCGCATTTCGCCGTACTCGGGACACACGCCCCGGGTCGCGGTGTTGACCAGGCGATCGCCAAAGGCGATGGGCTGCCACTTCACCGTCTCCAGGCAGGCATGCTTCACCAGGTTGGCTTCACTGCGAACCGCTTCCAGGTCCTCCCGTTCGAACTTGACCTTCTTGCCGGCCCGCTGGCCGCCGGGCTGTTCGCTCGTCTGCGCGGGCCACGCGATGACCGTGCTCTTGCCGAACGCATTGAAGGCGTTCACCAGCACGGTGCGAAAGCCGCTGCCATAGGCGATAAGCAATGTGACCGCAACAATCCCCCAGACGATGCCGAGCATGGTAAGCAGGCTGCGAGTGCGGCTACGCGCCAGCGCCGTCCACGATTCCCGCAAGATTTCCTTCATCATGCTGAGCATTAGCCGCCCGCCTCGTAACGCAAAGCCTCGATGGGATCGATGGAAGCAGCCTGGCGCGCTGGATACATCGCGGCCAGCACCGCAATCAGCCCCAGCAAAGCCACCGACAGCAGTCCCGACCGCCACGTCGGCAGCAGTCCGGCGAAGTACTGTGGCATGGGCAGCAGGTTAAATAACTTGCAAACGCCGAAGGAAATTCCCATGCCCAGACCTCCGCTGAAGAAAACCACGATCATGGTCTCGACGAAGAACTGCATCATGATGTTGTGCGACTGCGCCCCGACGGCTTTGCGCACTCCAATCTCGCGCGTGCGCTCACGCACCGCCACCAGCATTACGTTCATCACTCCGAGCCCGCCCAGAAACAGCGTGGTGAGCCCCACCGCTCCCAGGAAATATTTCATGCCGTCGGTCATGGTCTTGAAGGCCTGGGCCTCTTCGATGGTGTCCCAAACATTGGCGGCTTCCTTATCGTGGGGATCGAAGGTATGGATTCGGCCGAGCGACGCCAATACCTCGCCCTTACAAGATTCGTGCTGCTCCACCGACTTGGGCGTTACCAGAAGGCGGTCGAGGCCGTGGGGTTTGGCTGGCGGCTTGTTGGGGAAATCATTGTGCATGGCGGGATAGGGGACAAAAATCTTGTTCACATCGAAGCCGTCGTAGCTGCTGTCCTGGTCCTTGGCCATCATGATGCCGATGACCTTGTACGGAATGTCGTCCAGATAAATGGTTTCACCGATGGCATTCCGCCCCGCAAACAACTGTTTCTTGACCTCGGTGCCGAGAAACGCGACTCGCCGTTCGTTGGCGACATCGTTCCAGTCGTAGAAGCGTCCCTCTCCAATGGCGACGCTGCGGATGTCGGCGAAGGCCGGGTAGGAGCCGGTGACCATCTGAGCGCTGGCATTGAAGTTGCTGTGGATGCGGACATCGTCCTGGCCGACTTCGGGCAAAATCCACTGGCAGTCGGGACTTTCCTGCGCCAGCCTGTCGATGTCCGTGTCTTCGAACTCGATGCGCCGCCCGGCGCGGGTGCCACCGGCCTGCAGGCTGGTGCGTCCGGCGAAGATGATCATCAGGTCGCGGCCGAAATTCTGCGAGACTTTGGCCTGGCCAACGCGCAAGCCCTCGCCCGCCGCCACCATCAGGACAATCGAGATGACACCCCAGGCGATGCCGAACATGGTGAGCGCGGTGCGCAGTTTGTGCGCCCAGAGGGTTTGGAATACATCGCGAATGAGGTCGCGGAGAACCATGACAAGCAGATGACTCGCAAGTTGGACGCGGATCCGGCTGAGTGGTTATACGCGCGGAGTTTGGGAGCAGTTCAGGAAAAGTCGCCTCACGGTGAGCTCATCGCGCAGCTACTGCGCGAGCTGGGACAGGGTGAGCAATGAACGCGCCTTTCTCCTGTCCAAACACGCTAAAATAGTAACTTCACCGTAACCCGCCTATTTGCGCTGTTGCGGTCGGTACCGGGCGGGGAGATCATGTTCGAAGTCACTGTAGAAGATACCTTTTCCGCGGGACATTACTTGCGCAACTATCACGGCAAGTGCGAGAAGCCTCATGGACACAACTACCGGGTCCGTGTCACCCTCAGCGGCGAGACCTTGGACCACGCCGGGCTGCTGCTCGACTTCAAGGACCTGAAGGATGTTCTGCGCCCGGTGATGAACTATCTCGACCACCAGATGATGAATGAGCTGGAGCCGTTCACCACCATCAATCCTTCGGCGGAGAACCTGGCCAAGTATTTCTACGATGAGACCAACTCGCGGCTGAAGCAGGCCAGCAATGGCCGCGTCCGGGTGAAGGACGTCACCATTTGGGAGACCGACACGACCACCGCGCGGTATAGCGAATAAGTAATGTCCCATGCGGGATGGCCAATTAGTCTCCGGAATTGTCATTACGAGCGAAGCGAGGAATCTGCTTTGGTTAGCGCGGGAATGACCGTTGAAGAAACAGCAGATCCCTCACCGCCTGAAGGCGGTTCGTGATGACAACTCGCTCAGGGTGCAGCAATACCAGCCATGCAGATCATCGAGATTTACAAATCGCTGCAGGGTGAGTCCTCTTACACCGGCCTGCCCTGCGTGTTTGTGAGGCTGGCGGGATGCAATCTGCGTTGCACTTGGTGCGATAGCGAATACACCTTCAAGGGTGGCGAGCGCATGGGCCTCGAAGAGATCGAAGCTGAGGTGCATCGCCTCTCGCCCGATGGCGGCCTGGTCGAGGTCACCGGCGGCGAGCCGCTCTTGCAGGAACGCGAAGCGGTCGCCCTGATGGGCCGGCTCCTCGGCGTCGGCTACACGGTGCTGCTGGAGACCAGTGGCGAACGGCCGTTGGAGAGCGTTCCCGCCGCCGTGGTCAAGATTGTGGACGTAAAATGTCCCGACTCCGGCGAGGGCGATACCTTTCGCATGGAGAACCTTGATGCGCTGGGCCGCCAGGATGAAGTGAAATTTGTCATTGCCAGCCGTCAGGACTATGAATTCGCGCGCGACTTCATCCGGCAACACGGGCTGAATTCGCGCGTCGGCACGGTGATTTTGTCTCCGGCGTTTCGCAAGGACGCATCCGGAAGCCGCGATGCTTCGCATTGCATGGTTGATCCGCAGCACCTGGCCGAATGGATGCTGGCGGATGGACTGAACGCGCGCCTGGGGCTGCAAATTCACAAGTTCATCTGGGAGCCCGAACGGAAAGGCGTTTAGGGCAGGTTTATTTCTGAGCATGAGTAAGGTTGTGCGTGGAATAGGGGGCCTTCGACTCGGTCGCCGCGGCGACCTCGCTCAGGATGACAGAGAATATCTGGGAATTACTATGCACGATCAGGCACAAGTGGTGGTGGCGCTCAGCGGAGGCATGGACTCCTGCGTTTGTGCGGCCCTGGCCGTGCGCGACTTCGGGGCCAACGCGACCGCGGCGCTTCACATTAGTTACGGGCAACGCACCGAGCGCCGGGAACTGGCCGCGTTTCAGGCGATTTGCGACCGGCTACAGATTCCGCAGCGCCTCAGCGTTCGCACTCCGTTCTTTCACGCCATTGGAGGCTCCGCGCTCACCGACGACAAGATCTCGATTCCCGAGGCCGGCCCGGAGATCGGTCTGCACATTCCAGTTACCTACGTTCCTTTTCGCAATGCGCACTTCCTATCGGCGGCGGTGAGCTGGGCCGAGGTGCTGGGCGCGGCCCGGATTTACATTGGCGCGGTGAAGCAGGACAGCTCCGGCTATCCCGATTGCCGTCCTGAGTTCTACCAGGCGTTCAATGAAGTGATTCGCAGGGGCACCAAAGCGGGAAGAATCCGCGTCGAAACTCCGTTGATCGCTTTACGAAAAGCACGGATTGTGACGCTTGGCCTTGAATTAGGCGCTCCCTTCGATTTAACTTGGTCATGCTACGGTGCGGAAGATCGGGCTTGCGGCATGTGCGAGAGTTGCGCGTTGCGGCGCAAGGCCTTCGCCACCGCCGGAGCCGTTGATCCTATTTCTTATGCGTCGCAAACCGTGACTCCGTTGCGCGATTAGTCACCGTTGCTGTAGTGAAGCAGTCATCATTCCGTTTCATGGTTGGAGGAAAAATGAAGAAGCATATATCGCTCGTCATAGTGTCTGACTTTGTTGGTCGCGATCTGCGCGGCCCCGGTTTGGGCGCAGGTTACGGGCACGGTTAAGGGCGTTGCCAAGGACCAGAGCGGCAAGCCGATCGAAGGCGCTACTGTGGAGCTGTTAAACGCCGAGAACGGCCGGAAGGTCAATCTGAAGACCAATTCAAAAGGCGAGTATTTTTCGATTGGGGTTGCTTTTGGCACGTACAAGTTCAGTCTGATCAAAGACGGCAAGGTGATCGACTTTTTCAATCAAATACCGGTCAACCCAGGCGAGGAGCGGGTAATCGATTTCGACTTGGCGAAGGACAGAGCGCAGGCGCCTGCCATTTCGGAGGAGCAGCAGAAAAAGATTGAGGAAGCCCAAAAGCAAAACGAGAAAATTAAGGGTCTGAACACGCAGTTGGCGCAGGCGAAGCAACTGGAAGCGGCGGCAATTATGACCAGGCCATCACCATTTTGCAGCAAACGGTGCAAGCCGATCCCAATCAGGATGTGGTTTGGGCAAACTTAGGCGAGGCCCAACGCGGGGCCAAGAAGTACCCGGAGGCCATCGAGTCTTACCAGAAGGCAATTGCCCTCAAACCTACCAATGGCCCCTACCACAGCGCGCTTGCCGACGCATACGCCAAATCGGGCCAGACCGACAAAGCGGTGGCGGAGTGGGCCACGGCCGTGCAGAATGATCCCACCAATGCGGGAGCCTACTATTTCAACGAAGGCGCGGTGCTCACCAACACCGGCAAGGTTGACGAAGCGATCGCGGCCTTCGACAAGGCGCTGCAGGCCGATCCCACCCGTGCCGATGCCTATTACTGGAAAGGCATCGACCTGATGGGCAAAGCCACGGTCAAGGGCGACAAGATGGTCGCGCCCGCCGGAACCGCCGAAGCTTTCAATAAGTATCTGGAATTGGAGCCTAACGGCAAGTACGCCGACCCCGCCAAACAGATGCTGGCCAGCTATTGGCGCTCCGGTGGAAACCAGTTACGGAAAAAGCAAGACGCCGCCCAAGAAGAAGCCGTAAGTGTAGGGTTATGCTCAAGGGCGGCTGCGTGCCGCCCTTTTGCTTTTAGCTAGGGTCCGGTGTCGCACAGGGAGCAGCGCAATTTGCTGGCTTGCTGGCGGTTTTTACCGCTGCCATCGTTCAAGCGATGCGGCAGGTGTCACGCGCTGAAGTCCCGGACATGCCAGACCGCGTGGTGGCAGCCACTGCCGTTTATTTCGATGTGCCGGTGATCAGCCGGGACAGGCGCATCCGCGCCGCCCGCCCGAAGACGATTTTGTAACGGGGCGCCAGATTTAGGATTTTGTGTGTATCCACTTTGCTTGGCCGGGACTCCCGGTGCCTCACGTCTCACTGCTGTGTGACCGCTCTCACAGCGCGAAGTTCGCGCTTGGTTCAGGATAGGTGCTAGGAGAAAAGTGTCCCCACTTCATGGGTCTAATGACGCTTTTTATGCACTATGCAAAGAGTGCTCATCCTGGGAGCTGCTGGACGAGACTTCCACAACTTCAACGTAGTTTTTCGAGACAATCCTGAATTTCACGTAGTCGCCTTCACCGCAACCCAAATTCCCGACATCGCCGGCCGCCGTTATCCCGTGCAATTGGCGGGCGATTTCTATCCCGATGGCATTCCCATCCTGGAAGAAAACAAGATGGAAGAGATCATCCACGACGAACTGGTGGACGTGGTGGTCTTTTCGTACAGCGATGTCGCTTATCCGACGCTGATGCATTTGGCCTCGCGCGCCGTCGCCGCTGGCGCCGATTTCTGGCTGCTGGGCGTCGAGCGCACGCAACTGGTGGCTAAAGTGCCGGTCATCTCGGTCTGCGCCGTCCGCACCGGTTGCGGCAAGAGCCCGGTCTCGCGGCGGATTGCCGCTGGGCTTCGCAAGCTCGGCTGGAACCCTGTCGTGGTCCGTCATCCTATGCCTTACGGCGACCTGGCGGTGCAGCATGCGCAACGCTTCGCTTCGCTGGCCGACCTCGACAAGAATCTCTGCACCATCGAAGAGCGCGAGGAATACGAACCCCACATCATTGAGGGCACCACGGTCTACGCCGGGGTCGATTACGAGGAAATCCTGCGCCAGGCGGAGAAGGAGGGCGATGTTGTCTTGTGGGATGGCGGTAACAATGACACGTCGTTCTATCGTCCCGATCTCGACATCGTTGTGCTCGATCCGCATCGGCCGGGACACGAGCTGGCCTACTACCCCGGCGAAGTGAACTTCCGCAGCGCGCACGTGCTCATCATCAACAAGGTGGACACGGCCGATCCCGACGGAATTAAGACCGTGCGGCAGAATATCGCGCTGTTTAACCCCAAGGCGCAAGTCATCGAGACCGCCTGCAAGGTCACCGTGGCCGATCCCGAGGCCGTTAGGGGCAAGCGGGTGCTGGTGATCGAAGATGGCCCCACGCTCACGCACGGCGAGATGCCTTACGGGGCCGGCGTGGTGGCAGCCAATCGCTACAATGCGGCTGCGTTGGTCGATCCGCGTCCTTACGCTGTGGGCTCCATCCAGAAAACCTTTGAGAAGTTTCCCCACCTCTGGAGAGTTTTGCCGGCCATGGGATACAGCGACGTTCAGCGGCACGAACTTGAGGAGACCATCAAGCGCGTGCCGTGTGATTTGGTACTGGTGGCAACGCCGATCGACTTAGCACGCACCATCAAGCTGGATAAACCCAGCGTGCGGGTGAGCTACGAAGTCGAGGAGATCGGCAAGCCCGCAATCACCACCATGCTGGAGCAGTTCACCCAAACCTACAAGCCGGCGCTGACGGAAGTGGGGACGTAGCATGTTGCAGAAAGATTTCCTCTCGATTCGCGATTTCTCGCCGCAGGAGATCGGGCAATTTCTCCATGTTGCCTGCCAGCTCAAAGCCTGCCCGGGCGCCTATACCAGCGCTCTAAAGGGCAAGACGCTGGCTATGATCTTCGAAAAACCGTCGCTGCGCACACGCGTGACCTTCGACGTGGGCATCGAGGAACTGGGTGGGCATCCGCTGTATCTTTCGCCGGCCGAGATCAGTCTGGGCAAGCGCGAGTCGGTCTACGACGTTGCCAAGAACCTGGAGCGCATGGTGCAGGGGATCATGATCCGTACCTTCGCCCACGACATCGTTGTGGACATGGCCCGGCACGCCAGCATTCCGGTCATCAACGGCCTCACCGATTACAGTCACCCCTGCCAGGCAATGGCCGACTACCTGACCATGCTCGAGGTCAAGGGGCGAATTGCCGGACTGAAGGTGGCCTACATCGGCGACGGCAACAACGTGGCGCACTCGCTGCTATTTGCGGGCGCGCAATTAGGTGCGGAGGTGTGGATAGCCACGCCGCCGGGCTACGAGCCTGACAGTGGGGCCGTCGCCTGGGCCGCGGAGCGCTGCGCCGCGACCGACGCAAGCTGCACCATCACCAACGATCCCAGCCTTGCGGTTCTCGGCGCTGACGTGGTTTACACCGACGTGTGGGCAAGCATGGGCCAGGAAGCCGAGGCGGCGGCGCGGCGCAACATCTTCCAGCCGTATCAGGTAAATGCCAAGTTGTTCGCCAAAGCCAAGCCCGATGCCATCTTCATGCATTGTCTGCCGGCGCATCGGGGCGATGAAGTTACAGACGAAGTAATCGATTCGCCGCGCTCGTTCGTCTTTCAGCAGGCAGAGAACCGGCTGCATGCCCAAAAGGCGATCATGCTGGAACTGATGAAGCGAGACCGGGCCGTGGAACGCGAGATGGCTCGTGAATCAGGGCTGGAGTTGGTGAGGTAGAAAACCGCTGTTTGCTTTTCGCTCTTCGCGAAGGAGCCCAGGAACCTCTGGCGAAGAGCGTCTGTAGGGACTCTATGGCAAAGACTGCGCTAGTCGCGGTGGGCGGCAACTCTCTCATTCGTGCCGGAGAGAAGGGTACGATTGCCGAGCAGTTAGCCAACACCCGCCGCACGGCCCAGGCCATTGTCGCCATCATCCGCCTCGGATACAACCTGGTGATCACGCACGGCAACGGCCCGCAGGTCGGCGCCCAATTGCTGCGCTCGGAACGCGCTTCCGACGTGGTGTATGGGCAGACCCTTGATGTTTGCGGCGCCGCCAGTCAAGGCGAGATCGGTTATCTGCTCGCCCAGTCGCTAGAGAATGAGTTGGCCGTTGCCGGCTTGGAGGTTTCCGTCGCGACCCTGGTGACCCAAGCCCTCGTCTCGCCGGATGACCCTGCCATGCAACATCCATCCAAGCCGATCGGGCCATTTTATTCGCGGGCCGATGCCGACGAGAAAAAGCGTCTGCTGGGATGGCAGATTGTCGAGGATGCAGCGCGCGGCTATCGGCGCGTCGTGCCCTCGCCGGAGCCCATCGAGATATTGGAACTGGATGTCATTCGCGCGCTGGTCGATCGCGGGGTGCTGGTGGTGTCCACCGGAGGCGGAGGCATCCCGGTGATGCGTGTGAATGGCCGCCTGCAAGGTGTGGAAGCGGTCATCGACAAGGACCGCGCGTCCGCGTTGCTGGCTTCTCAGTTGCGAGTGGACCTGTTCGCCATCTCCACGGATACCGAATATGTTTTTCTGAACTATAAGAAGCCGAACCAGACGCCGCTCACTTACGTCACCGCTTCGGAGTTGGAAGAGCATCTGCGCGACGGCCACTTTCCCCCGGGAAACATGGGGCCAAAAGTGGAATCGGTGTTGCGCTTCCTGCACCGCGGCGGCAACGAAGCCGTAATTACCTCGTATGAGCGTTTGTGCGAAGCCGTGCAAGGCTCCGCGGGTACGCACATCGTGGGGGACGCAAAGCCACGCCGCAAGACTGGGCCGCTAGAACAGGAAGTTGAGGTGCCGGTTATCCGGTGAACGATGCTAACGACAGACCGAAGCACTAGAGTGCACGAAGCCAAGCCAGGACATTCGAGTATGAGTTTGAAGCACGTAGTCGAGTCGCAACAGTTCACGGTCCCATTGTTGATGGAGCTGTTCGACCGGTCGCGGCTGATGGAGAGAATCGTGGCGCGCGGCGGGACGCTGGACTATCAGAATCGAATTCTGGCCAGCTTGTTCTATCAGCCCTCCACCCGGACCCGCTTCTGCTTTGAAGCGGCTATGCACCGGCTCGGCGGACGGGTGCTTTCCACCGAACATGCTCATGCTTTTTCCTCTGAGATCGAGGCCGAACAGGTTGAGGATTCCATCCGCATCATTGGCAGCTATTGCGACGTCATCGTGATTCGTCACCACGAGCCGGGCGGAGCGCACCGTGCGGCCAAGGTCTCGCCGGTGCCGATCATCAATGCCGGAGACGGCGCGGGCGGCCAGCATCCCACGCAAGCCTTGCTCGATCTGTACACGATTTACCGGGAGCGTCCGCTCGACGGATTGAGCGTGGCCTTCATCGGGGAACTGGATCGCGGCCGCACCGTCCGCTCCCTGGCTTATCTGCTGGCGAAATTCGAACGGGTGAAGATCTTCTTCGTGAGCCCGCCCGAGCTGCAGATGAAACCCGACATCCTGCAGTACCTCGACCGGCATGGCATCAGCTATGAACTGGAGTCGGACATCAACCGCGTGATCGGAGAAGTGGATGTCATTTACCAGACCCGCATCCGCGCCGACCGGCTGAGGGGACCGCTGCGCTATGCCATCGACTCCACCGTGCTACAGCGCATAAGGTCCAATGCCATGATTCTTCATCCCTTGCCGCGGACCGTGGAGTTGGACAAGAAAGTGGACGACGATCCGCGCGCTTTGTATTTCCGGCAGGCGGCCAACGGACTGTATGTGCGCATGGCGCTGTTGACGATGCTGTTGGACTAGCAACTGGCAATTAGCACTTAGCATTTGGCAATTAGCCCATGGCGATTAAGAGATCGTGCTGCGGGGAGTGGAGTTGGCCGGCCAACAATACAGCGCCGTAGGCGCGGAACAGCTTAGCCCAGCACGGAGCCGCAGGCGGAGTGCTGGGTAGGACGACAAATGGATTCGAGTCCCTTTAGGGACGGCACCGGTTTCACTTACCTTTTGCACTACTCGAAACATCAAGGAAAGATTTGAGGCCTTTATGGAAATCATCGAACAATCGCGAACTAGCGAATTTATCGAACTCGAAGATCAATACGGCGCGCACAACTACCATCCTCTCGACGTTGTTGTCGAACACGCGGAAGGGGTTTGGGTCTATGACGTGGAAGGCAAGCGCTATCTCGATTGCCTGGCTTCGTACTCCGCCGTCAACCAGGGGCACTGCCACCCCAAAATCCTGAAGGCCATGATCGAACAGGCGCGACGGGTGACGTTGACCTCACGCGCCTTTCGCAACGATCAGTTGCCCCTGTTCTATCAGGAACTCCACGACCTGACCGGCTTCGAGATGGCGCTGCCCATGAACTCGGGCGCGGAGGCGGTGGAGACCGCCGTCAAGGCCGCCCGCAAGTGGGGCTACAAGCTCAAAGGCATTCCTGACGGCAAAGCTGAAATCATAGTTTGCGCCAACAACTTTCACGGACGCACGGTGACCATCGTCAGCTTCTCGACCGACGAGCAGTACCGCGACGGCTTCGGACCGTTCACGCCAGGGTTCAAGGTCATTCCCTTCGGCGATGCCAACGCTTTGCGCGAGGCGATCACTCCCAACACCTGCGCCTTCCTGGTGGAACCCATCCAAGGAGAAGCTGGGATCGTTTTCCCGCCTGCGGGATTTCTGAAGGAGGCCGCCGCCATCTGCCGGGAGAATCGCGTGCTCCTGATCGCCGACGAAATTCAGTCGGGGTTGGGCCGCACTGGCAAGCTCTTCGCCTACATGCACGAAGGCATCACTCCCGATGTCGTGATTGTGGGCAAGGCGTTGTCCGGCGGTTTCTACCCGGTATCGGCGGTACTGGCGTCGCAGGACGTGCTCGGAGTGTTCAATCCTGGCGACCACGGCAGCACCTTCGGCGGCAATCCGCTGGGGTGCGCGGTTGCGCGCGCCGCGCTGCGCGTGCTGGTGACGGAAAACCTGGTTCAACGTTCCGCCGACCTCGGCGACTACTTCCTCACCAAGCTGAAAACGCTGAACAGCCCGCACATCCGCGAGGTCCGCGGCAAAGGCTTGTGGATCGGAATTGAACTTAACGTTCCGGCGCGGCCCTATTGCGAGGCGCTGAAAGAATTGGGGATCCTCTGCAAAGAAACCCACGAATATGTCATCCGTATCGCGCCGCCGCTGGTCATTACGCGCGAAGATATCTTCTGGGCGTTCGAGCGGATCAAGAAAGTCATCGAGGGATTGCGCTGATTGCGATTGCTCATTCGGCCGCAGCAAACCCTCTGTCATGCTGAGCGAGCGCTGCAGTAGTTGGCCGCGCGAGTCGAAGCACCCCTATTAGATCCATAAAGTTGGGGTGATTATAGAGGCTCTTCGACTCGCGGCAACGACCGCCGCTCGCTCGGGGTGACACCACCATAGAGTTTTCCACAGCGATGCACCGCTCAGTGCGGCTTGGTGCTAGTTGTGCCAGGCTTCGCCGGCGCCTTGGAAGCCTTTGACCCCGGCTTGGGATGGGCATCCTCGGCAATCTGCTGATCGACCCTGTCGGACTCCATTACAAACGTAGTCATGACCGCATCGACGGCGAACTGACTGGCGTCAGCCGCCAGCGGCAGCTCCTTGAGTTCGGGCAGCGGTTTGCCCACCTTGTACAAGGTCACGTGAGTCAGGGCCTCGAACTTGGCCGGATCCAGCACCACTCCTTTGGGCAGAGAAGACGGCGGCAGACCGCCGCTGTTAGGCTCCTTCACCTGCGTGGGAACGGTGTAGAGGATATAGTCACACTGCTTCGCGCGGGCTTCGCTCTCGACATCGGCATGCGGGGCTTCGGCGTCGAGCGGAACGGCTTCATGTTGGTGGCGTTGGATCTCGTCGATCAAGTTGAGGCGCAGGTTGTCGACCGGCAAAGACTGGCCGCTCATGTCCTTGATCTTGACCACACCGATGCGCACCACGCCGGCAGTCTTGGCCGCAACCACGGGCGCGGGAGGCGGCGCCGGCGCTGCTGCTGCCGGCGCAGTCGGAGCCGCTGCCGGCTCTGGCGCCGTTTCGGCATGCGTTGTTGGCGGCGCGCCGCCTGTCATGGCTGACATGTCCGTGACCTTGCAGCCGGGTGGCATATCGAACAACGGCGCATCCAGACTGGTGTTGGTCAGCTCCACCACTTCGGTCATGATGGTGTAGGTTCCCTGTCCTGATGTCATGGTCATGGTTTGCTTAAGCGGGTAGCCCAGCACGCCGCCACCGCCGCCCTTCATCACGATGCGGTCGGTGCAACCGCGCTTCGCGCCGGGGCCGCCGCAGGCCAAAGCGCGGTACGACTCGTCGCCGCAGGAAAACCCCGCCGACAGATCGGCGTACCAGCCATCCATTTCCATCTTCATGTGCGACTGGTTGCAGGCGTCGGGGCTGGACTCCATCATCATGACACTCTTGATGTGGCGCGCTTTGTAGCCGAACGTGTCCTGGCGCTCGCCCGTATCGGTGGAAGTGCGGGTGATGGTCACAACGCCGCCCTTACGAGGCGTGGGCTCGCCTTCTCCCATTCCCCGCATCATGGCCCCCATGTTCGGCGTCGCGGGACAAGACGACTCGCCGCCGCCCATCGCCATCACCATGCACTGATTGCCGGTTACGGTGATCATGCGCTTCTGGTCGCACTGGATGATGCTGACCGCGCCGCCGCGACCTCCGTAGCTGGTCTCGGTGCGCTGGCGGCCTCCCTTGATGTACACCGTGCTTTCGGTGGAGTGGCCCATCACCGTGGTACGGGTCTTGATCTTCAGGTCGGCGGACGCGACGGTGGAAAAGCAGATTAGGGCGATTGCAAGGGCAGAAGAATGACGTAATAGGCGAGTCACAGGATGCCTCCTCAAAGGAAACACGAATATTTATGATGAAACGGGTACGGCGCAATTCTAAACAAACCGCGCAGAATGCGACAGGTGTGTGGTCACTTCATTGGCTGCCTAGTTCAACTGTGAGACTAGTCGTTAAGCCTCATCAAGCGCCGACCGCCAGCGCTTTCTCCCGCTCGGGCTCCGGTGTGGATGAAGCGCCAACGGGTGCAGCCGGGTGCGACTTCAGGGCAACCCTTGACGACTTCTTGCGGACCGTCCTCTTCTTCGCGACCGGAGTCTTCGCCTTCCCCACCGGAATCCTCGCGTTCGGCCGGGCGCGCTTGTGCACCTCCGGCTGTGCTTCGGCCACGGCTGCGCTCTCAGCACCTGCCCGCAACTCGGCGAAGCTCTCGTCAACGAACTTCTCCAGGCGCTCAAGGTCGGGCGCCGCGTGTACATCGCCGGTAAAGCCGAAAAACGCGGTGCCGTTATAGGTGAGGATGGCGCAGTTGATGCCCATCAGGCCGCCGATCGGCACCCACGGATACCACGACAGCATCTTGTGGCCCATGAGGTAGAGCGGGAACTGCGGGCCGGGGACGTTGGTGCAGATGATGTTGCACAGGCTGAGCGGCAGTTGGCTGGCCACCGGTCCAATATTCTTCCAGAAGGCGTTGGGCAGAGTTGACAACAGCCCGCCCAGCAAGCCGACGAATTCGGCCGCGCGCGCGTGCTTGAGGAACTCCACTCGTTCCGTCACCACGGCCAGCAACTTCACGGGATCGCGCAGGTCCAGCGGCAGCGGCACCGGCACGAAGGAGATTTGATTGCCCAGTTCCGTGGCGTCTCCGTTGCCGCGCACGTTGACCGGAATCACCACTCGCAGCGACCGCCCGGCCAGGTCAACACCGCGGTGCGCGACGTAGCGGGCAAAGGCCATCGTCACCGTCGCCAGGACAACATCATTCACCGTGCCTCCGCACTTGTTCTTGATCGCCTTAATCTCGGCGAGCGGCACCTCGGCCCAGGCGAACTTCTGCGGTCCATTGCAGATCACGTTGAAGGGCAACCGCTCGGCTGGCGCAGCCAGCTCGGACAATAGGCCAAGCAGTTCGGCCGATGCACCCGCCGGATCGGCCACCGCCTGCTCCGCCATGTTCATGAGTCCCGAATGCAGAGTCAGCGCCCCGTTGAACAGGGAAAGGTAGGACTTGGCCAGCCCGTCCAGCAGTGCCGCTCCCGCATCTTTTGGCGCTAGAGAAGGCGCCGGCTTCGATGTCTTGCGCGAGACCGGAGGCGGGTTCGGGGACGGATCCATGATGACGTTCATCGCGCCCACACCGCCAATGCCGTCGGCCAGGCAGTGATGGAGTCGAGTCACCATCCCGGTGCGCCCACCCTTCAGACGCACCAGAGTGAAATCCCACAATGGCCGCTGGCGGTCCAGGCTCTCGCTCACGATCTTGCCGGCCAGCGCCTTGAGTTCATCTTCCGTTCCGTGCTTGAGTTTTACCTCGCGAACGTGGTTGCGAATGTCGAACTGCGGGTCGTGCTCCCAACTGGGAAGGCCGAGATCGAGAGGAGAAGGCACCGCACGCTGACGGTAGCGGGGAATCAGGGGAAGCTTCGATTCGATGAACGCGCGCAGGTCCGCCAGCTTTATCTCGCCCTCGAACATACTGACGCCCGCGATATTGAGCGGCTGGCCTGGGCGCTCGATATGCAGAAACAGCGCATCGCCCCAGGAGAAGGAATTGTGATCGGCCCCGTTCGTCATAGTAGATACCTCTTCCCAGCTTGCTTACGGCCCATGCCAAGAGGCGCAACCTGGTGATGGTCCGCCCGCTCCGGTTCGCTCGGGTGATAACGGCCCTCAGGCCAGAAAGGAGAATCGCGACGTCAGCTTCACCAGCTTGAGCACTTTGTAAATATCCACATTGACGCCGCGCAACACGACCTTGACGGCTTTCCCGTCGGCCAACCCGGCCAGCTTCTCCATCGCCCGAAGCGCCTGGGGATCGATGCGGCGCACAGCAGAGAAATTCAGGACCACATCGCCCTGGGCAGTGTCCAGCGTCTCACGGGCCGCTTGCAAACCCTGGACCACACGCTCTCCATCAATTTCAAGCCACTCGGCATTGATTGTCATACGCACGACCATTCCTCAGCGATTTGTGGTTGCGATGCCTTGGCCACCGTGGGCAGGCTTCGTCCCCGATAAGCGCTCCAAAACAGCTCGGCCAATTCGCTCAACAGCGGCATGCGCGGGTTCGATCGCCACGAAGGATCGTCAAAGGCAATCTTGACCAGCTCGGGCATCGCCCGCTCGAATTCTTCCTTGGAGATCCCCAGCTCGGCGATCGAACGCGGGATCGCCAATCGGTCGAGTAGCTGTTCTGTCGCAGTCACCAGGTTCTTCACCTTTTCCTCGATCGTCTGACCGCCCAGGCCGAGCAGGTCGGCCACCATCGCATACTTCTTGTGCGCGATATATCCCCGCTGGTTGGGCGACGGCATAAACTTGGTGGGCACTCCGGCATTGAAGGCAATGACGTGGGGCAACATGAGCGCGTTGGCGCGACCGTGCGCGACGCCAAACCGCGCGCCGAAGGCATGAGCCAGCGCATGGTTCACGCCCACCGAGGCGTTGGAAAACGCAATCGCGGCAATGCAGGCGGCATTGTGCATCATGGTGCGCGCCTCTTCATCGCCGGGATGTTCATAAGCGATGGGCAGGAACTTGAACGCCATGCGAATGGCTTGCATGGCGTTGGAGTCGGTATAAGGCGAAGCGAAAATCGAAACTCCAGCTTCCAGGGCGTGGGTCAAACAATCGACGCCGGTGTCGGCAGTCAGGCCTCTCGGCATTGACATGACAAACTGCGGATCAACGATAGCTACGTCCGGACTCAACGAGTAGTCGGCGAGTGTCACCTTGCGCCCGTGTTCTTTGTCGAGGAGAACGGCAAACGGCGTGACTTCGCTCCCCGTTCCGCTGGTGGTGGAGATGGCAATCAAACGCGCCTGGGCAACTTTCTCGGTTGGGTACTGCACCACGCGCTTGCGAAGGTCCAGAAACGGCGCGGCCAACTCTTCCAGGTCCGCCTGCGGCGATTCGTACTTGAGCTTCATGATCTTCGCCGCGTCGATCACCGAGCCGCCGCCTAACGCAATGATTTGGTCGGCTTTGTAGAAATTGAGCGCCTCCACTCCTTGCATGACGACCTTGACTTCGGGCTCCGCGTCAGGGATGACCGAGACATGGACGAGAGTTTCCGCTGGAATGTGGCGGCGGACGGTGTCCACATGGCCGATCTGTTCCATGGCGGGATTAGTGATGATGACGGTGGAGCGCGAGGCGAACTGGCGCAGGTTCTCCACCGCGTTCATGTTGAAGTAAATCTGATTGGGAACTCGGAACCACATATGGGCTTGCGTCCTTCGCGCCACGCGTTTGATGTTGAGGTAGTTGAACACATTTACGTTGTCGGTGGTGCTGTTGCCCCCGCCAGTCCCGCAGCCGAAGGAGAAGGTGGGCACCATGTCGTTGTAAACCCCACCCAGCGCTCCGATGGAACCCGGTGAGTTCACAATGATCCGGCCCGCGTTCATCAGCTCACCGAACTTTTGGATGATCTCGTCGTTGCGCGAGAAAATGACCGCCGTATGTCCAATCCCTCCGGCATGATTCACGTCCACGCATACGGTGAGCGCCTCATTGACCGATTTCGCTCGGTACACGGCGAGCACTGGGAAGAGCTTCTCGACTGACAGGGGATATCCCTGACCCACACCCTGAATCGGCGCAATCAGGAGCTTGGTTTTCGGCTTGACCTTAAGGCCAACCATGCGGGCGATGTCTGTGGCTTTCTGGCCGACGGCCATAGGCTGCATGAATCCGGTGTTGGGGTCGATTACCGTGCGTCCCAGCAGCTCCGTTTCTTTCTCGTTGCAGATGTGCGCGCCCAGCTCTGAAAATTTTTGCAGCACGGAGTCATAAATCTCGTCATCGATCACCACCGTCTGCTCGGAGGCGCAAATGGTTCCGTTATCGAAGGTTTTCGAGGTGATGATGTCCACCACGGCCATGTTCAAGTCCGCGGTCTTTTCCAGATAGACAGGTGTGTTGCCCGGACCTACACCCAAGGCCGGCTTGCCGGAACTATAAGCGGCCTTAACCATGCCCGGCCCGCCCGTGGCATCGATCAGGCCGACGTCCTTGTGCCGCATCAGGTAGGCATTGTCCTGCAGGGTTTGCGATTCCAGACAAGTGAAAACGCCTTCGGGCGCGCCGTGCTTCACCGCCGCCTCATGCATGATCCGTACCGCCTCGTAGCAACAGTGCCCGGCGCTGGGATGCGGGCTGAAAATGACCGCGTTCCGCGTCTTGATGGCCATGATGCATTTGAACAGGACGGTCGAAGTGGGATTCGTAATTGGAGTGAGCGAAAAGATGACCCCGATGGGTTCAGCCACCTCTACCACACCGCGTTCCGGAAACTCGCGAATTGTGCCAACGGTCCGTTTATCTTTGACGTAGTTGTAGACGAACTCCGTGGCCACCATGTTCTTTAAGGCCTTGTCTTCCACAACTCCAAGGTGGGTTTCCTCAATGGCAAGCCGGGCGAGATATTGCGCTTGTTCCAGTCCAGCCAGGACCATCGGTTTGACAATACGATCGACATCCTCTTGGGTGTATTGCGTAAAGACGGCGGCAGCGGTCCGGGCTTGACTGAGCAGTCCTTCCAGGTAAGCAATCCGTTCTTCACTGAGGCCTGCAACGATCTCTGCCATGCTTCTACTTCCTTTCAAATCCCCAGCGATTACGCCTCAGCAGTTCCTTGGCGATCGCCCACTCTCAAGTTCCCAAAATGAGAAGCAGGAACTTCTTCATAATGCGGTACCTAAGACCCAGTTGCAGTGACGAGCGAACCCGTTCGGTGTGATTCCCGTTATGGGAATGCGGGCTCGATCCGATTCGGCACCAGCGCCAACGAATCAACCGTTCGGGTGAAAACCAGGCTGACCACCGGTGAGATAATTTGCTGTTGGTCAAGCACGCGACAAACACGAGCAAATGCTTTCAAGCATTAGAGCTGTTTCACACTTGGTGAATAAGGTGGAGCAGTGCTTCAGATGGATAACTCATGAGATTGAGGTGTCATCCTGAGCGTAGCGCCCGCAAAGAAATTCCGACCCGCTTCGTTTGCGGGTCGGGCGGGTGCGGAGTCGAAGGACCCCTATAGCTGCGAGAAATCCCAGTGTGGCGCGGGGCGCAGCAGCACGTCTGGGATTGCCGGCAGCCAAAGGGTTCCTTCGACTCCTCGCTGCGCTCGTCGCTCAGGATGACACCCCAAAAAATACATGCGGATGTGAAGAATGCAGCAGAGGGACCCTCGATGACGTCTCACACCGGCGAATGGGATTTCGACTTCATCGTGATCGGCTCAGGTTTTGGCGGCAGCGTTACCGCTCACCGGCTGGTGGAGAAGGGCTACCGGGTTGCGGTAATGGAAATGGGTCGCCGCTGGACACCTGAGAACCTGCCGCGTACGAGCTGGTCTATTCATCGTTGGTTTTGGAGTCCCAATCTTGCGCTACGGGGCTTCTTCAACATGCGCTATTTCAGGCATGTCACCATTCTGCACGGCTGTGCGGTAGGCGGCGGATCCATTACGTATGCCTGCACCCTGCTTCAACCTCCGGACAAGGTTTGGGACTGCGGATCGTGGCAAGGGTTAGCGGAGTGGAAGGCGGAGATGCCACGGCATTACGCGACGGCCTCGCGAATGCTGGGGGTTACGGAGAACAAGATCCTGGGGCCTGCCGACCGTCTGCTGAAGCAGGTGGCCGACGCTGCCGGAATCGGAGAAACCTTCTACCGGACGCATGTCGCTATCTTTCAGGCTGGCGAGGGACAGCCTGGCGGGCAGACGTTTCCTGATCCCTATTTCGGCGGGGAAGGGCCGGAGCGGACGACCTGCAAGGGTTGCGGCGGCTGCATGATGGGTTGCCATCACGGCGCTAAGAACACTCTCGACCAGAACTATCTTTATCTGGCGGAGAAGCACGGCGCTAAAGTTTTCGCAGAGACGAGAGTGGTAAACGTTAAGCCGCTCAACGGAATGGCCGACGGCAGCGGCGGGTATGAAGTTTCCACGGTGAAGTCCACGGCCCGGTTCAGCCGGCATCCCAGGCGTTTCACTTGTCGCGGCGTGGTGTTTTCGGCGTCGTCGCTGGGCACGATGGAATTGCTGTTTCAACTGAAAGAAAAAGGCTCTTTGCCGGCGATCAGCGATCAGTTGGGCAGGCGAGTGCGCACCAATTCCGAATCGCTCATCGGGGTGCGAGTGCCTAATTCCAGCGAAGATTTGTCCAAAGGGGTTGCCATCGGATCGGGGGTTTACATCGATGAGCACACCCACATTGAAGCAGTGCGGTATCCGGCGGGCTCGGACACGATGGGCATGTTGGCCACGATTCTGACGGGTGGCCGTCCCGGCCCAGGGCGGATTGCACTGTGGATTCGGAATCTCGCAGTTTCGTTGCTGCGCCATCCCTTCAAGACCTTGCGCATTCTCCAACCTGTGAGATGGGCCCAGGAATCGGTGATTCTGCTTTGTATGCAAGCGCTCGAAGGGCACATTGACATGCGATGGGAGCGGCACATCTATTGGCCGTTCAGGAAGTTTTTGGTCTGCCGCGGGCAGCGGGTACCCACGTTCATTCCCCAGGCGAATGAGTTTGCCGAGAAATTTGCCCGAATTGCCGGGGGCACGGCGATGAGCATGTTGCCGGAAATACTGTTCGATGTTCCCGGAACCGCCCACTGCCTGGGAGGCGCGGTCATCGGCAGCTCGCCGCAGGACGGCGTGGTGGATTATCGCAACCGCGTTTTTGGATATAAGAACATGTATGTCTGCGACGGTTCGGTGGTCGCAGCCAATCTTGGGGTCAATCCCAGCTTGACCATCGCCGCCCTGACGGAACGCGCGATGAGTTTCATCCCCCCGGCATCGGAGACGAACTGGAACGATGCTGCGGAGCCAGCGGAAATGCAGAGTCGCTAACGGACCGCCCGGTCCGCGCTCGTCTTACTTCTCGACCAAACAGTACTCGCCCAGTTTCTGGCCGCTCGCCGGATCAGCCGTACTGGCATAAAGATCGATGCAGGCGCAGTCGTACATTCCCCAATTCTTAGGGAGCCGGACCATCACGTAGGTTCCTGGTTCCAGGACCTTGCAGTCCGCCATGCCCTTATTACAATGCAGGGTGAAAGACTCTGCCACTTGCGACGTAGCGGTTTGATGCACCGTGAGAATCACCACGCCGTTGTCTACTTCGCCAGCTTTCACCGTGATGATGGATTTGTCCTGCGCCATAACTTGCATGGCAGCCAATAACCCAAAAAGGCCAAGAAGAATGATCACTTTCCTCATGGGAGTGGTCTCCTCATTCGAAAGTTAGTTTGCGCAGGACCATGTCCAGTCGAGTTCGGCGGAGGGAATCTCATCCCTCCGCACGGCTTCTAATGAGCCTGCGTTCAAGTTCATCATCCCGCTAGGAGCTTGGTTCTGTCTGTGACGAGTGATGCATGACGCTGTGTCGGTTGGCACTTTGGCATTGGCGGCGCACTTCTGAAATTGTCATTACGAGCGCAGCGAGGAATCTGCTTTTGTTTGCGCCTGGACCGACGGATGAAGAAAACAGCAGATCCCTCACGGCCTAAAAGGCGTTCGTGATGACAACCCGGCGCGGTTGCAGAATCCGCACTCCCATTTTTCGCAACCCACCCATTAACCTTGGTGTAACATATGGAACCTGTCGTTCATACCGCTGCTTTCCGCAAGAGAGTCGTATGGTCCGTCGTTCGCTGGATGATCCATCCCTAGTGCTGAATCGCGAGGCGTCGTGGCTCGCCTTCAACCGCCGCGTGCTGGAGGAAGCCGAGAACCCGCGCAACCCCCTGCTGGAACGGGTCAAGTTTCTCGCCATCACCGCCCGCAATCTCGACGAGTTCTTCGAGATTCGAGTAGGCGGCCTGATGCAGCGCATGGAGGACGGCCAAACCGATCCGGGTCCGGACGGACGCACTCCCCAGGAAGAAGCACAACTGGTGGCGCGCCTGACCCACGAGTTCATGCGCGATCAGTATCGCTGCTGGAACCATGCGCTGCGGCCAGAGCTGGCCCAGGAAGGCATTCGCGTCGTGGGCATCAAGGAGCTGACGCCGGAGCAGCGGTCGTTTGTTGCCGAATACTGCGAGCGCGAGCTTGAGCCGCTGCTTACTCCGGTGACCGTCGATCCCGCTCACCCGTTTCCGCGCGTCATCAACAAAGCGCTGTGCCAGGCACTGTTGTTGCGCCGGCGACGCCGCGCTTCCACAAACTACATGGGAGTAGTGACCGTCCCGCGGGTGCTGCCGCGGCTGATCAAGTTGCCGCCACGCAATGGCAGCGAAGACTACATCTTTCTTGCCGACCTGGTGGCTTCGCACACCGTGGAGATGTACCGCGGGTACGAGATCATCTCCGAGGCGGCATTTCGGGTGACCCGCAACAGCAATCTGTATCTGCAGGAGGAAGAATCGCGCAACCTGCTGGAATCGGTGCGCACGGAATTGCATAACCGCCGCAAAGGCGATGCTGTGCGTTTGGAAATCGAGGCCGATGCCAACCCTGAAATGGTGGACCGCTTGCGTGGCTACTTCGAGATGGAAGACTGGCAGGTGTACCGCACCGAGGGGCCGGTCAACCTGTCGCGACTTTTCCATTTTTACGAAGAGACGCAGCGGCCTGACTTGAAGTTCAAGCCTTTCGTGGCGCGCGAGCTGCAATTGAACCGCAAGTCACGCGACATCTTTGAAGAAATCCGCCATCGCGACATCCTGTTGCACCATCCTTACGATTCGTATAACTCCGTGGTGGGATTCCTTCGCACCGCCGCGGACGATCCCGACGTGCTTTCCATCAAACAGACCCTCTACCGCACCAGCGAAGACTCGCCCATCGTGCGCGCCTTGATGGAAGCCTCGGCCAGGAAGGAAGTCACGGTGGTGGTCGAGGTGAAGGCGCGTTTCGACGAAGCCAGCAACATCCGTTGGGCGCGCTCGCTGGAAGATGCGGGAGTGCAGGTGTTCCACGGGTTGGTCGGCCTCAAGACCCATTGCAAGCTGTCGCTGATGGTGCGCAAAGACCCAGACCACGAGACCAGGCTCTATGCCCACCTGGGGACGGGCAATTACAACTCGATCACGGCGGCGTACTATACCGACCTAAGTCTGCTGACGGCCGACCCGGAAATCACCTCCGCCGTGCACGGAGTGTTTAACTTTCTGACGGCTTATGCGGAGCGGCCGAATTACGACCCGCTGCTGGTGGCCCCCATCAATTTGGCGGAGCGGTGCATCAACCTGATCGCGCGCGAGGCCGATCACGCGCGCCACGGGCGTCCCGCCCGCATCATCGCCAAGATGAATTCGCTGCTCGACCTCAACATCGTGCGCGAGTTGTACCGCGCCTCGCAAGCCGGCGTCCACATCGATCTCATCGTGCGTGGCATATGCGGCCTGAGGCCGGGAGTGCGCGGCGTCAGCGATCGCATTCGCGTGCGCAGCATCGTGGGACGCTTTCTGGAACACTCCCGGGTGCTGTACTTCGCCAATGGCGGGGAGGACGAAGTCTATCTGGGCAGCGCCGATTGGATGCCGCGCAATCTTTACGAACGCGTGGAAACCGTTTTTCCCGTCAAGGACCCAATGTTGAAGCAGCGCATTATGGGCGAGATCTTGGAGGCCTACCTGGCGGACAACACGCAAGCGCGTCTGCTGCAACCGGACGGCTCCTACGTACCTGCCGATGCAGCATCGCGCTCCGGGAAGCGAGACCTCCGCTTTAGCGCTCAGGAATTTCTGAGCGCGCTTTGCGAGGGCAAAGTCACCCCGGACGCCATTCCCGCGCTGCCGTCCCATCGCCCGCGTAGCACTCGCCGGGCGATTAGGGCAAAATAGTCATCATGGACATTTATTTCTTGCGTCACGCCAACGCCGGGGAGCCAAAAGTTAACTCAGCCAAGGATGAGAAGCGGCCGCTTGACAAGTTGGGAATCGAGCAGTCCCACGATGTGGGACGCGCGCTTGCGGCGCTTGACGTCAGCCCCGATGTGATCATTTCCAGTCCTCTGCGGCGCGCGACCCAAACCGCGGCCGTGGTGGCCAACGAACTGGGTTACGAAGACAAGGTCATCCTCGATGCCGCGCTGCGCCCGGAGACGAGCTACGAGAAGTTCCAGGAACTGCTTCGCCGCCACAGCCGCAGGGACGCGATCATGGTGGTCGGTCACAATCCAAGTATGACCGTGTTCCTGAATAACCTTCTCTCCGGTGGCAGCCCGCTGAACGCCATCGAACTGAAGAAGGGCGGGGTGGCCAAGGTCGAAAAGGACGGGCGCAAGCCGGCCATACTGAAGTGGTGCATGCCGCCTAAAGTGGTGCGCGCAATTCAGCAGGCCTCGGCCAGCAGTTCGCGGCCGAAGACCGTCCCGAAGTAATTTTTCTCCTGCTCCACGGCCCACAATTCCAGCTCAATTCCTTCCGTAGGGCTCGGTGTCAGCAGCAGGCGCACTCGACCGTCCTGGTGAACGCGGACGGTTAACTCGCGCACCGCGCCCCGGCGTCCTTGGTCGAGGGCGCGCGCCAGGCGCAGCAAAGCCACGGCTTTGGCAACATGAATCTGGTCGATGCCGGGCAGAAGCCCCATCACGCGGTCACTGGGCGCGGGAAGCGACTTGCCGAGATAGCGGGTGATGGCCGCGATGATGCGCCGCTGCATGGGGGTGTATCCGAAGATCTCCGAGTGAGCGATGACGTAATAGCTGTGACGGCGCCGTCCGGAACGATTGATGTAGGCGCCGACTTCATGCAGCATGGCTGCCGCCTCCAGCCAATCGCCGTACTGCGGCGGCAACTGGTGCACGGGCTGCAAGCGCCGGAACAACTGCATCGCCAGATCGCGAATGCGCTGGGCAAAGGTCAGATCGGCGCCATAGTGTTTGGCCGCGGACAGCAAGGCATCGTGGCGCTCCGATTCCACCCGTTCGCGCATGACCGCGCTGCCGTTGTAATCGGCCATCATCTGCGCCAGCAATCCGTCGCGCAGACCGAGCGGCAGATAGCGGAAGCTGCGCAGGTTGCACAGGTGCATGAGTTCGGCGAGGACCATGGCGCCGGCAATGATAATTTCCGCCCGCCGCGGCCCAATGCCGGGCAGGGCCCGCCGCTCCGCCAGGGTGCGCCGGCTCAAGGTGTCCAGCAGGGTTGCGACTGCGGTCTTAGGCACGGTTTGCGGCTTGCTTTCGTCGTAGCCGCCGCGGATTTTGACGGCATACAAACCGGAGAGCGCCGCCGGCGTGCCGGAAGTGGCGATGGAGATCTGCAATCTCGCGGCAGCCACCCGCTTCTGGATGCGCGAAACCTCACGTTGGATGAACCCGCGCATCTGCTCCAGCTCTTTTTTCTTGGGCGGATCGTGATGCAGAAAGGTTTGGGTGAGGCGCACCGCCCCGATGGGGAGGCTGACCATGTCCTCAATGTGACCTGAGATGGAGATGGTCAACTCGCAACTGCCGCCGCCGAGGTCGATCAGCAAAACCCGGCTGCCGGCGATGCGGGCATTGGAGAGCACCCCGAGGTGAATGAGGCGGCCCTCTTCCAATCCTGAGATGATTTCCGTTTTCCAGCCGGTGGCGCTGCGCACCCAATCCAGAAAAGCGCGGCTGTTGCGCGCGTCCCGCAAAGCGCTGGTCGCGACCACGCGCACCCGGTCGGCAGCGTAAGTCTGCACGGCGCGGTGAAAGCGCCGCAGCACTTGCAGAGTCTGCGACATGGCCTGCGGATCGAGGATGCCGTTGGCGAAAACACTTTCCCCGAGGCGCGTGACCTCGCGATCGTCGTGCAGCGTTTCCGGACGGCCGCGAACGGCCCGTGCTATCTTGAGCCGGACCGAGTTCGAACCGATATCCACCGCAGCGAAGGTTGGCATGGCGGCTACCAAGAGAGCATAACAGCCAAGCTACGGGCATCGGCAAACCCTCTGCCCTCGTCCTCAGGGATGGCCCGCAGATGCCTGATTTCGTCTGATAGACTCAACCTGTTTATGCCGCCGGCCAGTGAGCGTTCTGCCGTTCCATTCGCATCCCAGCCATCCGATGTCTGCACTCCAGATGTGATGCCTCGCGGCGACACTCTGGTTTTGGCGTTGCTCACGCTTGCGGGAGCGGGCCTGCGCCTGTTCCATCTCGGCGCCAAGGGCCTGTGGCAGGACGAACCTGCCACGGTTGCGATCGCCCGCATGTCGTGGCCGCACTTCGTCCGAGTGTGGTGGTACGGCGAGGCCAGTTTCCAGAGCGTGTACTTCCTCCTGATGCGTGGTTGGATGCACTGGGGAAACAGCGAAGCTTGGATTCGGCTTCCTGCCGCCATTTTTGGGATTGCCGCAATCCCGCTGATTTACTTGGTGGCGCGAAAGCTTGTGGGTAGCCGACCAGCCTTGGCCTCGGCGGCGCTGCTGGCGTTCAGTTCTACCCACGTGTCCTACTCGCAGGAAGCCCGCACCTACACTATGACGATTCTGCTGGTGCTGCTGTCGTCGTGGTTCTTTGTGCAAGCTGTGGAACAGGACCGCGAAAAGGATTGGATCGCTTGGACAATCTTCAGTGTGCTCGCCGTATATGGACACTACTTCGCGTCGCTGGTGATGGTGGCCCAAGCCTGCTCCTTGTTCCTCAGCAAGAAGCCGGCGCCGTGGAAGAGAATGGTCCTCCACGCTCTCCTCATTCTGGCGATAGCCATGCCCGGCATGACTTACGTGTTTCGGACTTCGCCTGAGTTTCTGACAGGCGCCTTGAACGTCAAGCCAACTCCCGAGCAACTGCTGCACCTGGCGCTCTTTCTCGGCGGAAGTGGGGAGAAACTCGTTCTGGCCACGATCTTGTGGGTGGCCGGGGTGCTTGCCATCTGGCGGGAGCGTCTCCGCCGAGACGAGGCGGAGATTTTCTGGCGTGGCATGCTGGTGCTATTGTGGGCCGTCGTACCGATTTTCCTGGTCGCTCTGGTGTCGCTGCATTATCCCGTTTTCGTGCAGCGATACATGATTTTCTCCCTCCCCGCGGCCATGATGCTGGCTGCGCGCGGCATGACTGCCCTGCCAAAGCGAAATCTAGGGCGGTGGCTGGTGGTGTTGTTGTGCGCGGCCTCCATGGTGAACATCGTTCTCGGCTATCACAAGCCGCGCGAGGACTGGCGCGGCGCCACCGACGCCATTATCAGGTCGGCAGCCCCGGGAGACGCTCTTCTCATCTACCCGTTCTATGCACGTCCCGGTTTCGACTACTACTATGGTCTTCGACGGGAAAGCGCGCCTGCGTTGCGTGTCTTCACCCCTCCTTTCTACGGGTTTGGCGAGGATGATAAGAGCTTTCAGCGAGCACTTAGCTCCAACCCGGCCGAATTTCGTCACGTGTGGGTGATGGTCCGCCAGGCAGGCCCCGACTGGAACGATCAGCGAGGCGAACATAGCGCGGTAGCTGCGCAATTACAGGCGGTTTTCGGAGCGCCAATGACGAGGCAATTCCAGGACCTTACCCTACTCGAGTTTGGCCACTGAGCGCAGGCCGGAAACCAAAGTGGGCGAGCCCTTCAGGCTCTCGTGCAGAGTGAAGTTCAGGGAACAACGGTGATCTATCCCGAGTGCCATCTTGCAACCAGCCGTTGCAAAATCGGGTAGCCAGACTTGTCGTAACCGCCTTCATCGGGACGAGTTGAAGTATTCTGTTTTGTGGCGCCCGTCCGGCCACGATCGCAGCCCGCGCAAGTCCTGAATTTGCTTCTGCCTTATGGCCAAGAATTTCTGGGAATCCGAACGCGACCTTTTGGCCTCCACCGTGCAACAGGAGAAGCAGGAGTTTGCCCGGCCGGCATCCCGCAAATCCAGGCTGGGGCTAGCCGTGCGGGCGCTGCGCCACCGCAACTTCCAGCTTTTCTTCGCCGGCCAGGCCATCTCCCTGATCGGCACCTGGATGCAGACCGTTGCCCAGTCCTGGCTGGTGTATCGCATGACGGGCTCGGCGTTGCTGCTGGGCACAGTAGGATTCTCCAGCCAGATTCCGGTCTTCATCATGGCGCCGATTGGCGGCATCGTCGCCGATCGCCACAACCGCCAGCGTGTGGTTGTTGGCACGCAAATCGCTTCCATGGTCCTGGCCGCGATACTCGCACTGCTGACCCTGACGGGACGCATTCAGGTCTGGCAGATTATGACGATCGCCGCCGGGCTCGGCGTGGTAAATGCCTTCGACATTCCCGCGCGCCAGGCGTTCCTGATCGACATGGTCGGCAGGGAAGACCTGCTGAACGCGATTGCCCTGAACTCCTCCATGTTCAATGGGGCCCGGATCATCGGTCCCGCCATTGCCGGCATATTGGTCGCGTCCATTGGTGAGGGCTGGTGCTTCTTCGCCAATGCGGTGAGCTATATCGCGGTCCTTGTCGGCCTGTTGCTCATGCGCATCGAACATCCTGCCAATCTTGCCAATCAGGGATCGCCGCTGGAGAACATCCTGGAGGGATTTGCTTTCGTGCGCAATACCGGTCCCGTCCGCGCCATCCTTCTGTTGCTGGGAGTGGTTAGCTTTGTAGGGATGCCGTATGCCGTGTTGATGCCGGTCTTCGCCGATAAAATCTTGCACGGCGGCGCCCGCGGACTGGGCATTCTGATGGGAGCCACCGGCGTGGGAGCGTTGCTGGGCGCGGCCAGCCTGGCGGCCCGGGTCGGCGTGAAGGGCTTGGGGAAGTTGATCGCTCTTTCTGCGGGTGGATTTGGGGTCAGCCTGATTCTGTTCTCGTTTTCGAAAATCTTCTGGCTGTCCACCATACTTCTGATACCGGTGGGCCTCACCATGATGGTGCAGATGGCTTCCTCCAACACGCTGATTCAGGCGATGGTCCCCGATAAGCTGCGGGGCAGGGTCATGTCGGTGTACTCCATGATGTTTATGGGCATGGCGCCGCTGGGAGCGCTCTCGGCCGGTGTTGTGGCGCATCATCTGGGCGCTCCCTGGACGGTCGCAATTGGGGGAATGGCATGTATCGCAGCGGCGGTCTGGTTTGGCAGGCATATGCCAACGCTGCGCGCCAAGACGCGCGACTTGGTTCTGGCGCAAGGCCTGACAGGCGGCTCGCCCGCGCAAGAAATCAGCAGCCGCGGATTGTCGTGAGCTGGCGCGCTAGGGAGCAGGCGGTTTGTGAGTGGTGGTGGCGCCACCGGTGGTCACGCCCAAGCGGCGCAGCCGATCGCGTGCCTGCGAGGCTTCGATGGAGCGCGGATAGCGGCCAATGAGGCTCTTCAACTCGCGAATGCCGGCCTCGCGCTGCCCCAGCTCCAGCAACGAGTAACCCTTCTTGAGCTGTGCCGCCGCGGCTTTGTTCCCGCCGGGATACTGCTCCAGCACTTTGTCGTAGTCGCGCGCCGCCGCCTCGAAATTTCCCTGCCGATACTCGATGTCGGCGAGATAGAACTGGGCGTTCCCGGCCAGATCGGTGTTGGAATAGTACTTGATGTACTCAGTGAATTCCTGCGAAGACAAATCGTATTTCCCCGAGTTGTAATCGCGCAGGGCGTTGTTTGTACAGAGCGTCCGCCGGAGGCGCTTGGGAAGCGGCCGGGTTGGAGTCTGCGCCCGGCGTGGGCGGTCCGGCGGGAGCGGTCATTCCGGGCTGCCCGGCGGCCAGGTTCTGCCCGCCTTGCTGCATGTCGTCGAGTTGCTTGCTGACCTTGGCCAGGCGAGATTTCAGCTCGTCCACCGTGTCGTGCAGCGACTGGATCTGTCCGGAAATCTGTTTCCATGCGGCCATTCGTGTCGCTGGCCTGGCCCTGCATCTTTTGCTGCAAATCGTTCACCGCAGTGCTCATCTTGTTGACACTGTCGGCGCTCTGCTCGACCAGGTTTTTCAGCGCGCCCATGTTCATGTCGATGGATTGCTGCATGCGGGCCACCTGGTCCTGCAGGGCCTGGACCTGGGTTTGCAGTTGGATGATGTCTTTGTTGGCGGCGACCGCCGGGCGGGCGGCTGCCAGCAGCAACGCCGCCAGTGCCAGCCAAGCCACATTGTTACGAAGTCGCATAGTTCCTGTCCTGCTCCTGAGTATGCTCTGCTGATCAGACGACACCAGAACTTCACATTCTGAGTTGTCATCACGAACGGTCTTCAGACCGTGAGGGATATGCTGTTTCCATCGGAGTTCACTCCAGGGCTGACCAAAGCAGATTCCTCGCTTCGCTCGTAATGACAACCCCGGAGACGTAATGACAACTCCAGAGAACAATGCCGATTGGAATCGGCACCGCTCCGCTACTTCTGATAAACGAAGTGAGCGCGGCGGTTTTGCTGCCAGCACGACTCGTTGCTTTCCGTGCAGAACGGTTTTTCCTTGCCGTAGCTAATGGTGCGCATACGGTCGGCCGAGATACCGAGCTGCGCCAAAATCTGCTTGGCGGCGTTGGCGCGATTGTCACCCAGCGCCAGGTTGTACTCGGTGGAACCGCGTTCGTCGCAGTGGCCCTCGATGGTGAACTTCATGTTCGGGTGCTGCTGCAGAAACCGCGCATCCGCCTGCAAAACCTGTTGATACTGGGCGGAAATATCATAGCTGTCGTAGTCGTAGAACACATCTTTCATGTTCTCGGAAAACAACTGCTCATCGGTGCCGCTGGAGGTTTGCGGAGGCGGCGGAGGAGGAGCCGATACCACGGTAATGCGCGCTGTGGCCTCCTGCGTGCCGGAATCGTTCTTCGCCACCAGGTGGTAGGTAGTCGACTCCGCCGGGGTCACCGCCCGCGAACCGCTGGGATCGACCTTGCCCAATTGATCGATGGTAACGTCGGTGGCGTAGTCGGTCCTCCACGTCAACGTGCTCGCCTGGTCCGCTTGAATGGTATTGGGATTGGCGGTCAACGAGGCAGTAGGCGCAGGGGTGGTGGTGGCGGCGGAGGCGGCGGTGCGGAGGCCACTTTCTTCTTGCCACAAGCGCTGACGGCCAGCACCACGGACAAGGCAACGATAATCCGGATCCATTGACTCCTGGTTAGCTTCAACTTTTCTTCCTTCACTTTCCCGCGAGAGCACTCGCATCAGTTCATGCCAGGGCCGAAGTGTGCTCCTTCTGGCGCCCATAAGCGTGCAGGGACTAAAACCTATTTAAAACTCCAATTAGGCTGCGTGTTTTCTCCCGCGGTCGTCAATTGCCGCACCTCGCTGCCATCGGCGAGCATGGAATAAATCTGCACCCGGCCGGTGCGGCTCGACTGAAACACGATATGCCGTCCGTCGGGCGACCATGACGGGAAATCGTTGCGCCCCTCCTCATGGGTCAGTTGCGCCCATTGTTTGCTGGCCACGTCCATGACATAGATGTCGCTGGCCCCCGGCGCGCCCGGACCATAATGACGAATCCACGCGAACGCCAGGAACTGGCCATTGGGCGACCACGAAGGCGATACCGCGTAGCCCTGATCGGTTACGCGAACCACGTTCGTTCCGTCAGATGCCATGGTATAGATCTGAGGTAGCCCGGTGCGACCGCCAACCCAGGCAATCTGCGCATTGGTCTTGGGGTTCCAGGTGGGCGAAACATCCGGTCCTTTGCTCTCGGTGAGGCGGCGCGCACTTCCCCCCGTGGAGCTGACGGAATAGATTTCCGTATTGCCGGTGCGCGACGACGAGAACGCAATGGTCTGACCGTCGGAGGACCAGGCGGGTGAGTAGTTGTCGCCGCCGAAGTGCTGGAAGCTGACGGCGCGGCCGAGTTCCAAGGAGTACATCAGGATCTGCCAGCCTTCCTTGGTCACGCCGGAGTAGGCCACGCGCGTGCCGTCGGGCGAGACATGCGGCGAAAGCGCAATGCTTCCCATGTGCGTTAGCTGCTTCTGACCGGCGCCGTCGTAGTCCATCTGCCAGATTTCCTTGGAGCCGCTGCGGTTGCTGACAAAATACAGCTTGGTCTCGGCAACCCCGGCGATACCGCCGCCCAGGCGAAGGATGATTTCGTCGGCGAAGCGATGGGCGATCAGGCGGGCGTTGGCATCGTTGGCCGGCTCACGATATTGCTTGCCCAGCACCTGCGGCGACTGCGGATTCTTGGTGTCGTACAACCAGCCCTGGACATTCAGCGATCCGCCTTGGATTCCCAGATTGCCGAAGGCCAACATGCTGGCGTTCGGAGGCGGGCTGCTCCAGTCATTGAGATGCACTTCCTGCGGAGCGCCCGGCACCGCCAAGGGATAAAAGCTCTTGGACACCATGTCGAAAATCCCCGCCGTCTGCAGATCGTTCCACAGAGTGACATTGAAGATCGCCGACAGATTCTGCGTGCCCGTATCAGTGGTGACCAGCTTGAAGTCGGGCACGGCGAGACGCACCTTCTCGACACCAAGTCCGGTGCCGGTGCGAATCCAGTCCTGGGCCGACATGCCCACGATGCCAAACAGGACAAACAACACCAATAGAATTGCTCTGTATCGTTTCATGCTTCCCAATTTCTCAAAGTTCCTTCTAGCACCTGAGGTCATGTGCATTGAGGTGTCATCCTGAGCGACGACTCCGGTCGCCGCGGCGGCCGGACGAGGAGTCGAAGGACCCCTATTACCACAGAAATCACGGTGTGGCCGCCTTGCTCAGCGACAAACCCAATATTGCTGGCGGCCATAGGGTTCCTTCGACTCCTCGCTCCAACACCCCAGCAAGCACAAACCCGGTGCTTGCTGGGACCCCGTTTGCGCTCGTCGCTCAGGATGACAACCCAAGATTATAAGCGCCCATGAACAATCCAACTCAACAGGCACAGTGGCGCCGAATGTAAAAATCCACCTCACCGCCGATAGTCGAACCAGAACTCGACGGCGACATAACGGCCCGCGTACTCCGGAGGCAGCGGGCCAAAGGTATCGATGCGTTCGAGCGCCCGCATCGCGGACTGGTCCAGCGACGGAATGCCGCTAGACTGCTCCACGCGTACGTTTTCCGGCTGCCCCGCGCGGGTGATCTCAAAATAAATGTAAACCCTGCGCGCCGTATCGATGTTGGGATCCACTTCATACTTCAGCCAGTTTTCCGACACCTTGCGCCGCACCCCATCCACATACCAGCCGAAGCGGCTGCCGAAATCTCCGTTGCCTCCGGTAAAGCTGAGCCCGCCTTTCGCTCCGCCCGCCGCGAAAGACCCATAAGGGCCGCTGACCGGTCCTCCCTGGCCGAACGGAATCCGATTGTCTTCCACTTTCGCCACTTCTTTTGGCGGCGGCTTCTTTTGCACCGACTCCCGTGGCCCCTTCTTCTTGGCGTCGGGCGCGGGAATCGGAATCGCCTTCGGCTCTTCTTTCGGAATTTCCTTCGGCGGCGTTTGCGTCAGCCCCCTGGATTCGTTGGCCAGCACGTTTTCGCTCTGGGTCGGCGGCATAGGTAATGGGATGCTGCTCACCAGCGTAGCGCTCATGGCGCCGCCGGTCCCACCTGTGCCGCCCCAACTCTCTCCTCGAGTGGTAGGAAGCAGATAGCCGAACAACGCCAAGGCGAACAGCGCGACGTGCAGCGTCACCGAGCCGATCAAGGGAGCGCGAAGATTGCCCCCGGCCGGAAAGATGTCAACGTCGGCTGCCATTTTTCTCCAGCGGTTGGGTCACGATGCTGACGTTGGTGATGCCCGACTGTTTCACCGCATCCATCACGGTTGCGAAGGCGCCAAAGGGCACGTTCTCGTCGGCGCGCACGAAGACCGACTGCCCCTCGGGGTCGCGAATCTTCTGCTGCAACTGAGCGCCGATCTGATTGATGTTGATGGGCTGGTTATTCAGGAACACGCGCTGCTGGCGGTCAATAGTTATCACCAGGCGTTCCTCGGTGATCTCCTTTACCGTCCGGGTATGAGGAATCGCGACTTCAATGCCCGACTGCAAAATCGGCGCGGTGACCATGAAGATGATCAGCAACACCAGCACAACATCCACCAGCGGCGTGACGTTGATGTCGGCCAGCGACGTCTGGGTGCGGCCCCGTGAATTGGTGAACGCCATTACCGCCGCTCCACACTCTCGACCGCTCGAGCGCTGCCCGTCTGCGCGCGCTCGACTTCGTTGATCAGTTCCAGGCTGAAGTCGTCCATGCGCGCGCCAAACTCGCGAATATGCTGGGTGAACATGTTGTAGGCGATCACGGCGGGAATGGCGGCGAACAAGCCGGCCGCGGTGGTGATCAGGGCTTCGGAAATGCCGGGCGCGACCGCGCGCAAGGTGGCGCCGGCAGCGGTTCCGAGACCGTGGAAGGCGTCAATGATGCCCCACACCGTTCCGAACAGGCCGATGAAGGGCGTGACCGCTCCCGTGGTTGCCAGCCAGGGCAAGCGGCTCTCCAGGCGGCTCAATTCTTCGGAGGATGCGATCTGGGTGGCACGCTGCAAAGCGGCCATGCGAATGGGATGCGGCGCCTGCTTGCGCAGTTCGTCATAGGCGCCGTCGAACACTGCGATCAGCGGGCTGGGCTTGAATTGTTCCGCGACAGCGGCGACATCCTGCAGCCGCTCCGACTTGCGAAACGCGCGCATGAAGCGATTGCTCTGCACTCGCGCGCGCCGAAACAGGCCCCATTTGGAGAAAATGATGGCCCAAGATGCCAGGCTGAACAGCAGCAGAATTAAGAGGACAGCTTTGGCGACGAGACCGCTGGATTCGATCAGCCCGGAAATTTCACCGCCGACGGCCGAGGCAAACAAGAAAAAATGCACATTCATTGGACGCAACAGGCTCGACTTTCGTTATTCCGCATTATAAGCATTTGAGGATGACGAAACAGGTTGCACAGGGGGGTTCCTCGGCAGTTACCGAGCGGTTAGCACTCTTTCGAATTGTCATTACGAGCGAAGCGAGGAATCTGCTCTTCGCTTGCTTTTGGATGATGGTCGAGGAAAGCAGATCCATCGCGCCAAAGCGCGCTCGTGATGACAACACTAAAGGAATTATTTTCTCCCACGCTCGGCAGCCGTAGCCGGCGATCTTACATCCAAACACCGGAGTATTACGGAGACGGGCTATGAAGGCGTACCTCGCTTTGCTTGCACTCGTGCTTTGGACGGCTGCATTGGCCGTGGCGCAGACCCCCGCCGGCAGCAGTGGAGGTTCAACCCTCGACCTCGCCGAATGCCCAGACTGCCCCCAGCAATGCCAGCGCGAATCCGCCCGGATCCGCGAACCAGAACGACAGCTCGCTGCAATCGCAAATCGCGAACGCCCTCCGCGACGAGCCCGCGCTCAGCAACAGCCATATCGTCGTGAACGTCACCGCCGAAAGCATCGACCTGAGCGGCACGGTAGGTTCCGGCAAAGATAAACAGACCGCCGAACGCATTGCCCAGTCATTCGACGGCAATCGAAAGCTGAATGACAGCTTGGCCATCACGGGGCAGAAGCCGGCGAACGGCCAGGCCAGCAGCGGGGCGAACAACCGACCGAGCATGCCGCCGAAAAGATAGAGCGCTCTAGAATTGTCATTACGAGCGAAGCGAGGAATCTGCTGTTGTTAGCGTTGAACGACTGTTCGGCGGGAACAGCAGATCCCTCACGGCCTAAAAGGCCGTTCGTGATGACAAAATAAGAGACTTGTCGGCGCGCCTTCGGCAGGCTCAGGGCAAGCTCTAGAGGCGCGCCCCTTCAAGAAAGCGGATGAAGCCAAACTTTTTCCGCAACACGCCAGTGGTACAATCTCGGCGAATTCTGATTGAAAACTGATTTCGGTGCTGCCCGCTCTCGCAGAGCCGCAGCCCGCACTTCGTCTGCAGCAAAAGGAGAGCTATGAGTTCTGCCAGTCCTGTCGCCCCCGCGGAGCAACCGTCTCTTTCCCAGGCCGAGCGTGTAGTGGACACCTTCGTCGCTCCCAGCAAAACGTTCTCCGACATCCGGCGTAGCGCTAGTTGGTGGGTGCCCTGGATCTTGCTGGCGATCGCAAGCTGGGCCATGGTGGCAGTGGTGGACAAGAAACTCGGCGTGGAAAAGGTCGTCGAGAACCAAATGGCGCTCTCTCCCAAGCAGGAAGAGAGACTCGATCAGTTGTCTCCCGATCAGCGCGCGGCGCAGATCCAGACCATCGTCAAGGTCAATCGAGCGATCAGTTACTCCTATCCGGTGGTCTTGCTGATCGTCGTCGCCATCATGGCCGCTGTTCTGCTGGGGACATTCAACCTTGGCCTCGGTCAGCGCCTCACTTTTAATCAGTGCATGGCCATCAGCATGTACGCATCGCTGCCCGGAATCATCAAGGCGCTGATTGCCATACTGGCGATCAGCGTGGGAGGGGGTGAAGCCTTCACCTTCCAGAACCCGATCGCCAGCAACTTGAGCGCTCTGGTTGACCCCAGTTCTCACTTCCTCTACTCCATCGCGACTTCGCTGGATGTGTTCACCATCTGGGCGATCTTCCTGACCGGCCTAGGATATGGCTGTGTAACCAAGCTAAAGCGGGGGACCTGCATGGCCGTAGTCTTCGGCTGGTGGGCGGTGGTGGTGCTGGGCGGAGCGGGAATTGGGGCGCTGTTCGCCTGAGAGTGTCGGCGGCTCGATTTCTGCATCGCTCCGCCGCTGCAGAGCCGGTCGAGTTTGCACCGCGTCGCCATATTGCCCAAATTGGAACTCGCCGCAATTGAGACACAACTGCGTCGCGGAATAAGTCCCGAATTGGTATATACTTCGGCTACTCAGTAATAGTCCCGCCGCGGTTGGGCGGGTCGGGGCGCAATTTTTTTCATATGCCCCGAGGCGGTTACTTAGCGGAGCGAGCGAGTCGAGGTCTGCGCGACGCGTTTGGATTTGAGAGTGCGTTACCGGCATCATTTTCTTCCTATATCCCCGGGGCGCTTTCACCCACTGCCGACGCCTGGACCGCTTGGTGGAGGTGTCGCTTGGACCTGGTATTCATACGGATCTTATTTGTCCTCATAACAGCAGTTGCCAGCTATGAACTGCGCCCGCTTGGGTTGACCCGACTGGCCCGCAGCAGCGGTGGGAGTGCTTTTCGGAATCGCAGTGGTTCTATTTGAGCTTCGCCTGCGACGCGCCAGCCTGAAGCGGCTCATCGGCGCAGTCATCGGAAGCATTCTCGGAATCGTCGGCGCCTACCTTTTCAGCCTGGTCATCCGCAACAGCATTCACGAAGGTCCGACGCAAAGCTTTCTGCAGCTTTTCGTGATGCTGATCATGGCCTATGTAGGTCTGGTGGTGGGCGCCGGCAAGGGCGACCTGCTCAATCTGGCGGCGCTGGGCGGCATTTTTGGCGGCGAGAAACAGTCCAAGAAGAGCCACAAGATCCTCGACACCAGCGTCATCATCGACGGCCGCATCGCCGACATCGCCGAGACCGGCTTCCTCGACGGGGTTATCGTCATTCCCCAGTTCGTGCTGCGCGAACTTCAGTTGGTGGCTGACTCGGCCGACTCCATGAAGCGCAACCGCGGCCGCCGCGGCCTTGACATCTTGCAGCGCATCCAGAAGATCGCGACTTTGCAGGTGCAGATCGTGGAAGACGACTTCCCCGCGGTGCGGGAAGTGGACCTGAAGCTGATCGAGCTGGCCAAGGTGTACGAAAGCAAGATCGTCACCAACGATTTCAACCTCAACAAAGTCGCCCAACTGCAAGGGGTCGCGGTGCTGAACATTAACGAGTTGGCGAACTCGCTAAAACCCATTGTCCTGCCCGGCGAGATCATGAAGGTTTTCATCCTGAAGGAAGGCAAGGAATACAACCAGGGTGTGGCCTATCTGGACGACGGGACCATGGTGGTGGTGGATAACGCCCGCAAGATGATCGGCAGGAACATCGATATCTCGGTGACGTCCGTGCTCCAGACCACCGCCGGGAAGATGATTTTCGGCAAGTTCGACGAGCGCAGCATGAGCGCACCAGCACGTCCCATCGAGCCACGACCGGAGCTTAAGAAGGTGGCGCCTGCGCCTGTCCCGGCAGTAGTGGTTCCGGAAACGCACAAGCATGAGTAGTGTCTGTAGGACGAAGACGAGCGACAGTTGGGGGCGTGTTCGGCTCGATAATCCCGAACAGCATGGCCCCCAAGACCGTCCGGCCGCGAGCCTGTCCGCATACTGGATTTCCCAAAACCGGAAACGTACGCTAGAGCGTCTGCGTGGCCGCTGGCGGGTCTCAAGCTCACGGGAGGCGTTTTCGGGGGCCATCTTGGGGGTCTCGCGTCGATCCTGGGGCCTCCTAGGGCCGCTGGTGCCACTTCTAGGAGTTTTATACGCCTAAGAGTGGCGCTAATTACTGCTATTTATATGGCACCTATATGCTACTCTGCGCTAGTTTACTGCACACGATGGCCGATAAAGCCTTGCGCGATAACATTATCATGCAGTTATGCGTAGCCAGCCTGACGTGAGTACCATGACTGCCCCAGTTCCTTCCACCCAATCCGGTAAAGCTGCCGACCACCTGGCGAACGAGCGCACCTTCCTGGCCTGGATTCGCACCAGCATCAGCATTATCGTCTTCGGTTTCGTGGTGGCAAGGTTTGGCATCACCTTGCGCGAATTCCTGCGAATGCAGCTCAATGCCGAACGCCAGAGCGGGATGTCGTTGGCGATCGGGGTTGGCTTCATTGTTATGGGTATATTCATGGCGCTGGTGTCGTTGGTCCGCTACCGCACAACCATGAACCGGCTGAACGCAGGCGAGTTTCGTCCGGCTGGCGCCATCGTTACCGTTCTTGGCGTAATTGCTGCGCTTTTCGGAATTATATTGGCGGTGTATCTGATCTATACCGCCAGAACGCTTTAACCGGCGTCGGCGGGGCATCCCGTCGTGGCCATTTCGTTGACCAACATTCCTTGTAGGAATCTTGACAATATATCTAAGAGGAATCACAATAGCTTGGTGAGAACCACGGCTATGCGGTCCGCAGTCAGGAAAACCCGCTCTTTTTCGCTCGACCAGAATGTTCTGTCGGAGGTTGAACGCACCAAGGGGAACAACTCCGCCAGCGAACGGGTCAACCAGTTGCTGAAGTACGCCCTGGAGACGGAGCGCAAGGCCGGCCTCTACCAGGAGGCGGCGCAGTTCTTTAGCAGCGCAGGTGAAGACCGGCAGGAGCGCCGCGCCTTCCAGAAGGCCGGCCTTAAATCCTGGTCGCGCCCATGACAACCTGGCGAAGAGGAACAAAGCCCCCGCGATGGTATCCCAGGCGGGGCGAAGTCTGCCTGATCGGCCTCGACAAAGAACGTCCCGCTCTGGTGATTTCGAGCGATAGCCTGAACGCGCATTCTCTGGATGTATGTGTGCTGCCGATCTCCACCGCCGAGCACAAGGCGTTTTCACTGCGTCCGAAGCTGAAGGCCGCAGAGGGTGGTTTGGACCGCGACTCCTGGGTGCAGTGCGACCAACCAACCACGGTGGAGAAGCAACTGGTGATCTACCCTCCGCTGGACGCGCTGGCATGGGCATCCATGCAGAGGGTTGAAACTGCGGTCAAAGCCGCTCTCGATCTGACATAGTCGGCGAAGCGTTAGGCGGGCGTCCACCGATTGGAAATCCCACCCAAGCAAAGGAGGCTTGAGGGTGAACCGTCTTACGGATGCACCACGCGCAACCCAAAATATTGCTCGAAGGGATCGAAATCGCGATCGCGATGAAGCAGCGCGTGCCCGGCCTCCAAACAGAATGTGGCGATCAGGCAATCGATGGTTGTGCGCACCGTATACCCTGCTTGCCGGAGGCGACGATAGTTCTGGGCGGCGGCCACGGCCAACTCGCTTCCGCCGGTATTAAAGATGTAGAACTTCTCAAGATCATGCCAGACCCCAGCGAAGGCTGCATCGCTTCGAATTCCCTGCAAAATTTCACACAGGATGATGTCAGTCAACCCAAGCGGTTGCCGCCCCAACTCGCGACTCAGCCAATTCGTCTGGCGGTTGTTTAGGTTGCCCAGGTAGTCGATCCAAACGGTCGTGTCGACGATGACCATGGGCACCGCCTATTGCGGAACTCGACTGCGGCGCAGTTGCTTCAAGTTGCCTTCCCATTGCACTTTGCCATGCCATCTGCGAATCGAAGTCTGTTCGTGTGTCTTCACCAGGAGCCGAAGGGCCTCTTCCACTGCCGCTTTCTTGGTCGGAGCCCCGCTCCGCCGCATCGCCTGCCGTATCAAATCATCATCAATCTCAATATTGGTCCGCACAAGTCATATCCTCTATGTGTAAACATCTCACATTTGTGTGTATTGTTCAACGGGGAGTCGCTTCATCTACCGGGTCAGATTGATCTGGAAGACAACCCGCAAAAAAACACCCACCCAAGCAAAGGAAGCTTGGGTGGGGCACTCGGCGTTATGCAGACCGGCGACAGGGTGGGACGAAATATCGCTTGAAATCTACGCCCCGATGACGCCCACCAACTCCTTCACCGAGTCGGCGCTCTTCTGCAAGGCGGCCTGCTCTTCCCGGGTCAGTTTGATCTCGAGGATTTTCTCGATGCCGTTGGAGCCCAGCTTGCACGGCACGCCGACGAACAGCCCTTTGATACCGTACTCGCCTTCCAGATAGGCGGCGCAGGGCACGATCTTCTTCTTGTCCTTGAGGATGGCCTCGACCATCTCAGCGACCGCGGCCGACGGCGCGTAGTATGCGCTGCCGGTCTTGAGGTACTTGACGATCTCGGCGCCACCGTCGCGGGTGCGCTGCACCAAGCGCGCGAGGGTGGCAGCATCCATCAATTCGGTGATGGGAATGCCCGCCACTGTCGAGTAGCGGGGCAGCGGGACCATGGTGTCGCCATGGCCGCCGAGGACAAAAGCGGTGACGTTTTCCACGGAAACATCCAACTCGCGGGCGATGAAAGCGCGGAAGCGAGCCGAGTCGAGAATGCCGGCCATGCCGATCACGCGATTGCGCGAAAAGCCGCTGAGCTTGTAAGCCGCCTGCGCCATGGCATCGAGCGGGTTGGAGACGATGATCAGAATGCAGTTGGGCGAGTACTGCACCACCTTGCCCACCACGTCGCTCATGATCTTGAAATTGGTGTTGAGCAGATCGTCGCGGCTCATGCCGGGTTTGCGCGGAATGCCCGCCGTGATGACCACGATGTCGGAGTTGGCGGTGTCGGCATAATCGTTGGTGCCGAGCACGAACGAATCGCGCTTCTCGATGGGCATGGCCTCCAGCAGGTCGAGACCTTTGCCCTGGGGCACGCCTTCGATGATGTCAATCAGAACGACGTCGGCCAGTTCCTTCGACGCCAGCCAGTGCGCCGCGGTGGCGCCCACATTGCCAGATCCAACTACGGTTACCTTTTTACGCATGATGCCTCACAGTGTTTGAATATTTAATGATGTGTCACAGCATGAATCCGAAATCGCAGGTATAGCTGAACAGGTTGCTGTTGAATTGTCATCACGAACGGCTGGCCGGGGTCCCCAACGAGCGCCGTCTTTGCGCTCGCTGGGGTAAGGTTCAGGCCGTGAGGGATCTGCTGTTCCTCGGCATTCATCCAAGAACTAACAACAGCAGATTCCTCGCTGCGCTCGCAATGACAACTCCTAACGGCGTAATGACAACCCTAGAAATGGTTGGACAGCCCGCTACTCCGCTACCAACTCCGCTACCGGCGCCATGTTCTGGATCATATAGGTCGCGAACTCGCTCGTCCTGACTTTGGTCGCGCCTTCCAGCATGCGCTCGAAGTCGTAGGTGACCTTCTTCTGCAGGATGGTGCGCTCCAGCGAGTCCTCGATCAGGCGGGCCGCCTCGTGCCAGCCCATGAAGTCGAACATCATCACGCCCGACAACATCACGGAGCCGGGGTTGATCACGTCTTTATCGGCATACTTCGGAGCGGTGCCGTGGGTGGCTTCGAAGATGGCGTGCTGATCGCCGACGTTGGCGCCCGGCGCAATACCGAGTCCACCGACCTGGGCAGCGGCGGCGTCGGAAATGTAGTCGCCGTTCAGGTTGGGCGTGGCCAGTACTGCGTACTCGTCGGGACGGGTAACGATCTGCTGGAAGATGCTGTCGGCGATGCGATCGTTGATCATCAGCTTCGTCTTCCACGCACCCTTGCCGTGGGTTGCGTAGATGTTGTCGATTACGCTCCTCACTTCCTTGTAGAGCGTTTCGCGGAAATCCGGCTGCGCAAATTCCAGACCGGGCTCGACCATCTTGGCGTTGTCTTCGATGGACAATCCCGGATTCTTGTCGAGGTTGCCGATGATCCAGCTCTCGCGCTCGGTGATGACCTGGTCGCGGAACTCCTGGGTGGCCAGCTCATAGCCCCATTCGCGGAACGCGCCTTCGGTGAACTTCTGGATGTTGCCTTTGTGGACGATGGTCACCGACTTGAGATGGTTGGCCAGCGCGTACTTGATAGCCATGCGCACCAGGCGCTTGGTGCCGGTGATGGAGATCGGCTTGATACCGATGCCGGAGTCTTCCCGCACATGCTTCTTGGTGCCCGCCAGCATCTTGGTGTTGATGAAGTCAATCAACTCCTTGGCCTGCGGCGTTCCCTCTTTCCACTCGATGCCCGCGTAAACGTCTTCGGTGTTCTCGCGGTAAATGACGATGTTCATGCGCTCAGGATGCTTTACCGGCGAAGGAATGCCTTGGTAATACTTCACCGGCCGAATGCAGGCGTAGAGGTCGAGGAGCTGGCGCAAAGCGACGTTCAGCGAACGGATGCCCCCGCCAATCGGGGTGGTCAATGGACCCTTGATGCCGATGCGCAACTCGCGAAAGGCAGCGACCGTGTCATCAGGCAGCCAGGTCTTGAAGCGATCCATGGCTTTTTCGCCAGCGAAGACCTCGTACCAGGCGACCCGGCGCTTACCGTTATAGGCAATTTCAACTGCCGCATCGAATACCCGCACCGACGCTTTCCAGATATCACGGCCGGTACCGTCGCCTTCGATGAAAGGAATGATGGGATTGTCTGGGATGACAAGCTTACCGTTTTCGTAAGTGATCTTGGTCCCGCTGGAGGGCAAAGGTATTTCATTATAAGAAGCCGCCACAAGGCACCTCGAGGAGTATGGGTATAAATTGACCCTAAGCTGTAAACAGCCATGTGTCGGGAATAGGAAGCTCTAGCAGAATCAGCAGCACGCCGAAAACCGAGTCATGGGCACGAAAACGAGTTGCGGCCCCACTCCAGCCATCCGCCGCGTCCGGATCAGAAAGGCTTGCCGGGTTCTCCCGAACCTTCTACGGTATCACCGCAGGCCAAGGGCTTCAATGAAATCCCGGATTACGGCATACCACGTTGGCGGTAGATGGCCCTGGTCTGCCGCAGGACTTCCGACAGCCGCATTTCGAGATCGAAGCTGTCATCGGCGCGCAGCACCCGCCACAAGAGCTTTTGCAGGGCGCGATGGGGATGCTCGGCGACCGGCAGCCATTTGCGCGCTCGTCCGGTCACCAGGCGCACCAGATGCTCCAGGGTACGCAGAAACAGCGCGCTCTGCGTGAGTTGGGCATACTCTCCAGCATCCAGCAACCCATGCTCATGCAGCACGTCCAGCCGCTCCCGCAGATTTCCCGCAAGCCAGAGCTGATGGCGCGCCTGCAGCGAACCGGCCAGGTAGTCGAGGTCATAAATTCCGCCCGGGCCGGTCTTAAAGTCTGCAGCGGTGTCACTCCGTTCCAGCCTGACGCGAACGTCCTGCAATTGTGAATCGAAGTCAGGCCGAGTCGCGATCTCTGCAATTTCCTTGCGCACCGCCTCCAACGCGCGGTTGCCGACTTCACGATCGCCCGCCACATGGCGCAACTTAAGATACGTCAGCGCTTCCCAGGGCTTGGCCTCGTCTTGGAAGTAGGCGGCCAATTGGGTTGGGGTGACGATCAATTCGCCTTCGCGACCATGCGGCCGCAGGCGAGTGTCCACCGAAAACACGGTGCCATCCAGGGTGTACGCGGTCAGCGCATCCATCACCTGCGCCGCCACTCGAAGCATCTCCTCCTGAGCGCAGCCTTCGTCGCAAACGAACAGCACATCGGCGTCCGACAGCAGATCGAATTCGCGGGCCCCCAACCTTCCCAGTCCCATAACCGTAAATCCGGCAGGAGCGCCAGCGATAGCCAAGGCGGCTTGGATCGCAGCGTCGGCCGCGACGGTGTTCTCGCTTAGCGAGTCGAAGACTTCGCGCAACTGAAACAGATCGCGGGCGCCTGACAGGAACACGCGGCGGCGGTAATGGCGTCGCAAGATGGCGTTGGCTTCGGAGCGATCGACCTTTTCCTGGGCCAGGTAGGCAAACACCGGATCGGGTACGACGCTCTCGCTGCGCGGACCTTCGTCGAACAATTCGCCGGAGTCCGAAGTTGACAGCTCGTCAATCTGCGGCAGCAGCGCGACCTCCGCCGGGTGCCGCACCAGGATGTCGGTGAGATACTCGCTGAACTCAAAGATGGTGAGCGCCCGGCCCACCGCTTCGGGCGAGCGCAGCACCGCGCCATAACGCTCCGAGGTAGTCCCCGCCGAGCTAAGGAAGCGATCGAGGTTGCGCCGCGCATGTTGCGACAACTCGGCGCTGCCGGCGATTTCCCGTAGCCGGGGAGAATCGACCGCCAGCCGCTGCATCATCTGGCTGTAGGAACTCTCCGGTGTCGCGGGAATCTCCGGATGCAACTGAAATTCCGGCGCGTGGTGGTCCTGGCTCTGCTCCTGATAAATGACTCGCTGATAAATCTCCGCCACCGCCGACATGCGCCTTTGCACATGGGCCAGGAACTCTTCGGGGGTCGGAGCCGTCGTACCTTCCCGCGCGAGACCACGCGCCAGCGATACCAACTCCCAGCGCGATTCCGGCAGCCGATGCGTCTGCTGGCCCTGGCGCAATTGCAGGCGATGCTCCAGGTTGCGCAGGAACTCGTAAGCGTTGGTGAGGTTGTGGAAGTCTTTGCTGCTGATGTGTTCCTTGTCGTAGAGCTTCTGCAGCGCAAACATCGTGCCCCGCGAACGCAGCCACGATTCGCTTCCGCCATAGACGCGCTGCAGGCACTGCACCAGAAACTCGATATCGCGAATGCCACCACGGTCGAGCTTCACATCGATACCGTTCTGGCCCGTCTGCTTCAGCAGGCGCCGGCGGCGGTGACTTCCCATTTTCTCCCGCGAGGCGAGCGCCGTCTTGATGGCAAAAAAGTTCAGCTCAGGCCGATACACGAACGGTTGCACCCCACGCACAAACTCGCGCGCCAGCCCTACATCGCCCGCGGAATGACGCACCTTGATCATGGCCTGCAACTCCCAATCATGGGCGACGTGGGAGTAATAATCGATGGCATGGGGCAGCGGCACCGCGGGCTCGCCTTCGTTGCCCTGAGGACGCAAGCGCAAATCGATGCGGAAGACCGGCCCCTCGCGCGTGTGGCGCGACAGCAACTCCGTGGTTTGCTGGGCCAGCCGGATGAAATATTCGCGGTTGGAAATCTCCGCGCCCGGCGGTTCCATTCCGCCGTCATAGAGATACAGCAAGTCAATGTCGGAACTGTAATTCAGTTCGTTGCCGCCCAGCTTGCCCAAAGACAGCACGGCAAAACGCGAATCGGTCACGCGGCCTTCGGGGTCAAGCCGCTGCGGCGAGCCATAGCGGTGCTGCAGTTGGGAATGAACTTCGCGCAGAGCTTCTTCGATCAACACATCCGAGAGCGCGGAAATCTCGGCCGTCGTTTCCGCCAAGCTTGCCACTCCCAGCACGTCGCGCAACATGATGCGCACATACTCGCGCTTCTTGAAACGCGCCAGCAAGACCGCCGTATCGGTTTCAAACGAGCGCGAGCGCATCCGCGCGAAACTCTCCTGGAATTCTTCACGCGAATGGGTGCGGTCCAGGCTCTTGTCGCGGACAAAGCCCTGAAACAAATCGGGATTGTGGATCAGCGTCTCGCCCAGCCAGGAGCTGCCGGCGAACACCACCACGGCATAGTGAATCAAGAACTGATGCTTCTCCAGCAGGCGCAACAAATCGGGAGAGGCCGATTCGGCCAGGCGTTCAAACTGATTGACCGCGGCATCGGGATTGGGCGAGCTGGGAAGCAAGGCCGCGAGTGCCTCCTGAACTCCCGCAGGCACCAATTGGCGAATGCGCGCGAGATTTCGCCGGGCCGCTTCCGAATCGCAAAACTGCAAGTTCGCGGGGAGATCAGCGGAACCAGCTTGCCTGATATCGTTCTGCTGCACCCAGACCATCATAAGCTACTTCCATATGCTGCTTTCGCGTGCCAGCCGCCTGTGATCATGCTGGAGAATGCCGCGCACTTTGTTGCAAGCGTGTGCACATACAAACACTAATGTGTCGTGCTTTCAGCAACTTACACTGGAAGCAGAATTGCAATATAAGTTTACGGAGAGCTCCTATGAAAAAGCTGTTTGTCGTAAATCTTGCCCTGGTCTTGGCGGTCTGCTTCGCCAGCGCCATGGTCGCCAACGCCAGCGATGTCGTCGAGCCGTTCCCGGCCGCGGGCGATGCCTATTGCAGCGCCACCAACGGCTGCGGAAACCTTCCTGCCGGCGGCATGACGGCATATATGTGGACCACCGGCGATTACGTTATATCGCCCATCTTCGCTACCGGCCAGTCGTCGATCAACAGCCTGTCGTATGACTTTTTCGTGAACGACGTCCTTGGCGGCGGCAATAACGAAACCGTCGGCTACTTCGTCAATGGCACCGAAATCGGTACCATCCTCGTTCCTGACTGCAACTACTGCGGACAAGATATGGAGTTCAGCGGGACGTTCAGCTTCGGCAGTATCGGCGAACAGGGCGGGGGCTTCCAGCTCGAAATGATCTTGCAAAACACCATTCCGGGGGGCGGCGGATCGATCGCGTTTGACGACTTCGGAAGTGCCACTCTGTCCGGAGGCGCGGGAACTACGCCTGAACCCGGCAGCATCGTGCTGTTTGGTAGCGGTCTCCTGGGCCTGGCAGGCATGCTGCGCCGCAAGATAAACCTGTAAACTTTCACCGTTTCAGAGCTGACGGAGACCGTGTAGTGCCAGCACTCAGCGTCTAAGGTTCACCACTCCTTCCGCCCCTGCGGTCATTAAAAATGACCTCAGCGGCGGAAGACTTTTGTCTGCCCCGACCGCGGCGCTAAAAGCACCGCTCTACTCGTACTCGCCTCTGCGGAATCCTGATCAGCTGTACGGATAAAAGATGAAGAACAGCAGCGAGAGGGCGGTCAAGACCCAGAGCCCGGGCTTCAGGTGGCTCGCCCTTCCTGCAACCAGCTTGCAGATGGGATAAAGCACGAAGCCCGCGCAGATTCCGATGGCGATGTTGAAGGTGAAGGCCATCAGCGAAACCACCGCGAACGCCGGGATGGATTCGGTGTAGTCGGCGAAATCGACGCGCACAATGGGCGCCAGCATGAACAGGCCAACGATGATCAGTGCAGGCCCGAAGGCTTGCGGCGGAATAGCTGCTACAAACGGGGAGAAGAAGAGCGCCAGCAGAAAACAGGTTCCGGTAACGAGGACGGTAAACCCGGTGCGGCCGCCCGCCTCGATTCCAGTGGCCGACTCGACGTAAGCGCCGGCGGTGGTGGTGCCCAGGACGGGAGCGAGGCTGGTCGTGATTGCGTCCACCAGCATCGGACGCTCGATTTGGGGCAACTGTCCGTCTTTGTCGAGGAAACCGGCGCGTGCCGAAAGTCCGATCAGGGTCCCCATGGTATCGACAAAGGCCATGATGAAAATGGTGAGCACCACGGGGAAGGCGCGCCAAGTGAACGCTCCGCGAAAATCCAGTTGCCACACAATGGGAGCGAGACTGGGCGGGACGCTGACCAGTCCGTGCGGCGGGGGGGCGATTTTAACAACGAACGCCACAATCGCGGTGATCACAATGCCCAGCAGAATCGCTCCGGGGACCTTTCGGATCACGAGGATGGCAATCAACACAAAGCCGAACATGGCCACCAGTGCGGCATGCGAAGTCAGATGCCCTGCCTGCACCGGCGCGCCCGGAACGCCGAGGGTGACCAATCCAGTCTCGTTCAATCCGATGAAGGTGAGAAACAGCCCGATGCCCACCGCGAAGCTGTAGCGAAGCGATGTGGGCACGCCTTCGACGATCCACTGCCGCAGCCGCAAGACGGTCATCACGATAAACAGCACGCCCGCGATGAAGATTGCCGCCAGTGCGGTCTGCCAGCGAAAACCCAAGAGCTTGCAAACCGTGAAAGCGATGAACGCATTTTCGCCCATGTAAGGCGCTATGGCGAAAGGACGATTGGCGTAAAACGCCATGAAGTAACAGCCGAACGCAGCCACCAGCACCGTCGCCACAAACGACGGGCCTGGCGGAATTCCGGCGGTGGAGAGAATCGCCGGGTTGACTACCACAATGTAGGACATGGTGGTGAAGGTCGTCAGTCCGGCGACAACCTCGCGCCCCAACGAGGTGCGGTGACCATCAAAATCGAACACTGCATTCCGCCAGTTCAAGGGACGCTCCCGAAGGGCCCAACTTCCACAGTGATGCGAGCGATGATTATAGTCCGCGGCGAGAACGCCACGGCAGCACGCTCGTGGCGCCCGCCACTTCGACGGGGCGGGCCCCGTTCCTGACTTGCCTTGCCGCAATCACCGCGATACGCGACCCGAAGAGACAGTGATCCTTTTCAGTTGTGGCGACGTGCTGCTCACGTGAGAGCGTGACCTAGGTCACGGACGAGGAGAATGCAGATAGCGGAAAATTCAAAAAACGCCTACAGGTGGCATCTGACCCGAGTTCCTGCCTGCAGCAGTGTTGCGCCCACTCCCGAACGGGAGAGCCACTGCCATCTGGAAGTGTCAACCCAATTACCTTGATATTGAGTACCCCGGGGGCCTTGCTATGGGCTTTCTCGACATCTTCTCCCTGTTCGTTCTGCTGCTCATTCTTGCCTTGGTGTTAGCGATTCTTCTGCTTTTGGCGTGGTTACCGGGGAACATTGCGAAGAAGCGTCGCAGTCCGTGGGCTGAAGCGATCAACATTGCGGGCTGGATCGGCATTCTGCTGCCGCCCATCTGGATGCTGGCGCTGATTGCGGCATTCATCAAGCCAAGATCTGGAGAGGGCGCTGCCATTGCCATCAGCGAAGCCGAGACGACGGAACTGGCAGCGACCATCACCGGGATTTCCCAGCGCATTGCCGCCATGGAAACCGGAATGCGCGAATTAGCTTCCCGAACGATGTCGCGGGGCACGGAGGGACCACAGCCATGATCGTCGCGATCCTTGTCATCGGCTACGTGCTGATCTTGCGGTGGCTCGACCACAAGAACCGGGAGAAAGACCGACTGAAAGCAGGCGCGATGCCGCCAGGCCCGGCCGATTACGCCACGATCAAGGCAGCCTTGACGCAGGTTTCCGACCGGTTGATGCAGGTTGAGACGGAGTACCGCGCGCTGGCCCAGCGCCTGGGGGCACTGCGATGATTGCTTTCCTCGCCGTTGTGTACTGCGTTGTTCTCTACCTGGTATTCATCAAATTTCGGCTGCTTCCGTTCAATCTGACGGCGCAGATTGCCACCGGCATGGTCGGCTTCGTGGGCTTGCTGATCGTGCTGTTCGGAATGAATTTCACCCAGCCCTTTACGATGGGGGCCACGGTGTCGGAATTCACGACTCCGGTGGTGGCGCGTGTCCCCGGTCGCGTGATTGAAGTGCCGGTGCACAACAACTCTCGCGTGAAGCGGGGCGATGTCTTGTTTCGGATGGATCCGCAGCCCTACCTGGACAGCTTCCATGCCGCCGAATCGGGGTTATCGCAGGCTGACATCCAAACCGCAACCGCCATTACCCAGGCCAGCCAGGGCGTCAATGCCGCAGTCGCGAACGCGCAGGCGGTCGAGGCCGCTATCCAGGCGACGAACGCCGCCATCGAGGCGACCAAGGCACACCTGGACCTGGCCAGCACGCGGTTGAAGGAATATACCGAGTTGGCCAGCAGGAACGCCGGCAGCCAGTTCGAAGTGGAACGATACGCCGCCGACGTCAGTAGCCTTACCCAACAAGTGGCCGCGCAGCAGCAACAGATGGCCGCGCAACAGCAACAACTGGCTGCCGCCAAGGCCCAGCAAGCCCAGGCACAAATCGCATTAGCCACCGCCACGCAGATGCGGCCGGCGGTACTGGCGCAAGCGAAATCCCAATTGGAAGGCGCCAAGTGGAACGTGGATCAAACCACGGTTTACGCTCCCGACGACGGCTACATCACGCAGTTGCAATTGCAGCCAGGAGCGATGGCGTCGCTTACGCCGGTGATGGTGTTCGTGAGTTCCTCCGAGCGAAGTCTGGTGGGTGGTGGGTGGCTATGTACTCTACATCAAGGATGGACACCCAGCCTACGAGTACAACCACATCACGGAGGACCACTACCGGATAACCAGCTCCGAGGCTTTGTCGCCGGGGCCAAGTGTCATCCGCATGGAGTTCCGCTATGACGGAGGCGGCCTTGGTAAAGGCGGCACAGCGATGCTCTTCGTGAATGGCAAGAAGGTGGGTGAAGGCCGCATTGAAAAGACAGCGTGGGGACGTTTCTCGGCCGACGAAACCTTCGACATCGGCGAAGACAGCGGCTCACCCGTAAGCACGGCCTACGCCTCGCCGAATCGGTTTACCGGCACCATCAAGAAGGTGGTGATTGATACGCAGCCGACCCACTTGAGTGCTGCTGAGCAGGAGACGATAAGAAACATAGAGCGGGAGGCGGCGCTGGCCGCGGAATAAGAGGCAGGAGGGCGAGAGGTCCGCCCTTCACCTTAGGAGGAAACAGGTCGCACCTTCCTGGATCCTAAGGATCCCGAAGCCGAAGCCACAACCTTGATCACACTGATCGACACGCTTTAGTCATCGTTAACCCGTCACAAAAAGAAACGTGGTCCAACAACAGGAGAAGGCATGAAGACACTGAGAGAGAAGTTCGCTGGCCGGCGACTGGAGACCGCGATCGCGATGTTCGTGGCCGCATCGTCGTGTGCCGGAATGGCGCAGAACATCCGCGGCGCGGCCACCGGGCCAACCACGGCCAAGGGCTACGACCACCCCGGTCAGTACATTCACCTGCAAGACGTGAAGCCCGCTGACAACATGTATCCGGTCATCCTGCATCCGGAGCAGGACGCCGAAGCGCGCAAGAAGCTGGCCGCCCTGGAGCAGAAGACCGGCAAGAAGCCCAACATTCTTATCTTCCTGATGGACGACGTCGGCTGGATGGATCCCGGATTCAATGGCGGCGGAGAGGCCGTGGGTAATGCCACGCCGGTGATGGACAGACTCGCCAATGCAGGCCTGATCTTCACTTCCGCCTACTCGACGCCTTCCAGCTCGCCCAGTCGCGCCACCATCATGACCGGGCAGAATCCTCTGCATCACGGCATCTTGATCCCGGCCATGTACGGGGCGCCGGGCGGTCTTGACGGCGCAATCACAGTTGCCTCGCTGCTCAAAAAGCAGGGCTATGTTACCCAAGGTGTGGGCAAGTGGCACATTGGCGAGAACCAGCCATCGCTACCGCAGAATGTCGGCTTCGATGATTATGTCGGTTTCCTAAGTGTTTCCGACCAGTACACCGAGTGGCGTGACCAATACTTCAATCCCGAAGTGGCCCTGTCGCCGGGGCGCTTCTCCATGCTGGAGAACGACCCCTTCAGCCACAATGAAGTTCACTGTACTCCTGCCAACAAAAGCAACTGCGAGATGGGCAAGCTCATTGACCTAACCTATATTAAGGACCTCGACCAGCATTGGTTAGATACCAGCCTCGCCTTTCTGGACAAGATGAAAGGCAGCAAGCAACCGTTCTTCCTTTATCACGCTACTCGTGGCTGCCACTTCGATAACTATCCTTCCGACGAGTGGGCCGGCAAGTCCATGTCGCGCACCAGTTACGGTGATTGCATGGTGCAGATGGATTACATACTCGGGCAGTTATATGACAAGTTGCAGCAAACCGGTGAACTCGACAATACCTTGATTATTTTTACTTCCGACAATGGTCCCGAGTGTGAGGTTCCGCCGCATGCGCGCACGCCGTTCCGTGGGTGCAAAGGATCGAGTTGGGAAGGCGGCGTGCGCGTTCCTACCTTTGCCTATTGGAAAGGCATGATCGATCCGCGCCGCGATGATGGCCTGTTCGACTTCGCTGACATTCTGCCAACCGCGATGTCCCTTGCAGGAGTGCCGGGCGCCAAACTCGCTGACTTATTTCCCAAGACGACCTACATTGACGGTGTGGACCAGGCTTCGTGGATAGTGGCCAACGACGGTCACTCCGCCCGCCGTAGCCGGATCTATACCTTAAACCAGTACTTCTCGGCCGTGCGTATAGATGAGTTCAAGTACATCGTCACCGCTGAGATCGAGAACGGAATGTTTCAGAAAGGCGATATCGGCGGGTTTAGCGGACCTATCGTGACGGACACGGGCGGGGCGATCATGATCAACCTCTATACCGACCCGCAAGAAGACGTAAATGTGGGTATCCGGCACATCCCGATGATTACGCTCCTTGGTCAGGAGGTCGGCAGTTATACGAAGGACCTGCTCAAATATCCGCCGCAATTCAAGATCGGCTTCTTCTCGAATAATCCGCCTTTGTACATCCTTGCACCACAGATGAAAAACATGAACCAACGTGGACTAGAGATGAAAAACAAAGCCGGGGGAGACAAGCCGACACCATAGATCACACACGAGGCGGGCCGCCGCAATGCGGCCCCCTTCCCTACGCGGCCATGACCAAAGTTTTTAACCGATAGTGGTGAGATGGCGAATCCTGTTCTAACTCGTATTCAGACAGCGGAAGGCGCGGTGCGCCGCTACCACGTGATGGTGAAGCCCATCGGCTCTCTCTGCAACCTGGATTGCACCTATTGCTACTACCTGCATAAGGAACAACTCCTGGGCAGAACGGAAATTCCGAAGAAGGACAGACAGGTCAGCATCCAAGACATGTAGGAGGAAATATGCGAAACACCTATTGCGGCGCCGCGTCGACAGTAACCGTGCTGCTGGTCGCTTCGGGGATGGCCTTCGCGCAAGTTGAGCATCAGTCGCGCACCTTGCTGGTAAATGGACATTCTGGACAAGCGGTCGTAATCCAGGAAAACGGGCATGCGTATGTTGACCTGGAAGCGCTGGCGCAGATCGTGAATGGGTCGCTGAGCTTCAACGCGAATCGGATTGTTTTGACGCTACCGCCGGCCACGGCCGGCACTCCCGCCAGCGTTGAGTCGCCAAACCCGGCGGACGATTCCGGCCTGTCGCGGGATTTCATGAAGGCCGCGATCGAGGAGATCGCATTGATTCGAGAATGGGGCAGTCCGGTCGGCTATGCCATCCAGAATGGGTACCCACTCAAGGAGGAATGGGTGGCCCAATACCGGGAACAGGCGGCGTCCGGCCTCCAACTAGCGTCGGTGGCAGCCTCGACCAACGCCGATCGAAGTGCGCTGCAATTGCTCACCAATGAGTTCGAGGGCGTGCGGCACTGGAGCAACAAGCTGGTCGCGGCGGGAAAGGCCATGGATACAGCGAAATATTCCATGTCAGAGAATGCGGTGCGCAATGATCCCCAATCGCAAAAACTCATAACGTGCTGGCGATTCCTGGCTTCGATGTTGGGAAGCGGCAGCTTTCAGGATGAATCCTCCTGCCACTGAGGCCCGCTGGGTCACTTCGACCCCGCGTTTTTCGCGTGCTCGCGAAACCGCCGCATCGGCTTGAAAGTGCTGGTGGGCCCGGAGGGATTCGAACCCCCAACCAAGGGATTATGAGTCCCCTGCTCCACCATTGAGCTACAGGCCCGGTTTTGGGTTACGGATGCTGCTCTACCCGCCGTAGGGAAATTTGCGGGCGCCTAGTCAGCATTGTATGGCGAAGGGAATGAATCACAAAATCAGGCCAAGCCGGGCAGCCGCCACGGGCCGTAGGCAAACTTCGCGGTTTCGACGGTCACCAAACCAAAGCTAGGTAATGGGCAAATTGCATGTGGGCTGGATTCAACGATGTTTAGTTATGCGTCGAACGAGCAAGAACACCACAACGAGCAAGAGGGCAAGAACCGGAACCCGGCTCCATCGCCCGAGTAACCAAAAGCAGGCTCCCCCAGCGAGCACAAGTACGATCCACCAGATCGTTGGACTCGGGCGGCCCTGCAACTTCCAGGTTTGAAGAGTTTGCCAGATCGCATAGGCGCAGACTGGAACGGCAACGATGCCGACAACAGCTCGCAGATTGGACAGCAGCACTACTCCAAATTCAAGCTGGAGGGTCATTTGCTTAGGGAGGGAACCTGCCCCCTCGCCGCACCCGCCACTAGTTCACTCCTGCGGGCTGCCGTTTGTCAGTGACCGGTGACGCAGGGACGAGTGAGAACGGCAAGACTGGTCGTGCGTTGCTGTAACCCCCGGGCCCGGCATTGACTTCGGCTTCATGGTAAACGGATCTATCCCTGCTGCTCGCAAGGGAGCAAGGAAACTGGCGTGAGGGGGATGAGGAAACGCTAGGGAAGGAAGGCGTACTGCGAGGCGGCGAGGGCGAATAGGGGTAAACCAGGCTAGGGAAGATCCTACGAGCGCCAGTTGCGCCGATGTGGCGCCACTTTGCTAATGGAATGCCTTGCGCGCCCCAGCCCCGGTCGGCCACCAGGTGAGTTGGACAGAGGTGGTGAAGTCACTTTGTCGCGTCGGGGCCAACACCGGCACCAACCAGGTCTCGTACTGCAGGCAAGACTTGAGCTCCAGATCTTTGCGAACGCGCAGCATGGCGGAAACGTTCCAGTCCCATTGGGTGCTTCCGCCGGGGATGAAATCATTGGCGATCTTGCTGTTGCGGACCCCTACTTGAATGCTGCTCTGGGGACTGAGATGGTATCGTACTCCATGCCTGATAGCCCTTGCCTTCGCGGCCCAGGAACTTTGACAATCCCGGAACATTGACCGGCTCGGTGCGGTTGATTTGCAGCATCCAGAACGGGGCGGCATTATTGCTCATCAGCATGGCGCCGCTCTCGCCCGGTCCCCACCACATGCTTTGTCTGCCTACGGAAAAATCCAAGCCGCCAAATCTCGCAACGGCATAGGTATCCAACAACTGAAACTGGTTCGCGGAGAATGGAGTCGCGGGTTGCAGAGGATTTAGATCGACGTTCGCAATCACCTGCCGCACCGACAGCGGATATCCCGGGATGGTAGGCGCGTACTGGTACTCGCCGTTGACGTAGAAGGCGAACCGGCCATCGTTAGCGCTGGCGCTGAATCCGGTGATGTTGTTGACCCCCTGCCAGTAGGGGCGCCCGTAATCGTTGATCAGCGTCTGGCCGAAATGATAGCTGTCGTTCACCGGCGTTCCCGCAATGTCCATCACCCGCGTGTACAACGAATCCAGATGGATCGAGTCCACCGGTCTCCCATCCCAAGCCGCCAACTCATCGGCGAATTCCGTATCGAGGCTCTTCTGGAGCTGCAGGACTTGCGGTGGAAGGTCGGTGTGGTATTCCACGTTGTTATGCATCTCGATCAGCAGGTGAGCGCAGGCCATTCGCGTCCACGGCCGCAAGCCGATGTAGGCAGTGTTGATGTATCCGCCGGCGATGAGGCGCGCCATCGCGGGATAAATCCAACTGTCCAGCGGAACGTAGGTGCTGGCGACGTTGCCGGGACGGGACGCCGATGTCTGTTCCGCCACGATCTTCAGATCGTCATCGAGACTCGCATTGTGCCGTGTCTTGTAAATGTGCCGCCCGATTTGATAGCCGAGCAGCCCTCCCACGAACACGTCCGACAAGAAATGCTCGTCCGATGCGGCCCGCGCCAGGCTAACTCCCAGAGCCAGACCGTAGGCCCCAACCTCAGCCACGGGATGGGGGTACTCCTGCGCGACCACCGAGGCGAACGCCCAGGTCAGCGCAGCGTGATCCGAGGGAAACGACGTTCCGCCGTGGAAGAAGTTATTGTGGAAGTTCGACGGAATTGGCCGTTCGCGCCCGGTGGCAAAGCTCATGGCATAGTCAACACCCAGGGCGTTGATCATCGCCTCGGTCGCAGCACGCCGGTTTCGCGTGCGCGCTCGTTATGGGCCAGATGTCCCCAGATATACGCGGCACCCGTCATCCCCGCCGCCGACGCCAGACCCGCATCCGAAGCAACTCTGAGCGCGTGCAGATGGTCGAGGCGCATGGCGTAGGAACTTTGCGGGTCGGTGACGAACAGTCCGGTGGCAATGCCGCTCATGGAGACCAGCCACTTGGCATCGCTGGGCTTCAGGTGGAATGGACTGGTCCAGATGTCTTTTTGATCTTCGGCAAGATGTTGCAGGAAGCGCGTCTCGTTTGGATGAGGGATGGAACCATCGACCGCGACAGCGGTAGCTTGCGGCGACGATGCGCTGCCACCCGGAGGAGTTGATGGCTGCTGCGCGCACAGAGGAAGGCAGGCGCAGCAAATGCAGAGACCAATAGCGATTGCAAGTTTAGTGACGGAGCGAGTCAAAAGGACACTCTGGGAGCTAATGTTCTGAAGGGGCACGGCTTCAGCCGCGCCGTTGTGAGCGTGGGAAGTTGGGCTTTAGCCCCTGGGGGCAATCGCATTTCGTCTCAACACCGAAGTACCTCAGTGGCTAAAGCCGCCATGGACGACAGCAGTTACGGCACGGCTGAAGCCGTGCCCCTTCAAAGCTACCCGTTCAAGCCGAAGCTGCGTAGTAGCGGAATATGCGGGTCAGCGCAGTCGCCATGTCGTCCACATCTTGTTCGGACATGGCGGAAGAGAGCGGCAAGGAAATTGTGCGTTCGCCCACAAACGCAGCGTTGGGAAAATCCGAATCGACAAATCCGAACTGCTGCCGGTAGTAGGGGTGCTGATGCACGGGAACGTAGTGGATGCCGACGCCAATGTTCTCCGCATCCAGGGCAGCGATGATCGTCTGCCGATCAACCCCAAGCTTTTCCAACACCAGCAGCGGCGTAAACAAATGATAGGCGTGCCGCGAGCCGGCGGCGGCCGGCGGAGGCAGCAGGAGCGGAAGCTGCTTCAGACGCTCGGTGTAGGTGCGCCAGATTTGTTCGCGTTGCCGCCAGCGCGCTTCGATGGTTGCCAGTTGCGGCAAGCCCAGAGATGCGGCCAGGTCCGTCATGTTGTACTTGAAGCCTGCCGCGATGACTTCGTAGCCGGTGGGGCCACCGACATACCGGCCCCAGGCATCGGCCGTCATGCCGTGCAACGACAGAACCTTGACGCGCTCGTACACTTGCCGGTCGCGCGTAATCACCATCCCGCCATCGCCGGTAGTTATGTTCTTGGTGGGATAAAAACTAAAGCAGCCGGCATCGCTCATGAGCCCTGCCGGGATACCTTGATGAGTGGCTTCAATGGCGTGCGCGCAGTCCTCGATCACACGCAAACCGTGACAGCGAGCGATGTCGAGAATCGGGTCCATTTCACAGCAGCGGCCGCACATGTGGACGACCAGTATGGCCTTGGTGCGGGAAGTGATTCGCGCTTCGATTTGCGCGGGATCGAGGTTGAAGGTCGAGCGGCTGCAATCGACAAGAACCGGTTTCGCTCCGGTGTGCACGATGGAGTGAATGGTGGAGCAAAACGTCATGGCGGGAGCGATCACTTCGTCGCCCGTGCCGATTCCAAGTGCGACCAGTGCCAGATGAATCGCCGCCGTGCCGCTGCTTACGCCCACGGCGTAGGGCGCGCCTTTGTAGCGCGCGAACTCCTGTTCGAAGCGCTCGACCCTTCCACCCAGCCCAATCCAATGGCTGCGCAGACACTCGACGACCGAGGCGATCTCCGCCTCGCCAATCACCGGCGCCCCGAAGATCAGACGCCGTTCCCGCGCGCGGGGCTCGCCGCCCGCGATTGCCGGAAGGCCGTTGGGTTCTTTTACTGGATGGGATTGTCCGCTTGTCAGCGGAGCGCGCTTCATAAGATTCAGTCTTGACGTTCTATGTGTGAGGCGATTGTAAATGATCCAACAATCCTCGCGGTGATCCTGCGGATTGGGCAGGTTTACCAGTGCAGTATTTCCATCTTTGTAAACAGACCTGCCCCGACCAACGAAAGCACGCCGACAAGCCTAGCGATGATCACTGAACTGGAGCTTCGGTGCTGAGGCCATTTGAGAAGTCGGACACAGGCGTTTGGACTGATCAAAAGTCCCAAGCCAACCAGAAGAAAGGCAACTGCAACAAGCCAATCGAAGAGCAGCTGTGAAACCCTCAGGTATCGCCCAGCTCTTGTTAGTACGGCAGGAGCAAGCACAACAAGTCCGAAGAAGATAACTAATGCCGCAGCTGCAGCTCGGGGAAAGGGGGGCAGGTCATCTTCCTTCAGAAAGCAGAGAGGCGCAAGAACCTTGCGATACAGCCCCGGTTTGTAAAGGCTCACAATCCCAAAGGCCAATACGAAACCTGCAACAACTAAAGCTCCCATTTATCCACCTGACTTATATGAAGTCCAGTCGTAGTTGGCACTTCCTCCAGCGATTAGTCGCTCGTCTGCGGGCCGTGGCCGCAGCCTCGATTCGAGCCCGCGCGACTGCGGCAGTCGGCTATACTGACGCCGCTCCCACTCTATGCCCTTCACCGTCTCTCACGTGGCCGCCGCGCTGCCTTTGCGCCGATTGAAGCTGGTGTGGTCGGCGTTCGTGGTCGGCAGCATGGCCCCGGACTTCACCTATATTGTGGGGACCGCCGAACATCGCAGCGTGGGCCACCAGTTCCCCGGTGTCATCGAATTCACGCTCCCCGCCTCGCTCTTCGCGCTATGGGTGTTTCATGCCGCCATCAAGCGGCCGGTCGTAACCTTGCTGCCCAGCGGCGTGCAGCAGAGATTGCGCGGCAAACTCGGACAATTCAACTTCGGCGGTCCTGCCCGGTTCATGGCTATCTTGTTTTCCCTGGCGCTGGGCATTGCCACGCACGTGGTCTGGGACGCCTTCACCCACCCCTTCTCCTGGCCATGGGAGCGCTGGGTTTCGCTGCAACGTTGGGTCCAGGTTCCGCTGCTGGGACGAATGCCGATGTACATGGCCCTGCAGTGGGCGAGCTCGGTGATTGGACTGGTTGCTCTCGGGGTCTGGGTCCTGCTCTGGTATCGCAAGACAGCGCCCCAGCCCGCGGTCGGGGCGGCGAAAGCCAACTCCGGTCCATGGATTGCTCTTACCATGATTGCGGCCGCCACCGTCGTCGCACTCGTACGCGCCTGGTTGGCGATCGGCATTCCGAAGAACCTGCACCGGACGGATGCCTTCCTGCTGGTCTTTGGAGTCACCGGCATCGCCCTGGTCTTTTGGCAAGTGCTGATTTACTGCGTGATGATTTCGTCCCATCAAACCTGGTGATCAGCTAAGCTCGTGGTGCAGCCAGCGAGATCGTCATGCCTTTGGTTAGCGTCATCATGAACGTCCGCAATGGAGCGTCCACGCTCCGTGAGGCGTTGGACAGCGCGCTCATGCAGACCTTCCAGGACTGGGAGCTAATCGTTTGGGATGACTGCTCTAGCGACGACAGCGCGCAAATTATTGCTGAACATAAGGACTCAAGAATCCGCTACTTCCTATCGCCGGAAGCGACCTCGCTAGGCAAGGCAAGGCGAGATGCAATTCGACAGGCGACCGGAGCGTGGCTGGCCTTCCTCGATCAAGATGACATTTGGCTGCCCCGCAAATTGGAAAAGCAGATGGCGCTGGCGGACGACACTACCGGCCTGATCTATGGGCGGACGGTAAGGTTCTATCCCAGCGGCTTGCAGCGCGACTACGACCAGGCGCACGAGTTCACGCTCTTGCCTGAAGGCGACATCTTCAACCAGCTCTTCGCCGATTCCTGTTTCATCGCCATGAGTTCGGCGGTGTTTCGGTGTGGGGCCGTGGAAGCTATCGGCGGAATACCTGACACAATTCAAATCGTTCCCGATTACTGGCTCTACGTTGCAGTTGCCCGCCGCTATCGAGTGCGGGCGGTGCAGGAGGTGATCTGCCGCTATCGCATGCACAGCGCCAACACGTCGAGGCTGGCCGCGCCCCCGGACGCCGCGCCTGGCCGACCACGAAGACGTCAATCGAGCGCAGCTCGCCCATGCTGACGTTCAGATCGAAATTCTGGTAGATGCGCCCGGGGGCGGAACGTGCAGCGTATAGGCGTTATCGCCCACCAGCCAGTTCCCGTCTTTGTCCTGGTATCCGCCTAGGTATTGCGACCCCGCTCCTTCCAGCGGTTTGATCATCCCTTCGGCGACCCAGATCGCCTCATAGGTATAGGCCGCTCGTTCATCGATCTGATCGTAGTTTGGTGCTCTCTGGTCGGCGTTAAGCGCCAAGACCAATTCCCACTTGGAACCCTTCACATACTCTTGCGCGGGAAGGCGTGTCTTGAAGCTGATGGCCTGGTTCATCGCATGGCCGACGATTGCGGCCTCAGTCAACAACGCTTTTTGCCGAGGGTCGGGCTCATGCCTATGCTTAGCAACCGCGCGGGCAGGTTTCGAATGCCGCGTAACACATTCAGGTCGGTGCGGCTGGCATCCGTAAAGAGCAGCATCACCAGCCCGACTTCGGCAATATGGAGCCCGACGTTAGCAGTGAACCCTGCCCTCAGAATTCCTTGCAAGGCGGGAAACATTAGCATTCCCGCTACAGTGAACACGATGGCATTGCTGCCGGCCCAAAATGCGCGCATGCGAAGCAAGCGGCTGAGGGGAGGCTGCCCGAACGCTCACATGGAGTCACGATGGGATTCGACGGGCTAGCCACCCTTTGTACGCAACAACAGGAAAGCCCTAGTCGCCAGAGATGGGCTATAGAGTTTATTGTTTGACCAAGAAAGAAGACTTTCATTCGGTAAGAAGCGGAAGGCCGCTACAATCGGAGTGTGAGCCTGATTTTGGGGGCTGAGTTATGGACGCGCGGAGTTAGAAAAACTTTACTCTCCGCTGCTTCGCTCAGCCCAGCCCGGACCGGAGGCTACCAATTGCTGCTGACGCTTCAGGTCCCACTCCCACGCTGCGGGAAGCGTTTCATCCAGGTCATGGATGTCGAACTGTACCCGCCGTTCCGGGGTGGCGAAGCCGCGGAAGTTCACCAGGTGAGCATCGCCGCAGCACTGCACACGGATATTCGTAGTAGGCATGGACGCCAGGTCCACGGCCATGTTCAGCGCCGCCCCACGATAAAAGGTGAACGGCGATTGCAACATTCGCCCATGCCGAAGCGGCATCAACTCCGGGATGCGTCCCTGGTCGGACAGTTCGATCAACTGCACTGGATCTGGCCGGTCGTGCGGCGGCTTCCATTTGGCATGCGAGACTCGCGGACACTTATCCCGCAAAGCTCTGCCCATCGCCGCCAGCTCAGCTCGCGAGTGGTGCGGCTGGAAAGATGGGATCTTGATTTTGACCGGTTGCGTCGACGTTGTTTTTGCAAGCTTCACTGCGTGTTGCATGTTTTCCCTCCAATTTGCCTCGTTCGGCGCGTCAAGCTTTAGCTCCTGCTCTCACCGACTCCGCCACGTCCATACGTGCGGTCGCGCCTTCGATAATGCCATCGAGTTTTTCAAGCTGCAAAAGGTCACGCAGATTCCCATGTACACCCGCGAGCCGGAAAGCGATTCCCGTCGTCTGCAACTCCCTGTGCAGTTGCGCAAGCATCCGCACGCCGGCGAGGTCTATGTTCGGCGAACTGGAGAGATCCAGTACCACGATACGAAATGAGCTACCAGTAGCCACACGCCCGAGGATTTCCTTCCTCACGTTCTCGACATTGAAGTACAGCATTGCCGTCTCGATTCGAAGCGCAAGAACATCGGTGAGCAACTCCGCTTCGGGGGCGCGTGTGACGTCCACAAAGCGATCGGTCCCCGGCAACCGTCCGAGGTTGGCGATGCGTGGGTTGGAGGCACGTTTCAACAGCAGCAGTATCGAAAAGATCGCCGCCAGAAGCACGCCTTTCAAGATGCCGAACGACAGCACACCGACCGTGGCAACCATCGCAATACGGAATTCCATTTTGCTGATGCGATAAAGGTGACGCAGTTCGCGAGGGTTGATCAGCCCTTGGATCGCCATCAGGACGATTGCCGCCAGGACTGCCTGCGGCAAGTTACTCATTAACCCGGTCAGGAACAGCAGAACGATAGCGATGGCCCCCGAGGCGAACACCAGCGATAACTGGCTGCGAGCTCCTCCTTTTTCATTCACCGCCGACTGCGACATTCCGCCTGCCAGCGGGTATCCACCCCCGAACCCCGCGGCGAAGTTAGCGGCCCCCAGCGCCAGCAGTTCCTGGTCGGCATCGATAGCGTACCCGTGCTTTACTGCGAACGTGCGTACGGTCGAAATGCTCTCGACATACGACAGCAGGAAACACGCCAGTGCCAAGCCGAGCAGGTCGTTCACCTCGTTCCACTGCACCAACGGCCAGCTCAATGAAGGCAAACCCTGCGGAATCGCACCGACGATCTTCACGCCTCGACTCGCCAGCGGGAGCCAGCTCATTACCGCAATCGAAATCGCCACCACGAATAGGGCGATCGGACGATTGGGAAGTAACTTCTCGCCAAGGATGAGAAGCAGCAAGGCACCGACGCCGACCATCAGGGTCGGCATGTGCGTTTCGGGCAGGTGTTTGACGAGCTGAATAATGCGCCCGAAGAAGCTGCTTCCACCAGAGGTAATGCCAAACAGCTTCGGCAACTGGGTGGAGGCAATCACCAGACCAGCGCCAACTTTGAAGCCACTTAGAATGGTTTCGGAAACGAAGTTCGCGAGGTTTCCTAAGCGCAGCAGCCAGCAAATGAGTCCGATGATGCCGGCCAGGATGGCCACGGCTGCGGCAAGATGACTTTGGCGTTGCACGTCCCCGACGGCCATCGCACCGATGGCCGAGCCAATCAGAATAGAGATGGCTGAGGTGGGCCCGATCGCAAGCTGCCGCGAAGTCCCGAAGAGCGCATAGGCGATACCGCCCAGCAAGTAGCAGTAGAGTCCTGCCTCCGGAGGCAAACCGGCCAGCGAAGAATATGCCACCGCGACCGGAATGCCGTAAGCGGCAAGCGTCAGCCCAGCAACAATATCTGGGTGCAACCACTCACTGCGATAGTTGGGTAGCCAGTGGATAATCGGAAGCGCTGTTTTCAGGCGAGCAGTGACGCGCGGCCGGACATCCGTATTCGCAGCAACCATAGCTTTCGCCTCCCCACCCAATCAAACAGGATTGAAGTACCTATTCTCCTGCCGCCTGATGGCGGGTCATCTGAGTTGCCAGAGCGTGCTTTGGAGTCTTCAGCGCATCTTCCTGTCTTACGCGTGCAAACAAATCCAGCGTGCGCGCTATGATTCCCGTCCACCCGGTCTGATGGCTAGCTCCGAGGCCGGCCCCGTTATCGCCATGGAAGTACTCGTAGAACAGAATGTGGTCCCGCCAGTGGGGATCATCCTGGAACCTCTTCGTGCCTCCATAGACAGGACGCTTGCCGCTCGCATCACGGAGGAAGATGCTCGACAGCCGGTGGGCAATCTCCTTCGCGACCTCGAACAACGTCATGTAGTTCCCCGAACCGGTAGGACATTCGACTTTGAAGTCGTCGCCATAAAACGGATAGAGGTTCAACAGCCCGCGTATTATGAGCCCGTTAACCGGCATCCAGATCGGCCCACGCCAGTTGGAATTGCCGCCGAACATACCGGTATTTGACTCGGCCGGCAAATATTGGACCCTGTATTCCTGGCCGCTGACACGAAACTGGAAGGGATGCTCAAGGTGATATCGAGAGAGCGAGCGTATGCCGTACGGACTGAGGAACTCGCGCTCATCGAGCATGTAGCCCAGAATCCGCTGTAGTTTTTCCTTATTGAGGGTTGACAGCAGCCGACGGCCTCCAAAGCCAATGAATTTCTCGTCAGCCGGAGCGATATGTTTCACGATCTCGGGGTGGCGCTTACGGAACAAATCAATCAGTTCCCGCAGTTTGGGATGACGATCGAGTACATTCGCCTCAAAGACGGTGGAAGCGCACAACGGCAGCAGTCCCACCATCGACCGGACCCTCAGACGCGTCGCATCGCCATTCGGGAAATGCAGGAGATCGTAGAAGAAGCCGTCCACCGTGTCCCACATCTCGTCGTGGTTTTCGCCGATGCGATCCATGGCATAGGTGATCCACAGGAAATGCTCGAGAAAGCGAAAGGCAATCTCTTCATACATGACGGAGTCGTGCTCCGCCAGAATGAGGGCAATCTCGAGCATGTTCTGGCAGTAAAAGGCCATCCATGCCGTGCCGTCCGCCTGATCCAGATGGCCACCGGTTGGCAGCGGCGCGCTGCGATCGAATACCCCGATGTTGTCGAGTCCGAGGAAGCCGCCCGCGAACACGTTGCGTCCCTGCGGGTCCTTCCGGTTGACCCACCAGTTGAAGTTCAGCATCAGGCCCTGGAACGACCGTTCTAGGAATCGCAGGTCTGCTCGCCCCAGGTCTTTCTCAATGTTGTAGAGAAACAACGTCGCCCATGCGTGAACTGGAGGATTGACGTCGCTGAAATTCCACTCGTAAGCCGGAATCTGTCCGTTAGGGTGCGCGTACAGGTTGCGCAGCATCAGCAGCAACTGCTCTTTGGCAAAATCGAAGTCAACGAGGGAGAGCGAGACAGTATGAAACGCCAAGTCCCATGCCGCGTACCAGGGATACTCCCACTTGTCCGGCATAGAGATGACGTCGCTGTTGAGCATGTGGAACCATTCCGCATTGCGTGCGGTTCCCTTGCCCGAGCCCAGGAGCGGATGGGCCTGATGCTCGTCCAGCCAGCGGTCAAGATCGAAATAGTAATACTGCTTGCTCCACAACATCCCGGCCAATGCCTGGCGGTGGACGCGTCGTTCATCTTCGCTCAGCGATTTCGGAGTGATTCGATCGTAAAACTCATCGGCATCGGCAAGTCGGGCTGCAAAGACCTGGTCGAAATCGAAAAACGCTTTGGATGTCGGCTTTGCACTGAGGCGCAAGCGCACGATCTCCGATCCGCCCGCCGGCACGTCGAGAACATAATGGGCAGCGGCTTTGGTCCCGGTTTGGGCAGGATTGACAGCTCCTTTTCGCCAGCGATCACATAGCGATGGAAGGCGTCTTTGACGTAGGGTGATGGATTCGGCTGACCCCATAGCCGGTCGGCATTAGTTTCGTTCTCTGTGAACAGCACTTCCTTCGCGCCTTCGAAATGGAGGGTATGTTCATACAGCATTAAATGAGAAGCCTGTATACTTCCTTTTTCAGCCTGACGTAGGACTGGTTTAGGATCACCGTCTTCCCACGACCATGTGTTCCGGAACCACAACGTCGGAAGCAGGTGAATCTGGCAGGCTTCCGGACCTCGGTTGTACACGGAGATGCGGATCAGAACATCTTCGGGATCACCTTTGGCGTATTCGACAAAAACGTCGAAGTAGCGATCGTCGTTGAATATGCCGGTATCGAGAAGTTCATATTCCATCTCTTCGCGTGAGCGTCGGCCGTTCGTCTCCACCAGATCGCCATATGGGAATTCCCTCTGCGGATACTTGTACAGATACTTCATGTACGAGTGTGTGGGAGTGCTGTTGAGGTAGAAGTAGTATTCCTTGACGTCTTCGCCGTGGTTGCCCTCGCTGTTGGTGAGACCAAAAAGGCGCTCTTTCAAGATGGGATCGCAACCGTTCCACAATGCCAGTGCAAAGCAAAGCTGTTGTTTGTCGTCGGAAATACCGGCGATCCCGTCTTCCCCCCAGCGATAGGCGCGCGAGCGAGCTTGGTCGTGCGAGAAGTAGTTCCAGGCATTGCCATCGGGGCTGTAGTCCTCGCGAACCGTACCCCATTGCCGCTCGCTAAGATAGGGGCCCCATTTTTTCCACGGCACACCCTGCTCACGCGCAGTATTCAGTCGCTTCTGTTCAGCAACCTCAACGTAGGACAGGGGAGATGACTTCTTCTGTTTGGCGGTCATGGCTTTCTCGTTTCTCTTTTTCTAAGCCAGTCTTACCATCGCTGCGGTACTACCTGGTGCCGCAGCTTGGGCTCCTGATAGCCCTTGGCCTTTTGCCGTCCGGGCAGCTTCGGAGGTGTATAGGGCACTTCCTTGTACGGGATGCGGCTGAGGATATCGGCAATGCAGTTGAGGCGGGCGCGCTTCTTGTCGTCCGAAGGCACGATGTACCAGGGAGTGGTGGCCGTATCGGTGACGGCGAGCATGGCATCACGAGCCCGCGAATAGTCGTACCAGCGGCGGTGGGACTCGAGGTCCATCGGACTCAATTTCCAGCGCTTCGACGGGTCTTGTATGCGCGCGAGAAAACGCGCGTGCTGCTCTTTTTCCGAGACATCAAGCCAGTACTTCAGCAGGATGATGCCGTTGGCGATCAGGAGATTTTCGAAGATGGGACAGCCTTTGAGAAACTTCTTGTATTCCTCCTCGGTGCAGAACCCCATTACATGCTCGACCCCAGCGCGGTTGTACCAGCTCCGGTCGAAGATGACGATTTCTCCGCCTGCGGGCAGATGCTCGATGTAGCGCTGGACATAGATTTGGGTCTTCTGTCTTTCGGTAGGTGCCGGTAGTGCGACAAGCCGGAAGACACGCGGACTCACTCGTTCCAGGATGCGTTTGATGATACCGCCCTTGCCCGCCGCGTCCCGACCCTCAAACAGGATTACGACGCGGGCTCCGGTCTTCTTCACCCAGTCCTGCAGCTTCACCAGTTCGACCTGCAGCCTGAAGAGCTCGGCCTCGTATTCCTTCTTGCCAAGCTTCTGATTCGCTTCTCGGTTCTGATTCCTCTTGTTCTTGTTGTCGATTGCAGGATCGTGCTTGTCGTTATTCTTCTTTTTGGATTTCTTGCTCATAAGAACCTCTCTCGAGGAGAATCAACTTAGACCGCATTGGCGGGTGATGTCTGTACCGCATCCAGCCCAGGCCGATTGCGAGTGCGGTTCCAAGCAGAGCCAGGATGAGAGCCCGAATC
>CAVTSI010000008.1:0-808535 GCA_963737435.1 uncultured Acidobacteriaceae bacterium | reverse complement strand
ACAGGGTGGCGTGACAACGCTCGCATCAGGCATTCACGCCACCGTAGCAGCTGCGCAGTGCTCCAATTCGTGCGCCACGGCGATCGACAGCCGGCGGATACCTTCGCGAATCTGTTCCGGCTTCGCATTGGAGAAATTCAGCCGCATGTGCGAGCCGGTGTCGCCCTTCGGGAAGAACGGATCGCCCGGCACGAACGCCACATCCTGGCGCAAAGCCGTGTCCAGCAACTTCATGGTGTCGATCCCAGGCGGCAAGGTGACCCAGAGGAACAGTCCGCCGTGCGGATGCGTCCAGGTGACCTCGGGCGGGAAGTAGTCGTGCAAAGCTGCCAGCATGGCATCGCGGCGTTCCTTGTAGACCCGGCGAATGAGCTTCACGTGCTCATCCATGAATCCGTCGCGCGCCACTTCGTAGGCCACCATCTGGGCGAAGCTGCTGGTGTGCAGGTCGGCGCTCTGTTTCAGCTGCACCAGGCGGGTGATCACGTCCGGCGGAGCCACGATCCAGCCCAGCCGCAATCCCGGCGCCAGCACCTTGGAGAAGGTGCTCAGATAGATCACATTGCCCAGCTGATATCCGTTGTCGCGCAGCAGGTTGGTGCGATCCAGCACCACCAGCGGCGTAATGTGTTCGCCTTCATAACGCAGCTGTCCGTAGGGATCGTCTTCGATGATCGGAATGCCGTACTTGTCGGAGAGCAACACCAGTTCATCGCGCCGTGAGCGCGACAGCGTCATCCCGCCCGGATTCTGAAAGTTCGGCAGGATGTACATGAACTTCGGTCCGGAACGCAGCGCGCGCTCCATCTCGCTGGTCTGCAGGCCGTCGTCGTCGATGGGAACGGTCACGTATTCAGCGCCCATCAGATCGAAGGCCTGCAACGCGCCGAGATAGGTGGGCGACTCCACCAGGATGCGGTCGCCGCGATTGATCAGCAGCTTGGCGATCAGGTCCAGCGCCTGCTGCGAGCCCGAGGTAATGAGCATGTTGTCGACGGTGGCGAGAATGCCGTAGCGCGCCATCTGGGCCACGATCAGTTCGCGCAAAGGCCGATAGCCTTCGGTGGGCCGTACTGCAACGCGGTGGTCGCCTTGGTCGTCAGCACTTGTTGGCAGGCCTCGCGGAAACGCTCCACCGGGAAAACTTCCGGCGCGGGCAGTCCGCCGGCAAAGGAGATCACTTCAGGACGCTGGGTGAGTTTTAGCAGCTCGCGGATGATGGAACTTTTGGCTGACTTGGTTCGCTGCGCGTAACGATGGGCCCAAGGCGCTGCCATACACACCTCCCCTATTACAGTCCAAACTAACGCAGGTTTCATCGCCTGTCTGTGACGGCGGACACCAGCAGCGGGAACCGCCAGCCACCTCCGTAAGCGATCACCCGAACAGTTTCATCTGTTCCGCTTCTTGCTGCACCGGATGCGCGCTCTGGCTGCGCGAGCTGAACTCTCGGCGATGCCGTGCTTCTTGCGCAAGCTCGCCATCAGCTCCGAGATGCGCTTGCTGTAGGCCTTGCTTACGAAGGCGCGGTCGGCAAAGCGCTTGCGATAGTCCTCCACGAGTTGCGGAAACTCCTTCTCCAGAAACGGCAGGAACACGCTGGCCGAGCATGGCTTCAGGAACAGCGGATTGGCATAAATGTATTTTCCGCCGGCCAGCCTTGGTTGCCCGCACGAGGGCATCCAGCGCCGAGGGCGAATCGGTAATACCCGGCAACACCGGCGCGCAGATCACGCCGGCATTGACGCCGGCAGCGTTCAATTCGCGCACGGCGTCCATGCGCAGGTCGGGACGGGGCGCGCGCGGCTCCAGAATGCGCGCCAACTTCGCGTTCATCGTGGTGATGGTGATATTCACGAACAGCGAATTGTGCTCGGCAACGCGCCGCAACAGATCAACGTCGCGCAGGATCAGGTCCGACTTGGTGACAATCCCGATTTCCAGCCCGTGATGCAGGGCCAGCTCTTCCAGAATGCCGAGCGTGACCTGGTACCGCTTTTCTGCCGGCTGATAAGGATCGGTCGCGGTGCCGATGGCGATCTCCTCGCCGCGCTTCACTTTCTTCAGTTCCTGCCGCAGCAGCCACGCCGCCTGCTGCTTGACATAAATCTTGCGCTCGAAGTCCACGCCGTCGCGCATCTCCATGAACTCGTGGGTGTAGCGCGCATAGCAATATTTGCAGGCAAACTCGCAGCCGCGATAGGGATTGATCGTCCAGGTGAACGGCATGCGCGCGAGGTACAGCGATTGAGCAGCGCCCGCGAGGGAAGCGTGAAGTATTCCACCAAGTGCCCCTGACGGATCGATTCGCCCTGCGCCGCCAGCTTGGCGATGCCAACTAGCGGAGGTGCTGCGTAGTCGTCCAGCAATAGGGGTACATGTCAGTCGCAGATTCGCTTTTTATTGCCTCCGATGTTCTCCAGAGGTGGTAAGTCGCTGGGCGCTCGGACTCGTCGCTCAGAAGGAGTGACAGATGACGATAGGCTCATACGGACTCCGCGCGACGGCTAACGGCGCCCGGGATGCTGAGTGGCTGAATGCTGCGATGTACTGAATGCGGCGGTGCGGAAGCTAGCTCGTGGCCGTCACTGCGGCATCGCCGGCGAACTCCACATTGGGCTTCTGCGGAATGATGCCGGCCTCGTAGCCCATGTCCAGCAGCTTGGCGATGGCTTCGCGGCCATCCTTGCCGTAATCGAGGGTGCGCTCGTTGACGTACATGCCCACGAACTTGTCGGCCATTTGCGGATCCAGGTCGCGGGCAAACTGCATGGCATATTGCAGGGCTTCTTCGCGGTGGTCGAGAGCGTACTGAATGCTGTCACGCAGAGCGGTACAGCAGGCATCGATCAGTTCGGGGCCGAGCGAGCGACGAATCGCATTGCCGCCCAAGGGCAGCGGAAGGCCGGTTTCATCGCGCCACCACTTGCCCATGTCGAGGATGCGATGCAGTCCCTCGCGATTGAAGGTGAGCTGGCCTTCGTGAATGATCAGCCCGGCTTCGTACTTGCCCTCCAGCACTTTGGGAATGATCTGGTCGAAGGGAACGGTTTCGGTGGCAATATCCGGCGCGAACAACTTGAGCGCCAGATATGCGGTGGTCATGGTTCCCGGCACAGCGATTTTGCAACGCGTGATCTCTTCGAGCGGCATGTTGCGCGAAGCCACGATCATGGGACCGTAGCCCTCACCGACGCTTCCGCCGCTGGGCATGATGGCGTACTTGTCCTGGATGTAAGGATAGGCGTGAAACGAAATCGCGGTGATGTCGTAGAAGCCGTCCAGGGCTTTGCGATTGAGGGTCTCGATATCGCAAAGCGTATGGGTAAACTTCACCCCCGGGACCCGAATCTTGTTGGTCGCCATGCCGTAGAACATGAAGGCATCGTCGGAGTCGGGACTATGCGCAACCGTGATTTCGCGCACGTTCTTGGCGGTATTGCGGCTCATAGAGATAGTGACGCTAGACACTCTGTAACGCCGGGAGTACATTTCTGTCCCGAAAGTAGTTATCGATCGGCACTCATGCCACGCTCGAGTGCACAATGAGCTATACCCTTGCAAGGACGTGCCGTCGTCCGCAGCTATCTGCACCTAGAAACTGCGACGCAAACGGAGTGCGGCTGTGGCGGCCACCGTCACTTTCAGAAGTTCGGCAACCAGGAACGGATACAAACCGAAAAATCGCAGCGCGTTGCCAACTGTGCGTCATGACCGCCAGCCAGCTGAGGCCTGCCGCGAACAATACCAGCTCGGCAATCGCGCCGGCAATCACGTTGCGCACAAATCCGAACTGACCGCGCTCTGCGATCCATCCTGCCACGAAGGCGACGACCGGGTATGCCCACAAGTAACCCGCCGTAGGACCGAACAACTGGGCCAGGCCTCCGGGACCGACCGGACTAAATACCGGCAAGCCCATGGCGCCCCACGCCAGGTATAGCGCAGCGGCGGCAAATCCGCGTCGGCTTCCCAGCGTGAGCCCGATCAACAACACTGCCAAAATTCGCCAGGGTCAAAGGCACGGGGGTGAAGGGAAGAGGCAAAACCAGCCGGGCGCAGACGGCGATGACGGCGCTGGCGCAAATCACGATGCCCGCCTGCTTAATCAAGCTGGAAGACGATTCAGCAGACATCTGCCTCGGTATGTAGTGCAGTTTTTAACATTTCTTCCTCGCGAACCAGACAACCTGCTATGAAGTTTTCTCTTTGGTGGTGCTTTCCGCAGCGTCTTCGATTACGGCCCGAACCTGGGCATCCATTTGCTCCTGCCGGAGATGCCGCTTGACGCGGAAGTGGATTGCCAGTGCCACGATGACGAGCGCTGCGGTGCACAGAACCAGAAGTGCAAAAAATAGCTTAATCACCACAGGACCTCAGGATATCAGATCGGGGATACCTGAACTCCAGATTGGGCGGCAGGTGCGCTTCCTCGTAACAGGTCTCGACAGCCAGCGGCTACACACCGACCGGAAACGGCTTGGCGCTGTGCTCCTCGCCGCGCTCGCGCACCAGGCTGTCGAAGCGGCCCTGGAGCAACGACATCAGGCCGGTGTACCAGTATCCGAAGACGAACAGGAACAAGAACGGCACCGTGATGTAGTTTTCATTGGCGATGGCATACCAGACCGTCGAGGCAAAGTATGTGCCAATCAGCAACTCGATATACGGCACCCAGCCCAGACGCTTGCGATACTTTTTTGCCGCGATGGCCCTGTCGCTCTTGTTGACGACGCGATATTTCGGGGTGCGCGCAAATGCGCTCTGATGGCCGACGAGCGCCTCCAGCACGGCCTTGCTGTTGGTGATGGTCAATCCAATGCCCAACGCCATCAGCGGCGGCAGATACCAAATCGTGCGATACCAGGTTCGGGGAAACAGCTCTTTTTGCGAAACCAGATAGAAGCTCGAGATCGAAAACGTGGAAGCCAGAAACAGAGGCAGATCGATGTAGACCATCTGGAACCAGCCCTGATAGAAGCGAATGATCATGGCCGGCAGCAGCAGCGTGCTGAGCACGATCATCAGCGGATAGCTGATATTGGCGGTCAGGTGATACCAGGCTTCCATCTTCTCGCGCCGCGAAACATTCGCCCGCAGCACCTTCGGCAGGTCTTTCTTGGCGCATTGGATCAGGCCCTTCGCCCAGCGCGCCTGCTGCGTCTTGAAGGCCGTCATCTCGATGGGCAGCTCCGCCGGGCACTCCACGTCCTGCAGATAGCGGAATTTCCATCCCTTCAACTGCGAGCGGTAGCTCAGGTCGGTATCTTCGGTGAGGGTGTCGTGCTCCCAGCCGCCGGCATCGTCGATCGCCTTGCGCCGCCACATGCCGGCCGTGCCGTTGAAATTGAAGAAGACACCCGCGCGCGAACGGCCGCCGTGCTCCAGCACGAAATGGCCGTCCAGCAGAATGGCCTCGACCTCCGTCAGATAGGAATAGTTGCGGTTCAGGTGCGTCCAGCGCGTCTGCACCATTCCGATTGCCGGGTCGGCGAAGTGGTGGATCACCTTCATCAGCCACTCGGGTTGGGGCGTGAAATCGGCGTCGAAGATGGCGACGAACTCGCCGTTCGATACCTTCAGGCCGGCATCGAGCGCGCCGGCCTTGAAGCCTTCGCGGTTGGTGCGATGGTGATAGCTGATGTTGTGGCCCATCGCGGCATAGCGCTCCACCACCGCCCGCGCGACTTCCACGGTTTCGTCGGTGGAATCGTCGAGCACCTGGATTTCCAGCTTTTCGCGGGGATATTCCATCTTGCAGACGCACTCCACCAGCCGGTCGATAACGTATTGCTCGTTGAAAATCGGCAGTTGAATGGTGACCCGGGGCAATTCGGCGAAGTGCGACTGCCGGGTCCGTCACCTTATTCTTGCGGTGCTTGTAGTACAGGTAAACCAGTTGATAGCGGTGCATGCCATAAAACGCCAGCAGCACCAGCACGACGAAGTAAGGAATCAGCAACGCCATATCGAAGGCGTTGGCGTGATAAAGGCCCTTAAACGTCGGATCCAGAAAATGAGATCTCAGGTAGTGGCGCACCCCATGCGGTTCCACCAGCAGACTGCACATCAGACTGAAAGCGGCGCTCAGGAATGTACTCTCCGTGAGAAAGTTTGCAGACGGCAGGCCACGTCGGCAGTTGCGGACGAGGCGCGCACCGTTACCGGTTGATTGTACCCGACGGGACGGCGGGAAACAGCGGGAACCCGGCCGCGCTTATTAGTGAAACTGGTACGGTGGGCGAAATAAACATGACTCATTTCGCGATGAAACTCAGCCCGGCTGCATTGACTCTTAACCGCGAACAGCTAACAATGAAACCACGCGGAACGCGATGAGCTTGCAAGCCATAGTTGCGGCAGTACTGGGTTGCTTCCTGAGCTGCCCGTTCTTGTTAAACGGGCAAACGACTCCCTCTGCCCCAGGGTCAACAACCAGCGCCGCCTCCGCCGAGCAACATTATCCCGAACAGGCCTATCTGTCGCCTACGCGTTACACCAATGGCTTTTTCGGTTTTTCCTTCGAGCTTCCGGCCGACGCGCATCTGGAGCCGATTCCGCGAGCCGGTCGCCGCCGACGGACGGATTCAACTGCTGAAATTGGGCGGCCCTCCGCCCGCCGATGCGGCGGTTTCGATCGTCGCTTTTCCGCCACGGTCGCAGGAGGCTCCGGAGGCGAAAGCGCTGCTTCGCACGGCGCTTGACCAGGAACTGTTCAGGGGAGTGGAAGAACTTCGCGCCCTGTCGAAGACCATGCTTGCGCGGCCACCAGTTCTACTTCTACGAAACCCGTCGCGGGATCGAGCAGCACATGCTGGCTGCGGCCAATCTCGATGGCTATGTGGTGATGGTGGAGTTGGGCGCCCACAACGAGAAGATGGTGAAAGAACTGGAGTCGTGCTTCCAGCACGTCGTGTTTTTCGCGCCTGCAGCAGGTTCGGCAGTACATAGCGGCGGATGCTCAGCCGTATGAAGGCCCGGCGATCTCATCTCATCGCCTGGCCCAGTTGAACGCCGATCCGCCGGAGAGCCACATCGATCCCGGCAAACTCGAGGGCGGCATTTACCGCAATCCAGCGCTCGGATTCAGCTACCAGCTTCCGCCCGGATGGTTTGTGGAACCGCAAGGAGCGGTATTGCCGGCCATCGAACGCGCGCGCGCGACGGATTCGTGGGCGGCGCTGCTCGACGACGGTACACCTAACGCCGGCGCCGCCGAACGCCAACTGATGAAAGCGTGCAGCCGGACTCTGTTTTCGGTGTGGGCGAAGCAACCGGGAGCGGATGGCCAGATCCCCTACGATGATTTTGGTGAGGTAACGCTCTCGGCGATATCGGCGGAGTGTTTTCCTGGTGTGAAGTTTCCGGCAAACGCGAGCCGACCGGCAAGCACTGCGGGATTTCTTGCTGCATGCTTGGGCTTACCCATCCGATCCTGCGCGACATGCGCGACGCAAAAGCTTTCACCTCGCATGGCGTGGTCTTTCTGTTGCTCCACGGAAGCAGTCGCATTTAAGGAACCCAACGACGAACTGTCGCGGCGGTTATCGGTTGCGATGGCGATTACCCAGCGGCGAGGCTACCTGCTGACCTGGTTTTTCGCCGCTCCTCATGATAGTGAATTGGAACCATTGCTGAAAGAGAGAGTCGGATTCGATCCGGAGCCGACGACCGAGGACGCCGCCGCCACGAAAGCAGGAAGCAGGGAAGCGCCCGGTAAGGAGGCCGCTCCGGCTGCGGCAGCAAGCGCGAATCCTGCCCCAGGCTCAACATCGCAAGCGGCTACCGGTTCCGCGTCCGGAACGAGCCGCAGCCTTGCCAGGTGGTGGCTCGACGGTAGATAGCGCGGCTTCGACTAGCTGCAGGTGGCCAGAACGAAGCCTCGAATTCGAGCGGAACAGCCTCCGGTGGCACTTCGCAGCCGGAGAGCGATTCTTCCAGCACTCCACCAGCGACGCGTCCAACCTTGCTTCGTCCTGGCGAGACAATCGAAAGCCAGCAAGGAAAGGGCCCGCCCATTCACAAGCATTAGCGTAGCGCAGATAGGTGGCGGCTAGTTCAAGAAGAACTTGGTGTACAACGTATCGCGCTGCGCAGGACGGAAGCCGGCATCGCGAATGATGCGGCGCAGCTCCTCTTCGGTGGTGCAGTTGCGAACTCCGGCCGCGCGCACCACGTTTTCCTCGATCATCACCGAGCCCACGTCGTTGCCGCCGAAGCGCAAGCCCGTCTGGCAGACCTTCAGGCCCTGCGTCACCCAACTCGACTGCACGTTCTCGAAGTTGCTGAGGAAGAGGCGCGCGATGGCCAGCGTCTTCAGGTATTCGACCGCGGTGGCTTCGTCCCAACCGCGTCCGCCGAGCGCGGTGTTTTGCGGCTGAAACGACCAGGGAATAAACGCGGTGAAGCCGCCGGTCTCTTCCTGCAGATCGTAGACGTGCTGGAAATGATTGATGCGGTGCTCGTAGGTTTCGCCGACGCCAAACATCATGGTCGCCGTCGTTCTCATGCCGAGTTTGTGGGCGGTGCGGTGTACATTGAGCCAGTCGTTGGTGAGGCACTTCAGGCGCGCGATCTTGTAGCGCACTTCGTCGTCCAGGATTTCGGCGCCGCCGCCGGGGATGGAGTCGAGTCCGGCATCGCGCAGGCGCTTGATGGTGTCTTCGATGCTGAGGCCGCTGACTTCGGCAATGCAGATGATCTCCGACGCCGAGAAACAATGCAGGTGGACCTGCGGAAAGCGCTGCTTCATGCCGCTCAGCAGGGCTTCGTACCACTCGATCTTCAGATCGGGATGCAGACCGCCCTGCAGCAGGACGCCCGTGCCCCCTAACTCCACCGTCTCGCGCACCTTGTCGTAAATGGTGTCGAAATCGAGAAGGTATCCTTCCTTCGCCATCTTGCCCTTCAGCGGACGATAGAAGGCGCAGAAGGTGCAGTACTCGGTGCAGAAGTTGGTGTAATTGATATTGCGGTCGATGATGTAGGTCACCACGCCGTCGGGGTGCAATCTGCGGCGCAGCGCGTCGGCTTCCATCCCGATGCCGATCAGGTCATCGGAGCGATACATTTCCAGCGCTTCAGCTTTGGTCAGAGACATAGGACGTCACAACCCACAGTGACATTCTAACTGGGCAGACAGAGCGCAGGGAAGCCGGCCATCTATTTGCGGGTGGCCGGGAAACCTTGACCGCAGGCTGGCACATCCAACCTTAGCGGTCGCTCGCGCGCAACAATCCTGCGCAAATGGCGTTTATAGCGGGGTGCTCCTCAAACGTAGCGCCGGGCGGAGGCGGTGAACTCAATGATCTTGCCTGAATGCCATCTAAGAACATGCGCAAGAATCCTGGCGGCTGCGCTGCTTTTGGCCATGCCGTTTCCCGCCCGAGCTGTCCTGGGCGATAGTGCCGCCTCGGTCCTTACCGACCAGGCCCGCATGAAGGGAACGCTGCGCAGCGTGGATCGTCGGCACCTATGTCATGCATGAAATCACCACCACGACAGGCGCTGTGCGAGAGTTCGTCTCGCCTGGCGGAGCGGTTTTCGGCGTCGCTTGGGAAGGCCAATTTCCGCCCGACTTCCAGCATCTTCTCGGCCCCTACTACCAGCAGGCCCAGCACGCGGCACGCAGGCCAGCGAACAGCCGACCCGCCGGCGCGCGTCCGATCGTGATCGAAACGCCCGGCATCGTGTTCTATCAAGGCGGACACATGCGCAGTTTCCACGGTCAAGCCTACATTCCACAACTACTGCCGCAAGGCGTCCAAGCCAGCGATATCCGCTAAAGGAGAACTATCGTGCAAAAACTATGGCTGTTGCTCGTGCTGGCAAGCCTGACGCTGATGGCGGCTTGCGGTGGAGGCGGCAGCGGATCATCGACGATCACGTCGGTGAGCGTCACCTGCTCGCCGTCCACCATCCTATATGGCCAAACCAGCCAATGCTCGGCAACCGTGACGGGAACGGGAAACTTCAGTTCGGGTGTGACGTGGACGGCGAGCGCCGGTACCATCTCGAGCTCGGGCTTGTTTACTGCACCATCCGGAGGAGCTACGTCGCTGCAGGTCACCATTACCGCAACCTCGACGCAGGACACCAGCAAATCGGGGACGGCCACGGTGACGGTGAATCCGACGCAGCAGACGAATAATGTCCAGCCAATCGTGGTTGACGCAGGACCCGAGCCGCAGACCTTCATCACGCTAACGTGGCTTCACTACCGTCACGGTTTGCGTGCCAGGTACGACCACCTGTCAGAGCATCGACCACGTTATGGTGGACACCGGCTCTTCTGGCTTGCGCCTCATATCTTCGGGTGTCTTGAGTATCGCGCTGCCGCCGGAAAACGACCCCAACAGAAATCCGCCTGTGACGAGTGTTTGGTGTTCTCTGGATGGTTATATCTGGGGACCGGTCGCAACGGCAGACGTCACTATGGCCGGCGAAACGGCTTCATCAGTGCCGGTACAGGTCATCATCCCATCATCGAGCTCACCGGCGGTCCCCAGAGTTGTTCCAGTCAGAATCCGGCGGGAGGGGACTGGCAACGAGGGAGGCAGCCGAATAGCAATAGCGTGAGCACTTTCGGCGCTAATGGGATTATCGGTGTGGGACTGTTCCAGCAGGATTGCGGAGGATTCTGCGTGTACCAACTCGAGCAACAACAATCCGAGTGTCTACTATGACTGCCCATCCTCGGGCTGCAGTCCTGACCTACTGCTCTCGCGCAGCAGATGCCGAATCCGGTGACGGCGTTTACCCGACCGACAATAACGGGGTGCTGATCGAACTGCCTTCGCGTGCCCGACGGCGGTTCCGCCAGCGGTGTAGCGGCTCGTTGATCTTCGGTATCGGCACGCAATCCAACAACGGGTTGGGCACGCCAGGTTTATCGACGTGCCGGACACCGGGACAATGCTGGCAACATCATCACCATCTTCAACGGAAACAGCTATACCAGCAGCTTCATCGACAGCGGCTCGAACGGATTTTTCTTCCTCGACTTCCACCATCTGAATACCATGTGCCCAGTCTAATCAGACTGGTTTTGCCCAACCACCTCGCCCCTCAGTCTGTCAGCGCCCAATCAAGCCAGGATGGAACGGAATCCATGAGTTCTGCCGGTATCGGTCAGCTTCACGCATCGAGAACGCGAGACAATCTTTTCCACACTCAACAACACTGCCTTCAGCACGCTAGGCTGGACCGTATGCGAAGCACACCACCGGTGGAATTCGATTGGGGGCTGTCGTTCTTCTATGGACGCAATGTCTTTCACGGCTATCGACGAACATGACACTCCCGGGTAGGCCCCGGACCGTACTTTGCCTACTGACGGCTTTCCTGGCTTAGAATCGGGGCCACCGGAGGAGAGTCATGGACGAAACCGGCGTTACCAGATCGCCCAACCGAAAGCCTCACGTCCGCACATGGCAGGTTATGGTGTTCCGGAGTCCTTGGAAGGCAGCCTGCCTTGGGAATGGGCACGCGAGCGGATCAGTAAGTCGCATAATTACTGGCTGACAACCGTGCGGCCCGACGGCGCGCCGCACACCATGGTGGTCTGGGGCATCTGGCTCGACGGCGCCTACTACTTCAGCACCAACGCCACCAGTCGCAAGGCCCGCAATCTTCAACAGAATCCAAATTGCGTCGTATGCACCGAAAATGCGGAAGAAGCTGTGATTATCCGAGGGTGTGGCACGCAAGCTGGACGACGACAAGATTCCTCAGCAAGCATTCACCGACTACAAAGCGAAATACGCTTGGGAGCTCGACCCGAAGATGGGGCCGGTCTTCGAGGTGCGACCACGGGTGGTTTTTGCCATGCCCGAAAAGCAGTTCCCCAAAGGGGTCACGCGCTGGAAGTTTGAATGATTCACGACATTGAGGCCGGGGACGGGACAAAGGCCGGCAGATCGCCGGCCTGGTGATCCGTCTTCACTGCGGCTTTGGAGGCGTGCCGTGCTGCTCTTAGCCGTCTTTGCGCCCGTTGCCCGATGGGCGATGATTCTTGTCCTGTATGCCATCGTAAGTCTTCTGCGGAACAATCTTGCGAGTCAGCAGGTCACGTTTCGAATGGTAGGGACGGCCGTCGATAATTTTCTGCGAATAGGCGCCGCCAATGCCCGGCAGTGCCTCCAGTTGATCTTTAGTGGCGCTGTTGATATCGAGTTTCTCCGACGGTGAGGTGGCCGAACTCGTCGGCTTGCTGGTCTGCGCGGCTTTGCCGCCAGCCGTAGCGCTGGAGGCCGTGTTCTGCGCGAGCAACGGTAAAGTAGTTAACGCGAGCGTTAAGAATAGATAAAGTGCGAGATTGCGGAGTTTCATGGGGAGGCCCTCCATTCGACTATCAGTGGAATGCTACGCGCTGGGTGGCCGCCTGTCACGCAGCATCGCGCACGCTACTTGCGAGAACTTCCGAATGCCACTGGCCCCAGGAAGCGCAGATCAGGGGCTGCCGGAATCAGTCCAATCTCTTGCGAATATCGCAGGAAGAGTTGCAGGCCGGCATGGTTTTGGCGGTCGAGATAGTAATGAACGTTCTGGGTGAGATAGGTATGAATGTCGGCTTCGCTCAGCCTCAGCTTGGACGACCACTGTTGAGCGATGGTACGAAGGTTCGCCGGTTCCAGCCCGTGGTCGCGCGACTGCTGAAACACTTTCACCAGGTCAAGATCGCGGGGCGCTCGGTCCAGGGAGTCGAGCCGTACCGCCCAGAAGGCAAACACAAACGGCTGGCCCGTCCGTTCGTGCCACAGATGTGCCAGGTCATACACGAAGTACTCTTGACCGACGGCTATCTCCAGCGCTGCGTCTCCAATCAGCAGCGCCGCGTCATGCCTGCGCAGCATGACGTCCAGCTCTGGAGTATGCGGTGTGAGCTGCCTGTGTCCCCCGAAAAACTTGGCGAACAGAACCTGCAATAGCGCGACCGAGGTTCGGGATGAAGTGTCGGTAGCAACCGTCGCTACCTGCTCGATGGGTTTCTTGCTGACCAGCAGGATCGACCGAACAAAATCTTTGGCCGCGATCGCAATGTTCGGCAAGATCACCAGCCCCGGTATCTCCGCGTACGTGACCGCCGGGATGATGCCGATGTCGGCCTGATTTGCCGCTAGAGCAGCCGCACAGGCGGAGGGAATGGTGTATTCAATGGCAAAATCGCGGGCCGCGTCTCCGTGCTCGAAGTCCCACATGAGGGGCGCGGTATTCAGAAAGGAGATAGCGGAGATACGCAGCGGAGTCATAAACAATCGAGTCTAGCAAAGCTAGCGTGGTCGTGTCGGTGCAGTGAGTCGCTTAATCGGGTTTTAATCTGCGCGGCGGCGCCATCACGTCGATGTGTGACAGCTAGTCTGTTCATTGCCCATTCCAGGCCCCATTATGGAATACCAGTGAATGTCGTACGGGAGAAGACTGGATGGACACTTCGATGGGCGCTGTGATTGTCATTGGCACCTCCATGCTGCTGTCTATCGCAGGATTGCTAGTGGTGCGTCGCTATGCCAACGTCGAATGGCTGAAGCGGCATCACGAAGTTGCCAGCTATTTCTTTCTGATGATTGGAACGCTCTATGCCGTGCTGGTCGCCTTTGCCATCTACGTAGTCTGGAGCGCGTCCAAGGAGGCGGGCACCAACCTTGAACACGAAGCGACCGAGGTAGCCGACCTGTCTCGTCTGTCGATGACAATGCCTGACCCAGTGCGCAGAAAGATCACCACAGCCCTCATGGAGTATCTCAACGCCGTGGTGGAAGATGAGTTTCCGGGTATGCAGCAAGGTCGCGACAGCCAGCGCACCTGGATCGCGGTGCAAAACCTGTGGGATGTGTATGGGGCGATCCAGCCCGAAACGCCACGGTTGCAAATCTACTTCGCGGAGTCGCTGAAGCACTTGACTCAACTCTCGGACTATCGCCGGACCCGGCTGTTCGCCAGCCATGGCACGGTCCCCGCCACGCTATGGTACCTGTTGCTTTCTGGCGGGATGCTGCTCGTTCTCTTCACCTATTTTGTCGGGCACGAGAGCGCCTGGGCACAGGCCGCCATGACGGCGGCGCTGGCGGGGGTCCTGGCCTTCAGCCTGTTTCTAGTATGGTCGCTGGATAGTCCATATTCGGGGGTGGCAAGCGTTACGCCGCAACCATTCAGTCTGGAACTGGTGCATGTAGCCGCAAGGATGCCAAAGTAATCTCACCTCACCCTGAGATCCGACGCCCATCAGAGCGATTGCAAAGTATCTGTATCCTGCGAGCGAGGGCAGAGCGGCGCTTTAGCGCCGCGTTCGGGCGCCGAAAGAGCTTCAGCCGCTGAGGTCGTTGACCTCAGCGGCTGAAGCTAAGAAGTGTATGGCCTCCTGGACGCGGGCCTGAAGGCCCGCTCTACCGGTACAGCTCGGATAGACCAACTCTGGAATCGCTCTAAGCTGCTTTCAAGTTGGCAAGACCTCACCTGCACTGGTGACCGGCTCCCTTGACGGTAACCACATTGATGGTTACTGTGCGACTGTGTGGACACCTTTGTCGCCTGGGGGGCTGCTATGCACGCTGAAGCACCGGTGAGATCTCACGATTACGCAGTGACCCGCAAACTGCAATGGCTGGCTTTGTGGTTGACTCCCGGCGTGGGCACCGGACGCGGCCGCAAGCTGGTTGAAATGTACGGGGGCATTGACCGGTTGTTCACTGCGTCGCTGACCGAACTGGAAGCGGCCGGCCTGGCCAGCGCGGCGGCGCAGAGTCTGGCTTTAGGTAAGTCGATGGAACTGGCCAATGCCGAATTTGACCATGCCCGAGAACTGGGCGCTGAAGTCATCGTTCCCGGGGACGCGGAATTTCCTCGGCGGCTGCTGGAAATTTATGATCCGCCGCTCGTGCTTTACCTTAAAGGGAAATGCAGAAGTTATAGATAAGCCAGGGATTGCGATTGTCGGCACCAGGCATCCCACGCCCTATGGAACGGGCATGGCGGAGCGGCTGGCCTGCGACCTTGCGGCCCGTGGGCTCATCATATTCAGTGGGATGGCGCGAGGTGTAGATACCGCCGCGCATCGTGGGGCCTTGCAGGCACACGGTCACACCGTGGCGATCTGGGGTACCGGAATCGACGTCGTTTACCCGGCGGAGAACCGCAAAATCACCGATCAGATACTGGCTGAGGGCGGCGCCATTCTGAGCGAATTTCCGCTGGGAACTTTTCCGGCGCCGCAGAATTTTCCCATCCGTAATCGGCTGATCAGTGGCATTGCCATCGGCGTTTTGGTGCTCGAGGCGGGGGAGTTCAGCGGAACCCGAGTGACGGCCCGCTGTGCCTTAGAGCAGGGACGGGAGGTTTTCGCGGTGCCGGGCAACGTCACCAACAAACTTTCCTGGGGGCCTAACACGTTGATTAAGCAGGGCGCCGCGCTCGTAGCCACATGGGAGGATGTGTGGGAAGCGCTACCTGCCGATGTCCGCCTGGCCCTCACTCCGCCGGAGCCGCCTGCATCGGAGGAGGGCGTTGCCGTCATCACTGTTTGAGGCGGAGCAGTTGCCGCCGAGCGAGAAAAGGGTTTATGCCCTGATGCGAGCGGACGAATCCATTCACATCGACCAACTGGTCGAGCGCCTGGCTTCGTACCTTTCGTCTTCTGAGATATTCAGCGCCCTGTTCGAGCTGGAGCTGAGCGGCCGCATCCGGCAACTGCCGGGGAAGTACTTTGTGAGGACGATGTAGGCGGAAGCGCTCTCGCTAGCTTTTCGCTATTCGCTTTCGCTTTTCGCTAAGGCAAGAAACGGAGGTCGGTCCTGAGGAACTACGAGGACTTGGAAGTTTGGCAGAAGGCCCACAAACTGACCATCAAGGTCTATCGCGCTACGGAATGCTTTCCGCATTGGAATGTTTGGACTGACCAGTCAAATCCGAAGGGCGAGCAGTTCCATTGGCGCGAATCTGGCGGAGGGATGTAGTCGTTGGGGCGATGTCGAACTGGTCCGCTACGTCCAGATCGCTAGTGGATCGGCAAGTGAGTTGCAAAATCATTTGCGCCTGGCTATGGATTTGGAGTTTACTCACCACCACCGTAACCGCGAATCTCCTCAGTGACCTAACGAGTGTCCGGCAGATGCTGACCACTTTTTTGCAAAAACTCCGAGGCGTGCGTGGTGCAACGAAGACTGCCACCGTATCGTCGGTCAATGGCGAATGATGGCGGATCGGAAGCAGTCCCGGTACTCTAAGACACGCTTCAGCCTGCTGCTGGCGAACAGCGAACAGCGAATAGCGCCGCCCACCCCAGATGCTGACGGCTTTTCTGCAGAGGCTTCGAGGCGTACGGGCCGCGCGAGAATCGGCGCCAGAAGCTTTGGCGAATAGCGAAGAGCGAAAAGCGAGTAGCGAGAAGCGAGAAGCGTCGCCTTTGCCGCAAGCGGGCAGCCCGTGCTAGCTTCGTAAACGTAATTCACAATATTTGAGGTTCCATTGTCAAAAGGTTTAGTCATCGTCGAGTCGCCTACCAAAGCCAAGACGATCCAAAAATATCTCGGCTCGGGCTATGAGGTCGAAGCCTCGCTCGGACACATCAAGGACCTGCCCAAGAAGTCGCTGGGGGTCGATCTTGACGATAATTTCGCGACCGAGTACGTGATCATTCCGGGCAAGGAGAAGGTCGTCGCCCGGCTGAAGAAGCTGGCGAAGACGGCCAATGCCATCTACTTGGCGCCCGACCCCGACCGCGAAGGGGAAGCCATCGCCGCTCACTTGGCCGAAGAACTTGGCGGCGACTCGATTGACGGCAAGAAGAAAAGCAAGAAGGGCGCGATCGCGATCCGCCGCGTCACGTTCAACGAAATTACCAAGCGCGCGGTGCAGGAGGCATTCCTCCACCCGCGCGACATCGATAGCAATCTGGTGGATGCGCAGCAGACCCGCCGCGTGCTCGACCGCCTGGTCGGCTACCAGGTGTCGCCGCTGTTGTGGGACAAAGTGCGCCGGGGGATCTCCGCCGGACGCGTGCAAACCGTCGCGTTGCGCCTGATTGTTGAGCGCGAGCGCGATATCAAGGCTTTCGTCAAGGAAGAGTACTGGACGATTGACGTCCAACTGCACGCGGCCAAGCCACCGACGTTCGCAGCGCGGTTCATTGGCATCGGCGACGAAAAAACATCTGTGACCAACGGCGAAGATGCCGCCAAAATCAAGGCTGCGATCGAGACCGCCGAGTGGAGCGTTCGCTCGGTTGACAAGCGCGAGCGCCGCCGCAGTCCGGCCGCGCCGTTTACCACCAGCAAGTTCCAGCAGGATGCCTCACGCAAGCTGCGCTTCAGTGTGAAACGCGCCATGATGATCGCCCAGCGCCTGTATGAAGGCGTTGATCTCGGCGACGAAGGCACGGTCGGACTCATCACCTACATGCGTACCGACTCGCCCCAAGTATCGAACGATGCCAAGGTCGAAGTGCGTGAACTGATTGGCAGAGAGTACGGCAAGGAATTCCTCCCGGAAGTGCCGAACACCTACAAGTCGAAGAAGGGCGCACAGGAGGCGCACGAAGCCATTCGCCCGACGGCTGCTTCCCGGCATCCCGACCAGATCAAGAAGTATCTCCACGAAGACGAGTACAAGGTTTACAAGCTCATCTGGCAGCGTTTTGTCGCTTCGCAGATGAACCCCGCCGTCTTCGACCAGACCACCGTGGAGATCGACGCGAAGAACGGCGGCGACGTTTACCGCTTCCGGGTCACTGGCTCAGTGCTCAAGTTCGAAGGCTTCCTGAAGCTCTACGAAGAATCGAAAGATGCCAAAGACGAAGAGGACGAGGCGCTAAAGCACAAGCTGCCGGTGCTGACCGAAGGCCAGAAGCTGACGCTGAAGGGGGTCGATGCTGAACAGCACTTTACGGAGCCTCCGCCGCGCTTCAACGAGGCCTCGCTGGTGAAGGAACTGGAGGAGCGCGGCATCGGACGTCCGTCCACCTACGCGGCCATTATCAGCACCATCCAGGAGCGGCAATACGTGCAGAAGATCGGGGGGAAGTTTATTCCCACCGAAATTGGATTTGTGGTAACCGATCTGCTGGTGGCCAACTTCAAGGACATTTTCGATCTGCAATACACGGCGCGGCTGGAAGAGGAACTCGACGAGATCGAGGACGGCAAGGAGCGCTGGACCGACGCACTGGCCGAGTTCTACAAGAAGTTCGAGAAGGAACTCCATTACGCCGAAAAGCACATGGAGAACGTGAAGCGGATGGAGAAGCCGACCGACGAGAAGTGCGAGCGGTGTGGCTCGCCGCTGGTCATCAAGTGGGGCAAGCACGGCTCGTTTTATGCGTGCAGCGCGTACGACAAGACCGACCCCAACAGTTGCACGTTCACCAAAGAAAATCCCATCGACCTGCCCGACCTCGACTCGGCCGATGTGCAGGAAACCACGCAGGAGGAATACTGCGAAAACTGCGGCCGGCCAATGGTGCTGAAACGCGGACGTTTTGGGCAGTTCATGGCTTGCACCGGATATCCGGATTGCAAGACCACGCGCCGTCTCGACCAGGCGAAGAAGGTCCCCGACATCCCGCTCGATGAGAAGTGCCCGGAGTGCGGACGCAATCTTCTGCTGCGGCATGGCCGCTATGGAGAGTTCATTTCTTGCAGCGGATATCCGGAGTGCAAGTGGGTGAAGCAGAACTACATCGGGGTGAAGTGTCCCCAGTGTGGGACGGGCGAGCTGGCGGAGAAAAAAGCCCGCCGCGGCAACTTCTTTTACGGATGCTCCAACTATCCGAAGTGCCGGTTCACATCGGCCTACAGGCCGGTGGCTGAGCCCTGTCCCGAGTGCGGCAGCCCGTATCTGCTGGAGAAGAACCTGAAGTCGGGCAGCTTCCTGGTGTGTCCTAACAACAAACGCACCGAGAGCGACGAGCCTAAGAGCTCAGGCAAGGGCCGCGGAAAGAAGAAAGCCGGGGATGAAAGTACCGTTAAATGTGACTACTCGCGGGAAATCCAGCCGGAAGCTGTTGCATAATGAGATAGTTCGTCAATCCAACACCGCCCGGCTATAAGCCGGGCATTCCTTGAGAAGAGGTGAAACATGGCAGGACAATTGAAGGGCGCGACGATCATTGCCCACCTGATCGTCAATGACGGCCCCAAGGCGGTGGACTTCTACAAGAAGGCATTTGGGGCAGAAATCCTGGGTGTGCATAAAACGCCGGACGGAAAGGTAATGCACGCGGAGTTGAGTGTCGGAGGCGCCAGGCTCATGTTGGCTGACGAATTTCCCGGCATGGGATCGGGTTCGGCCAAAACGCTGGGCGGCAGCCCAGTGGTGCTGAATCTGTACGTTCAGGAAGATGTCGACAGCCTATTTAAACAGGCTGTGGACGCGGGGGCAACCGTGGTGATGCCGCTGGCGGACCAGTTCTGGGGCGATCGCTACGGCCAGATCCAGGATCCATTTGGCCATCGCTGGGCTTTGGGACAACATGTGGAAGACGTTGCCCCGGAGGAAATGGAGCGCCGGGCCAAAGAGGTCTTTTCCAAGATGGCAGCTCCCGCGCACAAATAGCTGTAAACGGTAATAAGCCCGCCAACAAACAACTGAGGAGCCGTCGTCAAGGCGGCTTTTCCAGCCTAAGATATCCAGGAGAATCCATGAGCACCTCACAAGCCACTCATCAAGACGCCGAACTTATCCTGAAGCTTTACGATCTACGCCGTGAGCCGGTCATGCGCGAAGCCCGCAATTTTGTAGTTGGATTTTGGCCCAAGTCCGTGGATGAAATTCTCGCCCTCACCAACGCGTTTGGCAGCAAGGAAAATGCGTATCTCCGCCAGGTGTACGGCTATTGGGAGATGGCCGCTGCCTTGGTTGTCCATGGGACCCTGAATGCGCTGCTCGTCTACGATACCTGCCAGGAAATGTACTTCGCGTATGGCAAAATTCAGCCGTTCCTGGAGGAATTTCGGCGGAAGTCGGGAATGCCAGACTTCCTTTCCAACCTGCAGAAAGTCGTTGAGGGTTCTGCCGAGGGACGCGAGCGGCTGGCGCGTGTGCAGAAGCGGCAGGCGGAGATGGCTGCGGCGGCTGTCCGGCAGCACGCCTAGCTTAGATATTCGCGAATATAGGGATCGTTGCTGCGCAGCATGTCGGCGGCGGTTCCTTCGAAGATGATCTGTCCATCCCGCAGCATCAGGAACCTGGTGTGGAGGTCGCGGACGCCACCGTCAGCGACCGGCACCATCTTGTTCTGCTTCTGATCGAAGCAGTGGCTCGCCATGGTGAACGCGTCTTGCAGACGATTGGTCACCAGCAGAGAGCTTGTCCCATACACGTCGCGCTGTTTGACGATGAGCTCGATGATCGTATCCGAGGTCACCGGGTCGAGGCCACCGGTGGGGGAATCGTAAAGGATGACTTCCGGCCGGGTGATGATGGCGCGCGCAATTGCCACCCGGCGCCGCATACCGCCGGAGAGCTCCGAGGGGAACAGGTCGACGGTGTGCTCCAGTTCGACGAAGCGCAAGGCCTCCAGCACCCGCGCGTGGATTTCATCGGTCAGTCTGCCCGTCTCTTCCATCAGGCGATAGGCGACGTTTTCCTCCACCGTCAAGGAATCGAAGAGCGCGCTCTCCTGGAACACCATACCGATCTTGCGCCGTAACGCGAACAGGTCCTCCTCGCGCATTTGCGTAATCTCTTCGCCCAGGACCGTGATGCGCCCAGCGTCCGGCTTCAGTAATCCGAGGGCCAGTTTCAAGACCAAGGTTTTTCCGGTGCCCGCCGCACCCATCAAGATCTTGGTTTCACCATGCGGCAGTTGAAAGGAAATACCCTCCAGCACCGGGTGATCGAAAGCAATTTCGACTTTTTCGAAGCGAATGGCGGCGTCAGCCTTGGATGTGGCTGTCGGTTGGCGCTGCTCGGCCGACGGTGCGAGGCTGGACATTAGTACTGGAAGATTCCCATAAGCAGTCGGGTGACGAAAAAATCGCTGACCAGGATGAGCACCGACGCTGCGACCACCGCTTGCGTGGTAGCTCGTCCCACGCCTTGCGTGCCGCCCTTGGCGGAGAGGCCGTAGTAACAGCCGATGCTGGAGATGATAAAGCCGAACAACACGGGTTTGCATAACCCCATGAACACGTCCCCAAAGCGCAGCGCCTGGTAAGCAGTGGTCCAGTACTGGTTGGGATCCAGCCCCAACAACAGGTACGAGATCATGAATCCGCCGGTCAGCCCCACCAGGTCAGAGATGATGCTGAGGAAGAACAGCATCACCACGCTGGCGATGACGCGTGGCGTGACCAGTTTCTTGGATGGGTCAACTCCCATGGCGCGCATGGCGTCGATCTGCTCGGTGACTTTCATGGAGCCCAGTTCGCTGGCCATACCGCTGGAGTTGCGGCCGGCCACCATCAGTCCCGTCAGCACCGGGCCCAGCTCGCGCACCATCGACAGCGAAACCAGTTTGCCGGTCAGCGACAACGAACCGAACTGCTGCAACGTGCTGGAAGTTTGCAAGGCCAGCACCGCACCGGTGAAGAAACCCGTCAAGATCACGATGGGCAGCGATCCGACCCCGATGGAGTCGGCCTGCAACAGGGTGTCGGCAAAGTAGCGGGGATGCCCTAAGATATTTGTAAGCGAGCGGCCGGCAAGCAGGGAGTAATCCTGCACCGCCTCCACTTGCTCCTTAGCGATTTCCGTCGGCGAGAAAATTGGCATGCTTGGTTCCGGAAAAGCGATACGAACGAAAATATATCAGAGCGGCCGGGCTGGTCTGGGTTTCCTGGGTCTGTGGGACCCGAACGGGCCCAAGCAAAGGGGAAGCCGACGGCCGAACATCGCTTTTGTCCGCAGCCTCTAGTAGGTTGATTTCATTCGACGAAAGCGGACCTAATTCGACACTTTGCGCGCCGCAGCGCATTCATTTACTATCCAATGCCAAGCGGTGGATCGGCACGCCGGGAGGCGGCCGTATGGCGTTTCAAGTTGATCGTAGCCCGTTCGATCCGGAATCGGGGTTTGAGTATTACATCTGCTTCAAACCTCCGGCCGAGGTCGAGGGAGATGAAGTAGAGTCGCGAATTTCCGTCGAGGCGGCACTCTCCGTGTCGGAAACGGGAGACGTGGCCGATGTCAGCTTTATGCTGCCCAAGGTGTGCCGCAACGATCACGCTCTCTCCTTCCTGAAACGCGATCCGACGGCAGCATGCGTGGAAAACCGCGTGTTTATTGCCTTGCCGGGACTGAACGGCGATGCGGTGTTCAACGCTCCAGCGACGCTCGAACTGGACCACGCCGGACGCATTGTCGCCATCGAAATCAACGGCTGCATTCCCAAGACCAGCACATTTCGCCCCGGCCACGCATAAGGCCGCTTGTCACTCTTCGCTTGTTCGCAAAAGGCGCGACTCTACTGCGAACTCAGAAGCAAATCTACAGCGGATTTAGAACTAGAGGGTTTGGCAGGAGCACATACGGGACGAGACTAGTACTTAGTTGCATTGAAAAGCGGTCTATGTCATGATGGGGTATGAGCAAATACCCCACCGCCCTCACATTGACGACAGAAGACCGCTCCACGCTGGAGAGCTGGGTTCGCGCCGGTAAGACGGAAAGGCGTCTGGCCGAGCGAGCCCGCATGGTTCTGGCCGCAGCCAACGGTCAAGGCACGATTGCGATCGCCCGTGCGCAGCGCAAACGGCCCGCAACCGTCAGCAAGTGGCGGGTACGTTTTTCCCAAGCTGGTTTGACCGGGCTTCAGGACGCCCCGCGGCCAGGAGTTGCGCCCCGCTACGACGAAAACACCAGGCGCCGCGTTCTGGACCAACTGGACCAGCCGCCGCCAGCCGGCCATGGGAGCTGGACCGGAGCGTTGGTGGCGAAGGCCTTGGGGGATGTATCCAAACATCAAGTCTGGCGCGTGCTGCGCACCCAAGGAATCCATTTACAGCGGCGCCGTAGCTGGTGCATCAGTACCGATCCCCAGTTTGCCGCCAAGGCGGCCGAATCGTTGCCCTGTACCTGGACCCGCCGGAACACGCGGTCATCCTTGCGGTGGATGAAAAGCCGCATATTCAAGCCTTGGAGCGAGCGCAAGGCTATTTAAAACTACCCAACGGCCAAGCGGTGACCGGTTTCAGTCATGAGTACAAACGCCACGGCACCACGACCCTGTTCGCCGCCCTGAATGTGCTCACCGGCCAAGTCCAGGGCGGACACGCTCACCGGCGTCGACGCCGCGATTTTCTTGCCTTCATGAACGCGGTGGTCGCACTCTATCCGGGCCGGGAACTGCACCTGGTGGTGGACAATCTCAATACCCACAAACCGAAGCATGACCGTTGGCTGGCGCAACATCGCACGGTTCATCTACACTTCACGCCTACCCACGCCAGTTGGCTCAATCAGATTGAATGCTGGTTCAGCATCCTGAGTCGTCGCGCTTTGCGAGGGGCAAGTTTCACCTCGCCCCAGCAGGTGCGAGAGGCGATCGACCGATTCATAGCCGCATACAACAAAACCGCCACGCCCTTCGAGTGGACGAAACGTGAGCTCCGCAATGTGCATCCCCATTCATCTTACGCTAATCTACGCAACTAAGTACTAGGCCAGTCCCAAGGTCACATCGGAGTTCTCTTGGCAAGAAACGAAAATCTAATGGCGAACAACTGAAGTCCGGTATGATGTCGGCGTGGACGATGTAACTGCATTCATCCTGGCGGGCGGGCGCAGCTCACGCATGGGGTCAGACAAAGCACTGCTCGTGGTCGGCAACCAGACGCTGCTGGAGCGCGCATTGCACACTGCTGCCGCCGTCGCCAAAACGGTTTTTATCGCTGGTCCGCGGGATCGTTATGCGCGGTACGGCGATGTGGTAGAGGATGTCTTCTCCGATTGCGGCCCGCTTGGCGGAATTCACGCTGCCTTATGTATTACCAAAACGGAGCTCAACCTGATTCTTGCGGTGGATACGCCTTTGGTAGGTCCGGATTTTCTCGCCTGGCTACTGGAGCAGGCGCGCGCCAGCAGTGAGCTTGTCGTGGTTCCCGAGGCACTGGGCGGGCTGCAACCCCTGGCCGCAGTTTACCATCGCTCTGTGCGAGACGTGGCTGAACAGGCGCTGAGGAGGGGTGATTATAAAATCGGCCACTTGTTTTCGCTTGCGCCTACGCGGTCTGTCTCCGAAACTGAAATCCGTGCTGCGGGTTTCTCGCCGATGCTCTTTCGCAATGTGAATACTTTTGAAGAATATGAAGATCTCGTACAGAAGGAAGATGCCCTGCGCGTGAGAGGTAACGCCGAATGAACGAAGGAAAGCCCTATATCGAGTTCCAGGATGTGCACAAAGCATTCGGCAGCAACGTCGTGCTCAACGGCGTGAGTTTCAACGTCATGCCGGGCGAGACGGTTTGCATTCTGGGGCGAAGCGGGGTAGGGAAGTCAGTGGCGCTGCACGAGATCATGGGCTTCCTTAAGCCCGACAAGGGGCGGGTTTGGGTAGCTTATGAAGACATTACCAATTATGGCGAAGAGGACATGGAGCGCATTCGCAAGAAGGTGACCATGGTGTTTCAGAATGGAGCGCTCTTCGATTCCCTGACGATAGGCGAGAATATTGCGTTTCCTCTGCGCGAACGGGGTGGTTTGCAGGAGGAGCAGATCTACCAGATCATCGACGGACTGCTTGAAATGGTGGGCGTGCGGGAGTTCCGCGACATGCTACCGTCCGACCTGTCGACCGGCATGAAGCGTTCCGTGGCCATTGCCCGCGCCCTGGCGGCGCAGCCTGACGCGGTGCTCTACGACGAGCCCACCACCATGGTCGATCCTCTGATGGCACATCTGCTGGGCGACTTGATCAAGAAACTCAAGAAGCAGTTGAAGCTCACCAGCATCGTGGTCACCCACGACATGGCCCTGGCCAAGAAGCTGTCGGACCGCCTGCTGTTTCTGCACGAGGCGCGCGCCATCTTCTTTGGGACCTTTGCGGAAATGGCTAACTGCAAGGAGCCCATCGTGCAGGAGTTCCTCGAACTCGACTCGCTGGACTTCGAGCGCTACTTTGGGGCGCAACGTCCGCCGCACGAACCGCGCGTGTAAATCGTGCTTCTAAGGGAGGAAGGAATTAACCACGGAGACACGGAGATCACGGAGAAAGACGAAGGAAGAATTAAAACTCCGTGCCCTCAGTGTCTCCGTGGTGAACAATCTTCGTTCGCGGCTCTCGTCACTGTTGAACGGCTTCAGAACCCTTGCGCGACCAAGCGCTCTACGGTGAGCGCTCCGCTCTGCTCATCGCGCCTGGTCCATTTTTCCAGATACTTGGCGATAATGTCGGTCTCGATGTTCACTGGATCGCCGGGCTTCAGCGAAGCCAGGTTCGTCATCTTCACGGTGTGCGGGATGATGGCAATGGTGAGCCGCAAACCTTCCAGCTTCGCCACCGTGAGGCTGATGCCTTCAATGGCGATGGAGCCCTTGAACACGACATACTTTTCCAGCTCCTCCGGGATATCGATGAGCAGCCAGAAGTCGTCCGCGTTGGCAATTGGCTCCAGCCCCACGAGGCGGCCCGTGCCATCCACGTGTCCTTGCACCATGTGACCGCCCATGCGGCCGTCCGCCTTCACCGGTAACTCCAGGTTTACCAGCGCACCCTCGGTGATGCGAGAGAGCGAGGTCAGCCTCCAGGTTTCGGCGGCCAGATCGGCGCAGAAGGATTGCGGCGTGATATCGAGTGCGGTCAGGCAGACGCCACTCACGGCGATGCTGTTCCCCTGCTGCAACTCCTTCGCGGTGGCCGGGGCGTTGATGGTAATGCGGTGATTGCCGCCGCGTTCGACAATGCTGGCAATGGTTCCGACTTCTTCGACGAGTCCGGTAAACATGATGATGACCTCGAAATGCATCAATTAGCAATCAGCAATTGGCACTTAGCCTTCAGCCTGTCATTTGCAGGTCAAACGGTGAAAGCTTTCTCATCATTAGCTGCAGCTGATTGGCTAAATGCTAAATGCTAAATGCTTCCTTCGTAAGGATCGCGCAGATAGCCTTCCACGGCAAAGTCTTCTCCGAAGCGATGCAGCACCAGCGATTTTACGTGAGCAGCTTCGCTGATGCGGCGATATCCCGCGCCCAGCGCAAACGGAATGGACCCCGTGCCCGCGAGAATCTTCGGAGCGTAGTAAAAGAAAATCTTATCCACCACGCCTGCCGACAAGGCAGTCCAATTCACCATGGCCCCGCCTTCGATAATCAGGCTGGTGATTTCACGCCCGCCAAGATTGGCCAACACTCTCTTAAGATCGGGCCGGCCGTCGATGGTCGGGGAACCGCCGGGAAAGGGAATGGTGCCATCTTCCGCGAGATGGCGCATCGGAACCTGCTCCACAGTCACGCCGCGCGCCTCCAGCTCACGTCGCTTGTTTTCCTCCGCGAAACAACAGAATACGATCAAATCTTCCCGCACGGTCTTAACCACGCGCGAGTCGAGCGGCAAGCGCAAACGCGAATCGAGGATCACGCGCAGCAGCGGCCTGCGGCGGGGAAGCCCGGTGCGATCGGTCAGCAGTGGATCGTCGGCGATTATGGTGCCCACGCCGACCATGATCGCATCATTGGCGTGGCGCAGTTGGTGCACGTGCGCCCGCGCTTCTTCACTAGTGATCCAGCCGCCACTCGCGGTTAGCGAGCCCAGGGCCCCAGGAGTTGCGCTTTCTCCCGGAGGGGGAGCAATCTTTCCGTCGAGCGTCATCGCCGTCTTGAGGGTTACAAACGGGGTCTTGTGACGCACATATTTCGCGAAAGACTCATTCAGCTTCCTGGCTTCGGCTTCACCAAGGCCCTCCTGCACTTCGATTCCCGCAGTGCGCAACCGGGCCAAGCCTTGTCCTCCAACCGCCGGATTAGGATCTCGCATGGCTGCGAAGATCCGCTTTACCCCAGCGGCGATGAGAGCGTCCGCGCATGGGCCCGTGCGTCCCACGTGAGAGCAAGGTTCGAGATTCACATAGAGAGTGGCGCCACGGGCACGGTCGCCGGCCTCTTCCGATGCCAGCACCTCGGCATGTTTGCAGCCTTCGTAAGTATGCGTACCGCGACCGACTACCTTTCCTTCTGCATCGACCAACACAGCGCCGACGCACGGGTTTGGAGAAGCCAGGGCCACGCCTTTGCGCGCCAGTTCCAACGCTTGCTGCATGAAAGCTTCGTCGCTCGAGGCGTTGCTCATTTCAATTGAATAGCGAATTCACGAAGTCCTGCGGGTTGAAGGGAAGAAGATCGCCCACCTTTTCACCGACTCCAACATAGCGCACCGGCAAGCCAAGCTCCTTCGAGATGGCCACCACCACGCCGCCCTTGGCGGTGCCGTCGAGTTTGGTGAGCACAATTCCGGTGACGCCGGCGGATTGCGTGAACAGCCGCGCTTGTTGCAAACCGTTCTGCCCGGTGGTGGCGTCCATCACCAGCAGAGTCTCGTGAGGGGCGTTGGCGCTGAGGCGTTGCGCGGTGCGGCGCATCTTGGCCAGCTCCTCCATCAGGCTGGTCTTGGTGTGCAGACGGCCGGCGGTGTCCACGATGACGTAGTCGATGTTGCGCGCTTTGGCGGCTTGCATGGCGTCAAAGAGCACCGCCGCCGGATCGCCGCCCGGCTTGTTCTTGATGACTTCCGTTCCGGCGCGGTCGCCCCAGATCTCGAGCTGCTCAATGGCCGCGGCGCGAAACGTGTCTGCGGCCGCCAGCAGCACGGTTTTACCCTGGCCGCGCAAAGTGTGCGCCAGCTTGCCGATGGTCGTCGTCTTGCCCACCCCATTGACCCCGACTACCAGGATGACTTCCGGTTCGCCATCAACTTTCTGCACCGGCCTCTTGTCGGTGGTATTCAGGGTGGCGAGCAGTTCGTCTTTCAACACGCGCTTTAACTCCTCGACGTTGGCCACCTGCTTGCGGTCAACTTTTTCGCGCAAGGCCGCCAGCACGGTCGAGGTCGTAGCCGTGCCAAGATCGGCGGTGAGCAGGGTCGCTTCCAGATCGTCCAGGGTGTCGCGGTCGATCTCCTTGCGGATCGCAACTACCTCTTCAATCCGCTCGCTAAGGGTCTCGCGCGTCCGCGTGACCGCCTCTTTCATGCGTTGGAGGAAACTGGGCTTTTCTTCGGTGCTGCCAAATAGGGTTTGAATCATGAAGGAATCCGGCGCGACCGTCGCCAAATACGCGTCATCGGAGCTAATTTGCCGCTCCCACGATAGCGATGCGTCACGAAATTCCATTATAGACACGCGGTTGCGCTGCTGCTGTGATTCGCTGTCGTGATCGTGCGCGCTGGATTGCGGAATCTGAGGCTCGGGCCGCCTCATCCAACAGAAATATTCTTGTGAGGAAACCTCATGGCGACGAAATGTGAGCACGTAAAGCAAGCCAATCCCAATGTCGCGCCCGGCGGCGAGGGCTGCAAGGAATGTCTCGAGACGGGTCAGCGTTGGGTGCAACTGCGCAAATGCCTGACCTGTGGACACGTCGGCTGTTGCGATTCTTCTCCCGGTCAGCACGCCAACAAGCACTTTAAGGAGACGGGGCATCCCGTGATGCAGGCGTTCAAGTCGGGCGATTGGAAGTGGTGCTACGTAGATGAGACGTACGTCTGATTCGGCAACAACTGCATGACCGGCCCGGCTCGCACTTCGCGCCGGGCCGCATCTTTGTGTACTCTGTACGTCAGCCGTTGTGCTAATTCTGTTCGTGACAAGCGATGCCATCGTCTAACCGAACCAGCTCCCTGCGTAGTTTAGGTACGCGCGTCGGTGTGTACCTGGTTCTCGCGTTCCTGGCGGCAACAGCCTTCGCGCAAGTTCCATCGCCTTGGGTCGATACCAAGCCGCTTCCGGTCGATACCGGCGACGCCGGGCTGAAGGAGATGTTGCGCCGCCTGCATACCACGGCGCGCCTGATGCATACCGTGGCGCACCCTGACGACGAAGACGGCGGCATGCTCACGCTCGAATCTCGCGGGCACGGCGTGACCGCCTTGCAGCTTACCCTGAATCGTGGCGAAGGCGGCCAGAACAAAATCGGCAGCAATCTGCTGGATGAACTCGGTATCGTTCGCACTCTGGAGTTGCTGGCGGCCGACCGTTACTACGGAGTCGACCAACGTTTCACTCGGGTTGCCGATTTCGGATTTTCCAAGACTCCGGAAGAAACCTTCCAGATGTGGCACGGCCACGACATCGCCCTGGGCGACATGGTGCGGGTGATTCGCACCTTCCGTCCTGACGTGATCTGCACTCGTTTCCGGGGCGACAGCCGCGACGGGCATGGCCATCATCAGGCCTCGGGAATCCTGACCCGGGAAGCGTTTCGCGCGGCCGCCGATCCGGCGCGCTTTCCCGAACAGCTACGCGAAGGACTGCAACCCTGGCAGGCGAAGAAGCTGTACATGGACAATGTTCGCGGCACAGAAGACTGGACCATCGAGCTGCAAACTTCGCAGTTCGACCCGCTGCTGGGCGAAACCTACGTGCAATTTGCCTGGAAGGGCCTGAAGCACCAGCTCTCGCAAGGGGCCGGCGGATGGACGCTTCCCGAGGGCCGCCGCACCAGCTATTACAAGCTGATTGATTCCGTATTGCCCAACCCACCGGCATCAGGTGCGCACGAGAAGGACTTCTTCGACGGAATCGACACCTCGTTGCCCGGGCTGGCGGCTCGGCTCGGCGTCGATCAGACGAAAGCTCCGTGGCTTGGATCGCAGCTTGAGGCGATTGCAAAAACGGTGGAGGAAGCCACAACAGCGGCACAGACAAACGATCAGGCGGCAGCAAAGCCCTTGCTTCACGGTCTTAGCCTGACGCGAGAACTGATCAGCAGAGTCGAGCAATCGGGTTTGTCGGCTGCCGAAAAAGCCGATTTGCTTGCCGCTCTGCGCACCAAGCAAGAGCAGTTCGAGCAGGCCGCCAATCTGGCGTTGGGGCTCGATCTCGGCGTTGGTCCGGGCACTCCCGACGGGCGTCCCATGGCAGAGACCCTGCCCACGTCGAATGGCGATGTGCTGGCAGCAGTCATCACGGCAGGGAAGTCGTTCCTGCTGCTAGCCAAGCTGCACAACGGCAGCACGCTTCCTCTGGATCTGAAGCAGCTTACGCTCGACGTGCCGCCGGGCTGGAGAGCTGAGCTATTTATGGACCGGCTGCCCAAGCGAATCGCGCCCGGCGACGGATGTGCGCTGACGTTTCGGGTAACGCCCCCCGCCGACGCACAGCTCTCCAAAGCTTATTTCCACCGCGACAATCCTGAGACCGATGCCATCTACCAGATCGATGAGCCGGAGTATGTGACTCTCGCCCTGCCTCCGCCTCCTGTGGCGGCGCACGTGGTGTACAGCATCAACGGCGAAGAAGGCGAAATTCGCAGCTTCGCGCGCACGCCAGTGCATGATACGGACGGCGAGGCTTGGTCCATGCCGCTGGCTGTGGTGCCGCCGTTCTCCGTGGAGACCGCGCCCAGCACACAGGTCATCCCGGCTGCTTCGAATCCTTCCGCGCAGTTGGGCGTAATGGTGCAGCTCAACCGTCGCTCGGGCAGACGGCACGGTTCGTCCCGCAGTACCGCTGGGATGGAAGGTCGAGCCGCAGTCGGCGACGGTCGAGTTCAGCAAAACCGGCGAACAGGCCGCCGGGTTCAAAATTCTGCCGGACGGAGCGAAAGAGTCCCGGTATCAGGTGCGTGCTCTGCTGAATGCCAGCAATCGCGATTACAGCGAAGGCTACAGCCTGGTCACGCGGCCCGACCTCGGCGGCTTCTTCTATTACCAGCCAGCGTTGCAGCGCGCCAGTGTCGTGCAAGTGAAGGTCCCGCAGGGTCTGAAGATTGGCTATGTCATGGGAGCGGGAGATGACATTCCTGTCGTTTTACGACAACTTGGCTTGGATGTGACATTATTGGCCCCTGATGACATTGAACATGGCGATCTGACACGTTTTGGGACGATCGTGCTCGGCATTCGGGCCTACGACACTCGCGATGATGTGAAAAAGTTCAATCAGCGGCTCCTTGAGTATGCGCAGAACGGCGGCACGTTGCTGGTGCAGTACAACACCTCGCCGAGCGAATTCAACAGCGGACACTACACTCCATTTCCAACGCAACTGAGCCGCGAGCGTGTAACCGTGGAACAGGCGCCGGTCACCATCCTCGATCCGCAAAGCCCGCTGTTCCATTACCCAAATCAGATTACGGCGCGCGATTTTGACGGCTGGGTGCAGGAGCGTGGCTTGTACTTCATGGACCAGTGGGACCCGCACTTCACACCACTCCTGGCTTGCAACGATCCCGGCGAATCGCCGCAAAAAGGCGGGCTTCTGCTGGCGCAATATGGCAAGGGATACTACCTGTACACCGGATATGCCTTCTTCCGCCAGTTGCCGTTCGGCGTACCTGGAGCCATCCGTCTCTACGTGAACCTGCTGAGCGTGGGCCATGGGCCCAAATAGTCCGCCTGAGCAGCCCGAACTGATTCGCGGCGTAGGATTGGCCGGCGCAACCACGCTGAACATGATTGACATGATCGGCGTGGGTCCATTCATCACCATTCCGCTGATCGTGAGTGCGGCGGGCGGACCGCAAGCCATGCTTGGCTGGATCTTGGGCGCAGTCTTCGCCCTTTGCGATGGACTGGTCTGGGCTGAGTTGGGCGCAGCCATGCCAGGGGCCGGTGGCTCTTATCGCTACCTTAAGGAAATCTACGGACCGCGAACGATGGGACGGCTGCTGTCGTTCCTTTTTATTTGGCAACTTTCGTTCAGCGCGCCACTGTCGGTTGCCTCGGGCTGCATCGGACTGTCGCACTACGCCGGATATCTGTGGCCCGGACTTGACCGCACGCTCGCGCAACGCACACTTCATCTCGGCCTGCCAGGGTTGGGCGCGCTTGAGGCGCGCGTGGTTCTAATGCCAGGCACGTTCGTCGCGATCGCGACGTGTGCCTTGGTGGTTTTTCTCCTGTACCGGCGGATCACCGCAGTTGCCAAAATTGCCGAATTGCTTTGGGTAGGCGGCGCTCTGGCGATGACGTGGATCATCGTCGCCGGATTTATGCATTTCCGCCCGGCCCTGGCGTTCGATTTCCCGCCGGGCGCCTTTCGGCTGTCTCACGAATTCTTCACCGGCCTGGGGGCGGCGATGCTGCTCACTACCTATGATTACTGGGGCTATTACAACGTGTGTTTTCTGGGTGGGGAAGTGAAGGACCCGGGGCGCACGATTCCGCGTGCCCTCATTCTTTCCATTCTTGCGGTGGCTACGCTCTATGTGCTGATGAACCTTGCCGTGCTCGGCGTAATCCCGTGGAGGGAACTGGCGCAGCATTCCAGCGATCAGAGCAACTACGTCATGTCGGTGTTCATGCAGCGCATCTACGGAAGCTGGGCCGGGCGGGCGGTAACCGGACTGATCATGTGGACCGCATTCGCCTCCGTGTTCTCGTTGTTACTGGGCTATTCGCGGGTGCCCTACGCGGCGGCGCTCGACGGCAACTACTTCCGCGCTTTTGCGCGGGTCCACCCGCAGCATCGCTTTCCCACCGTTTCACTGCTTGCCCTGGGCGGGGTCGCAATGCTGTTTTGCCTGTTGCGTCTGGCCGATGTGATTGCCGCCCTGGTGGTCATTCGGATCCTGTTGCAGTTCATTGTGCAGGCGGTTGGTTTGATGGTGCTGCGCAAGCGCCAACCCGACCTGGCGCGGCCCTTTCGCATGTGGCTTTATCCGCTACCCGCGCTGCTGGCGATCGCGGGATTCGTCTTCATTCTGGTTGCGCGGAAAAACTTTCTGCGCGAAATCCGCTACGCGATCGTGATCCTTGTCGTAGGTTTGGCGATTTACTTTGTGCGCTCGTGGCGACGCGGTGAGTGGCCCTTCGCAGCCCACCCGACAGGCGTGGAGGCCACGTGATGAAGACAGCCGCGCCACCGCAACTGGTCACGCTTTGCCAGCCACTCGCAACTTCTGCGTCCGAATCTGGACGCAACGGGCTTACCTTTCTACCGCGGTGCGGTCAGATTCTTGATGGCCACGAGCGGAGCATGGCAACAACCTGTTGTGCCCCCAGTTGCCGCGCCGGTGACGGTCGAGGGGTCTGAGCCCATGTCGGAACTAGGCTCCATTCCACCGCTGCCGGTCGCGCCTCCGCGACGACGCAGCGTCCTTGGTCCCTTGCATGAACCCCTGTTCCGAACTCTGTGGATTGCGGCGGTCGTAAGCTACACCGGCACCTGGATGCAGAACGTTGGTGCCGGATGGCTGATGACCTCGTTGACCATGTCGCCACTGATGGTCGGACTAGTACAGGCGGCCGGCAGTGTAGCCGTGTTCCTGGTGGTCCTTCCCGCCGGCGCGATCGCCGATGTGGTCGATCGCCGCAAACTACTGCTCTTCACCCAGACCTGGATGGTGGTAGCTGCGGCAGCACTTGGCATTCTTACCATCGCGGGCAAAGTAACTCCATCGTTGCTCTTGCTGTTTACGCTGCTGATGGGTTTTGGCGCAGTGCTGAATGATCCCGCGTGGCAAGCCATCACGCCTGAGATTGTTTCGCACCACAACTTTGCCGCCGGGATTGCGCTCAATTCGGCCGGGTTTAACGTGGCCCGCGCGATTGGTCCTGCGCTCGGCGGCTTGGTAATTGCGGCGGCTGGTTCGGGTATCGCATTTCTGCTGAATGCGCTTTCGTTCTTCGGCGTCATCTATTTTCTGTACCAATGGAAACGCAAGCCCGGACACACGTCTCTGCGGCTGGGCCACATGTTCCTCGCCATGTTTGAAGGTTTTCGACACCTGCGGACCTCAGTGCCGATGAAGGCGGTGCTGGTACGCAGCGCCGTCTTCAGCATTTCGGCGAGCGCGTTACCAGCGTTGTTGCCGCTGCTAGCGCATCCCTTCGGATCGCAAGGCTACGGTCTGTTGCTGGGCTTCTTTGGACTGGGTGCTCTGTTGGGCGCCACGGTGCTACCGTTCTTCCGGCTCAGACTTTCGGCGGATGCATTGGTCTCACTCGCCACCGCACTCTTTGCTTTTGCCACCTTCGCCGCGGGCAGATGGCAGAGCTTCCCGGTGTTATCGACGATCATGCTGATTGCCGGGGTCGCATGGATTCAAATCTTGGCCAGCTTAAACGTGTCAGCGCAAACCATGTCGCCGGGCCACATGCGCGCCCGGGCGATTTCGATGTACCTGCTGGTTTTGCAGGGCGGACTGGCGGGCGGCGCTGCACTCTGGGGCGAGATTGCCGAACGCGTGGGCATGGGCCGTTCCTTGTCCTATGCCGCCGTTGGCCTGGCAGTTGGGATGCTGGCCACCTTCTGGTTCCGGCTCCGTTCTGTCGAAATCCACCCTAATGCCCTGGCGATGGATTAGAATCGTCAACACGCACTTCGGCCACGACTTCAAATACCTGCGAATACAGTGGAGGCTTTCCCGATGAACAAGCAAGTTGCAATGGGAATTTTGTTGCTCGCGCTCGGCCCAATAGGAACTGCGGCTGCGGCAAATCCGCAAGCGGCCCCGCAAGCGAAACCCGACCAGAAACCCACCTTTGCGATGGTGCTCGACCGTTCGCTGAGCAATGTCGAGCGCGAAGTGGTTCCGGCCGCTGAAGCCATGCCCGAGGACAAGTTTAATTTCACCCCCACCCAGGGCGAGTTCAAGACCGTGCGGACGTTCGCCCAACAGGTGAAACACATTGCGGCTGCCAACTACCTGCTCGGCGCCGGTATCCTTGCGGAAAAACCGCCTTTGGACTTGGAGGGTGAAAACGGGCCGGCCAAGATCACGTCGAAGGCAGATGTAGTTCAATTTCTGAAAGACTCGTTCACCTACCTGCACAAAGCGCTCAATAGCATCGACGAGAACAACGTCCTCGGACAGGTTCAGAACCCATTTGGACCCAATAAGGTCTCGCGACTCGGACTTGCCGTTGGCGCGATCAGCCATCCCTTCGACCATTACGGCCAGATGGTCGAGTATCTGCGGATGAACAACATCATTCCTCCGGCCAGCCGGCCGCAGAAGTAGTCCGGTCCGGTTATTTCGCACCGGGGTCAGGAGCAAGGCGCGAGTGATCGCGCCTTTTCTACTTTGTCCATAACGGCCTGAGGTTCCGGCAGCACCGCAGGTCCGGTCTGCATCCCACTTCTTCGAGGTGAAGGATGTATTCAAGGGAAAGAACAGCCAAGTCTGGAATCGAGACACCGCTGCTCATTGGCTGTGTGATACTTTTCTGCGCCATGCTTGCCTGTGGAGGTGGCAGCAACGCATCGTCGGGATTGGGTGCCGGAAACCAAGGCGGTGGTTCGCAGGGAAGTGGAGGCTCGGGCGGAGGCGGGGGTACGGGCGGAGGCGGTGGTTCGTCCAGCATCCCGCCGGTGCAACATTTCGCAATGGTGGTGCTGGAAAACTCTAATTACAGCGACATCGTCGGCAGTCCGACTGCGCCTTACATTAACAGCTTGATCGCGCAGGGAGGCCTGGCCGCCAACTACTATGCCAACGTCCACCCCTCCATCGGCAATTACTTTGTCATGACCACCGGAGTGGCCTACAGCACCGACGACAACTTCTCCGGTGTGGTTCCCATCGACAACGTGGTGCGCGAACTGGGAGCGGCGTCGAAGTCGTGGAAGGTTTACGCCCAAAGTCTGCCGAGCCAAGCCTACTTTGGAGGCGATGTTTATCCTTACCTTCGTCGCCACAATCCAATTTCTTTTTTCTCCGATGTCCAGCCTCCGTCGCAGCTGAACATGAACATTGTTGATTTCTCGCAATTGGCTGCTGACCTCTCCAGCGGCCAGCTCCCGGCCTACTCCTTCCTTGTTCCCGATGCCGAGCACGATGCGCATGACTGTCCGGGCGGCGGTTCCGGTTGCGATATCGGGACCAGGGTGGCTGCTGCCGATAGCTGGCTGTCCAACAACATCCCGCAATTGTTGTCGGACCCCCAGTTCCAGCAGAGCGGCATATTGGTCGTCGCCACCGACGAATCTCGCAACGATGACACTAATGGCGGCGGACGAGTTGCGATCGTGATTGTCGGAACCGGGGTGAAGGCGGGCTACGTTGGCAACGTTGCCTATGACCACCGCAGCCTATTAGGGTTGAGCATGACTGCGCTTGGGAGCACAATTCCCAACGGCGACGGTAGCGCCAATCAGATGACGGAATTCTTTCAGTGACGGGTGCCGCTGTTCGCGATTCGCCATTTCGCTTCCGAATAGCGGCCGCTCCTAGAAGGGGGGAAGTGCGAAGCTCTAGAAGCGAAGAGCCAGGAGCGAAAAGCAAAGAGCGAACGGCGGCCTTCCAGTACTAAGGTGCTCCGGCGTTTGCTCGATCCCTCCGGCGCTGCTTTTTCTCTGCTATGGAAGTAAACTTGGAGGAGCTAAGATTTGAGGTTGTTCATATTTTGAAGTCGTTGTTCTTCCAGTTTGTACTTACTCTTGTGCTTACCACCCAGGCTGCTGCGCAAACCACCCCTCCGGCTCTACATGACCGCTCGGCTCATCCGCCGAAGCCGGCAGCTACTTCGCAATCCAACAAACCGGCATTGTCGGCCAAGCAGAAAAGCCGCCAGAAATTTGTGGAAGACGTAGTCCACTCTGCCGTAGCGTTGCCGCAGCCCGATCCGCAAGACCGCCTGCGCGTGCTTTACGCGGCGGCCAACGTCATCTCGCCGATCAACAACAAGCTGGCGCAACAGTTCGCGAAAGAGGGAACGCGCATCGAGACCGAACTCGTCGTAGGGGGCGAAAAACCTGCCGTTTCCATGCTGGCGGGCGGGCATGTGGATTGCACCTCCGCAGTGGCGTTTGTCCAGACCATTCCTCCCACAGCGGTGCTCGATGCCGAGCAATCCTTGCTGGGAGCCATCACCATGTGCCCCAAGCAAGTGCAGGAACCAGCGAAGCGCAAGCTGGAGGCGGGGGTGCAGCAGGGCGCAGTGGCAGCCCGCCCCATCCTGGCGTTAATGGACGCGGAAGGTGCGAAGTCGGCTTGGTCGCAGGCGATGTTCGCCAAGGTATTTGCCGCGCTGCCGGCGGATGCGCCATCGTTTGCCAACGAAGCCCCCAATTACACCGCTCTGTTTGTTCGTGCAGCTCCAGAGATGGACCTAGACGCTGTAAAGACGGCAGGGCTGAAGTTCTTGCTCTGGCTGGGGAAAGTTCCGGATTCTCCCGAGCGCAATGTGGCGGTCAACGTGGTGACTGGCGCATTGACCAACATACTGGGCAAGGATGCCTATGCCGAACTGCTGCGCTCCGACATCATGGCTCAGCAGGTAGCGGACAGCGCCGGACAGGACATCATGATTCCTCCTCCGGAAGAGGAGTCGGCTTCGGTGCTTCGCGCTATGGACAACAAGAACGACCGCGCTGACGAGTTGCAGTCCATGTCACCCTCCTTGCGAGCGCGCGAAGCTGCGGCCAGCGGCTTTGCCAGTGGCACGTCGGGTGATCGCAAACTGGCCGACCACTATTTCGATATCGCGTTTTCTTCCCTCGATGAAGTCTGGTCACAGCGGGCGTCGCTGAAGACCAGCGCGGCGGCGGTGGTGGAAGAGGTGAGCGAGGCGGCGGCCCAAGTCGATCCGGTTGAGGCGTTACAGCGCTCGCAAAGATTGCAGGATCCCTCCGCTGAAGCCATCAGCATGCTGGCGGTGGCCAGGGTGGTTGTCGGCCAGCCCTAGCATGCTCGTTCCGCATCGCCAGAATGGACCCTCTATACGTTAGGATGAGATACGCCGAGCCAAGGCGTACCTTGCCATGCATATACCTGACGGCTACTTGAGTCCATCCACCTGCGCGGTGTTGTATGCGGCCGCGACCGCAGGGTGGTACTCGGCGCTGAAGCGACTGAAACGCATGCTGCTCAGTCGCTTGGTTCCGCTCATCTCGGTTTTTGCGGCATTCTCGTTCGTGGTCATGATGTTCAACCTGCCGCTGCCCGGCGGCACCACTGGCCACGCGCTGGGCGTTACCATCTCCGCCATCGTACTGGGGCCGTCAGGGGCCGTTCTTGCTATTTCCATCGCGCTGGCGATCCAGGCCCTGTTCTTTGGCGATGGCGGCATCAGCACGCTTGGCGCTAATTGCTTCAACATGGCGATCGTGGCTTCGCTGGTCGCCTATGCAAGCTACCGATTGATTGCCGCCGGCGCCGCCATCGGGTCCAAGCGGAGAGTTGCCGCGGCCGCCATCGCCGGGTACCTTTCGGTAAATGCCGCAGCATTGATGGCCGCCATCGAGTTTGGCATTCAACCGGCGCTCTTTCACGATGCCCGAGGAATGCCGCTGTACGCGCCTTATCCGCTGAGCATCGCGGTACCCGCAATGATGATCGGCCACCTGACCTTGGCTGGGGTGGCCGAAGCGGCAATCTCCGCAGGGCTCGTCGCCTATTTGCAGGCCGCCGATCCTGCTCTCTTGCGCAATACGGCGGGAGCGCTGCCAGCCACGGAAGAAGCGTCGGCAATCATGCCTCCCGCTACGAACTCGTTGCGAAGACTATGGATTGCAGTAGCGCTGCTGATGGTGCTCACTCCGCTTGGAATCTTGGCGGCGGGAAAAGCCTGGGGCGAGTGGTCTCCCTCCGAGCTCGCTATGCGGCAAAGCGCGGGACAAACCGCCTCCGCAGCGGGCAATTCCGTCGCGCCGTCGGCCCCTCCTGCCGGAATGCAGCAGGTCGCCAAGCTTTGGACCGCACCGTTTCCGGCCTATGCGCCCAACTTCGTAAAGAGCGCACGCTTCGGCTATTTTCTTTCCGCAATGTTTGCAGTCGGCATTTTGCTGCTGGTTTCTCTTATGGCGCAGCATTTGGTTCAGCGGCGACGGGAAGTGAGGCATTCCTGATGGCGCGCGATGGGTTCCTTACTTCGACAATGCTCGGGTTCACGCGTGCGCTGGCTCGTGCCATGGCGTCCGAACAGATCGCCCGCCAAGCCGGCCTCTTGCAATCGCTCGACCCACGAGTTCGCGTCATCGGGCTTTTCACCATGGTTCTGGCAGCGGTGCTGTCGCCGAAGATTGCCGTGGTCGGCGCCTTGTTCTTCGTCGCGGTGACTATCGCCATCCTATCGAGGGTCAGCGTCCTCATGCTGGTGAAGCGCGTGTGGCTCGCCGTCCTGGGCTTCACCGGAGTGATTGCGCTCCCGGCGATCTTTCTTACTCCCGGAGATCCGGTTGCTGCTTTTGCGGGCGGGCCGCTCCGCATTACGGTGCAAGGTGTGCAAACCGCTACGCTACTGATCGCGCGCGTGGAAACTGCGGTGACGTTCACGTCTTTGTTGGTCCTTTGCACTCCATGGACGCATGTGCTCAAAGCGCTGCGGGCCTTTCGCCTGCCGCAAGAGGCGGTCATGATGCTGGCCATGACGCATCGTTACATCTTCCTTCTGGTGGAAACCGCGGGGCAGATGTTTGAATCGCGTCAGAGCCGGACGGTCGGTCTGGTGAAGGGCGCCGCGGGTCGCCGCATTACCGCCAAGAGTGCGGGTGTGCTGCTCAGCAAGAGCATCGAGTTGAGCAACGAGGTGTATCTGGCGATGCAGTCGCGAGGATTCCGCGGCGAGATTCGAATCCTGTCTGACTTCCACATGCGGCCCTACGATTATCTCGGACTGGCGGCGTTCCTGGCTGCGGGGAGCCTGTCCGCCTGGATAGGGAGATAGGAAGGTAGATGGCTATGCCGCCGATGTTCGAATTGCGCGACGTCTGCTTCGAATACGACGGCATTCCAGCGCTGCACGGCCTTTCCGTTCGGATCGCGGAAGGAGAAAGCGTTGCGCTGCTGGGCGCGAATGGCTCAGGCAAGTCCACGCTCTTAAGAATCCTCGACGCGTTGTATTTTCCTTCGCGCGGTCAAGTTAGTTTCAACGGCCATCCACTTACGCCGGAAGCGTTGCACCAGGAGAAGTTCTCTCTCTCGTTTCGCAGAAGGGTGGCACTTGTCTTCCAGAACCCTGATGTGCAGCTATTCAATCCCACGGTGTTCGACGAGGTCGCATTCGGTCCCCTGCAAATGCAATGGTCGAAGGAAGAGGTGCTGTCGAAGGTCAGTGCAACCATGGAGCTCATGGGCATCGCGCATCTGCGCGATCGTCCGCCCTACCGTCTGTCCGGAGGGGAAAAGAAGCGAGTCGCACTGGCTTCGGTGATCGTCCTCGATCCTGATGTGCTGCTGCTGGATGAACCGACTTCGACCCTCGATCCGCGCAGTCAAAGCCAGGTCATTGATTTGATTCAGGAATGGAAAGGCTCGTCCAAGACGGTCATCACGGCAACCCATCAGTTGGAGATTGTGGACGACATCGCGAGCCGGATTCTTGTGCTGGAAGAAGGGCGAGTCGGCGCCACGGGCACGCCTGCCGAGGTTTTGGCCAACTATGAATTATTGCTGCGGGCCAATCTGGTGCATGCCCACCGGCATTCGCATGGGACGATTACGCACACCCATCCGCATTTGCATTCTCACTCGAAGCACGAACATAAACATGAACCTTAAGACTTGCCTCGCAAATAAGGGGTGCAGGCCCTCGGCGGACGTACAATATTCCGATGATCATCCCTCTTCTGCTCATCGCATTTGCCCTGCAAACTTCAGCCCATGCCACCGACAAGACTACGGAACTGCTGCGTGCCAAGGACCAGGCACTGCTGGATGCCTTTGTACCCGGCGACCGGAAGGTTTGGGACCAGGCGCTCGCGGCCGACGCCGTTTACGTTGACGAGAACGGCGTCATCATGGATCGGGCCGAATTCCTCAAGCAACTCGAGCCACTGTCCCCTGGCGCTTCCGGCAATATTAGGATCACATCCTATTCAGCGCACATCTCGGGAGACCTGGCTACCGTGGTTCACATCGACGACGAGCAGGAGAACTACCACGGGCAGATGCTTTCCGCTCGCTACCTCACGACCGAGACCTGGCGCCGCGAGGCGGGGGAATGGAAGCTGGTTCTCGCTCACGCCTACGCCGTGCTCAAGGACCCTCCGGCAATATCGTTGCCTTCCCAGGAGCTAAAGGAATATGTCGGCCGGTACGTCGGCGGCCCCGATCTTGTCTATTTGATCCAGTGGGACGGCAAGCAACTGGTTGGCGGCCGGCAAGGCCGGGAGATGAAGCCGTTGGAGGTTGAGCTTCGCGATGTCCTCTTAGTTGTGGGACAACCGCGAATCCGAAAAATCTTTCAGCGGGACGCGAATGGCAAAATAACGGGATTCGTGGACCGACGGGAGAGCTGGGACCTAGTCTGGCGCCGCGCAGGTTCCGGTCCTTCATAGAAGCGGATGAATCCCATTAGTCCTTCAGATAGGACAGCATTTCTTTGAATTGCGCGGTCCCCGAACAGCGCAGCAGTTCATACATCATCATCTCGGTGGAAGAGATGACTGCGCCCGCCTCCCTCATGCGGTCAAGCCCGATGCGCCAGTTCCATTCCGAACGTGAGCTGACGGCATCGGAGGCGACGTGCACCAGGTATCCGTCATTGAGCGCGCCCAGCGCTGTCTGCATGACGCAGATATGCGTCTCCATGCCGCAGAGCAAAAGCGTGTTGCGGCTGCCGGGAAAGGACTTGAGTCCCGAGCGGAAGGCATCGCTGCCGAAGCAACCGAACTCAAGTTTGTCGATGGCTGTAACGTCGGGCAGCAGGGAAGCGACTTCCGGAACGGTTGCACCCAGCCCCTTGCTGTATTGCGTGGTCATCATGATCGGGATGGACAGAATCTTTGCCAGGCGGACCAGTAGCTGTGCGTTCCTGACCAGCATTTCTTTGTTGAAGATGGGAGGCAATAGCTTCTGCTGGATATCGACTACGATCAAGGCGCACTGCTCGGCTTCGAGCGGGCGGCGCGCCACCTCCGTTGAGTCAGTCGAGAATGCGACAGTGCCCATCACTGATGACATAGAACTTCCTCCGCAGTATGCACTGATGTCCATTCTAGCGCGTTGCAAATCGGCAGCGAGTGCGCGACGCAGGAATTTCGCGGCTGACTTGCATGTGCCGCGAAGTTGACGCTCCATTCACGCAACCAATACAATCCGAGTAGCGCGTGGCGCATCCTAAGCGCTTCATTGCTGCCGCATCGTTGCCCCCTCGTTCAACGGCAGGACAGCTGACTCTGGATCAGCATATCGGGGTTCGAATCCCTGGGGGGCAGCCAACAAATACGCGGCTTTCCTGCAACATCACCAAAAAGCAAGTGCGTTGTCTCACCGCCATCTCACCAACCCAAGGGTTTTCAGAGCCAATCGGGGTTCCCCTGACGCCATCCGGACGGCGCTGCAAGCTGCATTTGCGGCTTCCTGCTAAGCGAATCCCGGCAAACTCCCAATCGAGATCGTCGTCAAAGCTGACGAGCGTCATCACACATCTGTACGCAACCCCGGACCCACGCTTCTCGTCGGGCTTCTGAAGCGCCAGTGTCGGCGCGGGCTGTAGTTGTCATCCGACCGGCGTCAATCATCATCGCTCTCCCCCTGTTCCTTTGCATCCTGTCTGGCAAACACCAGTTGCACGCTTCTCGGGAGTAATCTCCCCAAGATGGTTTCTTGGGAGTTTGGTAGAACTCGTCCATTTGTCAGGTTTGGCGACAAATCGTCAAAGTGGATTGCTTCCGTGTAGCCGACTACCCGCCCAGAATCACGACCGCCGGGTGGAATCGGCCGCCGTGACGGCTTCTGTTCTTTGGCGGGTCCGGCGAACAGTAGGGCGGCGCCCTTGCGTCAGGGCCCCCATTAGCGAACGCGTCGAGCACGTTTCTCCGGTATAGACTCAGGTGATGCGGAACCGTAAAGACAAGTTCCTCGCCGACTTTTCCCTCATCGTGGGCCTGCTGGTTGTGCTCGCCGTAGGCATTCCCCTCCGCGCTCAGACTGATGTACGCTACGGCGTCGCCGTATCGAAAGACGCCATGGTCTCCATGCGCGACGGAGTGAAACTCGCCGCCGACATTTACCGCCCCACCCAAAACGGTCAACTGGTAGACGGCAAGTTTCCCGTGCTTCTGATGCGCACGCCCTACAACAAAGACGACTTCGCCCTGACCGCGAACTCCTTTGTCACTCACGGATACGTCGTCGTTCTGCAAGATGTGCGTGGCCGCTACAAATCAGAAGGACACTGGCGTCCCCACTACGACGACCCGAACGACGGCTTCGATACCGCACAATGGATCGGCTCCCAGCCCTGGTGCGACGGTAGCATCGGCACCATGGGATCGTCGTATGGTGGGGCGACGCAACACGCACTCGCCATTGGCAACGCACCCTATATCAAGGCCATGGTTCCACGCAACGCAATGTCGGACTATGGACGCTACGGCGTTCGCCACAATGGAGCCTTCGAGCTTCGCTTTTTCAACTGGGTCTTCACTCTCGGCAACGCCACCGGAACTCCGGACGCTCTCCCGGCGGCCAAACGAGCCGCCACCGATCCGGCCGCTGCGAAAGCGCTAGTGACCATGGGCGAGCAAGTCCGCGATTATGTTCGTGCGTTGCCTTTGCGTCCCGGCACAACCCCGCTCAAGTTCGCTCCTGACTATGAGTCTTGGCTGATCGAAGCCATGAGCCACGGCGATTACGACGATTTCTGGAAGAATTCTGGTGCGAGTGTGGTTGATCACCTCGCCGAATATAAGGATGTTCCCGAGTACCACACCACCGGTTGGTACGACTCCTGGGGCTCGCAGGTCGCCAATATGAATTTCGTCGAGCTGCGCCGGACCAAGAAGAGTTTCCAGCGCCTGATCATCGGCCCGTGGATCCACAGCGCCGAGAACCTGAGTTACGCCGGGGAAGCGCAATTCACCGACGATGCAGCCCTCGATCTCACATCGTTTCACCTCAGGTGGTTTGATCACTGGCTGAAAGGCATTGACAACGGAGTGGATAGCGAGCCTCCCGTGCGCATTTACGTCATGGGCGGAGGTGACGCTCACAAGACACCCGAAGGCCGCGTCTTCGTGGGAGGCCATTGGCGCAACGAACCGGATTGGCCGCTGGCTCGCACCGCGCCCACACCGTACTATCTGCATGCGAATGGCGTTCTTTCGCCTGAGAAGCCAACCGACGAGCCCCCAATCACGTATCAGTTCGACCCGCGTAATCCGGTGCCGACCATCGGCGGCAATGTGTCTTCGCAGGGAACGCTGATGTTCCAGGGAGCGGCCGACCAGCGCTGCCGCCTCGACTTCTGGCTCTGCTCCAACACGAATCCGCTCTCGGCCCGCAATGACGTCGTGGTATTCCAGACGCCTCCGCTTACCAGTGACATCGAAGTCACCGGCCGCCTCATCGTAAAACTCTGGGCGTCGTCCGACGCACTTGATACCGATTTCACCGCCAAGCTGGTTGACGTCTATCCCCCGAACGCCGACTTCCCAGCAGGAGTCGAGCTCAATATCTCTGACAGCATCGTGCGCGCTCGCTACCGGAACGGTCTCGGCACGGCCGAGCTCCTGAAACCCGGGCAGCCCTACGAATTCACCATCGAAATGTACCCGACCTCGCTCGTGTTCAAGCGCGGCCACCGCATCCGTCTCGACATTTCCAGCAGTAACTTCCCCCGCTTTGACATCAACCCCAACACCGGAGAACCGCTCAACAACAATCGCCGCTCGCAGGTCGCCGACAACACAATCTACCTGGACGCAAAGCATCCCTCTCAGATTGTCTTGCCCGTTATTCCAGCGGAGAGGGCGGATACGTCTGCCAGTGGGAGTGGGATCAATGGCGTACGTTGAGGAACCCGCTTGATGTTCCACGCGATCCCGTTCGACGGACGGCCCATTGGGCCGGATGACGGGCAAGCGGGAAGTAATCCCAAGGTAAGGTTTGCCGACTATACGTCCAAGTGGTTTCCGTGACCGGCGTGTCACGGGAGTGACCAGGTCGGGCCGGCAGACTTCCCACAACGTGACTTCTGGACAATCTCCGGAAAGGCGGACTCGCCGATCGGCTGTTGCTCAGGATTACTTGCGAGATGGCGAGTAGAGTCGAGAACAGGCGCAGTAACTGTAGTCTCCCGGTGGGTGCGTGACTCAGCTTTCGCCTCATCCCCTCATTCCGGTTTGGCTTGGCCCTGTTTCCTGTTCCCGCTCATCGAACCGGACAGGCAGATTTCCCGCATCCGGCTCTCGGAAAAGACACACACCGACTAAGTCGGTATGTAACGCCGCCTGCAACGTCTGAACACAACCTTGGGGTGTCTAGACTTGCGGTCAATCCCCATGTCCTTTGTTGCTTCTTGCGTTGGTCTTTAACTGAGGCCCCTGCCCTCCACCGGAGTTACCCGGCTTCGTCGGTACTACGGACCTCTCCGCCACCCCACACGGCCCGGCCTGTCTCTCACGAGCTGCCAGTTGATCCGCAACCGCGATCACCGCTGGGGCTTCCTGTGTTGCGTCTGGTCTCCTATGCCTACATGCCATCGCCATTACCCCGGCAGGTCCGATGGAGTTTGTTCGCTCGTCTCTCTCCATCGTCAGCGGCCTTCCCTGTGATAAAGCCAGGGCGGCTCCTGCAATTACTTCTTCGAGGCCTGCTCAGCGTTCACTCACGTTATGGCCTGCACGCTCGCCGAGTCGCCTAGCGACCCTCTACACCGAAGGCTCCGACAGCTTCGTTGCCTCCGCCGCCGCTTCGGTTGCTACCAGGTGGAGCGAACCAGTTCCCGGGCGGGAGTTGCACCCGCTGAAGTCCAGCGCCTTTTCACGGCGCACTTTATCGTTTGTTATCTAAGGAGACTCTGATTAAGCTCTCCTTTTCCGCCGCGAAGGCAGCTACAGTGTCAGCAGATGAAGCAGAGGACACTGGCGATGATGAATGGATTCGAGCGTTACAGCAAGAAGACGCGGCGAGCGTTGTTTCTGGAAGAGATGGAACAGGTGGTGCCCTGGGGCAAGCTATGCGGGCTGATCGAGGCCTACTACCCGAAGGCGGGCAACGGGCCCCCTGCGGTGGGTGTGGAGCGAATGCTGCGCATTTATTTTCTGCAGCAGTGGTTCAACCTGTCGGACCCGGCGGTGGAAGAAGCGCTGTACGACTCGCCGGTGATGCGCAGCTTTGTGGGCATCGATTTGGGTAACGAGCCGGTGCCCGACGAGACCACGGTATGCAAGTTCCGTCACCTGCTGGAAGAGCACCGACTCGGCGGGCAGATGCTAGAAGCGGTGAATCTGCACCTGCAGAGCCAGGGAGTGCGGATCACGACGGGGACCATCGTGGACGCGACCATCATTCACGCCCCCACTTCGACGAAGAATCGCCAGCAGAAACGCGACCCTGAGATGCACCAGACGAAGAAGGGCAAGCAGTGGTACTTCGGCATGAAGGCGCACGTGGGGGTGGACAGCAAGACCAGACTGATTCACAGCGCGCTGGTGACACCGGCCAACGTGGCGGATGGGACGGTGTTGCCGGAATTGTTGCACGGGGAGGAGACGCGGGTGTGGGGCGATCAAGCGTATCGCGGGCAGCGCGAGGTAATTCACGAGTGCGCACCGCACGCGCAGGATTGTACCCATCGGCGCTATCGGTATAAAGACCACATTGATGAAGTCGAGCGGGCGAAGAACCGGACCAAATCGACGGTGCGATCCAAGGTGGAGCACGTGTTCGGAGTGCTGAAGCTGAAGTTCGGATTCGTGAAGGTACGCTACCGAGGGCTGGCGAAGAACGCCAACCGACTGTTTGCCACCTGCGCGCGGGTGAACCTGTTCCTGGTGCGCAAGAAGCTGCTGTACGCAACGGCGTAATACCTTCAAAGAACGCCCGACTACCCGGAGCGAGCGAGTCGGAGGGGCCCAAAAACCGCAAGAATGAATGAACCGATCTAACTTTCCCTATAGACGAGTTATTCTCGGCTTAATGGCAGTAGTTGTTCAGAGGTTCCCTAAGTCTCGTTGCTCCTAGATTTGTCTGGAAATACTTTTTTCAGTCTAAGCGATTGGGAAGGCACATGAACATCGGCGGCCGTGTGGACGAAGCCGCTCTGGTGATGTTAGCCTTCTCTTCTGCAGTGTGGGTGTAGAGGATTGCACGCCCCGTGCGTCCGGGGGAAGCCCAATGAATCGAGGACGGGTTCGGATCCCGGTTGGCCGTTGGGCCGCCGGAGCACTGCTAGTCCTGTTCGTTTTCCATCCTTTGGCCTTCGGCCAGCGACAAGGAACGAATCCGTATTCAGGCGGCTTTCCTGGTCCGGTCCCGTTGGTCAACGTGGGCGGCGGAGCAGCAGAGGCCCAATTCGGCGCCATGGACTTTACGCAGATGATCCTGCAGCAGCAGAAGCAGAACATGAGCCAGGCGGACCGCGACCGGCAGAAGGGATTGGTTGATTCTGGCAGCGTGTCGGCGCTCGATCTGGCTGCGCCCCCGAAAGCGGTGAGCGAATTCAATCAGGCCGCTTCCCTTTTGCGGGGCCAGCGTTCCAAGGAGGCGATGGCGCACCTGCAAAAAGCGATTGCCGTCTATCCCAAGTTTGTCTCCGCCCATAATTTTCTCGGCGTCGCTTATCAGGACCTCGACGATGCCGCGCACGCCCAGATCGAATTCGAAACGGCTGCCAGTCTGGATGACAAATTTCCCGGTTCGTTCCTCAATTTGGGAAAGCTGGCGATTTCGCAAAACAATTTCGCCGCAGCCGGCTTGCAACTGGATAAAGCCGCCTCCCTTCGTCCCAGCGATCCCGCCATCCTGACCGCGCTGGCGTATGCGCAAAATGGCAACCATCAATATCGCGAAGCCATTCAGACCGTGGGACGAGTTCACGCGTTGCAGCATCCTGGAATGGGCAATGCCCATTACGTTGCCGCCGCAGCCGCCGTCGCGCTGCACGATTATCCGGTCGCACAAACTGAATTTGCGCTCTTTTTGCAGGAAGACCCCAACAATCCGTTGGCTGCCACCGCGCGCTACAACCTCGCTATTCTCGAAAGAAACGAAAAGATCACAGCTGCCGCTGGCCAGCAACCGTTGACGACGGTCTCCATCAAGCTGCCGCAGAATCTAGCAAACGCTGATCGCCTGCGACTTCAGTTGGCCGATCTCAGCGACCACCCGGAAGAAGCCGGTGGCTGCGATAACTGCGCCGAGGCCGAGACCTCCGCAGAAGTCAATCCCGAGGTCGTAGCGTCGGTTCCCGACATCGACCGCAGCAACGACTCCGCGGCGCAATGGACCATTCGCAAGGTGGTGGATGAAGTGGCCGTGTTCTTCGGCGTTACCAGCGGCGGACACGCGATAACCGACCTCGAACTGAGCGATATGAAGGTCCGCGATGACGGAAGGCCTCCGGAAAGAGTGCTGCAATTCACCTCGCAATCGAAGCTGCCGTTGCGCCTGGGCGTGGTGATTGATACCAGCGGCTCCGTGGAGTCGAGGTTCTCGTTTGAAAAGCGCGCGGCCGCGAAGTTCCTGCAGCAGATGCTCACCAACAGCTCTGACCTGGGATTTGTGGTTGGTTTTGCCGAAAAGCCCACCGTGACCCAGGACTTCACTGGAGACTACGAGAAGCTGGCGGCTGGCGTGAACAAACTCACCAACAACGGCGGCACGGCGCTCTTCGATGCGGTGTCGTTTGCCTGCTGGAAGCTGGCAGCCTATCCCGAGCGCGAGCGCGTGGCAAAGGTGCTGGTGGTGGTCACCGACGGAGAAGACAACGCCAGCCATACCAGCCTGCGACAGAGCATTCGAGATGAAGAAGCCACCGGCGTCACTGTGTACACCATCAGCACCAAAGAGGGCATCGGCGACAAGACCGAGGCCGACAAAGTGCTGCAAGCCCTGGCAGAGCGCAGTGGAGGTGAGGCGCTGTTCCCCGGCGACATCATGAGTCTGGGCAGGTCATTCGATAAACTGCGCGATCAGATTCGCAGCCGCTACCTCATCGCCTACAAGCCCGCCGATTTCGAGCCCAACGGAAAGTACCGCAGCATCAGCATCACCGTGGAAAAGAACGGAAAGCATCTGCAGGTCCACGCCCGCAAGGGCTACCATGCCCGCGTAGAAGCGACCGCTCCTTAGACTTGCGGCGCGCTCTTGACTCACGCACACTCGTGTCCGTCCGCGGATGGCGCCACACGACATTTCCGAGGGGCTGTTGTAGCAATTCCAACCTGACTTTCGATCCATTCTGTATAAAAACATGACCGCTCCCGACACGCATTACTGTTGTGAACAGATGGGATGAGAAGGCCGGTCTCCGGACGGGATGCTGTACGCTCCCAAGTTATCAACGCGCTCGAAGCGCAAGAGATAAAGGAGACCGGCAATGAAAAAGAGTAGCACCGCAAAGGCAGCGAGCAACAAGAATTTCGAGCGGAAGCTGACAATCGGTTTAGACCTAGGCGATCGATCAAGTTGGTACTGCGTGCTGGACGAAGCTGGCGATGTGATAAGCGAGCAGAAGCTGGGCACAACTCCGAAAGCAAGGAAGAAAGTCTTCGCTGCTATTCCACGCAGCCGGATAGCTCTGGAAACGGGGATGCACTCGCCGTGGGTAAGTCGGTTGTTGGGCGAGTTGGGCCATGAAGTGATCGTGGCGCATGCCCGCAACGTGCGTCTGATCGGAGAAAGCCGACGCAAAGATGATCGGCTGGATGCCAGGACCCTGGCGCGGCTGGCGCGGATCGACCCGCAGTTGCTGTCTCCGGTGAAACACCGCAGTGCGCAGGCACAGGCCGACCTGACGGTGATTCGAGCGCGAGCCAGCCTGGTGCGGGCACGGACGGCGCTGGTGAACACAGCGCGTGGGCTGACGAAGTCGTATGGCGAGCGGCTGCGGGGCTGCAATCCGCGCAACATGGACATAGAGAAAGCTCAGGCCTTGAGCCCTGAACTACAAGTCGCGCTGGGTCCGCTGCTGCAGGCTCTGGAATCGCTGAGTGAACGCATTACCGAATACAACCAGCGCATCGAAGCCATCGCGCAGCATAGCTATCCGCAGACTGCGCTGCTGAAACAGATCAAGGGAGTAGGCACGCTGATCGCGTTGACCTACATGCTGACCCTGGAAGATCCGCATCGTTTCCGCAAGAGCCGGGACGCGGGTTGCTACCTCGGACTGCAACCGGGACGAAGAAACTCGGGGCAGAGCGAACCGCAGATGCACATCAGCAAAGAGGGTGATCCCTATCTGCGAACCTTGCTGGTGCAGGGAGCGCACCACATACTCGGCCCGTTTGGAGCTGATAGCGATCTCCGAAGATGGGGTCTGAAGCTGGCCGAGCGTGGTGGCAAGAATGGAAAGAAACGGGCCATCATTGCGACGGCTCGCAAACTGGCAGTGCTGCTGCATCGGCTGTGGGTCAGTGGAGAAGTCTATGAACCCTTGCGCAATACGAAGCGAACGATGTTGGCAGCAGCATAGCTGAGCGAAGTATCGGAGAAGCCCAAAGCCGAGTTTCGGTGACTGCGCAGATGGCCTGGCCCAACTTCTATCCGCAAGGACGGAAGCCAAGGTCGCCGAACAGGTGGCAGCACCGACTGAAACGAGAACACCCAACTTGCACCGAGCGATAAATCGCTCATCAAGAGTGCGGATGGAAGGGTAGCGACAGGGCTTAACTCGGCGGAGAAAAACCTTGCTTATAAATAGGGATGGATAAAGATTCTGCTTGACTACGACCGGCCTTCTCATGGAAGGCCATCTCACACCCTATCCGTCCCGCACAAAATGATCAGCGAATCCCCCGCTTGTCTTAATTGCCCAAACGGGGTTCGGGGAAGCTTCGCCGGGCCGCTCGTGAAGTCCACTTACGTCAACTTGACGTAAAACGCCCAACCCGTGCTGTTGAAGAACTCCACCAGGTCGCTGCCACAAGGACGGAACGCCGACAACACGTCCAAGTGACTTCCCCGAACCGGACTTCTGGGGAACTTCGCGTCTCGCCCGTCGAAAAGAATCGATGCAATCAGTGTTCGCCTTCGCATTCCTTCAATGTTGCCGGGACTCGGGAGGAGTCCGGGCCCTGAGGGTGCTCGCAGGCTATCGCCATTTCTTCGCTCATGGGAAGGCGATTAATGAGATGGTCCGCGTGCGCCGTGAAAGGCGTTTGGTCCACAGTGGGTGCAAGTCCCGGCCAAGAGCTTCCTTGCTCGTGAGAATGGCAAGCCTTATTATCAAATATACAATTTGGCGCCAGTCGATTAATGATCCGAGACCAGCGCCCGAGTGCTACGGCAGGATGATGCAATGGCCGCATCCAACAGTGCACCGTCGGTTGGCGATCTTGTCGGAACGATCTACGAGATCGTTGGCAGGATCGGTGCCGGCGGCATGGGCGTGGTTTACAAGGCTAGTGATCGAAAGCTCGAACGTACAGTCGCTCTGAAGTTCTTTCCGCCCGGACTGAACGCCAGCGACCTCGACAAGGAACGCTTCCTGAGAGAGGCCAGAATCGCATCCTCCCTCGATCATCCCAACATCGGCGTTATCCACGGTATAGAAGAAACTTCCGACGGCCGCACATTTATTGTTATGGCCTTCTACGAAGGCCAATCGCTAGCCGACCGGATACAGACAGGCTCCGGTCCGCTTTCGGCGCTTGAAGTTGTTGAGATTGCCATTCAGATCGCGCACGGACTTGAGGCAGCGCATTCCCGCAATATTGTCCACCGCGACATAAAACCCTCCAATGTGATGCTCACCACCCAGGGTCTGGTGAAGATTGTGGATTTCGGCCTAGCACGCATTAACGAGGCGACAGCCACGCTTACCCATGGCGCTGTAGGCACCCTCAGTTACATATCACCGGAACAGGCGACAGGCAAGAAAGCCGACCAGCGAAGCGATATCTGGGCCTTCGGAGTTAGCCTGCTGGAGGCACTTACAGGCAACAATCCATTTCAGCGGGAGAACATGGCCGCCACCTTTATGGCCATCGTCAACGAGGCGCCTCCGCCGCTGGACGACGTCCCGCTGGAAGTTCAACACATTGTGTATCGCTGTCTCTCAAAAGATCCCATCAGGCGGTATCAGTCTTGCTCTGAGGTGTTAGTCGATCTTGAGACGGCGAAGTCGGCGCTTAACAACGCCGGCATGGCCTCGAGCAGCCTGAAGCGCAGCGGGCAGACAAAGGCGCTTCGCGAATCACGGCAGCAGGCATCGCGATCGGCATGGCCGTTGCCCGCCGCCAAGCCTGGTCACGGGTGGATGCGCTCGCTGGGGGCTGTTGCAGCGGTCCTTTTGTTGCTCGCCAGCACTCTACTGCTGCCGGCGGTTCGCGAACGAGTGCAAGCCGTTTTGCTTCGCAACAGCCAGATGCACATCGCTGTCCTTCCCTTCGACAACATCGGCAGCAATCCGCAGAACGAACCCCTGGTCGAAGGCATGGTCGATTCGCTGTCCGGCAGGCTGTCGAACCTCGAAGTCGGCAAGCAATCGTTGTGGGTTATTCCGAGTAGTGAAGTGAGACGCCTCAAGGTGGCCGACCCGGCTTCGGCTTTGCGCGAACTGGGCGCCACCATGGTAGTCAAGGGAACCATAGCGCGAGACGGTCAGCAGGTTCGTCTGACCATGAGCCTGATCGATACCAAGAACCTGCGGCAAATCGGCTCGGTCGATCTTGAGGATCAGGCAGGAGATTTGGCCTCCCTGCAGGACGAAGCGGTCGCCAAACTTGCGCGCTTGATGAAAATAACCGTTACCGCAGACATGCTGCGCAGCACCGGCGGCTCGGTCAATCCTGCCGCCTACGAGGACTACCTGACCGCGCTCGGCTACATGCAACGCTACGACAAGCCGGGCAATGTCGACCTCGCAATCCAAGCTCTCAAGAATTCCGTCATGACAGACCCGCGCTTCGCGTTGGGGTATGCTCAACTGGGCGAAGCGTACCGGCTGAAGAACCGCCTCGATCAAAATCCCAACTGGCTGGCGGAAGCTCAGGCAAACTGCAGGAAAGCGGCCGAGATCGACAACCAAATCCCGGCGGTGCATGTGACCCTGGCGCGCATCCACGACCTAACGGGGCAACACGACCTTGCGCTGCAGGAGTTTCAGCGTGCTCTGGATATCAACCCTCGCGACGCAGTAGCGCTCGATGGCCTGGCCCGCTCCTATGAAAACTCCGGGCGGGTTGCGGATGCGGAAGCCGCTTTCAAGAAATCCGCCGCGCTGCGCCCGGATTCCTGGGATGCCTACAATGAGCTGGGGAATTTTTATGACCGCCAAAGCAAATTCCAGGACGCCATTCAGCAGTATCGCCATGCCTTGGAACTCACCCCCGATAACGCCCAGGTCTATTCAAATCTTGCAGGCACTTATCTCAATACCGGCGACCCCAAGTTGCAAGGCGATGCCGAGCGTGCTCTGAAGAAATCGATTGAACTCAACCCCAGTTCTCCGGCTTACGCTAACCTCGGCAGCCTTTACCTTACCGAGCAGCGTTACCAGGAGTCGGCATCCGTCACCGAGAAAGCCCTCAAGCTCAACGACCATGACTACAATGTGTGGAGTAATCTGATTCTCGCCTACGAGTGGCTGAAAGACAAAGATAAGGCGGAAGCGGCGCGGCAGCGGACGCTGGCGCTGCTCGAGCAGGCAGTCAAGTTGACGCCACAGGATGCTACAGCGCAAGCGAGCCTGGCTGCGCTCTACGCCCACTACGGGTTTACCACCAAGGCGGCAACCCGGATCCAGACTGCCCTAGCCCTGGCTCCGAACGATTCCGGCGTTCTCGCGGAAGTGGCAGAAGCCTATGAGCTTCTCGGGCAACGCGATCAGGCGATATCACATATGCAGAAGGCAGTACAAAAGGGCTTCGCGCTCGATCAGGCGAAGGGCGATCCTGAACTGACGGCACTCATATCCGATCCAAAATTTCACCAGCAATAGTAGATAAATGGCGCCACTGATGCGCCCCCATTCCTGCAGAGGCACTTAGGAGCGGTCTGTGAGTCGCTTTTCAACACGCGCTCGTGAACCTTTGTCACCTTATGGATCGGGACGACCTCGATGTCGCTGGTGGCGGAAGTTAGCCCAATTGGTGGTTGACGGACTATCCGGAAGTTGGCTCTCAGTTGACGATAACAGGACATCGCATGAATTGACTGTTTGTCATCGCGAAAAGAAGACCTCCGGAAAGCCGACCAATGATTGTGGATCTGCGGTCTGCCAACGCGAAGTTGGCCAGAAACTGATGGGATAAGGACGAAGACTTCTGACGACCTGTATGTTGCTTGTTGAGGACAAGAGCATCCGGGTCAGGAGAAGCCTTCATGATAATTGTAGGGTGTGATTTCCATCCGGGTTGGCAGCAAGTAGCAGTTTTTGATTCTGCGACGGGAGAGATGCGGGAGCAGAAGCTGGAGAACGGCAATGGGGAGGCGGAGCGGTTTTATCGTTCGCTTCCGTCACCGGCACGAGTTGGCTTCGAGGCGTGCGGCAACACGCAGTGGTTCGAAGATCTGCTGGATGGCTTAGGCCATGAAGTCTGGATCGGTGATGCGGCGGAGATTCGTGCCAGCTACGTGCGCAAGCAGAAGACCGATCGTCGTGACGCAGCCCACATCCTGAAGCTGTTGATCGAGGATCGCTTCCCACGTTTGTGGCGCCCGAGTCGAGCTGAGCGTGACCTGCGCCAGTTGCTGATTCATCGCCATCGCCTGGTTGGGATCGGTACGCGAGTGAAGAACGGGTTGCAGCATCTGATGCTGAACCGGGGTGTGCAACTCAAGCACAAGCTGTGGAACGAAGCCGGGCAGAAGGTATTACGCGAGTTGCCGCTGGAGGGTTGGGCGGCACAGCGTCGACAGGATTTACTGAAGCTGCTCAGCGAGCTGAACCCACAGATTGCCAAGTTGGACCAGGCGGTCGAGCGGGCGGCGCACCAGCACCCGCGAGCACGCCTGCTCATGACACAACCCGGGGTTGGTCCCATCACGGCCTTGGCCTATGTAATCACGATGGGAGATGTGACACGCTTCCAACGTGGCAAGCAGGTGGCCAGCTATCTGGGTCTAATCCCGAGCGAGCACAGCTCGAGTAAAAGACGGCGACTGGGGTCGATCAGCAAACAGGGGAATCCGTTTCTGCGCATGCTGCTGGTAGAGAGTGTACAGACGGTGTGTCGCCTGGATGAGGGGTTTCGCAAGCAGTACAAGCATCGCTGCCATCGCATGAAAAAGGGAGTAGCGAAGGTGGCAGCGGCGCGGAAGTTAGCCGTGCGATTGTTCTGGATGCTGCGCACCAACACAGCCTATCCGGAGATCGCTCGCATCGAGAGCAACCCGCCACATGCTGTGGTCGGCGGAAGCTAGACCGGGAAACTGATTGGGCGCTCTCGCATCCAGACCGACCGGTGCAGAAGACGGCGCTGACGCGCCTTGGAAAACAAAAAGCCGTTTTCCACTTCCGCACCGGTCCGGCGGCTGGATGTTCGCAAGCAACATCATGGTCGAGGTTATGGCCGCATAGATGGATGGTGGAGCGATCAGCTCCATCGCAGGTGATTAAAGCGTGATGTTCGGAGCTCTTGGTCCTCAACCGAACTCTGGTCCACACGCGGCGTTACAAACACCGGACAGGAGAACTCTGTCCTTGACACAGCCTTCGTCCTTATAGACGGCATGTGGGAGATTACTCCCGCGAAGTCGGCCAGCATCCGGTGACGGCACGGCACGCCACTTGGACGTAAAACGCCCAACCCGGAAGTTGGGCTGTCCGGCGTCAAGTTGACGAGAAACGCCCAACCCGTGCTGTTGAAGAACTCCACCAGGTCGCGGCCACAAGGACGGAACGCCGACAACCCGTCAAACTGGATCAATTCCTAGTAGCCGACCATCCACGAACCGACTACGACCAGATCACAGTGCGATCAATGCTGGCGATAGTCGTCCGTCCCGTGAGCGCCATAAAGCGTGGAGAGAGCCGCGATTGCGCTCCCCGAAACGAGTACCCCTCGGCGAGTGATTGCCATAGCAGCCTCCTACGATTGCGTCTCTAAGGCGCGACTTTGGTGGCAGTTCCTTCTGTGAGGGTTACATAACGGCCGTTCGCGTCGAGCATTTCATACTTCGACGTATACTGAGAGGCTGATAAGATCGTGATTGTAGTTCTTCCTTTGGCGGCTTTGCCAAACACCTTGTCTTCAAGCATCCACGTCCAAGTATTTCCGTTAACCGTTCCTGTGCCGCTACCCACGAGTCCGGCACTGCTCGCGTAGAATTCTGTATAGACCTTCGCATCGCTGTCGTAGGCGATGATGGCGTCGGTCCTCGGTATTTGCCCTTCAGCGCGGCTCTCGACACAGAATCCCCCCGGACCCAATGTAACTGTCGCGGTGGTGACACCCTTACCGGCCGGCACATACTCGTTGGCTTTAATCTCGGTTTCCACTTTCCATGTGCCAAGGAAGTACTCCAACTTCTTGTGCTCGGGGCCTGGCTTCGGGCCCTCTGGTGGAGCTTGTGCGAGTGAGAGCGCTGTGAATCCGCAGATCAGAATGACGGCGACCGACGATCGTATGCTCATTTTCTTCTCCTTCGAAAGCGCGATCAGGTTTCTCGAAGCGCTCCCTTTTGTCAATGAACGCTACGACTCCGTCCGTGACGTGTCCTTAAGGATTTGCTAAGATTCGCCTAAATCTGATGGCCAGCCGTGAGGTATTTCATTTCGACGAGTTCACGCTCGACGTGCAAGAACGGCGTCTCCTGCGCGGCGCGGAAGCCGTCCACTTATCACCGAAGGCCTACGATGTGCTGGTTGCGTTGGTGCGGCAGCGGGGCCGCATGGTCACGAAGGACGAATTGCTGAGGCGCATCTGGCCCGAGTCATTCGTCGAGGAAGGCAGTCTCACGGTTCACATGTCAGCGCTGCGCAAGGCGCTTGGCGAGGACGCCCACCGGCCGATCTATGTCGAAACGGTGGCGCGGTCAGGGTACCGCTTCATCGCTGCAGTCACCTGCGATCTGGCCCACGAGAAGCCATTAACACCGAGCGCCATGACGCGACCCGTCGAGCTCTACGAGCTAGTCGGCCGCGGCCGGTCTCACCTGTTGTCAGGCTCGTACTTCGAACTGCCTGCCGCCGTGGACGCCTTTCGTTCCGCGATCGAGATCGATCCGACCTATGCACCGGCGCAGGCCGGCTTGGCGCGCGCACGGTGCGTGCAAGCAGTGTTTCGCGCGGTGCCGCACCAGGAAGCGTTTGCGGAGGCGAAGGCGTCTGCCTTACGCGCGCTGGCGATGGACAGCGCCTCGGCGGACGCGCAGGTTGCCCTTGGCACGGTCCTTTTTCTCAGCGAGTGGGACTGGAGGGCGGCGGAGCGCAGCCTGCAACGTGCGCTCGAAATCAATCCGGATCACACCGAGGCGCTCCTGCAGTATGGGTCGCTACAGGAAGCGCTCGGGCGGCTCGACGATGGGCTGCGTTGCAAGCAACAGGCGCTCGCGCGCGATCCGCGATCGCCCGGCGTTCTGGTGCAGATCGCCATCTCTTACTGGCATCAGCGGAAGTACGACGACACGCTTGTCTGGGCCCAGCGAGCGCTCGACGTCGACCCGAAGCATGTGCTAGCGTGCCAATTCATTAACCACGTCTATTGGAAGATCGGGGACGTCAATAGATTCGCGGCCTGGACCGTCAGCCAGGCCATCGCGTGGGGCTTTTCCGAGGAGAGAGTAGCGGTGTTGAAGCAGGTCACCGCGGACACGCAGCAGGTGTACGCGACGGCCGGCCTCGCCGGGGTGAGAAGATTCATGGTGGATCAGATCACGAACCCGCAACTGGACTTCGACATTTTGCTGAAGATGGCATTCTTCCGCGCCGCTCTGTATGGGGCGGCAGGCCGACTCGATGAAGCGTTCGACTGCCTTGATCAGGCCATTGCGTACCGCGACCCAGCACTCGTTCACCTGGCGGTCGCACCGGAGTGGGACAGCCTGCGCGGTGACCCGCGGTTCGCAGAACGCCTGCGATCGATGGCGCTTCCTTCGGCTGCCCATGACAACATCGGCAACTAAACGTGCCCTGGCAGTCGAGCTTCTGCTGGATGCGGTAGTGCCCGATTACTGCCCCGATCGCCGGGCCCGTTGCCGCCATGGCGGGGCAAAGTAACACCGACGCCGGCTCGAAAGCCTGAAAAGAGGCGGGCTTGTAGCCTGCTCACTCGTCCGGTTTGTTTCACTTGTCCGTGTAACGGGCAACCCGGAAGTTGGGCTGTCCGGCGTCAAGTTGACGAGAAACGCCCTACCCTTTCTTATGACTCACGTCGTGCCGTCCGCTCTCAGTCGGCGGTTTGCCGACTACACGGCCAAGTGAAACTTCCTCCAACCGGACTTCGGGACAATCGTCGCCAAGCGGACTCGACGATCGGCTGTTGTTCACGATTACTTACGACTTGGCGATTTCCCGTAGGTAATCTCGAAATTCTCACCGCAGCCTGCCCCTCGCCGCTTCCGTGATGACGCGTCCCAAACGCCCTTTCGGGCTGAGCGTTGGCGGTTGAATGGCGCTGAATCGTCTAGCGCGAGAAGACGACGCCGTGTGGGAGGCCTGAGCCCTTCCATCCATGCGGCCAATCGCGATCGGCAAAGTTGAAGCCGGGCTTTCCGTCGGCATCGTGAAATGCATCGTCCACGGTGAGAGCGCCGGTTTCCTGGTTCAGCTTCAGTAGATACAGGCGCGGCTCGGAGCCGGTCACCACTAGCCGCTCCGTTTTGGGGTCCCATCCAGTCCAATGAGGCGAAAACGTGTCGCCGAGCTTGAGCCGTGACACTTCGACGGGCTTCGTAGGATTTGCGATGTCGATGACGATAAGGCCGTGAATGATGGGCACACTTTGAACTAAGTAGTGCCCAACAATGGTGGGGACTCCACACCAGTTGCCTGGAAAGGTGTGTACCAGTTGCGACGTGGGCTGGCCGAAGGCGGCGCCGGTAATCCGCTCGATGCCGCAGCCGAGAGTCTGGACAAAGACCGAACCGTCGGGACCGCGACGCGGCTCCTCCGGACTGATATGGCCGTAATGATTGTTGCCAGTGTCGAAGTAGGCGGTCTTCAGCAGCTTCAGATCGGACAGTTGCCACACCTGATACGTGACGCCACTCAGGATCTCGTCATCATGCATGGAGGAGTTGCTGACGACAACACGATCGAGTTCGGGAAGAACGACCAGACTATAGGGCATGAGCAGGGCATTGGGAAAGGCCGGATCGGCAGTGCTGGCAGAACGGACGACCTTCCCGGTGTCGTCAATTTCGACCAAGCCACCGTGGGCGCCCATCTGCCCTGGGGCGGTGTCATGGTGAGCGTGCTGAAAGGTGGCAAGTACGTGTCCGTTGGGCAGTCGCACGTAGGAGTGCGGGTGCATGTAGCCATCCATGTCGGTAAACGAGGTGACGATCTTGGGCTGCAGCGGGTACCGGACGTCGAAAATGAAGGTCCGGCCAGCCAGGTGATCGTTGGCAAACAGCATGCCGCTCACCGGCATTACGTACTCGGTATGGTGGATTTGTTTGGTCTGCTGGTCGGTGACGAGGGTCGTCATCAGCTTGCCGTACGTGGGCGAAGCCGGGTCGGCATCAATAACGGCGAGAAAGTCAGTGCCCTTGTGGGCAACGTCACCGGTCCAGGCGAACATGTAATGGCCGGACAGATTCGTCTGCTGCGGTTGACACTGTAGCGCGGAAGTGAGACTGCAGACGGCGAGTAGCGTCACGAACAGACTACGGCGCATGAGGATCTCCGGGAAAACTTGGATTATCGCGAAAGAATATCAGGTTTCGACGGCGCATTCGGCAAAGTTATCCTTCGTCCCGACGGTGTCCACCAGATCTATTTTCAAGATCCCGACGACTACTGGATCGAAAAATAAACGATCGCAAAATAGCCGTGTCCCAGGTACGGTGCAACCACGTAGCTGTCGATAACAACTTGCTCCGACCAGCATTCGCTTGTCACATTGGCCCCAAACCAGCTTGTCGGAGATTACTCCCGGGAAGTCGGGCAGCATCCGGCAACCGCATTGGCACCACCACTTGGAGGTAAAACGCCCATCCTGTGCTGTTGTAGAACTCCGCCAAGTCATGGCCACAGGGACGGAACGCCGACTTCTCGCTCATGCGGATTCCTTTCGGCTTTCCGACCATCCGCCCAGTAGCGGGAATTGAAGTAGAATCCCTCGGTGGAGAAGAAGTCGAGTCGGGGGAGGCATGATATCTGAGCAATACGATCTCATTATAGTGGGAGGAGGTCTGGGGGGCTCCAGTCTTGCCGCTTCGATCGCGAAGCGCGGAGCGCGCGTCCTGCTGCTTGAGCGAGAGCGACAGTTTAAAGATCGCGTGCGCGGCGAGTGCGTATTCCCCTGGGGTGTCGCCGAAGCAATCCAACTGGACGTACTCGAATTGCTCCGCGACCGGTGCGCGCACGAACTCCCCTGGATAGATTTCTACTCGGGAGATGTTCTAACGGTGCATCGCCCCGTGGCGGCCACCACACCACAACAACTTCCCTGCATCACGTTTTACCATCCCACCATGCAGGAGTTGCTGATTGGTGCGGCAGTAAGCGCTGGAGCGTGCGTGCGTCGAGGAGTCTCGGTGAAGGAGGTCCGTCCGGGAAACCCCGCAACCGTCATCGTGGGAGACAATCGCCACGATCAGGAGATTCGTGCGAGGTTGGTGGTCGGCGCCGACGGGCGATCTTCCTGCGCACGATCGTCGGCGGGTTTCCAGCTTCGCCGCGATCCTGAAGACCTGCTGGTGGCCGGTGTTTTGCTGGAAGACATTGGAGCGCCGGAAGACACCGGCCAGATAGTATTCAATTACAACTTTGGAGAGCTCGCAATATTGCTCCCTCAAGGGGAAGGGCGCGCCCGAACTTACTTTTGCTTTCACGCCGGTGCGCAGCCTCGCTATCACGGCACAGCGGACTTTCCGAGATACCTCGATAGCTTCAAGAGAACGGGGATGAATCCGGAGTTTTACGACGGCGCGAAGGCGGCCGGGCCGCTCGCGACATTTGATGGAGCGGAAGCATGGGTCGAGCATCCCTACCGCGATGGTGTGGCACTTATTGGAGACGCCGCGGCGGCGAGCGACCCTACCTGGGGCCAGGGCTTGTCGCTAACCTTGCGCGATGCCCGCGTACTGCGCGATCAATTGCTCGGCACAGAAGACTGGGAAACTGCTGGGCACGCCTACGCCAGAGAGCACGACCGCCACACCGAAGTGAGCCATGCCGTGAACCTCTGGTTCGCAGAGTTTTATCTGGAAACGGGGCCTCAGGCTGACGCCCGTCGCGCCCGCGCCTTGCCTTTGATTGCCGAGGACCCCAGCCGCCAACCCGACGCGGGCTTCTCTGGGCCCGACATACCTGTGAACGACGCCGTTAAGAAGCGCTTCTTCGCAGAAGACTGAAATGAGTGCCGGGCAATCCGGAAGTTGCCGCTGTTCGAAGTCAAGTTGACGAAAAACGCCCTACTCGTAGAACTGAGCCGACGCGGGCCCGAAGTCCGCTTCGAGGAAGTGTGGCGTTCAGGAGCACGAAGACACCTGCGGACTTATCGTGTAGAGTTGCACGACAGTGTCGTAAGCAAGCAGTTTGGCACGTTGTGGCTCGCAACACTCGTCTTCGTGGCGTCCTGGTTTCGCGCAGGAGAGAGCCGCATGAGAATTGCGCATTTGTCTCGCAGGTTGTTTGTGAAAACAGCTTTGGCCGGAGCGGCGGGGACCTTGATTCCGCGAATCGCAATCGGCGCCGGTCCAGTCGGAGGCGAAGCTCAACCGGCTGCCAACAATGCAAGTCTCTCGTCGCGCACTCTCTCCGAAGCATCTCAACTGGTGCACAGCAAAAAGATCTCTCCCGTGGAGTTGACGAAAGCGTGTCTCGGCCGCATTGAACAGCTCAATCCCAAGCTGAACGCCTTCATCACCGTCACGGCCGACTCCGCGCTGGTCGATGCTCGTGCAGCGGAAGCAGAGATCCAGCGAGGCCGTTGGAAGGGCCCGCTCCACGGTATCCCGATCGCCCTCAAAGATCTGGTGGACACGGCGGGCGTGCGCACCACGGCAGCCAGTGGTTTATTCAAGGATCGCGTCCCCACTCAGGATGCGGAGGTTGTCCGCCGCCTCAGATCCGCTGGGGCCGTGCTTTTGGGCAAGACCAACTTGCACGAGTTCGCCTACGGCGGCAGTTCGGCCATCAGTTACTTCGGTCCGGTTAGCAATCCCTGGAACGTTGCGTACAGTCCAGGCGGCTCTTCCGGCGGGTCTGCGGTCGCAGTCGCGGCGCAAATGTGTTACGGGGCGATCGGCACCGATACTGGAGGTTCCATCCGCGAGCCGGCTGGCTACTGCGGCATTGTTGGACTCAAACCCACGTACGGTCGCGTGAGCGCCTCGGGAGTCATACCCTGTGCGTGGTCCCTGGACCACGTAGGGCCGATGACGAGCACGGTGATGGACGCCGCTCTGATGCTCCAGGTCATCGCCGGCTACGACCCGCAGGACCCGGGCAGCATCGATCTCCCGGTTCCAGACTACGTGGCCACCATTGCCGCCTCGACCTCCTCGTTGCGACTCGGTATTCCGCGCGCCTGGTTCTACGAGGGACTTCATCCCGACATTCAGTCAGCAATGGAGAGTGCCCTCTCGGTTCTGAAGAGACTCACGCGCTCTCAGCGCGACATCGCTCCGCTGGCGACCGATGGCACCTACGCATCGGTCATGAATCCGGCCTTCACGATCGTCTTGGCGGAAACGTACGAGTACCACAAGGACTACGCTCTTAAGAATCCCCAGCTTTACCAGGCGTCCACGCTCAAAAGAATCCTTGCCGGGGCAGACGCAACAACACCTGCCTATGTTCAGAGCCGACGCCAACTCGACCAGATTCGCCACTCCGTGGCGCGTGTCTTCGACGACGTGGACCTGGTGATCACTCCTACGTCGCCGGTCCCGCCGTTCAAGATTGCCGATCTGAGGGATCCGGATACTAACCGGCCGAAGGAACTCCAGATGCTGCACAACACCCGGCCATTTAATATGCTGGGGCTGCCGACAGTCTCCGTTCCTTGTGGTTTCACTGCTGAAGGCTTGCCGATCGGGATGCAGATCAGCGGTCCACCGGGAGGTGAAGCCACTGTTCTTCGCCTTGCGCATGCTTACGAGCAAGCCACCGAATGGCACATGCGCAAGCCGGCCACCGATTCGTAGTAGCACAGATGAACAAGCCAATCCGTAACCGAGGCAAACTGCTTCGGCCAGCCCTCTTACAGCCCGGTGCCGATTGACGCATGAGCGGGGAATTATGCCGCCAGAGAGACTCTCAACCACGCGGGCCAGAAGTCCGGTTCTCGGAAGTTGGTGCCATAACTCAGACATCTTGCCGAAACTGGCTTTGGTTCATTCCTTCTTCTCGTCCTGTAGCGTCACTGGATACTGCACTAGCATCACTGGATCCTCATGGGTGCGCTGTTTGCGTGTCTTCTTGCGCATTTTTCAGTTCCTTCCTTTCAGTTGGGGGCGAACAGCCCGAGGAACGCTCGGTAGGTGCTCTAGGCTCCTGCCTAACGCTCGGAAAGCTCGAGGTAAGACTCTGACACGCTCTCCCTCGATTCGAAGCGTTAGGCTGTCAATATGAGCTTAAGTTGCACTGCTTTTGATGCACTAACCCCTCTACTCCCTGTGTCGTTTGATCATCTTCGAGTTGCTGCCTTGCTGGATTCAACTTGTGACGGGAATCTCGATTCTACTCTTGGATAGCTTTTTACCGTTCTTCGTGGCTGTGGACGTGTGGGAAGAACCACTTGGAGCACAGGCAGGCAATCTCGCTTGAGACACTGCTGCAGGGGCACCTCTTCCACCATTCCGGATCATGGTTCGGGTTAGGGGAGAACAGCCTGAGGAATGCTCGGTAGGTGCTCTAGGCTCCTGCCTAAGGCTCTGAAAGCTCAGGCAAAACTCTGACACGCTCTCCCTCGATTCGAAGCATTAGGACCAGCAGCTTGCGATGAATCGGCCAGTGGAAGCCGTCGTCAGCTAGCGGCCTGTCGAGTTCGAGCGCACCCATTTAGGAACTCGGGCTGTCAACGATGTGCAACGTCACTTCTGGCCGAATGAGAGGAGCGCCATCCGTGCCAGTGAATTCGAGTCTGTCGCCGAGTCGCAGAGCGTACTTGCATAAACTGTCGAGCGCTTCTTTCTTGCTGCCGAGTTTGATTCTGACTTTGCGAGACTCGCGCTCATTCGCTTTCCCCTTGTACTCGGTCGTTTCCAGCTCAGTGATCGCCGCAGATTGTTCACGCGTGAGCAGCGAGAGGTCGACAATAGCTGTTCCGTCTGGTTGCACTTGAATATAGTCCTGCATGTTCGCGAAGCCGAGCTTGGCGATCTCCTGTAGTACATTGTCGACTGTGATGTCGAACTTCGCGAAGAGCTTCGCAATTTCTTCGGCAATCGCTTCGGAAATCTCAACTTTTCTCAACAAGCGCCAACCAGCAGACGCAGCAGTTGGTGCCGAGTAGCCAGCCTTGATCGCAGCTTGAGTTGCATTGCGTGATGCAACGTAAGCAGCAACAAACAAACGCTGCTTGAGCGTTAACTTGTCACGCTTCTTGTTGCGAGGAAGTATTTTCATTTGTCTACCCACTGCCGCACGAATACGTTACTGCTGAGACGCGTTTGTCCAGGTTGCCCGTGGGTTCCTCGAGTTCTGCGACGCGATTTTCGAGTTCTTCCATTTCGTTCACCTCGCTACACCCCTCAACTCGCACTTGCACTCCGGGCTTCACTGGATCCACTTGTGCACAGAGTCTTGGTCCCTCAACAGTCGGCCGTTCTCACTCCGCGTCGCAAGCCACTTCGTTACCAACTCGAGGTGCTTCTCGTTTTGGGGATCAAAGAGGAAATCCAGGTTGATTCCATCCTCCATTAAATACATCCCTGCGCCTTCAAACTCGTTGATGATGTCGTCTCTGTCGTTTCTATTCTCTGGGTCGAACTCAAAACACCTCACAGACACGCGCAAGTTATTCGGGGGGACCTTGCGACCGTCTATCAAGCTAGGACAAGTCCCGTTGTGCATTAGGCCGCCCGGACCAACGGCGAAGAGCAATCCTTTGCCAGCGCCGCGGAAGTGGTGATCTTCAATCTTTAGGTTCAACCACGCCGCGAGCGTTATAAAGGCTTTCTTTGTGATCTTCCTGTTGCTTAGCAGGACGGTGTTCCTTTTCATGATGATCATTCTTTTTTTCCGTGGATGGTTTGTCCGTTCGTATGTGAAGCCCTTGATCGTGATGCTCTGTGTTCCGATTTCTTAGCTCCCTCATGGGTGCACTAGCAAATTGGAAGCGAGCGCGCTCTCGTATGTCGTCAGGCGAAAGCTTGGTTCCGCAGAACTGACAGATCCCGACCGCCATGAAACAGTAGTGCACTGGGCAACTGTGCTCAGCTCTCACATTCCTTCGAGATCAGAGCCGCTCGGTACGTCATGCCGCCTCCGGTCCGTCGGGCCATCCTGCTCGTTGCCACTGCTCACGCCGCCCCTTGCGATCAACTCCAACAGACGCCGCAATCGCGTCTAGCTCCTCGTCGAAGCGCGAGCAATCGCGATTTCTTTGCTTGTTTTCTTCTCTTTCAAAGTCACAATCTCTCTTTGAAGAGTGATTTTGTGCAGCGCGCGTGCCCTTATATTCTTTAAATTCACTGGAATTCACAGAAGCCGTAGAAGTCTTACAAATCTTAGTAATCTTTGTATCAATCTGGAGAGAGAAGAGAAAATAGGCAGATCGCCGCTTTGTAACGGCCGGTTGCGTCTCCCGTAAAAATCTAGACTCCTTGGCCCGCGCAACGTAGTTAGACACAGTGGGCTGTTCGACGCCGAGTGCAGCAGCCACAACAGTCTGAGTCAAAAAAAACTCACGCCCCTCACCGCGTAGCTGTTGCAAGGCTGCGCACACGGCAAGAAACAAATCGTATTTAGCACTGATACCGCTGACAATCGGAACCGGTCGTCCTTTAGCCGATGCAACGGCGCGATCAAGCATTCCCACCGGAAACTGAACAAGGTTCCACATCCTGTAAAAGTCCGATGCTGGATCGCTGTGCTCTGGCAAGGTTGCCGCCCAAGGATCGTCTGCTTCAGGCAACCGCATTTGTAAAATCTTCGTCATAATCGCCAATCCTTCCGAAGCGTCGAGATATTCACCTACAAGCCCTTTGACTTCTCGAACGAAAACAAACGTCTGCGATCTTGCTCGCGAGTCGTCAATTCCCCCGCCATCTTCAAAGGTCGGGGTCTCAAGTTCTAATTCGATGCCATTATCGAATTGCCCTAACAAGGCTTGCGAAATTCTTTGCTGCGTAGTCTTGCGTTGTGCTACGTTGTTCTTGCTGACCATGCGACCTCCGGTCGAGTTTTGCTAATCATGCGATCTCCGGTCGGATTTCTCTGTTGGTTCATTGCGATTCCAGTCAAGCCCGCGCCACCTGCGTGGGCTTTCTTTTTGCAGATCCATGCTGCAACGGAGAGCCGCGCATCCAGTCATGGCCGCCAATCCTTCTGAATCTCTGCACGCTGCCGACCGTTGCTTTTGCGCGCGCTGCGTGGTTCGCTCTGGCGTTTTTCTCGCGAAGCGAGCCACGCTTCCACGGATGCGCGACGATACAAAGGCTTTTTCCCGACTGTGATCTTGGGAGGACCAATTCCGAGTGACTCGTACCGTTGAAGAGTGCGAGTGGTGACGCCTAACCCTTGTGCCACTTCTGCTTGGTTCAAAACATCAAAGGGGAGAACCTTTTGCACTGCCGGCCGGCTGAAGGCAAGGTTTTGCGCCCAAGTTGTGTCCAACTTTCTAATCCAACGGTTGCCGGAAGGACATTCCGGAAACTCCGACTACAGCACCCCTATACAGAGGTGCTCCCATGGCAACCGACTCTTTTTCGAATGGCAAACATCCCCGCTTCTTCACGGCGGAGGAGGCACGGGAGAAATTTCTGGCGGCCGGGGCGAAGGACTTGGCGGGTGAGCCCATCGAGGCTGACGACTCAACTGAGTGGCACGAGGTGGGTAACCCGCTGACCAGCCGGCAACGTAAGTTAATCACTGATGCGATGCCCGAGAGAGGTCGCTATTCACCGCTGGTCTGGCTGAAGTTGCTGGAACCGGGGACGGACAGCGTCATCAGGTGCAGAGGACGGTTTAATCACGTCAACGGATCGTGGGTGGCCGGGTTCAGCGAGGGTAACGATATCGAGAGCGGCTTTGTGGTGCGTCCCATTGCTTGGGCACCCATGAATTCTGTCGAGGATGAAGGTTGACTGTCATGCGAACGCGCCGGAATGCCGGCATCGGAGCAAATTCTATGGAAAAACTCACACATACGTACGTTGACAATTCCAACTTTTTTATCGAGGGCCAGCGAGTCGCAGCTGTAGAAGCAGGCATGGCGCTTGACATCTCTGATGCGATTGACCGCAGAGTCTTCGACTACTCTTGGAACCCGGACTACGGCAACCTCCACGCGCTCATCTGCGGCGAGAAAAAGCAAATCGGGTGGGCGAAGCTTTGGGGCTCGCCGCCACCATCCGACAGCTTCTGGACGATGGTCGAGCGCAAAGGCTTCAAGGTTATAACCTACGAACGCAGCTACCGCAAAGAGAGAAAGGTTGACGTCGCCATCGGATATGCTGTTGGGAAAGACCTTCCTAAGATGGACAAAGCAACTTCCGAGATTATCCTGGTCGCGGGAGATAAGGATTTTCTTCCTATTGTTGAGGACTTGACGGCGGAGGGCTATTACGTCTGCGTGGCCTTCTGGGATCATGCCGCAGCAAAAATGAAAGAAAAAGCCTCGTCTTTCTTTTCCCTGAACCCCTATCTCAAGCACCTCGCCAAAATAAAGCGTTGATGTCGGATTAAACTTTCAACCCAACCGCGGTGGGCCTTGTCCACGCTGAGCCGGCGGGCTACACGACGAAGACCACGCCGCCGTAGGGGAAAATTCCGTTGCTGAGAGCGCCGAAGTCGTGCAAATCCCTCTCCGTCCAGTTCCTGCCCCCGGCCGGCGACAACTCGAAGACAGCTCCGCCTTGGGCAGGGCCGCCCTGCAACGTGGTGCCGTAGAGATTGCCGGCGCCATCGAAGATCAGGCCGCTGGTGGGATAAGCCGTGTTGCCGCTGCCGAAGCTGTACAGCACCTTCTCGTTCCAGGTTCCGCCCCCTGCGGGCGACAACTCGAACGCGGTGCCGTAGCCGTACGCGCCGCCCACATACGTCGTGCCATAGAGATGGCCGGCGCCATCGAGAATCAGGCCAGACTGGGGATTACCCCCGTCTGCACCGTTGGTGAAATTATGCAGGATCTTCTCCGTGTAGCCCCCGCCTGCTGCGGGCGGCAGCTCGAACACCGTCCCGTAGGTGTAAGTGCCGCCATTGTTGGTCGTACCGTAAAGATTGCCGGCGGCATCTGCGATCAGGCCGGCTTGGGGATATGCCCCGTCCCTGCCGTCGTTGTTGAAGTTATGCAGCACCTTTTCTTGGGTGGTCGCCCAGGTGCTCGTCACAAACAGGGTCGCAGCAAAGACGGCCAAGGCCGCCCTCAATCCGAGGGAAAGTGTCTTGCCTTGCATGAGTAGTACTCCTTCAGTCTGGAACTTCCGCAACATGGCCGCACCAATCCCTTGGCGACCCTTCTAGGTGCCAATGGATTATGGCCGAGCAATAGAGAACGGGGAGGTTCCCCGGCAGGCATGAATTTCCCGGGACGTTGTTGAACTCTATTCAGGTTTGGCATTCTCATGGTACAGGGCCGCTATCATTATCACAATCACGAACCAGAGATGGTGGTTGGTGACGGCAATTGCAGACCAGGGGCTATTTCCTGACCACCCATAGGAGTGTCAAATAGATACGAGTCACAGTAGAGACGACAGAGGTTGCAACACAGTCTCTTCACGCATCGCTCGCCGGCTACGGACGTGATCCAGCCCCGGGATCGGCGGGCGGACTTTGGGTCAATCCGGCTTGCGGAAGCTTGGTTTTGTCGACCGCATCGGTCGCGAAAAGCATGAAGTGGTCAAAGCTCTCTCTGCGGTGGAAGCGCAGCTTGGCAAAGTGGACGTACAGTTCCGCGCTCTTGGGCAGCCACAAGTCGGTGCCGCTCCTTTTGAATTGCACGGGACCGTAGGTGACGCTGGTGTGTTCGCTGGTCAGGTAAATCTCGGGAATACCGCGCACCAGATCGGTTTCCAAGTGAACGATCTGGAGATTGTCGGCCCGAATCCATGCCCGTCCTTTGAGGCGGACGGGATAGTTGTTACGATTGACCACGTAGCGGCGCAGCCGACTGGGCTTTTCTTCAATTTGCCGGAAGTGCACCAGCCACGCCGGCTGCCCATCCCAATCGCCGAGACCTTCGCAGCGCATTTCGAAGTCATCGCGGAAAAGCGGGTGAAAGGCGATCGCCAGCACCGCCAGTCCGGTGGTGGTAATTTTGTCGGGCATATCCAACTCGCCGCCGGCAGAATCGCGATACTCCTGAATGATCAATGTGCCTGGTGTGGGCTCGCTGATGGAAACCACATAGTTGAATTGCCGGGTCTGGCGATTTCGCGGAGTGCCTTGCGGGGAAAGGTCCTCATGGACCATATGCTCGATGGCTGAGAATTGTGCCAGGCTATCGACCAACTGCCGGGATGGGTTCGCGGCGGTTTGTAGAATGTTTGCGGGACACTGGACGGCGGCCGCCACGGATGGCTTCTGCGCATCTACGTCGAGCGGCATGCCGGCGATTGCGGCCAACGATTCGCTCTCCGCGGTGAGTTCCGGGTCGCCAATGGCGGTGTCGGCATTGGCGCCAGCGGCACCCTGCGATACCTGTTCTCTCAGCTGGGCAAGCAGGGCCCGAATTTGGGGAGCCACCGCACTATCGGGCTCCCCGTCAAGATAGGCTGTGAGAGTCCGGATCGCAGCCTCGTACTTCTGCAAACCTGCTAGCGCCTGTCCCAGAACCAGCCGGGCCGACGCAGCTTCGGTGCCCCCCCGATCTACGATCCACTGCGAATTCTCGCGGGCCTTCTCGTATTGTTTCAGCTTCAAATAGGAGTTGGCGAGTATTTTGCGCGCGATCAGAGACTGCGCACCGCTGGCGACCACGATCTCTTCTGCTTCAACCGCCTGCGCATAATCACTGCGCCGGTAGTAAAGCTGTCCGAGAAGATTTTGTGCCTGCACGTTGCGCGGGTCGAGTTTCGTCGCGGCCGTCAGGTAGAGCAATTCGCGGTCCTGGTCCTTTTGCTGAAGGGCCAGATATCCCAGGAGGAAGTTGATGGAAGAACTCGAGGGATATTGGTGATTGGCAGCCTCCAGATGCTTGTGCGCCTCGACAAAATTTGAGAGTTCCAGCGCCAGCACGCCCTTCTCAGCTTCCTTGCGGGCCTTGGAGGGAAGCTGACCCGCATCTTTCAACTTGAGATCTACGGCGGCCGGATCGCGCACCAAGGACACCGTCTCATTGACGTCGTAGGCAACGTCGCTGATTGCGATCTGCTCATGCACCGCAAAATACCCGGCGGCGCCCACCTCGATCAGGTATTTTGCCGGCGGAAGGTCCGGGAACTTGGCCTCGCCGGCGCTGGTGGTCTGGAAGAACACCGCGCCCGTCGCCTGGCTGGTGACCCTGACCAGGGACTGCTGTTTTAAGGGCTTCTTGTTTTCGTCGAGAATGGTGACCTTAATAGTCGCCCCACCCCGGGTGGCGATCGGAGTTCTTGGAAGCCCGGGGCCCATGTTCGTCGGCATATTTTGCGCGTGAACGCGCGGTCCCCCCACGACCATGCTGGCCAGAACAATCAGGAGCGCGGCCGTTAGGCGGAATTTCACTTTAGATCCATGATGTGGATTCTTAGGTGCCAACACAAAGGCCCAAATCTCCGTGCGGACCCGACATTCTTCAGACTATTAAGCAGAAACATCGCCACCAGCCTAGTGCCTCAGCACAGATGAGCGAAAGCAACGCGTGTAACCGAGTGGCCGGTCAGTGGGCGACGCCGCCGAGAATAAGCAGTCCGAGAATACATCTTAATAAATGTGGCCTGCCTAGACCATCATAGACTGACGCTCTGTTTCGCCACATAGCACTTTCGTTGAAGTGAAGGTCCGAATGTCGGCAAAATGCCGGCTGCCATCGGAACCTCGCTCGCAAAGGCGGCCGCAATGCGGCGGACGGAGAGAAGCACAAAATCAGGGCTGTCGGACGATGCCGACGGCCCTGATGCCTCGCAGCGATCATCGTCGCGGTCATTGTTGTGATCCTGATTGCACTCCCATTCCTAATTAACGTGAACAACTTTCGCCCGAAGATCGAATCAGAGGCGAGCAGTGCGCTGGGGCGCCAGGTTACGCTCGGCAATCTGAGTCTCTCCATCCTCTCCGGCAGTGTCGAGGCGGACAATATCGCGATCGCGGACGATCCCGCGTTTAGCAAGTCGCCCTTCGTCACAGCGCAGTCGTTGAAGATCGGCGTCGAACTGATGCCTCTGATTTTCTCGAAGCAGTTGAACGTGACCGACATCATCCTGGAGCAGCCGCAAATCTCACTGCTCAGGGCCGCCAATGGGACCCGGAACTACTCCAGTCTGGGCGGAGCGTCTGCGAAGAAGGCGGAGGCGCCCAAGGCGGGCGAGGCGCCCCCGAATCTCTCCGTCGGCAAGCTTAGTGTCAAGAACGGCAAGCTGATAGTCGGGAAAGCAAATTCTTCCGCCAAGCCTCAGGTTTACGACAAGGTCGACATCACGGTCACGAATTTCGCCGCTTCCTCGCAGTTTCCTTTCAAGCTGACGGCGGATCTTCTCGGCGGAGGCAATGCGGACATTTCGGGGAAGGCCGGCCCGATCAATGCGGCGGACACATCCAAAACTCCGTTTGAAGCCGCGGTCAAAGTGAATCATATGGACATTGCGGCTTCCGGCTTCCTCGATCCGGCAACTGGCATCGCGGGGCTGGCGGATTTCGATGGGACGCTGACATCCAGTGGCACCCAGGCAAAGGCCATCGGCACTTTCACCGGCACAACACTGAAGCTGTCGCCCAAGGAACGCCGGCCCCCAGGACCGTCGTAGTCAAGCACACGGTGGATTTGGACCTCGACAAGCAGTCGGGAACCTTGGCGCAAGGGGATATTGCGATTGGCAAAGCCGAGGCCCATCTGACGGGAACATTCCATACCCAGGGCGAGATGCAAATCCTAAACCTCAAGCTGAATGCGCCCAGCATGCCGGTGGAAGAACTCGAGGCGATGTTGCCGTCGCTGGGTATCGTGCTTCCCTCCGGATCGCGACTGAAGGGCGGAACTCTGTCGGCAACCTTGGACATCACGGGGCCCGTGGATAAGCTGGTCGTCACCGGTCCGGTGCGGCTCGCCAATACGAGCCTGGCTGGCTTCAACTTGGGAGCGAAGATGGGAGCGCTGTCGGCATTTACCGGAAAGGCAGTGTCGAAGCCCGACACCTCAATTAGCAATCTCAGCCTGAACGCGCGGGTCGCGCCAGAAGGCACGCAAGCTAACAACATCAATCTCGATGTTCCCGCCATCGGCGTAATTACGGGCGCCGGTACAGTAAGTCCGGCAGGAGCGCTCAACTTCAAGATGGTGGCGAACCTGAGTGGAAGTATGATGGGCGGCTTCAGCCAGGTGGCCTCGATGGGCGGCGGCAAGAATGGCATTCCGTTTGCGATTCAAGGCACGACCTCGGACCCGAAATTCGTTCCAGACATCGGAGGAGTGGCTGGAAGCCTTGCCAAAGGCGCGCTGCAAGGCGTCGCGCCGGGAAAGGTACCTAACTTGGGCGGGCTGTTCGGCAAAAAGAAGTAGGCGGCATGTTCTCTCCGACCTTCCGCACTCACCCGCGATAGAGCCATCCGAAGGCGCCGGCCGCTACGATGAGCCATGCCGAATTGATACGGAACCTCACCAACAGCGCCGTGCTCACAATTGCAATCACTAGCGTCGGCATATCAATAATTGCCGCCCGTCCAAGCTGCCAGGCCACTACGCCCATCAACGCAAGCGAACCGACCACCACACCGTCCAGCAGGGAAGCGGCCACGCGCGACCTCCGAATTTTCGGGATCACCAGTCCGCTTATTGCGACGAGCAGGAAAGCTGGGGCAAAAATTCCCACCGTGGCGATGACTGCGCCAGGAATGCCGCCGATGATGTACCCGATGAACGTGGCCGTTGTGAACACTGGCCCGGGTGTGATCTGACCGACGGCGACCGCGTCCAGCAACTGACGTTCCGTCAGCCAGTGCAGGCGATCCACCAAGTCCCCTTGCAGGAAGGCCAGCAGGACGTAGCCGCTGCCAAAGAGCACGGCGCCAATTTTTGCGAAAACCAGGAACAGCCGCCACAGACCAAATGGCGCCGCCGTTGCAGCCAAGACGGCAGGGAGGCGCAGCGGCGTTATCTGGGTTAAGAGAAGGGCGCGAAGGCGTCTGCTAGTCGGCAAACGCCGATACAGAACAGGTGCTCCGGCCAACCCCGCCGCGATCGCCAGTATGAGCACCTCGTGCACTCCCAGCACATACAAGAGAGCAGCAACACTGCCCACGGTCGCCAGCCAACTTGACTTCATCGCCGTGCGCGCCAACTTCCAGAAAGCCTGGATTATCACTGCGATTACCACGGGTTTCAATGCGTACAGAATTCCATTCACTTGCGGGAGAGTGCCATATCGAACGTAGGCACTGGCGATGGCGCCCACCATGATGGCGGCTGGGAGAATAAAGGTGCAGCCCGCAACCAGGAGACCGGGCCAGCCTCGCTTCTCATAGCCAACGAAGATGGCCATTTCGGTTGAACTCGGCCCAGGCATGAGGTTCGCCGCTCCCAGGCGGTCCAGAAACTGCTCCCGCGTAAGCCATTGACGGCGGGTAACGAATTCGTCTTCCATCATCGCGATGTGCGCTGCCGGGCCACCGAATGCAATCGTTCCCAGCTTCAGGAATACGAGTGCCAACTCTCGGAGTGAGACTTTAGCAGTCGACGGTCCAGCGCTGGCAGTTCGGCCGGCTTGCTTGCGTTCCATTTAGCGCTTCTGTTTTTCGGCAGAAATTGAGTTTGCAAGGCGTGAGTCGAGCGACCAGAGACCCGACCCTGCGACAATCAGGAACAGCAACGACAACAACATGGAGAAATCGGTGCGCGCATCGCTGACCATGAACCAGAATCCTTGGTTGGGCCTCGACAACTCGGGGACCTTCGTCGTGGCAATTGCGGTGCAAATGACGATCAACAGTGGAATGGCGGCGATGCGGGTCACAAGGCCAATCAGGACCAGAAAACCGCAAACCATCTCGAAAGTCCCTACGAAGTGGGCCGTAAACGCTGGATGTGAGAACCCGACCTTGGCAAAGCGATTGACTCCCATGTTGGGGTCGATGTACTTGAGAACACCCTGGGTGAAAAAGATCAGGCCGACGGCCAAGCGGACTAAAAATACTGCGCTGGAACGCCACGCTGGACGCATGACGATAGACCAAAGCGATCGATCAGTTTCGTGTCCCATGCCTGCCGCGGACAACAGACGCATTATAGTCGGCCTTCGACAACGGCCCTCGCCCACTCCGAAGGGACGAGGCGCGCTGGGGTTGCATCAAAAAAGAGAGTTCGCTCACGGTTTCGTCGAGAGGTTGCATAGTAGGATTGGGAAGCTCATGAGTTTCTCCCGCCGCAAATTCCTGAAGATGACGGGCGCAGTGGCCAGCAGCGCTCTGCTTCCGGCAATGGCTGTTGAAACGGGCGCCTCGGGACAAACGAACTCAACACCGCAAACCGAAGGCTCCGCCGATTACACCATCAAGATTGCCGCCAGCCCAATCGAAATTGCGCCCAAGCGCATCGTCTCCACCACAACCTATAACGGCCAATTTCCGGGGCCGTTACTGCGGTTCAAGGAAGGGCGGCAGGTCACGGTCGATATCTACAACGACACCGACACGCCGGAGCAACTGCATTGGCATGGACAGATGGTCCCGGTCGATGTGGATGGTGCGGCGGAAGAAGGTACGCCTTACATTCCCGCACATGGGAAACGCCGGATCGTATTCACTCCGAAGCCGGCAGGCTTGCGTTTCTATCACACCCATAATCGAGCGGGCGCAAATTTGTCCGCGGGCCAGTACAGCGGCCAGGTGGGCCCGGTGTACATCGAGCCAGCACACGAGCCGGGAAACTATGACCGCGAGATCTTTCTGGTGCTGAAAGAATTCGAGCCGAGCTTCAGTCGTGGCGGAGACATGGCGATGGACTTCTTGTCGCCGGCGACTCGCGTGAAGGCGCTGGAAGAGCAGGGCGAGTCGGCGATGAAAGCGTCGCTGGCCAAAGGCATGCCGAAGGGCTACGAAGTCGGCTACGGCGCATTCACCATCAATGGCCGCATGTTGGGACATGGAGAGCCGGTCCGCGTAAAGCACGGCGAGCGCGTCCTCTTCCATGTGTTAAACGGAAGCGCCACGGAGATTCGCAGTCTGGCTCTACCCGGCCACAGCTTCAGGGTGGTCGCATTGGACGGGAATCCGGTGCCGAATCCCGCGAGTGTTCCGGTGCTCTGGCTGGGTACGGCTGAGCGCGTCTTGGCGATGGTGGAGATGAACCATCCGGGAGTCTGGATTATGGGCGACGTTGCCGACGATGACCGTCGCCACGGCATGGGAATCGTTGTGGAGTACGCAGGACATGCCGGCAAGCCGCAGTGGATCGCCCCACCGCCTTTCCGCTGGAATTACGGGCACTTTGCCAAGCCGGGCGTCGCCGCAGTCCCGCCGGACGAAACTTTCGAAATGACCTTTGTCAAGGAAAATGCCGCGGAGATGGGTTTCAATCGCTGGACCATCAATGGAGTTGCCTATCCCATGTCCAACGAAATGGCGCCGGCCGCGTTCCACCTAAAACAAGGCCAGCGATACCGAATTCATATGCGTAATGCCAGTGACGACATCCACCCGATTCATCTGCACCGGCACAGTTTCGAACTGACCAGCCTGGCAGGGAATCCGGCTGCGGGAATCATGAAAGACGTGGTCATGCTGGGAGGATATCAAGAGGCCGCAGTGGATTTTGTTGCTGACAATCCCGGGCTGACCCTATTTCACTGCCATCAGCAATTGCACATGGATTTTGGCTTCATGACGCTCTTTGATTACGTGTGACCACTCAGTCGCTGAACCCGATTTTGCGCGAGGTGCCCGCCTTGCCGCACTTGTACACCTGGAACCAGTAGCTAGCGCGTACAGCTAGACAATCGTTCGCGGCCTACGTCTGCCATCGGACAGACAATCTGGTGGTTAGCGTCCTAAACTCTCCATCCTCAGCCAATCCAATGGCAAGTCCAATCGACCAGCGTGAGGGTTTTCATCGGAAGGCCGAGAAGCCTGCCGAGAGCATCTGCATGTCTTGCTTTGCTACCGTCAGAGCCTCTAGTCCGGAGTGGTTAGCGGACGAGGAAAACACCCACCGAACAGAATGCCCCAATAAACCACCTGTCTATTCTCGATCATCAACGCAACTTTAGGGCACCGCAGTTGTCCAAAGCGTATAATTAACTTACATCTCCATACGCACGTCCTTCGGCCAAGGGGCTGGTTCATTTGCGCATCCTGATGCGGCGTTTTTCGCCCACGAGGAGCGAGCTATGAACCTGCCTAAGCAGCAGCCTTACCGGAATCGTATCTTGGCAGCTTTGCCAAAAGCTGAAATCAATCGCCTCAAACCTCATCTTTCCCTTGTCGCTCTGGAACAAGAGGAAACCCTGCTGGATGGAAAAGCCGGCCACGCCTACTTCGTGGAACAGGGTATTGCTTCGGTGGTGGTGACCGTCAAAAACGGGAGTACGGTCGAGGTCGGCATCATCGGAATCGACGGCGTAGTTGGCCTTCCCATTCTGCTGGGCACCGAAGGGGCCCCCGGGCGGACCTTCGTGCAGATCGCGGGTACGGCCTTCCGCATCCAGGCTGACATCCTGAAAGAGGAGTTTGAACGCTCCGGCGAACTGCGCCGTCTTCTGCAACGATACATGCAGGCTTTTCTGGTGCAATCGGCGCAGACCGCCGCCTGCAACCGGCTGCACAATATTGAGGAGCGGCTGGCCCGCTGGCTATTGAGCTGCCGCGACCGCACGGAATCGGACCAGCTCCGCTTGACCCACGATTTTCTTGGGCAAATGCTGGGCGCGCCCCGCACCACCGTAACCTTGGCGGCAGGTTTGCTGCATCGCGCCGGCCTGATCAACTATTCACGGGGCGTGGTGACGATTCAGAACCGCCTGGCTCTGGAAGAGACTGCGTGCGAGTGCTACCGCATCGTGCGGGATGAGTTCCAGCGGCTTTCTCTGCTTTAAAGTCTGATAGTAGACAGACAACGGTAACCTCCTCGGCCTAGCGTTAGAGCAATCGGTCCGTGGGGTACCAATATGTTGCAGTCCCAACTGGTGCACGCAGGGCTTTCTCCCCATACCTCGTCGAACGGACATAGGTGCATTCTGTCCGTCGATGACGAGCCGGGCATTCTTTTTACCCGGCAAAAACTTCTGCAAAACGCAGGCTATGAGGTGCTAAGCGCCGCCGACGGCGAGCAGGCTTTGCACTTTTTCGCGCTCCGTGATGTGCACCTGGTGCTGCTGGATTACCTTATGCCGGGAATGGACGGAGGTGTCATCGCCCGGGCAATGAAGCAGCACAAGCCGCTGGTGCCGGTGATCATCGTTTCCGCCAGCCCGGTCGATGAGGACGGTCTAATCTGCGTGGACTGTTTCATCCGAAAAGGACAAGGTCCGGCGTTGCTTCTGGAGAAGATTCAGCAGTTCCTCGCGCCCCCCTCGGCGGCGCAGTTGTAGAACACGACTCGCGCCGGAAATCGCGTGAGAGGTTGCGCCGCAACCCGTCGCATTCGGCCCGAGTAAGACGCCGCTCACCACCTTGCGGGCGTTTGGACGCGGCGCTGAAGCCCGCGCCGGGCTACCCAAACTCTTGTTCCGACTCAACCGTGAACCGCAGCTACAGGCGAAGGAAGTTGGTTCACGACCAGCCAATACAGTCCCAGGTCCTTCACAATCTTCCGGAACTGCTCAAAATTCACCGGCTTTTGGATGTAGCTGTTGACTCCCGTGAGAAAGCTTTTGAGCATGTCCTCATCCTGCTTGGAGGAGGTCAGGACCACCCCGGGGATCATCTTGGTGACAGGATTGCCTTTAACCTGGCGCAGTACTTCGTGGCCGTCAACTTTGGGCAGTTTCAGGTCCAACAGGATGGGCCGCGGCATCGCTCCCTCGCCTCCGTTGACGCGGGCCTCGCAGTCGGCAAGAAACGCCAGAGCTTCTTCGCCATCGCGCGCCACGTGGATGGTGTTGGCCAGGTGGTCCTCGTGCAGTGCGCGCTAGGTCAGTTCGATGTCGTATTCGTTGTTTTCCACCAGCAGGATTTCGATGATTGCTTTTTTCATACTGCCGCCTCCACTGCGACATGTTGCTCGGCGAGGGCCTCGGCGCCCCCGAACGTGAAATAGAACGTTGCGCCCTTGTCCACTTCGGACTCGGCCCAGATTCTTCCGCCATGCTTCAGCAGAATCCGCTGCACGGTCGCCAGACCGATGCCGGTCCCCTCGAAGTCCTTTTCCAGGTGCAAGCGCTGGAACACGCCAAAGAGTTTGCCCACGTACTTCATATCGAAGCCCGCTCCGTTGTCGCGCACAAACAGCACTGGCCCGCCATTCAGCATCTGCTGGCCTATCTCGATAGTTGCGGTGCTGCGTGGACGTGTGAACTTGACCGCATTCGATAGCAGGTTCGCGAACACTATCCTGGCGAGCGCAGGATCGCAGTCCGCCATGGGCAGTTCGTCCAGCTTCCAGTTGATCAACCGGCTGGCAGTCTCGGGCGCAAGGTCGTCAATCACCTCTTGCACCAGCGTCTTCAGCGGAACGCTACGTCGATTGAGGGCCTTCCGACCCAGGCGACTGAGGTTCAGCAGATCTTCCAGCAACTTTTCCATGCGCCCGGTTCCGCTGAGGACGCAATTCAGCCAATGCTGCGCATCGGGCTCAGGGTTGACGCGCCATCATGCAGCAAGAGGTCGGAGAAGCCGTGAATGTGGCGCAAGGGAGCGCGCAGATCGTGGGCCACGGCGTAGGTGAAAGACTCCAGCTCCTGGTTCAGGGTGAGAAGTTCGGCGGTGCGTGCCGCCACCCGGGCTTCCAGTTCCTGGTTGAGCTGGCGGACTTCTTGCTCGGCCAGCACACGATCGGCGATGTCCCGGGCCGCGGCAAATACCCCCTCGATCTCGCCGCGGTCGTTCTTGAACACCGTCGCGTTGTACAAAACGTGGGTTAGGGCGCCGGAGGCGTGGCGGACAGCCAACGGATAACCGCACACCGAGCCTTCGGCAAAGACCCGCTCGTAACCCTTCCTCGCCTCTCCCGGTCGCGTGAAGTAGCTGCAGAAATCGCTTCCGATCAGTCGCTCACGACCCACCCCGGTGACTTTCTCCGTAGCTTCGTTGACGTCGGTGATCTTGCCTTCGCGGCTGATGGTCACCAGCGGATCCAGGCTGGCTTCAAGCAGGCTGCGGGTATAGAGTGAAGCGGCCTTCAAAGCCTCCTCCGCCCGTTTGTGCTCCGAGATGTCACGGGCAATGGTGGAGGCGCCGATGATCGTTCCCGCACCGTCTTTCAGGGGACTGACCGACATAGAAACGTCAATGATCTTCCCATCCTTGCAAACCCGTGTCGTTTCGAACTGGCCGACCCGTTGCCCGCCTTCGATTCTCCTGATGATCGTCGTAAATTCTTCGCGACGGTCCAGCGGGACTACCATAGAAATGGATTTTCCGATCATTTCCTGCGCACTGTAACCGTAAACTGCCTCCGCGCCGGGGTTCTAGCTCGCGACTACTCCGTCGAGTGTGGTGGCGATGATAGCGTCGTTGGAAGAGGTAACGATAAACGCCAGACGGTCGCTGGTTTCCTCCTCTTGGCGGCGCGCCCCGTCGGTGCGTTCCGCTACGAAGCCCGTCCACACCGTGAGACTCGCCAACAGCATGACGGTGAACACCGTCATTAGGGCCACGCCCGCCCAATCCGAATAAAGGCCGCTGCTCTGTCCCTTCCAACGCAGCCAAGCGACGACCAGGGGAACCAGGATCGCGGCCGGCAGCAACCGCCGCGTCAACGTGCCACCCAAGGTTGCGCTGGTGACTAATGCCCCCAAGCCTGACTGAGTAGTGGAAAACATCAACCCGAACGAGAGCAGAAATAAGGCGCAAGCGGTAATGGGAGAGATGTGAGTATGTGTAGAAGCCGGATCCAGAACAAAATCCAGGATGCCAAACAGGGAAACGATGGCCACACCACAGCACAGCAACTGCGCCGACCAACGGCCAAATCTCGTCTTGGCGTCCAGCAGCAGGAGAGCAGGGCCAAGCGCAAAAAAGCCAAAGCCCGTGATGGGCGACATCAGACCGGGACGCACGCTGCCCGCGATGTCTTCCGGCCCTGCGTAGAAGAGCAGTTGGTCGATGCCCAGGTCCCAGCCCCATAGGAACTCCGACAAGGAGAGCACTCCCACCACGCTGATCAGGACGGCGGCGATTTTCGCGGCCAGCCTCCAACTGGCAACGCCGGGCGGTTGCTCCTTCCGCAGGACCCACAGCGCAACCCCAATCAAGATGAAGCAAATAGCGGCATTCGCCTTCACCGCAACTTGCCCCGGAAGAATCCTCTTCACGATTTCGATATGAAGCGCCCACCCGGTCAGCACCCACAGCCCGAAGGTAATCGCGAGCACGCTACAAGAAGAGACAAACTGCCCCAATCGCCGTGACATATCGCGATCTAGCAAAGACGTCATGGACTTTTCCTGGGAAGGCGGTGCTTGCTTCGCACTCCTCCTCCACACACTTAGTACCTCCATGGTGCGGCCGCAGCGTGAACCACGCCACGGGTGCCAAAGTTGAACATCGGCTACAAGGGAGACGAACTCAAGATGGTTATCTCTGGGAGTGGAGCAGGGTTGGTGGTTCCTTGTAACCGCATTGCGCAGGCCGCCGGGCGCCAGCCCCGATCTGGGGTGGAAATGCCGAATTACAATGGCTCCTTGATGGAAAACGTTTCTCCGGCTGCTGCCCAACTAACTTGCCACGCCCAACCATTGCCCGCGCCGCAGCCCATCGGGCCCCTTCGCAGACACTGGGACATGCTGGCGGTCTTGCTGTTAATCGTCGCTTCACTGCCGCCGCCGTTTTTGTCGCCACGGGTTCTTCTCTTAGTCCGCTATCCCAACCTTGTTGACGGCTCATGGCTGCTTGACACCAGCTTCAAAGCGTCGCGCGGCGTGTGGTTTGGCCGCGACCTGGCCTTCACCTATGGTCCACTCTTCCAATTGCTTTCGAGCGCTCCGTCGCGATGGATGGGTGTCACCATGGGATCGGTCAACGCTACCTATTGCACGCTGCCGCTATGGTGCTCATTTGTCTTGGGCTATCTGACCCTCAGGCTGCTCATCCCCGAACAGGCGGCGTGGAAACGCTTTCTGCTATTGCTGCTGCTCTTCGGGTTTTGGTCACCGGCGGACCCGCAGGATTTGGGGGTATCGCTGAAGACGTCGATTCCGATACTTCTGTTCGCGTTGTTCTGGAGGGGCTGGTACGCCGTCGGGCAAAAGCGGCTCAGACCGCTGGTTGCAGGAGGCTGCGCCGCTGGGCTCTGCGCTCTGGCATTTTCCTGTTCCGCAGACAACGGTGTGTACTCGCTTGCGGCCCTGCTGCTCGCCCTCGGTGGCGTGATGTGGGAAAGCCGGCGCGAACGGCAATCTTTGGGCCGGTACGGATTGGCTTTGTTGGCTTTTGCTGTGGTTTCGCTCGCGCTCGTCGTCGCCGTTAACGCTGTTGTGGCCAGGCCCTTCGATTTTCGCTTCTGGCGAAACTCGCTGGCGATAATTGCCGGATACCGTTGGTTTGAACCTGCGAGGATGGCCCACCCCGATACAGTACGCTTGCTTGCCGTGCTGGGCGCCGGAGGCCTCATTTTTCTTCTGCGCCGCGTCATCCCCGACAATCGCTCGGCCACGTTCACTGCCCGCACAGGGTTTCTGCTCGCCGGGTTTGTATTCGCCATATTGCTGATGCAAAGCGGGCTGGTCCGCTCCGATGCGCGACACGTTATTCTCGCCACCTTCCCCATGGTGTTCTTCGCCGGGACCCTCCTGTTTTCGTTCCGCTCGGGGTGGTTATCCGCTATTGCAGCCGTGGTGGCAGTCGGCACCTCACTACTGTTTGGCAGCCAAGTCTTTCCTCCCTCGTTCGTGCGCATTGATTACGCACAGTTGCGTGACCCCATGGCTGCATGTCCGACTGGCGCCCGCGAATTCGACGGCGCCTGCTGGCCGGCTGGCTGGGCCGCCGACTTTGAAATCATGGCCCGGCACATTCAGCAGCGCACTGGGCCGCAGGACTCCATCGTAGTTTTCCCTTACCAGACCATGTTTGGAATCGCCTCACGGCGAAACGTCGCCGGCGGGGTGATGCAGTCCTACCTGGCGAGTGGTTCACGCTTGTCGCAAGTGGACATCGCGGGGCTCGATCGGGCAGCACCTCCGCTTGGATATTACTGGCTCGACAATGACCCAAATCTGGGCACCAACAAGGACGCGAGCTTCCCCCTGGATGGAATCGCTAATTTCACCCGCAATCCGGAGGTCTGGTTTTGGTTATTTCGCCATTACCGGGCGGAAGATGAAGTGCTCCCAGGAATCATCGAGCTGCAACGTGACGATTCACGAGCGGTGCAGATGGTGATGCACGCGCAGCCGCTCAAACTAGGGGCGCAATCTTTCCCCATCCGGCAACGCAGTTCAGTCTTGGATTTGGGTGATCCGGCGTGGCCCGCCGGAGATAGCGATTTCCTGCGGCTGCGCGTCACGGTCCGCTACAGCTTCTGGTGGAGGCTGCGCAAGCCCGAGCACCTTGACCTTGAAATCACGCGCGCCGATGGCAGCCGCGATGTGAGGGGGTTCTTAGTGGAACCGAACGTTCCATCCGAGGTCTGGTTTTACCCCTGGAACGACGCTGACCTCGGGTCCTACTTCAATGCAGACGAAACTCATTGGCGCACTGACCCGCGCCCGCCAATCACTCACCTGCGTTTATTGGCTACGCCGCTGGATTGGGTTTCCCAACAACCAGACACAATCTCGATCGATGCTGCCGACGCAGTTCGTTTTACGGGCCGGCTACAGGGCCCTTAATCGGGCAGTACTTTGCCCCGGGTTTCGACGGCGAAGGGAATCGCCAGCAGTCCGATGCCAAAGGCAATCGCGGTGAACGCAACCGGCTTGCCCAGAGTACCCATGTTTCGCACGAGTGCGCCGACCCCGAAGTTGGCGGCGGCGGCAATGAAACGCCCGAACGATGTGGTGAAGGCGAAGGCGGTGGCGCGCTCGGTGGTCCCGTACTGCTCCGGCAGCCAGAGACTGAAGGCCGCGAAGTTGCCGCCAAAGAAGCCCAGAAAGAATAGCACCGCGATGAAGGGATGCAGTCCGTGTGGCAGGTAAAATGTCCAACCAAAACTAAGCAAGATGCAGACCGCCATCCCGAGAAAGTAAAAAGCCAGGGTCAGCTTGCGGCCGAAGCGTTCCGCCAGTGGCGGAAGAGCGAGGCAGCCCAGGATGGTTCCCACTGACAGCAATCCCATGCCGAAGGAAGCCATGTGCACCGCATCCCGCGGCAGCATTCCGGCCTTCTTCGCTAGTGCGATGATCGCCGTCGGCGCATAAACCGCGCCCGCCCACAGGCCGCAGATGGCCGCCGCCAGAAGCACGGTGTTGACCAGCGTCCGCTGCGTGTAGGGAGGACTGAAGATTCTGCGCAGGGAAGAAAGCCCCCCCGTAACCTTCGCCTTGGCTTTTTGCTCCCAGCGCTGGGGCTCTTTCACGCGCAGCAGGACCATGAAGGCGACTACAACCGGACTAAGCCCGCACCAAAACATGGCGCGCCAGCCGTAGTGAGCACCCACCGTGTAGTTGAGCGCCGAGGCCAGAAAGAAGCCGGCGTAATAACCCGTCTGTAGATATCCTGCGCCCATCTTGCGGCGGTCTTCGGGCCAGGCTTCGGCGACGTAGGTGCCGGCCAGCGCCCATTCACCGCCAATTCCAATGCCCGCCAGCAAGCGAAATAATCCCAATTGCCACACCGTTTGCGACATGGCAGCGGCGCCCGTAAAGATGGCGTAAACGAAGATGGTGGCGGCCAGCACGCGCGTGCGGCCAAACCTGTCGGCAATGGGGCCCCAAATTAACGACAGTCCCCACCCTACGAGGAAGAGTGCGAAGAGGATGGACCCCGCGTACCCGACTGTAGCAGGCGTGGCTTTGATGCCAGACTTGGGAAGCAGCTCGGTCAGTGCGGGACTGAGGACGAGGGCATAGATTACCGAATCCATGCCGTCCAGCGTCCAGCCGCCCCATGCGCCCCAGAAGCCGGTGATTTGATGGCGATTCAGTTTGGTGTGAGTGGTTACTCGTGAAAGGGCCACTGCGTCGTTGGCCATGGCGTGCTCCTTGACCGCAAGTGCTCACAGAGGCTTGCCGGGCGTGAGCAGCATAGCATGGCAGGTCAAGGGCGCACGGCCGGATAGCCATTTCATCACCAGGGGAACAGCTCCTTGCGAAAGGTCGGCACACCCGACTTGGAAGTGGCTGCAATTTCTATCTGGAAAGCGAAACCTCTTGGATCTATGGAAGATGCCGTTTCGTTCTGGTTGAGGGGTTCGCCGGATGTCTTCAGAAACCCGCTCGAAAAGACGATGTCACCGTTCTGTGTGGTAGTCCAAGTTCCGTTCGCTTGTTTCACGTCGGGGACACGGCTGACGGTTTGTTCGAACGTGTGATCCTGCTTGAGGATCAAGCTCGCCTGCAATCCCGCCTCGTCCGAGGAGTATGTTCCGTAGGCCGTCCTACTGGGAGAGGAATCAACTCGCTCATACCACCAAACGTAATACTGCCTCATCTCGAGGGAAACCAGAAAACCAAATTTCTTTTTTAGGTCGGCGATAGCGGTTCCATCCGAGTGGGGTTCCTGGCCGGATACCACTAGACTAGGAACTCCTTCGAAAACACAACGCCACCTTCTCCAATGCGACGCCAAGATCCTTCGGCACGCCGCAACTCGCCTGAGAGGCTTAATTCCTGCCGAAACGTGTGGTCGGGCTTCAGAACCAGTGTGGACGTTTCACCATTTTGCGATAAATGGTAGGTGCCGGACGTGACAGCGTCGCCATAGTCGGAAGCAACCGTGTACCAAAGAAGAAAGACAGCGAGTAGAAGAACAACCGCGCCCGTCACCTTCGCGATTGCAGTCATATCTGTGAACTCATAATAAGCTGATCTCCAAGAGACAAATGTCGGGAAGGTCCCTTCTTACACGTAGTCCTAAAGAGGACCCTCGGTGGATCAATTGCCATCTCCTGCGCTTTGAAACATGGTCTTGATCGCAGGCTTGGTTACCTTTCCCATTGCATTGCGCGGCAACGCATCCAGAACCAGCAGACGCGACGGTAGTTTGTGGGCCGCAAGAAATTCTTTGGCCCAAATGCGAAGGGACGACAGATCAAGTGCATCGCCATCCTTTAGCACTACCGCGGCGGCGACGCGCTCGCCCCACTCCAGATCGGGCACGCCTACCACAGCACACTCGGCAACTGCCGGATGTTGGCGCAGCGCTTCTTCAATCTCCAGCGCGGATACCTTGTGCCCGCCGGTCTTGAGGATGTCAATGTTGGTCCGGCCCAGGATGCGATAGACACCGTTCTCGACGACCGCGGTATCGCCGGTGCGAAACCAGCCATCGCGGAAGGCATCGCGTGTGGCCTCGGGCTTGCCCCAGTATTCTGCGAACACGCTGGGACCGCGCACCTCGATCTCGCCCGGCGTTCCCGGCGCGATCGGCTGGCCGTTCTCGCCGACAAGCTGCACCGCGACGCTCGGCAGCGGTGTGCCAACGCTGCCCGGCACGCGCTCGCCCCGCAACGGATTCGACAGCACCATGCCGATCTCGGTCATGCCGTAACGCTCCAGCAGGGTATGGCCGCTGATTTCTTTCCAGCGTTCCAGCGTGCTCACGGGCAGCGCTGCCGAGCCGGACACCATCAAGCGCAACTTGGCGCACGCCTGACTGAGCACGGCGCGGCGCTCCGGCGGAGCCGCGTCCCAGGCGGCGATGAGCTTCACGTAGATGGTCGGCACCGCCATGAACAGCGTCAGGCGGCTGCCGGCAAGGCGGTCCCAGACGGCATTGGCGTCGAAGCGTGGCAGCATCTCGCAGGTGGCGCCGGACCACAGCGCACACGAAGCAACGTTGACGATCCCGTGTATGTGGTGCAGCGGCAGACACAGCAGGATACGATCGTCGGCCGACCACTCCCACGCCTCAATCAGGCACATGATTTGCGCAGAAATGTTGGCGTGCGTGGTTACCACGCCCTTGGGCCGGTTGGTGGTGCCGCTGGTGTAGAGAATCATGGCGCGGCGCGCGCTGGCGACGCCGGGCAATTCCGCTGGTTGGTGGGTGAGAATCCGGTCATACCGCAAAGCACGGATGCCACGCGCCTCCGCGATGGGCGCCAGCAGGGGCTCGGCCGCAGCATCGAATACCAGTGTCGATCCATTGGTGTCGTCGATGAAGTATTCCAACTCAGATTTCGGAGCGTTGAGCGGCAAAGGGACGGCAACGCCACCGGCCCGCCAGATGCCCCACTGCACCGCAACCCAAGGGAATCCTGGTACCAGAAGAAACGCCACCCGCTGTTCCTGAAGGTCCTCGTGGCCGGCCAGCAGCTCGGTCGCCACCCGCGATGATGCATCGAGCAGATCGTCGTAAGTGTAGGAGCCCTGCGGATCGGCGACCGCGGTGCGTCCGCCGTGTCGCTCGGCTTGAGCAATCAGCGGAAGGCGACTGGTGTGGCTTATCACAGGCAGACCTTACATCGTTGCTGCCAGGTTGTCCACTTGTGGCCCGCGCGAAGCAATGGGTTATCATCGGTTGCGTCGGGCGAGTAGAATTCGACGTGCCGGCCACGCCTGCCATGAAAAAGACTGATTGGGACAAACGCATTCAGCGCGCAGTAGAACTGGCCGAGCGCTACCCGAGCGCCGCCGAGGTGCTCGCCTTCTATCGCCACATCCTCGAATTTCAGAAGACGTTGCGCGCCGACGTTGCATCGGTGTCTCCTTCTGCTGGCGGCGTGGAAGCGCCTTTTCGTGAACGGCTCAACCTCGACATCGCAGTGCAACAGTTGCCGGCGTTGCTCGCACTGGTTCAGCGGACGGGGCCGGCAAAGCTGGCGCAAGAAGCTGCGGAGATCGGTGCTGGCAAACTGCATCTCTCCTCGCCCCCTTGCTATGCCATTTCCCAAGAGCAGCTCGAAATGCTACGCAGTTTCCTGCTGTCCACGGAGGCCAATGGGCCGGAAGCGAATCATTTCTTCGCGCGGGTTTTGCTCCAACCCCAGGCCGAGCATCTTGCGTTGACACAGAATGTGCAATCCGCGGATTCCGCCGCTTCGCTTTGTCTCGTTTGCGGCTCCCGGCCGCAGGTCGCGGTGCTTCGTCCCGAAGGGGACGGCGGAAAGCGGTTTCTGATCTGCTCTTTGTGCGCCACGGAGTGGGAGTTCCGGCGAATTTTGTGTCCAGTGTGCGGCGAACAGGACCACAAAAAACTTCCGCGCTACACGGTCGAGGAGATGTCGCCAGTGCGGGTAGAAGCTTGCGATACCTGCAAGTATTACTTGAAGTCTGTGGACATGACCATTGATGGCCTTGTAGTTCCGGTTGTGGACGAGGTGGCCACCGCGGCGCTGGACATCTGGGCGATCGATCAGGGATTTCACAAAATCAGCCTCAACCTGATGGGCTTTTAGTCCGGACATTCCATCCGCAGGCATCGTTCTTCAGAGACCGTGAATCCATTTGACCAGAGCGGGTTCCCGGGTATAGGCTGTTGCGCATTGTTCGGGTCCCGTTGTTAGTCCCTAGTCGTGAACGGCTTGGTAGAGATGTGGACCACACCGCGCACACTTTTGTCGCTGCTTCGACTTGGCGCTTCTCCAGCGCTTCCGTTCCATCCCTGCTCCAATTCCCGGTTTCAAATCCTTCGCTATGGAGGGCTGCATAATGGATGTATCTAGACGAGCATTTTTCAAGACTGGCATAGCCGGCGCCGTTTGGATTACGGTCTTCGGTTTCGATGCGCGGCCATTGCTGGCGCAGGCCGCGAGCCTGAAGATTTCGCGCAGCACCGAGACGCGTAGCACCTGTCCCTATTGCTCGGTCAGTTGCGGTGTCATCATCCACACCATCGGGGACAAGGCGAAGAACGTCACCCCCCAGGTCATCCATGTGGAAGGCGACCCCGACCATCCCATCAACCGGGGCACGCTCTGTCCCAAGGGTTCTTCGCTGCAGCAGGACATCCAGAACGACCGGCGGCTGTTGAAGCCGCAAGTGCGGCGGCCCGGCTCCGATCACTGGGATGACATCTCCTGGAACCAGGCGATCGACGAGATCGCGCGCTGGACCAAGAAGACGCGCGACGCGACTTTCATTGCGACGGATGCCCAGGGCCGGACGGTGAACCGCTTGGAATCGATCGCCTTCACCGGCGGCTGCACCGACACCAATGAGTTCAACTATCTGGTCGTCAAAACCATGCGAAGTATGGGGGTGGTGCGCCTGGAAAACCAGGCGCGGGTTTGACACGGCCCCACGGTCTCAAGTTTGGGACCAACTTTCGGGCGCGGGGCGATGACCAACGGCTGGATCGACATCAAGAACACCGACATGATGTTGATCATGGGCGGCAATCCGGCCGAGAACCACCCCTGCGGCTTCAAGTGGGCGGTCGAAGCCAAGCTGAAGCGCAACGCCAAGATGATCGTTGTCGATCCGCGGTTTACGCGCACCGCATCCCAGGCCGATCTCTTCGTGCAGATTCGAGCGGGAAGTGACATCGCCTTCCTTGGCGGCGTCATCCGGTACGCTCTGGAAAATAACCGTGTCAACAAGGACTACCTGGTCAACTACACCAACGCGGCGTTCATCGTCAAAGAAGGTTTTAAGCTGCCGGAAGATGGACTGTTTTCCGGCTTCGATGAGGCCACCAAGAGTTACAACAAGAGCAGCTGGAATTACCAGGAAGGCGGCAACGAGACCGGCAAGGCGGTGCCGGCCGCGGCTCCGGCGCAAGGTCACGAAGCCAAGGCTGCGGTCATGCCGGTGTCCACGGCTGCGAAAGGCGCGACGAGCACTCCACCTCCGCCGCCGTCGCTTCCGCCCAATATCGCCTACGACCTGTCCTTGGAGCATCCGCGCTGCGTTTATCAGCTTTTGAAGCAGCAGTACTCCCGCTATACGCCCGAGATGGTGGAGCGCATTACCGGGATACCGAAAGATCAGTTCCTGAAAGCGGCCGATCTGTTCACCTCCATCCGCGTCAATGGCGACACGAAGAAGGTCGCCACCGTTATCTATGCGGTGGGCTGGACGCAGCACAGCTTTGGAACCCAGGTCATCCGCACGGCCTGCATGTTGCAGTTGTTGATGGGAGATGTCGGGCGGGCCGGTGGTGGCGTGAACGCCTTGCGCGGGCATTCCAACATTCAGGGCGCCACCGACATGGCCGGCATCTTCGACATCCTGCCCGGCTACCTCAAGGTGCCGAATCCCACCGACAAGGACTTGAAAACCTATCTGGAGCGCATCACTCCCAAGCCGGCCAAGCCGAACGAATGGGAGTCGTTCAACTACTGGTCGAACACGCCAAAGTTCATGGTGTCGTTCCTGAAGGCCATGTACGGCAACGCTGCCACCAAGGAAAACGATTTCGCCTTCCACTATTTGCCCAAGGCCGACCGTAACTACTCGTGGGTCAATATCTGGAACGACATGTACGAAGGCACGGTCAAGGGACTTTTTGCCTTCGGCATGAATGGCGTAATGATCGGCCCCGATTCGCAGAAGAACATTGATGCCTTGAAGAAAGCTGATTTCCTGGTGGTCTGCGAGATCTACCCTGACGAAACCAGTGCCTTCTGGCAGGCGCCGGGCACCACGCCGGACGACATGAAGCAGATCAATACGACCGTCTATCGCCTGCCCGGAGCGGGCTTCGCGGAGAAGGATGGGACCTTTGTTAATTCAGCGCGCTGGCTGCAATGGAAACATGTAGCCTTACCGCCTCCCGGAGACTGTCGCCTCGACCAGGACATTCTGGCACAGATTTTCCTCAAGGTCCGCGAGCTGTACCAGAAAGAGGGAGGCAAGTTCCCCGATCCCATCTTGAAAGCTTCGTGGGCGTACACGCTTCCCGAGCATCCGTCGCTGTCGGAGGTGGCGAAGGAAATCAACGGCAAGGCGCTGGCCGACATCAGCGACGAGAAGACCGGAGTTTCGCTCAAGGCCGGGCATCAACTACCAGGCTTTGCCATGCTGCACGACGACGGCACCACCATGTGCGGCAACTGGCTGTACTCCGGATCATGGACCGAGGCCGGCCCGATGCTGCAGCGTCGCGGGACCGAGGACCCTTCAGGCCTGGGAATCTACCCGAACTGGGCATGGTCATGGCCGGCGAATCGGCGCGTGTTGTACAACCGGGCCTCCTGCGATCTGGCGGGCAAGCCTTGGGACCCGTCGCGCAGCCAGGTGTGGTGGAACGAAACCGCCCAGAAGTGGGTGGGCAACGACGTTCCCGACTTCAAGCCCGATTCCAAGCCGCAGGACCACATGGGCCCGTTCATCATGATTCCCGAGGGCGTGGGGCGCATCTTTGTGCCGCTCGGGGCCATGGCCGACGGCCCCTTCCCGGAGTTTTACGAGCCCATCGAGAGCCCCATCGAGAATCCGTTGCACCCCAGCCAGTCCAACAATCCGGTGGTGAAGAAGTACAAAACCAAGATGGACAAGTACGGCACGGTGAAGGAAGGCTACAACATCATCTGCACCACCTATCGCCTCACCGAGCACTATCACTATTGGACCAAGAACAATCCCATGAATGTGCAGTTGGTGCCGGAACCGTTCGTGGAAGTACCCGCTGAACTGGCCGACCAAATGGGCATTCGCGGCGGCGAGAAGGTGAAGGTGACCAGCGCGCGCAGCGATTACATCGCCAAAGCGATGGTGACCAAGCGTATCAAGCCCATGATGGTGGACGGCAAGAAGCTGTACCAGATCGGAATGCCGATCCACTGGGGCTTCCTGGGAATTTCCGAAGGCGAAGGCAGAACTGCCAAGACGCCGGCGAATTTGCTGACGCCTACTGTTATCGACCCAAATGCTTACACCCCCGAATTCAAGGGATTCCTGGTAAAGCTGGAAAAGGTGTAAAGGAGGCACGAGATGAGCGATCGCGGAACTTTACGAATCCAACAAATCTCGGCCCATCCTGGACCGGTAGCCGGCGAAGGCGCGCAACGCCAGGACAAGGTGTGCAAACTGATCGACACCACCACCTGCATCGGGTGCAAAGCCTGCGAAGTGGCCTGCGTGGAATGGAACGACATGCCGTTCCAGACCACCTACTTCGACAACACCTACCAGACGATGCCCGACACCGACTGGAATTACTGGAACCTGATCAAGTTCAACGAGGACCAGCACGACAATGGCAGCTTCGCGTGGCTCATGCGCAAACACCAGTGCATGCACTGCGAAGATCCGGGATGCCTGCGGGCCTGTCCGGCCGATGGGGCCATCGTGCAGTACTCCAACGGCATCGTCGATTTCCAGCAGGAAAACTGTATCGGCTGCCAGTTCTGTGTTTCGGGCTGCCCCTTCAATATTCCGAAGTTCAACCCCAACACGAAGAAGGTTTACAAGTGCACGCTCTGCTCTGACCGAGTGGGAGCTGGGCTGGAGCCCGCCTGCATCAAGGCATGTCCCACCGGGTGCCTGCACTTCGGAACCAAAGACGACATGAAGTTCCTGGCGGAAAATCGCGCTTCGCAATTGCGCGAGGTCTCCGGTTTTCAGAACGCCGGGGTTTACGATCCCGACACGATTGGCGGCACGCACGTGATCTACGTGCTGCACGACGCCACCAAACCCGAGCGCTACGGCAACTTGCCGGCGAAACCGCGCATTCCGCTCAGCTTCACAGTTTGGAAGGACATCTTTAAACCGATTGGATTGTTTGGCGCAATGCTGGGCTTTGTGGGCGTGGTTATGCATTACGTATTTGAGGGTCCACGGCGCGAGCAGCCCACGCCTCCGGTCGTGCGCATTGACCCACCACCGCCTCCCGCGGGAAAGGAGAACTAGATGGCGACTTCGGCCGATCGCTTCGTACATCGCCCCAACGCGATTGATCGCCTGGGACGGACGGTGGTTTACACCGGGGAATTGCTGCGCCATCCGGTGTACACCCGCTTTCTCCACTGGATGGTCGGGATATTCTTCTTCCTGGCCCTGCTGTCGGGCTTCGGGATCTATCTGCCGTGGATCTTCCGCTTCTTCACGCCGCTGTTCGGGGGCGGAGCCACGACCCGCTTTCTGCATCCCTGGTTCGGCCTGGCCTTCGTTTTCTTCTTTGCCCTGCAGGCGATCAATTGGCTGCAAGTGATGCGCTGGACGCCCGAGGACTCCCGCTGGATGAAGCACGTCAAGCAGTACGTCACCCGTAGCGACTCGGTGGAATCGCCGGAGACCGGCTTCTTTAACGCAGGGCAGAAACTGCAGTTCTGGGAGATTGTTTGCGGCTGCATCGCCTACGTCATTACCGGCGTCATCATGTGGCTGCCGGAGATCTTCGGGCGCGTCCTGGTGGCGATCTCGTATGTCATCCACGACGTATCGGCGCTCATCATGCTGTTTGGGATTTTCTTCCACGTCTATCTCAGCACCTTCGGCGAGCCTGGAACCATTCAGGCGATGACGCGTGGCACCGTGAGCGAAGGCTGGGCGTGGACGCACCATCCCGCCTGGTACAAAGCGGTCACGGGCCGTGATCCGGCCGAGGCCTTGGCAGAGGCCAAGCGGCGCAACACCCCTCCGCCCCAGCCTCCGCGGACACTGTAAAGCGCTCTGAATCGGTGCGGCTGGCAACTACGTTGGTTAGTTGCTGTGCTGCACCGTTAGGCCCAAATGCAGCGCAGTGCTTCCATTCCCCGGCTGGTCGCGCAATGTGCAATAATGGCTCGGCTATGAAGCTGGGAACTTTTATCCTCCATTACTCCGTGGCGGCCTTGTTCCTTTCGAGCATTTTTCTGTGCGCACAACCTCAGGCGAGTTCCCCAAGTGCAAGGACAACGGCAAAAACAGACGATGCGCTTGAGCTCGTCAAACAGGGCCAAAAGCTGAATAGCGAGGGCAAGCAGGACGAGGCGCTGGCGCTTTACGATCGCGCCCTGCAACTCTCCCCAAATCTCTTCCAGGCAGACTTGGCCGCGGGCATCGCTTTGGATCTGCAAGGCAAATACCAGCAAGCGCGCCAGCATCTGACCAAGGCGATTGATGAGGCCCCGCCCGCTTCCAAGGTCCAGGCGCTGCGGACGATGGCCGTCTCGTATGCGTTCGAACACAACGCAGACACGGTGCAGGAATACGAGCAGCAGGCGTTCGACTCCCAATTTTCCGCCAAGCAATTTGCGGATGCGGCGGGCACCGCCGATGAACTGGCGCGAATCTATCTGGAATCGGGTGACACAGACAATGCCTTTCAGTGGTACCAGAGCGGGCATCTCACCGCGCTGCACCAGCCCAACCTCAGCCCCGCCGAGAAAGACCTGTGGGAATTCCGCTGGGAGAGCGCGCTGGCGCGCATCCGCGTCCGCGAGCTGGGAAGAACCGCGGAAGCGCCGAAGCATCTGGCCGCTGCGAAAGCCATATTGGACAAGGGCGATAATCCCGACCAAGTGCGCTTTTATCCCTACCTCAGTGGCTACGTCGCGTTCTATCTGCGTGACTATAAGACCGCGATTGCAGAATTGCAAAAGGGCGATCAGAAGGACCCGTTCGTCTTGAGTTTGCTGGCGCAAGCCTACGAGAAGTCAGGCGACAAGGCGCAGGCGCTGGATTACTACCGCAAGGTCCTCACCATCAACACGCATAATCCTACCAACGCGTTTGCCCGGCCGCTGGCGAAAGAAAAGGTCGCAGCGCTCGCCAAATAGATTGCTGATGATTGGAGCGGGGTACGGGGATCGAACCCGTGACATCGAGCTTGGGAAGCTCGCGTTCTACCGCTGAACTAACCCCGCTCAGGTCGGTAGGTGTGCAAAGTGTACCATCTGCGCAAATTCTCAGGCAATCAGTTACTCGAAACTCTCTAACACTACTTCGTTGCAATCATCAGGTTCACCGGACCTGGCATGCGGACCCGCTTGCTGCTGGCGAAGCCCGCGGTCTTCAGCCACTCTGCGTATTCCGGTTCGCTATAGCTGGCTCCGGCGCGAGTGCCCACCAGCATGTTCAACGCGAACAGCGTGGCGAAGCGCGGAGAGGTCTTGTCCGCATCGAGGACAAAGTCGGCAATGATGAGCCGTCCTTGCGGCGCAAGCGCGGTGTAAGCACGAGTCAGGAGCTGCCGATTTTCCTCTGGCGAGAACATGTGGCAGATCGCCGACAGCAGAACCAGGTCATAACTTGCCGGCGGCAGGGAAACCGTGAGCATGTCGCCGGCGCGAGTGCTGATGCGGTCGCTCAGTCCGGCGCGGCGAATGTGCTCCTGCGTAATGGGCAGCACTTCGGGCAGATCGACGATCTCGGAGTGCAGTTGTGGCGCCGCTTTGACAAATGCAATGGAGTAGGCGCCCGAACCTCCGCCGAGATCGAGCATGCGCTTCTCGCCGTCCAACTCGACAGCCTGCGCCACGGCGCGCGCCCGGCCGCGAGCGGTATGGTCCATGGCGGCGATGAACGAGGTGACCCATCCATTGTCGCGGGCCGATTCAACCGCGGCGCCGGTGCGCACGGCTTGCGTGAGATTGGACCAGCGCTGCCACATGTTGGCCATATGCAATTGCGCAGTGCGAGCGCTGTCGGGAGTGCCCTCCACCAGGAAGCGCGCCGCCACCGGCGTATTGGTGTAAATCCCGTCCTGCTTTTGCAGCAGCTTCAGACTTACCAGTACGTTCAGCAGCATTTCGGTGGCGCGCCCGGCAGCCTGAATCTTGGCTGCGATCTGCGGCGCGGTGCCGCCCTCGCCGACGGCGGTGAATATGTCGAGCTCCAGCGCCGTCAGAAGGGCGCGACTCGGCATAAAGCTGCGGACCATGTCGTGGATGTCATCCGGCAGCACGCCGGCTGCGTCCTTGCCCTTCAGCATGGCGAGGTACTTGTTGCGATGGTCCAGGATCTCGCTCCTCATCTCGGCGTCGGGAATTCGCTCCAGCCGCGTGACCTTTTGCCCGGCCTTCAGGTGCGACGATACGATCTCCGGCACGTCGTTCGGGGCCAGCTTCGCATACCAGGTGCCCTCGGGATAAACGATCATCACTGGTCCGCTGTCACAAATTCCCATACAGCCGCAACTGGAAACCTGGACCTCGTCGCTCAGGCCTTGGCGGCCAAGCTCGCGATGCAAGGCGTCGAGAACGCGGAATGAACCCGCCGCCGAGCAGCAGGGAACTCCTTCAGCTTTTTCCTGGGTGCAGACGAAAATATGATGACGAAACGGTTCCACGGGACCTCCAGAATCAGTAGCCAGTAGCCAGTAGCCAGTAGTCAGTATTGGACTCCTACAGTTTATCTTCAGGCCGGCGCAGCAGGCGCGGAAAGGTCGGGGCTCACAACGGGGAGTGACGGCGAACGGGGCGCGACCGAAGTCGGTTCGACCCGAAGTCAGCCGCGACGGCCACGAATGGTTACAGTCGGGCAAATTCTTCCGGGGTTCATCTTCCAGTAACCATGTTAATGAATAATTCATCTTGACAGGTTCCCGATGTGCACTATGATGTTTCAAACATTTCTTACGGGATTTGTTTTGGCCAATTGCCATGCAGCAGACCTTCACATCCAAAGAAGTGGCGGCCCTGACGGGCATCAGCCCGCGCCAGCTTCAGTGGTGGGACGAGCGTCATATCGTGGTTCCGGCCCGCGCGGGGCACAAACGCGTCTATGGGCTCGACGACCTGGCCGAGGTGGCCGTGATTTGCGATCTGCGTCAACGCGGCTTCTCCTTGCAGAAGATTCGCCGGGTCATTCGCTTCCTCCAAAAAGAGCTCGGCAAGCGTCTGGTGGAGACGGTTTCCGCCGCCTCCCAATACCACCTGCTGACCGATGGCCGGCACATTTACCTGGAAGATTCCGCCCGCGCGGTGGTGGACCTGCTAAAGAACGCCCGCCAGCCGATGTTATCGGTGTGCCTGAGCGACACCATCCAGCGGGTCCGCGCCGAGGTGCGCGGAGCGAGAAAGCGCAGCGCTTCCGTTCGTCATCCAACGGTGCGAGGGAGTAGGGCTTCTTGAACGGTCCTGAAGGAGGGCACATGATCGGAGAACTGAGCGTCCTGAGCGAGTGGATCCCCGAACAGATGGAGCCTGGGACCATCTTTGTGCTGGAAAACGCCGGCGAAGTGGGCGAAAAGGAGGACCCTTACTGGGCGGTCCTGTCGTGCCCCAAATGCGGGCAACTCGGACTGGTTACCCGCAAACAGATCGCCGGCTTGATGACCGTCATTTGTGGTTCTGAGAAGTGCTCCGCCCAATTCTTCATCCGCGATGAAGAAATCGTGCAGCGTAAGCCGAGTTAGCGAGCGCAGCACCCGGCTGGGCGCCCGGCTACAGCAGGACCACTTCATAGTCCATGGGAATCGCGATGTTCGTGGCGCCGCAGAAACGTTGCGCGCGCTCGATGGCCAGTTCTCCTTGCCCGGCCAGCCTGGCCCGTAGCTCGGCGTGGTCCTGGAAACGCTGTTCCGCGTGAAACGCCGCACGCCGCCGAATGCCAAAGCGCTCCATGGCGGCGGCGCTGCGCGCGACCTTGTCCTCCTCGGCTCCGTAGAAGATCCATTCGGAAGCGGGCGAATGGTCATATATCACAATGTCGGACGCCAGGGTGCGAGCATGGCACAGCGCCTTCTGGGGATCGTGCATCTCGTGCAGGCAAAATTCGAAATAAACTACGTCTCCAGACAAGCTGACGTCTTCAAAGTTGGCGGCCACAGCCTCCATGGAATTCTGCCAACCCCTGGCCACAATATTTGCCTTTAGTTCCTGGAGAGATCCCGCATCCTGATCAATGGCGATCAGCTTCCTGGTTCCCGCGGTTGGGTCGAGAAGTTGCCTGCCTCCGGCCCCGACAAAAAGCACGGTCTTGCCCTTGAAGTCATAAAAGCCGACAAGGTTCGCCGTCAGCTCTCGCAGATCTACGGCCATGGAGAATCCTTTCTGGAGTGAACCTGTGATTCTTGTCTCATCAGCTCTGTCATCTCGTTTCCTTGCGTTCTTCCAACTGACAACTGGTTCTTGTCATCCTGAGCGAGGTCGCCGCGGCGACGGAGTCGAAGGATCTGCGGTTGTTCTTGCTGACAACTGACTACTGGCAACTGCTGGCAACTGACAACCGCCTGAACGAGCCCGTCAGGGCGATACAAGATTAGCCCAGGACGGAAGTCCTGGGTAGGCTGTCTGTGTGAATCCCGAGCCGGCTTCAGCCGGCGACACCATTGCGTGGGCGTGATTACCAGCGGGGCTCATCGTCCGCTCCCATCCTGTCCGCAAAAGCAGCGGACAAGGATGGGGCACCCGGCGAACGCAGCCTCGCTCAGGAGGACAATAAATATTGAGGGCGCGGGACGCGGCGCTGAAGCGCCGCACTACCCGAACGAGCCCCTCATTCCCGTTCCGGGAAGAGGAGCAAAATAGGAGCGCCAATTGGTACCTTCGTAACTTGACCGCGTTGTCGAGCAAAACCATACTTTGCTTGTAGGGCAGGATCCGGTAGTGTCCTAATTTCAATTTTCAACCAATACAACTGGGCGAAAAGGAGGCTACGTACTGACTTCAAAGGCAAGTGAACTGTCATTGCCAATGCAAACCAAATCAAATTAGGACACTACCCAGGATCCGCCGCGCCCGGCGCTCCTGCCTTTTTGTGTCTATGGAGAAGCAGTTGTCGGAGAAGCAGTTGTCAGTAGCCAGTAGCCAGTTGTCGGTGGCCCGTCGCGCGACGAGAAGAAACAGCAGGTCCCTCCGCTCGGGCTTAGGGCCCTCGGTCGGGATGACAAGGCGGTGGATAGTGATTAGTGGCTGGTGGATAGTGAACAACCGTTGCTGCTATGGAACTCACAACAAATTTGAACCAAGTGCATGGCAAGTCCTTATTCCGCAGTATCTTACGTGTAAGTCTCAGGGGCTCAGGATCTTGGCGGGGAATCATGCAACGTATTGAAATGACGCGAGTTATTGGCGCTCCTAACCCCTGCAAACACAGGATCTTACGAGCAAGATCGTCATATCAAAGGAGTTACAGAAAGGGGGTTGAACAGCCGCACAAAGAGGTTGGTCTTTGGGAGCGCGTTTGCGCACCTCGGTGTGGTGATAGCAATATTTCTCGTCGTGCCACGCGGGCGAACCGCAACGCTCACCGCTCGGCTTGATGTGCTCGCAGATCGCATAAAGGCTCGTTTCGGTAGCTTCAAGAGTAGGAAGACTCAAGGGACCGGGAACGCGCGCCGGTTCCGAGGAAAGTTGTCAGTGGTCAGTTGCCAGTTGTCAGTTCGGAAGAAAGAACAACCGCAGATCCTTCGACTCCCCCTCACGACGTTCGGGGTCGGTCGGGATGACAAGAACCAGTAGTCAGTAGCCAGTAGTCAGTTGCCAGTGGGGAGGAAGAACAACCGCAGATCCTTCGACTCCCCCTCACGGCGTTCGGGGTCGCTCAGGATGACAACTCTAGAGGGTATCGGCGAGCCTTATCGCACCGAGGCTTTTCCGGCGGCCGAGACCGGGACCTGCTCCACGATTTCGATGCCGAAGCCTTCCAGGCCGGCGACCTTGCGGGGATGGTTGGTGAGCAGGCGAATGCGTTTGAGGTTCAAGTCCGACAGGATTTGCGCGCCGATGCCGATCTCGCGCTGGATGCGGCGCTGGCTCTCGGGCAGGGTGGCCAGTTGCTGCTCGTGGTGGAACTGGATGGTCATGCGGTCGCCCAGCCGCTCCACCGAATAGCCCTTGGAGGTGGAGTGCAGGTAGATCAGCGCCCCGCGGCCTTCTTCGGCGATGCGGCGCATGGCGGCGTCGATGACGTCGCGGCATCCGCACCACTTCGCGCCGAAGACATCGCCCACCAGGCAGTGCGAATGCATACGCACCAGCACCGGCTCGTCGCCCGCATTCTCCACGTCGCCCTTGACCATGGCGATGTGCGAGTCGCCGGTGATCTCCGACTCGTAGGCGATCATGCGGAACTCGCCGTAAGCGGTGGGCACGACCGACTCGGCCAGCCGCCGCACATAGCGTTCGTGCGCCATGCGGTAGCGGATCAGCTCGGCGACGGTGAGCATCTTCATGTCGTGGCGGCGGCAGAACTCCGTCAGCTCAGGAACGCGGGCCATGGTGCCGTCGTCGCTCATGATCTCGCAAATCACGCCGGCCGGAACCAACCCCGCGAGGCGAGCCAGATCGACCGAGGCTTCCGTCTGTCCGGCGCGCACCAGCACTCCGCCTTTGCGGGCGCGAAGCGGGAAGATGTGTCCGGGACGCGCCAGATCGTTGGGCCGGGTTGCGGGATCAATCGCCACGCGGATGGTCTGCGAACGGTCGTAGGCCGAGATGCCGGTGGTGACGCCGTCTTTGGCGTCGATGGACTCGGTAAACGCGGTGCCGAAGTTGGAGGTGTTCTCGGCGGACATCTGGCCGAGACGAAGGTAGTCGAGGCGCTCCTCGGTCATGGCCAGGCAGACCAGGCCGCGGCCATATTTGGCCATGAAGTTGATGGCTTCCGGAGTGATCTTCTCGGCGGCCATGGTGAGGTCGCCTTCGTTTTCGCGATCTTCGTCGTCGATGACCACAATCATGCGGCCGGCGCGGATGTCCTCCAGCGCGGTCTCGACGTCGCAAAATGGGGAATGCGTGGGCATGGGAGGCTTGGTGAAGATTCTAGCAGGGAAGCGGGAGGAGCCGCTGTTCGCCAGAGCATCAGATCAAGCGATACGCAACAGAAAAGGGCCGCACTCGGCGGCCCTTGGGGGAAATCGGATGACCGACCTACAGAGTGGACTCGATTTCGAATCCCCAAGCCTCCAGAAGAGGTTCTGGGATGTACTTGGAATTCTTATTCTTGCGCGCCCATTCCCGCAGACGGGTGGAACGGATGTACTGGTCAGGCTGGAGCTTGAATTCTTTCACCACCTGCTCGAACTCCGTGATTGTGGGAACAACCGGCCCGATGGGTTCCGGCTTGCCCCAGTTAGGATTGCCACGACGTTTTGCCATATTTGCGCTCTTTCCCACTTTCGAGATTTATTATGAGGATGACGTAATTGGCCCCAAATGATGCCTACGCAGCCCGGTTATCTGATTGGATTCGCGCCACTTCTACAACGATTCAAGGGGCGCGCTTGTCCCGCGGGGGACACGAGGGCAGGGTCCCAACAGAAGGCCTAGAGACGGGATACTATACCTCGGTTTTCCCCTTAGATCAAAGGAAAATGAAAATTGTTACAGCTGGTGTGGAAAATTCGCCAGAACCGGGCCATAATCCTCGCTCATACCTCTTGGAATCAGACGGTTGAGGAGGATAAACGTAAGCAGGACGTTGGGAATTATCCCCAACCCAAACCCGGCATTGCCTGAAACCGCGCGGTCACGGCACCGTAACGGTGATGGTTCCGATGGTGCCCGTGCAGACTCACTGAACGGTCAGCGTTATCGGGTTGCTGGTGACCGTGCCGGTGGAGGAAGCGGACCGCGCCGGATGATCGTAGTTCCTGCCGCCACGCTCGTGGCCAACCCATTGCCGCCGCCGCTAAGACCGCTGCTGATTGTAGCCACGCTGGTGTTCGACGAACTCCAGGTTACGGCATTTGTAATGTCTTGGCTAGCCGATCCATTAGCATAGGCGTAGAACTGCAGGGTGGCTGGCACCCCGGAAATCGTAGCAGTCGATTGGGGGATGGCACTCCCTGGCGTCGTATTAATTGTTATGCTTGTCAAGTTTTGGATGGTGACGGTGATGCTGGCTGTGCCGCTGACGCCGCGAGAACTGGCCGTGATGGTTGCGGTGCCAGTGGCAACTCCCGTGACCAGTCCGCCGTTCGAGACTGTGGCTACGGTGGTGTCCGAACTTGACCAACCGACCTCGGACCCCGAAAGCGGGCTGGTGCTTTGGTCCGAGTAGGTGGCGGTGGCGATTAGCTGCAGCGTGCTGCTGACGGCGATCGTACCTGCACTAGGAGTGATGAAAACCGAACTGATTGCGGGATTTATGAAGAAACCAGTGCAGCCCGCACACATCAGGCATAGGGCAACGGCGACGACTGTCGCTAGCACTAAGCGCCGCTTACGGCCCACCAGCCGAAGAACTCTCCCGGCTAACGCCGGTGGCGATGGGAAATTGCCCGGCAAGGGCGATCCCGCCTCGGGATGACAAGACAAATGGAGCTTTTGGTTGCGTCTGCGCCGGACTGTGTCATTCATCTCCACTCGTCTCCACTTCCGAGATTAACCCCAGTTTGATCACTGAGTTGTCAAGGACGGGTCAATTTGAGCACGTTGCAAATTTGCTTGCACTTCCAATCCCGTATCTTACTACGGCGCGAAACTGTCTGCAGCGATGCTGCTGTCAGTGGCCGCTGGGCAACTGCACCGCGAACGATCGGGTCTCCGGCAGACGCAGGATGTGGGGCGTGATCACCACCAGCAGGTCGTCCCCCATGTCGTTGTTAGTATGACTGGAAGCGGCGTAAGTCAGGCCCGGGAGTGCAGCGAAGAAGGGCATTCCGCTTATGCTGCGGCTGTCGGCTGCGGAAATGAGCCCGGTGATTACGCTGGACTCGCCGTTCTTGAGCGTGATGCTGCCGCTGTACTCGCGGTTGTTGATGATGGGGATCCCGTTGTTCGTCTGCGACCCCAGGGAGCGGATGTTCATCTCCAATTTCAAAGTGACGTCCCGGTCGGCGTGAATGATGGGGGTGGCCTTCAGATTGAGCCCGAGGTCTTCAAAGTTGAACGACGGGAAAGGCGCAATGTAGCTTTGATTGCCGAGGACTTGCGAGATGGCCGAGGAGTTGTAGATGGGAGCGAAGGTTGCATTCACGATGGGGTAGCGTTCTCCCACCTTGAACACGGCGGCGTTGTTCTGCGAGGCGCGCAGGGTGACGTGCTCCAGAGAACGGACGTCCGACTGATTGAGATTAAAATTGATGGTCGTGCCGCTGGCCCCGGTTAGGCCAAAAAAGGTAGCGCCACCGCCGAATGTGGCGAACGGGGTTGACAGAATGGAGCTGGCTTGACTGGACAGTTGTGCCAGCAACGCCTGGATGGCCTGCGAATTGGCCTGGTTGATGCCGCCGGAAGAGATCAATTGGTTGATGAGATTCTGCGAGTTTTGTCCCAGACCCGCGATGAGCGCTGGACTGATATTGAACAAGTTGAACTGCGGCGGATAAGTGGTCCCGAGCTGGCTCAGGAAGTTGGAGCTAATCTCATAGACCCGCATGTCCAGCAGGACTTCGGGACGACCGCCGGCCAGGCTTTCCAGCAACTGGCCCGCCGCTTCCAACACCGGCTCTTCCGCCCGCACCGAGATGGTGGATTGCGCCTTGTCCGGCGCGATGTAGCGCAGATTGAGAAGCACGCGGAGGGAATTCGTCATCTCCGTCAGCTCCTGGTCGGTCGCCAGATCGGGCAGATAGAAAGTGCGCAATGACATGCGCGTGTAGATGCGCCGGTACTCGACGGTATCGGCCGCAAATAGAATTTGCTTGGCCGATAGCGGTATCCAGAATGTCTTGGTGACGCGGGTCACCGCCTCCATGGCGGTGGCGAAGTTCACGTCTTCAATGTCAAATCGGACCCGCTTCGACGGCACCGAGTCATCGAACTGGGCGGTTATCCCGTAGGCCTGCGCGACTTGGGTGAGCAGGCCCTTGCCATCGCCCTTTAAATGGAAGTCCTGGTGCTTAGCCGTGGGCTGCATTTCGATGGGAGTGGACTGTTCCACCACGCGCATATTTCGGCTCACCGGTTCTTCGTCCAGCGGCATCGAGTCGCGCAACCGCTGCAGCGCGTATTCGTTGCTGGGATCGACTTCCAGAGCGCGCCGGAAGTCGGCCATGGCAACGATCTCGTTGTGGTCGAGCATGGCCTGGTTGCCCTGCTTCAGAAATTGCATCACCAGTTGCTGGCGCGTGAACTCACGGGCGGTAAGGAACTCGACATTGTGGGGCGCAAGCTTTGCCGCAAGCTCAAACTTCTCGAAGGCGGCATCCATCTGGCCGGCTGACTTCAGCTTCACACCCGCTTTGAACTGGCGCTTGGCTTTGGCGACATCTTTGGGATCGTCAGGCGGGGCAGTCGGCGTGCCAGGCTGCACCGGAGCGGTTTGATTTGCCGCACTCGGCTGCGAGGCCGGCGCTTGCGTGGGCGAATTGGTGTCAGAAGCTGGCTGGCTCGGCGGGTTGGAGGTTATCCGGCTGGGCCGATTGCGCCGTGCTGGCAGCTGTCGTGGCATCTTTCGGCGGAGCAGCAGCCGTGGCGGGCGCAGCAGTCTGCTGCCCAGCCAGCGTGCTCGTCATCGCGAGCGCAAGTAGAATCCCGGCCAAAACGCGCATCAGTGCTGAGATTGTATGCCAGGGGATTGCAGCTTGTCGCGTTGGGCAAGATCGAGTGGTGTCCTAAGGTTGCGTTGCTCGGTTCAGACGTTCAAGTCCAGCAGCTCCGGCTAACAAGACCGTAACCGCGAGAAACTTATACAACTGAGTTCCGTTATGCAACACCGCACTCCACGGTGGTCCGAAATGGTATAGCTGAATGCCAAAGAGAAGAAGCATGACGACCAAAGACAAGGCTGCGCTCGTCCGCGTGTATCGGAATCCTAACAATGCAACCGGCAACGCAAACAGCGGAACAGCAATAAAGCAGAACTCCTCAAAAGTCCGGAATCCAAATACAAGATAGCCACCGTAAAACGTGAAAGACAGGTACGCAGCGATACAACACGCAATTGTAACGAGCAGGTTCTTTAGCTGTGGACGAGTTGGCATGACAGCCCCGTCTCACCGGCACAGTTACGCTAGCAGGTCGGCTAACGTCCATGTGATCGGTTAATCCTGATTCCGTTGCAGGCGTCACCCGCAGGTTTGTGTATCCGGCAGAAATTGTAATACGCGAAACCCAAGATCGCGCACAAAGCTTGCTGTGCTAAACTTCACTCACATCGAGGGTTGAGGATGAACACGGTTTTACGCAAGCTGATGTTCGTGGACCTGATCAAGGGACTGAAAGTCACCTTCCGCAATCAGGACCCAAAGGAAAATATCACCGAGCAGTATCCGCTGCAGCGGCCTGAAGTCGCGGAGCGTTTCCGCGGCGCGCCCCGCCTCAATAACAATCCCGAGACCAACGAGACCCTGTGCATCTCCTGCGACCTCTGCGCGCTGGCGTGTCCTGAGCACCTCATTGTGGTGAACAGCGAACGCAATCCTCACACCCGGCGCAAGGAGCTGACCGACTTCACCTACGACCTCAGCCGCTGCATGTTTTGCGGACTTTGCGAAGACGCCTGCCCCACCGACGCGCTGGAGTTGACCCAGGACTTTGAGATGGCGAACTACAGCCGGGAAGGGCTCATCTGGGACCGCGAGACCCTGGAGAAGGGCCCCGAGCCCAACGTGTACCGGCGCTAGGCGGGAACCAGCACTCCGCAATTAGTGGCAATTGTCCAGTATGAATTGTCATCCTGAGCGGAGCACGAGCCCTTGCTCGTGCGGAGTCGAAGGATCTGCGGTTCGTTGGCGTCAGGAACAGCCGCAGGTCCTTCGACTCGTCGGTCGTCCGCCGTGGCAGACGACCTCGCTCAATGCTCCGGTTGACGAATGTCTGCTGCTAATTGCTAACTGCTAAATGCTAATTGCTTCTACTGCAGATGTCTCATGCGGAACGGAATCTGCACTACGGCTTCGAGCGCGACCGGCTCGCCGTTCTTGGTGCCGGGGCGGAAGCGCCAACCCGACAGCGCGCGCATGGCGTTCGCATCCAGGCGCGAGTCCAGGCTGTCGAGCACTTTGATACCGTCCACGGTCCCATCGGCGCGGATCACGGCATATAGCGTGACCGTGCCTTCCACGTGGTCGCGCAGCACCTCGGGCGGATAGGCGGGATCAACCTTGGTAGTGGCCACCGGCGCGGTGAGCAAACCATTGCCGGTGCTTTCTTTCAGCTCGGCAAAGCGAATGATCCAACTTCCGGTTGCCGAGGTCAGGTTGGGCATGTTCATGATCAGCGAGAATAGTAGGCTTTGTGCCGAAGACCCGCTTCTCGATGCTGACGTCGGGGTCCTCTGACAATGTGGGAGGTGGGGCGGGAGGCCGCCGGTCATGGTAGCTGGGCAGCGATGGCTTCATGGCGGCGGCGATCATGCGTTTGCGAGCTTCCATGTCGGGATTCGAAGCGGGCGGCTTGGCGGGCGTGCCGGCGACGGCAGAAGTAACGGCTCCCGGCGGAGGCGCCCCGACCGTGATGCCCGGAGGCACACCGTTTGCGGCGCCCCGGCCCGTTGCCGCCGCTGCCATTATTGCCGCTGCCGACGACGTTGGGCGTGCCCGGCGCGTCCGGCTTGCCGCCGGGCGAGGCGTGAAATTCTCCGCTGCGATTGCCGCTGGGCACCGTGATGGGCCCGCGCACGTCGGCCGGATTCAGTCCCAACGCAATCAACTGTCCCTGCCCCTGCGACGCGGGAAGGTTCTGCACGTTGGGAGATGGTGGGACGTTCTTCGCGCCGTTGTCACCGACGCCGCTGGCCCGTTGCGCCGGTACCGGCAGCTTGGGAGCCTCCACTTGCGGCTGCAGTTGCGCCATGTTGAGCTCTCCCTTTTGCAGCTTCAACTGGTCGGGAGACAACGGAGGCTCGACCACGGAAGGCTGCGGCAGCGTGGGAAGTTGCAGCTTCGACTTGAGTTGCGAGACGTCAGCGGTCGGCGCCACCACCTGCGGGTCAAACTGTGGAACCTTCAACTGCGAAACCGGACGTGCCGAGGCGGCTATCGGTTGGGCGGCGGGTACGGGCGTCCAAGCGACGATGTTGGGCAGCGGCACGTCATGATTCAGTTTGACCTTGGGCGGCGTGACGATGGTCTGGTGATTGTTGTCCGCTTCCGGCGGGACGGAGAGGATCTCCTGCTTGGCCAGCTTGGGCGCGCCTTGGCGCGGCTTCACCGGCGCCTTGCTGGCGGTGTTGATGGGCGGCAGATACTCGCTGACGGGGTAGTACTCGACCTTGGTATTCTCAAACGGCGATTGCAGTTTGGGCGGGCGATTGAACAGCGGCAGCGTACAGACCAGATAGACCACGATGATGAATGCGATGTGGCCGGCGTAGGACTCGGCGAAGCGGTAGGCATCGATGCCGGTGCGGATAAAGTATCCCGGCCGCAGGGTAACAGGCTGTGCGGTGGTCTCGACCGGAGGCGGCTGGCGGCGCAGAAGAACGTCGCCGAGATTGCGCAAGAAGACGCGAGGCCACGGCTCCAGTTCGCACAGCAGTGCCGGAGGCCTGAAGTCCCCGTGGGGCCGCGAGGTTGCGCTCTCGGGGGCGGCGGGATCGCCTCCTGCAGGATCGCGCTGGGGCCCGGTTGCGGTACTGTGCGACATCATCCTCGACCGTGGAGCAAGTACTCGGATTATAGCGGAAAACTGCGCGCCTGCGGCGAGGTGATCAGCGATGCGAAGCTGCTCTTTCGCCAACCTGCGGCGGCGTGCAATGATGGATGACCACGGGAGCGAACATGATCCGGAGATGTGTGGTGTTGGCGGCGTTGGTCACGTCGCTTGTGACGTTAGCGCTGGAGCGGCAATCTGCAACGGCGTCGCCGGCCCAGCAGACGGCGAAGCCCGCTTCCCAGGCGGACGATCCCTCCGGGATGTATTCCTTCGTGCGCGACGGGCGAGTTCGTGCAGTTCACGGTGGAAGATGGCAAGGTATCCGGGTTCATCTCGCGGTTTGGCGACGCCGACAGCGACAAGGGCCAGTTCATCGACCAGTTCTTCGACAAGGCCAGCCTTGCGGGCGACCGTCTGTCGTTCAAAACCAAGACGGTGCACGGAGTCTGGTACGAGTTCACCGGCGTGATCAACATAACGCCGGGCAAGCAGCCCGGCCAGGAAGACTACCGCGTAATCAAGGGCACGCTGACGCAGCACACAATCGACGCCGATAGTCACGACAAAGCGACGCAGCGCGGCGTGGAGTTCAAAGTCGTTTCCGCAAGACCTGAGCAAGCCGTAAGGCAGCTATCAGCTATCAGCCCTCTATCAGTTTGCCTTCTTGTCGTTGGTGGGATGGGGGACGAGCTTGCGCTGAATGTAAGTCACGTGGCTGTCTTCCATTTCGGCGAGTTCGCGATAGAGCCGGCGCAGTTTGCCTTCCGGCGTCTTCTCTGCCAGCTCCGAGTAGTAGCGTTGGGCGCCTAACTCCGCGGTGAGCGCCACCTGCAGGGCCCGGCCTCGCGGGTTGGTGGTGCGGCCTTCGCGGGTCGCCGCAAAGACGTCGCCGTCCTCCAACTTCGGGACTTCGATCCACTCGAGCAAGTCTTCTTCCGTAAGCGCGCAACGCGAGTTGCCGTATTCTTCGATGTACTTGTCTTGCAGGGACGAGCTGTGGGTTTTTTCTTCCGCCGCCATCTCCCAGAACACGCTGGCGATTTCCAGCGATTCGCTATCGCGAAACTCGACAAACATCTCCGCGAAGCGATGGTACAACTCGGCATTGCGTTCCTCGATGAAGATGGCGACATGCAGGGCTTCTTGCGGGTTGAGGGAAGCGAAACTCCGTTTCATGTTGGCTCCGGCAGGCGCTGGCCCGATGCCGCATTCTATCCGCAAAAATGCCGGAAAATTCCAAACAAACGGATTCTTTCTAGGGTTCGGTTCCGAAATGGAACTGGGAACCCAGTTCACCACTGAGGCACGGAGAGCGCGGAGAGAACTCTTCTTGAAACAAAACTCCGTGTTCTCTGTGTCGCAGCCTGCCTTGAGCCAGCGACGGTTTCGCAAAACCGTCTGTGAGGTCAGAAACTGGTTGTGCGTGGCAGACTAAGCTAAGGGAGGCAGGCTCGGCAGCTAAGACCGACATTCGATTGGCGCCTGAGTGCCCGACCCTGAGCCTGGTTCCGGTTTCTTGCGATCCGTGATTTGGTGGCAGTCGCGCTGCGTAGGAGTCAGCGGACTCGACCCCGATGGAGAGTATTTTCAGCGATCCGCAACCGGGCCGAGCACGCCGACTTCACTTTGGAGAGATCAGTATATGAGCCAGCAGCGGAAGAGGCAAAAGCGCACCGCGGTCGATGCCACCGAGGCTCTGCCCCTGTTGCATCGCCATGCCGCCGGCATCGACGTCGGCAATGCGGAACATTATGTAGCCGTGCCCCCGGATCGGGATGCTCGACCGGTACAGAAGTTTGGCAGTTTCACCGCCGATTTACATCGCTTCGCACTCCTCTCATTTCTTGCATTTGCCGCTTGAGACTAGCGTTGTGAACAAAATGAGAAGTCCAAGGCTCTCTGGGGTGAACGCTCAATACCAGCAGATCGATTTCCCTCCGGGTTGCAACCTGTAAGATCCCCGCGACCGGATCATCTCCGAATTCAACCCACACCTCTGCCGGGTGATCGAGTTCTGGCCAGTCGGAGATGAGCTCTCTCAGTCGCGATTGGTAGTACGGTGCAATGATGAGTTCAGTATCCTGTGGAAAGGGTGGCCCTGCGGGAGATGTAAAGTGCAGCACCGCAAGCCGGGCATCGTGCTCTCTTGCCAGTGCGGTCGCATATTCCATGGCTTGCGACTCGTCGGATTGGAGATCGGTTGCAACCAGAATCCGCTTCGGACCCCAGGTTGGTTTCCGTTCTCTCGACGACGGCCCAACCACCAATACCGGACAACGTACGTGATGGAAGATCTGTTCTGCCACGGAGCCTGTCAGAAGTTTTTGGACACCTTTCGCGCCATGTGTTCCCACCACGATGAGGTCAATATGATCGAGTGCCAAGATATGATCGACAACTTCCAGCGCTGTGCCTGTCAGTAAGCAGCTTTGACACTCGACATCGCCATACTTCTCAGCCTCAGCACGCAACTTCTGCTCAGCATTGGTTCGTAGCACATCCGCGGCATAGCTCTCCGCGCCGGGCCGCGATTGCGAGTCCCACGTTGACCCAACCGCGTGCACCAGAAGAACTTTGGACTTGTAATGCCGGGCAATGGCAATGGCATGATCAAGTGCCGATTCGGAGGCAGGTGAGAAGTCAGTCGCTGCGAGGATGTTTCTTAGCGAAATCTCTGGTTCAACACTGAGAACAAGCATCTTGCACCTCCCAGTCAAACCTCTTGCCTCTCGCTCGTTCGAAAAGCTCGGGTCTAGGTTAGCGCCCTCCCCCCGTTTGGTTCCTGCGGGCGAGCTACTACTAACCGCCTTTAGTTACGCTGCAGCACCGCGTTGTTTACTCGACGTGATCTCCGCCTCAGCCCGAAGCCAATCATCCAGGTCGTTACCGTCTTCCTTCCCGCGCTGCTCGTACAGTTCGTAAGCACGCGCGCGAATCTGATCTTCAAGGATTTCCGGCTCGACAAGGACCGATGTTGCTGGTTTCTTTCCTAGTTCTTTTGTCATATGGCACGGTGGCTGCAAGCCTGTGGCATCGAGACGGTGGTGATGCAAGCCACCGGAGTGTATTGGGTGGCCTTGTTCGAAGTGCTGCAGAGCTACGGATTGCAGGTGCAGGTGGTGAATGCGCGGCATACCAAGACGCTGCCGGGACGCAAGACGGACAAGCAGGAATGCCAATGGCTGCAGAAGCTGCACAGCTTTGGGTTGCTGAACCATTCCTTCCGCCCGGCAGAAGAGATTCGCATCTTGCGTTCTTACCTGCGGCAGCGGGAGAACCTGGTGAGCGCCGCCAGCACCGGTGTCCAACACATGCAGAAAGCCTTGACCGAAATGAATGTGCAGTTGGCCAACGTGATCAGCAACATCACCGGAGTCACGGGGATGGCGATTCTGCGGGCGCTGGTGAACGGGGAGCGCGATCCGCGCCAACTGGCGGAGTTGAAACATAAGCAGATTCGCGCCAGCCGCGAGGAAATTGCGCGCAGTCTCGAAGGCCACTGGCGGACCGAGTTAATCTTTGCTCTGCGGCAGAGTCTGGATCTCTAGGACTTCCATCTAGCCAAGATCCAAGAGTGTGATGAGCGGATTGAGGCTCACCTGAAGACCATGGAGTCGAAAGCCGAAGTCTCTGCCCAGCCTCTGCCCGCCCCGCGACATGGCCAAAAGATACGCAAGCATGGGCCGCGCTTCGACCTGCGGCAACAGTTATACCGGCTCACCGGCGTAGACCTAACCGAAATCGATGGCTTCGACGTACAGGTGGCACAAACCGTAATTTCCGAGGTGGGGGTGGACATGAGTCATTGGAAAACCGAGAACCACTTCTCCTCCTGGCTGGGATTGTCTCCCGATAATCGCATCAGCGGAGGCAAAGTGCTGAAGCGCGGTACCCGCCACGTGGTCAATCGCGCCGCCACGGCGTTGCGGATGGCTGCCTGGAACCTGATCCGTAGTCAAAGTGCTTTGGGAGCCAAGTTCCGCCGCTTGCGGGCTAGGCTCGGAGCCCCCAAGGCCATTACCGCCATGGCCCACCATCTAGCCCGGCTGCTTTATCGCATGCTGAAATTTGGCACCGCCTACGTCGACAAAGGCACCGAATACTACGAAGCAAAATACCGTTGCCATCAGATGAAATGGCTGCAAAAACAGGCCGCCGCTCTTAACTTGCAACTCATTCCAACACAAGGAATTGCTCAATGAGTGTCTGGAGAGCAAAGCCGAAGGGTGGTGAATAATCTCCGAGCAGTGGATTCGACGAATCCGCCTATCCCGCCTTCTGGGTCGCCAGTTCTGCTTTCTGTTTGGCGCGATCGGCTTCGATTTTTGCGATCGTGCGCTTCAGCCAGTGCTTTACGTTCTCCCGCAACTCTTCTTCCGTCTGATTCGGCGTTGCGACTGTAACCCCTTGGCGGTTCAGCAGGATGTGATGGCAGGGCACGTCTTCGGTGCGGTATTCCTCAGGCACGAAGTCATAGAGCAAGCACTCGTGACAAGCGTGCGAACGCGTCGGGTCTCCATGGTTAGGGCAAGTCAGCGAGTCCTGGAAGATGGAAGCCGGCCCCCACGGCGTGCTATACCAATTTCCATAACCCCCTTGCTCCAGGAAGTTGAGTTCGTACCGCAAGACCTCCAGAACATCGCGTTTGTCGTCCGACATGACTGCCTCCAACGGCGGCGCCTGGCAACGCCTCACTCTGCTCCGATTGTGGCCTCAAGAGCACAACCCTGCTGTGATCTATCTCACGTTTTGGTGTGACGGATGCCCGCTTGACTCTGCCGCGTTCCAAGCCCCGCTCAGATAGCGCGCCGCAATCACCGCCAGCACGAACACCAGGGGCATAAAGTTGCGCATTTCAACCAGGAAACTAAAGAACAGGCCTGACAAGAAAAGCACTGGGAACAAAAACAATGCCAACTGCTTAAGCGACCGGGGTGTCTCGCGCCAGCCAAGCACCAGGAAGGGCACGAATGCACCCACGGTAAGCAGCAGGCCCTCCGGCCAGCGAGCATCGTGCCAATTGATCGATGGCATGTTCGGAGGCGCGACACTGATCTGCGTATAAGCATGGATGGCGCCATGTAACACCAGCACGCGCACACCCAGGAATATAGCTCCGCTGGCAACACAGAGTGTGATCGCCTTTAGCCAATAATGGCTTTCCTTCCGGCAGAAGAGGACGTAGTATCCGGCCATCGCGAGCACGGTTTCTTTGGCCAGTGCGCCGATCAGCAAGGTGGTCAGCAAGAATGCAAAATCCTCGGTTTCCAGAAAAATAAACGCGAGAACGAACGACAAATGGGAGAGCGGATCGGTTAATTGCCCAGCATAATACTCAAAGCTCACTGGATATATGACCGCAATGAACAGCATGGCCATAATCGCGCCCAGGTGGTTCGTATACAGGCGGGCGAATTTGTAAATCGCATAAAAAAGTAGAATGCCAAAAATGAGCCGATAGAGATCGCGCGCCGGATCGTAGGCCAATCCGCCCATCTGCAACCAGCGCACAATGGAGTTAGGTAAGAAGCGATAGGAATGCGGCAAGGCGGCGGGTGATAGTTGAATTACAAGATCATTCACCAATCCTTGCCACAGGACATTGGAAACATACCTGGGAAGGTAGGGCACACCATTGTCGACATTGACGTGGTGAAGGTTATTCACGATGCAAGTCAACAGGAAGACCAGAAACACCAAGACGAACGTCCCAGAGCGAGAGAGATGTCGCGATTCGCGGCGGTAGATATAGCCGCAAATCGCGGCGGCCACGAGGTACCCCAAATACTGGACGAGTTTTCCGTCCGATTTCGGCACCGCCGTCCAGCGGCAGAGGGCGGGGATGGCGGCCAGGATGGCGAGCGCCCAAACCGAAATCAGGAGCCACAGCTTGCGGCGCCCTTTGGATGTGTTTGGCTGCAGCGCATTGCTCGGCATTAGCCGGATTCCCCTGGAGTCGAGATTTCCCCGTACGAGGCTTGCCCGCTGACTTGTGCCCTTGAGAGCGAAGGGTGAACCGCAATTGTAGCAGTGAATGCGCCGCTAGCTGTTCCCGTGCTCCCGGGTCTTTCTTCTTGATCTCAATATTCAGGCGTTTGATTTTCTGGTTCAAGCTAGAGAGCGAAATACGGAAAGCGTAAAATTTAGGATGGATCTGTTAGCGAAATGGGGTCCTGCTGCGTAAGCAGTGAATTCACAATCCAGCAACGCACACGGGAGAACGCCCATGATTGAGCATTTGAAAACCTTTCCCGACAATGTTCTGGCCTTCGTCTGCAGGGGCCGCGTCACCAAGGCGGACTATGACACGGTCCTGGTTCCGGCCGTTATGAATGCGCTCAGCAAGCACGACAAGGTCCGGCTTTACTATGAAACCGCTGCCGATTTCACCGGCATTGCTCCAGGCGCAATGTGGGAGGACTTCAAGGTTGGGATGGAACACCTCACCCGCTGGGAGCGGGTCGCGGTGGTCACCGACGTCGAATGGATCAAACAAACGATGCGTTTTTTTGGCTTCCTAATGCCCGGCGCGATGAAATCCTTTGCGACGTCGGAGGCCGAGGACGCGCGCGCTTGGATCGCCGCTCCTTGAGTGGCGATAAGTCGCGGGCGTCGCGGGCTCCTAGCCCTGAAGCGGGCTAACCTTGCAGGTCTAACCCATCGGCAGTATTCTTGCGGAATGCGACCCCTTCGGTATTCCATCAACGTCACATTGGACGGGTGCTGCGATCATCGTGTTATATCCAGCCGACGAAGACTTGCATCGTCACGCGATGGAGAACTTCGACCAAGCCGATGGCCTCCTTTTTGGCCGGGTGACTTACGAAATGATGGAGGCAGCGTGGCGGCCGGCGGCGCGGACGGGAGTGAGGCCTGATTGGATGGAACCCTTCGGCCTACCCTTCGCCCGGACGATCGACGCGGCAAAGAAGTACGTCGTGTCGAGCACCCTGGACCGGGTCGATTGGAACGCGGAGCTCGTGCGCGGGGATCTAGGGAACGCCGTTCAGCAGCTCAAGCGGGAGCCGGGTAAGGGACTGTTCATGGGAGGCGTAAAGCTCCCGCTGGCATTGGCGGAGATGGGATTGATCGACGAGTACGAGTTCGTCGTGCATCCCAGGCTAGCGGGCCACGGGCCGACGTTGTTCGCAGGGCTATCGAAGCATGTCGACTTGAGGCTCGTGAACCGGCTGGAGTTCGGCTCGGGGGCGGTGGCGATGCGGTATCAGCCGAGAAGATAGCCCTTGGGCTTGTTAGCCCTAGGCCGCATCATAGAGCAACTCGGGCAGATCCAGTGGAAGTATTCCGATCCGACCCGCCGCATCCGCAGTAACGTTGTCTCTGCGACATGCCACTAGCTATTGCCGTTCTCCCGCCCCTTCTTCTTGATCTCAATATTCAAGCGCTTGATTTTCTGGTTCAGGGTGGAGAGCGGAATGCGGAAGCGGTCGGCGGCTTCGGTCTGGTTCCAGCCGCATTTTTCCAGCATATCGCTGATGACGCGGCGCTCGCAGTCTTCAATGATTTCGAACAGCGAGGCGTCTGGGCGCTGTTGCAGGATGGCAAACTTGCTGCCGCGACCGATGACATTGTCAGGCAACAGTTCCTCGGTAAGGTTTGGCCCGGTTGCCAGCACCACGGCGCGCTCAATCACATTTTCCAATTCGCGCACATTGCCCGGCCAGTCGTACTCCAACAGCGGGCGCATGGCTTCGGGAGTGGTGCGCAGCGGCAGCCGCTCATTCTCTTCGGCGAACTTGGCGATGAAGTATGCCACCAGCATCGGAATGTCATTCTTGCGCTGGCGCAACGGCGGCAGGTCAATGGTGATCACGTTGAGACGGTAGAACAAGTCATCGCGGAACTTGCCGTCCTTTACCTGTTGCTGGAGATTGACGTTGGTGGCGGCGATAATGCGCACGTCCACTTGTATCTCGTTGACTCCGCCCAGGTGCATGAACTTGCGGTCCTGCAGCACGCGCAGGATCTTGGCCTGCGTCTCCAGGTTCATGGTGCCAATCTCGTCGAGGAACAGGGTCCCGCGGTCGGCCACCTCGAACAGGCCTTTCTTGCTGGCGATGGCGCTGGTGAAGGCCCCCTTGACGTGGCCGAAGAGCGTGGACTCCAGCAGGTCGGCCGGCATGGAGCCGGTGTTCACCGGCACGAAGGCGCGGTCGCGGCGGGTGGAGTTCATGTGGATGGCTTTGGCGATCAGCTCCTTGCCGGTGCCGCTTTCGCCTTGCAGCAACACGGTGGAGCGGCTGGGCGCCACCTGCGCCACCAGGTCGAAGATGCGCAGCATGGGCTCGCTCTTACCGATAATGTTCTCGAAGTTGTAGCGCTGCTTGAGGGCGCGCTTCAGTTGAATGACTTCTTCTTCGGCGCGGCGCCGGCCCACCGCGGTGCGTACGTCGGCCAGCAGCTTTTCGTTGTCCCAGGGCTTCTGGATGAAGTTGGTGGCCCCCGCCTGCATGGCATTCACCGCATTCTCCACCGTGCCGTAGGCGGTGATCATGATGACCGGCAGATCGGAATCGCGCTCCCGGATGTCGTGCAGCACCTCAATGCCATTGCGCTCGGGCAGCGCGAAATCCAGTAGCACCAGGTCGAAGGGATGTTCCGCAATGCGAGCCAATCCCTCAAGGCCGTCGTTGGCCACCTCCACGGCGTAGCCTTCAAACTCCAGCAGAGTTTGCAGAGACTCACGAATGGCGGCTTCGTCATCGACGATCAGCACCGAGCCGGCGGAGGTGAAATCCTCGCGCCCCGTAGCCATGCGACTGACGGCTAGTTCAGGCATTAACCACCTTTCTCAACATGGGGAACTCCATGATGAAGGTCGTGCCTTGACCGGGTGCGCTGGCCACGCGAATCTTGCCGGCATGTTCCTGGATGATGCCGTAGGTCACCGACAAGCCCAAGCCAGTGCCACCGCTGTGTCCTGTCTTGGGCTTGTTCTTGGTGGTGAAGAACGGATCGTAGATGCGATGAATATGTTCCTGCGCGATTCCCGTGCCCGTATCCGACACCTTCACCTGCACCTGATGGCCATTGGAGGTGCTGATCATCAGCGTGCCACCCGCGGGCATCGCGTCTTTGGCATTCAGGAACAGGTTAAGAAAGACCTGCTGGAGCTTTCCGGTGTTGCCGTAGATGGGCGGCAACTCCGGCTGCAGATCGGGTTGCACTTTGATGCGCGCGGTCTTGAACTGGTGATCGAGCAGGGTCAGCGTGTCCTGAATGACGCGATTCAGGTCCACATTGCTGAACTCGGTGCTCGAGGTACGCGAGAAGTTCAGCAGGCTGTTCACGATTTCCGAAGCGCGGAAGGTCTGGCGCGTGATCTTGTCCAGCAAGCCGGACTGCTTCTCGTCGCCGTGCACCTGCTTGGCCAGCATCTGCGCGTAGGACGAGATCACCGCCAGCGGAGTGTTGACTTCATGCGCTACCCCGGCTGCCAGCAGACCAATCGAGGAGAACTTTTCGGCCTGCGAGAGTTGCGATTCCAACTCGATCCGCTCGGTAATATCGTCCACGATAATCAAGCGACCGATCACGCTGAAGTCCTTGGTGACCAGTGGCGCGATGGCGATATTGGCCACCCGGGTGTCGCCCTCAGTGGTGCCCAAGCGGAACTTATACAGATTGTGGATGCCCGGAGTCTGACGCACGCGGTAGTACTCTTCCAGAAACGCCGGCGCCAGCACTTCGCCCAGCGGGCGTCCCAGCGCTTCCAGGCGGGGCAAGGCGTACATCACTTCCATTTGCGAATTCCACGACTCGATGCGATCGTCCAGATCGACGGCGAGCACACCCACGCTGATGGATTCAACAATGTTCTCGTTGAACTCCTTCAGGCGTTCGTACTGCCCGGCCTTCTGCTCCAGAGACTTATACAGGCGCGCGTTCTGCACCGCGATGCCGATGTATCCAGCGAGGGTTTCCAGCAACTGCACATCTTCGCTGGAGAGGAAATCGCCTTCCGACGTTTTACCCAGGCCGAGGACTGCGATCATGCGATTCATGACCGTGCAGGGAATGTAATAGTTCAGCTCCAGCCGGCGGATGGTGTCGCGCGCGCTCGGAGTCTCGCGAACTGCCTGGTTGGTGTTGTCGAAGAACAGATGGCCCAATTTCCACTCCGGCCGTTCGACGTGCAGGAAGTCGAAGTCGAGCCCGCTGGTGTTGGAAATGCCGTAGGACTTGGCCAGCGAGAACTGCTCCGTCTGCTCCGGATCGGACAGGAAGATGGCCAGCCGGTCCACCAGCAAAGTGCGCGACAAGCGGTCCACGATGGAGGTGAGCATCTTGTCCAGGTCGGTCTCCGAGTTCAAGTCGCGGCCGAACTCCGTCAGCGTCTTCCGGTAATCGTAGCGTTTGCGATAGAAGAATTTGTCCAGGTAATCCTGCACCCAGTTCTTGAAGGGATCGAACAGCAACGCGGTCACGGCGATGGCGGCAATCAATCCGATGGGGCCGACGCTGGGGAAGCTGCGATGGAACAGCACCGAAGCAATGCCCACCGCCGCGAAATAGGCCCCCGTGATGGCGCCCGCAGCGATGGTGTAAGCCATGCCGCGCTTGAAGATGAGGTCCACGTCCATCAGGCGGTAGCGGAAGATGGCATAGCCGAAGGTGAGCGGCAGAAACACCAGCGACAACACCGAGATCTTCATCCACATCCACAGTGCGGGCGGACTGCCCGCCAGGTAGGGGACCACATAGAGCAGAGTGAACGGCGCGACCGCCAGAATGGTCCCGCGCGTCACCCACTTCATCTGCTGCCGCAGAATGGCCGACTCGGCATGACGATAGCTGTGCCACAGCACCGCCGCCGATAACACGAAATAAGTGGCCAGGTACGACATCTCCAGACGGTCGAGGTTCCAGCGCAGCACTTCGCTGGGTTGCAGCAGTTCGAGGGCACAGATGTGCGCGATCAGTAGAATCGCGCCCGGGACATACACCGCCGGAATCAGCCAGGGACGGCGGTTGACCAGGCCTTTGCGTTCCGGGAAGGTCAGCGAGAAATGCAGAAACAGGGCGGGTTGCAGCAGCAATGCCACCACATTGGCCCAGTAGATGATCCAGTCGAAATCGTTAAGCTTGCCGGTGTAGTGGAAGGAGTAAAAGATGAAGGAAACCAGGCAGAAAACGTAAAAGTGTGTGCTCTTGGGAGCGGTCCAACGCCGCAGCAGAACATACATGCCGATGCCCAGGTACACCAGGGCAATCAGCCGCAATCCGCCAAACAGCGAGCGGTCGGCGGGGGCGAGAATCAGCGGCGCTTCCAGATTCACGCCTTGGCGCACCAGCGAGTAGTTGGCTTTGGACCAGATTCCGGCGCGATAGAGCTGCCGTTCCAGGCTGCCGACGTTGCTTACATCCCGGCCGTCAACCGCTACCAGACGGTCGCCCAGCTTGATGCCGGCCTTCTGGCCGGGACCGTCAATGTCCACCCGCGCTGCCCGCAGGTGGCTGCCGTCTTCCACCCACCAAACTCCATCGTAGGGGGCAGAGAACTCACGCTCCTTCTCAAAGTTGATCCACGCGAACACGACCGCCGCCACGCTCAATAGCGCCAGGATGACGGCAAAAAAACGCGTTTGTAGATCTCGTGCCATCGGGGCAGGTGGCTGATGGGTACGACGTACCTGTGGAATCACACCTACAGGTGCATCATTACTGTGCAACTTAGATGCCACGCTCACGCCGCCAGACTGTGTAGTAACCCGCATTTTATGAATAAGTTCCCAAATTATAGATCAGCACGTACGTCAAACGTACTATTTTTGGAATATCCCTCCTAAATTCAGAATGACGAAGTTACTAAAGTGTATGTACTTGAGCACAGTAACCTTGCGAGCAGCGGAATAGGGATGCGGGTGAGCCGTTAGTCAGGTTCGGTTTTCGAGTTGGAGCGGCGCTGGATTCACCTGCGTCGTCCTGTGCGGTCGAGGGCCTTTGCAAGCCGCTCGCACCACTGTTTTCCTCATTTTCTTAGCACTGCTGTGAGGCCCGGTGGTAATCTCTCTAGCGGTCGCGCCATCGCTGCAATCCCGCGGCAGTGAACTGGCCTCATATCAAGCAGGCCAAGGAGGAAGCAATGCCGTCCCAGCCGGCGTCATCCGGGCGCAAAACAAACTCAACTCAGCAAGACAGCGGTTTAGCGCGTTTTGGGTTGGCCCTGGCAACCTGGAGCGAGCGCTGGTTTCCTGATCCGCTGGTCTTTGCGCTGGCCGGAATCGTCATCGTTTTCATCTTCGGCTTGATTCTCCACGAGTCCGCCAGCAAGCTCGCCATTCAAGGCGCCAAGAATTTCTGGACCCTGGTGCCCTTCACCATGCAGATGGTGATGATCATCATCGGCGGATACGTGGTCGCCACCACGCCGGTGGTGAATCGCCTGATCCGTGCTTTGGCGGCCATCCCGAAGAGCGGGCGCAGCGCGATCGCGATGATCGCGCTGTTCTCCATGTTGACCTCGCTGATCTCCTGGGGACTCAGCCTGATCTTCAGCGGGCTGCTGGCGCGCGAACTGGCCCGACGCGTGAAGGGCATGGATTATCGCGCCGCGGGAGCTGCTGCGTACCTCGGACTCGGCGCCGTGTGGGCGCTGGGACTGTCCTCCTCGGCGGCCATGATGATGGCCACCAAAGGCTCCATCCCACCCGCCCTGTTCACAATTTCCGGCCTCATCCCGCTGCGGCAATCACTTTTTCTGTGGCAAAGCATCGCGATGGCGGTCGTGCTGATCGTGGTTTCGGTGGCGGTGGCCTACTTCTCGGCGCCGTCGCCGGAGAGAGCCAAGACCGCGGCGGATTTCGGCATCGCGTACGAGTCGGTCGATCGCCCCCTGGAGACACGGACAAAGCCGGGCGAGTGGCTGGAGTACAGTCCGCTGCTGACCGTCTTCGTGTCAGCCCTGATCGTTTGGTATCTGTTCGATTTCTTCCGCACTTCGCCGCAAGGCGCGCTTGCGGCGTTGGACCTGAACACCTACAACCTGATGTTCATTACCGCCGGACTGCTTCTGCATTGGCGGCCCAAGCGGTTTGTGCGGGCCGTCGCCGATGCAGTTCCGGCGACCGGTGGCGTGCTGATCCAGTTCCCGTTTTACGCGGTCATTTTTGGCATGATCGTTGGCACCGGCATCTCCGCTTGGCTGGCCAGCCTGTTTGCGCGAATCACCACCCAGGCGACCTATCCCCTGCTGGTGGCCTTGTACTCGGCAATCCTGGGGACCTTCGTTCCTTCCGGCGGCAGCAAGTGGGTCATCGAAGCGCCTTACATTCTGCAGGCGGCGAACCTGCACCACGTCCATCTCGGGTGGGTGGTGCAGATCTACAATGCGGCGGAAGCGCTGCCCAACCTCGTCAATCCGTTTTGGATGCTGCCGCTGCTGGGCATTCTCAAGCTGAAGGCGCGCGACCTGGTCGGCTATAGCGTGCTGCAAATGATTGTGCACGTCCCCATCGTATTTTTCATGTGCTGGTTGTTTGCGCGCTACATCCCGTATCTGCCGCCGATGAAGTAGGGAAGGGTGCGAGCGGTTTTTCTTGGGTGTCATCCTGAAGCGAGGAGGGCGCCGCGGCGACCGACGAGTCGAAGGACCCCTATAGCTGCCACGAACCTCGACTCAGCTATAGCGATGCTTCGACTCACGTTCGCAAAACCCGGCGAACGCTCGCTCAGCATGACATTTCAATAGTCGTTTAGAATGAGGCCGACGGAGGTTCTTTCCCGCAACCTCCCCTGGGCTTGCGCGTCTATACAGGCAGGACCTGACTAGCAAAACGTGCAACGTCAACTTCCAGTTCGGGCCATCAATCCCCGCCGCCAGCGTGAGGGCGGCTATTTGCTGTTGGCTATCCTGTTGATGATGGCGCTCATGATTATCGCCGCCACCGTCGAAGCTCCCCGCGTGGTGCAGCAAATGAAGCGTGACCGCGAAGAGGAGTGATCCATCGCGGCACCGAGTACGCGCGCGCCATCAAGAAGTTCTACAAGAAGTTTGGCCGCTATCCCACCAACCTCGACGATCTCGACAAAGGCCAGATTCGCTTCCTGCGCAAGCGTTACAAGGACCCGCTTACCAAAGACGGCAAGTGGACGCTGCTGCATTACGGCGACATCCAGGTGCTGACCAATCCCAACGCACCTGGAACGCCTGCCGCCGCGCTGGGCTCGCAAGGCCGACGCCGGGTGGTGCGGCCTTCAGCAACGGTCCCGGCTCGGATGGGAGTGGTTCTCTGTTCTCGAGCAGTCCGGCCCAGTTTCCCCAGTACGTGAACGGTCCCAATACAGAGGGCGGCGGTAGTACGTTTGCGGGAAGTCCTCCCCAAGGCCAGCAATACACCAACGGCCCGGGTTCGGACGGCGGCGGGAGTATTTTTGGTGGGGGTCCCACGGGCGCGCAGCCCGGCAGCAGTCCGGGAACTAGCCCTTTTGGTAGTAGCAACACCGGACAGACTGGTGCTCCGGGCTCGCAAAGCTCCGCGGGCGGCAATCAGACGTTTGGCGGTGGCGCGATTGTCGGTGTTGCGAGTTTGAGCAAAGATCCCACGATTCGCATTTACAACAAGAAGAAGAAATACAACGAGTGGCAGTTCATCTATGACCCCATGTCTGACCAGCCGAATGTTTTGCTGCGCGGCCCGTACCAGCCGGTCACTTTCGGCGGAGCGCAGGTGGGAACTCCAGCCGGGCAGATGAGTGGCCAGCAGCCAAGCCCATTCGGGCAGCAACCAGGCAGCACTCCGCAGCAGACGGGACCGGGACAACGCGGCCCGGGGAGCCAGTTTCCGTCTGATCAGAACCAGCCGCAGCAGTAGGGCAGAGATCTGCTTTTCGCTCTTCGCTATTCCGAACCAACCTCACCATGCCGATTATCGGCTAAAATCATCGCAGTCAACCTTCGAGCAGGGTTCCGATGATAGCCGCTGTTCTTACCGCTCCCCAGGACATTTCCGCGCTTCCTCTCCGCATAGAGGAAGTTCCGCGTCCGGCGTTGCAACCGGGCCATGTCCTGTTGAAGGTCCGGGCTTGCGGGGTGTGCCGCACTGACCTGCATATTGTGGAGGGCGAACTTCCTCCGCGGCGAGAGCGGCTGATTCCCGGGCATCAGATTGTCGGCGATATTGTGGAAGGCGCCAGCGCCGACCTCGCAGCCGGCACGCGCGTGGGAGTTTCGTGGATTGGCGGCGTTGACGGAACCTGCTGGTACTGCCAACGGAGCATGGAGAACCTTTGCGATGCGCCCGTCTTCACCGGCTATACGGTAGATGGTGGTTATGCGGAATATGCCCTCGCTCGCGCCGACTTCGTCTTTCCTCTTCCGCCGGCGCTCGACGACTTGCATGCCGCGCCCCTGCTCTGTGCCGGCATCATTGGTTTTCGCAGTTTGCGCGTTGCCGGAGTGGGGCCGGGAGAGCGCGTTGGCTTATTCGGATTTGGCGCGTCGGCGCATCTCGCGATCGAAGTGCTACACGCCTGGGACTGTGGTGTCTATGTTTCGACGCGAGGAGCTTCGCATCGCCAACTGGCAAAGTCACTCGGGGCCGCATGGGTGGGGACGGAAACGGAAAGGCCGCCCGTCGAACTTGACCGCGCCATCACCTTCGCGCCCAGCGGAGACGTGGTGATAGCTGCCCTGGCCAGTTTGCGCAAGGGTGGAGTTGTCGCCATCAACGCCATCCATCTCGATCGCATTCCCCAGTTCGACTATGACCATCTGCTTTGGGGCGAGCGCCAGATTCGCAGTGTCACCAACATGACTCGCGCCGACGCCCGCGACTTCCTCAAGATTGCCGCCGAGATCAACCTTCAGCCCAAGAGTACGCAGTTTCCGCTCAGTCAGGCCAACGAAGCGCTGCTCGCGATCAAGAACGATTCCATCGACGGCGCCGCGGTCATCGTGCCGTAAGCAAAGCTTTCTCTTCGGCGGGTTGTGAAATCTAACGCAGTGCCGCCGAGAACATGCTGCACATTGACAGGCATAGCCGAGAGTAGACTGTTCATGTTTGGGTTATGGATCAGCCAGATAGTTAGAGCTGCGGAGAAAAGGTATGGCCAAGCGCAAGACGGTGATGATGGGCGTTGTTTTTCTGGCGTTGTCGGCGGGCGCCATGACCGTGCAAGCCCAATGGGTGATGGCGGCGCGCTCCGTCGCCGGACGCGTAGAACAAATGAGCAATCATTCCAAAGACGGCTCCGGCTTCGACGTCGCCACCGTGGTCCTGGAAGCCAATGCCGACAAGGTGTATCAGACCGCGATCAAGAACCTGTCTGCGCGGGCCGATGTCACCATCACCAAACAGGACGCCAGGAAGCGGATGGTGCAATTCAGCAAGGGCGAACAAGTGGCCAGTTTGAAGGCCACGCCGCTGGGCGACAAGATCACGCAGTTGGTGGTGGCCTCGAGTCTGCCGCCCCAGATGGGCTCAAACTCGACGGTGGTCGACGGAGTGCTGAAGGTCTGCAAAGAAATGAACGTCGAGTGCACGCTCGCCGAGCAGTGAGCTGGATGCGGATAGTGGATCGTAACTAGACGTTTTAGGCCCAGCTCTTGGAGTAATTTCCCTCCTCATGTGAAAGCGCCGGGTGGAGCACGCTTTTCAAGCGTGCATAATTGCCGCCTGCTCCTGGTTCGCGCTTTAGCGCCCGAAGTAATTTTTTTGAAGGGGCGCACCTTTAGGTGCGTCGTTAGTTCTTTATTTTTGTCCTCGCGGGCTTCAGCCCGCGAGGGATCTGCTTTTCCGACTTTTTCAGCAGACAACTCGATACCATCCACACCACGTTGAGAACCTACTGCGCGATCTTGCTGTAGTTGGCGTTGGTCGTGGTTACCTGGATCTGCTTGGACGGGGCATCGAGCACAGTTTGCGCCGGGTAACTGGTCCCGTCCGGCAAGCTGGCAAACTTCACGGCCAGAGTTATAGCGTCGTTGGGGTTGCTCAAATACGTATTGACGTTGAGTGTCCGAATTTTCTTCGCCGCCGGGTCAAACACAATCGTCATCTGGTCGCCGGGCTGGGCGTAGTCCTTGAAGACTAATTGTGCCGCGCCGGTACCCATGGTGGAATTCAGCGAGACATGATGGGCCTGGAATGCCCTCTGCATGCGCTGGGAATCAGGAGGAACATACAAGCTGATGATGGACTTCACCTGTTCCATGTAATCTTGCATTTCCTCGGTTTTCTTCTCGACCACGCGCGCCTTCAATCGGCCGCGGGGGCCCTGCTGTTGTTGCTGCTGGGGCTGTTGCTCCCCGATCGGCACCTTCTGGAGCTGTCCGTTGGGAGCATAGCTGCAAAGGTTTGATTTCGCAGGCTTGGGCTCGCCTTTGAGCGTGAGCTGCGTGGTTTCCACCCATTGATAGCGATGCAGACGTTGCTTGTTTTGCGCTGCGGACTGCTTCAAAGCAGCCAGCTTCTGCTGAAGGTCCGCGGGGCCCTGGCCGCCCATTTGGGCAAGGGCTGGAGTTGCCAGCAGTGCGGCAACCAGCGAATTGCGAATCCCAACTTAGAACGACCTTCCATTCTCATAGCTTTCTCCAGTACGGCTTCGTGTATCTTCCGATTGAACACAGGCGATTGAACATATTTGTGCTATATTCGCGCACCCGGGACGCGGATGCGCGATCATGGTAGCAGAAGGCGCGGCGACAACCTCGGGAAATGATGGGTAAACCTGCTCGCTTTGGGGCCTCAGTAGGGGAATTGCTTCTGCTTTCTGGAATTTGGACCTCGCCGACATGACGGCCACAACACATCCGTCGCTAATCCGCAAACAGATACGTGTGCGCGGCATCGTGCAGGGTGTCGGGTTCCGTCCATTCGTTTACAACCTCGCCCGCGAACTCGAGCTAACGGGATACGTCCTCAATTCATCGGCAGGTGTGACGGTCGAGATTGAGGGGGCCGATGAGCGCATCCAGAAATTCCTGGACGCATTGCGGCACCGGCCGCCGCCGCTGGCGATGATCAAAGAAGTCAGCGTGGTCGAGCTCAATCCGCTTGGCGAAACTGACTTCGTAATACGGCAAAGCCACGCGGAGGCGGGCGAGTTTGTGCTGGTGTCGCCCGATATGGCGACCTGCAACGACTGCTGGCGCGACTTCGGCGATCCTAGCAACCGCCGCTTTGGATATCCTTTTACCAACTGCACCAATTGCGGACCGCGCTACACCATCATTCAGGACATTCCATACGATCGCCCGATGACGACCATGTCATCGTTTCGCATGTGCGAGCTTTGCCAGGCGGAATATGAAGACCCAACCAATCGCCGCTTTCACGCGCAGCCCAACGCTTGTCCGGTGTGCGGCCCAGCGTTGGCGATCGCGCAATCCGGAACCTCGCTTCCGGACGATGAGGCCTACAACCCTGCTGGATCGGCGGCGATCATCGGCAAGGCGCGCGAGCTGCTGCGCGAAGGCAAGATCGTAGCGGTCAAAGGGCTGGGCGGTTTTCTGCTGGCCTGCGATGCGCAGAACGATGCCAGTGTGAGGCTTTTGCGGACCCGCAAACGCCGCAGCGACAAGCCGTTTGCCTTGATGGCGCGCGATCTTGCCGCCGTCGAAAGCTTCTGCGTTGTTTCCGACTCGGAGCGCGCAACACTGTTGAGTCCGCGACGCCCCATCGTGGTGCTGCGGCGCCGACCGGACGCGACGATCTCCCCCGCCGTCGCTCCGGCAAATAACACCATTGGCGTAATGCTGCCCTACACGCCGCTGCACTACCTGCTGTTCAGCGACTCGCCCGACGACCCGCAGTTTACGGCATTGGTGATGACCAGCGGCAATCTCAGCGAGGAGCCCATTGTCACCTCCAATCAAGAGGCGTGGGAGCGTCTGCAGGCGGTAGCCGATTGGTTTGTGTTTCACAACCGCGACATCTACATGCGCACAGACGATTCCGTGGTGCGCACGCTGGAGGGACGTGAGCGCGTGCTGCGGCGTTCCCGCGGATATGTGCCGCACCCCGTGGACCTCGGCATCCCACTGCTGGAGATTCTGGCGTGCGGCGCCGAGTTGAAGAACACGTTTTGCCTGACCAAGGGCAACTACGCAATCCTCAGTCAGCACATTGGCGATCTGGAGAATTTCGAGACACTGGTGTTCTTCGAGGAAACGCTGGCCAACCTGAAGAAGCTGTTCAGGGTTGAACCTCGGGCGGTAGCGTACGACCTGCATCCCAACTATATGAGCTCGCGTTTCGCTTTGAAATTGCCGCTGGAGCGAAAAGTCGGCGTTCAGCATCATCATGCGCACATTGCCAGTTGCATGGCAGAAAACCATCTCAGCGGCAAGGTGATCGGCGTGGCCTTCGACGGCACCGGTTATGGCACGGACGGCAAGATTTGGGGCGGGGAGTTTCTGGTCGCCGACTTCGCGGGATTCGAGCGGCGGACGCATCTACGTTACGTCCCGCTGGCGGGCGGCGATGCAGCAGTGCGGCAGCCTTGGCGCATGGCGCTCAGCTATCTGCGCGATGCGTTCGGTGCGAACTCATCGCCGCCGGGCGTCCGCTTTCTGGACAACATTCGGGAAAAGCAAATCGGCCTGGTGAGTACCATGCTGTTGCGCGGCATCAACAGTGTCCAGACCTCTTCCTGCGGCCGTTTGTTCGATGCCGTTGCCGCCCTTATCGGCTTGCGGCAAGAGGTCAACTTTGAGGGGCAGGCGGCGATTGAACTGGAAATGATTGCGCAATCTGGCCTCGAACAGGGGTATCCTTTCCTGGTGAGTGATGGCGAGCCGGCGCAGGTGGACCTGCGGCCCATGATCGAGAACATCGTGCAAGACCTTGCGCGGGCGAAGCCGGCAAGTTACATCGCCGCGTGTTTTCATAACACCGTCGCCGCCGCCATCGTGGAAGTTTGCCGGAGCATCGGCAAGCGCGACCAACTGAAGCGCGTTTGCCTAAGCGGTGGCACCTTCCAGAACATGTACCTGCTGCACCGCGCCGTGGAAGGACTACAGCGCGATGGCTTCGAGGTTTACCTGCACAGCCTGGTTCCTCCCAACGATGGAGGAATCGCGCTGGGCCAGGCGGTCATCGCGAACGAGATGTTGCGAACAGGAAACTGAAATGTGTTTGGCGATTCCCGGCAAGGTGGTCGAAGCCTTCGACCAGCAAGGCATGCGTATGGCCAAGGTCCAGTTTGGCGGCATCGTGCGCGAGGCGTGCCTGGAGTACCTTCCGGAGACCCAAGTCGGCGACTACGTCCTGGTCCATGTGGGTTTTGCCATCAGCCGGGTCGATGAGGAAGAGGCGCAGCGCACCTACCAACTGCTCGAAGAATTGGACCAACTGACCGAACTCGATGCGCCAGTCGCGGATGAGATTGGCGATGGGAGACGCAAGCCATGAAGTACCTGGATGAATATCGTGATGGACGGCTGGCGGGCAAGATCGTCGAGGAAATTCACCGTATCCAGACGAAGCCGTGGGTGATTATGGAAGTCTGCGGCGGGCAGACCCATTCCATCGTGAAGCATGGAATCGACTACTTACTGCCGCGGGAGATCGAGTTGGTGCATGGTCCCGGCTGCCCGGTTTGCGTGACGCCACTGGAGATGATTGACAAAGCGCACGCCATTGCCAGACGCCCCGACGTGATCTTCTGCTCGTTCGGCGACATGCTGCGCGTGCCCGGATCGGACGGCGATTTGTTCACCATTAAGTCGCAAGGCGGCGATGTTCGCGTGGTTTACTCGCCGCTGGATTGCCTGAAGATTGCGCACGCCCATCCCGACAAGAAAGTGGTTTTCTTCGCCATCGGTTTCGAGACCACTGCGCCCGCCAACGCCATGCTGGTCTGGCGCGCCCAGCAGGAAGGCCTGAAAAACGTTTCCATGCTGGTTTCCCATGTGCTGGTGCCGCCCGCGATCGCCGCCATCCTGCAATCTCCGCTGAACCGGGTGCAGGGATTTCTGGGGCCGGGGCATGTCTGCGCGGTCATGGGATATCGGGAGTACGAGCCGCTCAGCGCGCAATTCAAGGTGCCGATCGTCATCACGGGATTCGAGCCGCTGGACATTCTGCAAGGAATACTGATGACGATCCGGCAGCTGGAGAGCGGGCGCGCCGAAGTGGAGAACGAATACTCGCGCGTGCTGGACAGGGAAGGGAACCAGCCGGCGCAGAAATTGGTCTTCAATGTGTTTGAAGTCGCCGATCGCAAGTGGCGAGGGGTGGGGACAATCCCGAAAAGCGGTTACAAGTTGCGCTGGGAGTTCCGCGAACATGATGCAGAAAAACTGTTCGACGTGAAGGAGATCGATACGCTGGAGTCCGAGGTTTGCATCAGCGGTCAAATCCTGAGCGGCATCAAGAAGCCGCACGATTGCCCGGCCTTCGGCACGGAGTGCAATCCGCAACATCCGCTGGGCGCCACCATGGTCTCGGCCGAAGGCGCCTGCGCCGCCTATTACGCCTACGGCAGGCACCTGAAGAGAGACAAAGATGACGTTAAGCTGACGGCGATTTCCACCGGAGGCCCGGCATGACCGTATTCGGTTCCTGTCCACTGCCGATCTTCGAGCACAAGCAGATCGTGCTGGGCCACGGCAGCGGCGGCAAGCTGACGGCTGAGCTGATCGACAAAATCTTCCGTCCGGCCTTCACCAACCCCATTCTCGACAAGCTGGACGACCAGGCCGTGGTGCAGGTGAATGGCACGCGGCTGGCGTTCACCACGGACTCGTTCGTGGTGACGCCGATTTTCTTTCCCGGCGGAGATATTGGGCGACTGGCAATCAACGGCACGGTGAATGACCTGGCGATGAGCGGAGCGCGTCCGCTGTATCTGGCAGCAGCGTTCATTCTGGAAGAAGGGCTGGCGGCCGATGACCTGCGCCGCGTGGTCGAATCCATGCGCGATGCGGCGAACGAAGCCGGTGTGCTGCTGGTGACCGGCGACACCAAGGTCGTCAATCGCGGCAAGGGCGACCAGGTGTTCATCACGACGACGGGGCTGGGCGTGATCGACCGGCCGGTGGAGATTTCCGCGGATCGCGCGCGTCCGGGCGACAAGATCATCCTTAGCGGATTCATCGGCGATCACGGCATGGCGGTCATGTCGCAACGGGAGAACCTGGAGTTCGAAGGCGCCATTCAAAGCGACTGCGCGCCTTTACATGAGCTAGTTAATGTAATGCTTGAAGTTACGGGCGGCGACGAAGCGCCCGACGATCCACTGCCTGCGCGATCCAACCCGCGGCGGTGTAGCTACCACCTTGAATGAAATTGCGGGCCAGTCGAAGGTCGGAATGCTGTTGCAAGAAGCGCGAATATTCCCGTCCGCGAGACGGTCAAAGGCGCTTGCGAAATTCTGGGACTCGATCCGCTTTATGTCGCCAACGAAGGCAAGCTGGTCGCCATCGTTGCCGCTGAGGCAGCGGACGAAATTGTCCAGCGCATGCGCCAGCACCCGCTGGGCGGCGAAGCTGCCGTGATTGGCGAGATCGTTGCCGATCACGCCGGCATGGTGCTGATGAAGACCGAGATCGGCGGCACGCGCGTCCTGGACGTCATGTTCGGCGAGCAGTTGCCGCGAATTTGTTAGCTCGGCAACCCACCCTTCGGAGCGTGGCATCGCACCGGATTTAAGTGCCAGGGTTGGGGACTCGGCCTCAAACATAGCCTGCGACGAGGAATGTTTTTTGCGGCCCCAGCGTGCTAGCATGAAAACCCGACAGGTGCTCCCATGAAGGTCAATGACGCGGTTGAATCGCTGCTAAAGCAAAAAGCCAGCAACGCGGTTTTGTCCGTGGGCCCCGAGCAATCCGTTTACGAGGCCATTGAGAAGATGGCTGGGGGGGTGTCGGAGCCTTACTAGTGTTGTTGGAAGGCAAACTCGTGGGGATCCTCTCCGAGCGTGACTACGCCCGCAAGGTCATCCTTAAGGGACGGTCGTCGAAGGACACTCCGGTCCGGGAGATCATGACCAGTCCGGTGATCTTTGTAACTCGCAAAAACACAATAGAGGAGTGCATGGCCATCATGACCAATCGCCATTTCCGGCATCTTCCGGTAGTCGAGGAGGGCACCGCCATCGGCATCGTGTCGATCGGTGATCTGGTGAAATGGATCATCTCCGGTCACGAAGAAACTATCAGGCACCTGGAAGGCTACATCACGGGAAAGTATCCCGCCTAAGGTAGCCCTGCCAGCATCCGTGTCCGGATTATGACAGAATGAAACTGTACCCTCATGTCCAACCCAATCGTTCCAGATTCCCAACCTACGGCCGAGCACGACGAATCATTCGGTGAGCTTCTTTCCCAGTTCGAACAGAGCCATTCGCGCAAGCCTGGAGATGGCAGCCGGCAAATCGAAGGCACGGTGATTGCCGTCGCTGCCGAGTCGGTTTTTCTCGATATCGGCTTCAAGAGCGAAGGCATCCTGCCGATCGCAGCGTTGCAAGCCGGCGAAGAAGTGAAGCCCGGCGACAAGCTGATGGTCTCGGTGAAGGGCCGCGATACTGACGGCTACTACGAGCTTTCCCGCTTCAAGACCGCGCTGCCCAGGGACTGGTCGGCGCTGGAGCGCGCTTTCGCCGACAAGTCCACGATCATGGGCACGGTGACGGGCGTCATCAAAGGCGGGCTGAGCGTGGATGTGGGAGTGCGCGCGTTTATGCCAGGTTCGCGCAGTGGAGCGCGCGACGCCGCCGAAATGGAGAACTTGGTGGGGCAGGAGATCCGCTGCCGCATCATCAAGCTCGATGTGACCGACGAAGATGTGGTGGTGGACCGCCGCGTCGTGACCGAAGAGGAAGAGCGCAGCGGGAAGGAGCGCCGCTATTCGGAGGTCAAAGAAGGCGAGACCGTGCACGGCGTGGTCCGCAGTCTGACCGATTACGGAGCGTTCGTTGATATCGGCGGAGTGGACGGCCTGCTGCACGTCGGCGACATCGCCTGGGGCCGCGTTTCCAACCCTGCCGACGTGCTCTCGGTGGGGCAGGAAATCGAAGCCAGAGTTTTGAAGATCGACGCGGAGAGGCGGCGCATTTCGTTGGGCCTGAAACAGATTCAACCCGATCCGTGGCATTCCGTGGCCGAAAAATATAAGGCAGGCGAACGCGTGCGCGGCGCGGTGACGCGCGTCGTGGACTTTGGAGCATTTGTAGAACTGGAGCCCGGAGTGGAAGGCTTGATCCATCTTTCGGAGATGTCGTGGGCCAAGAAGGTAAGGCAGCCTAGCGAAGTCGTGAAGGCAGGCGAGGTGGTTGAAGCGGTAGTTCTGACGGTCAGCCCAAGCGAGCGCCGCATTTCGCTGGGACTGAAGCAGGCGCTGGGAGATCCATGGGCCGAGGTGACGCAGAAGTTTGGGGTGGGCTCGGTCATCGAAGGGCCGGTCACCAGCCTTACCAACTTCGGCGCGTTTGTGCAGCTTTCCGAAGGCGTCGAGGGAATGATTCACGTCAGCGAAATCAGCGCCGAGAAGCGCATCAAGCATCCGCAAGAAGTGCTGCAAGTCGGGCAGGTGATCAAGGCCCAGGTGCTTGCGATCGACAAAGACCGGCGGCTGTTGCGGTTGGGGATGAAGCAACTGGTCCCCACCAGCCTGGATGAATATATCGCCGAGCACAAAGAAGGCGACTTGGTCACGGGGCGCATGATCGAGATTTCGGATGGAAACGCGCGGGTGGAATTGGGCGAGGGAATCCAGGGCACTTGCGCAATCCTCGCTCCGAGTCCAGCGAAGCAGGAGACGCCTGGGGAGTCGAAGGCGGATCTGTCGGCGCTCAGTTCCATGCTAAAAGCGCGCTGGAAGGGCAGCGCTGCGGCGGGTCCAGCCAAGCCGGAAGCAATTCATGCCGGACAGATTCGCAGTTTTCGGATTGCCAAGCTGGATGCGGCCACGAAGAAGATCGAATTGCAGTTGGCAGAATAGGCTGGAGCAGTTCCAGAGTTTCCGTATCCATTAGTGAGTGGATGAAGCAAGCCCTTGCTTATGCGCTTTTCAGCCTTCCAACCGGCGCCATCTCGCCGTCCCCCAGATAGGTCTTAATCTTATCCAGCAGCGCGGGAAACATCTCCTCCTTGGGAAGACATTCCTTCACATCGCGGCCACCGTCGATCGGTCCGTAGCCAGTCACCAGGATCACAGGAATATCGGGGCGGCTGGCATGGACCTGTTTGGCCAACTCCAGGCCGTTCATGCCTTCCATGCGAAAGTCGGTGACCAGCAGGTCGAACTTCTGGCTTTTTATTTTGTTCAGCGCATCCTGCCCGCTATAGGCGCTGACAGCCCGGTAGCCCTGCATCTCGAGGATCTCGCAGCTCAAGCGGGCCAGCAGCTCGTGGTCGTCCACAAAGAGAATCGCTTTCATAAACACACCTATTCCGGGCGTTTGTCAGTCTGCAACAGTCCCATCCAGTTGGTTTCGCGAGAGGGGCAAAAAGATGCCCGCGGGCCTATAATTTTCTTGCTATTGACCACCATGTAAGTAGCGTCCGCTGTGGGTTGGCCGATTCAGGAAGTCAGAGGAAATGACGCTGTGCAACGCTCGGCAGCGTTCACCGCGAGGGTGTTTGACCCTGCCAGAAGCGTCATGTAAACTCAAATAGTTGATTCCGCTCTAGTACCACCTCGTAAGAGGCGCGTACGACGGGCGGTTAGCTCAGTTGGTTAGAGCGCCTGCCTTACAAGCAGGAGGTCGCAGGTTCGAGCCCTGCACTGCCCACCACACCCGTCACTGGCGAGTAAAATAAGCCAGGTGACACGTCCCGAGCGGGACAACAACCGCGCAAAGCGGGGTCGTAGTTCAGTTGGTTAGAACGCTGCCCTGTCACGGCAGAGGCCGCGGGTTCGAGTCCCGTCGACCCCGCCATTATTCCTAAGACTTGCGGAATAGTGGCTCAGAAAACTCAACCCATAATCCAGTCAGATCCGTTCTGATCCCCAGCGCCGGTTTCGTGCATCGCCAAGCACACAATCGCCTCACCCCAAACCTCTTTTCGTATAATATCGCAATACGATACAATCACAAGAGTTGCCTATGCTGGAACAGCCGGAGGTGGTGGGGACCAACCGGTTAAATCCGCTTAATTCAAAAGGGAACAACCCAGGCCACGCGCGTCTCGCCGGAGGCCAGGTTTTCGTGCCAGTTCGCTGTCATCACCAGCCGCATCCATTGGTGTGGCGCAGGCACCCTGGGAGAGTAGCTCGGGAAATCGCACACTCGATGGTGAGGCTTTGGAAAAAGATCGAGAATGTTCGAGGCCGCCGCAAGCGCCCGGACCTGTCGCAACGGCTGGGTGACTTTACCACCACCTGGAACGTTGTTCCCATAGCTGCGCTCGCGACTGGCATCGGCGTGCTCAGCGCTTTCGTCGCGCTCGCGTTGCTTCGGCTGATTGGTATTTTCACCAACCTGTTCTTCTTCCAGCGTTGGGGCACGGCGCTGGTCTCGCCCGCCGCCAATAAACTTGGCTGGTGGGAAATTCTTGTGCCGATGATCGGCGGGCTCCTGGTCGGCATCATGGCACGCTACGGCTCGGAACGTATTCGAGGTCACGGCATCCCCGAAGCCATTGAAGCGATTCTCCTCAAGGGAGGCCGGATCGAACCCAGGGTCGCCATCCTGAAGCCTCTCTCCTCTGCCATTTCGATTGGCTCGGGCGGTCCTTTCGGAGCGGAAGGTCCAATCATCATGACGGGTGGCGCGTTTGGCTCTCTTGTCGCCCAGCTTTTCCATCTCACCAGCGCCGAGCGCAGAACTCTGCTGGTGGCCGGCGCCGCCGGAGGCATGTCGGCGACCTTCGCCTCCCCGCTGGCGGCGGTGCTGCTGGCGGTTGAATTGTTGTTGTTTGAATGGAAGCCTCGAAGCCTGGTTCCGGTTGCGTTGGCCAGCGTAGCAGCCGCCGCGACTCGACGCTACATCATCGGCATGGGACCGCTATTTCCCACGCTGCCCCACCCTGCGTTTATCGGCCCGGAGGGTCTGCTGGGCTGCATTCTCGTGGGGATATTAGCGGGCGCACTTTCTGCGCTGCTGACCCTGGCGGTTTATGCCGCAGAAGATGCCTTCCTCAAACTGCCCTTTCATTGGATGTGGTGGCCGGTCATTGGCGGCCTAGTCATCGGCCTGGGTGGGTTGATCTTTCCCCAGGCCTTGGGTGTGGGCTACGACACGATTGGAGCGCTGCTGCAAGGCAAGGTCGTGCTTGGCGCCATTGCGGGTATTTTGCTGGTCAAGTCCATCATCTGGGCGGTATCACTCGGCTCGGGAACATCGGGGGGCGTGCTGGCTCCGCTGCTCATGATGGGTGGGGCGCTGGGCGGACTGCTGAGCGGCTTTTTGCCGAACGAAGGGGCTGGCTTCTGGGCGCTGGTCAGCATGGGCGCCATTCTGGGCGGCACCATGCGTTCGCCCCTCACCGGCGTGGTGTTCGTGGTCGAACTTACCCATGACGTCAATGTCATTCTCCCCTTGCTGCTGGCGTCGGTGGTGGCGCATGGCTTCACCGTGCTGAGCCTGCGGCGCTCGATTTTGACCGAGAAGGTTGCCCGCCGTGGCTACCATCTGAGCCGCGAATACTCGGTCGATCCTTTGGAGATTCTGTTCGTGCGTGAGGTGATGCGGTCGAATATTGTCGCCATTGCGGCTGAAACGCCCGTGGCTGAATTGGCCCGCTCACTGCACGATGGGCATAGCCCGCGGCGGCAGCGGCTCTATCCCGTCGTCGGCCAGGACAAGAACCTTATCGGCGTAGTTCCGCGCCAGGAGCTGCAACACTTGATCCAGCACGGCAATGGCCACGGGCTGGCGGAGTTGATCAGGCGAGATCCCAAGGTGGCCTATCCCGATGAGCCGCTGCGAGTGGTCGTCTATCGCATGGCGGAAACTGGTCTGACGCGGTTTCCGGTGGTGGAACGCGACGGCGCGCACAAACTCCTGGGCATGGTTTCGCTCGACGACCTGCTCAAAGCCAGGGCGAACACGCTGGAGGCCGAACGCCGTCGCGAACGTGTCCTGCCGCTTCGCCTCATGTTCCCGCTCGGGCGGAAGAAGCAGACGGTCGACTAGCGGACTTGCCTTTCGTGACCGCCGCCCAGGATCGCCGAGATTAGGTAACAGCTAACCGCTTGCTTTATCCTCATCTCTTATGCCCGCAATCGTGGAATGTGTACCCAACTTTTCTGAAGGGCGCGACAAGTCCCGAGTCGATGCCATTATCGACGCCATGAAGATGGACGGCGTGTATCTGCTCGACCGCGAGATGGACGCCGACCACAACCGTTGCGTCATTACGCTGGTCGGCGATCCGGTGAACGTGGCGGAGGCCGCGGTGCGCGGGGTCGGCAAGGCCGCCGAGCTCATTGATCTCACCAAGCACACCGGGGCGCATCCCCGGCTGGGCGCTGCCGACGTGATTCCGTTCATTCCGATCGAAGGCGTGACGCTGGAAGACTGCGTGGCCCTGGCGCGGCGTGTCGGCGAAGAAATATGGAAGCGGTATCAGGTGCCGGTCTATCTGTATGAAGCGGCCGCGCAAACGCCCGAGCGCCAGAATCTGGAGAACGTGCGCCGCGGGCAATTCGAAGGCATTCGCGAGGAGCTGAAAACAAATCCGGCGCGAAAGCCCGACTTTGGCAATGCCGAGCTGCACCCGACAGCGGGAGCGACGATTGTGGGCGCGCGCAAATTTCTGGTCGCTTACAACGTCTATCTCAATACTTCCGATGTCGAGATCGCGAAGAAGATTGCTAAGACCGTGCGCTTTTCCAACGGCGGCCTGCGCTACGTGAAGGGAATGGGCGTGCCGGTGCGCGGGCTGGCACAGGTCTCCATGAACCTGACCGACACCGACCAGACGCCAATCGCGCGTGTTTTCGAGTACGTGAAGCGTGAGGCGGCGCGCTATGGGGTTATGCCGGTGTCAAGCGAGATCGTCGGCCTGATTCCCAAGAAGGCGTTGGAAGATGCGGCGGAGTGGTTTCTGCAGATCGAGAACTTCGACTCGTCGCTGATCTTGGAGAACCGCCTGGCAGCCGTGATGAGCGGGAAAGTGGCGGTTGGAGGAATTCGCTCCGGGGTCGAGCCGTTCATCGAGCAGCTCGCCGCGCCGACGGCTGCGCCCGGAGGCGGTTGCGCGGCGGCTGCCACCGCGGCGATGGCTGCGGCGCTGGGCGGCATGGTCGCCGGAATGTCGCGCGGCAAGAAGGCTTATGCCCAGTACGAGCGCCAGTTAAGCGATGCTCTGGCGCGTCTGGCTGAGCTGCGCGAACAGTTCAAGGCGTCGATTGACGCCGATGCCGCGTCGTTCAACGAGGTGATGGCGGCGTTCAAGAAAGCGAAAGATCATCCCGAGGCAAAGGCTGAGGTCGAAGCGGCAACCAAAAAGGCGACGCTGGTTCCGCTGCTGGTTGCCGAACGGGGAAGGGAAGTGCGGCAGATACTTGAATCGCTGCGGCCGATCACCAATCCGAAGATGGCGTCGGATTTGGCCGTGGGTGTGAGCCTGGCGCGAGCGGCGGTTGAGGGCGCGCTGGCCAACGTGGAGATCAATCTTGGGGACATTAAGGATGAGGCTTTTGTCGCGGATGTGCGGAAGCGGGTGGCGGCGGTCACAGGCTGACCGCGCCTAGTGAGTCGCCCGGAGCCTCTCTTCAATGGCGGCAACCCGCTCGGCCAAGGTCCGGAATTCGAGACCTTGACGGACAAGGAAAATCATGTCCTCGTGTCGTTTCTCGGCGCGGTGCTCCGCGTGCTGAAATTGTTCCTCAAGCGAATGATGACGTTGCTTCGCTCGGCGCTCAACCTGCTCGAGCTGTTTCTGCACAGTTTGGAACTGTCCCTGCATCGAGCCCTTCAGCTCCCCTACTTGCCGTTCGACAGCGTCGATGCGCGCCTTCAGCTCGCGCAGCTCAGGAGCCAGGAAGTCCTGCATTACATTGCGAACGTCGTCGATTGCACCCATCGCCTTTCCTTTGTGTAGATGCCAGTTTACTACGAGACGCCGGATTCACAGCCTCTCCAGGCGCATGGTCCTATAATCGTGAGCCATGTTGATGTTGCGTGCGCGTCTAACGTCTAAAGCATTGTTCGTTAGTGTCGGAAGTGCCGTAAAAGCAACGCGCGCCTACAATCCCGCATCTCTTCTGAGATTGTCGAGTAGAATTATGAGCATGAAGCAGTTCCTCACAGGCCTTTTTCTGAGCGCCGTTTTCTGCCTGCCCGCATTCGCGGCGCCGCTGAGCAGCAACGCCCGCACCGTGGTTCCATCGGCGATCCAGCAGATCATCTCCATCGATTACCGCGCACTGCGGGATTCGCCATCGGCGCGCGCCCTCAAAGACCGCGTCCTGCCCGACAACCTGAAGCAATTCGAGGCCGCCCTGAAGGGCGCCGGCATTGACCCTGACAAGGACATGGAGCAACTCACCTTCGTTACCTATCGGCCGGCCAAAGGCGGTCTGCGCAGCATCGGCATCGCCCAGGGCCCTTTCAAGCAGAAGGAATTTCTGCAGAAGATGCGCCTGAAGAAAATCAAGCCGGAGAAGTATCTGCTCTCCTACATCTACCCTATGGGCACGGGCATGCACCTGGTGTTCCTTGATCCCAGCACCATCTTGTTCGGCGAGAGTGCTTCCATCAAAGGCGCAATCGACGTGCGCGACAACAGCGCCGAGTCTCTGGAATCCAACAATACCATTGACGATCTGATCACCAGCGTGGACAGCGCGGCGATTTGGAGCGTGCTCGATCAGCCGGGGACGCAGAACATGATGCGGTCAGCGCTGGGGCAGGCGGCCTCGCTAGGTGACTACGACGTGGTGAAGAAGCGGCTGCTGGCCTCGGATTACACCATGAATTTCACCAATGGGGTGACCTTCGACCTGAGTGTCAAAACTTCCGATACCATGACCGCAGCCACCATGGCCTCGCTGCTGAAGGCGGGAGTGTTGTATCGCAAAATGAACGCCACTCCCGACGGAGAAGCTGGCGCTGGACAACACCACGGTGGACAACTCCCACGATATGCTGCAAATGCACTTTAAGACCGACGATCAACGCTTCACGGCGCTGCTGAAGTCGGACCTGTTTGCGGCGGTATCGAAATAGGGGCGCATTCCAGCATTTATAATCAAGGCGCTTTGCAACCCTCCCTCACTCGCTTCACTTCCCGTGGCCTTCTTCGTATTGGCCACGCTCTGCCTGCTTTGCCATCTGAGCGTGGGCCAGACGCTTGCCGGAACCCGCACCGTGATGGTCATGCCGTTTGAAAATCAAACCACCGCTCCGGGGTTGGAGTGGATCGCTGAGGCTTTTCCCGAAGTCCTGTCGCAGCGCATGGAGTCGCCCGGCCTGTACGTCATCAGCCGCGATGATCGCAGCTACGCCTTCGATCATGCCGGCATTCCGCTGACCGTTCGGCCCTCGCGGGCGACGGTCTATCGGGTTGCTGAACAGATGGATGCCGACTACGTCGTGCTCGGCAACTACAGTCTCGAGGGCCAGACCTTCAAGGCCAATGCGCAACTTCTCGACATGAAGAAGCTGCACCTTTACCCGGAGGTACACAGCAGCGGCGCCTTGACCAGCCTGATCGATTTGCAGACGGCGTTGGCGTGGGAGCTGCTGCAGCAAATGGCTCCGCCGCCCGCGATCACCCGCGATCAATTCCTGAAAGCCTCAACGCCTATTCGCCTCGATGCATTCGAGAGCTATATCCGCGGAATCCTGGCCACCGACCAGCAGCAGAAGATTCGTCATCTGCGGAATGCGATAAAGCTCAATCCTAATTACACCCTGGCCATGCTGCAGTTGGGCAAGACGTATTACGGCGCCCACGAATACGAATCGGCAGCTTCCTGGTTCAGTCGCATACCGAAGGACGACCCGGTCGCCGGCGAGGCCAACTTTCTGCTGGGCATGTCGGAGTTCTATCGCGGAAGTTTCGAGAAGGCGTTCACCGCGTTCAACTATCTCGCCACCCGGCTGCCGCTCACCGAGGTTTACAACAATCTGGGGGTTGTGGAAGCCCGGCGAGGCCGGCGCTCGGCGGCGGTCGAATACTTCTCCAAGGCGGTCAGTGCCGACCCGAACGACCCGGACTACCGCTTCAACCTGGCCGTGGCATCATTCAAGAACGGAGACAGCGTGGGGGCCGCGCGCCAATTGCGCGAGCAGTTACAGCGGAGCCCAAGCGATGGCGAAGCCAAGGCCCTGCTGGATTTGATCAACCGGGGTGGTACGCCGCCTCCCCCCGTGAATCCCACGGCGGCCTCCGGCAACGCATTGCTGCCGCCCAACAACCAGCCTCGCATCCCCATGGAACGCCTCAAGCGCAACTACGACGAAGCGTCTTATCGCCAAATCGAGATGGAAATCAACAAGCTGGCCGAGGCGCGGCTGGCCAAGACCGATGGGCACACCCGCGCCGCCTATCACGTAGAGCGCGGCAAGGAGTTGCTGGCGCAGAACATGGCGACCCAGGCAGAAAGCGAATTTCGCGCCGCGACCAGCGCCGACCGTAACAATGCTACGGCGCACGCGCAGTTGGCGATTCTGCTGGAAAAGAAGGGCGATCTGGCGAGTGCGCGGGCGGAAGCGCAAACTTCGGTGCGTCTGCAGCCCAACGTTGACGCCTGGCTGGTGCTGGCCCGGCTGGACCTGAAGCAGAGCCAGTTGGAATCCGCCGCCAGCGAAGTGGACCATGCCCTGGCCTTGCAACCCGCCGACCCAACCGCGCAGGCTTTGAAGCGCGACATCGCGGCCAAGCAGACAGTTTCAAAGTAGGGCAACCTTCGGCGTTATGCGATCTTGTGTGGTTTTGTGGTGAACAGGGGAACAGCGAAGAGCTGCTAATCCAAGCGGCAGGAACGAAATAAAATGGCGCGCCCTGAGAGATTCGAACTCCCGGCCTTCTGGTTCGTAGCCAGACGCTCTATCCAGCTGAGCTAAGGGCGCGCACGGTGAGCAGTCAGAAAATTATACCAAACCGGCGACCGACTCCGGCATCCCAGCCGACCTCGTTTGAGAACCGCCCTCTCCACGCATGCAGCACATCACGATCCCGGGCGCGACTTAGCGGGAAACGGCGGGGTGATTTCGGCGAATCCAAGCTAGCACCACGTTAGTGCCCTACGGTAAACTTTTCCTAGTACCGGAAAGTTCTACAGTGTCTCCGAAATAGGGAACCACGTAACACCTTTAGTTTCAACGAGCATACTTTGGTATACCGGCTGCTCTATACATAAACAGACGAAGTGGCGCAATAAGGGGCCGCTCGCCAGGGAATTTCGGCCAGAGTTCCCTTCGACGAGCGGCCCCTCAAATTTAAGCCTCCCCCGGAATCTCAACCACGTTGTCTGACCGACCACTAGACCGCCTAAAAGGCGTTCTCCGCAAGTGCCCAAACCGGGCAAAAGGGCGAAGTGCCCCCCCCTCCACCCGCGCTTCGCCTTTTGTATTTGGATCTGGCGCGCCTTGGTCACACCAGCGCCAGTTTTTCGCGAATATCGAGTCCGGCGCTGCGCAGCAGCTTTTCCACGCTCGATTCGTTCAGGCGCGTGGCGTCGTATTCCACCCGGATGGTTCGTTCTCGCTCATTAAACCGCACCCGGCGGATGCCATAGACATCGCTGACTTGTCCCAGCGCGCCCATTTCCATCTCACCTGGCGACATTCCATAGCGAAACAACACTTCGACTGCAGTCATCGAACCGCCCTCGCGCAAACGTGCAATGATGATACGGGAGAAACTGGGAAACTTCGTCCGCATCTAGAATAGCTGTCGGCTCGAAGTTTCGGCCTTCGCACCGAATCCGCAACCAATATAGAGCATCGCTGCGACAATGAACAGCGGCAGCATCTAGTTCAGGAGAGGGAGGGAATGAACGGACCCGAGGACAGCTTCGAAAACCGGATTATCGACGTTTCGGTAATCGATCCCGTCTGTGGGATGGCGGTGAACCCGGCCGAGGCCCGTGGGAAGGCGCAGTACGAGGGGCAAACCTACTATTTCTGCTCGCCTGGCTGCATGCACAAGTTTGTGTCGTCGCCAGCGAAGCACCTTTCGGCGATTGAAAAAGCTCAAGGAGAAGCTCCGCCGCCGACTGGCGCAGCCAGGAAGCTGGACAAGGATCTGGTTTGCGGCATGAGTGTCGATGCCTCTAAGGCCGCTGCTTCGGTGGAGTATGAGGGCAAGCTGTATCACTTCTGCTCGCGCGGTTGCGCAGAGAAATTTAAGGATTATCCGGAGAAATATCTCTCCCCTAATTACAAGGCCGCGGGGATGCCCGCAATGGTACAAATCGGCGGCGCCCCGGTACAGATTGGCGCCGCCCGCAAGCTGGAGAAGGACCCGATTTGTGGGATGAGCGTTGATCCGGCCAAAGCCGCAGCGACTGCGGTGCATCAGGGCAAGACCTATTACTTCTGCAGTCGAGGATGCGGCGAGAAATTCAAAGCTGATCCCGAGAAGTACGTTTCGCAAAGTGAGGCGCCGAAAATCACCGTTGTGGATGCGGGGGAGCATAGCAAAACCGCAGCCGCTCCATCGGGAACGATGTACGTCTGTCCCATGGATCCCGAGGTCCGCCAACCGCGGTCAGGAGCCTGTCCCAAGTGCGGCATGGCGCTTGAGCCCGACATCCCCATGGCCGCGACCCGGACGCAGTGGACCTGCCCCATGCATCCGGAGATCGTTCGCGACGGGCCCGGTGCGTGTCCGATCTGCGGCATGGCGCTGGAACCGAAGACAGTCACCAGCGCGCAGGAAGAAAATCCGGAACTGCGCGACATGACGCGGCGCTTCTGGACCAGCGTGCTGCTTGGTGTTCCCCTGGTGGCCTACGCGATGCTGCGCATGGGGCCACTCGCGCACGTGTTCACGCCGCGTGTAGGCACGTGGCTTGAGTTTGCGCTGGCAACGCCAATCGTGTGGTGGTGCGGCCAGCCTTTCTTCGAGCGCGGCTGGGCGTCTGTCAAGTTCCGCAGCCCGAACATGTTCACCCTGATCGCCATGGGCGTTGGCGTGGCGTACATCTACAGCGCGGTCGCCACTATTGCTCCGCAAATCTTTCCGCCCTCCATGCGCGGTATGCATGGCCAGCCGGAAGTTTACTTCGAGGCCGCGGCGGCAATCATTGTCCTCGTGCTGTTGGGGCAGGTCTTGGAGCTGCGTGCCCGCAGCCGCACCAGCAGCGCCATCCGCGCGTTGCTTGACCTCTCGCCCAAGCTGGCGCGCATCATGCGCGACGACGGCAGCGAATACGACGTCCCGCTGGAGCAGGTGAAGGTCGGCGACAAGTTGCGGGTGCGCCCGGGCGAGAAGATTCCCGTGGATGGCGTCGTGCTCGACGGCCTCAGCTCGGTAGACGAGTCGATGGTGACCGGCGAAGCCATGCCGGTGGAAAAACGTGCTGGCGACAAAGTTGTCGGCGCAACCGTGAACGGTACCGGATGGCTGCTGATGCGCGCAGAGCGCGTGGGCAGCGAAACCCTGCTGGCGCAAATCGTGCAGATGGTGAGCAACGCGCAACGCAGCCGCGCACCGATTCAGCGGCTGGCCGACAAGGTTGCGGCCTGGTTTGTTCCCACAGTACTGGCGGCGGCCGTGATCACGTTTGCGGTATGGCTCATCGTGGGACCGGAGCCGCGGCTGGCCAACGCCATCGTCAATGCCGTTGCGGTGCTGATCATCGCTTGTCCGTGTGCCCTCGGTCTGGCGACACCGATGGCGATCATGGTTGGGACGGGCCGGGGCGCGCGCGCCGGCATTCTCATCAAGAACGCCGAGGCGCTGGAGACGCTGCAGAAAGTTGACACCCTGGTGCTCGACAAGACCGGCACGCTCACCCAGGGCAAACCGGAGCTGATGTCGGTGGTGGCGGTCGGCGGCGAGACCGAAGATCGCGTCGTCCGGCTGGTGGCCAGCCTGGAGCAGGGAAGTGAACATCCGCTGGCGGCGGCGATGGTCGAGGCTGCCCAAGCAAACCAGTTGCATTTGATGCCGGCGGAGCAATTCCGATCGCTCACTGGACGCGGCGTGGCGGGCCGAGTCGGAGGGCACGAAGTGGCCGCGGGAAATGAGGCCCTGCTGCTGGAGCTGGGAGTCGATGCCGATGAACTGAAGCCCAAGGCCGAAGCCATGCGCCACGATGGCAACACGGTGGTCTTCGTCGCGGTGGATGGCCGCATCGCAGGACTGCTGGGCATTGCCGATCCGGTCAAGCCCGAAGCGGCGCAAGCGGTCCGCGATTTGCGAAAAGAAGGCTTGCGCGTAGTCATGCTGACCGGCGACAGTCAGGCGACGGCCGAGGCGGTCGCGAGGAAACTCGGCATCACTGACTTTGAAGCCGGAGTGCTGCCCAGCCACAAGGCCGACGCGGTGAAGAAGCTGCAAGAGCAGGGAAGAGTGGTCGCGATGGCGGGCGACGGCATCAACGACGCGCCCGCTCTGGCGCAGGCGCAGGTTGGCATCGCCATGGGCACGGGCACAGACGTTGCCATGGAAAGCGCCGGCATCACCCTGCTGAAAGGCGACCTGGCAGCGCTGGTGCGCGCCCGCCGTCTGAGCCGCGCCGTGATGCGCAACATTCGTCGAAAACCTGTTCTTCGCATTTATCTATAACTCGCTGGGAGTGCCGATCGCGGCGGGCATTCTGTATCCCAAGTTCGGCATTCTGTTGAGCCCGATCTTCGCGGCGGCAGCGATGAGCTTCAGCTCGGTGTCGGTGATCAGCAATGCGCTGAGGCTGAGGAGGGTGAAGCTGTGAGCGGTGCCTTCAGGGGCGGCACGCATGTTTGCGCAGGGTCTTAATCAGCCCCTTCTTGCGAATTTCTGCAAGCGAAATTTCAATCGCTCTTCCTTTGGCGGCGGCAAGCAACGACTGTTCCAACGTGGCCAAGCGTCGTTCTTTGTCCTGGCGGACCAACTTAAACTCCCCAATCTCTACATCTTCTTCAAATAATCCACGATCTCCGGGCTGGTCCACTCTTGCGGGCCGATGAACTTGCGGACGATCTTGCCACTGCGATCGATCACGAAGGTTTCAGGAAACCCCGTCGTGCCATACAGTCCGTTGGTTTTCTGCCGGGTGTCGCGGACGGTAAGCAGATCGACGTTGTGGTCGCGGACGAACTGTTTGTACGCGCTGTCGTCCTCGTCCTCGCTGACGGCGATAATGGTCACCTTGTCGCCAAGCTGCTTCTGCAATTGCACCAGCGAAGGCATCTCCTGAATGCACGGCGGGCACCAGGTTGCCCAGAAATTGAGCACCACGGGCTTGCCATGAAATTGGTCTAGCGCAACCGTGCGCTGGGAATCGGTGATGGTGAACTCGGGGGCGGCGCTGCCGATGCGCGGCGGATGCGAGCCGCTGTTGCACGCCGCGAGCAATACCAGGCAGACGAGGACGAATGAGGAGACGAAGCGCTTCACAGACCTATGATAATTCATGGCGGCAGCGATGGTCGCGCGCAGGATTTTCGAGTGCTGAGTGCGGTCTGGTAGTCTTTATCGTCATGGATCAGCGAGAAACCGCTCCCGAGATCTCGGTCATCGTCCCGGCGCGAAACGAAGAAGCCTGTCTGGCCGACTGCTTGCGATCGCTGGTTGGCCAGGCGGGGCCTGCTCTACGAGATCATCGTAGTGGACGACCACTCGACCGACGGCACGCGCGCCATCGCCGAAAGCTTTTGCGCTCCCACCCTTTCGCAAACGATGCGAAAGGATGGGGCACCCACGGTGCGCGTGATCAGCGCCGATGAATTGCCGCCCGGCTGGAACGGCAAATGCAACGCGGCCTGGAGCGGCGCTAAAGCGGCGAAAGGGAAGTGGCTGCTGTTTACCGACGCCGATACCCGGCACTCGCCGGACTCTATCGCGCGCGGCTTGCAGGAGGCGAAAGAGAATAGCGCGGACATGCTTTCCTATTCGCCCAAGCAGGAAGTGCGCGGATTCGCTGAACGTGCGCTGATGCCCGTCATCTTTGCCGAACTGGCGACGACGTATCCGCCGAAGGACGTGTGCGATCCGAAGTCGCCGGTGGCCGCTGCCAACGGACAATACTTGCTCATTCGCCGGGAAGCCTACGACGCGGTGGGTGGCCACGCCGCCGTTGCGACTACGCTGCTGGAGGATGTTGAGCTGGCAAAACGGCTGAAGCAGGCGGGATTCGCTCTGCGTTTTGGCATGTCCGACGCCGTCAGCACCCGAATGTATCGCAGCTTTCCCCAGATGTGGGAAGGCTGGACCAAGAACCTGGCGCTGCTGTTTCCTAATCCGCGAAGGCTGGCGCTATGGCGGGCCCTGGAGTTTGCCGCCATCGTGGCCATGCTGACGTTTTCGATGGTCTCGTTGGCCAACGGAGACATGATCACGTTCTTTGTCGCCGCGGCGGTGACCGCGCAGTGGCTCTATCTCTTCGGGAGGCGCATTGCGCGCGCCCATTTTGACGGGCTGTCCAACACGCTGGCGTTCTTCGGATTGCCGCTTTTTGCGGTGCTTTTAGTCAACTCCAGCATCTCTCATAAGCAGGGAACAGTTCGCTGGAAGGGACGCGAGTATTCCGGCATGCGAGATGTTCAACCAGCGGACGAAGCGCCGGTCGCCGCCGGAAACACGTCGGCGCACTAACTCGGATGCACTACCTCAGGCGTAAAAGCCGGCCCAGGAAAACATGGTCTATCTAACCCGCAAGTGTGAGTTTTCCGCGTCGCACTATTACCACAACCCTGAGTTTTCGGCGGAAGAAAACCAACGCATCTTCGGCAAGTGTGCCAACCTGAATGGCCACGGACACAACTACACCCTTGAAGTGACGGTGAAGGGCGATGTCGATCCTAAGACGGGTTTTGTAGTGGACTTGAAGGAGCTTAAGGAAATATTGAACCGCGAAGTCCTCGACGCGCTTGATCACCGCCATCTGAATAAGGAAGTGCCGGAGTTCCTGCAGCAGATTCCTACAACCGAGAACCTTGCCATTGCCATCTGGAATCGCCTGCAAGGCAAGTTGCATGTGGCAAAGCTGCATCGGGTGCGCGTGTATGAAGTTGCCCGATCTGTTCGTCGATTTCTATGGAGAAGCATGAAAGCCCATCTGACGCGACGCTATCTGTTTTCGGCATCCCACCGTTTGCACTGCGACGGGCTCTCCGAGTCGGAGAACCAGGCGACTTACGGCAAGTGCAATAATCCGCATGGTCACGGGCACAACTACGCACTTGAGGTCACGGTGAGCGGACAGGTCAATCCGCAGACCGGAATGGTGTGCAACCTGGTTGATCTGGACGACGCGGTGCAGCGTGAAGTGTTGGAACGCTTCGATCACGTGAACTTGAATGCGCGTCGAGAATTCGCGGCGACCGTGCCCACCACGGAAAACCTGAGCGAGGTCATCTTCAACATTTTGAAGCAAAGCTTTACTGCGGCTCATCTTGAAAAGGTAGGCTCGAAGAGACTATGATGAATAGCTTCGAGTACGCAGGTGGAGCGGAATTACGGGTGTGAGCCTGGGGAGAATGATGAGAGACCTGACGGAAACGCCGACCCTGACCAGTGCCAGCTTCGAAGAGCTGGCACGCGAGATGCTGGTCCGCCTGGGTGAACAGCCTGATCGCGAGGGCCTGCTGAAGACGCCGGAGCGCTACGCCAACGCTTTGCAGTACCTGACCAAGGGCTACGGCGAAGACCCGGAACAAATGCTGAAGGCAGCGCTGTTCAGCGTGGACTACGACGAGATGGTGATCGTGAAGGACATCGAAATGTTCAGCCTTTGCGAGCACCATGTGCTGCCATTCTTCGGCAAGGTGCACGTGGCCTACATTCCCAAGGGCAAAGTGATCGGTTTGAGCAAGGTGCCGCGGCTGGTGGAAGTGTTTGCCCGTCGTCTCCAGGTGCAGGAGCGTCTGACCGTGCAAATTGCGGAGACGATTCAGAAGGCGATTCAACCCTTGGGCGTCGGAGTGGTCATCGAGGCGCGCCATCTCTGCATGATGATGCGCGGAGTCGAGAAGCAGCATTCGGCCACGGTCACCTCGTCCATGCTCGGCGCTTTCCGCGCGCAACAAACCCGCCAGGAATTTCTTGTCACTGATCCACGCCAAGAACGGCAGCGGAATCTAATCCATGGCTGCGAAGAAGCCGCAGTCTCACCGCAAAACAGGAATCAGCGCCCAGGAATCGCGCCTCGATAGACCTCGCTTATTGGACAAGGTCGCAGTCGTGACTGGCGCCAGCCGCGGCATCGGCTTCGCCATTGCCCGCACCCTAGCCGCCGAAGGCTGCAGCGTTGTGATTACCGGTCGCGATGGTGCAACGCTCGCCAAGGGCGCGGCGGAACTCAGGCGATTGCTTCCGAAACAAACATCTGCGCATGACAAGGGTGGCGCTCAGATCGTCGCCGAGGTTTGCGACGTGCGCGATCCGGATTCCGTCGCGTCGCTTTTCGCGATGGTCAAGCAGCGCTTCGGCAGGCTCGATGTGCTGGTGAACAACGCGGGCATTGCTCAACCGGCAGTTTCCATCGAGCAAACCAGTCTGGAAGTGTGGCGCGCTGCGATCGATACCAACCTCACGGGCTTGTTTCTCTGCACGCGCGCGGCGCTGCCTGTTATGCAGTCTGGCGCGACCATCATCAACAACCTCTCGGTCGCGGCCAGGACCGTCTTTCCCAATTTCGCCGCCTACAACGCCTCCAAGCATGGCGCGCTGGGCTTCACCTTGTCGCTGCGCGATGAACTCATTCCCCGCGGCATTCGCGTGGTTGCGCTTATGCCCGGCGCAACCGACACCGATTTGTGGCAGCAATTCTGGCCCGACGCTCCGCGCGAACGCATGATTGACGTGGATAGCGTCGCCCAAGCCGTGCTCTACGCCGTGCTCCTGCCGCCCAACGCGAATCTGTCCGAGCTTGTGCTGGCGCCGAGCGGCGGAGCGCTGTAGCGAGAAGGCCGCTTTTCGCTGTTCGCCTCGCGCTCTTCGCTGTGCGTTCTCCGCGATTTGCTGTTTCGCTGTCGCCTTTTGGTCGAAATGCCTAACGTTGCTTCTCCGTTTCATTCAATCCCGAGCACTAAAGCTGACAGCGGAGTGACTATAGCGAAGAGCGAAAGGCGAACAGCGAAGGGCGAATATCACAGCCCGTAGTGATATCGCCGCGTCCGGGCAGGGAAGACCTTAATCAGCAGCATGCCTGCCAGAAAGCCTCCGACGTGGGCCCAGAAGGCGATCCCGCTGGAGTTGCCGCCGTGCGCCGCGATCGAACTGGCGGCTCCGCTGAGAAACTGCGCGACAAACCAGTAGCCGAGCACAATCCAAGCCGGCAGCCACATGAAGAAGACGAAGAAGAACGGCACCAGGGTCAGCACGCGCGCCCGCGGATACAACAGGAAGTACGCTCCCATCACCCCGGCAATGGCGCCGCTGGCGCCCACGCTGGGCACGGTCGAGCCAATATTGAACAGCGTGTGCAGCAGCGCCGCCGCAATTCCGCAGACGAAGTAAAGCACCAAATAGAGGGAATGCCCGAGATAATCTTCCACGTTGTCGCCGAAAATCCACAACGCCCACATGTTGAAGATCAGATGCAGCCAGCCGCCGTGCAGGAACATGGAGGTGAAGATGGGAAGGATGGCCGCCATCGGTGGAACATAGCGCGTTCCCAGTTGCGAGACAAGGTCCCAGGGCACGTAGCCATGATTGAACAGCACCACCGTGAATCGCGCAGGAACGACTCCAAATTGAAAGACGAAGAAATCAAGATTCTGGCTGCCCTGCGCGCCAATCGAAAGTTCATAGAAGAACGCCAGCGTGTTCAGCGCCAGCAGCGCATAGGTCACGTACGGAGTGCCGATCCGGGGTGCGTCGTCTTTCAGCGGGATCATAGGACGTGGGTCACGCGTACCGCACGGCAGGGAACTGAATTCCCTTCAAATTCCGCGCGGCAGCCGATTCTCGCCGGCGATTTGACCAAACCGCCATTGAACCTACACGATAGCAGAAGGATGCCGCTCAATGGTGTGATCGTGGTGGATAAACCTGCGGGATGGACCTCGCACGATGTCGTGGCGAAGTCACGGCGCATTTTGGGCGAACGCTCCATCGGCCACCTGGGAACCCTCGACCCCATGGCGACCGGAGTCCTTCCCTCTGGTGCTGGGGCGGATGACCCGGCTGTGCCAATTTTATTTGTCCTCGGAAAAGGCTTATGAGGGGACAATCCGGCTGGGAGTCGCGACCGACACTTACGATTGCGACGGCGACCCGGTCGGCGCTACCGCAGCAAGTTAATGTAACACTTGAAGAAATCAGCGCCGTCGCGTCGGGGTTTGTTGGCATCCTCCAGCAGACTCCGCCCCTGTTTTCCGCCAAGAAGATCAAGGGAGTTCCGGCCTACAAGCTCGCCCGCAAGAAGCAGGAAGTCGAGCTTGAGCCGGTCGAGGTGGAAGTGAAGGAATTTACGGTTCTGGGCCTGAGCGACGACCTGGTCGATTTCCGCTGCCGGGTGTCGTCGGGGACCTATGTCCGCAGCCTGGCCCACGAATTGGGGCAAAAGCTGGGCATCGGAGCCCATCTGGCCAGCCTCCGCCGGACGCAGGTGGCCGAGTTCGCCATCGAGCAGAGCCATACGTTGGAAGAAATGGGCGAAGCTGCCGGCCAAGGCCGTATCGAGGAGCTGCATAGTCCATCCGCGGCGGGTCCTGCCGGAGATTCCGTCGGTTATGGCCACCGATGAGGACATTGCCAAAATTCGCCATGGCCGGACGGTGAACCTGCCGGAAATGTCCCGGTCGCGCTTCGTGAAGGTCTTTGCCGGACAGTCGGAGCTGATCTGCATCGCCAGCCGAGTGGCAGGGACGCTGTTCCATCCCAAGGTGGTGCTGTGCGGCTAGGCTGCGGGTGTACACTTTTTCGTACTTTGGAGGGAGGCCTCCGTGGCCGCTGACGAAACCCCAGTTTTGCAGTTGGAGATCGAACGACAACCCGATGCGAACATCGTGCACTGCACGGGCAAGGTGGTGATCGACTCCTGGGCCATGTTCACCGTGGCGGTCCGCGCGCTCATTCCTGAGGGCAAGCCGATCCTCGTGGATCTGGCCAAAGTCACCCTGGTGGATAGTGTCGGCATCGGCACCTTTGTCAGCGTTTGGGCCTCCGCTCGAAAGGGCGGCTGCGCGCTGAAATTCATCAATCTGAATGACGACATCCACGACTTGTTCGAGATCACCCGCTTGCACGGCCTGTTTGGAGGCGACGCCCCCGGCGCTTAAACAACGTGCGTGAGAACCCCTTCTCAGCAGGGTGGAACACGGAAAAAGCACCCTAAGTACCCCTCCCCCCGGCATTTCTGTATCTTTGTTTTCAATATCTTGCCCGCAAAAAATTCATAACACTCGACTTAGACACAGCCGTAAGTCTTTGCTGTTCAATATCTTGCGCGATTCCCGCCAAAATACTCTATTTAAAGCAGTTACACGCAAGATATTCCGAACAAAGCACTTATCGGGTGCCACGGGTGCCCCATCCTAGCCTTCTCTTGGCTCGTACTTAGTTGCATTGAAAAGCGGTCTATGTCATGATGGGGTATGAGCAAATACCCCACCGCCCTCACATTGACGACAGAAGACCGCTCCACGCTGGAGAGCTGGGTTCGCGCCGGTAAGACGGAAAGGCGTCTGGCCGAGCGAGCCCGCATGGTTCTGGCCGCAGCCAACGGTCAAGGCACGATTGCGATCGCCCGTGCGCAGCGCAAACGGCCCGCAACCGTCAGCAAGTGGCGGGTACGTTTTTCCCAAGCTGGTTTGACCGGGCTTCAGGACGCCCCGCGGCCAGGAGTTGCGCCCCGCTACGACGAAAACACCAGGCGCCGCGTTCTGGACCAACTGGACCAGCCGCCGCCAGCCGGCCATGGGAGCTGGACCGGAGCGTTGGTGGCGAAGGCCTTGGGGGATGTATCCAAACATCAAGTCTGGCGCGTGCTGCGCACCCAAGGAATCCATTTACAGCGGCGCCGTAGCTGGTGCATCAGTACCGATCCCCAGTTTGCCGCCAAGGCGGCCGATATCGTTGCCCTGTACCTGGACCCGCCGGAACACGCGGTCATCCTTGCGGTGGATGAAAAGCCGCATATTCAAGCCTTGGAGCGAGCGCAAGGCTATTTAAAACTACCCAACGGCCAAGCGGTGACCGGTTTCAGTCATGAGTACAAACGCCACGGCACCACGACCCTGTTCGCCGCCCTGAATGTGCTCACCGGCCAAGTCCAGGGCGGACACGCTCACCGGCGTCGACGCCGCGATTTTCTTGCCTTCATGAACGCGGTGGTCGCACTCTATCCGGGCCGGGAACTGCACCTGGTGGTGGACAATCTCAATACCCACAAACCGAAGCATGACCGTTGGCTGGCGCAACATCGCACGGTTCATCTACACTTCACGCCTACCCACGCCAGTTGGCTCAATCAGATTGAATGCTGGTTCAGCATCCTGAGTCGTCGCGCTTTGCGAGGGGCAAGTTTCACCTCGCCCCAGCAGGTGCCAGAGGCGATCGACCGATTCATAGCCGCATACAACAAAACCGCCACGCCCTTCGAGTGGACGAAACGTGAGCTCCGCAATGTGCATCCCCATTCATCTTACGCTAATCTACGCAACTAAATACTAGGGTGGGAATTTGTTGAGTCGTTAGTTTTCAAAGATCGCCGCCGCAGCCCGCGAGCCGGGTGCCCAAGGGGTGCCCCATCCTAGCCTTCTTTTGGCTAGGGTGGGAATTTGCTGGGTCGCTGGTTTTCAAAGATCGCTGCCGCAGCACCGCCAGCCGTTCACGATCACAGCTGCACAGCGAAGACGGGCATTCGCGGCGCCGGAGACTGACCCCAGCCTTCTCCTTCTATTTTGCGGGTAGATGTGGGGCCGAGAAGAAAACGCATTCCACAGAACGAAGGTAACAGCACTCTCCGTGCGCTCATTCCTGAGGGCAAGCCGGTCCTGGTGGACCTGGCCAACGTGAGCCAGTTGACAGCGTGGGCATCGGCACCTTCGTCAGCGTCTGGGCCTCAACCCGAAAAAGCGCGAGCCGAAAGTCATCAATCTGAACGACGACATCCACGACTTGGTAGAGCTGTCGTAACGGTCTCCGCCGCTTTACAGACTTTCTAAGGTGGTCGTTGAAGTCGAGGGAAGCGGCGCTGGATAGGGCTTCCGCTCACAACGGGGCTTCGGCGCTGGCGTAATGTCCGATAACAGATATTATGTTAAGTGTAGGATTATCTCAGCAGGGCTAGCCCCGTACCCAAAAACCATAGCGCGTTGGCGTTCACTCTTTTGTAAGGGACACAGGAGGAAAGCGATCGCCACCACTGTCAGATATGCCTTGCGCTTCATTTAGCACTCCTCCGCGAGCGGGCACGATTCTAAACTGACACACTACCACTCTTTCCGTGCTCTCAGTGCGGCAGCCTGCCCTGAGCCAAGCCGAACCGTAGCTAAAAAGAAACCTTCACGCCGTCGAACTTAGCAACTGGTCCAAGTCCTCCCGAAACCGCCGCAGCTCTTCCAACCGCTCCGGCGTGGCCTCAACCATCTCGGACTTGGCTTGGAAGACCTGGCGGCCATCCTTTTCCACGAGCACGCCCAGCACTTCCCCCATCCGCCAGCCGGGCGCTCCGATCATCTGCAGGCCAACCGGCGTAACCCTCAGCAGCGCGATGCAGCCGTCGCGGACCACACCAATGGAGTTGGGATAGCGTTCGAAGGTTTGCAGCTCAAAACCGGCGAGATAGATGCGCTGCAGTTGCTCGGCGGCGTCGGGCATGGCTACATCTTGTAGCGGCCCAGGTCGTCTTCGCCCAGGTTCTCCAGCCACTTGCGGAGTTCGTCGTTGTTGACGCGGTCACTGGTCGCGTTGGCCTGCTTGCTCGACTTCAGCACCTCATCCTCGACGAAGATGGGGCAATCCATGCGCAGGGCCAGCGCGAGCGCGTCGGACGGGCGCGAGTCAATGCTGATGGCCTGCCCTTCGCGCTCCAGCCAGATGACAGCGAAGAAGGTGTCATCCCGCAGCTCGGTCACGACCACCTTTTGCACCGTGGTTTCCAGCCCAACGAGGAGGTTCTTCAGCAGGTCATGCGTCATGGGGCGCGGGGTTGTGACTTTCTCGATTTCGAGGGCGATGGCGTTGGCCTCATACACGCCGACCCAGATCGGCAGGACGGTGTCGCTGCCCTGGTCCTTCAGGATCACGATGGGCATGTTGGTCACGGGGTCCATCATCAACCCGCGAATCTTCATTTCAACTTCCCTCATGGTTCCCTCCCAAGTCCCGAAGTCCTGCCCTTTAATACTCCGCATTGCGTCCGAAACGCAAACACTTTCTGAATGCTTAGACGGTCATCTCACCTAAAAGGCTGTTGGGAAATGCCTGCGTCACTTGCACTCGGACATACTCTCCGATGAGCGGCTCTGGCCTGCCGTTGACCACGAAGTTGAGCGTCTTGTTCTGCGAGGTACGGCCGGTGATCTGTCTGCGCGCTGGATTCTTTCCTTCCACCATCACTTCAACAATCTTCCCTAAATGCCTGCGATAACTTGACCTCTGTAGTTCTCGCTGATGCTCTTGCAGGACCTGCAAGCGGCGCGATTTCTCGGCGTCGGGAATGGAATCGGCGTACTGCAACGCGGGCGTGTTCGGCCTGGGCGAGTACTCGAAGGAGAAAACGCCGTCGTATCCAACTTCGTCGAGCAAGCTCAGGGTCTCGTGGAATTCGGCTTCCGTCTCGCCCGGGAAACCGACGATCACGTCCGTCGTGATACTGATCTCTTTGTTGCGAGCCGACTTCATCCAGGCGATGCGCTCCAGATATTGCTCGCGGGAATAATCGCGGAACATGGAATCGAGCACGCGCGACGAGCCGCTCTGCACCGGCAGATGCACGTGGTCACAGAGCGTCGGGACCGAATCAATCGCGTCGATGATGTCCTTGGTAAAGTCCCGCGGATGCGAGGTGGTGAAGCGAACCCGGCGAATGCCCGGCAATTCCCCGACGGCAGTCAACAATTCGGCAAAAGTCTTTCTTCCGGCTGGGTCGTGGTAAGAGTTCACGTTTTGCCCGAACAGTTGAATGTCGGTGTAGCCGGCGTCGGCCATGCGCCTGGCTTCGTCAAGCACCGAGTGCGAGGTGCGGCTGCGTTCCTTACCGCGGGTGTAGGGCACCACACAATAGGCGCAGAACTTGTCGCAGCCCTCGATGATGGTGATGTATCCCCGATGCGGGTTGGTGCGGGCGGTAAACTCGGTCTCGAAAGTCTGGTCGGTTTGGCGATCATCGAGGCCCGTAACGCGATCGGCGCCGCCCTCGATCTGGACCAGCATGGCGGGCAAGTTGCGGTAGGAAGCCGACCCCGCGACTAGCGAGACGTAGGGCGCGCGCTCGAAGATCTTTTCGCCCTCCTGCTGGGCGACGCAGCCCAAAACGGCGAAGCGCTTCCCTTCCTTGTGCAGCTTCTTGAAATCGGCCAATCGATGGAAGACCTTCTGCTCGGCTTTATCGCGGATCGAGCAGGTGTTGTAAACGATGAGGTCGGCGTCCTCTTCGCATTGCACTTGCGCGTAGCCCTCGGAGATGAGCGTCCCCACAACCTTTTCGGAGTCGTGGAAATTCATCTGGCAGCCGAAGGTCTCGATGTAAAACGTCTTTTGCGGCAAACTCACAAGCATCCTCGGTAGATATCAGTATATAGCGGGTATTTCGCCACGGAGACACGCAGAAGAGGGACTCGTATCGAATTGTCATGACGAGCGGAGCAAGGCATCTGCTTTTCCCCGGATAAACCAAAAAGCAGACTCCTCGCGCCAAAATCGGGCGCTCGTAATGACAATTCATCAAAGTCCGTGCGCTCCATGTCCTCAGTGGTGAAAAATCACTTCCCCAGCAATCTCTCGATTTGCGGCTCGATGGCCGTCGGCGGCGTCGTCGGAGCGAAACGCTCCACCACGTTGCCCTTTTTGTCCACCAGGAACTTGGTGAAGTTCCACTTGATGCTGTCGCCCAGCAGGCCGCCCTTCTCGGCTCTTCAGAAACTTGTAAAGCGGATGTGCGTCATCCCCGTTGACCTCGATCTTCGAGAACAGCGGGAAGTCCACGCCGTAATTGGCCTGGCAGAACGATTTGATCTCGTTATCCGAGCCGGGCTCCTGATGGCCAAACTGGTCGCAGGGAAAGCCGAGCACCTCCAGACCACGGTCCTTGTACTTGGCATAGAGCGATTGCAGTCCTTCATACTGCGGCGTGAACCCGCACTTGCTCGCGGTGTTAACGATCAGCAGCACCTTGCCCTTGTAGTCGGCGAGTTTCTTGTTCCTGCCGTTGTTCAGCTTGGCGGACAGATCGTAGAGGCCCATGGTCTATCTCCTTCAGGCGCTGGTTTATTGTGCCGTCCCTGAAGGGGCAATAATTGACTTGACCCGTCCATTGTAGTACGGTGGGCGGGAGCGGTCAATTTTGCCGGGAAAGAGAGAACCAATTCCCGTGCAAATGCCCATTACGTTGTGGGACATTATGAAGCTGTTTAACTCGGCCAGATTGGCTTTGCTAATTGACGGATTGGATGTGTACCGCCATGCGGTCGCCCAAGACAAGAAACAATCACCGGACGGAAAGCTAGGCGAAGAATCAAGAAAATACGTTGTCGATCTCCTAAGAGAAATTGAAGAACTTTGCAAAGACATCGGGTTGGAAACCGCCAATAACCAACTCGCCCAGATCAACTCGCATTTGGCTTGGTCAAGCGATGTAGACCTTTCTTCAATATCTGCCGACCTCCGGAATGCTTACGATGCCTTAATGATTAATTTTTGGAAACAGAATTTCATTCGAGTTGCTTCAGATTCGGTAAAGTACGTCAATAGTGACTGCCTGTTTGGGGAACCAGTAAAGACTGCTTTCCCTAGTGCGGCGGACGACATTAGGGAAGCAGGAAATTGTATAGCCGTTGAATGTGGAACCGCCGCCGTCTTTCACCTCATGCGAGCGGTTGAGTGGGGGTTGAGATCGCTCTGCCATAACCTTGGCGTACTTCGCATTCTCAAGAAAAAAACCGGAAAGCCAAAGTACGTCCCTATTGCATGGGTTGAATGGGACAAAATGCTAGATGCAGTTCATGATCGGGTAGACACGAAAATTCTTGCAATGGCATCAGGGAAGCGGAAGCAGGGGGCTCAGGAGTGTTATTACCCTCTGTTGCGAGATGTACGCGGATTCAAGGAGGCATTCCGTAATCACGTTATGCACACACGCGCCGAGTACACGCCAGAAGATGCGAAGGCGGTGCTTGACCACGTTCAGCGCTTCATGACTTTATTGGCTACAAGGGTGAAAGAATGAGCACTAACGAGGCTGCAAGATTCGACGCTACGGTACGAAAAATCATGTCCGTGCCTCACGATGAAATTGTGAGGCGTGAAAAAGAATGGAAGCTCAGGCGCGCACAATCAAAGAAGAAGCGGGCTAAGACTTCGCCCGCTTCCCGCGCTTCATCCGGTAAGGGTTAGAAAGGCGTCGCATCGGCAGTCTTGCCTGTCAACGCAGCAAAGGTCAGGCGCTTGCCTATGATCTTGCGAACAGCCATGCTGAATCGGTCAGAATCGGTAAGGGGGTTGTCCTTGGTCGCACGGTTGTTAAAGCGGAAAACCTGTTCGTCCACGTATCGCTGCAAGTGGAATGGCTCAACGGCAACATAGGTTCCTTTGAGAGTCCGCTTCAACAGCGACCAGAAATTTTCGATTCCGTTGGTATGCACTTGGCCGTTGACGTAGTTCTCAACATGGTTAACGACATCATGCACGAAGTTCTCTTTCAGAGCGTTGTAGCCAATCCACTCGTCGGTGTAGACCTTCGAGTCGCGGCATACTTCCCGCAGGATTTCGCTCTGCAAAGTATCGCGGCGAACGTTGGGGATGACCCTCGCACGAACTTCACGCACGTCACGATCAAGCATCCCCATGACGATGGTTTTATTCATGTGGTCGCCCTTGAGTGCGCGACCCTTAAGCTCGGCCATCTTTGCGCGCTTGCTCTTGTGCATGTTGGCGATTCGTCCACCAACGAAGGTCTCGTCTACTTCGACAGTGCCACCACCTTCGCCCATACCTCCAACGGATTCGTTCTGCATCGCAAGACGGATGCGATGGAGCATGAACCATGCAGACTTCTGAGTGACCTTGAGAGCGCGGGCGATCTCGTAACTGCTAACTCCGTTCTTGCAGTTGGTGACGAGCCACATGGCAGTAAGCCACTTATCCAATCCGATTGCGGAATCTTCCATCACGGTTCCAACCTTGATAGAGAATTCACGCTTCGCATGATGGCTAGCACATTGCCATGTGCGGCGCTTTTCGCTGAACTTAACGCTGTCCGAGCCGCAAGTTGGACAGGTCACTTTGCCATCCGGCCAGCGGCGGATTGCGAGATAGTCAATGCAGTTATCGTTATCACTGAAGTACAGAATGGCTTCTTGAAGGCTCTTGGGTTCGCTCATGGTCTTGCTCTCCATGAGTCAAACTATAGCCGAAATCGGTGGACGAGTCAAGTAAATTATTGCCCCTGAAGGGACTCTGATTCTTAGAACCAGCCTACCCAGCGCTGAAGCGCTGGGCTATCTTCTTCCGTCCCTTGCGGGGACTCGGGGCGTCGCAACCGTTCAACGTTCCGCCTTTAGCGAAGAGCGAAAGGCGAACAGCGAAGAGCGTTCCCATGAAAATCGGCTCCCAACTGTGGCTAGTTGCTAATTGCTCCCTCAATACGCTTTTGCCACCACTACGCGCCGGTCAACCGGCTCGCCGGTGACAAGGCACTTGCCCGGTCCGTCGTATTCGTCCACAAGGGGAATGCAGCGGATCGTGGCCTTGAACTCTTTGATGCGGGCGTCGCATCGAGGATCGTCCTTCAGATGCGCCATCACGAACTTCCCTCCGCTCTTTTCCGCGGTGACATCCTTGAGCAGCGATTCCACCTCTTCTATGGAATTCGCCAGCACGGTGTTCGCCTTCAGACGCTGCTTGCCCACGTCGTACATGCTCTGCTGCATCGCCGCCAGCGCCGCCGGCAATTTGGCGGCAACCTCGGATTGCGGCATTGGCTCTTTGACTCCGGTGTCGCGCCGCTTCAACACGATGGTGCCCGACGCCAAATCACGCGGCCCCAGCTCAAGGACCACCGGCACACCGCGACGCTCCCAGTGAAAGAACTTTGCGCCGGGAGACTGTCCTTCGCGGTCATCCAACTTCGCGCCTAGGTCTTCCGCGATTCGGTGGGCCGCCTCCAGCACCTTTTCCTTCTCTTCATCCTTGCGGTAAATCGGCACCAGCACAGCTTTGATGGGCGCAACCTTCGGTGGCAGCACCAGCCCCTTGTCGTCGGAGTGGCTCATGATCAGCCCGCCAATCAGCCGCGTGCTCACGCCCCAACTGGTTTGCCAGACGTAATCGAGCTGGCCTTCCTTACTCTGGAATTGCACATTGAACGCTTTGCCGAAATTCTGGCCCAGGTCGTGACTAGTGCCGGACTGCAAGGCAAAGCCGTTCTGCATCATGGCCTCAATGCTGTAGGTTTGCAGCGCTCCGGCGAACTTCTCCGCTTGCGTCTTCAGGCCTTTGATTACCGGCATGGCCATCACATCCTCGGCGACTTCGGCGTACACGTCCAACATGCGGAAGACTTCCTGCGCGGCTTCCTCGTGGGTGGAGTGCGCGGTGTGGCCCTCTTGCCAGAGAAACTCCGTGGTGCGCAGGAACATGCGGGTGCGCAGTTCCCAGCGGATGATGTTGGCCCACTGGTTCACCAGCATCGGCAGGTCGCGCCAGCTCTTGATCCACTTGGCGAAAAAGTGGCCGATGATCGTCTCCGATGTGGGACGAATGACGTACGGCTCTTCCAGTTGTTTCCCGCCGGCCATCGTGACCACCGCCAGCTCCGGCGAGAAGCCTTCCACGTGCTCGGCTTCCTTGTGCATAAAACTTTGCGGGATCAGCAACGGAAAATACATGTTCTGATGGCCGGTGGCCTTGAAGCGGTCGTCCAGTTCGCGCTGCAACAGCTCCCAGACAGCGTAGCCGTTGGCCTTGATGACCATGCAGCCCTTGACGATTTCGGCGGGCTCGGCCATGTCGCCTTGCAGAACCACGTCCTGATACCAGCTGGCAAAATCCTGTGCGCGGGCAGTGATGGGAGATTCGGCCATAGATGTGAGTGCTTCGTTCCTATCTGTCGAGGTGAATGCTTCGTCTTAGATTATGACAGGTCAGTGCGAAGGGATGTTGTCCGGCGATTGCGGCTGTCTCATTTCGTTCCGTTCTTCACCAGCTTCAGGAATTCTTCGTGCACGCGCGTATCGTCTGACAACTCGGGATGGAATGTTGCGGCCATCACACTTCCCTTCCGCACCAGCACGGGATCGTCGTCGCGCTTCGCCAGGACCTCTATTCCCTCGCCAACACGTTCGATGCGCGGCGCGCGAATGAAGACCATCTCCAGAGGATCTCCGCCGAGCGCGCTGGCGGCTTCGACAATGGTGGAATCGATCTGACGGCCGTAACCGTTGCGGCGAATCGTGATATCGAGGGCGTCCAAGCCGGGCTGATGGGGATTCTCGACTTCCTTGGCTAGCATGATTGCGCCGGCGCAGGTCCCAAATGTCGGCTTGCTGTGCACAAAATCGTTCAGCTTCTGAAAGCTCTGCTCGCCCAGCAGCTTCAGAAACGTGGTCGACTCGCCTCCGGGAATGATCAGACCGTCGATCTCGTCGAACTGCTCGGGTTTGCGCACCAAGACAACTTCCGCGCCCAGTTGTTCCAGGCGGCGGCGATGCGCGTCGAAATCGCCTTGCAATGCGAGAACACCGATTTTCATGGGGACGCTTTTCGCTGTTCGCTCTTCGCCTTTCGCTATTCGCTAAGGCGTGACGAAACAGACGACTTACAACGATTACTTTCGATGCTACGTACAAACAGAAAGGCGCAGCGAACGCCACGCCTTTGATTCCACTCTGAAGCGAAAAGCGAATGGCGAAAAGCGGCTTTTCTACCATCCCCGCGTCTGCAGCAGATCTTTTTCTGCGATGGCGCCGACGGCCAGGCCCTTCATGGCGCCGGTCATCTGCTCGCTGACTTCGGCCAGCACCTTAGCATCGTCGTAGTGCGTGGTCGCGATCACAATGGCGCGGGCCCGCGACTCGGCTTCTTCGCGCTCGACCTCCAGCGTCAGATCTAAGGGCGTCGCTCCACCTTTCATGAAGATGCCCGAGCCGACGAAGATCGCTTCGGCCCCCAGTTGCATCATCATCGCGGCGTCGGCGGGAGTGGCGATACCGCCGGCGGAGAAATTCGGCACTGGCAACTTCCCTGCTTGGGCAACCATGCGTACCAGCTCGTACGGCGCCTGATGGTCTTTGGCTGCGGCGAAAAGTTCTTCTTCGCTCATCACTGTAAGTTGATGCGTCTCTTTAACTATCTGCCGCATGTGCTTGACAGCATGGACAACATCTCCGGTTCCAGCCTCGCCCTTGGTGCGGATCATGGCCGCCCCTTCGGCGATGCGGCGCAGTGCCTCGCCCAAGTTGCGTGCCCCGCAAACGAACGGCGTCTTGAACGCATGCTTGTTCACGTGATGTTCTTCGTCGGCGGGGGTCAATACCTCCGACTCGTCGATGTAGTCCACGCCCAGCTCTTGCAAGATCTGCGCCTCAGCGAAGTGTCCGATGCGGCATTTGGCCATGACCGGGATCGAGACTGCGGCCATGATCTGGCGAATCAGCTTGGGATTGGCCATCCGCGAAACCCCGCCCTCGGCGCGGATGATGGCCGGCACGCGCTCCAGCGCCATGACCGCGGTCGCGCCGGACTTCTCGGCGACCTCGGCCTGCTCGACGCTCATCACGTCCATGATGACGCCACCCTTAAGCATCTCGGCCAAGCCGGTCTTCAGGCGAAGGCTGGTGTTGTTGCCATTGTTCTCTGACATAAATTTCTCCATGGATCGACTCATTTAGCACTTGGCCGTTAGCACTTGGTGTCAGTCGGGAACCTTTGGCTAAATGCTAATGCCAACTGCCCAGCAGCGCGATCCTTGTACTTGCGGAACCTTTTATTTTACTCTGCGCGGATGCGCCGCGTAACCCCGTGCCGCGCGCTGGCCATTTTGTTCCTTTCTCCACATAACAACTGGCATACTTGATGGTGAGCGCTCATGCCTATGCTGACCTGTGAGATCGCGCCGATGACCAAGCAGCATTGGGACGCGGTGCGCGAGATTTATGGGCAAGGCATTGCTACCGGCAATGCCACCTTCGAGTCGTCGGTGCCCGATTGGAACCAGTGGGACGAAAGCCATCTTCCGGCTTGCAGACTCATCGCGCGCTGGGACGAGAACGTCGCCGGTTGGGCCGCGCTGAGTCGCGTTTCCAGCCGGCGCGTTTATGCGGGCGTCGCCGAGGTGAGCATCTATGTGGCGGCCCAAGCTCGCGGCCACGGGATTGGACGCCAATTGCTGGGTGCGCTGGTGGAGGCCTCGGAGCAGAACGGCATCTGGACTCTCCAGGCGGGCATCCTGGCGGAGAACGCAGTCAGTATCAGGCTGCACCAGCAGGCCGGGTTTCGCATCGTGGGCACGCGCGAAAGAATTGGTTGCATGGACGGGCGCTGGCGAGACACGGGGCTGATGGAGCGCAGGAGCGCAGTAGTGGGCGTCTAGCCGGCGTGCGGACATCACGTCGCGTCGCTGTGCTTCTTCTTCAGATACTTGGCAAACATGCGGTGCGCATCGACCTCGATGAACTTCGACGCACTGCTGGCCAGCACCTCCCCTTCGCGATTGCGAATTTCGGCCGCCCGGTAATGCTCGCGGCCATGCACGCGCACCTCCCAGCCTTCGACGATGAGCGGCTTGAACAGCGGCACCGGCTTCAGGTAGGTGACTTCCATCGTGCTGGTCAGAGCAATCAGATTGTGCAACTTGTTCACCTTGCCCATGGCTTCGTCGAGGATGGTGGCGATAATGCCTCCGTGGGCGTGCGCCGGCGGACCCACAAAACGCCGTGGCAGACGAAAGCGGCAGATGAAGCGCTCGCGCTTCTTGTCGAGCACAAACTTCAGGCGGAGCCCGGCGTCGTTGGTGGGGCCGCAACCGAAGCAATTGTTGGTGTACTGCTGTCTCTTTACCTCGTGACCGTGAACTCGTTCGTGGCGGGGCATAGAACCAAGATGAAGCAGAGTCGATCAGGATGCAAGTGGGAAGGTTGCGGAAGACGCTGTTCGCCTTTCGCCGTTTGCTAGTCACATACTAAGGCAGACCGGCATTCTTCGCCGTTGGCCCTCGGATGTTCGCCGCGGCGAACGGCGTCATGCCGGACGGTTTTGCGAATAGCAAATAGCGAATAGCGAACGGCGGCCCTCAAAACAGATGCGGATTATTCGGATTGCCGGAGTCGATCCTGATTTGTTCCTCCGTGTGCCGGCGGGCGTACCAGCAGGGCTTCACCCTGAACTGCGGAAACACGGAATTGGAGCAACTTATGTCGTGGTCACCAGCGTAGTCGTACTCGGTCCGTCCATTCTTCAACTTGACCACGTAGTAGGTGTGGACCGTCACCGTGCCGAAGGTGTCGCGGGCGGGAATCCGGAACCGCACCGACACCAGGTCGGCCAGATACAGAATGCCTGCAAGAACAAACGCGATGATAGTAATGCGCTTCATGCCCCGGACAGCGACTCCCCGCTGTAGTGTGAGTCCTCACTCAATCCAAAGCTTCTGAGATGGTTAGCTTTCGCCCGGCCAGAGTCTCGGGCGGCAGGGACATTCCCCGTCCCTAAAATATAACCCGGCCGATGCGTTGAGTTTTCTGCCGGTGACGCATCATAATGTCACAAGGCATTGTGACGCGGATCAAACGTGGGGTGGCCGCGTTCCAACACCAGCGCTCTCAAATCGTCGTCCAGCCTGCACGCCGCGAAAACCAGGGCAAGGCGGAAGGCTATCCAAAAGGTATTGCAGTCGTGAGCCGCGGAATCAGCATTCGGGTACCGAGGACGTCGCAAGGCGGTGGAGGCCGAGGCCCCACTCCAGGCTGGCCGGGTAACGGGGGCGGAGGCGGTGGCCGTGGCGGCGACGACCATATGCCCAGCTACAGCGAGCGCCTGCGCCGCTATCGCCTGGGGCTGATGTTGGCGCTGTCTTCGGTGATCATGCTCTTCGTCTCCTTCACCACAGCTTACGTGGTGCGCAAAGCAGGGGCTGTCTGGGACCCGGCGAGCAATGACTATGTCAGCAACTGGGTGCCGCTGGCGCTTCCCGTCAGATTACTGATGGTCAACACCTGCATCCTGCTGCTCAGCAGTTTTGTTCTGGAGTTTGCGCGGCGGCGCGCCGCCGAAGATGTCGCTCTGGCGCCCATTGTCGGCATGCCCGGCATTCGCGTGAGCGCCAGCCATGCCCTTCCCTGGATCTGGACGACGGTCGTCCTTGGCGTCGGCTTCCTTGCCGGACAGGGTTATGCGTGGCATCAACTGCGGTTGACCAACACCACATTCGCCACCAGCACCAGCAGTTCGTTCTTCTACATGCTGACCGGGGTCCACGCCGTGCACCTGGTCGGAGGAATTCTGGCGCTGCTCTATGCCGGGATGACGACGTGGCTGCATCGCCCGCCGGAGACCCGCCGCATCGTCATTGACGTAACCGCCTGGTATTGGCACTTCATGGGGCTGTTGTGGATTTATATCTTCGCGCTGCTGTACTTTGCCAGGTAAGCCCTCTCAGCTATTACGCTGCACGTCCCGTGCTACAACTTCTTCCGCGTTCACCAAAGGCCACACCTAACTCCTGGAAAAGGGCTAAGGGACATGCTTGGACAATCGCTGAACTGGTAGGCGCAGAATAAATTGGACAATTCTCCCGCTTGGTATGAGAATCCACCCGAGGAAATCGAAATGCCCCAGCTCTGGTACGGTGCAGTGTGTCCGTATTGCAGGTTCAGCACGCCTCTGTTCGAAACTACCCTTGCAGAAATAATCCGTAGTCGGCAAGTGGCAACCACGGGCGAACCATTCCTGGTGTTCGTGTGCCAGCGCTGCACGAAATGCTTTTCCTGGAACTATGACCAGAGGCAGGTGGTGGGACAGTTCGACGCACTGTCCCGCAGCGACCCGGTCTGGATTTCCATTGTTGCCAAATGCGAAAACGGAGAGTGCGAAGCTCTCACAGAACTTATCGCTATCCGGCCACATGGCACCACCAAACAACAGATTCTCCAGGAGCGGCCCACATGGAACGCCAAGGACATTTATTGCGATAACGGCCATCCAATAATTGTTCCCCGCTAGAGCAGATGTAGGCTCCCACCGCTGGCATGACCTCCTCCCGATACCCCCTCTCGGCGGCCGCTTTGTCGCAACACGCTCTTAGCCCTACCGTTCCTTCCGTGCTCCCACGCAGCGATTTACAACCAGATATAATTAAGGGTTTCGGTAGCCAGTCTTATCCGCATCTGTGAGGCGGACCAGCCAAGTGCTGCTCTCCCCTGCTGATTCTTCCCTGCCGAAAACCTGGGCCCATGTCAAACGAAAGCATCGTCGTACGTGGCGCGCGCGTCCACAATCTGAGGAACATCGACTTCGAAATTCCGCACAATGCCATGACGGTGGTGACGGGAGTTTCGGGCTCGGGCAAGTCGTCGCTGGCGTTCGATACCGTTTACGCCGAGGGCCAGCGCCGCTACGTGGAGTCGCTTTCCGCCTACGCGCGACAGTTTCTGGAGCGCATCGAGAAGCCCGATGTCGACGTCATCGACGGAATCGCTCCCGCAGTCGCCATCCGGCAGAAGAACACCACCCGCAATCCGCGCTCGACGGTTGCCACCGCAACCGAGATTTACGACTATCTGCGCCTGCTGTACGCCCGCGTTGGGCGCACCTACTGCCTGAACTGCGGGCAGGAGGTGAAGAAGGACACGGTCGACGAAGTGGCGCAGCGGATTCTCGCCCTCGGAGAAGGAACGCGCGTGCAGGCATTCTTTCCGGTTCAGCCGCCGCCAAAGCCTGCCGAGCCGGAAAAGTTGAAGGGCCGCCGCATCGCAAAGAAGAAGGCGCCAAAGCCGGCGGACGATTCCCTGCTGAAGGAGCGGCTGTTTGAGCTGCGTAAGCGAGGCTACAACCGGCTTTACCAGAACGGGCGAGTGGTTGAGTTCTCCACCCCCGAGTCGTTGCTCGACCTCGATTTCGCCGAGCCGGTGCTGGTGCTGATCGATCGCATTGCAGTCTCACCCGAGGCGCGCGCGCGCATCGTGGATGCGGTCGAGCAGGGCTACCGCGAAGCCAGCGAAGTGCTGTTCGAGACTGCGCCCGCCGAAGGTGAAGCTGCGCAGCGCTTGCGCTTTTCCCAGCGCTTCGAATGCAAGGCGTGCAACATTCGTTCCGAAGAGCCGGAACCGCGCTTGTTCTCGTTCAACAACCCATTTGGCGCGTGTCCACGCTGTCAGGGCTTCGGCAACACCATCGATTTCGATCTGAACCTGGTGATCCCCAACAAGACGCTAACCCTGGCCGAAGGCGCGATCGAACCCTGGACCAAGCCGAAATACCGGCCGCTGGCGACTGAGATGCGCCGCTACGCCCGCGCCGCAGGCATTCCGCAGGACGTGCCCTGGCAGGACCTTACTAGCGAGCAACAAAATTACATCATCAACGGTGATGGAAAATTCTGGGGTGTGCGCGGTTTCTTCGAGCATCTGGAGCGCAAGAAGTACAAACTGCACGTGCGGGTTTTTCTTAGCCGGTATCGCGGTTACTCGGTGTGCTCCGATTGCGGGGGCCTGCGCTTGCGGCGGGAAGCGCGGCAGGTGAAGATCGGCGGCACGGACATCTGCCAGGTTTCGGAGATGACGGTCGAAGAGGCGACGCAATTTTTTTCGCGCTTGCAACTGACCCGGCAGGAGGCGGACATTGCCGGCAAGCTGCTGGACGAAATCAACGACCGGCTGCGCTATCTGAACGATGTCGGTCTGGAGTATCTGACGCTCGATCGCTTGTCGTCCACGCTATCCGGGGGCGAGGCGCAACGCATTCAGTTGGCGACGTCGCTCGGCTCCCGGCTGGTTGGTACGCTCTACGTGCTGGATGAGCCCTCGATCGGATTACATCACCGCGACACGAAGCGGCTAATCAAGATTCTGCACGATCTACGTGACTTGGGGAACACGATCCTGGTTGTGGAACATGATGCCGAAATCATGCGCTCGGCCGATCGCATTCTCGATCTTGGTCCGGGCGCCGGCGAAAATGGCGGGCGCGTGATTGCGGCTGGGACCTACGATGAGATCCTGCACAATCCCGCTTCCCTCACTGGACGCTACTTGAGCGACGAGCTGCGCATACCGATGCCATCTTCGCGGCGGACAGGCACGGGGCGGCAAATCAGGCTGCTTGGCGCGCGAGCGCATAATTTGAAGAAGGTGAACGTCTCCATTCCGCTCGGCATTATGGTGTGCATCACGGGCGTGTCGGGCTCGGGAAAATCGACGCTGGTGCACGATGTGCTCTATAACGCCATAGCTGCGCAAACGAGCCAAGTCACTGGCGGCCCGCAGGCCGAAGTCGATCGCGTGGAAGGAGCGGAGTGGATTGATGAGGTCGTGTTGGTGGATCAATCGCCCATCGGCCGCACTCCGCGATCCAACCCGGTGACCTACATCAAGTCGTTTGACGCTATCCGCGAACTGTTCGCTTCCCTGCCGGAGAGCAAGAAGCATGGTTACACGGCGGGACATTTTTCCTTCAACATTCCCGGCGGACGTTGCGAAGGCTGCCAGGGCGACGGCACGGTCACCGTCGAGATGCAGTTTCTCGCGGATGTTGAGTTGGTTTGCGAAGAATGCAAGGGCATGCGCTACAAGCCGGAAATCCTCGAAGTCCGTTATCACGGCAAGAACATCCACGAGGTTTTGGACCTTACCGTCAAGGAGGCCCTGCACTTCTTCTCAGGCGTACCAAAGATTGTGGAGAAGCTGCGCGTGCTGGACGAAGTTGGCTTGGGATATCTGCGCCTGGGCCAGTCGGCAACAACGCTCTCCGGCGGCGAAGCGCAACGCATGAAGCTGGCGGCGCACCTTCAGCCCAAGTTGCGCGACCTTGGCCGCTCGCAGCTCGAGCGCAACAAGCGCCACCCACGCATGCTGTACATCTTCGATGAACCCACAACCGGTCTGCACTTCGACGACGTCAGCAAACTTCTAGCGGCCTTCCGCCGGTTGATCGAGGCGGGCGGATCGATCCTGGTCATCGAGCATAACCTCGACATCATTAAGACCGCCGACTGGGTGATCGATCTGGGGCCGGAAGGCGGATCGCGCGGCGGCGAAGTCGTGGCGGTGGGAACGCCGGAGGCCATCGCCCAGTCTGAGAATTCCTACACCGGGCAGTGGCTGGCGCGCATCTTATCGCCCAACGGAAATCCGCAATCGCATGATCATCCATAGACGCTTGCTGGCGCTCTCCCTGTCCATGGTTCTGGCTGTGGCCAGCACTTTCGTCAGCGTCGCCGCCCAGGAAAGCAAGCCGACGGTCCGTCATCATCGCGTTGCCGAGGAGGTCCACGACGACAGCAGTTCGCCGGAAGTGGACCAGGCGGAAACGGCGATGCAGCATCGCGACTTCACCACGGCGGAATCGCTCTTGCAGAAAGCTGTAACCGCAAAGCCGAATGACTTTCGCGCATGGTTCGACCTGGGATACGTGTACAACGCCACCCAGCGCGGCACGCAAGCGATCGACGCCTATCGGAAATCGGTGGCGGCGAAGCCCGATGTTTTCGAATCCAATCTGAACCTGGGCCTATTACTGGCTGGGCAAGGCGACAGGGTTGAAGCGGCAAAGTACTTGAAGGCGGCAACCCAACTGAAGCCCACGGCAAACCCTGAAGAAGGCTTGGCGCGCGCCTGGCAGTCGCTGGGGCACGTCGAAGAGGACAGCGATCCGCAGCAGGCGCTGGCCGCTTATTCAGAAGCCGCCAAGCTCAATCCCAGAGCTGCCCAGCCGCACCTCTCCGCCGGAACTTTGCTGGAGAAGCAGAATGGGCTGGACGCCGCTGCGCGCGAGTTCCAGTTGGCGGCGGAACTCGATCCGAAATCGCCGGAAGCCCTTGCGGGGTTGGCGAACGTCGCGATGATGCAAAAGAAGTATCCCGAGGCCGAGGCAGCACTGCGCAAGTTGCTCGCGGCCAATCCCGAGAATAACAACGCGCGCGTCCAACTGGGACGCGTTTTGGCAGCTGAGGGCAAGAGCGATGAGGCCGCGCAGGAACTGCAGCTAGGGCTAAAGGCTGATCCGGGCGATCCTCACGCCGCGCTCGAACTGGGCACACTTTACGTGCAAGCCGGCAACGACAGCGCAGCGGAGCAACAGTTTCGGGTCGCAGTCCAGAAGATGCCGCAAAATGCCGAGGCGCACTACGCGCTCGGTTCCTTGCTGATGCACGAGAAGAAGTATCCCGAGGCGCAACAGGAATTGCTGGTTGCGGTCAACCTCAAGCCCGACTTGGCGGAGGCGTATGGCAACCTCGCCGTGGTGGCTTCGGAAAACAAGAATTATGAACTGGCGTTGAAGTCGCTGGATTACCGCGCCAAGTTCTTGCCCGAGTCGCCGGCTAGCTACTTTCTGCGGGCCACCTGCTTCGACCACTTGAAGGCCGTGCAGCAGGCGGTGGAATATTATCAACGTTTCCTGGCGGCAGACGAGGGCAAGCTTCCCGACCAGGAATGGCAGGCCCGTCATCGGCTGATAGCGCTTGACCCGCACCACGCAGAGAAGTATCAAATCAGGCAGAAATAGTATGCAGCCACAATTACGAGGCGCGGCGATTGTGCTCCTGCTCAGCAGCATGGCGCTGGCAGCGACCGAGTCTCTGCCTAAACTGAAGGCCCGAGCCGATGCCGCCCATGGGGGAGAACAGGCGAAGCTCTGCCTCGAATACGCTCATCGTTTGCTAGAGGCCGCCAATGCTCGGTTCAGCAACGGCGACGTAGACAAGGGCCAGGGACAGGTTGCCGAAGTGGTGGAGTACAGCCGTAAGGCAGCCGATGCGGCATCCACCTCAGGAAAACATCTGAAGCAAACCGAGATTGACTTGCGCAAGCTCTCCAAGCGTCTGCACGATATTGCTGAAACATTGTCGGTAGAGGACCGCCCGCCGTTGAAGAAAGCGGTGAATGACATCGAACAGATCCGCTCTGACCTGTTGGCCAAAATGTTCGGGCCACAAGCCGAACCGAAGGGAAAACCGTGATGTTGCGTAGAACACAGTGGCTCGCCGGGCTTATCTTCCTGATTTGTTTTTTTGCGCAATGCGGACGAACCCAAACCCGCGATCGAGATCCGCTCACCGAAAAGGAAATCGACCAGATGCGCGAATCGGCGGACTTTCCTGACAAACGCCTGGAGTTGATGATCAACTTCGCACGAGCGCGTATGGCATCCATCGATCAATTAAGGGCCGACGCGAAGACCGCCAAGGACCGCCCCATGCAGATCCACGATCTGCTGCAGGATTTCTCCTCGCTGCTGGACGAAATCGACGATAACCTGGACATGTACGCCTCGCACAAAACCGACATGCGCAAAGGCCTGAAATTGCTGATTGAAGCCGACAGTGAGTGGGCCCTCAAGCTGCGCGGTCTGAAAGACCAGTCGCCTCCGGAGGAGTTGGAGCAATACTCCTTCGTCCTGGCGAATGCCCGCGAGGCCGTAAGCGACAGTGCCGATGACGCGCGCAAGGAACTTCAGGAGCAGAATGACCTGGCCAAGGAAAAGAAGCTGAACAAGATCTATACACAGCGGCCGGATTAGTCGTACGCGCCGCGAACTCCGTGCTACGTTAGTAACACCTTGCTCCCCAAGCTGCAGGAGATTTTCCAGAGGACCTACCGCGAGCTGCGGCCACGCGCGCCGTTGCCCGAGTTCCACATTGAGTTCTATCCTTTTGCCAACGTGAACAGCACGATCCGGGTGCGCCAGACCATCGTTCACGCGCGCATCTCCGACCTGCTGGAAGGTGCGCCTGAGACCGTTCTGGAGGCGATCGCGCACATCTTGCTGGCCAAAATCTATCGCAAGCCCATCGCAGCACTGCACTCGACACGCTATCGCCGCTACGTTTCCAGTCACGACATCAGCGCCAAGGCGCAACGCGTGCGGCAGCTGCGCGGGCGAAAACGAATTGCCTCCGCACAAGGCGACGTCTACGACCTGGACCAGATCTTTGAAGAACTCAACCAGCGCTTCTTTTACGGTTTGCTGGGCAGGCCGCAGATGACGTGGAGCCAGGCGCATGCCCGCAGAAGCCTTGCGCATTACGATCCCGCCCATAATGCCATTGTGGTCAGCCGCGCCTTCGACCACCCGCGCGTACCGCTTTACGCCGTGGAATACATCGTCTATCACGAAATGCTCCATCTGAAGCACCCTGTAAAGCTGCGCGGCAGCCGGCGTTGCGTCCACGGCCCCGCGTTTCAAGCGGAAGAAAAGCTATTTCCGGAGTTAGAGCGCGCCAAGGCGTTCCTGAAGAGGCTCTGAGTATGGGATGATCGTCCACACCAGCAAAAAAGGGAGAGGCCGTTTAGCCTTTCCCTTGCGATCTCACCCAACCGGCATCTTGCAGAAGACTTGGAGCTTCAGTCTTGGCAGGTTCTCCGCGACTGCTCCAGCCGATTGGGGCTGGTTCAACACCGCTGGTTCCGTGTTAGTAGAGCCGAAAGTTCACTTCCACGTTGATTTGCACCGCGACTGGTTTGCCATCTTTCATCGCCGGCTGGAACTTCCAGTTGCGGACCGCCTCAATCGCCTTCTGGTCGAGGCCCATTCCCAGGGCCCGGGCCACCTTTACATCGCGCGGCTTGCCGTCGGGACCGACGATCAGCCACAGCACGCAAGTTCCCTGATATTTTGCCTTGCGAGCTTCTTCGGAATATTCCGGATCGGGCGTATCCAAGGCGCGCGGGGCCGATACGCCGCCGCCCACGCGGAACACGCCACCACCAATGCCACCGCCATGACCCGGACCAACGCCCGGCCCCGTGCCGGAACCTACACCGCCGCCCGAGCCCGAACCAATGCCGCCGCCGCTACCCGTGCCGTTGGATGGAGGACCAGACGGCATCGCCGCCATGGGATTGCCGATCGACGGCATATTTGACGCAAGCTTGATCTGCGGTGGCACTACCACCGTCGGTTCGACCGGAAGCTTGGGATGGTCGTTTCGAATCACGATGGCCGGAGGCGTGATCTGTTGCATCGCTAGTTTTGGCAACTTGCCCTTAGGGGCTTGCAGCTTGTCACGATCGCCGCCGCCACCTCCACCGCCGACGGTGGTATCGCTCTTTTTTGTCATTGGCAGCGGAGGCGTCAAATCAGGCGCAATCAAGATCACAGTTTCTCTCGGCTTTTCCGCCTGCTTGACTACCTTGGCGCCCAGGACGGAAATCGCTATCAGTCCGGCGACCATCGCCATGTGTACCACCAGGGAAACGCCGGCACTCTGTTTCTTGTAGTTGTAGTCGCCCCAGATCTCCCGCACCCGCACCGGACGCGAGGTCAACTTCAGGGGAGGCAACTTTTCGGGAAACAACGCAGCGCGGATATTGCTCTTCAGGGAACTCCACAAGGACTCGTCCATCGTGGTCCGTGGCAGAAGATGCAATTCATCCGGCCCGAATTGGGGAATCAGCGCCCGATTAGCCATATGCTCGTCGATGTCCTTCGGTCTTCCTGGTTCCAGGTCTTGCGTTTTGCCTGGTCACGCCTAAATTGCCGAAGGCGTAACCGAATTTGCTTTTAGGATTAGATGCACACTGTTGCCCGCTGTTGTTTGTGGCCTGCACTTTCCTTCTGACGAATCGCGGCAGTAAAGGCGAGCTCAAATGCAACCCGCTGATGGACGCGAATTTACCCGCTCCCTATAATGAACAGATAGCCTGCGCGTCGATTGCCATCCAGTTACCGGCTGGCGGGAGATATAGAGAGTGCCGCTCGATCTGAAATCCACGCTGAACCTGCCCAAGACCGACTTCTCCATGAAGGCGAACCTGCCCCGGAACGAGCCCTTGATGCTCGACCGGTGGGAGAAAATGCGGATTTACGACCGCATCCGCGAGGCGCACAAAGGCCAGCCTATCTATGTGATGCACGACGGCCCACCTTATGCTAACGGCCCCATCCACCTGGGCACGGCACTCAACAAGACGCTGAAAGACTTCGTGGTGAAGTCGCGCAGCATGAGCGGTTTCGATGCGCCCTACGTGCCCGGATGGGACTGCCACGGACTGCCGATCGAGATCAAGGTTGATCATCTCCTGGGCCGCAAGAAGCTCGACATGGACCCGCTGGCAGTACGCGACGAGTGTCGAAAGTACGCACAGAAGTATCTCGATCTGCAACGCGAACAGTTCAAGCGAATCGGCGTCTTCGGGCGTTGGGAGAGGCCGTATTCCACGATGGATCCCAGCTACGAGAGCGTCGTGATGGAGACGTTCTACTCGTGCTACGAGCAGGGATTGGTTTACAAGGGACTGAAGTCGGTGTACTGGTGCGTGTACGACAAGACCGCGCTGGCCGAGGCGGAAGTCGAATACGAGATGCACACCAGCCCCAGCATCTGGGTGCGCTATCCGCTGACCAGCGATCCGGCGAAGATCGATGCCGCGCTGGCCGGCAAGAAAAACGTCGCGACCATCATCTGGACGACCACCCCGTGGACGCTTCCCGCTTCGATGGCGGTGACGTTCGCTCCCGAAGCCGAATATGTCGCGCTCGACACTGGCGAATGGATTTACATCGTCGCCAGAGAGCTGGCGCAGCAGACGATCGAAAAGTGCAATCTCGGGGAGACGAAGGAGGTTGCGTCGTTCCGTGGCGCGAAACTGGAGTACGCGACGTTCGCTCATCCCTTCCTGGAGCGCAGCCTTCTTGGCGTGCTGGGCGATTACGTCACCATGGACACCGGAACCGGCGCGGTGCACACCGCTCCTGCACACGGCGCTGACGACTTCGTCACCGGCGTCAAATACGGCCTTGATTTGCACTGCGACGTGGACGAGGGCGGCATCCTGCGTAATGGGCTGCCGGAGTACAAGAACCAGCAGGTCTTCAAGGCCAATCCGTTGATCGTGGAGTTGCTGAAGAGCCGGGGCGTACTGCTGGGATTCGAAAAGATTGAACACTCCTATCCCCATTGCTGGCGCTGTCACAATCCCATCATCTTCCGCGCCACCGAGCAGTGGTTCATCTCGATGGAAGGCAAGCTCTCACCCGAACGAGTGCAAAACCGGAACTTGTCGGGGACCCCGGGATCCGGGGGCACGCTGCGCAGCCGTACGCTGGAAGAGATCAAGAAGGTGAAGTGGGACCCGGCTTGGGGCGAAGAGCGCATCTCCAACATGGTCGCCACGCGCCCCGACTGGTGTATTTCGCGCCAGCGCATCTGGGGCGTCCCTATCGCGGTGTTTCAATGCGAAGCCTGCCAGGAGTTTCTCAACGACCCTGCGGTGAATCGCGCGGTCGTCGAGTTGTTTGCTCGCGAAGGCGCTGACTCCTGGTACAAACACTCCGCGGAAGAGATCCTTCCTGCTGGAATCAAGTGCGCCAAGTGCGGCGCCACGAAGTTTCGCAAGGAGATGGACATCATCGACGTGTGGTTCGAATCCGGTTCGAGCCAGGCGGCGGTGCTGGGCCGCGAGCCGGGACTTCCCTGGCCTGCCGACCTGTACCTGGAGGGCGGCGATCAGCACCGCGGATGGTTTCACTCTTCCCTGCTCTGCGCCGTTGCGGCCAAGGGCGGAGCGCCCTACCGCAGCGTCGCCACCGCGGGCTGGACGCTCGACCCGCAGGGACGCGCCATGTCCAAATCGCTGGGCAATACCGTTGATCCAGTGGAGATCGCGGATAAACTTGGGGCCGAGATCGTTCGTCTATGGGTGGCGTCGGTGGATTTCCGCGAAGATGTCATGGCCTCTGACGAGCTGATGCAGCGCATCTCCGAAAGCTATCGCAAGATTCGTAATACGTTCCGCTACACCCTCGGCAACTTGTCGGACTTTGCTCCAGCCCAGGATGCAGTCGGCTTTGCCGAGATGCATCCGCTCGATCAGTACATCCTGTTGCGCGCTGCTGAAGTCACGAAGGATGTGCGTGTGCACTACGACAGTTTTGTCTTCCACCGGCTCTATCATCGGCTCAAAGATTTCTGCATCGTTGATCTGAGCGCGATCTACTTTGACGTGCTCAAGGACCGGCTGTACACGTCGGCGCCGAAATCGCTGGCTCGCCGCTCGGCCCAGACTGCGCTATGGCGGCTGGGCGAGGCGTTGGTGAGACTACTGGCCCCGGTCATGAGTTTCACTGCGGAAGAGGTCTGGGGATTTTTGCCGGCCGTCGAGGACCGTCCGGAGAGTGTGCATGCCACGCTGTTTCCGCAGCCCGAGGAACTGACAGGCAAGATTCCGTCCGGCTTCGATGCTGGCACCGTGGAAAGCGATTGGGGCACTCTGCTGACCGTTCGCAATGAAGCTCTGAAGGCACTGGAGACGGCCCGCGCGGAGAAAAAGATCGGTGGCAGCCTGGAAGCACAGCTACATGTGGCTGCTCCCGACCAGCTCTTTCCAGTGCTGGAGCGTCACCGCGATCAGTTGCGCTATCTGTTTATCGTCTCGGATGTCGTGTTGGAGAAAGCACCAGCCAGCAATGGCGACACGGGTCTGGCCATTACAGTCAACCGCGCCCCGGGCGGGAAGTGCGAACGTTGCTGGAACTATTCGACCCGTGTGGGAGAAGATAAAACCTATCCGACCGTGTGCGAGCGCTGCAGTGCCGTACTATCGGAGATCGAGGCAAATACGCCCGCGCGGTAACGCGGATGCGCTAGGAGGCGATTTCCGGGAACCGAAGCCGTGCCGTAAAACAGGCTTCCCGGTGCTTCTTTCCGCCAAGTGATAGCGTCTAAGAAATAGGAAATTGCATCGAAGTTACGTCATGCGCAAGTACTTTTTCCTCATCGCCGCCGCCGTATTGCTGCTGGATCGTCTCGCCAAATGGGCCGTGGCCAGCAATATTCCGCTGCATGACAGCGTCACCGTCATCCCCGGCTGTTTTCATCTCACCCATGTGGAGAATACCGGCGCAGCGTTTGGACTGTTTGCCGAGTCCACAGCGCAGTGGAAGATCGGCGCGCTCGTGAGCTTCTCGGTCATCGCGCTGATGGTGGTTTCGGCGCTGCTGTGGAAGCATAGCCACTCCTTGAGCACAACCACCATTGGCCTGTCTCTGATTCTGGGCGGCGCCACGGGGAACCTGTGGGACCGCATGATGACCGGGCACGTCGTGGATTTTCTGGACTTCTACCTCGGCAGCTATCACTGGCCGGCATTTAATGTGGCCGATAGCGCCATCGTGATTGGCGCAGTCTTGCTGGTATCGGAAATCGTCTTTGCCAAGTCCGGAAATGAAGCGGTCAAATCTAGCGGGTAGAGGCTTTCAAGCGTTAGCTCTCAACCGTCAGATTGGAGGACGGGACAGGACCTTGGCGGTCAGCAACGGGTAGCGGCAATCATTCAGGCCTTAACAGCTCTCTGTATTCATCTGGGCGACATCGGTGCTCGCGAACTTTACCTACCCCAAGGCTCCGCGTCTGCCGTCCACTGGCCGATACGGAAAATCACGAACTCGGCCGGCCGAAGCGCCGCGACGCCGATTTCCATAATCAGCCGTCCGTTATCGAGGTCGTTTTGAGTCATCGTACTCTGGTCGCAGCGAACGAAAAACGCGTCTGTCTGCTTCGAACCCTGTAACCCGCCGCTCTTCCATTCGTTGAAAAGAAAATCGGAAACGCTGCGCCTCACGGCGCCCCAGAGTTGTCCCCCATTCGGCTCAAACACCACCCACTGGGTTCCGTTTTCAATCGAGTGTTCAACGTAACTGAGATAGCGCCGAAGGTTAACGTATTTCCACTCCGGGTCCGGCGAGGTTGTGCGTGCGCCCCAGATGCGGTACCCGATACCCGGAAACACGCGAAAAACATTAACGCCGGCCGCGTTCAGAATATCGCTTTGCTGCTCTGTGAGAACCTGATCGAGACCCTCTATGCCGACGACCTCCTTGTTTGCCGGAGCGTGCCACACGCCTTGCTCGCCATCGGTGCGCGCATAGATGCCCGCAACGGCACCGCCAGGCGGAACGGCGATCTCGCCGCCGTGCTCGGCGGATTCGGCAACGAGAATCCAGGGATAGTAGTAGGCGGCATACGAGGACCGCAGCGCACCAGGTGGGCCGTCGGTCGGGGCGGGAGTTTGTGGTGCATCCAGTACGGCGAAACGGTAGCGCGTCTTTTCGCAATGAGCGACTAGGGCCGCGGCCATACCGGAGACCGAGTTTGCATCGGGCGAGCAGACGATTGAGACGTCCAGGCTTTCGAGAGCTTGCAACGATTCAGAGGGCCCAGCCGTTTCCTCGACTCGCACGACGTAACACTGGGCGCCTCCGTTATCGAAAAAACCTCGCACCGCGTAGCCGAGAAATCCGCCGCCGTCCGGCCCACCGAACGCGCGCTCGTATTCGGTGAAGCTGGTGATCAGCGTTGGTGTAAACGGGCCTGAGGCGGCGATGCCGATAAACGCGGCAGTCGAGGTTAATACTCCCGTAATCGGGTGAGGATTCGGATCGCGCTCCTCAACGTGCACTCCGGGCGTTGCATCGTCAAACATCGCGAACCCCTAGCATGCTACTGACAACTGACTACTGGCAACTGCCTTTACGGCGTCCCGTACACCCGCTTGTAAACCTCGGCGTTTCGCACGATGGCCTGCACATACTCGCGGGTTTCGGTGAAGGGGATGGACTCGACGAACTCCTCCACGTCGCGGAAGTTACCTGACGCGCGCCAATCCTCGACGCGATCGGCCCCCGCGTTATAAGCAGCCAAGGCATATTCCGTTTGGCCGCCGAAGTGGTCAATCATCTGCCGAAAGTAGCGGGTCCCCAGTTCGATGTTCGTGGCCGGATCGAGCAGCGAGTCGGTCTTGTAGTGTTGCAATCCCGCTTTCTTGGCCTCACCCTTGCCGGTCTTGGGCAATAGTTGCATCAACCCGTAAGCGTTGGCATGGGAGATGGCGCCGGGATTGAACTCCGATTCCTGCCGAATCAGCGACGCCACCAAATAGGGATCGAGGCCGTTTTCTTCAGAGTAGCGCCGCAGTGCGTCCCAGTAGGGGCGCGGGAACAATCCGTGCCAGTAGGGGGCAGGCAGCCCATCTACATCCATCGCGAAATAGCCCGCGATGGCTCGCTTCAAAGCCTGCAGCGCACGGTAGTAGTCGCCTCCGCTGGAGTAGATGCGCGCAATTTCCAGCATCTCCCACGACGGGCCGCTGGAGCTTCCGGCTTGCAGTTCGCGCACTGCCAGGTCGGTCACGCCGGCATTTTCCAACAGCCGGGCGCGCATGTAGTGAAGATCGTCCTCGGGCGGATCGGTGACCTTTGACTCCGCATCGTACGCCGGCGCCGAGCCGATGTGCTGCAGTGACGCCACGACCACCGAGGGAGCCGTCTGCAACACAGCCAACCGCTTGCGCGCCAGCACGCCGTAGTAATAGTTGCGATAGCGCTCCGCAAGCTTCCGGTAGTACGCGCGGGCCGCGCCATACTGACCCTCGTCCTCGGCCATGCGTCCGCGCCAGTACATCGCGTTGGGAACTTCATTGGTGCCGGGATAAAACTCAATCTGCTCGTCAAAATACTTCTTGGCTTCCTCCTTGCGGTTCTGGCGATAGGTGAGCCAGGCGCACTTCCAATGCGCGTACGCGGCTTTCGTTCCCGACGGGAAGCGATCATGAAGCTCGCGATAATAATCAATGGCGCGGTCGTAATCCTTGCGCAGCAAGTACATATTTCCTGCAGTGAACAAAGCCGATTCCAGCCATGGTGACTTGGGAGTGGTGCTCCGCATGTGCTGCAGAATGGTGATCAGTGAAGCGTCATCGTTGGCATTGCGGGCAATCTCGGCCTGCTGATACCACTTCTCGGCGCTGGCTTCGCTGCCATCGTTGGGAATGCGATCAAGCGCGGCGCGGGCATCGCGGGTATTGCCATCGTGCATGTACGCGTTGGCGAGCTGAATCAACGCTGCTGACTGCTGTCCCGCCGGAGCGAGATCCGTCAGCGCGCGGTACTCGTCCGCCGCTGCGGGATAGCGACGAGCCTTGTAGAGCGCCTCAGCTCGCCTCAGGTGCTCGGCGTAGGTGACTGGAGGAAGCGTTGCCGCTTCGGGAATTTTCTTCAGATCGGCAGCGGCGCTGTCGGCCGTGTAATTGGTCGCGTAGTTGTAGTAAACGCGTCGCAAGACCTCGGCCCCGGCGCGGCTTTGGCCATTCTGCACGTAGGCTTTGCCGAGAAAATATTCGGTCTCCGCGCTGGCGGGCGCGCGGTGCGCTTCCAGCAGCCGGATGGCTTCGCTCGACCGATTCGTTGCGAGCAAGGCCCTCGCGTACGAAATCATCGCGTCATGCGCATAAAGCGAGTCGGGAAAGCGAGTGCCGAAGTCGCGCAGGTACGCAAATGACTCCTCAGGGTTATTGCTGGCCACGAACGAGTTGCCGATGAAAAACGCGGTGTAATCCCTCAATTCGCCGATCTGCGGCTGTGCTTTTTGCATGGCGGCAATGGCCGCAGGATACTGCACGTCGAGGTAGTGCGCATATCCGATGGCGAACCAGGCCAGCGCCCCGGCCTCGGTGCCAGCATGGGCGTGCGCGTAGGTTTCGACTCCGGCATAGGCGGCGGGAGTGCGAAATTCCACGAGCTGCCGTGCCATGGGGCGCAAATCGCTGGAGGCCACGAAGCTCCGCTTCAGGCTGTGGGCGCGTGCGGCGGTCACTTTCTTGCGAGGCGCGTGGTGATGAGCAGACGCTGATTTCTTGCTGGCTGGCTTGCTTGACTTATGGGTGCTGGTATTGGACGCAGGCTTTTTCTTAGGGGCGGAGGTGCTGTCTTGCGCAAGCACGCCCCTGCCCAGCAAGGCCAGGACAACGGCCAGAAGAACGACTTGGAAGCGGCTGTGGGGATTCACCGGATTCAGTGTAGCGCGATTCCTTGCAGACCGGACCGAAACAAATCGTTTACGAAATGGATTCCCGCCTGTGACATCTGTTGGACTCGCAGGTCCGTACAATGGATGTATTGTCACCAAAACCGTGATTCAACCCAATAGGCAGCAACAGATCGATCAGCGAAATTTTATTCTCCGGTTTTCCCGAATCGTCGGCCGTATAGGTACAATGGTTCGGGAATTTTGTACTGGGGCTAAACCAACCCGGGTCGCGCAAAAGCAACGCGCCTTGGGGACTCGGATTAAAATCCTGAATCTACGCAAACATGGGAACCATCCAACCAAAGGTAGAAGCGGCTGGCGATGAAATTACGCTGGTCCACGCGGCAAAGGCCGGCGACATCAGCGCTTTCGAAGAGCTGGTGAAGCGGTATGACCGCAACGTGTTCCGGATCGCACAGCACATCACGCAAAACCGCGAGGACGCGGAAGACGTGGTGCAGGACGCATTCCTGAAGGCGTACCAGAACCTGGCGAGCTTCCAGGAGCAGTCGAAGTTCTACACCTGGCTGGTACGGATCGCGGTGAACGAAGCGCTGATGCGCTTGCGCCGTCGGCGTCCCGAACGCATGGTTTCGCTCGATGAGGACATTAAGACGGAAGAGGATTCCATGCCGCGCGAAGTCGCGGACTGGTCTCCGAATCCGGAGCAGCTTTACAACCAGGGTGAGTTGAAAGAGATCCTGGGCAAGACGATACAAGGGTTGCCGCCGAGCTTTCGGACGGTGTTTGTCTTGCGCGACGTTGAGGGGCTCTCCACCGAAGAGACGGCGGATGCCTTGGATTTGAGTATTCCCGCGGTCAAGTCCCGCCTGCTTCGGGCTCGGCTGCAGTTGCGTGAACGGTTGAATAAGTACTTCAAAAATCGTACTGGTGGAGATGGCAAACCGTGACCTGCTCTGATTTTCTGAAAGAGCTCACCGATTATCTTGACGACTCGATGGACGCTCAAACACGAGCTGAATTGGAGGACCATCTTCAGTGGTGCCACAACTGCTACGTGGTCTGCAACACAACCAAGATGACCATCGAGATCTACCGCGACTCCCACCTGTACGAACTTCCGGATGACCTGCGCACTCGCCTCCGTACGGCCATTGTCTCCAAGTGTGAAGGTCACAAGAAGGAAGTCAGTGATCCTCGAGGACAAAGCGGCTCTCCGACGGCCAAGTAGCTTACTTCCAGCAGCATCCTTTCCAACGGCAAGTTTCAGCGCGCACTTGCGCCTTACTCTCGTCTTTTTCAGATATGAGGCACTCGAAGACGGCGTCGCCCTAAACTGATTCGAGTTTTGCACAGCATCAAACTTATCTCGGCCTCTCGAATGCCGATATCGAGTATGTACCTTGACTTCGCAGCGGCACTTTAGAGAAGGCACTTGAGTAATCTCGACGTTGCTCTAGAACGGGAACCCTGCTTCGTCCATCGAACCTTTTTCGCAGCTCTCGAATCTAAAGTTTAAGGAGCGGGTTATCTTGCTCGAGAGGCTTCACCCGACTGCGCCGCGCAGCCCGGGCAGCCTGCTTGGTGGGGGCGGCGGGAGGCATATGAGTCTATTCGATTTCGTCTTTGGTTGTTCGCACCAACGCTGCAGCTTTCCCATCACAGTCAAAAGTAAACTTCGACGCAGCGCAGCGGCGGCAGTCACCGGTACCTATGTCGGCTGCCTGGATTGTGGTAAGGAGTTTGCTTACGACTGGAAGGCAATGAAGATGGTTCGCTCGGCGTCTGGGGGTTCAGCGACTCCCGGGCCGATCGCCGTTGCGCCTGGCAGCAAGGCCGCGTAGCTAAATGTGGAAGTCAGTCGCTTCGCACCCAGAGGAACAGTTTGTTCGAAATCAGGGACCTCTTGCGAGCGCCCTGTTCTTGTCTCGCCAGCAGTAATTTCGCGGCAAAGGTTGTTGCGGCAAGCTACTTCTTCGCGATTGCCTGCTTATCCAATTTGCCGCAGTCCCAAACGTGGCCAGCCGTTCTGACTCCGTACTGCACCATAATTGGATCCCCGGACGAGAGGCTGGCGAATTGCACATCCGTAAGCGAGAACACTACTCGATGCAAATCGCTGCCCACATAGCGGCTGAGGGTGAAGTATTTGTCGCCGATGCGTAAGGTGAGCATGGCGTCGCGCACGGTGAAGATGTCAGCACTGGCGATCTCGATTTCCACCCCGGAAGCGCCACCGAGTTGGGGCACGGCTGGGAGCCGGCGCACGGCGGTGAGCATTCCGGTATGTGGGATCAACTGCGGCAACATGGGCGCTCCGCCTTGAGGCACTTCCTCAATTGCATCGCCGGTATCCTGATCTGGCCCGTGAGTGACAGGCTGGTTGGAGAGCCGGATGTTGGCCACGTAGATAGCACCTGAACCAGTCTGGTCAAAAGTAAGCCTGATGCCGTGCACCTGCGTACCGAGGGCAGAGGCAGTACCCGGGAAGTCCCTGAGGGGGATGCGCACCGTCTGCAAAATCGGATGCAGTCCGCCGTCTATCGATCCTACCGGTCCTTGCAAGGACGACCGATTACCCGGCTGTCCCACGAAGTTCGGATCCAAATAGTTACTGAGCTTTACCGAGCCCGAGGTTGCGTGGAGGGGGGTCTGGAGGGAGATGGAAAAGGCGGTCGGGGTAATGGGATTCAGTGGGCTGTCTTGCCGGGAAACACGAAGCTCTAGCGTTGTATAGCCCGTGAGAAACCTGCCGGTACCCACTGCCGTCCAATTGGTTTGGAAGTAGGTGGTGGGCCCGGCTGTGTTCCAGCTGATTCGACCGGAGCGCAGGCTATGATTGGGCACAGTACCGTGGACGATGGTGATATTGGAGGCATCATTGGGGAATCCATAGCTGCTGGTTCCCGTCTGTCCGGTGAAGTCCTCGAACACTTTAATGGGGACTGGTGGTGTGAAACCTCGATCGGCGATTGTGGGATAGGGCTGCATCGTACCGGTCTCATCGGTCACTGTAGCCGGAATTCCCCACCAGGGATTAAAGTTGCGGTTGAAGGTCGGATCGGCTCCACTACCTACGTTGCCACGGAAAAATGTCATCAGCGACGCCATGGTGGTGAGCCGTTGTTGCAACGAACCCGGCGACACCGGAAAGATTGGTACTTGCCCCGCACCAGCGCAGTCTGCGGGGTAAGGCGGAATCAGACTGCTGGCGTCACTGATCTGCCATTGGGAATTGAAGAAGTTGTGATTGGCGCCCCAGATCATGATGCTGGACTTCTGCGTCTGGTTCATCTCAAACGGCGGCAGGATGTCCCGATCATAAGGATGAATCCCCTGAATGTCGGATACGTCGCCGTCGCAAAGTCCGGCAATGATGTTCCAGGCAACCCCCTTGGAATTATTGCCGAGGAAGTCGACCGGGGCGATCTCAAACACGCCCTTGAAGGTAACCGGGTCTTCGATCATGCCGGGCCAGATACTTCCGCTGGCGATGTAGTCGTTGTAGGCCGCCCGCACGCCGTCACCGCCGCGGGAATGCCCCATCATGCCGGTGTTGCTGAAATCGAGATGGCCCTGCAGTTCAACGCCAACCCCGGAGGGTGTCCCCCCATGCCGGTTCCAGTGGCTTAAGTTCTGAAGATTACGCAGCACCAGAATTCCGCGCGCCTTGATGAGGGCACTGTCACCCGGCAGACCCGGCCCTGCAGTGATGCCGCGGTTGGCATCGATAGACGCCACGATGTAGCCATAACTGGCCATCCGGAAGGCCATGTAATCGTACCCGAGATAGCTGGGGGATTCGATATATCCTGCCGGACACGTGCCGGTGCCGGTGTAATCCGATCTGTTATCGTCTCGGGGATCGCCCGGCAGGCTCGGATCGGGCGTGCCGCATGTTCCATGGTTGCCGTGCAGGAAAATTATCACCGGATAAGTGCCCGTGAGGGTTTGCGGATAATACACGTGCGCCCGGACATCAACCTTGCAATCGTAGCCGGACACGGGCTGACAACCGGGCAGCACAAGGTTGTCAATCTGGGCCCCAAGATCGTATTCGCCGGAAGCGGTTGGAAGTGGGCCAACGGGGGTGGCATCGGGTGCAACACGTTGCGCCACGGTGTTCAAACTAAGAAATAAGCAAAACAAGAAAATGTAGCTAAGAATGCGGAATTTCATAGGGCCTCTCCTAAGCGGAAAGTTGTGCAGCGAAGAATTGCATCCGATCCAATGGAGCGGTAGCGCCGAATTTGCAAGTAGTAGGTCACGGCAGTCGACCCACGTTCGCACGAGTCAGATCGGCTCAATGTGGGCTGCCGGGAATGGGAGGTGTGATCTCTGAGTTCTTCGTGATATTACGCGGAAAACGCGTAATCAGCCCCCGGCGAAAGTGTACTCCGAGAGTTGTCGGCGCGCTACCTGATTTCTGCAGAAAACCTTCAACACCAGGCCAGGAGACTGCATAAGATAGGTCTATGGCGACCGACAACAGCGCGCCTGTCTTCCGACAACCTAGCGCGGTGGAACGTGTGCTCAGCCGTTTGTTCGGATTCCTGGTCGGCCTCGGCTTTGGAATGAAACATAATTACCTGCTCCAGGTCCGAGGGCGGAAAAGCGGGCGGCTGTACTCTACACCGATTGATCTATTGGAGACCGGCGGCAAGCGGTTTCTGGTTGCGCCTCGCGGTCGCACCCAGTGGGTTCGCAACGCGGAAGCGGCAGGTGAGATTGTGCTCAAGAAAGGGCGATCGCGACAGACCTATCGCTTGCGACCGGTTGCCGATAACGAGAAGCCCGCATTGCTGAAAGCATATCTGGACAGCTTCAAGACCACCGTGCAGCGTTACTTCCCCGTGCCTGTCGGTTCGCCCGCTGAGCGTTTTGCAAGCATTGCCGCAAATTATCCCGTATTTGAGCTGACACAAAAATAGCGTTTGCGGGCAACAAGACTATCCTCAAAGGGAATCCGGGGCTCGCACATACCTCAAAAGCAAAACCGGCGGCACGCGGCCGCCGGTCGAGCAAGACTCGAAGAGGCTACCATTGCCCTGTGCTGGCGATAAAGTCATCGTCGCGCCGTTGCAGGGTGGGACGATCGTCGCCATCTTTGCCATCTTTGCCCTTGTTGTCCGCGGTTTGAGTGCGCCGCAGCGAGGGCTTGCTGTTGTCCTTTTCCTCGATGCCCTTCTTGCGGTTTTGTAACGCAGCCAAGCGCGCCTTCACGTCGTTGAACTCAGACGTGTTGACGATGTATTCCGGACGCGCTGGCAGGACGTTGCGTATTTCGTCCTGGCTTTTGAGAATTCGATCGGGTGTCTGGGGATGAGTGGCAAACGCCTTGGCAAGCGTACCCGGCTTCTTCTTTTCCTGCGCCTTGATCTTCTCGAAGAAAGAAATGAAGGCCTGCGGATCATAACCCGCCTTGTACATATATTGCAGGCCAAGATAATCAGCTTCCGCTTCGAAACCGCGTGAGAACTTCATAAAGGTCAGCGGCAGTGCCAGGCTCAAGGCGGCGCTGGCGCCTTCATACAAGCCCCAGCTGCCCACGAAGATCAATGGAATCGAAGCCATGCTCGCATAATTTTCGCGGGTCATCTCGCGGGTGGCATGGCGGGCGCAAACGTGCGCAATTTCGTGCGCCATCACGCCGGCCAGTTCGGCTTCATCGTCGGCAGCCAGGATGAGGCCACTGTTGACGTAGAAGAAACCGCCGGGCAAGGCGAACGCATTGACGTCGTCGGAGTCGACAACCTTGATGGTAAATGGCACCTTCGCGTCGGAGTTGCGAACCAGGTTCTGGCCGATGCGGTTGACGTACTCAACCACCACTGGATCCTGGATCATTCGCGCACTCGACTCGACCATCATGGCGTATTGCTTGCCCAACTTAATGTCGGTGTCGATCGAGTACCAATCGCCCAGGCTCTTCCCGGTCCCGCCCACCTTGCGATTGCCAATGTCGTCGATGTCGTTCTTGCCGTTATCGTGAGTGGCTTTCGGCGCGTCCTGGGTCGGGGCTGGAGTTGACGCGCTGCCGGCGGTAGCCGCCGGGTTAGGGCTGGTCTCTGCCGCGGATTGAGTTTGATCTTGTGGGTTGCTGGGTGCCTGCGCTGATGGCGCCTGAGTTTGCGTGGTGTTCTGCGCGAACGAAGGAACCGCGAGGAGCACACTCAGCAGCATTGCGGTTGCAACGGCGAGAGGGCGTGACTTCATGGGATACTCCAGTGCCGAACGCTGAGCCACCTTGCCGGGGTGGTACTTGCGCTCATTATAGACTTGGAGCCGCTTTGTGGCACATTGGATTCCCGAAAATTAAGTTTTCCTGCGCCGGCGCAGAGTCGCAGGACTCGAACGGCTTAAACCGGGTTAGAATAAGCGGTTCGTTGCGTGAGGAGGTCGCCTCGGAAATGGCTACGTCAGCAGATCGGGTAACGCACACAATTCCAGTGCAGCACTTCATCGACGGCCTGCGGCAGCTCAAGGAAGATGACTTCACAGGAGTCGACGGCACGCTGCAATATCTGCGCGAGAATGCGGTTGATCCTGAGTCGCTGAAGCCGTATCTGTTCTGGAATGCGCAGCACTATACCCGCAACCTGATTGACAAGACCGACCTTTACGAATTGCTGGCGGTCTGCTGGGAAGTCGGCATGGGCAGCTCCATTCACAATCACCAGGGACAGAATTGCTGGATGGCTGCGCCCCTCGGCCGTCTTGCGGTGCAGAATTTCCGCCTTCTCTCCGAGGACCTCGCCGCGCATCGTTGCCACATCGTCCCTACCAATGTCGTCGCGATCACGCCAGCCAATCCGGTAGCGGTGGATCCGCTGAATCCAGTGCACGATGTCCGCAATCCCCGCGAATGGGGCCAGCGCGCCGTGAGCCTGCATATTTACTCGCGCCCGTTCGACTCCTGCATTGTGTATTCGGTGGAGCAAGGCAGTTGCGGCGAGATTAGGCTGAACTACACATCAATGTACGGGAAGCTGGTTGAAAAAGCAGAAAATGTAGAGAACTTGTAGCTCATGACACACATGCTATGCAGGAACAGGGTTTCCGACTTCGCAAAATGGAAGAATGTGTTCGACTCGCACGCCCAAGCCCATCGAGAAGCAGGTCTCAAGCTGGAGCATCTTTGGCGAAGCATTGAAGACCCGAACAACGTGTTCTTCGTGTTTCTGGTTCTTGACATCAATAAGGCGCGTACCTTCATCCAGACGCCCGACGCAGAGGAAGCAGGCAAAGCGTCCGGCGTTATCGATGGCGAATATCACTTCGTTGAGGACAGCGCACTCTACTGATCTTCGGCATAAGCCTTGGGTGGGAAGACCCGCACCGACTCGCTCGGCTCAAATACCAGAAAGCCCAACTTGATATCCCACATTTGGGGAATGCGGATTTCTGCGCTCGCATTGAATTCCCTAGGTGCCACGCATCAGTGTTCTTATAATTAACGCGGGCGTTTGCCCGAACTCTTACGTTCTCCTACAGTGAGGCGGTAATGACAGTCATCAAGCAGGACGATCTTATCCAGAGCGTTGCTGATGCTCTGCAATACATTTCCTACTATCACCCAGTCGATTTCATTCAGAACCTGGCGCACGCGTATGAAAAAGAACAGTCGCCAGCCGCCCGGGACGCGATGGCGCAGATCCTGATCAACTCGCGCATGTGCGCCGAAGGCCATCGGCCGATTTGTCAGGACACCGGCATCGTAACGGTCTTCCTGAAAGTTGGCATGAAGGTGCAATGGGACGCGACCATGAGCGTGGAGGACATGGTCAACGAGGGGGTACGCCGCGCATATCTTCACCCCGACAACAAGCTGCGCGCCAGCGTGCTGGCCGATCCGGCGGGGGAACGCAAGAACACCAAGGACAACACTCCGGCGGTCGTGAACATGACGCTCGTTCCCGGCGACAAAGTTGACGTCATCGTCGCCGCAAAGGGTGGCGGCTCGGAAGCCAAGTCAAAGTTCGTCATGTTGAATCCCTCCGACTCCATCGTCGAGTGGGTGCTCAAGACGGTCCCGACGATGGGCTCGGGCTGGTGTCCTCCGGGGATTATCGGTATCGGCATTGGCGGCACCGCGGAAAAGGCCATGCTGCTGGCCAAGGAAGCCCTGATGGAGCCGATTGACATCCAGGAGCTGATTGCCCGCGGGCCGAGGAATCGCGCCGAGGAGTTGCGAGTCGAACTGTACAAGAAGATCAATGCGCTGGGTATCGGCGCGCAAGGGCTGGGTGGGCTGACCACGGTGCTCGATGTGAAGGTGAAGGATTATCCCACGCATGCCGCCAACCTGCCTGTTGCGATGATCCCGAATTGCGCGGCCACACGTCATGCTCATTTCGTGCTCGACGGCACCGGTGCGGTTGCGCTAAAGCCACCGGCGCTGAAGGATTGGCCGGAGTTGACCTACAATCCGGCGGGCGCGCGACGCGTCAACCTCGACACCGTCACGCGCGAAGAAGTGGCGACCTGGAAGATCGGCGAGGTGATTCTGCTCAACGGCAAGCTGCTCACCGGTCGCGATGCCGCGCACAAGCGGATGACCGACATGCTGAAGCGTGGCGAACAGCTTCCGGTGGACTTCACCAATCGTTTCATCTACTACGTCGGGCCAGTCGATCCGGTGAGAGATGAGGTGGTCGGGCCTGCCGGTCCCACCACGGCCACGCGCATGGACAAGTTCACGCGCCAGATGCTGAAGGAGACCGGCCTGCTCGGCATGGTGGGCAAGTCGGAACGCGGTCAGGAAGGCATCGCCGCCATTCGCGATCACAAAGCGGTGTTCCTGATGGCGGTGGGCGGGGCGGCTTACCTGGTTTCGAAGGCCATCAAGAAGTCGCGCGTGCTGGGCTTCGCCGATCTCGGCATGGAAGCCATCTACGAATTCGAGGTCGAGGACATGCCGGTCACGGTCGCCGTTGATGTGAACGGCAACTCCGTGCATGACTCCGGCCCGAAAGAGTGGCAGGCGAAGATCGCGGAGATGGTAGAGATCGGGTGAAGAGGCTGGTACGAACCGCGTGCCCTCACGGCAGGGCGACGGTTCCCGCAATGATTCCCTTGGTTTCGTGATCTGTCATCCTGAGCCAGCCCGCGCCGATCTTGCGCCGGCGAGTCGAAGGACCCCTATCGTGAACGATGATCTTTTTCCGCGATAGGGGTTCTTCGACTGCGCTTGCTCGCTTCGCTCCGGCGCTCCGCTCAGAATGACACCTTGTTGTGCGCTAGTTCAGAGCTCACCGTAATCAATGTTTTGAGGTGAATCGGCGCGACGTTTCTCCTCCTGCTAACATCTTCCCTATTGAGGACGAACTGATGTCATCCGCCACTACCCGCACCGAGAAAGACTCTCTCGGCACCAAAGAAATTCCTGCCAATGTGTACTACGGCATTCAGACGGCGCGTGCGGTGGAGAATTTTCCCATCAGTGGATTGCGCGCCCACCCTTCCCTCATCCGCGCCATCGCGATGGTGAAGGAGGCGGCAGCGCTCGCCAATCGCGAACTCGGGCTGGTGGACGAGAAGACCGCCAACGCCATCATCGAGGCCGCCAAGGAAGTGCAGCAGGGCAAGTGGGACAGGGAGTTCGTGGTCGACGTTTTCCAGGCGGGCGCAGGCGTCAGCTTCCACATGAACAGCAACGAGGTCATCGCCAACCGCGCCTCCGAGTTGCTGGGCGGCAAGCTAGGCGAGTACAAGCACGTCCATCCCAACGATCACGTCAACTACGGGCAATCGACCAACGATGTCTTCCCCACCGCGATGCGCCTCGCCGCGCTGCTCGAACTGGAAAAGCTGTACGCGGTGCTCGATGGCTTGATTGCCGCGCTCGACGAGAAAGGCAAAGAGTTCCACGACATCCTGAAGTCGGGCCGCACCCACATGATGGACGCGGTACCCATGCGGCTGGGTCAGGAGTTTCACGCTTACGCTGGCGCAATCAAGCGTGCAAAGAAGTCAATCCAGCAACAGTCGGAGCTATTGCGCGAGGTTGGACTCGGCGGCTCGGCGGTGGGCACCGGCATCAACACCCATCCCGATTATCGGGAGAAGGCGATCGCCAACCTGGCGCGCATCTCTGGACAAAAGCTGCATGTGGTGGACGACATGCGCTATGCCATGCAATCGAACCTGGCGATGTCGTCGGTCAGCTCGGCGCTGCGCAATCTGGCGCTGGAGGTCATCCGCATCTCCAACGATCTGCGCCTGCTCTCGTCGGGTCCAAACACTGGCCTGGCAGAAATCAACTTGCCGGCACTGCAGCCGGGCTCGTCCATCATGCCGGGCAAGATCAATCCAGTGATGGCAGAACTGGCAGCGATGGTTTCGTTCCAGGTTGTCGGCTATGACACGACGGTCGCGCTGGCGGTGCAGGCCGGCCAGCTCGAACTTAACGTCATGATGCCGGCGATGGCTTACAGCGTACTCACCTCGATCACCATCATGACCAACATGCTGCGGCAGCTCACCGAGTTCTGCATCAAGGGCATCACGGTCAACGAGAAGCGCACTGACTACTACGTGCAGAGCACGGTGTCGCTGGCCACGGCGCTGAACCCGTACATCGGTTACGCCAAAGCGGCGGAGATCGCCAAAGAGTCGGTGAAGACCGGCAAGTCGATCATCGAGATTGCGCGCGAGCGCGGCGAGCTGAGTGAAGAGCAGATCAAGGAGATTCTTGATCCTGCGCGCATGACCGAGCCAGTGCGCCCGCTGGACGCGGCCAAAGAGCGGGAGAAAATCAAGGAGCGATAGCTAAGGCCAAGTGTGAATTAGCGAACGCGCAGCGCGACCTCTTAGTACGCCCAGCGCAGCAACGTCGCTCCAGAAGTGAATCCCGCTCCTACAGCCGCCAATAAAACCAGGTCGCCCTTCTTCAGCTTGCCTTCGTCAATCGCGGTCTGCATGGCCAGCGGAATGGTTCCGGCCGTGGTGTTGCCGTAACGGTCAATGTTGATGATGACTTTTTCGGTCGGCATCTTGAGGCGGTCAGCGGTCGCCTTGATGATGCGCATGTTGGCCTGGTGGGCGATGAAGCAATCCACCTCCTGTCCGGTCAGGCCATTCTTGCGCAGGACGCGCTCCGTCATCTCCGACATTTTCTTCACCGCATACTTGAAGACCTGCTGCCCATCTTGATGAATATAATGCATCTTCTTATCTACGGTTTCGTGCGAAGCCGGGTTCAGGCTTCCCCCACCCGGCATGTACAGGTACTGGCCTCCCATGCCTTCGATCTGGGCCTCGTAGTCGATAATCCCGTCCTCACCCTCTTCCGCCGGCTCCAGCAACACGGCGCCCGCGCCGTCGCCGAAGATGATGCAGACCGCGCGATCGGTGAAGTCGGTCATCGAGGAGTTCACGTCGGCGCCGATCACCAGCACCTTCTTGGCCCGGCCAGACTCGATGAACTGGGCGCCAGCGGTCAACGCATACACGAAGCCCGAGCATCCTGCCGAAACGTCGAAGCCCCAGGTGCGTGCAATGCCAAGTTTGTGTTGCACCAGGCACGCCGTCGAGGGATACATCATGTCCGGGGTGACCGTTCCCACTACGATCACATCGACTTCCTGGAGATCGAAGGGGTGCGACTGCGCGAGCTTCTTGACCGCTTCGACCGCCAAATCACTGGCAGCTACTCCTTTGTCCGCCAAGTGGCGTTCGCGGATTCCGGTGCGTTCCAGGATCCACTGGTCGGTGGTGTCCACCATTGTTTCCAGGTCCTTGTTGGTGAGAACGCGAGGCGGGACATAGGTGCCGAGCGCAGTAATTTTGGCGCGACGAGTAGTTGGCAATAGAGTTCTCCGAATACAAATGAATGCGCAATCATTTTGAATCGATGCGCGGGGGAAAGTCTATGGAGCCGCTCTTCGCTGCTCGCCTTTCGCTGACCGGTGAATCAAATTATTAGGAATTGCCCTGCGAAAAGCCAAGGGCGAAAAGCGAAGAGCGTACAAACAAGCCAGGCGCCAGTTGACCGCTGCACCCGCACTAGCCTGCTACCGTTGCTTCCTTCCGGACCTGGCGGGATTCACAAGATTGCGTTGCGCGGGACCAGCGCCCGACCATTCAATATAACATTCCTTCGCGATGGCTTGCTGGACGCAGGAAGCGCACGACTGCGGCCTCTAATGCTCCGGGGGTCGCGGAAAACAATGCTAAGATAGAGAAATCGCATGCCGTCAAAAACCGATTCTGTAGCCGTGCTGGACGTTCCGGACACGTCAACTCGCGCCAAGGCTGCGCGGGTCTTGACGAGTCCGAATCTGCGCCCAACACCGCGGCTGCTCCCAAGAAAATTGGATTTGTGAGCCTGGGCTGTCCCAAGAACCTGGTGGACAGCGAGGTGATGATGGGCCTGCTTTCCCAAGGGGGAGCGCAGATCACCTCCCGCGCGGAAGACGCCGACATTATCGTCGTGAATACCTGCGCTTTCATCGACTCGGCCAAGCAGGAATCGGTCGATACGATCCTGGAGATGGCGCAGCACAAAGCAAATGGCCGGGCGCAGAAATTGATCGTCGCGGGCTGCCTGGTGGAACGCTATCGCAACGAAATCCAGAAAAACATTCCTGAAGTTGACGCCGTGGTGGGCACTGGCGAGTTACAGAAGATTCTTAGCGCGGCGGGAATTTCGCCGGCATCGCCGGCGGGCTCTCCGTTCGTCATTCTGAATTCGCGTTCTGAGGGCGATGCCCGCGAGGCGGCTGGCCGCTTCTCGAAGGCAGAATGGGACGGCGCAATTGCCGATCTGCCGAACTACTTGTACGACGAAAACACGCCCCGCCTGCTTGCGACTCCGAAGTATTCGGCCTACATCAAGATCGCCGAAGGCTGCGATCATCCCTGCTCGTTTTGCATCATCCCGCAATTGCGCGGCAAGTTCCGTTCGCGGCGATTTGAATCGGTGATCGCTGAGGCGCAGCATCTGGCGGAACAAGGCGTTCGTGAGATCACGTTGATCGGGCAGGATACGACCTGCTACGGAGAAGATTTGGGACTGAAGGATGGTCTGCCGCTACTGCTGGAGCGGCTGGCGCAAATTGAGAAGCTGCGCTGGGTGCGCTTCCTCTACGCCTATCCCAACAAGATCACCGGCAAGCTGTTGCAAACGATCGCAACGCATGAAAATATCTGCTCCTATATTGACGTACCCTTGCAACACGCCTCGCCGGAGGTTTTGAAGCGCATGAAACGCGGCGCCGGCGCAGATATCTTCTTACGCTCCATCGAGAAGATGCGGCGCGAGATTCCGGGTCTGACACTGCGCACCTCGTTCATTGTTGGCTTCCCCGGCGAGAGCGAAGACGATTTCCAACAGCTCTGCCAGTTCGTGCGCGAGGCGCAATTCGACTGGCTGGGGGTGTTTGGCTACTCCGACGAGGAAGGGGCCGGGGCTTTCGCACTGGCAGACAAACTCCCACGGAGAGAGATCGAAAGGCGCCGTAAGAAGCTCATGTCTCTGCAGAAGCAGATCAGCCGCAAGAAAAAGCGCGCTCTCGTGGGACAGCAGTTCGATTTGCTTCTGTCGGGTCCCTCGGCAGAAACCGAGTTGCTTTGGGAAGGGCGGACGGCAATGCATGCTCCCGAGATTGATGGCACGGTTTATGTTAATGATTTTGGTGACGGTAAGGATATTCGCGAGGGCGACTTCTACCGCTGCGAGATCACCGAAGCGCACGACTATGATCTGGTGGCGCGGATTGTGTAGCAGTTGTCAGTAGCCAGTCATTGCCAGTCATCAGTTGTCGGTTGTCAGGCTGGAGTCGTTAACTGACAACTGACTACTGACTACTGACTACTGGTAACTGTTTTTATGAAGAAGGTTCGCAGCTTACGTTGTCCGACCTGCAGAAAGATCGTGCTGGGTAACGATCCCGAGTATCCTTTCTGCAGCGAACGCTGCCGCGCGATTGACCTTGGTAAGTGGGCGAGCGGCGCATATGTCATCTCCACCCCGTTGAACGATCCGGAGACCGACGATTCCAACTACTCACGAAGCAAAAAGCCAGAGTGAGCTTCGGCTGATGAGCACTCCGGCGCCGCGATGGGCCACCCTCGTCGCCACTTTCTTTGGCGCTGGGCGATTACGCCCGGGCCCAGGGACATGGGGCTCGCTCGCTACCGTGTTGTTGTGGTGGCTCTTGGCCTCGCATCTGCCTCCGACAGCGCGGATTCCGGTGATCGTGCTGCTGATAGCGCTAGTAGTCGCGATTGGCATACCCGCCGCGACCCTGGAAGCGCGTGGATGCGGCAAGAAAGATCCCTCGCATGTGGTGATTGACGAAGTCGCCGGGCAACTGCTTACGCTGGTGGCGTGTCCCATTGTATGGCAAGCGCTGCTTGCCGGCTTTATACTTTTCCGTGCGTTCGATATTGTTAAGCCGCCGCCAGTGCGTAGCCTGGAAAGGTTGCCGGAAGGCACCGGAATTGTGGTGGACGACCTTGGCGCAGGCGTTTACGGGCTGATTGTCCTGCAGTTGCTGCTTCACTTTGGAGTGATACGCTGAGAGCCAAGCACGCGACCGCATGAGTCAAGAACGAGACCGGCAGATGATGGAACGAAGAACGGGCGAAAAAAACGTAAACGGCAAACCCCATATCGATTCCATCGATCCCAGGTGCGCTCTGCCGGGAGGCGAGATTCGCATTAGCGGCAGTGGGCTTCGGCCCCGGGAACTGCGCCGGCCGCAGGTGCGATTCGGCGACGTAGATGGTTCCATCATCATCAGTACGGAACAATTCATTGTGGCTCGCGTGCCCGAAGGCGCCGCTTCCGGCGAAGTCGTGGTCGCAACCAATGGTCACAAGAGCAATCCAGGAGAGGTGCGGGTCGGCGTTCCCATCGCGGAGAATCTGCACCCGGTAGCGAACCCAGCGATTGATCAAGATGGCAACATTTATGTCACGTTTTCCGGATCGCGCGGGCAGAAGGTCCCGGTTGCGATCTACCGTATCGACAACAATTACAACGTCAAGCCCTTCGTCCACGAAATGATGAATGCCACCGGCATGGCCTTTGACCGTGCGGGCAGTCTCTATGTTTCGTCGCGTTATGACGGCACGGTGTACCGCGTGGCGCAGAACGGCACCATGACCTCCTACGCCGAAGGCATGGGCGTCGCGACGGGAATGGCCTTCGACCCGATCGGAAATCTCTACGTCGGCGATCGCAGCGGCACCATCTTCAAGATCGATCGTGACCGCCAGATCTTCGTGTTTGCCATGCTGGAGCCGAGCGTCTCCGCCTATCATCTTGCCTTCGGCAACAATGGAAATCTGTACGTCACCGGCCCCACGACTTCGAGCTTCGATGCCATCCAGCAGATCGATCCGCACGGCGCCGTCAGCGTCTTCTACCGCGGACTCGGGCGCCCGCAGGGACTGGCGGTGGATGTTGACGACAACCTCTACGTCGCGGCTTCGCTCAATGGCCGCCGCGGTATCGTGCGGGTTACGCCTGATCGCAAGGCATCGTTGGTAGTCTCGGGGCAAAACCTGGTTGGACTGGCATTCGCCCGCGGCGCCTCTGCCGTGCTCGCCACCACCACCGGCGTGCATCACCTTTCCTGGGACATCGAGGGGCGGGAGCTGATTCCGGAGAGCTAGCACTTAGCATTTAGCAATTAGCATTTGGCAATTACGCGATTTCTGAGTGTCATCACGAACGGCCTTTAGGTCAGGGATTAGCTGTACATTCTGGCGGCCGTTCCATACGCAAACAACAGTAGATTCATCGCTTCGCTCGCTAATGGCGAGACGTAATTGCTACCCAGCTAAATGCTAACTGCTAAATGCTAACTGCTGAACGCTGCTAGACTGGTTCCGTGATCGCCGAAATCATCGCCATCGGCTCGGAGATGCTGACTCCGTACCGGCAAGACAGCAATTCCCTGTTCCTCACCGGGCGTCTTAATGATCTAGGCATCAGCGTCGCTTTCAAAACCGTAGTCGGCGACAATAGCGAGCATCTTACAGCGGTGGCGCGCACCGCCATTGGCCGCGCCGACCTCGCCATCTTCATGGGAGGCCTGGGACCGACGCAAGACGACCTGACGCGCGAGAGTGTGGCCGCGGCGCTGGGAATTGCGCTGAAGCGCGACCACGCCATCGTCACCGAGATGTACAAACGATTTGCCGAACGCCGCATTCACATGCCGGAAAACAATGCGCAGCAAGCCGACGTGCTTGAGGGCGCCGAGCTGCTGCCGAATTCCAGAGGCTACGGCGCCGGGCCAGTGGCTGGAGACCAGCATCGACGAACAACCGAAGATTGTTGTGCTGCTTCCCGGCCCTCCGCATGAACTTCAGGAGATGTGGGAGCAGCAGTGCATGGATCGGCTGCGCGCCATGGCACCTCCGGCGGCCATTGCGACGCGCGTCCTCAAGGTCGCAATGATGGGCGAATCGGCCGTAGATGAGCGCACCGCACCGATCTACAAGAAGTATCCCAATGTCGAAACCACGGTGCTGGCGGGCAGGGGCAGGTCGAATTCCATCTGCGAGCGACGCGCCGCTACCAAGGAAGAGGCCCAAGCGGAAGTGGATCGGCTGGCAGGCGAGTTGGAAGACGAACTCGAGGACGCGGTGTTCTCCTCGGCGGGCGAATCGCTGGAGGAGATCGTCAGTTACTACCTGCAGATGCGCAACGCGAAACTGGCGGTGGCCGAGTCGTGCACCGGCGGAATGATTGCCGAGCGGATCACCTCGGTGCCCGGAAGCTCGCGCTACTTTCTGGGCGGAGCGGTGGTGTACTCCAACGATCTGAAGACGCTGTTTGCCGACATTCCTCCGCTGATGATCGAAGCCCACGGCGCGGTAAGCAAAGAAGTGGCGCTGGCGCTGGCGGAAAACATTCGCGAGATTTGCAATGCCGACATCGGCGTCGGAGTCACCGGCGTCGCCGGCCCCGGCGGCGGCACGGAGGAGAAGCCGGTTGGCCTGGTGTACGTCGCGGTCACCAACGGGCACAAGCAGGAAGTGGTGCAGCGGCGTTTCTTTGGAGACCGCGACCGCATTCGCCGATGGGCGAGCCAGCAGGCGCTCGATCTGGTGCGCCGCATGCTCATGTAGAGTTATGCGCCTCTTCGTAGCACTTGATATCGACGCGGACATACGCCGGCGAATTGCCGAATTCCGCAATCAGATGCGGCCGCTGGCGCCAGATGTTCGCTGGGTCGAACCGGAAACATTTCACATTACCTTGCAGTTTCTGGGTGAGACGAAGAAGCTGGACGAGATCCAGCGCGCCTTGCAATCTGTGCAGAGTGCTGCCCGTTGAGCTGAGCTTTCGCAATGCCGGCTTCTTCCCTTCTCCGAAATCGCCGCGCGTATTCTGGGTCGGGATCGAAGCGGAGCAGAATCTTCAGGAATTAGTGATCTCCGTTGGCCAAGCGCTTCAGCCGCTGGGATTCGAGCGGGATGCTGCTCTTTTCAAGCCCCATTTGACGCTGGCGCGTGCGGGCAGCGGGCGTCCGCGCCCAGTGCCTGGCGAGCGTTCTGCACCCGGCCTTGCGGCAGGTATGCGCGAACCTCGAAACCCTGGGGCCGCTGGAGTTCGGTACAATGACCGCGCACGAGTTCTATCTCTACGAAAGCAAGCTGTCCCCGGCGGGCGCGCGGTATACCAAGCTGTCGCGCTATCCGCTGGAATAGTCTCGCTGTCTGCACATAGTCTTGACGAAACTTTTGCTCATTATCGTGGTGGTTTCCTACCTGCTGGGCTCCATACCCTTCGGCTATCTGCTAGTGCGCATTTTTCGCGGGCAGGACGTCCGCCATACCGGCAGCGGAAACATCGGCGCAACCAATGTTGCCCGTGCCGGCTCGAAGGGGTTGGCAATTGCAACCTTGATTCTCGACGCGTTGAAAGGTTACGTCGCGGTGGCATTTGCTTTCTGGCTGGCGGGATCGCACCGCTTTACGGCCGGTAACATTCAGCCCAACCTGTACGACTCGTCCCCGCAGATGATCGATAGCCGCACCATCTTCCTGCTCGCGGCGGTCGCCGCCTTTTGCGCGATCCTGGGACACATGTTCACCGTATGGCTCCGCTTCAAGGGCGGCAAGGGGGTGGCAACTGCTGCCGGCGCATTTGTGGCGCTTGCTCCCAAGTGTCTGCTGTTTTCACTTCTCCTGTTTGCCATCGTCTTCGCGCTCACGCGGTATGTTTCTTTGGGGAGCATTGTGGCGGCGGCGTCCTTTCCCTGGTTGGTTTTATGGCTCAATCCCGCGGAGCGCAACACGGCGCCTATTCTGTTGGTGATTACGGCTTCAGCCGCGCTGATCATCGCGCGACACAGAGACAACATCCGGCGCCTGTTGGCGGGCACCGAAAACCGCTTCCATTGAAAGAGACCTGCTTGTGAGCGAGATCGCAGTCATCGGCGCGGGAGCATGGGGTACGGCGATATCCGTGGTGCTGGGCCGCAAACAGACGCACCGGGTACGGCTGTGGGCGCATGAACATGAAGTGTGCGAGAGCGTCCGCACGCGGCACGTGAACGAATTGTTTTTGCCGGGAAACACGATACCGGTAACGGTCCGCGCAACCAACAGCTTCGACGAGGTATTGCGCGGCGCGGAAATTGTAGTAAGCGTGATGCCTTCTCATCACACACGCCGCGTGTTTCAGGCGATGCTTCCGCACCTCCGGCCAGAGATGCTGTTTGTCAGCGCGACCAAGGGAATAGAAAACGATTCCCTGCTTCGCATGACTGAGGTCATTACCCAACTGGTGAGCGACGGGGCTAGCGGTTTTGTTCCACGGATCGGCGCGATGAGCGGGCCGACGTTTGCCAAGGAAGTGGCGAAAGGCGATCCCACGGCCATCACCATTGCCTCATCCGACAAGGAACTCGCGGCCATCGTGCAGCGAGAATTCAGCGATCCCAACTTCCGCGTGTACACCAACGACGATGTCATCGGAGTGGAACTGGGCGGGGCCTTGAAAAACATCGTCGCCATTGCCGCCGGAGTTCTCTTCGGCCTGGATCTGGGATACAACACCGTGGCCGCACTCATCACGCGGGGACTGGTCGAGATCACCAGGTTGGTCGTCGCTTGCGGAGGCCGAGCGGAAACCATGGCCGGGCTTGCCGGACTCGGCGATCTGGTGCTCACCTGCACGGGCGGCCTTTCGCGAAACCGCAGTGTCGGCGTCGAACTAGGGCGAGGCCGCAAGCTGGAAGACATCATCGCCGGGATGCACGGCATGGTCGCCGAAGGCGTGCTCACCACCAATGCTGCGGTCGGACTGGCCCAAAGGGCCGGGGTGGAAATGCCAATTACCCAGCAGATGCACGCGATTCTTCAGCAAGGAAAATCGGTGCAGGACGCCATACGAGACCTAATGAGGCGACCCTCAACCAGCGAAGTGGGACTTTACAGGAATTAGAGCGCTTTTGAAATGACTCGACGAGCAGCAGTGGTTTCGCGCAACGCCGATACCCGGAAATACATCTAAAAGCGCTGACGCGTACGATGTCGTACATTTATGTATGCACTGAATACAACATGGAACGACCTGAAAGCAATCCTCCCAAGAAGCCGCGCTCTGCGTTTTGTACAGGGCTGATCGCCGTCAGCGTTCTGCTGGCGTGCTCTTCTGCAATGGGACAGAGTTCTGGGGAAGCATCTTCTTCTCTTCCCTCGGCGGAGCAAGTTATCAATCGCAACCAAGATCTTTTCGACGGCTCGATTCCTCAGGCGAAGGCCACGGCGGAAACCATTGACCTTACCATCGAAGACGCGCTGCAGCGCGGGCTGAAGTACAACCTGGGATTGTACCTGGCTGACCGGGCCACGCAACTGTCGCGGGCTTCGCGGCTGCGCGCTCTCAGCGACATGCTGCCTGTGGTTAATGGATCGTTTGCCGAAGAAGAGCAGAAGCTCAACCTGAAGGCGCTGGGGTTTAGCGGTGCGATGTTTCCAGGATTTCCGACTTCGATCGGGCCCTTCGGTATCACGGACCTTCGCGCCACGGGTTCGTGGAACGCCATCGATTTGCATACCATTGACAGCGTGCGTGCCGCCAGCCAGAACGTGAAGGCTGCACAATTCACCTACCGCGATGCGCGCGACACGGTGGTCCTTGCCGTAGGCGCCAACTACTTGCTCACTATCGCCAACGAATCGCGAGTGGAGGCCACAGAAGCGGAATTAAAGACCGCCCAGGCGCTCTACCAGCTGGCGGCGGACGAGGAGGCGGCAGGGCTTGCGCCCAACATCGACACCCTGCGCGCGCGGGTGCAGTTGCAAGCCCAGCAGGAGGCGTTGATCGAGGCACAGAACGATCTGGAAAAGCAGCGCATCGCTCTGGCGCGCGTGATTGGATTGCCGGTAGGGCAGAAGTTCCGCCTGGTGAATCGCGTTCCCTATCATCCTCTTCCCGAGATGGAGTTGCAAAACGCCTATGCGCGAGCGCTGCAAACCCGTTCTGATTATCAGTCGGCGCTGGCGGCCTTGCGCGCGGCACAGCTGAGCCGGGAGGCGGCATGGAAGCAGCGTCTGCCCTCGATTGGATTCGCCGGCGAATACGGTGTGCTGGGGACCACTCCCGATGCCATGTCCCCCAATTGGACGGCGGCAGCGACGCTGAAAATTCCCATATTTGAGGGCGGAAAAGTAGAAGCCGACGTGCAACAGAGCGACGCCGTTCTGAAGCAGCGGCAGGCCCAAGTGGATGACATGCGGGGGCGTATCGAGCAGGACGTGGAAGATGCGATCCTCGACTTGAAGGCGGCAGCGCAAAATGTTGAGGTAGCCAAGTTGGGCCTCGATCTGGCGCAGCAAGCACTTGGGCAGTCGCAGGATCGCTTCGCCGCAGGTGTCACGAACAATGTTGAGGTGATTCAAGCGCAGCAGCAATTGGCATCGGCCAATGACCGCTACATCTCCAGTCTGTATGCGCACAACATTGCCAAGGTGCTGTTGGCGCGTGCCATCGGCAATGCTGAACAGGCGGTGAAGCAATACTTGGCGGAGCCGGGAAGCGTGCTGCCCCCTAACGGAACGGGGAGTCCTCCGGGAAGCACGGGTAGCCCACCCGAAACAAAACCCAATATCGATCTAGGTCCGGGCGGGATGGCGGAAGCCATTGATGCTTCCCCGATGCGACAGCAGCCGAGTCTGGGAGGAGAAAATCCTGTAGCCGCGCCCCAGCGCACAGGCAACGGCAATGCTGCGGCTGGCACAGTTCCTCACGAATAATTACTGACAGGTGAACAAATGAGTCCGAGCAGGACTGATGAAAATGAGCTGGAACGGCGCGAAGTCCTCGATCAACCTGAGGAAGAACACGTTGATCCGGAGGCCAAGCGTTATGAGGAAGACCGTCGCGGCTTCTTCCAGAAACATCCGGCCGCCAAACCGATTGCCTTTCTAGTGGCAATTGTGGTCGTGGTATTGGTGGGTTGGTTCTGGTGGGAGAGCCGTCACTGGGAGAGCACCGACGACGCCGAGATTGACGGCCACATTTACCCCATCAGTGCGCGCGTGGGCGGCCAGGTGACCAAGGTGAACTATGACGACGGCCAGCTAGTGCACAAAGGCGATGTGCTGGTGCAAATTGACCCCACCGACTACCAGGTTGCCTTGGCGCGTGCGCAAGCCGACTACCAGGACCAGCAAGCGCAGGCCGAGGCCGCACAGTTTGGGGTGCCGGTTTCCAGTGTCGGTTCGCTCAGCCAGATCCGGTCCGCCAGCGCCGACATGGATTCCGCGCAAGCCGGCGTGACTGCTGCCTTGAAGCAGGTAGAGGCTGCGCAAGCCCAGGTGCAGGAGGCGCAAGCCGATGCCCAGAAGCTAAATACCGATGTTGAGCGTTATCGCCAACTGTTGGGAAAGCGCGAGATCTCGCAGCAGCAGTTCGACCAGGCTACGGCAGCAGCCATCGCCGCAAATGCTACCGTCAGCGCGCGTCAGGCGGCGCTATTGGCTGCGCAGGCGCAAGTGAAACAAGCCCAATCCCGTATCGAACAGGCTACCGCTGAAATACGCAACGCAAGGGCGACGCCGAATACGGTGGCCGCCACCCAGGCCAAGGCGAAGTCCGCCGATGCCCTGGCGCAACGCTCCAAGACTGCGCTTGATCAAGCGCAGCTGAATCTCTCCTACACCACGATCGTGGCTCCCGTGGATGGCGTGGTGGGCAAGCGATCGGTGCAAGTGGGAGCGAACGTATCCAGTGGCCAGGACCTGATGGCCATCGTTCCGCTTCGTGAGATCTGGGTCACGGCCAACTTCAAGGAAACCCAACTCGCCCACATGAAGCCAGGACAAACCGCAAAGATCAAAGTTGATACCTACGGCGGTCGTAAGTGGGATGGACACGTTACCAGTATTGGAGGCGCTACGGGTGCAAAGTACAGCTTGTTGCCGCCGGAGAATGCCACTGGTAACTACGTCAAAGTCGTGCAGCGCATTCCCGTGCGAATCGACTTTGATGGCAATGACAAACCCGATTTCAACAAGGATGGCCTGCTGCGTCCGGGCATGTCGGTCGATCCCGACGTCAAAGTGCGCTGAATCGTGGGGGTGCGTTTCGGAGTCACACTGAACGATGCGCTCCCGCACCGGACCACGGCTGGCGACATCAAACAACCGTCGATCCGCCCGTTCCTCTGGACGATCCCTTCGCGGCGTACTTGGGACTCAAATGACTCTTTCCGCGCTGCCGGCGATCGGATAGGTGGCAGGGCCCATGACACCGGCCCTGCTGCCCATTTCGGGCCAATCCCCCACTTTTTGCTTAGGGTTACAGCAAATCGCTGTCATACTCTAAAGAAGCTTTTAATCAGCGCCATACTTTCGTCATGAACTTCAACGTTCTGCCCAGCCTCGTTGCGCTTGCAATTCTGGTCGTGGTGTTCGAGGCCATTTTGCGTCAGGGTGCAGCTGAGCGACTGCAGCTATGGCTCACGGCTTGGGTCCTCGTACTCGTACACTTCGTTGCCCAGTTTGTAAACGTAGGTCATGGTCTTTGGAGCCATATTGCAACCGCCATTAGCTTGGGATCTCTGAACCTTGCAACGGTATCTTTCCTGATCTCCATGTCGCCGCGGGCGACCACTGCTCGCCGTCAGCTGCTGCTCGGAACAATTCTTGGTCTCCCCGCACTGGCTTACACGACCGCTGCGGTTTGGGGGGTAGCGGCGCACAGCTTCTACTATGGCGTGGTGGTAGTGGCCTTCGCGGCTAGCTCGCTATTGGCTTGGAACTGGTATCTCGATACAACCGCTTATCTTTCTGGCTTACTGCTTGGGTCTCTGGTGTTCTCCGCGTTGTTGATCTGGATGGCTGCCCGCAATCATGCTGACCTTGGTGTCAGCGTTATCCTGGCCGGCCTCAACTTCGTCGTTGCCATTCTGTACTGGCGCCACTTTCGGCGCGACACGGCAGGCGTGCTGACCACGGTTTTCGGCTTCATCGCCTGGGGCATGGTCTATCCGATCGTAATGTTTCTGCATTTCCACTCTCCCTTGACGATTGTTGAATCCGAGACTTGGAACCTCCCCAAGTACTTCGTGGCGGTTGGCATGATTCTGACGCTTCTGGAGGACCAGATTCGCACGAATAAATATCTGGCCTATCACGACGCGTTGACCGGGCTGCCGAACCGGCGACTGCTGGAAGACCGATTGGAACGGGCCTTGGCCCACGCGACACGAGCCGGCAACAAGGTGGCAGTGCTATTGATTGACCTCGACCACTTCAAGGAAGTGAACGACACTTTCGGGCACCGCATCGGAGATTTAGCCTTACAACAGGTGGTGTTGCGACTGTCCAGCCGCATGCGGGCCTCCGACACGCTCGCTCGTTCGGGAGGCGATGAGTTTACCGTGGTCAGTAATGTGTCCGATCAGCATGGCGCCGAGACCCTGATGTCGGCTTTGGAGTCGGCGCTCGCGACTCCCCTAAAGGTGGAAGGACATTTCATTCAAACGGGATTGAGCATCGGCGTAGCGCTTTATCCCGATCATGGCCACAATCCTGACGAATTGCACGCCGCCGCCGATCGGGCTATGTACCTGGCAAAACGCAGTGCCCGCAGCAGGGCTTAGAAAGTCATCGCTTCTCCCAAAGTCTGCATCCTGGTTACGGCGCGTTGTTCTCTTCCTAGTGCAGGTTGTCCTTTGCCGTGTGGCTGTTGTAGGCTCGAAAGCGGTCGCAACCCCTTGAAGGACCCGATTCTTTTGTCGCCGGGATGGCGAAACTGGCAGACGCAGCGGACTTAAAATCCGCAGACCCGAAAGGGTTGTGGGGGTTCAAGTCCCCCTCCCGGCACCAACCTAAACTCCTGCAAGAAAACTTTACAGGCTTTCCGTTCTCTCGCGTGAACGAGTGATCGTCCGGCACTTTGCCGTGAACCAAAGCACTCAGCATGTGACCAACGGCATCGGTCACGCCAGCTAAGGCTTCTTTCCGCCGAGGTCTATCTTACGATAGCCCGGAGGGACGACGAAGAGACTGGCGGCAGGCTCACCCACCTTGATGTTGGTCAGTTGCCATGTGTCACCCTTGGTCACCGTCTTGATGGGGAAGCGCAGCTTCGGGTCGACCCAGACATTCGAGACGCCTCTATCCTTCTGCGTAATCACCCAGTGATCGCACGTGCGGCCGTTGAGTTGCTCAACCCCCACCTTCTTACAGGTGGTTCCTTGCTCGTCGGCGCAAGGATTACCGGGGTCGCGAAGCGGCTTGATACTGGATGCCATGCTGGGTTGATGTGTCGCCTGGTTTACCTTGAACTCCATGTACATGTGTTGCGCCGGCATCAGCATGTCTGACGTGTGGGTAGTGGCGTTGGTGATCCAGATGACCTCGCCGCTGGACCCGCCTTGCATGTCCATTCTTATGCGGCCACGCGCGAAGTAGAGCTTGCCATTCACGTCGTGCGGAATATTGCCACCGCGGTTGGAGGTGGCTTCGAGGTCGGCGGAGAACGGAGTCATCGGCGGGGACATTTGCGCTGCTACCGGCAGGGAAAGCAGAACGCCAACGGCGATGACAGAAGCAACCCAGAGTCGCAGTTTCAAGAGGCTCTCCTTATGTGGCTAGGGATTCGTGAGGAACCAGATGCCGATGCCGACCAACACGAGGCCCATCAGGACGGGACCGAAGCCGGTGACTCTTTTGCTCCAGGCTGCATTGGTTCCTATTAGAACCTCCCGCCTGAAGATTGCGAGCACGCCGAGTATCAAGGCCAGAAAGCCGTGGACATGTCGCGAATCGAACCACATGCCCCGAATGCTACTGTGCATTTTTCCTCTACTTCAAATGTTCGGGCAGCCTGTTCGTCGAGCCTCACACGCTTATAGAGTCAAGATATTCCTAAGTCCCGGATGAAGAAATCTGCGCATAGACGACGATCCTCGTGGATAGATATCCGAGCGCTTGCATTCACTTCAACGCGTCTTCGGCTGCCACGCGCCGGAAAGATCGTGGCGGTCATACCCAGCGGAGAGCTCCTGTTTGGTGGCATAGCGGTAAAGCGCCGCGACGAAGATTCCCTGAGCGGCTGAGTTGGCAACACCCAGAAGCAGCCAGTAAATTGCCATTACCGCGGCGCCAGCCAACATTTCTGTTTGTCCCAGCCGCGCGCCCATTATCGGGAGAAGCAATCCCGGCAACATGAGAAGCAAAAAGACAAGTCCAAAGCTGAAGCCGCCGGCAACCTCTTCGCCCCACGTCTTACGAAATATCTGCGTCGATTTGTAGAGTGCCTCGACGGGCCCTATGTTCTCAGCGGCGAGAAGGGGGACGACAAAAAAGCTCGCGAGCGTCCATACCAAGCCCGTGGTCCGGGTGATGACTCGTCCCAAGAAACCCAAGCGGCGCTCGAACATTTGCAGGAATGTGCCCACCGTCGCGGCCAGCAGCGCCCATTGAAAAATGCTCCACTTGCGCGTCCAGGCAGTCTGCAAGCCGTCATTCAAAGTGGCGCGCCCGCCGCCGAGTCGGTTTGACGCGATGCTGACCAGCGCTACATTGAAGTACGTCGCAAGGCTGTAGGTGACCACATAGAACAGGAACACAAAGGGCGTCATGGCTTTGCCCAGCAGTTTTTGCTGGGCAACATCGTGGGGAAAGGGTCCGGGCGGCATCACCACGAGCAGTCCGACGCCGAGGATGATCGCCATCGCGGCCAGACAGAATATTGCCGATAGGACCGGCAACCACATCAGTTCCTCGTCTGACTTTAAGATGGCGAAGCTTTGCCCTAGAAGGTCCCAGCTACGGGAAAGTGTTTCCATGAGATTCTCCCAAGTACTCGAAAGCACAACCCGCTTTGCAATGATCCAAGTCCATTAGCCGTTATCAACGATGCGCATGTCAATGACTCTCGTCACAATGGGGTGGCAGGGGGCGTTTGTCACTGCGGATGGCAGTTGCAGAATTGCGGGGATCGGCGGGCCGCTTGAGTCCTGCGCTCTCTGGCTTCACGTTAGTGCCAAGTATACGTACCCCAACAGTTTGGCAGATGCGCACCTCTAAAGCGCTAGGCGACCAGATCGACTGTGCCCTACGTGACGGGCTACTTTGACACGTCTAGGCAATTGTGTTTTGCATGTTCAGTGGCACATACTTCCCAAACCGTGAAATGCTGGAAGTTTTTCGAGAGGATCTCGACGGGAGTCTCTCTCTCTCTCTCTCTCTCTCTCTCTCTCTCTCTGCCCTCGAAAAACGTGCGCCGCTATCTTTACTTTTCCATTGGGCAGTTTCCCATTGGGGCGAAGATGAAGATTAAGCAGCCGATTGCCGATATGAGGGTCGCGTAGAAAGAAAGGAAGGTTGTAAGTGCCTAACATTGGCGAAGGAAAGGCAAAGGTGGTGCGGGAGCAACCGGCTCGGCGTGGGTCAGATAATCCACATTCGTTCGAGCCAACTCCTGGCTTCCGTACCTGTAGGATTTGCGGTCTTCGTAGAAGCCACACAATCCACGAGGTAAGAGATTCTGCCAATCCTATGCAGGTTGGCACTGAAGGTCGAGATTCCGAGGGTTTTTCATCGTTGGCGTTCTAGGCCTCCGGCCTGAACAGTCGGATCACACAAAACGCTAACATTGCGACGAGGGCCGACGCTGGAATTGTCAATATCCATGCCCACACGATCCGGGTTGCCACGCCCCAGCGCACACCCGACAGCCGCTGTGTAGTTCCTACCCCGACAATCGCGCCCGTGATGGTGTGGGTTGTGCTCACCGGAATACCCGCTAACGCTGTGCCGAACAGGGTGATGGCGCCGGCGGCTTCGGCGCAGAAGCCGCCCACCGGCTTCAGCTTGGTGATCTTCGACCCCATGGTATGGACGATTCGCCATCCTCCGAGATAGGTCCCCAGAGCAATTGCAGCATGGGCCGCCAGGATGATCGGCCAATGCCAGCGCCCCCAGTTCGCGGCAAAGTCATGCGGCTTCATGACTCCGGCGGTATAGAGCGCGCCAGCAACAATCCCCATGGTCTTCTGCGCGTCATTGCCCCCGTGCCCCAGGCTGTAAGCCGCAGCTGAGAGCAACTGCAACCTACGGAAAAGCTTGTCCACTTGCTGCGGCGATTTTCGTTGAAAGATCCACGAGATCGCCACCATGAAGCCGAAGCCAAGCACGAAACCCATCACGGGAGCGACCACGATAAAGATCAGCGTCTTGTACCAGCCGCCGGGCACGATGACCTGGGGCGCTGCTCTCCAGCCGTGAAGGATCATGGCCCGCGCCATCGCTGCGCCCGCATAGCCACCGATCAGCGCGTGCGACGAAGAGGTCGGCAATCCCAGCAGCCAAGTCAACACATCCCAAACGATGGCGCCCAACAATCCTGCCAGCACCACGTACTGGGTTACGATGTCGAGCTGGATCATGCCTTTGCCAATCATCTTGGCAACCGCAGTCCCCAGAAAGAACGCTGCTAGAAAGTTGAATGCGGCCGCCCATAGCACCGCTAACCTGGGCGACAGCACGCGGGTGGAGACCACCGTGGCAATACTGTTGGCAGCGTCGTGGAAGCCATTCAGAAAGTCGAACACCAGCGCCGTGACAACCGTAATAAGGAGCAGGACGAGTCCTGTACTCAAAGCAGAGGTCCTCGTTTGATTTATCGCTTCGCAAGCACGGTGCAGCGCCTCAAGCGCTCTTCAGGACTACCGTTTCCAGCACGTTGGCGACATCTTCAGCCTTGTCGCTAGCTTCCTCTAGAATCTCCAGCAGTTCCTTCAGCTTGATCAGGGTAATCGGATCGTAGCCGCCATCGAACAGGCGTCCGATTGCTTCGCGGCTGACTTGGTCGGCTTCGTTTTCCAGCCGGTTGACTTCTACGCAGTGTTCGAGGAGCTGGCCGTCTTTGCTGAGCAGGCCCACAGCCTTTTTCAGTTCTTGCGCTTGCTTCAGGATGATGGTGGTCAACACCTTGGCCGACGCAGAGGGCTCCTTGATCTTGTAAGTGTACAAGCGGTCAGACGCGCTGTAAACGAAATCGAGGACGTCATCCAGCGAGGAGGCCAGCAGGTGAATATCCTCGCGGTCGAAGGGCGTAATGAAGGTTTGGTTCAGCTTGATCAGAATCCTGTGCGTCATCTCATCGCCGCGGGACTCGATCTCCTTGATTTTCTGCACAGCCGTAGGCATCTGCTCGTAATCGTAAGCATGCAACAGGTCGTTCAAGGCTTGTGCGCCCTCGACCACATTGGTGGCGATCTCCAGGAACATGTCGAAAAACTTGGTATCACGCGGTATCAGGCGCACCGAGATGCTCCACAGACAAAAACAAGTGTGGAAAGATTCATGAGAGGTGAAGAATGGCGAATTGCTACAACTTTGTTAAAACCAAACTATCGCATGGGACTGGCAGGAGGGTCAAACGGCAGGGAAAAGAATAGGCCAGGTGTCGCGCTGGCGCAGACCAAATCGGGAAGAACGGTGTCCGCAATCTGCGAGTAGGAACCTGATAATGCGGGAGTTAGCGGTTCTTGGTCGTCTGGGACGATCTTGAATCTATTTCTTGACTGTTTCCCTTTCCAGTTGCTCGATCTCTCGTGTCAGTTGCTCGGCTTGATCGCGAAGCTGGTGCAAGCGCTCAGCCAGCGTGGGCACGTTTTTCTCGCCAGTTGCCACGGCGGGCGTTGGAGTAGGAGTAACTGCCGCTGGCGCTGGTGCTGCCGTTAGATCTGCCAGGGCCTGATCGAAGGTGTCCCGGTAGATTAGCCGGTCGCCCATGGCCAGCACCACCTTCTTGAGCTGTGGCATGCGAGCTTCGGTTGCCTGAATGTAAATGGACTCCAGGTAAAGAAAGCCCCCCGTGACGGGGAGGGCGATAATGTTGCCGCGCAACACGCGCGAGCCCTGCTGGTTCCACAGCGTGAGGTCCTTGGAGATGTTCTGGTCCTGATCGATGCGCGACTCAATCTGCATGGGGCCGTACATCAATTGCTGCTTCGGCAGTCGATAAAAGATCAGCTTCCCTAATTGCTCGCCATCGCATCGAGCGGCCATCCATCCGATCAAATTGTCCTTGCCGCGTGGAGAAAAAGGCAGAATCAGCAGGTACTCGGGTTCTTTCTCCCCCGGCAAAGTCGCCACCACGTAGGTAGGGGCTACGGGCTCCGGCTGTCCAGACTGGCCGAAGAGGTCACGCGCGATCTCCCAAATGTCTTCCTTGTTGTAGAACACCTGAGGATCGCGCATGTGAAAGATTCGGTACGCCTCCGCCTGCGCTTGAAAAAGAGCCTCCGGATAACGGGCGTGCCGCCGCAGATCGGCTGGCATTTCTGACGCAGGAAGGAATAACTTTGGGAACAGTTCTTGGTAAGCCTGAATGATGGGGTCGCTGGGATCGAATACATATAACGACATCTTCCCCGTGTAGGCATCCACGGTTGCTTTCACGGCGTTGCGAATGTAATTTGCGCCGTCATCAATCCCGGCGACGGGAAGCACCGCCGAGTACGGATGGGAGAGCGAGGTTGTGTAGCCGTCCACCATCCAAACCAGCCTGCCGTCATCGGCAATCACCAGGTAGGGATCCTGGTCCCAGTGCAAGAAACCGGCCAGGTGCGCCAATCTTGCTTTCACGTTGCGATAAATCATCATGCGACTTTGGCCAGTCAGATAGCCGGTGAAAACAATGTTCGGCTCGCCCTGGGAAATCGCCGCGGCAACCTTCAAAGGAAAAGAACCAACCGGGAAGCCGCCTGTGCCCTGATAGGTCGAATACTTGTTCTGGTCGCCGGAAGGGTAATCGAACTCTTCGCGGGCGGTGTGCACAAAGACCGGATCCTGAGTCCGCTCGCCAAAGTAGATCTCGGGCCGGGAGAGTTGGAACCCAGCCGATTTGATCTCCGGAGGCGCGTTCTCGATAAGCAAGACGGGCAGACCATCGGGCGTGATTTTGTTAACCTCAGCTACCACCGCGCCAAAGCCGTGCGTGTAGATGAACCGCGGATTGATCCAGCTCTCGCTGGCCTCGGCGGACAACTGGGTGACATCAATTTCGCGCGGGGACAGCAGTACCTGCTTGATGCGCCCGTTGATGAAATAGCGGTCAACGTCGGTCTGAGGAAAAGTGTAGTAGGGGCGTAGCGCTTGAATCTGCGTTATGGTTGCGCCGTAAGCCCGCAGGTCCCAGAGCCGAACATTAGCGAGCAATGTTGCGTCTTGCACCGGGTCCACCACGCCTTGCCCGGAAGGGGTGAAAGGGCGTTCGGTGGCGTTCCGATCAAGGCCGAAGGCAGCGGTGGTCGCCTGGATGTGGCGCTCGATGTAGGGCCGTTCGATTGAAATCTCATTTGGCCGCACATAAACGGCGCGAACAATGGCTGGCAAGAGCAATTGCAGGATAAAACATGACATCACCAGAACGGCCACCTGCTTGAACTTCGACATCCAAGCCAGCGGCAACGCCGCTAAAGCAGAAATAATGAGCAGCCAGCGCAGAGGGAGAGTGACTTTTTCGTCCACAAAATCGGCGCCCGTCATGAAGGCGTGCGTATTGAACAAAAGCTCATAGTTGCCCAGATAAATCCAGGCCGCGAAACCCAGCAATAAAATCACTGCAATGATGCGGAAGAACGGCGTGCGCGCGGCGCCCGGCAACCGCAAATAGTCCCCAATGTTGATAGGTCCCGCTGGCCGATCAATCAGGCGGTAGCGGACTCGCTCGAACAACTGCCATCCGCGGGCCGTGGCCCAGAACAGCAGGGCGGAAAGAATCGCTACCACAAACAGAAATCCCAGCAGGTCCGAATAGAAAGGCAGATCGAACAGGTAAAACGGCAAGGCGTGCGAAAAGACTTTGTCCTGCCAGGCGTCGGGAGGCGCGGTCAGCCCGCGTGACCCGAAAAAGCGCATGACCGTCCAGAAGTCAATCGAGGCGGACGCCAATAGCATCGCGAACACGGCCAGCCCTACCGGAACCGTGCGCGAGTATAGAGGGTAGTCACGCTGGCGGACGCCAGCGAAGTGCAAACCTCGCGCATGAGCTACGTACAGCGCGATGAAGGCCACCAGGGCGCCTACCGCCACGGGCGCAATGCTGTACCACAGCATGCTGAACCACGTACTAACCTGGGCGACCTCTTTCCACCAGTTGTACTCAATGATGAAATTGGCCGCCGTCGGCACCGCCCAACCGATAAATGCCAACGAGACCAGTACCAGGATGAAAACGCGGATATGTGAAGGACGCATAAAAGCGATCTTTGAGCGTGCAGCCGTGGCGCCGCTCTGAGGTCAAGAGGACACATCTTGAGCGACACCGCATCGCTATCAATGTAGGTGACCTAAATCCTACCACGGGCTCGGGCTCCCTTCGGAGCGACACGCGCTGCACGGAGCGGGGAGTCGCGTTGATGGCAGCCAATGTGGACGCAATTCTACCGGCGTAATTTGCACGGGTCGGGATCCAGAGTACTCCCGCAAACTTCGGCGTGTGACGATCGTCACCGCCAGTTGTAGCGCAGCGCGGCTCGCGCCCAGCAAGGGGTTCGACAAATCCGGGCAACCCACCCCCAGCCCGCCTCAACGCTCGAACGGACGTTCGCTCACGACGCTACGTGACCTGAGTCACTGACCCACTGTGCAGGTTGACAGATAACTAGCAGATGTTTGCCAGAGGGGCGCGCCCGGCCCAGCGGCTCCCGTTTGCTGACGCATGTCGAAAAAACCTGAGAATTGGATTGTGGAAGTTTCCCTAACCGCTGTCTGTAAGAACTCGGCAGCCGCCTGCTGCTTTGCCGGAAGCCCCCGGCCTCGCCGTCGCTATGTTGGCGGCAAGTTAGCCGCTATGGGCGACGCTATTCTTACTGTCGGTGTCGTTTGTAACCCAGTGTTCTGCAACCGGGCCTACCAGCGACGACTGCCTGGCGTGTCATAGTGACAAGTCGCTGACCACCAAGCGCGGTGGGCGGACGGTTTCGCTGTTCGTGGACCAGAAGAAGTTCGCCGGTTCCATTCACGGCTCGTTGCAATGCGCCAACTGCCACGCCGACTTAGACGGCAAAGACCTCCCGCACTCCACGCCGCTGGCCAAGGTGAACTGCGGCTCCTGCCACAGCGACGAGTCCCAACTCTATGCAAAATCGTTGCACGGCCGAGCGGTCGCTCGTGGAGACTCGCTGGCGCCGCGCTGCGTGACCTGTCACGGCAATCATGACATCCTCCCGGTCAAGGACCCGCGTTCGTCCGTGGCGGCGATGAAAGTCCCCTTCGTCTGCGGGCAGTGTCACCGCGAGGGCACGCCGGTCCAGATGAACCGCAACATCGCCCAGCACGACATCCTGGAGAACTATACCGAGAGCATCCACGGCGAAGGCTTGCTGAAGAAGGGGCTGATTGTGGCGGCCAACTGCGCCTCGTGCCACACGGCGCACTCGATCCTGCCACACACCGATCCCAACTCGTCCATCAACCGGCGCAATATCGCTGCCACCTGCACCAAGTGCCACGCCAATATCGAACTGGTACATCGCAAGATCATTCGCGGCGAGCTTTGGGAGAAACAAGCCAATGCTCTGCCGGCCTGTGTCGATTGCCACCAGCCGCACAAGGTCAGAAATGTTTTTTATTCCCAAGGTATGGCTGATGCCGATTGCATGCGCTGCCATGCCAATGCAAGCCTAAAGTCGGCGGATGGACGCCCGATGCTGGTGCGGGTCAGCGAAGTGGCGGGCTCACGTCACCTGAAGGTCGCCTGCAGCCAGTGTCACTCGGAGGTGAACGCCTCGCGTGTGCGCCCCTGCGAGACCATCACGCACCCGGTTGATTGCAGTTCGTGCCACGCCGAGGTAGGACAGCAGTACCAGCTCAGCACGCACGGCCAAATGCATGCCAGGGGCGACACCAACGCTCCTTCCTGCAAGGACTGCCACGGCACGCACCACGTTCTGGGCAAGCACGACTCCGGAATCCCTAACGTTCCCGACCAATGTGCCCGATCTTTGTGCCAAGTGCCACCGCGAAGGCCACAAGGCGGCCGTGATGTACACCGGCGTCGAGCACCAGATCATTCCGCGATACACGGAGAGTATCCACGGCAAGGGCCTTCTGAAGAGCGGCCTGACGGTGACAGCCACTTGCACCAGTTGCCACACGGCGCATCAAGAACTGCCGGCCTCCGATCCGGAATCGACGGTGAATCCGAGGAACCTACCGTCAACCTGCGGCAACTGCCACCATGGCATCGAAGAGCAGTTCGTCCAGAGCATCCATTCGTCCACGGTAACCAAAACGGATCAACCGCTGCCGGTCTGCAACGACTGCCACACCGCTCACTCCATCCGCCGCACCGACCAGGACGGATTCAAGCTCGACATCATGACCACCTGCGGGCGCTGTCACGGAGAGATTGCCAAGACCTATTTCGATACCTATCACGGGAAAGTTTCCAAACTCGGATACACCAAGACCGCGAAGTGCTATGACTGCCACGGCGCCCACGACATCCAGAAGGTCACCGATCCGCGCTCGCACCTGAGCCGCGCCAACGTGGTTGCCACCTGCCAGAAGTGCCACTCGGATGCGACCCGGCGCTTCGCCGGATATCTCACCCACGCCACCCATCACGATCCCAAGAAGTTTCCCTTCCTGTACTACACGTTCTGGGGAATGACGGCGCTGCTGATCGGCACGTTTACTGTGGGCGGCGTCCATACCCTACTGTGGCTCCCGCGTGCGTTACAGATGCGGCGCGAACTGCGTGCGGCGGAAGCGCTCGAAGCGCAAGCCGAAAAGAACTCTGGCCCGACAGATTCCGACGCTAAGGATGAATATGATGCCTAACGCCAAGCCGCAATCCGCAGCCGCGGTGGACCACGAGGCGACAGCACTTGCAGTACAAAGGGCGCCGGTCGCCGCCGTGGCGGTTGACCGACGCGAGTTCGTCCGCTTCCCTCACCTTTACCGTGTGCTACACGCCTGCATGATCGTCAGCTTCCTAACCCTGGCGGTCACCGGACTGTCTCTAAAGTTTTCCTATACTCCTTGGGCGGCGAGGTTCTCTCGCCTGCTGGGCGGCTTCGAGACCGCGGGATATGTCCACCGCTTTGCCGCCATCGTCATGTTCGGTACCTTCACCGCGCACGTGATCGGACTGTTTAAGCAGAAGCGCCACAACCAGACGACTTGGAAAGCAATCCTGTTCGGGCCAAACACGCTGCTGCCCACCAAGCGCGACGGACAGGAGTTCGTCGCAACCATAAAGTGGTTCGTCGGCATGGGACCGCGGCCGCAGTACGGGCGTTGGACCTACTGGGAGAAGTTCGATTACTTTGCGGTGTTTTGGGGGATTGTGGTCATTGGGTCCACCGGGCTGACGCTCTGGTTCCCTGTCTTCTTCACCCGATTCTTGCCGGGCTCATTCATCAACGTGGCCACCATCGTCCATAGTGACGAGGCCCTGCTGGCCACCGGTTTCATCTTTACCGTGCATTTTTTCAACACCCATCTCCGGCCGGAAAAGTTTCCCATGGACACCACCATTTTCACCGGCCATATGCCGTTGGCGGAATTGAAGCGCGACAAACCTCGGGAATATGCCGCACTGCTGGCCGCCGGTGAACTGGAACAACACCTGGAAGAGCCACAACCCGCCATTGTGGTCAAGACGATCCGCGTCTTTGCGTGGATTGCGCTCAGCATCGGTTTCAGCGTAGTGGTCTGGATCCTGTACGCCATGATCTTTGCGTATCGATAGGGACTTGGCGAGCAGCGCGGTGAATAGTCAATAGGAGAGAACGAAAATAGCTGTAGCCCTTAAGTAATGGTTTTGATGGGGACGAGCCGATCGCCTGCATTGGATTGGAGCATTTCATGAAAAGACGAAGTTTCTGTTTGCTTGGCCTTATTTTCGTGGCGCTGTGGATGAGCGCCTGCTCGCAGGACAAGACGACTGTAGCCGAGGGAGCTGCCCGTAATTGGTTAAAGTCGGTGGACTCCGGCAATTATGCTCAGAGTTGGGACGACACCGGGAACGTGCTCAAGGCCAATGTTGCACGAGACCAGTGGCAAGAGTTGTTAGCCCGCAATCGTGCACCGTTGGGTGCGGTGATCTCCAGAAAACTGAAATCAGCGGAGTACACGACTCAGCTTCCGGGAGCGCCGGATGGGCAGTATGTTGTCCTGCAGTACGAGAGCGGCTTCGAGCACAAGAATTCCGCGATCGAAACCGTCACTCCCGCGTTGGACAAGGATGGAAAATGGCGAGTGTGCCTCTACACCGTCAAATAAGCTACTCCCCATCTAGTCCCAACTCCCATTGACGCTAGGGTGCGGACTCGGCGGCGCGCATCGTGTCTCGCGACGGCTGAAAGCGACGACTGAGCGCCTCTGGTTCCCCTGGAGAGGCGCACTGCGTTCCCTTCCCTCCCAACGCAGTCGGAAAGCTCCAAGCTACGCTTGCCCTTAGCGATGTTCGCGGTTATGTGGAACCGGAGCAATAGCGTGGTTGAGGAAGATGTTTGTCTAAACGCCAACTCTGTGAAAACCATGCACCATTCGGAGGTTGGCAGCTAGTATGGATGCCGCAAGTTGACCGGATTCCGCACGCAGCCTAACATAACCGCCAAATGGAAACCGCGGCCCCGGGGATGATCGGCCAGACTGTTTCTCACTACCGCATCGTCAGTAAGCTCGGTGGTGGCGGCATGGGCGTGGTCTACGACGCGATTGACCCGCGCTTGGGCCGCCACGTCGCCCTGAAGTTCATTCCCGACACCCTGGTCAACGACCCCAAATCCCTGAACCGCTTCCTGCTGGAAGCGCGCGCCGCTTCGCAGCTAAACCATCCTGGCATTTGCACGATTCACGACATCGAAGACCTCGACGGCCATCCTTTCATCGTCATGGAGAAACTGGAAGGCATGAGCCTGAAGGACCGGCTGCGGGGCGAGCCGATGAAAGTGGATGAGATCCTCGACATCGGCATTCAGGTGGCAGATGCGTTGGCCGCTTGCCACGCCAAGGGCATCATTCACCGCGACATCAAGCCGGGCAATATCTTTCTGACGCAGAGCGGACAGGTCAAGCTTCTCGACTTCGGACTGGCCAAGTTGTCGCGTGGGATGGAGACCGGCGAAGGATTGTCAGAAGATCCGCTGTCGGTTGCGGGCGACGTTTTCGGAACGGCAGTTTACATGTCCCCCGAGCAGGCCCGCGGCGAAGAACTTGACCAGCGCAGCGATTTGTTCTCCCTCGGGGTCGTGATCTACCAGATGGCGACTGGTAAGAAACCTTTTGCCGGGACCAACGCGGTGACCACCCTGGATGCGATCCTGAACCGCAAGCCAGTTTCCCCGCTGAAGCTGAACCCCAATCTTCCTGTCGATCTGGAAGGCATCCTCGGCAGGGCGATGGAGAAGAACCGTGGCAACCGCTATCAGACCGCGCTGGCGATGAAGGGCGATCTTCAGTCGCTGAAGCGGGAAACGGAGCCGGGGTTGACCAGCAGCGGGCGGGTGCGCGCTGCCTTGCCGTATCGTCTCCAGTCGAGCACATTTCAGCGCTCGAACCGGACCCAAACCTATTTCCTCCTAGGGGTCATCGCGCTGCTCTTGACCCTGCTGATACCCGTGGGAGCGTGGTGGTTAAAGCGCCGCCTCGGAGTTGGCACCGCCGCAAAGAACACGATCGCTGTGCTGCCCTTGCAGAACACCAACGGCGACATTAGTGTCGAGTTTCTTCGCTTCGCCCTGGCCGACGAAATCGCCAATGTGCTTACCTATACCCGCAGCCTGGATGTTCGCCCATCTTCGAGCACACAAAAATATGCAGCCAACAATGTCGACCCGGAGCAGGCGGGGCGGCAACTGCGCGTTGCCACCGTCCTGACCGGACACTTCTTGAAACAAGGGGACAATCTGCTGGTTACGTTGGAAGCCATCGACATCAACCACGACCGGCTGCTTTGGCAAACCAGCCTGACAACTCCCGCCCAGGACCTCATCGCTTTGCAGGGCGATATCACCGCCCAAGTGCGTCAGGGATTGCTCCCGACTCTGGGGGTGACCGGTGGGCCCGCCGAAACGGGCACTCGTCCCAGGAACCCGGAAGCGTATGACCTCTATCTGCACAGCGTCGCGCTGCCCCATGATCCCGGAGCGAACAAGGACGCCATCGCGGTCCTGGAGCGGGTGGTGCAGCTGGATCCGAACTACGCGCCCGCCTGGGAGCAACTGGGCCTGCGTTGCTACTACGATGCGACCTATTCCGACGGTGGCGAAGTTATGTTCCAGCGCTCCAACCAGGCCTACGAGCGTGCTTTGGCCTTGGATCCCGATCTCAGCATTGCCGCGGGGCAGTTGATCGCCAACCGCGTCGAGAGAGGTGAGCTAGGAAAGGCTTACGAAGCAGCGCAGGCCTTGGTCAAGCGCCGTCCGGAAAGCGCTCAGGCCCATTTTGCGCTGAGCTATGTTTATCGTTACGCAGGAATGCTGGAGCGGTCCACAAAAGAGTGCGATGCTGCCCTGGCGCTCGATCCCGGCAACTACACCTTCCGCTCTTGTGCCTGGGCTTTCATGGAATTGGGTAACACTTCGCGGGCCCGGGATTTCGTCCGCCTGGACGCGGGCTCGGAATGGGCCGCTTATGTCCTGCCCTCGATTCTTCTGCGCGAGGGCAAGGTCGCCGAAGCGAAGGAAGCCGTCAAGCAAATGTCCACCGCTCCTCGCTATCACCGCGATCTGCTGGAAGCTTGCCTGCAACTGCGGCCAGCGTCAGAACTGGACCGGATTGCGCAGGAGTTGGAAACCAATCAGGCGGCTGAAGCGGACCCGGAGATCTTGTACTACGAAGGGGCCTTACTCGGATACTGCGGCAAGAGGCAGGCTGCGCTCAATCTGCTGCAGAGTGCCGTCGAGCGGAACTATTGCGCGTACTCGAATATCGTTTCCGACCCGCTGCTGGCCAAGCTGCGTGCCGACCCGGGGATTGACAAGGTGTTGACGTCGGGCAGGGAGTGCCAGGAGGCGGTCCGATCAGCGAGCAATGCGTCGGGCCAATGACCAACCCGTGTCGGCAAAAAAGGGAGCAATCGCTTGCTCCCTCTGCAGAATGGTCTCTGACTGTGTTATTCGCCGCTGTTTGCCATGGCTGAACCGAAGACCACACCCGTGGTGGTGCCCGTTAGATCCAGTTCCTGAATAGAAGCAACACCACCGCTATTGGTTAGCAACAGTCTCGCTGTGGGCATTTTCTGGCCGAGCTCTTTGGTATGCCCGGTGGCGCTGGCTACTTCTTTCTTGCCTTGCATAAATTTGACCTGGGCGGTGGTCCCATTGGTCTCACAGGTGACCTTGTAGTCGCCTGCAGGAATGGTTGTGCCGTTCAGTTGCACGTCTTGGTTGAGGGTAACGGTGTCTTTCTTGATTGTTCCCGCCAAAGCACTGACGGACATTGTGATTGCGAGGACCAACATGGTGAAGGGAGCCAAAAAACGATTCATCTGTAAATCTCCTTCTTTGGAAAACTGGTTCCGGCGGCCCTCACCGGCAGGAAGTACTTGCGTTTCCCACCGCGCTGCATAGAATGTGACACCGGGGTTAAACAGCAACAGGGACTGGATTCCAAGCCTCCCTTAAGATGGTCTCGCCTGGGCCGCCAAACCGCGGGCGAAACATTCTGTTTAACCCCTAAGTTTTTTGCGCCGAACGGAGCGCTTGCCCACTACTCGTTTGATGCTCTTCACGGATATACGGTGCACGCCCACGGAAGGTTCATAACTTTCGAAACTTTCCGCTTCGAAAGTTGGACGCGATTTCCCCATCGAAGTGAGCGCAACTCGCATCCATTGCGGCGTCTTGCATTCAGCACAAGAAAACGTGCATACGTCCCCAAGCACCACGCGCTCATCCCATGAATGTCTCGAAAAAATACGCAGCTCTCTTATCGACCGCAGAAATTAATTTTCTTAGTTTCTTGTCATCCCGACTGAACTAGGCGGTTACCACCGGGTTGCTTTACAGGATAGGACCAGGTCGGCTACCCCGCTGCCGCGCGCTGCTTCCACCTCATGTGTTCGCGGAGGGCGGTGATGTGGGTTAGGTGGTGCGCCGAGTGCCACGCGTACATGGCCAGCATCTGGTCGAGCGAAAGCACTCCGTGCTCAGGATGCTTCAGGGTCCGCGCAAAGTCGGCGGGCTTCATCGCCTTCAACAAATCAACCCACCGGGAATGGAGCGCGGCCAGCAGTTGCAGAGACACTTCAACCGGGGTGATGGCATTGTCGGGCAGCTCGGCCCACAAGTTTTCGTGGTAGGGCTTGATGGAGGGCTCGTCTTCGGTTAGCGCAAGCTTGAAGCGGATGTAGGCGTTCAGGTGGCTATCGGGTACATGATGCACCACCTGCCGTACACTCCAGCCCTGGGGACGATAAGGCGTGTCGAGTTGGACAGGACTCAAATCTCTCACCGCGGCGCGCATCTGCGCCGGCAGCTTGGACAGTACTTCGATGTAATGCACGCGCCGCTTGGCCATCTGGGCTTCGTCGTCAGGTGGAATCCATTCAAATTTGCCAATGGGGTATCGCAGATCGTTCATGGAAACCTCCGGTCCAGGACTCTCTATCTTACTGCGAAATTGATCGCCTCCGATGTCCTCAGGCGCAGTCCTCAGTTCAATGTGCGTACCGATTCGGCAGGACGCAATTCGACAGCGCACGGCCCCGCCGATCCCTGCGATTCCTGGCCTGCAACTGCGGCCGGGGCTTTCCCTTTGTCGGGTGCCCCCGCGGCCGATGCACTGGCCGGCGCCCCGCAAGTCACCACAGCTCGCCGTACCACGCGCACTTCTGCGCTCGCCGGAAACTTCATTCCCACGTCGGTTTTCTCCAGGACGTCGGACAAGCTTTTCAGCCCATCGCTCCCTTTGATGAACTTCACCTGTTCCACCTTCGCGGGCGAGATCAGCAGGAAGAAGTCAGCACTGCCCTTGCCCGATGTGTGGAGAGGAGACGTACGCTGCCGTTGCAGTTCGCGACGAGCTTCCTCAACCTTGTGATCGACTCCCTTGCCAACTCCCAGCGCATCCAGCCGGGCGCGCGCACTATCACTGGGTGGATCGCCGGCCAGTGACGAGATATAGGCGCCAATCGCCCGCTCACGCTTTCCTTGCTTCTCGTAAATTTCGCCCAGGTGTTCGCCGATGTTGCCGCTGCCGCTGGCTTGCCATGCCGCGTCGATGTACTGCTCCGCCAAGTCCAGATCGCCGCGCTTGAACTCGATCCAGCCCTTAGTGTCCCAGATGTTGTACAAGAACTGCGCGGCTTCCAGATCCTCAAAGCGCAGGCTGTCCAGTTTGACGTCGCGCAGTTGCGTCTGCAGTGAATTGATCGCCGCATCGGCATATTTGTCAGCGCGGTCCAGTTGTACGTTTTGCTCCGCCAGGGAATAGGCGATGTTGTTCCAGGTTAGCGGGCTGGGCGACACGCTGATGGCCTTCTCAAATTGCGCCATGCCCTTGTCGGTCTGGTTGGTCGCAATGTAGGACTGCCCAAGCGAGATCAGCAACACCGGATTCTTGGGTTGAAGGGTTACGGCTTTTTCCAGTTCGGGAACGGCCTCTGCAAACTTCTTCTGCGCGATGTACACCTCTCCCAACCTGGCATGCGCCGACGGATCCAGCGGGTTGATCTCGATTTGTTTCTGGAACTGCTGAATGGCTTGGTCGTACTTCAATTCCCGCTGATAGGCCGCTCCCAGGCCGTTGTATGCGTACTGATCGTAGGCGTCGATCTCGATCTGCTTCTTGAACGCGGCGATGGCCTGATCGTTCTGGTTGAGTCCTAAATATGCATCCCCCAGCTCGTCCCACGCCGTCTTATGCTTGGGTTCCAACTTCACCACGCGCTGCAAAAGGCTTACTGCCAGCTCGTAGTTGTTGTTCCTAAGGGCCTGTTCCGCAGATTCGTTCAAATCGTCAGCCGATTCGTTGGCGCCCACCCCAGCCATTCCCGGAGACCTGTTATCCAGCGAGATCTGTTGCGCCTCGTCGGCCGCTACGGCCCGGCGGAAAGCGGCGTAATCTTCGCGCCGCGCCACCGGCAACTCCGCGCCGAGCAGTTTCAGAGTGCGAATAGCGGTCAACTGCCCGGCTTCGAACTTATAGCTCGAGGCATACTGCACGTAGTCGCGCTTGACCTCGACTCCGATCGGAAGGTGGACGGTGTACTTCGGCGGGACCGTGACTCGGACCTCGACGCTTGACTCCCCAGGCGCGCCCAGCTTGATGGGCTTGGGATACGTCTGGTCGTCGTGCTCGGCGTCACCCTCCGGGGCAAGAGCGATCTGCATGAACGACAAGCCCATCTTCGATTCCGGCGCCGACCAGTCGAAGTAGTTGTTCACGGTGGCATCCAGATCGATCTGCAGCGGATTGTCAGGATCGCTGGGATCGCTGACTTTCAGGTTGTCGATTTCGGCCCCCTGCATCCCCATGCGCTGCAGGAGCATGGTGAAGAAGTCCTTCCAGCGATTTCCCGGCATCTGGCGCAGAGCAAACCGTAAGAACAGCTCCTGGTCGCCTCGCAGGTGGATGGTGAAATGCGTCTTCAGCGTCCCGGTTTCGTTGATCGAGCCATTAATCTGGGTGCGATCGAAAGCCTCAAACGGCAGGTCGGCAGGAGTGCGCACCAGGCCGGCTTTGCCGTCAGGAGGAACCGCCAGGGCTTGCTTATCGCGCAAGGGAGCGGACAGCATGCGGAAGGGAGCGACACCATTGGTGCTGTCGAGCCAGATGTTTTTTCCGTCAACCGAAACGCGGGTAATCACGTGGTCGAACTGCGACGGAGAAGGAATCTCGGGGTCGAGCTCATGTTGCGATCCGATGAGCACCGAGGTTGCCTGAAATCCCTCGGCCGCCAGCAACGCGGCCAAGAGCGTGTTCTTGTCCTTGCAATCCCCGTAGCTGTTGCTTAGCACCTCGCTGGCTGCGTGGGGCTGATAGCGACCCAGGCCAAATGACAAGCTGACGTAGCGAATGTTGCGCGAGACATATTCGTACAGCGCTTTCACCTTGGCCATGTCGTCGGTCTTGCCCTGCGCCAGTTCCTCGGCCTCGGCTTTGACAGCATCGTTCGGCTGTCGCCGGTCGCGCTCTAGCGAGGCGTACCAGGCTCCCAGCTCTTCCCAGCTTTGAAAAGTGGTTAGTTGGACTGTGGGAATTTCGTCTTCCGACCTGTGCGGGTTCTTCTTCTTTCTCTTGCCGGGCGGGCCTTCCTCCTCGTCCTTCAGGTGCGTGTAGGTCCAGCGGTAGATGCTCCGGTCGCCCTCATCGGTAACCTTGGGCTCATAACCGGGCTTGCTCTTCAGCATGATCTGCCGTCCCTTGGGAACGTCGATCTCCAACTGCTGATCAAGGATGATGCCCTTCTCGGAAAAGTTCACGCTGGTCCAGAACTGACCCGGGGTCAACGGATTCGTAATGGTGCGGACGAACTCGTACTCCAACACGTCTCCTGGACGCAAGGACGGAACGCTGATGTGTTTCTCGTGATAGTCGGTGTACACCGGGGCGTCGGGCAGGGTGAGGTCCTGGATGGCCGACTCCTGCGCGGTAACGACCGTTCCGTCGGGCTTGCGCACCCGCACATAGACAATTTCAAGCTTGTCACTGAGCGCACTATAGCCAACCTTGAGCTGGCCCATTCCCTGCACGCCGCTTTCGCTGACGATCTTAATTTGGGCATCGAGCTGGTCCCTCCCGGTCCCGTTATTCTCGAAACGGATCGCTTGGTGGTAGTGCTCGATTACAACAGCTTCCTGCGAATAGTCCGGAGGCGTGAGCGACGGCTGCGGTTCAGCCTGCGCCGGATTCACCACCGTGGGCTGCTGTGGAATCTCTTGCCCAGAAGGTAGTGGCATTGGAATGACCGGCGTTTGTGGCGCGGGAACAGCTTGCGTTGGAGTGCCCGCCGGCGCCTGCTGCGCCGCTGCGAAGACTGTCGTGAGTGAGAAAAGAAAAAGAAGTCCCGACAAAACTGGTTTCATGGCTATGCAGCTAGGGTGAACATCCATCGTACCCGAGCCGGAAGTAGAAGCCAAACGCCGACCACGCGGTTCATGAATGCTGGTAGGGTGGACCTAATATCGAGGCGCGACCGCAGCGCACCCTAACGCACTCGTCACGCAATCTTCTTTTCCCGCTTGTACTCGTCGAACGAATCAAGGAAGTGATCGAGGTCTTTCTTCTGCAGGTAATACGGCGTGGAGAGCCGCAATTTCGACGGTTCGCCGCCGCGGATGCGAATCTTCCTGTTCGTCCACAGCCAGTTCTCCAGGTCCGTGCGCTGGATCGGCGGAACGTTCACCGTGACGATGGCGCACCGCAGCCCCGGGTCGGGCGATGTCCACGATTCCGCGCCGCGTTTCTGCATCTCCGCCAGCATGTAATCTGCGAGCTGACGATGACGCCGCTCGATGCGGTCCATGCCTATGTCGTTCGCCAACTTGATGGACGCGCGCAGCCCGCACAGGGCCGGCACGTTGGACGAACCGATACGCTGGAAGCGCTCGGCCCGCAGCTTGGCCTCTTCCCAACCTTCGGTCACGATGGTGTTCCACAGGCGATCGATCACTTCGTCGCGCACGTAGAGATATCCCGAGCCCTTGGGCGATTGCAGCCACTTGTGCGGGCTTGAGGTGTACATGTCGCAGCCGAGATCGTGGATGTTGAGCCGCATCATGCCGGTGACGTGGGCGCCGTCAACCGCCGAGAGAATGCCTTTCGACCGAGCCAGCGCGCACAGCTCCTTCGCCGGCAACACGACGCCGGTCGCGGTGGTGATGTGGCTGAAGAAGATGATCCGCGTGCGCGGCGTGATGGCGTCGTTGAACAGATTGAGGACCTGCGGTGCGTCCTTTACCGGCTTGGGCAGCGTGACCTTCTTGACCACGATGCCATAGCGCTTGGCCTTCAACTGCCACGGTTGTTCGCCGCCGGGATGCTCCTGGTCGGTCATCAGCACTTCGTCGCCGGGCTTCATGTCAATGCCGTTGGCGATGTAGCTGTTGGCCTCGGTGGCATTGCGCAGCAAGGCGATCTCGTCGCGCGAGCACCCGACGAAGGCCGCTAGCGGATCGCGAAATTCATTCCACGCTGCGTAGCCCCAGATGGGATAGTCCTCGGGATCGGCCTGGTCCATCTTTTCTGTGGAGGTGTAGCCATCGAAAACCGCACGCAGCACCGGCGCAGGACTGGAGCCCACAGTACCGTTGTTGAGGTAAATCTCGTCGGCAGGGACCAGGAACTGCTTGCGCAGTTCCGGCCAATATCCCTCGTCATCGCTGGCGAACAGTTTCGGGTCCGGCAGCGACGCCGGAACATTCTGCAGTTGGGCGTACAGATCCTTGCGAAAGGCAAAAGCGGCGGCGAATCCAGCACTGGTGGTAAGGAAGCGGCGACGGTCGAGCAAGGAGCACCTCCGTTAACGCGGCATCATGTTACACCTGAAACCACTCGCGGGCGAAAAGTCGCCAACCGGTACTTTGTCATCCCGGCCAGATTGAGTTGTCATCCCGACCGAGGCCGCAGCGGCGGCCGAGTGGAGGGACCTGCTTCTATTTAGCGCGGGAGAAGAACCCGGCAAATTCCTGAACCACATTCTCCCGCAATTCCTGGCGATTCGACTTCTGCAACAAAGCGTGGCCTGCCCCTTCGACCGGAACTAACTTCGTGAGCGCTGGAATCAACTTGATCGCACTATCCAACTCGCCAATCGAGCCGAAAGGATCGCGCGTACCGCTAACGAAAAGTACCGGCTTTTGCAAGCCGGGAAAATGGGCGGTCCGCAACTGCGCCGGCCGTCCCGGAGCATGTAGCGGGTAGGAGAGCAGGAGCAGTCCATCGACCAGCGTCGGCTCCGCGGCCACCAACATACCCGCCTGGCGTCCGCCGTAGGAGACGCCGCCGAGAAATGCCGATCCCGCAAACAGCTTCTTCATAAGCTCGACGGCTCGCCGCAGCCCGGCTTGATCATGCTTGGCGTCGGAGGGGGACGGCGGGCCTTGCGGACGCCGCTGGCGAAACGGCAGGTCGCAGCGAAGCGTGCTGATCCCAGATGCCGCGAACTTGTCGGCCAGCGCAACCAGCAGCGGCGCATTGCAATTGCCGCCCGCTCCGTGGGTGAGCACGATGAAGTCAGCTTCCGTGTCTTTCGTGCGATGCAAAAACCCGCGCACGGGCGCTTCACCCGGCGTGTGATCAACGAACGATTGTGCCTCAATTCTCATGAGCTTTGAGAACAAGAAGCCGCAGACTTATTTGTTGGAGGATGCGCGTGCGCTGCGGTCGACCGTAGCGTTACTCCTTTCAAATGCCAAAAAACGCGACAAAAATAAGCTTCCTGCCTTGACATCATCGGTGCCTATTTCTAGCCTACTTGTGAGCTCTTCCCTAGGGAGGGGACAATCCTAACAATCTAACCGAAACTGAGGAGAGTCCCTATGAAGCTGAACGAAAGCCTAACCACCTACGATATTGCCGAGGCTCTGCAAGGCGAGAGCGGCAAATTTGAAGTAATCAGCCCGAACGGAGAGCGTTACTTCGTTACTTGCCACCCGGGTCACTCCATCGTCAGCATGGAGTGGGCTGGCAGCGAACTCAATCTGCAACCCTTCCTGGTCCGCAAGGTGGCCCAGCCCATCACGACCACCGAGGGTCGTAGCCGGAAGTCGGTGGCCGCTTAGCTTGGTTCAAGTGACCCCTTAACGGAAGCCCGGTCGACGAGGCCGGGCTTCACCTTTTCTCGGCAACCGTCCGTCGCGTGCGCCCCATCATGAATCGTGATGAATCGCGTTTTCCAATCCGCTTGCCTGCCTCTGACGAGATAGGTTGGGCCCAACCCTACCGCCCCAGCTTCCTTGCTTGGCAAGCGTCCACGACCTTGGTCGGATCGATGGCGTCCGAGTCCAATTGCATCTCGATCACCTTACCGTCTTTATCGATCAGGTAGTTCACCCGCCGCGCGGCCTTGTACTTCGGGTTATAGAGGCCGTACTCCTTGGTCACGTCGCCGCCCCAGTCGCTGAGCAACGGGAAGGTGACGCCAATCTTTTCCGCCCACGCCTTGTTCGAGAAGGGAGAATCCATGCTCACACCCAGCACCTGGGTATCGGCAGCTTCCAGCTTGCTCAAGTCCTGCTGGAAAGCCTGCATCTGCTTGGTTCAACCACCGGTGAAGGCGAAGATGTAGAAAGCTAGGGCGACGTTCTTCTTCCCTTTGAAATCGTGCAGCGAAACCTTGTTTCCGCTCTGGTCCTGCAGGGTGAAATCAGGCGCCATGTCGCCCACCTTGATCTTGGGCGGCGGGGTCTCGCTCGGCTTGTCGCCTGCTGGGCTTGCAGGCAAGAACGATGCGGCGAGCAACAGCGCCAGTAGCATCTGCTTCATGAAGATTCTCCTCTCGGTACGACGCCAATCCCCCAAGAATTGGCAGTTGAGGCATTGTGACACCAAATGGCCGCCGTGGCCAAACGGCGCCTGTCGAAACGTTTGGGAAACACCTTTCGATTGCGCAAATCCAGCCATGGCTATAAATTACAACTGAATGAACATTCATTCGGCGGCGCCGCAGTCTCGCGCCCCGCGGATCAATTGCAGGGCTACGGGAGTCGCAAGCCCGGTGCATCAGCTTTTTATAGGCCTTTTGATGAAGCAGGAATCTCAACCTCTTTCGCCTGTTACGGGCAACGCCAGCGGCGGCATAAACCGCAACGCTGATAAATATCAGCGCATCCTCGATGCTGCGGTCGCGGTATTTGCCGACAAGGGGTTTTTTAACTCGCGCATCTCCGACATTGCTGATCGCGCCAGCGTCGCGGATGGCACCGTCTATCTCTACTTCAAGAACAAAGAAGAGATCCTGATGACGGCCATCAACACGGCCTTCGATGCCTTTATGAGCCACGCGCGCACCGAGGTCGAGAAGCTTCCCAGCCCCGCTCATCGGTTACGACGGCTGGCTTTTCTTCATCTGAATGCCCTGGGATCCAACCGCAATCTGGCGGTGGTATTTCAGATGGAACTGCGGCAGAGCACGCGCTTCCTGTCTGAATTCTCGCACCATCACATGGTCGAATACCTCGGCCTGGTGCGCGCGGCTATTCACGAAGGCCAGGCGAGCGGAGTCTTCCGCCGCGACCTGTCGGACAAAATCGCGGCCAACTGTTTCTTCGGAGCACTCGACGAGATGGTGACCTCCTGGGTGTTGAGTGCGTCCGAATACCGGCTGTCGAATGTGGCGGATTCCGTGGTGGATATTTTTCTTAACGGTATGCAAGGCGGTGGCGGGAATCAGGGAGTCGCTCCGAAAGCGGTCCCATAGCCCCCGTAAGTCGGGCCTGGTTGATTTGGTTTTAACACAGCCATAGATGTCACAGGTCACAGCCTCTGGGCCGCGGAAAAGCTAACATTCTGACTTTGGGAACCTACCGTCTTCCAGGATGATTGCTCGCTTAACTTGAAACCAATGAATATTCAGACCGTCAACGAAGTCTTCTTTGCGGTTGTGGAGCGCAACAGTGGTCGCGTGATGCTGACGCGCGAGTCGGGCGCCTGGAAACCCATTTCCTCGGCCCAACTGCAGGCACAGGTATTTGCTACCGCGCGCCAATTGCAGGCGTGGGGGATTGGCAAGGGCGACCGCGTCGCCATCTTGAGCGAGAACCGCCCGGAGTGGGCGATCGCCGACTTCGCCACCTTGCTGCTGGGCGCAGTTGACGTCCCCATCTACGCCACCCAGACCGCCGAGCAGAGTTTGTACCTGCTGCAACATTCCGAGGCCAGCATCGTCTTCGTCTCCACTCCCAAGCAGTACGAGAAGATCGCTTCCATCCAGCACCAGACCAAGGTGGAACGCATCGTTATCATGGATGACGCTCCCGGGCTCACGGACGCCGTCCCAATGCAGAGCTTTCTGCGGAACGCTGCCGCCGAAGCGGACCCAGAAATCGAAAACTCGGCGCGGGCGGTTAAGCCCGACGACCTGGCGACGCTGATTTACACTTCTGGAACCACCGGCACGCCCAAGGGTGTAATGCTGACCCACGGCAACCTCGCCGCAAACCTGAGCGTCTCGCTCGACATGTTTGACGTGGGCAAAGAGGACCTCTGCGTTTCGTTTCTGCCACTGTCGCACGTAACCGCGCGGCATCTGGATTACGCCATGATGAGTCGGGCCGTTCCCCTTGCCTACTGCCCGAATATTGACGACCTCCCGCGCACCATGGCCGAGGTGCATCCCACGATCTTCGTGGCCGTGCCCCGCGTGTACGAAAAAATCTACAACTCGGTTGAGCACAAGACGCAAGGCGTAAAGCGCAAGCTCCTTAACTGGGCCATGTCCGTGGGACAGGCCAACCGCGAAGCGATCCTGCGCGGCGAGATTCCGACTTCCCTCTCGTGGAAGCTGGCGAATAAACTGGTGTTTTCGAAGGTGCGCCACGCCATGGGCGGCCGCCCGCGTATCTTTGTTTCCGGAGGCGCGCCGCTGGGGCGCGAAATTGCCACCTGGTTCGCCGACATCGGGATTCGTATCCATGAGGGCTACGGCCTGACGGAGACCTCGCCGGTCATCGCGCTGAACAATCCGATCAACCACCGCCTGGGCACGGTGGGCAAGCCCTTGTCGAACGTGGAAGTGAAGATCGCAGCCGATGGCGAACTGCTGGCGCGAGGCCCGTCGGTCTTCAAGGGTTACTGGAAGATGCCGGAGGAAACTGCTGCAGCTTTTGAAGATGGGTGGTTCAAGACTGGTGATGTGGCAATCCTTGATTCTGACGGATACCTCTCCATTACCGACCGCAAGAAAGACCTGATCAAGACCTCAGGCGGAAAATTCATTGCTCCTCAGCCGATCGAGAGTTCGCTTAAGGCAAACCTGTTCGTAGGTGAGGCGGCATTGCTCGGCGACAAGCGGCGCTTCCCCGCTGTCTTGATTGTCCCCAACTTCTCCATCCTGGAAGAATGGGCGCACAGCCATGGAGTGAAGTTCACCACCCACCGGCAACTGGTGAAATCGCTGCAGGTGCAGTCGCTCTACGAAGAGATCGTCGAAGAATTGAATCAGAACCTGGCCCAGTTCGAAAGGCTGAAGCGGGTGCTGGTGATTCACGCCGAGCTCAGCATCGAAGACGGAACGCTCACCCCGAGCATGAAGCTCCGCCGCCGCCATCTGGAGCAGCTCTACAAGAAAGAGATTGACGCGCTCTACGCCGATGCGCAGCCGCATGCGAAGGCTCCGGCAAAGCGGTAAGCGAGGGGCCAGTTTACGGATAGCCCATCACCTACCGCATACATTGCTGTTCTGCTCGGCCTTCGCTGACCTCCAAGCCAACCTCACTCAATCGGCTCAACTGCAATCAGCGGCCCGCTGCGGTCCTGGCGCTCCGGCCTCTGAGCAAATGCCAAGACAGAATTCTGTGCCGTCCCGACGGAGACTCAAGTTAGAATCACTCTGCAAGAAATGGGGCGAATGCAGAACACGAGATTGCCGGTCGCAGACCCGCATCGCCGCTCTGTTCAAACCAAGTGACACAACCTATGACCTTGCTGGACGACGGTCCACTCTATCTAAGACGCGCGCTCGCACTGGCGCTTGCTATTCAGCTCGTTGGATGCGGCGGGACGCCCGCGCCGGCGCCTCCTCAGCCGCCATCCGGTGGTTCGAGCACCACAACTCCCATCAAGCACGTCATTATCGTTATTGGCGAAAACCGCAGCTTCGACAACCTTTTCGCGACGTATCAGCCGCCCGGTTCATCACAGCAGGTTTGGAACTTATTGTCGCAGCAAATCGTGACTGCGACGGGAGCTCCAGGTCCGAACTTCGCTGCGGCAGCCCAGCATCAAGCCAGCGACACCGATTACTATCGGTTGAGTCCGCCGCAGACTGGCAGCTTTGCCACCCTGCCGCAGCCCAACACAACCTTGAATCCGCTTTTGTTTCCCCCGGCGACTCAATATGGCATCACGTCCGATCCAGGGCTCGCTCCTGGCGATCAACAACTGCTGAACGACGGCGGCATTTTCCCGCAATTTTATTTCGTCCCTGACAACAGGTTTCCCGCTGATCTGCCAAACGGCCCGTTTCCCATCACCCAATACCTGAAGTACTCGGACACGATGGGCGATCCGGTCCACCGCTTCTACCAGATGTGGCAGGAGATCGACTGCAGTGCCGCCAGTATCACCAGTTCCAACCCGAGCGGGTGCGCCGCCGATCTGTTCCCATGGGTAGCAACTTCCGTTGGCTGGGGACTAGAAAATACGCCTCCACCGTTGCCATTCACCGATCAGTCGACCTTCCAGGGAGCGGTCTCGATGGGCTTCTACAATATGGCCGCTGGGGATGTGCCCTACTTCGCGTCTCTCGCCAATACCTACGCCATCAGCGACAACTATCACCAGTTCATGTTGGGTGGAACCGGGCCGAACTCCATTTCCATCGGTACGGGTGTGCCGCTGGTTTATAGCGATGCCAACGGCAACCCAACCACCCCGCCCGCGCTGCAAGTCGAGAATCCCAACCCCTATGCGGGGAGCAACAATTGGTATCAGCAAGACGGCTTCTACCTTCCGGATTCCGGCAACGAGAGCAATGCCTCCTATACCAACTGTTCCGATTCCACCCAGCCGGGCGTGTCGGCCATCATGAACTACCTGGCCGCGCTGCCCTATAAGCCATTCAACTCCGGCAATTGCGCGCCCGGAGCTTATTACCTGGTGAACAATCAGGACCCTTCCTTCAACCGCGACGGCACACTGCGCGCCGACCAGAGCCATACCGTGGGCCCATCTTCGGTTCCCACCATCGGCGACGCGCTCTCGGCCGCAGGCATTTCCTGGAAGTATTATGGCGAAGGATTCAGTTCCAGCGGCTTTGGCGGAGTTTACTCGCACTACTGTGACATCTGTAATCCCTTCCAGTACGCGCCGTCCATCATGACCACCGATCTCAAGAACAACCTTCAGGACATTACCCAGTTCTATCAGGACGTGCAGAACGGCACCTTGCCTGCAGTCTCGTTTGTGAAGCCGGACGATATCACGGACGGCCACCCGGGCACATCCTTGCCGCTGTTGTTCGAAGCCTTCTCCCGCAACCTGGTTGAAACTGTCAAGGCGCAAAACAGTTTGTGGCAGCAAACCGCCATCTTCATTACGCTCGATGAATCGGGCGGAAATTACGACTCCGGGTACATTCAGCCCATTGACTTCTTCGGCGATGGTCCACGCATTCCGCTCATCGTGGTTTCGCCGTTCGCCGAACCCGGGTACGTTGACCACACCTACGGGGACCACGCCTCGCTGCTGAAATTCATTGAGAAGAATTGGGGACTGAAGCCGTTGTCCTCGCGGAGCCGCGACAATCTTCCCAACCCTATGAGCGCCCCCAACGCCCCCTATTTCCCGACCAACGGTCCTGCCATCGGCGACCTGATGACACTGTTCAACTTTTAGAGCTAAGAGTCATGTCATGCGCGGCAGAGATTCGGCGAAGGGCAACAGATTGTCATCCCAGTTCGCGCCTGCGTGCCTGCATCCTTGTTTTACTGCCGCTGTTGCTTATCTGCGGCGCAGCGGGCCAACCGGCCCGGAAAAATACTACCCGCCGGCTGCTCATAGCATCGGACGTTCACTTCAATCCGATGGCCGATCCTTCGCTGGTCGCCGATCTCGCAGCGGCTGACCCCTCCCAATGGGAAACAATCTTGCAGCGATCGAAGGTCATGGCGTTCAGTAACTACGGGCAAGACACGAACTGGTGGCTACTGCGGTCTGCACTGGACGCGATGGTCAGGGCTGAGCCTCATCCGGCGCTGGTAATGTTCACTGGCGATCTGCTGGCGCACGACTTCCCTAAGACTTACCAGAGCATTACGCATGACAGCGACCCCGGGCGCTATCGCGCTTTCGTGCTTAAGACGGTTGACTTCGTAGCGCTGGAATTCCGCAAGCGTTTCGTGGCGTCGAAGATACTGCTGACACCCGGCAACAACGACGAATACTGCGGCGATTACAGCATTGAAGCAAATGGAGCATTCCTGCACGACACTGCGGAAAGGGCCCGCGATCTTGCGACGGAAGGCAAGCAATTCAGCGCAACCTGGAAGTCGCTGGGAAGCTACGGCCTGGAACATCCCACACTGCACGGTGTGCGTATCCTGTCGCTCAACACGATCTTCTGGTCCGACCACTATCGTGCCACCAGCTTTAGCCATGGCTGTGCGACAGTCAACTCCACTGCTGCCAGCGATTTGCTCACCTGGCTGGAATCGCAGCTGGCGGAAGCGGAACAGGCACACGAAAAAGTCTGGCTCATGTTCCACATTCCCCCGGGGATTGACGGCTGGGCGACAACCCATCCCTATGATGGAGCCTCTGCGGGGACCAGCGACTCGGTCGCGTCGTGCGCAAGTTCGGTGGTGCCCATGTGGGTTCCGGAGTGGACTGCGCGGTTCGACAGCCTGCTGGAGCGATATCGGAACACGGTCTTGGCGAGCTTCGCTGGTCACACCCACGTAGATGACTTCCGGGTGATCGGAGGTGACGGCGCTAACCGGCAGTTTGTGCTGATTGATCCCGCGATTTCTCCGATCTATGACCAGAATCCCGGGTTTCGAATCGTAGATTTCAGAAGCGACGGAACGCTGGCCGATCAGAACACCTACTTTCTGACGAATCTCAAGCAGGCAGGCGGTAAGACTCGCGGACGTTGGCGGCGGGAGTATACATTTTCGCGGCGATGGAGAGTGCCGCAACTGGACGGCGCGAGTCTGGCCAAGATTTATGATGAGATCGCCACCCGCAACACGGCGCGCGACTTATGGCTGCAGATCTACATGGTATCGAGTTCTGCCGCACCCATTCCTGCTAAAGATGTGAGAGGACTGTACTGTGCGATTAGCGGACTCACCCAGCAGGCCTATGAATCGTGCTATTGTGCTGCTACTGCGCCGGGCAAACCGTCTCCCTAGCAAACGCGTTCACCATGAAACAGTCGGAAGTCAGCGGCCACCACGCTGCCAGTGCAACTCGCAACGGGAGGTTAGATCAATGACATTACCATCGTTCCGCTACCGTCTGGAGCAGCAGGTTCCCCGCGTAGGAAACGGGGGCGTCACGCGCGGTGCATCCGTCTGTGAGTTCCCTATTTCGACTGGCATTGCCGGTGTCTCCATGCGGCTGGCGCCAGGCACGATGCGCGAGCTGCACTGGCATGCCAACGCTGCCGAGTGGGCCTACGTCGTCGCCGGCTCCTGCCGCACCACAATCCTCCATCCAGATGGCTCGGCCTATGTTGACACGTTCGATCCGGGCGATGTCTGGTACTTTCCGCGAGGGTATGGCCATTCGATTCAGGGACTCGGCCCTGGTGAGTGCCACTTTATACTGATCTTCGATAACGGCGACTTCTCAGAAGATCACACCTTCAGTATCACCGACTTTCTCGCGCAGACGCCGCACGAGGTTGTGGCGCAAAACCTGGGTCTCTCGGTCGCAGAGCTTGCGCCATTGCCCGATCGCGAAGCCTACTTCGTGCGTGGTCCTGTGCCTGACGACAGCTCGCTCTCTGCGACACCGCGTAGAGTTCCGGAACTGGCGACGATGCATCGGTACCCGCTTGACGCCCAACAGCCCCGGCGCGTCCCGGGAGGTGGTACGCAGCGGACTGTAACGGTAGATGAATTTCCTATTTCAACCACGATGGCAGGATCGGTAATTGAGCTGCAGCCCGGAGCCCTGCGCGAGCTGCACTGGCATCCAAACGCGGACGAGTGGCAGTACTACATCAGCGGCACGGCAGAAATGGGCGTATTTCTTGCCCAGGGAAATGCTGTCATCGAGCAGTTCGAAGCCGGCGACGTCGGCTATGCCCCCATGGGGGCGGGTCACTACATCAAGAACACTAGCAACGAGGTCTGCCGCATCCTAGTCGGCTTTAACAGCCCCCACTATCAGGCGATGGATCTCAGCGAGTGGCTCGCCGGCAATCCGGCTGACGTGCTGGCAACAACGTTTGGGCTTAGTCCCGAGGTCGCCGCCAAGCTTCCGCACAGAACCTTGTTCGTTGCGCCGCCGGGCAGCAAGAAATAAGCAGCGCTCTGCGCATCGAACAATTCGCAGGAGTTTGTCGTGCAACCGTCCGCGAATGGCTTGGCCTTGGTTAGATCTGCGACCTCACTCAATCGGCTCAACCGCAATCAGGGGCTCGCGGCGATCCTGGCGCTCCGGCCGTTGCACCAGCATGGTCGCCAATAACACCACGACGATTCCGACCACCTGCAGCGGCGACACCAATTCGCCGAGTATCAGCGCGGTCAGCAAAATGGCCCATACGGGTTCGAGGCACGCTGTCACGATAGCGCGCGTGGGATCGAGGTGCTGCAATCCGGTGAAGTAGAGCGAGAACGGAACCAGCATGGACGTGATGGCGAAGACGGCCATGAACGACCACTGCCCTCCGCTGTAGTGTTGGGCGGCGATTTTCCAAGGCGGATTTACCAGTTGCCAGAAAACAGCCGCACCCAGCAGCGAATACACCAGCACCGTCCAGCGGTGGTAAATCTGTAGCAGGTGTTGACCGTAAACGTTGTAGAAGGCGAACGAGATCGCTGCCAGTTCCGCAGCCACTACGCCCAACGTATTAAAGCGAATCCCAGAGATCACGAGCCAGGGAAATCCGCGCCGCGCTGCCAGTTCCCCTACCGCCAGTCCGCAGCCAAGCACAGCAAGGACCACACCGCTAACGCGCCGCAACGTCGGACGCTGGAGCCGGCGCGCCAACATGTACAGCAGCACCCACACGGGCGCCACATATTGCAGGACAATCGCCGTAGCAACGCTCGTTTTCTGAATGGCGAAATAGTAGAAATAGTTGGAGGCTGCCAGCCCGAGAATCCCCAACAGAAAGAACTGCAGCAGATGGTTGCTATTCCGCACTCGCAGCGACGATCTGCCCTTCAGCAGCAAGATCGGCAGGAGTATAAGCAATGCAAGCGTGGTTCGGCTCTGGGCCAGGATGAGAGGGTCGATCGGGCGCAGGGCGTGGCCGCCGGCGAACAGCCTGCCCGTAAAAACTGCGCGGCCCAGCGTGGCCGAAAACCCCCAGAAAAACGTAGCCGCGGCGATGAAGAGATAACCTCGGGCGGGGTGGGGCTTGTTAGTCAAGCTAGTGGATAGTCGGGCGGGTCATAAACTTGAGGCGCCGTACCACGTCGGTTGCGCTTTCTACATACTATCCACTAACCACTCTCATCAGTCGGCGAGCGCCGATTGGCTGTGCGACGAGCGCAACACGCGGTCCACGGTGTAAGGTGCGCGTTTCGCCGGCTCGTGGAAATGCCGCACTTGCAGCTCACCCAGAAGTCCCAGCGCAACCAATTGCACGCCGGCCACGATGAGCACGGCAGCGAACACCAGCAGCGGGCCGTGTTCCTCCATGACGTCGATTCCGCGAACGAACTTCTCGAACAACATCCATATGGCGATCAGGAAACCAACCAGCGAGCCTAGCACCCCGACGGTGCCAAAAAAGTGCAGCGGCCGGGCCATGTACTTCAGCAGAAAACGGATGGTGATGAGATCGAAGAACACGCGAAAGGTGCGCGAAATACCGTAATGCGACTCGCCCCGTTCGCGATTGACATTGCGGATGGGGATCTCGCAAATGGTCGCGCCATAAGCCGACGCCAGCGCCGGAATGAAGCGATGCAATTCCCCATAGAGCGGGATTTCCTGCACCACTCCGCGACGATACGCCTTGAAGGTGGTGCCGAAATCGTGCAGCGCGACCCCGCTCAGCTTGGCCATCAGCCAGTTGGCGATCTTGGAAGGAATGCGCCGCATCACGAAGTTGTCAATGCGCTGCTTGCGCCATCCGCTGACGATGTCGTAGCCCTCGCGGAGCTTTTGCAGAAACAGCGGAATGTCGTGCGGATCATGCTGCAGATCGCCGTCCATGGCAATCACGTACTCGCCTTCGGAGTGATCGAAACCCGCAGCCAGCGCCGAGGTTTGCCCGAAGTTGCGGCGCAGTTTCACGACAACCACGCGGCGGTCCACGGCTGCGATCTGCTGCAACATCCAGAAGGTGTGATCGCGACTGCCATCGTCCACAAATACCAGCTCAAACGGTTCGCCGGTGGCTTCCATCACCACCTTCAGCCGATCATAGAGCTCGGTTACGTTCTCTTCTTCGTTATGAAATGGGACGACAATCGAGTACTTGGTCACGGTTTGTAATTATAGACGCCCCCGTTCTTGAATGGGACTCATGTTTTTCTCAAATCGTTCTTACGTTGCACAACGCAGTACTCCAGTGCAAGTAATTGCACACTCACACTCCTACTTCGGCTGGGCAGTTTCTGTTTAGGGGAATCTGGACTTTCCTGAGGCAGAGTGTCTCACGAATGACGTCCAGCAACAGATGCCAGCAGGCGCCGGATTCCCTCTGCGAACTCATCGCCGGGCGTAATAAGGCTAATCACCAGATACCCGTCCGAAGCGAAGTCGTAAAAATGGCCGGGCTGCACCAGCACCCCGGTCTCGCGCAGCAAGGCAATGGCAAGGTCTTCGTCGGAGCCCACTACCGGCACGCGCAATACGACATACCATCCGCCTTCGACTTCCAGCCGGCGACAGAGCTCTTGCGAGGCGAGTTCAGCATCGAGCACAGCGAGATTCCCAATCATCCGTTGCCGCAGTTGGCCCTGTATGCCATGCCGCTCCTCCAGCATGGCCGGAACAGCCCACTGTAGCGGCGCATTCATGGACAGGTAAGTATCGGCGATAACTTCTAGCCGGCCCATCGCATCCGACAGCAGCGGCTGCGGGCCGTTCGCCGCAATCCATGCGATTTTCATCTGCGGCATGCCGGAGATTTTTGACAACCCGCTTAGAGCGAAGGTCAGCACTGTGCTGTTTGACGAAAACGTTAGCGGCGGGCCTTTGGCGAGCGAGTAATCGAGGAACACTTCATCGGCGACGATGGCCATATCGTTAGCCGCACAAATGCGATTCAACTCTTCAGCCTCGGGCAGTTTTATGAACGAGCCGGTCGGATTGTTGGGGTGCACGGCCAGCACGGCCCGGCAACGCGAAACTGCACCGCTGGCGCGTTCGATCACGGCCTGCGCCGAATGGAAATCAATCTGCCATCCGTGGTCATACAGTAGTTCGTAAGGTTCGAGCTTCACGTCGTGGAGATCGGCGAGGAAATCGAAAAGCGGGTAGCTCGGGGCGGGGACCAGCACCGTGTCTCCCGGATCGCACAGCAGCCGGAAGAGGAACGAATACGCTTCGCTGGTGCTGGTCGTCAGGATGAGATAGTCGGGCGAGACCTGGCTTCCGAGCGCCGCGTAATACCTTGACACGGCCTCGCGGGCGGCCAGCAGCCCCTTTGGTTCGGGGGTGTAGGTCAGCGCTTCATCACGCGCCAGCGCTTTCAGCAGTTCTTCCTCGCGATAACGCAGGCCAATGGTAGTGGGGTTGGAAGCCGTCAAGTCCAGCACTTCCCTGCCGGCCCGCCGATGCGCCGCCAGCGCCTCGGTGTAGCGGTTGGTGGTCAAGTTCCACGAGGTGCGCCGGGCAAAGAGGTTGCGCATGAGAGGAAGGATTATACAGAAGCGGGAGACAGGGCTGTCCCCCAGAAAACTCCGCCGCTCGTTTTGAACTTCGCTATAATCCACACCACAGTTACTTAACGGAGGATAAGCGATGAAGAAACTACTCTTTGTGGGCCTGGCGATTCTATTGCTGATGCCGGTAGTGGCCTCAGCGCAGAACGCCTTCGATGGAACATGGAAGATCGACCTGAGCAAAGCCGAATTTCCCAAGAAGCCCGACGTTTACATGCTGCAGAATGGCATGTATCAATGCAAAACCTGTGTGCCACCCATCGACATTAAAGCCGATGGCCAAGACCAGAAAGTCACTGGGCATCCGTATTACGACAGTGTTGCGATCAAAGTTGTAAACGATCACGAGATCGAAGAAACCGACAAGAAGAACGGAAAGACGGTCGCGACCTCAACGATGACGGTGTCGCCGGACGGCAACACGCTAATGTTCAGCTTTAGCGACAGCAGCAACACCAGTGCCGACCCGGTGACCGGCAAAGGCGAGGAGACCCGGGTAGCTAAGGGCCCTGCTGGATCCCATGCCATATCCGGATCTTGGCGGACCACCAAGTTGGAGAACATGTCTGATAACGGTCTGATGTGGACCTACAAAGTCAGCGGCAACGAGTTGACCATGACCACGCAGACGGGCCAGTCCTACACCGCGAAATTGAACGGTCCGCAGGCATCATTTAAGGGTGATTCGGGCACGACTAGCGTCTCGGTAAAGATGATGGGCAAGAACACGCTGGAGGAGACCGACTATCGCGACGGCAAAGCCATCAGTGTGGCAAAAATTGTGGCCGCCGCCGATGGCAAGACGTTGAAAATTATGGTGGATGACAAACTGCGCGGGGCCAAGAGCGAGTTTACGGCGATGAAACAGTAATGCACTGTCTATAACCCACCCTCTGCCATGTCTAGCGACGGTGCGGCGGGGTTACCCCCGGGGCGCAAGCCCCGGGCAACCAGTGTCTACGAAAGTGCTCCCTACTGCTCCTACTGGGTTATCGTCTTGACGGCGTCGCCCACCTTAAAGCCGGAACCAGAAACTGGCGTACCCACCGCGGAGATCTCATCCACGTCGGTCAGACGAATCACGCCCACAGGAGAAGTCATGCGACGAATTACCGCACCGGTGGAAGGGTCCTTGATCTCTTTCGTTACCCTCTGTACGGTGAGCTGATCGCCAACTTTCAGCCCCGACTTTGACCCGACATTGAGGATGACCTGGCCTCCGTCCACAGCGGCAACCAAGCCCTCAACCGTAATCGTGCGTGCCTCCAGTTTGGAATTGTCGGCCACCAGTTCACTGGCCATTTGGGTGACCGCCGCGTTCACCGCTTCGCCGATAATGGTTTGCTGGAAATCGCTGCTGCCGAAGTCCACGGCGCCGCCACCCCAACCATGCCAACCGCCGCCGCCACCCAGCAGGGACGTGCTTTCGCGCGAGGACTCACCCTTGCCGGTGGCCACGCCCATGATTTCCGCCGTGTCGATGTTCACCAGCCGCGCATCCACCACCACCACGGCCTTGCTGCTCTTGTGCCCAACGCCGCCGACGCCAAATCTGCCCCAGCCGCCACCACCGCCACCGATATTCGTATTCTTATTGTCGTTTCCGAATTGGGTAATACTGCCGACGACAATCGCATCCACGCCCAGAATTTTGCCGATCTTCGCCGCCGAGTTCGGATTAGCGCGATCGCTGTTGGAGAAGTTCTGCTCTCCTAATATCTTGCTCATCGCTTGGCGCTCGATTACGGAGTAGGTGCCATCCTTAACCAAGTCCCTCACCAACAAGTCCGAGATCCCTCTGCCGACATCCACATTGGTGCCGAAGACCGCCTGTGAAGAGGTCTGGACCGTCGCGTAGTCGAAATCGAAGATGGCAATCCGCTTTTTACGCGCGTGCGGCGCCTGGGGGGCATCGGCGGTCTGCGCGATAGCTCCCGTCACAAGAAATGCCGATACAACCAGTATCACCAAGAAGATTCGTTTCATGACCAGTCTCCCTGCACTGAAGTAACCTCCTTCATGGCGACACAGATTATGTGCCCTAATCGATAGTGGCTGGGCGCAATTGTGTGTGGCGCAATCAGCTAAACCTTGATTTGCTACGGAGGGACCGTGCGGCGAGATTTTACCACTAAAGCGACGGTTTCCAACCTGAAAATCAAGGCAGCATTGGAGATAACTTTCCAATTCCGGAAATTGAGTGTCAATTTGCCTGCATCGCAGAAAGGATTCCCTACGCGGAAATTGTCAGCTAAGCTGAACCATCGCTTCCGGTTCGCACTTTGCGGAATGGCAACTACGAGTTGACCCGCTCCAGTTCGTCGGCATCCACTTCCACAGCCACACTGCGCATGATCAACTCCAGGGTAAGCACAACCCGTAGGTTGTTTTTCTTGCGGGTCAAGACACCCACCATACCAGCCAGTGATCCCGACTTAATGCGGGCCCTTTCGCCCACAACCAGGTAAGGGTGCGGCTCAAATCGGCGGAGGCGAAGTCCCGAACGCAACGCCTCGATCTCAAAGTCCGGCAGAGCCTGCGGTTCCCGTCCGGAACCAACGATCAAGAGGACGCCGGGTACGGACAACACTTGGGTCGTGGCCGCCTCGTCTGACTCGCGCGAAGACATACCCTGGGAAAAGGGGTTGCTCCACATTGACCCTACAGCCGTTCTTCCAGCGGTGCATCTCCGTGTAAACAGGCAGGAACGACTCGATCGCTCGGAATTCGAAGTGCTTGGCTACCGCCTTTTCGTGACGGGGGGTCGTGTACACGGCAAACCACTTTGGCGACTCCAGAGAAGAGGAGGCTAATGCCCCCGACGGAGACACACCTGCACCCGGATCCTCTGGCATCTGTTCACTAGCCCCATCCATAGCTTCGTGGTCCTCACTTCGCGAGGCCAATCCACATGCCCTGCGGACCCGACTCAAGGCATGGAACCGAAAAGGCCCGTCAGACCATCGTACCGCCCAAATGCAGCTCCACAAAGACTCTACTGCCTCCAACGAGAAGACAGAACCGTCTGGAGGAGCGAGACACTGTGTGGCTGCTTATATTCTGCGGCGATTGGTTGTTCGTTAGGTTAGGACAACAGTTCTGCCCGGTCAAGCAAAAAACGCGAATACTCCCCCCTCACTTGCTCGTACGATAACTGCCTTTTCTGCGCCAACTTACATCATAATAGTTTGTGCGACGCGTGATCGCAAAGCCGATGGAAGTGCGTGCTTACACGCTTTGCAATCAAACGACCGCCGATATCGCCGCGATTGCGCTTGTTCGAACCTGTGAAGATGGCCTGGATCGTTTCCCTTTACGGGTGGCGATGCAGAACGTGCGTGGCGATGTCCGGCCAGAACTCGCGAAAGACGTTGGTGAGGGCGTCGCGTCCGAGGGCATACGCGTACTTGCCAGCCAGCTTTCCGGCAGTGCGATCGCTGCTGGGATAATAGGCGATCGAGATTCCTTGGGCCATGCCGCGGCCCAGCAGCTCCGAAATATTGAAGCTGTTGTGTCCGTGATAGTTTGGCGTGACGAAAATACGGGTCGCAGCATAGGTACCGCGCTTCCAGAACCCGCCCTCGCCTATGGCAAAATAACGCTCGTCCTGATGAAAAATGGTGGGCAGGGCAAAGATCACCAGGTAATTTCCGTCGGTCTTGTCGACCAAGCCACGCCAGGAGTACTGCCCGAAGCCACCCATGCCTTTCCCCAGTTTTGGGTGGGCATCCGTCCCTTCTGCCATGGCGGAAGTGATGCCTACGAAGATGAACGACGAGTAGTCGAAGCTGTTCTGGGTGGCAATCTTGAAAGCCTGCTTGGGCGTGGAAGGCGGCGGGATGGCCCCCGCACTGACCGCGCGATAATTGGGCATGACGCCGAGGATCCGCTTGGGTTGCTGTTTCGAGGCGGGAATTTCCGGCTGGGCACCCGATTGGCTGGGAGCGTTCGGCAGGCCGGAGGTATCTGGCTGCGTCGGTGGCGGAGTTTGCGTTCGGCTTTGCGAGTCGCCGGAGGGTGACTGGGTGGCTTCAGGCACCGCAGCCGGTGTCGAAGAAGAATCGCCCTGCTGCGCAAATGCGCAAGCTGTCGATAAGATCAGTACAAACCACAGAACCAAACGCAAGAAATCCCTCCCTGGGTGTCGATTTGCGGACCTGGATTCTAATTGCTCAAGAATGGATTGGGCGAGGAACCAAACGCATTTGACAGAAGGATTCCTGCATTATCGAGGCGCTCAAATGCCGATTCGTGCGCTCAGGGCTGCGCCGCAGGATGGCTCTTAAGACGCGGTGTAAGCCTCCGAGCGACGAATTCCTGAAATATGCCGGCAACGCTACCTGTTGCTATCCTGATCAGCGAGTTCTCCACCACCAAACCGGCACTGCGATCGCGTGCCGGATAGTAGAGATAGGAGATACCGCCCGTTGCGAAAGACCCGATAATCGCAGAGTAGTTTGGCTGATAGCGCTTGTTGTCGCCCTTGCAAATCACGGCGTTGCCAAGCGCATACAGAATCCGCGATCGCATCGTGCCGGTTCCTCTGTAGAAATAGCGTGGATCCTGCTTAAAGAGAGATGTCAGGACGGCGCTATCGATGAACGTCCCCAGGAAAACGTCGCCGTAGCTTGCCCCGAAACGTAAGCCGTAGCCTTGCGCACCTTGACCATATCCACTGTATTCATCTCCTGCCTGGTCAATTCCCGCGAGGGCGGCGACGCCCACGACGGTAATGGGATCCGAAACAGACTTCCAGGCAAGCTCGAACTTTTGCTTTGGAGTAAGCGGAGCTGCATCGGGGACGTAAGTGACATAGAAATTTGGAATGATGCCAAACACACGTTGCTTCTCCTGCTCCTTGATTTGCTCTTCCGCCACTTCGACGGGGGAAAGCCCCACCCGCACGTCGGTCGTTACGGGCGCAACAGCCAGCGCGATCACCGGTACAACGTAAGCCTCTCCGGGGTGCAAGGTTCCAGACAACACTTGGGTCTGAAAACCTGCCAACGTAATGGTGAGCTCATAAGCCCCAGGAGGCAGATTTGCAAAGGAGAACTGCCCTTCGTCACCTACCAATACCTCCTGTTTGGGGAACTGGTCTTCACGCTTAAGCTCCACGTGGGCGCCGACGGCGATAGCCCCAGTTTGATCAACGACCTTTCCGCCAATGCTCCCTGACGAAGCACCGCCCTGCTGCGCAAACGCGCAAGCTGCTGAAAGGATCAATACAAACCACATAACAAAACGCACGAAGCCCCCGCTGGCGTTGAGTTGCCGACCTTAGATTCTAATCCCCAGGCACCTAACGGTCTATGACTAGAATGGAACGCGGCGGAAAATGCGCTTGGCCGGGGCGTGCGCCGATGAGATGAATCAACCGGTCAGCGACGCCGACAGAATGCAATCGAGCACTTCAAGGGTTATCCGAATCGTGGCTGATTCCAATCGGCACTAGAATCTTCCTCGTGATCGTTGGCCAGTATTCCTTCAGCAGGTTCACCCCCGCGTACGCGGCAATGGCCAGGCCATAGTTCCTAAGGGTGTAGCCCGCGGTCCTTTGAGCGTCCGGCATATATGTGTTTGCCAACCCTGCTGCCGCCAGGGGCGCCAAGACTCCAGGCCAGTTGAACGCTTCTCCGCCATCATCTTTGCGAACGATCACGACCCGGCGAAGGGCATACTTAACGCTCTGCTTCAGGCTTCCGTCTCCCATCACGAAATAACGTGGATCGTCGTGCAGTATGGTGGACAAGAAGTACGTGCCAATGAGACTTGAGCTAGTACGGTTCGCCATCGAGGCCCCAAATCGCTTGCCGTAGCCGTCGGCTCCTTGACCATAGCCGGCGGGGCTGTCTGCTGCTTGTCCCATGCCCGCGCTGAACCCAGACCCGAGAAATGCCGCAGGCGAAACGCTGTTGGCGATAGCCAGTTGAAACTTTTCGCCCGAGGTCAACGGTAGGCGGCTGTGAGCCAGGTCAGGGAAAAACAGAGAGCGTTCGGTAATCACTTTAGGCTTTCCCACCTGCTCCTTCTTCCCAGGTGTCGGAGCCGACGTCTGCGACTGGCGGTTCGAGGAAGATGGAGGCGAATTGGCGTCCGAATTTTGTGCGATCGCAGGCACCAGTCCCGTCAGTGAGGCGGCGATCATGACCATTGCGCCGATAGCGAACCGAATCACCGTAGTATGCGTCCTTGAAGCTCGTCCGCTGTAGCGGCTCGTCATAGTCATACTCGCGTGTCTCTCCGTGCAATTCTTGCGCCGTCGATTGGCCTCCGGAGATGTGGTTTACCCTTTCCCGAGGTCGCGCAACGCGCGGCGCTCTTTCTGTGACATCGGCGAGTCCAACTTCGATCTTGCGGCTTTACGCTGTATCTCAAACCGGCTGCAATAGTACGAACCCCGCCCACAAATGGCGGGGTCCGTTGGCATTTCAGCGCGGCTCCAGCTTCTGGCCGCTTTGCTTTGACGTTGGCAGAACTCAGTGTTGCATCTCGTTCATGGCGCCGCCGCTGCCGCCTTTTTGCGCCAGCATCTTCACCTTGTCGACATGAAGCGTGCCACTGTCGGTCATTTTGCCTGTCACTTCCACGTGATGGCCGGCATGCTCGGTGAGCGCGTCGGGGTTGTCTATGGCGAGGACCTTCTGGTCCTTGTCCGTCACCAACACTGGCTTTTCGCCCGCCGCGATGCATTTTTTGGCGCACGCTTCGTGGGCCGCATTCGCGCCTTTCGCGCCACACTTGGAATCGCTGACCCAGCCGCTCCAACTCATGTCCTTGGCTGTCGCCAGCACGGTCATGCTGCACAAATAGAGCCCGATTACCAACAACACTCTTTTCGTCATTGTCGAATCTCCTTTTGAATTGCCGCCAGGCGGCCGACCATGTTTACAAAGCGGGGAAAGACCAGCCCATGCCAGGCTGGCTACAGAGTAGCTTTTCATGAACAGCATCCCCAGTGCGCCCCGCTGGTACCTGCACCCATAACCGAGATACGAGGCAGGAGTCCCCACAGGTTTCGATGCGACAAGTTTATTCCACAAACAGGGTTTGCGCGAAAAAACGTCGTTGAGCGGGACGGGACGTCAATACCGCCGGTGAGGGGTGGCGGCCCGCAGCATCCCCGTAGGGGATTACTATTTCTGACGGGTATTTTCGGCTAGCGTGGGGCGCGCTTGGCGTCAGGTTTGGTCTGCGTCTCGACCAGTACGACCTCACCGGGTTTAACGTACCCCAGTTGCTCGCGCGCTTCTTTCTCGATGGCGTCGGGATCTTCCCGTTGCAGGCTATCGACCCGGTGTTGCAGTTGCTCGTTCTTCATCTTCTCGTCGTTAATCTGCTGTTGTAGCCGGACAGCTTCCGCTCGCTTGTCCTCATAAACCTTCATGCCGTTGGCGCCAAAGATCACCTTGTAAGCAATGAAAATGGCGAGCACGCCAATGCATAGCGTCGCCAGTACGCGGCGCATACGGTAGAACCAACCTCCGGCAATACGAACGGTTAGCACCATAGTCACTGCTCCAAGTGGCCCGTCGCCTCCCGGCAAGTCTCGCTTGAAACCCACCCCTATTTTTAGTGGACTTCCGCATGACCTCGCGCGTCAAGCGAAACTCTGGCGAAAGAATAGGAGGAGTTAACTTTGCCAAATGGATGCCGTAATTGTTGATGCCGAGAGGCTGATAAAGGGTTTGCGCTCTTTGCCGTGGTACAGTCTGAACCAAAAATACTTACGTTGGAGTGGTGGATGACGACTGCGCGCATTGTGCTCACTACGATCGGAAAGCAGCAAGACGCTGAGAAACTTGCCTTGCAGTTGGTCGAGCGCAGATTGGCGGCCTGTGTCAACATCGTCGGGCCGATCCGCTCGGTGTACCGCTGGAAGCAAAAAATCTCGAACGAACCAGAGTACCTGCTGGTGATCAAGACGACCGCTGAACTCGCTGCGCAATTGCGCTCGGCCTTCAAGCAACTGCACCCTTACGAGTTGCCCGAATGCGTCGAACTAGCAGTGCAGGGTGGCAGTGAGGATTACTTGGCGTGGCTGGCGGGAGAGGTCAGCGGTTGATTATTTTTTTCACCACAGAGACACGGAGGGCACAGAGAAGAAGAAACAATAATAAAATCCTGTGGTCTACGTGTCCTCGGTCGTAAATCATTTCTGTGTCGAAGCCTGCCCTGAGCGAAGCCGAAGGGTGGTGACAGGATTTTTCTCTGTGTCTCTATGCCTCTGAAGTTCAACCTCACTGCTTCTCCCTGGTCGTCGGCCCCGCCGGGAACACGGTGTGGCGACGTGCGGGCATCGGGACCCGGCCCTTGGCCGCCTTCCACAAAATGGCATTGAGGACGTTGGTGTCCGCGGCATCTGCAACGGAGAAGTTGAGCTTCGCTGATTGCTTGGCGCCGGCAGCATCCGGACGATTGGCTTGATAGATCATCCCGTTGTCACGGTTGCGATAGTCCGCCTTGAATGCCGGCTGTTCGCCCGCTCCCGTGAACGAGGGCGCCATGACCGCGGCATAGGCGTCGTTGTTGTTCATGGGTGGAAGTCCCAAAAGGGCCTCTATAGTGTGGATCATGTTGACTGTCGTGTAAAAGTGATGGTCCACAGAAGGTTGCTGTGGCGTACCCGGTGAATACTTGCTGATCACGAGCGCAATGCTGCGATGCGCATCGACGTGATCGGCGCCATCTTGCGCGTCATCCTCGAGGATGAAGATGGCCGTGTCAGACCAATAGGGGCTGCTGGAAACGGCTTCCACCACGCGCCCCACAGCGAGATCATTGTCCGCGATGGAGGCGTCGGGCGTGGGCGATCCCGGACGGGTCCCGGCCGTGTGGTCGTCAGGCAAGCGCAGGAGCACAAAGCTTGGCAACTGCTCACCCATCCCGGTTTCGCGCGCGTGAACGAAAGCCGCAAATTCGCGCAGAAACTCGTCGGCGCGGAACTGGTCGGGGTAGCTCACATTGAAGTCCGCAAAGTTGGGATCGAAGTGGCCGCGCAACTCGGGCTTGTTGGCGGCGTCGTAGGCAATCAGCGGAATCTTGTATTGGTACGGGCTCTTCCCTCCGCCCAGCTTCTCGGGCAGATCTTCGCCCGGTATAACTGCCTTGCGCGCGCAATCCGGCTTACGCTCGGAGATCGCGCCGGTTGCAGCCGGACTGTTCTGCGCGGCATCTTCGCACCACCAGGTGTTCACAAATTCGCCATAGTGACGGTAAGTCAGGTTGTGCCGCGCCAGATTGCCCCACAAGTAACCGGTTCCCGGCTCGTTCACATCGGCGATTCCGATGGTCATGGGGTTCGCATCGCCGACGTACCCCTCATAGTCGTAATCCCGTTCTTTGCTGCGGTAGTTAATCTCCCAGGTCTTCTCCGTATAATCGCTCGTAATGGCCGCCGTGGACCACACGTGTCCATCGCCGGAAACCTCGCCGCTATCGTAGAAGTTATCGAAAATTCCGAACTGCCGCGCCAGTTTGTGCTGGTTCGGGGTGATGTCTTCCCCATACATGACCAGCGAGCGATCGCCATTCCCTTCTGGAATGTCGCCAAAGAGCTGATCGTAGGTGCGGTTCTCCTTGATGATGTAAATCACATGCCGGATTGGGTTTTCGCCGCCCTGAAAGCTGATTTCGCCCGTGCGGCCTTCCATCTGATTGCTGCGGACGACATCTTCGGTGAGTCTGCGGCGGTTACCTTCCGCTTCAACCAGTGACACGCGGGCGATCGAGCCCCGAATCATGGTCGCGATGTAGGGATGGCTGCGCTTTCCGGGACGGTCAGGGTTGTCTTGCCAACCTGCGTTAGGACCTGTTCCCTGCCCTTTCCCGCTTGCAATCAGCAGTTCTCCACCGTGGACCGCTATGGCAGTTGGGTACCACTCCGTCGGAATGAAATAAGCAGCGTGATGTGCGTTGGTGGAATGCACGTCGAACACTGCGACCGCGTCGGCAGCCGCATTGGCGACGTACAGTTTGTTTCCGTCCGCTGACAGCGCGAACGCGTCGGGATAGCTGCCACCATAGGTCTGACCTGGCAAGCTGGTGCTGAGGTATCGCTCAACGTGGCCGTCTGCGGTTGACACAACCGCAACCGAGTCGCGGTTGGAGAGCGCCACGTAGAGATGGCTTTGGTCTGGACTCAACAGCAGCGCTGTCGGATGCGACGAAGCGTCGATGGCGGCCTGCGGAGGCATCAGCGCGATCTGTCGCAGAACTTTGCCAGAGCGCAGATCCAACTCTGCGACCTGCGATCCGTTCCACAAGGAACACCAGCCGCGACTGCCGTCGGCACTCACCACAACACCGTAGGGAAACGCGGCAGGAGCGTATTTGCCACGTCCCAGATCGAAGCGCTGCAGCACCTTGCTGCTGTGCGCATCCAGCAATACCGCATCGTCCGCAAGATTCTCCGCGATCAGCAGCGCGTCGCCACTGTCGCGCTTCACCACAGCCAGCCCGGCGGGATACGGGTTGGCGTAGCCGGGCGCAACGCTCTTCGGATTGTAGGTAAATCCTTTGCCGTGACCGAGAGGTGCGCGGGGCAGCTTCAGAAAACGCTCGGCCAGCAGGCTGCCGTTCTGTATGCGGTACACGGCGACCCCGTTGCCAGTATCGCCAGGCTTCTTGCCGTCCGGGTCGGTAAGCGACGCCATCGAGGCGTAAAGACTGACGCCATCGCTGCTCCAAGCCAGACCAAGGAAATACGACTGCTTGGCATGAAGGGCGAGGCGCGGATCGGGAAAGTCCAGCAGTTGACTGCTCGCCAAGTTCAGCAAGGCGATCGACTGTTGAAACTTGGACTCAGCTGTGCCGTATCCATTGTTCAGAATGGCGAGGTACTTCCCGTCCGGACTCAGTGCCACCGCCGTGGGAAAGCTGTTGGTAGGCTGCGGTCCTCCGGGAGCAGGCAACAACAGCAGCTTGCTGGAGGGCAGGTGTAGTTCCTTTTCCCGCGCAGACGATTGGGCGGCAGAGGGCAGGCTAACCAGGCACTGCAATAAGAGAACGCCGCCGATGCCGCGGACCTTCATTTGTCCCTCGTGATTGCGGGTATGGCTTTGCGCTGCGTTGGACCGGCCGACTCGTGCGTTCCAGTGTTGCCAATCTGCCGCTCATAGTGCGCCAGAATGCGAGAGACTCCATCGGTAATGGACTCACTCCCGGAAACCACGACATCCGCATAGGCGATACTTGGACGAACATAGCGCTCGGCCATGGGAGCAACCATCCCGGCATATTGCTCCACGACGGACTCGGGCGTGCGGCCGCGCTCGCGCACATCGCGCGCCTGGCGACGCGTCAGGCAAACGTCGTCATTCATGTCGACGAAAACCTTGGTACCCATTAACTCGCGCAGACTGGGCCAGTGCAAAGTAAACAGTCCCTCGACAATGACGACCTGCGATGGGCGCAGCACCTTGGTTCCTCCGAGTTCGCGTATGGGTGGCGAAGTCGTACACCGGCAGATGCACAGTTTCGTTTTTGCGCAAGCGAGCAACTTGCTCGACGATGAGTTCGTGATCGAGGGCCTCGGGCGCGTCGAAATTTATTCGCGCTCGTTCCTCCAGGGGCAGATGCGAGAGGTCCCGATAATAGCGGTCTAGCGCCAGCACGCTGGCATGCAGCGCATCGGCAAGATGCGTCGCGAGATACGTTTTTCCGGCGCCCGAAGGACCGGCAATGCCAATGAGATATGTTTCCGCGGGCATGTGCGATTTAGTGTAGCGCAGAGGTTCCCACGCTTTGTGACGATAGGGTTAATCGGAAGCAGTAGCACGGCTCTGCAAGTAGCCGTCGATCCTGGGCAATACCGCCCGCAATAGCGCAAGAAACTTGCTGGCCAGACGCTCGCCGGTCTGCAACACTTCCTCTTCTGTGATCTTTTCGCCGGTCATGCCGGCGGCCATGTTGGTCACGCACGAGATCGCCAGCACCTCCATGCCCATGTGGCGCGCGGCGATCACCTCGGCCACGGTTGACATGCCGACCAGGTCGGCGCCAATGGTGCGCAGAAAACGAATCTCCGCCGGGGTTTCAAAGTTGGGGCCCGTCACCGCCGCGTACACGCCCTCGAAGATGCCTCCGCCCAGTTGTTTCGATTCCTCGCGCACGAACTGCCGGAATTGCGCATTGTAGGCGTCTGTCATGTCGGGATGACGCAAGCCAAGACGCTCGTCGTTCGCGCCAAGCAGCGGGTTCTGCCCCTGGAGATTGATGTGGTCGCGCAACACCACAAGTGCGCCGCGGCTGTATTCGGCGTTGATTCCGCCTGCGGCATTTGTCAGCACCAGAGCGCGTACTCCCATGCGTCCCAATGCACGCACGGGAAGAACAATCTGGCTCGGCGAATAACCTTCGTAGAGATGCGCGCGACCTTGCAGCACGGCCAAGGGAATGTTGTCGAGCGTCCCCAGCACCAGCACGCCTGCATGACCCTCGGCCGTGCTGCGCGGAAAATGTGGAATGTCTTCGTAGGGGATGCGGACCGTGTCGGTTAACCCAGCGGCGACGGCGCCAAGTCCTGATCCCAAGACCAGGCCGATACCCGGACGCTAGACTCGAGCGCTCAAGAATGAACTGTGCCGCCTGTTCAGCGCGGAGGAAGTCGTCGGTAGGCGACGGTTGCCATTATCTCATCGTTTCTGCCCAACGGGAATTTCACCACGGAGGCACAGAGATCACGGAGGAAAATCGGCCGCAAAACAAAACTCCGTGTCGCAGCCTGCCCTGAGCGGAGCCGAAGGGTGGTGAATCACTATCGACGGAGCGGCTGCACGTCGTGTTTATTTCCCTATCTCTTCCAGATACTTCTCCGCTTCCAAGGCAGCCATGCAACCCGTTCCCGCGGCGGTGACCGCCTGCCGATAATGGCGGTCGGCCACGTCACCGCTAATGAATACACCCGGCGCTCGCGAACCGACATACCCATCGGGAATGAGATATCCGTCGCCATCGCGGTCCAGTTGCTCCCCCACGAATTGTGCGTTGGGTGTATGCCCGATGCCCAGGAACATGGCACTGACCTGGAGGTCCCACTGTTCGCCGGTCTTCAGATTGCGCAGCCGCAGTCCGGTGACTTCCTTCTTGCTGACATCGAACACGTCGTCCACAACGGTGTCGGTGAGAAACTCGATCTGCTGATGTTGACGTGCACGCTCAAGCATGATCTTCGAAGCGCGGAACGCTCGCCGCGGCGATGAATGATGGTGACCTTGGTCGCAAAGCGCGTCAGGAACAATGCCTCTTCCATGGCCGAGTCGCCGCCTCCGATGACCGCAACCTCCTTGCCCGAGAAAAAGAAACCATCGCAGGTAGCGCAAGAGGTAACGCCGTGCCCGATCAGTGCCTGCTCGTTTGCCAGGCCCAGCCAGCGGGCCGAAGCACCACTGGCAATGATGAGAGTGCGGGTCAACAACGTCTCGCGGCCTAAGTTCACCTCGATCGGTTTCTTGCTGCGGTCAGAACTCTTTTGGCCCAGGTCCACCGTAACTACGTGTCCGGCAAGGAACTCGGCGCCGAAGCGCATGGCCTGTTTGCGCATGTTCTCGATGAGCTCCGGGCCCTGGACGCCATCCGGAAATCCCGGAAAATTCTCCACCAAGGTAGTAATGGCGAGCTGCCCGCCGGGCTCATGCCCGTCGATGACCAGCGGGCGAAGATTCGCTCGGGCGGCATAAATTGCAGCGGTCAGTCCCGAACATCCGGAACCGATGATGATGACGTTACGCACATTGTTAGGCATAGGACTGAACTTAGATTCCACGCCGCGCCGGAAGATGCAACCGCACCCGTCGTGACGCGCACACGGAGAAATAACAGGTTGCTACTCAAAAGCTTGAATGAACAGAACGCACCGTCCGAATTCTAACAAGCGCCTGCGGTTTACGGAACGTTTAGAATCAGGGCATGGCAAAGTTGACCCTGGTGTATGGACTGTGTCTTCTACCCTCAGAAGAAGTCGCCGAAGTAGGCGAGGGTGCGGTAAAGCTGAGGAATGGGCACGAGGCGCACGTGACGCTGCATATTATCGAGGGCTCGAAAGAGGAAATCGAGCGCCAGTTACGCACGAGCGTGGAAGCGTTTTTCGATCTTTATCCGGAGATCTGAGAATGTTGTCGCGAGCGACGCGGCCTCGTAAACATTGAAACGTTCCCGGCGCCTGCCGTCATACCTTGAGACTGGCGACGAAGGCAACCGACTAGCAATAGTTCCGAGACCCTATGGCGTTCAAGCTTCCAGAGTCCCGCGAAGTCAAGGCCCGGCTGCGAAGGGTCCTGCGCCCCAAGAGCAAGTTGGGACGAACCACGCTGTGGTTTGGCGGATTGGCCCTCATCCTCGAACTGCTGCGCCTGATCTTCCGTTCGCCCAACGGGACGATGTTGAGCGGCTGGGCCACATTCCTCGTCTTTGTCTTCGTTGTTTGCGCCCTGCTGATGGGCCTGCGCTGGGTGCGCCGGCAGCTCATGTGGCGCCTGCGTAACCGCTTAATCGTCACCTATGTCTTTATCGGCGTCATTCCCATCGTGCTGTTGGTGATGATGGGACTTCTGGCCGGCTACCTGTTTGCGGGGCAGTTTGCGACTTACGTCGCCATGTCGGACCTGCAATCGGAGTTACGGCATCTGGAATCAGCCAACCGCTCCCTGGCCATGCAATTCCGCAGTTTGGCGCGCTCCGAGAAGTTGAATGAGCAACTGGCGGCCGAGATCTCGAGCGCTTCGGACGAGAACTTCCGCAATCGGGTGGTGAGCGTCTGGGACGGAGAGAAGCCTTTCGTACTTTCAGCGGGACGGCCAGCTCCAGGAATCGAACCGATCCACATATCGGCGGCAATCCAGGGCGACTTTGCGGGTTTTGTGCTGGACGGCAAGCGGCTGCACCTACGCGTGGTCAAACAAGTGGAAGCCGGCGCCCATCACCTGACTGTGGTCTCCAATGTGCCGGTCACGCCGCAGCTCCTGCGGCTGGCCACGTCGCAGCTCGGGTCCGTAACTGTACTTCCCCCGGACGAGGACACGAAGACGGAGTCGCCTGCGACGTCGAGTCCTCCGCCTCGCGCCGGTAAATCCTCTTCGGCCCCCGATAAAGATAACGATAAGCTGATCTTCAGCACGGGAAATTCACGCGAGATAGTGAGCCTGTCGGGGGAAAACGCCAGCACGAGGGTGGAGGCTGGCCACGTGCCGCCTCCCACAAATCGTTTTGACGTGCACATTCCATTTGCCACTCGCTTCAGCGCCATCGACTGGCACACCGGCAAATCCATGACTGGATTGATCCTGGTGGATACCCGGCCTTCGATGCTGTACGCCACCCTGTTCAATGCCCTCGGCGATAAAGCCGAGATCTTCCTCGATGGCCTGGTGGGCATCGCAATCTTTTTTGGTCTTATCGAGCTGATAGCGCTGTTTATCGGCATGAGGCTCTCCCGCAGCATCACCAAGTCGGTTGCCGAACTCTATGTTGCAACCCAGCACGTGAACAGCGGCGACCTGGCCTATCGCATTAAGGTGCGGACCCAGGACCAGATGGCCGCGCTCGAGCAATCGTTCAACTCCATGACCCATTCGCTGTCGAACCTGATGAGCGAGCAAAAGGAGAAGCAGCGGCTGGAGGGTGAACTCGCCATTGCACACGAGGTGCAAAACCTGCTCTTCCCTGCCGATTTGTCCGGCCTGGCCACCCTGGAGGTACACGGAGTGTGCCGTCCGGCGAGGACGGTAAGCGGCGATTATTACGATTTCATTCCCATGCGCGAAGACAGGATGGTTGTGGCGCTTGGCGATATCAGCGGCAAAGGTATTTCGGCGGCCCTGCTGATGGCGACGGTGCATGCATTCGTCCGCGCCTATTCGCTGGAGCCGGAGCGAACGCTGGCAGCCGTGGCGCTGGACGCCGATGTCCCCGGCGACAGGGTTCTTCCTATGTACTACCGCGGCAATGGCAGCGGCGATGCCGATCTCGCTCCGGGATTGTTGATGGCGACGCTGAATTATCAGCTCTATCGCAGCACCCCGCCGGAGAAGTACGCCACCATGTTCCTGGGCTGCTACGATGCGGCTTCGCGCTCGCTTACCTACTCCAACGCCGGACACCTGCCTCCCCTGGTGCTGAGCAACAGTGGGCAGGTCAGGCGTCTGGCGACCTCCGGCACCGTCGTCGGTCTATTCGACGGGATGAGCTACGACGAAAGCACGATTGATATGGAACCGGGGGATATCTTCGTCGCTTACAGCGACGGCATTACCGAACCAGAGAATGAGTTTGGCGAGTTCGGCGAAGAGCGTCTGATTGAGTTAATCCAGCGGCATCGCGATCAGCCGCTGGCGCGCATCAGCGAGGTCGTGACCGGCGCCGTTACCGACTGGATCGCTGGCGGTGAACAACCGGACGATGTGACCCTGGTACTCGCTCGGGCACGCTAGCTAGAACGCCCTTACACCACGGCTGGCGTGGGCAGGAAGCGGTAACCTACGCCGCGCACGGTGAGCAGGTGTTGGGGATGTGACGGGTCCTTCTCGATGTATTTACGCAAGCGCACAACAAAATTGTCGATGGCGCGCGTGTCGGTATCCTCGTGCAATCCCCAAACTTCTTCGAGAATGGACTTGCGCGAAACGATCTTGCCGGCGTTGCGAATCAGATGCCGCAACAGTTCGGCTTCCATGAGGGTCAGGCGAAACACCTTGCCATTAGCCCGCAGTTCAAGCGTCCCGAAATCGACCTGCTTGCTGGCAAAGGTGTAAACGTCGAATTCGCGCAAGGCATCGGCCCCTCCGGGCTCGGCCACACGCACTTCCGCCGGCGGGTCGGTGAGTAGGGTGCGGCTCCAGTCGCGGCGGCGCAACAAGCTGCGTATGCGCGCCAGCAGAATGGCGAGATCGAACGGCTTGGGCAGGTAGTCGTCGGCTCCGGAGGCAAAGCCCTTCAACACGTCTTCCGGGCGAGCCCGTGCGGTCAGCATCAGCACCGGGATGTACTGGTTGGCCTTGCGCAGTTCGGTGGCAACGGCAAAGCCGTCTTTGCCCGGAAGCATGACGTCCAGCACCAGCAGATCGAACTCGGTGTGCTTCCTCAGCAGTAGATCCAAGGCGCTTTCACCGTCGCTCACGACCCTGGTGGGATAGCCTTCGGCTTCCAGGTTGAACTTCAACCCTCGCGCCAGATGCTCTTCGTCTTCGACCAGCAGTATGTCGCTCACTGCGAGTTCCTCGGCAATTGGATGGTGACGGTTGTGCCTCGGCCTGTTCCTTCGCTTTCCGCAAAGGCCTTGCCGCCGTGGCGGCGCGCGATGGCGCGCACGATGAACAGACCTAAGCCACTGCCCTTTACCTGCGTCGTGCCAGGCGTAAGCGCGCGATAAAAGCGCTTGAAGACGCGTTTCAGTTCGCCTCGGGATATTCCGATGCCATTGTCCTTCACGCGAATCTGCACATTCCGCAGATCGGGTGTGAGCACTTCAACCCGAATATCCGGGTCCTTCTGAGAATATTTAATCGCATTATCGAGCACGTTGGACAGGGCCGTGGCAAGTTCTTCGCGATCGCCCATGACCGTAAGCCGCTCGGCGGGCCGGCCATCGAGGGCCCAGTCCATCGCCTCGGGAGACAAATGATGGCGCGAGCGCGCCAGATCTAGCATGTCCTGCACCAGCGGACCAATTTCAACTTCATTGCGCGAAAGCAGCGCGTTCTTCTGCACCACCCGGGCCGCGCGCAGCACTTGCTCGACCGTGCCCATCAGGCGCTGGGTATCGTCGAGCATAACTTGATAGAACTCGCGGCGCTGCTCTTCGTCAATATTGCGCTTCTGCAAAGTCTCCAAGTACAGGCGGATGGAGGTGATCGGCGTCTTCAGCTCATGGGTGACCGCATTGAGAAAGCTGTCCTGCTGTTCATTACGGCGGATCTCGCGGACCAGAAAAATGGTGTTGAGGATGACTCCGGCAATAATGAAGCCGAAAAAAATCACGCCCAGAATGAGAGGCACGATCTCGCGCCAGTTGAGGATGATCCAACTAGTGCTGAGCACCGCCGCTGCCGCCGCCAGACAGACGCCGAGCGTAATAAAGAATGCGATAGTTGTTTTGCGGCTGGTAATGCGCATGGGTGACGAGAAGAGAATAGCACCGCCGAAATCAGGAGGCGGCTGCCGATGGCAACCAGCAAGTTAGCTATTGAGCAAGTAGGCGGTCGGCGCCCCGCTGGGCATTTTCAAGGTTGCGGGTGATGCTCTGAGCTTGCCGAATGGCCGACAGGGCTGCGTTGTTGTCGCCGCTTTGTTCCAAGGCGCGGGCGAGTAGCAAATATCCCCAATCCGAAGGTTGCAGCTTCATGGCCTGGGAATACGCCTGAATCGCCGGGCCAACGTTCCCGGATTTTTGCTCAACCAGCGCTAAGCCGATCCAGGCTTTCGCGAATTGGGGATCCGCGGCCACGGCGGCTGCAAAGCTCTCCCGAGCGTGAGGTAAATCGGCCATCTGGCGATAAACATAGCCCATATTGTCGAACGCTTTTGCTCGCACCCCGGCGTTCAATACTGCCGAGTCCTGAGTGGCGCTAATCACCTTGTTGTACTGCGCGACGGCTTGCGGGAGATTCCCTTGTTGCTGCTCGTAACCACCGATATTCAGGTTACTGTCAGGATCGTCTGGGTTGATTGCCACGGCGCGGTAGAAATGCGGCATCGCCGCATCGAGCTGTCCGTCAGCCTGCAGCGCTCCACCCAGATGGTCCTCCGCGATGTAGTTGCTCCTGGTGACCGCAACCGCATGCGACCACAGCTTAACGTTGTCGTCCCAATAGGAGATCTGGCGGCGAGCCACGACGGCCAGGGCCAGCAGCGCGATAACACTGACGGCGGCCAAGTTCACGCTGGAAATGTGCCGCTGCCTCGCCCACTCCGCTATGCCCCAGCAGACCATGATGAACAGGCCAACGAACGACAAGTACGCATAACGATCGGCCCTCGCCTGAATCCCCACTTGCATAAGCCCAATCATCGGCACCAAGATTCCGAGAAACCAAAGCCACCCGACCAACAGACAACGCTGTCGGCGGCCCGCGATGACCAGAGCGGTGACGGCCACCAGGAAGACGAATGCCGCAATTACCCTCCAGAGCGCCAGCGAATCGCCGCTGGGATACGGGTAGTACAGCGCCAAGCCCGAAGGCCAGAACGCATTCGCTATGTATCGTACGTAGGAAAGAATGGCATTCTGCAACCGGACGGAGAATGGGTGAAAGTAAATTCCACTCAGCGTGCCACCCGTGCGCTCTGCTCGCAACGTAATGAAGGCGCTCGCCAAACAGATTGCAAGGAGCGGCAGCTTTTCCAGTATCAGCCAGGAAAAACTCTTTGCCCGAATCGTCGCCAGATTCCCCGACGACGCTGCTGTCCGGTCAGCAAACATCCTCTGCAATGGCCAGTAATCCCAAAGCAATAGCACAAGAGGAAATGTGATCACCTGCGGTTTCGCCATTAAGCCAAGCACGAATAATGCCGCGACCGCGGCGTAGCGTGTCACGCGAGGCCCGCGCGCATACCAGCGGTAGGCGCCTAACGCCAGCAGGAAAAACAGCGTGCTCAACAGGTTCTTGCGTTCCGCGATCCAAGCTACGGATTCGACGTTGATGGGATGCAATGCAAACAGCGCAGCCACTACCAAGCTAGGACCGGGAGCGCCGGTTGCCCGCAGTAACACCCAGAACAGCAGCAGTGAATTCAGGACGTGGAGTGCGACATTGGTTTCATGATGGCCGCCGGGATCCAGCTGAAACATCTGGTAATCCAGCGCGTGAGAGATCCAAGTTAGCGGATGCCAATTGACAAATTCGTAGGTAGTAAACGCCCACTTAACCGTCTCCCAGTTCAGTCCAGACTGGACATGATCATTCCCGGTTACATAAGCGTCGTCGTCGTAGTTAACGAACGGCTGATGGCTGACCGGAGAGTAGAGAGCGATCGTCGCGATAACAAGGGCAAGCGCCAAAATCCAGGATCGGGACTTGTACCAAACAAGTGCGCCGGCTGCCGGAGCAGATTGGGGTCCCTTGTGATTCTCCTGCTTCGCTTGCGACCGAGCTGAACTCACTCCTGCTCCGCCCCCGAGGCCCAGATGGATGATAGAAAGTAGCAATACTTTATCACCAGTTTCACGGGCCAGTCTTCGTCCTTGCGCGGTCTAGGATGAGCTTTTCTGCCCCACGAGCAACCCTGCTCTTTGTCAATGCTAGAATCAGTGGTTTCCTAATCCACCTGAAGGATTGCCATCATGTCAGAAGCCGTTGCCAACGCCGCTGCCTTCCCGCCCGCCCCTCTGGTTTCGCTTACTGAAGACGAAGTACTCTTTCGCGACACGGTCCGCCAGTTCGCGGACGAGAGCGTCCGGCCCTACGTCAAGGAGATGGACGAGAAGGGTGTCTTCGAGCACAAGCTCATCGACCAGTTCTTTCAGCTGGGTTTAATGGGCATTGAAGTTCCCGAGCAATATGGCGGCGGCGGCGGCACCTTCTTTGAGGCGATTGTCGCGGTGGAAGAACTTTCCCGCGTCGATCCGTCCGCAGGAGTTGTCGTGGACGTGCAGAATACGCTGGTCAACAACGCTCTCCTGCGCTGGGCCACGGAAGAGCAGAAGGAGCGCTATCTGCCCCGCATGTGCAGCGACACCGTGGGCGCCTACGCGTTGAGCGAAGCCGGTTCCGGTTCGGATGCCTTCGCGCTGCAAACCCGGGCCGAGTTGAAGGGCGACGAGTACGTCCTCAACGGCCAGAAGCTGTGGATCACCAACGGCAAGGAAGCGGGAGTCTTCATCTTGCTGGCCACGATCGATCCTTCTGCCGGATACAAGGGCATCACCGCCTTTATCGTCGAAAAAAACGTTTCCGGTTTCACCGTCGGCAAGAAGGAAGACAAGCTAGGTATCCGGGCGTCCAGCACCTGCGAATTGATTATGGAAGATTGCCGGGTCTCCAAGAACAACGTGCTGGGCGAAGTCGGCAAGGGCTACAAGATCGCCATCGAGACGCTGAACGAAGGCCGCATCGGCATCGGCGCGCAGATGCTCGGGCTGGCGCGCGGGGCCTGGGAATTCGCCGTCAAGTATGCGCAGGAGCGCAAGCAGTTTGGTCGCGCCATCGCCGAGTTCCAGGGCATCCAGTTCCAGATCGCGCAGATGGCCACCGAGATCGAAGCCGCCCGCATGCTGCTCTACAACTGCGCCCGCATGAAAGACGCTGGCATGACCTTCGTGAAAGAAGCAGCCATGACCAAGCTCTATACCTCGCAGGTTGCCGAGCGCGTGGCCTCGCTATGCGTCGAGATCTACGGCGGCTACGGCTTCACCAAGGATTACCCGGTGGAGAAGTTTTTCCGCGATTCCAAGATCGGCAAGATCTACGAAGGCACGTCGAACATGCAACTCCAGACCATCGCCAAGCTGGTGATGGGAAAATAGAGTCGGCGGCCGTCAGCAGTTAGATTTGTCATCCTGAGCGCAGCGCGAGTCTGCCTGGCGGACTTGTGCCAGTCGAAGGCCCCCCATAATCCCCTAAAACTAGGATCAGCTATAGGGGCTTCGACGAACATTCGCTATATCCGGCGAACGCTCGCTCAGCATGATACTTTCATCACCAATCCCCCTCTCACTTTCACCAACTCTTCAAATTGCAATTCCGGCATACCTAATCGGTGATATGCTTTGCCGTAACCGGGTCCGACTGTGGGGGGAATCCAAGCGAAGGAGCACCATCATGCACCGAAGATCCCAGTCTTCCCTGTTACCCCTTGCAATCCTCTTATTCATCGCGAGTCTGGCGTCCGCGCAAATCAATCCTTGCAGCCGAATCAGCCCGGGACAGGGAGCCGCCTTGAATGGATTCGTACCCTTTCCGCCCAGTAGCCTTTGGAACACCAACATCGCCAACGCACCGCTCGATCCGAACTCGGCCGCGATCATCAACTTCATTGGGTCCGCGACTCCGCTGCACGCTGACTTCCGCTCCGGGCTATACCAAGGGCAATCGATAGGCATCCCTTACGTCGTGGTACTGAGTACCCAGCCCCCGGTGAGCATCATCTTCACGGCCTACGGTGATGAGAGTGATCCTGGTCCGATGCCCATCTCCATTAACGCTCCCATCGAGGGTTACCCCAATCCTGACGACGGTGACCGTCACGTGCTGGTGATTGACAAAGGCAACTGCTGGCTCTACGAGCTCTATCACGCCTACCCTCAGGGTAATGGCAGTTGGAAGGCTGACTCGGCCGCGGTATGGGACCTGGAAGGCAATGAGCAGCGCCCTTATACCTGGACGTCGGCCGATGCTGCGGGCCTGCCTATCTTTCCGGGGTTGGTTCGCTACGATGAAGTTGCCGCCGGGGCCATTCATCACGCTCTGCGCTTTACGTTGCGCTACAGCAAGCAGGCGTTTACGCCGCCCGCGTCGCATTGGGCGCCAAACTCCAGCAATTCACTGGCGGCACCCATGGGCATGCGTTTGCGCCTGAAAGCCAACTTTGACATTTCCGGCTATCCGCTCGATGACCAGGTCATCCTGACCGCGCTCAAGCAGTACGGCATGATCATGGCCGACAACGGCAGCTCGATGTTCATTACCGGCACGCCCGACAATCGCTGGAGCAACGACGACCTGGGCCTGCTCAGGCAATTGACCGCCTCGGACTTTGACGTGCTGCTCATCTCGCCGCTTTACACGCCGGGGAATGTGCCCACAGGCCCGAACCCAACCATCAACAGCTTCACAGCCACTTCTTCTGGCGGTCCGGGACAGCCTGTCACGCTGAGTTGGAACGTGACCAACGGCGAGTACAACATTGTCTCTCCAGCGGTGGGCGCCACCCGTAGCACCAGTGTCATCGTGACGCCGCGCGTGACGACGACCTACACGCTCTACGCCACGAACAAATATGGCCGCTCCACCGCACAAGTTACGGTGATTGTCCCATAGGGTGGTTTCAGGATTGTTGGGAGGACGAGTACGGGTGGAGCGCCGCTACCGCCCTGTGGCGCATCATGACTTGGGTGGCTCACGCTTTCTATCGCAAGCCCGCCTGCCCCAGCATCTCCAGGAACTGCTTCTGCGTGCGCATGTCGATGGACTGTGCGACCAGCTTTCCTTCGCGATCGTAAACAAAGCTTTTCGGAATGCCCTCGACTTGAAACAGCTCGTTAACTTTTCGTCCGGGATCGAGCATGACCGGATAGCTGATGTTGCGTTCCGCGATAAAGGGCTTCACCTTGTTGGCCTCTTCATCGGAAATTGCCAGGATAACGAAACCTTGGTCCTTGAATCGCTGGTAAAGCGTATTGAGATCGGGCATCTCCTTGCGGCACGGCGGGCACCATGTCGCCCAGAAATTTACCAGCACCACTTTTCCCTTCAGCTCCTTCAGGGACCAAGTTTTCCCTTGCAGGTCGGTGAGCGTGAAATCAGCCTGCTGGCGGCGCTGGTCATCGGCTTCCAGTTTCGCTATGGCAGTCTTGAATAGCGGCACGTCCAACGACGCCTGCACATGCTCGTAACGCACCAACTGCGCAAGCTCCAGATAAGCCGCGGCAGGCTGGCCGTGATCGTCGGGCGCTGGCTGCTGACGCAGCGTATCGGCCAAGGTGGTGGCGACTTCCTGCAATGTGTCGTGCCCGAAATCGCCTTCCGTCGAGCGATTCGCCAGATCAATCGGCCAGGCGAAGCTTGTTGGGTGTTGCCGGCAACTGCCTGATCTGCAATGCGAGCTGCTTGGTGACGCCTGCCCTGACGTCGTCGGACAACTGACGCAGACCGTGGATCTGATCGGCGATTGGCTTCTCCTGCGTGCTCCATACTATCTCTTGCTTCTGCGCCGAAACGAAAACCGGACTCATTACAAATATCTGGACTGCCGCAACGCACAGCGCAGCCGAAAGCAGGACGCGCCGGGTAATGCTCTTGCGAGAAGTGCGAAGAACAGCATTCATCGTCTCACCACCCCGCTGTAATCTTACCGCTTTGGCGGCAGCGTTCCGATAAAGGTCAAGCGCACGCAAAAAAGGACGGCGCCGTTCACGCCGTCCTTCGGGATTGCTGCTGATTTCGAAGCTAGACGCTGACCAGCTCTTCTTGTGGTTGCGCCGCCGGCTCGCGCTCGATTACTGGCTTGACGCGCGATGACCCCAGCTTGGGCAGCTTGACATCCCAGATGAGTCCCAGAGCTTCCAGGGTCTTGATGCCATACCAATTGACATCCACCTCGTACCACGCCAGGCCATGGCGCGCCGACTGCGGATGCGCGTGGTGATTGTTGTGCCAGCCTTCGCCGAAGCTGAGATACGCGACCCACCACAGATTGCGCGAATCGTCATCGGTGGCGAAGCGCTTGGAACCCCACATGTGCGTCGCCGAGTTCACAAACCAAGTGGAGTGCAGCAGCACCACAGTGCGCAGGAAGATCGCCCAGAACATAACCCCCCAGCCACCAATGACCAGCAGAAGTATGCCCAGCGTGGTCAAAGGGAGCCAGTGGTACTTGCTGATCCAGAGATGAAACCTATCTTTGCGAAGGTCGGGGACATACGCCAGCAGTTCGCTGTTGTTGTTATGAAAGGTCTGCCCGGTAAGAATCCAACCCATGTGCGCCCAAAAGCCGCCATCGCGCGGGGAGTGCGGATCGCCCGGCTTGTCGGTGAGCTGATGATGAACGCGATGCGTGGCCACCCAGAAGATCGGCCCGCCCTCCAGGGTTAGCGTGGCGCAAACCGTCATTACATATTCCAGCCACTTCGGACACTTGTAGCCGCGATGCGTCAGCAGCCGGTGATAGCCCATGCCGATACCCAGGCTCCCCGCAACCCAATACACAATTACGGCGACGATCAGCGCCTTCCAACTGAACATGAATAAGGCCACGATGGCGCCGATATGAAACGCGAGCATGAAGCCCGTGGTCAGCCAATTGATCTTCTTTTTTCCTCCGGCCATGTCTCCCCTAAATTATTGCTTGCGGATCCCTGTGAGGTGTGGTGCAGGAGCCAATCTCAGACTACCAACGAAAGGGACTTCAGTTTGTAATACTTTTGTCACATCGGGTTGTGACGTGGGAGTGAAAGGCAGGACCGTCTTTGAAGGGGCACGCCTTCAGAGGCCGTGGAAAGAGTAGGTAAGCGCACCCAAACCCTGTGTCATGCTGAGCGAGCGCGGCAGTAGTTGGCCGCGAGAGTCGAAGCACCCCTATTGGATCCGTAAAGTTAGGGTGGTTATAGGGGCCCTTCGACTCGCGGCAAACGCGGCCGCTCGCTCGGGGTGACACCACGGAGAGTTGAGATTTGACGCCGCCAGCGTTCTACTTGCTGCTCTTCCCTGCCGGCTGCGGCAATGACATGCCGTGCAGTAATACCGCGCGCGCCTTCTCCGCAACCGTGTCATCGTAGCCTTCGAGGATCAGAAGATCGTTGCCCTGGATTTCCAGCGTCACTTTGCCCTCGTTGGTCTCGAATGTAATTGCAGGCTGGGCACTCGTTGCATTGGTTTCGCTCGCCGATGCCGGCTGCTGCAAAACCGCCTTCTTGTAGCGCTTGGGAAGATAGTCGGCGTACATTTTGGCAAAATCCCGCGCCGCTTCGGGCGAATCCCATCGCGAAAAGTACAGCATCGCGATCTGGTCCTTGGGCGCTGACTTGGCGCGGGCTGCGAAGTAGTAGCCGCCGCGCCAATGCGGATAGTAGTTCGGCGGAGCCCCACCGTACTGCTTAGCGAGCAGATAGATGTCGAACTCGCCCATCCCGCCAAAATCAAAGCGCTCATAGTCTGGCGCGACCAACTTGTCGAGATCGGGAATGGCAAGCGGCGGCACATTCTGCTTCCTCAGGTAGGTCTCGGGCTGCATGATCTGGCGAGTGTCGATGGGCGGATTCTCCAGCATGCCAGGGTAAGCCGCATCCTTGCCTTTGGCGGCGAGAACGGCGCGCACAAACTCCAGTCCAAACGTGTAGGGCATCAGCAACGATTCCCGCAGAAACATGGGAGCCGCAGCGAACACCGGCGAGTCCTTGTTGTCGGCCATGCTGGCGCGCATGACATCGACGATCTCCGGGGCGCTCAGAATGTCCTTGCCAATCGGGGCCAGCGTGTAGTCGACCAGCACCACCATGGCCTGGCCTTCGGTAACGCACTGGCGTGCGGCCTGGGCTTCTTCCACAACCTGTTCCTGCGGATCGGGCTGTGGCCCGGCGTCTTTGGCGCCGGCTAATTCCCATTTCTCGAGATTGATCTTCTGGTCTTGCAGCGCATGGGTGAGTTCGTGCGCCAGCACCGGCTTCTGAATGTCGGGCTGCACCCAGTCGAGCAGATTGACGCTCTTCGACTTGGGATCGTAGTAGGCCGCCACCTGCTCGCCCAGCAGGCGCAGAAACTCCGAGTGCAGATCGTAGCCCGGCGGAAGCAGTCCGAATTTCTCCAGCACCAGCCGCGATTGCTCCAGCCGCTGCGCATCTTTATCGTCCTTCATGCGCTTGTCAACGTAGCGCTCCACCGACTCCCGGGTGATGAGGTTACGCTTAACTTTGTGTTGGATCGGCAGTCCAGTGTCGTGGCTGGCGAAGTCCAGAATTTCATCCACCGAGCGGAAGAGTTCCTTGGCTTGTGCCTTGGTGATGCGAGTCTGTGGCTCAGGCTGCTCGGCGGACGGTGACGGCGTGCTTCCCTGCTGCCGGTTCTGCACGGCAACGCCGGCTCCGGGAACTTGCGTCGCGCCGGATGGATTCGGCGGCTGCGCGGGAGTTTGAGGGCTGCCGGCTGGGAAGGCGTCGCAGTCCTGGTTTGGCGATTGCGCTGGCGGGTTCGACTGCGGCTGGCTGGGCGTGGCCTGGGACCACGACAAGCCGAACAGCAGCAGCACAAGAAAGATTGCGGAGAAAGGCGAGGTCAGGAGTTGGAATGATTTAGCGCGCGGTAACCGGTTCTCGGGCATGCAGAAACTTTAAGCATACAGGACATTTCGGTCCTGAGTAGCACGATCAAACCGCAAACGCTATGATCGAACCTCTGCTAGTTCTTCATGAGGAAGGTGCAATGATTCGAATTCGCCGCCAATTGCTGGCCTACGTCGCCATACTTCTGTTCTGCAGCTCGCTGCTCGCGCAATCCCCCGAAGCAGTTCCGCAAGAACCCACACCAAACCGTTCCGCAAGCTACGGCAGAACGCAGCCAGGAGCAACGTGACGCCTATCGTAAGGCCATGGAAGAGGCCGACCAGAAAATCGCCGGCGAAGTAAGAGCGCACTCCGAGTTGATGAAGAACCTGGAGTATCTGACTACGCAAATTGGTCCACGCCTGACTGGATCGCCGCAGATGCAGGCGGCGAGTGCATGGACCCTCAAGCGCTTCCAGGATTACCACGTTGAAGCGCATCTGGAGACGGCAGAGATTGCGCATGGTTGGACGCGCGGCGTGGAAACTGCCGAGATCACCAGTCCCGATTCAGCGCCGCATCGGCATTCATGCCCTGGGGTTGGAGCAAGGCAACCGACGGGGAGATCACCGGCAGCGTGATGGCGCTGAACATCGCAAAACCCTCAGACCTTGAGCCTTACAAAGGCAAGCTGAAGGGCGCCATTGTGATGCTGCGTAAGCCCTACGACCTCTCGCAGGAGGATCCGAACCCCGAAAACGCCTACGACGCGGTCATTGCTCCCGCGCGCGGCATACCTCAGCCTAACCAGATGGGCTGGCGCGGCCGCCTGCAACTGATGCAGCAGGTCGCCGCCGAACAACCGGCGTTGATGCTGATGGACAGCGGTAAGCCCGACAGCCTGTTCACCATGGGCGGCGGATTTACCGGATACTCCGCCAGCGACGTGCCGATGGCTTTCCTCACGCACGAGGATTACGACCTCGTCTATCGCTTGCTTCATGCTGGAGCGGTGACCATGAAGGCCAACCTGCAGGAAACTTTCAGCGACAAGCCGGTGCCCGCCTCCATTACCGTCGCCGAGATCAAGGGCAGCGAGCATCCCGAGGAGCGGGTCATCGTCGGCGGACATCTGGATTCCTGGGACCTCGGCCAGGGCGCGCTCGATAACGGCACTGGCGCCATGGCCACGCTTGAGGCGGCGCGGGCGTTGCAAGCGCTGGGCTGGAAGCCGAAGCGCACCATCACCTTCATCCTCTTTACCGGAGAGGAACAGGGAGGGTTAGGCGCTGACACTTTCCTGAAGAACCACGCCGCAGAGATTCCTGCGATTGATGCCGTGCTTATCCACGACACGGGTACGGGCAAGGTCTTCAGCATCTCGCTGGACAATCTGTGGGAAACGGCGGGGCTGATGCACGAGATTTACCAGCCGCTACAGGAGGTGTTCGATCTTCAGCCTCTCTCGACGCGCTACTTCGGCTCATCGGACCACGTGCCGTTCCTGAACAAAGGCGTGCCCGCGTACTTCTGCGTGCAGCTACCCGCGCAATACCGCGAAGCCCATCACAGCCAGACCGACACCTTCGACAAAGTGGTCCCCGACCAAATCAACGAGGGCGCAGCGCTTCTCGCGGCGTGGGCGTGGAATGTCTCCGAGATGCCGCAGGCGCTGCCGCATCATGCCGCGCCAGCCTCACCGATGGATTGAAGACGCAATCACCACAGAGACACAGAAAAATCAATTCTCGAAATCAGAGAACAATAGTTGCGAGCGCTGCTTGCAAGTTGGGAACTCAAATCCCTGCTTCTTCTTCAAAAGGTTTTCTCTGTGTCTCTGTGCCTCTGTGGTGATCACACGACTTCCATTTTCCCGCTCTTCACGCTGCGGAATGCGGCATCGAGGACCAACTGGTTGCGCAACCCCTCTTCGCCGGGAATGTCGAACTCGCGTGCGTCCTCGATGGCCGCAGCAAACGCGTCCACCTGCCCGGCGTACGCTTGCGCGTTCGAGACTTCCCTTCTCTCGATCACGTCGAACCCTCTGCGCAACTCCACTGTCGGGGGATGCTCCACGTTCAGCGCATTCACGGACGAAAGCACTCCGGTTTCGCCGGCCACTTCCAGATAGGTTTGGTACGGGGTGCGAGCCGATACCGAAACCGTCCCCAGCATCCCGGTTTCAAATTGCAATAGCGCAGTCGCCGAGGCTTCTGCAACCCAGTGCGAGTCGTAGTGCGCCAGCGCTGAAACCGAACGCACCTCCTGGCCAAGGATGAAGCGTAGCGCATCAATGCAATGCACCCCCAGATCAGCCAGTGGCCCGCCGGCTGCCATGCGAGAATCGTTGATCCACTTTCGCGCGCTGCTTAGCATGGGAGCAAAGAAGTCGGCGCGCGCCACCACCGGCCGGCCGATGGAACCAGCGGCCACATGCTCGCGGAAAACTTTCACGCTCTCCTCAAAGCGCATGACGTGGGCCACGCCAAGCAGGACTTTCGCGGCGCGTGCAGCCTCCACCATCTCTCGCGCTTGCTGCGGACTCATCGCCATCGGTTTCTCGCAGAGCACGGGTTTGCCATGGCGGACGGCTTCCAGCACGTCGTCGCGATGCAGCCCATCCGGACTGGAGACGAACACCGCATCGACCTCCGGACTAGCACAGAGTTCGGCCGTGGAAGCGAAGGCGTGTTCGATTTCAAATTGCCGCGCAGATTCCTTTGCCTGCTGTAGGTCGCGGCGCGACAACGCCATGACCCGGCAGTGCTTGGCCTGGGCGAATCCCGGCATCAGGCGTTTCACCGCGTGCAGACCAAACCCCACAATGCCAAATCGAACCATTCGCTTGTCCTTTGCATCGCGTAGCGATTTGCAAAAACTTTCTCAGGCGGCCAAACTGTGCGCCACGCTGGCCTTCTAATTTGAATGTCCACAAGTTTATTCGTAAGAACTGCGGACGCATACACCAAGTTTCTGGGTGTCGCCGGTATTTAGTATGCAGCGTTGGGATTGTATTTGGTTAATCGTGGTCGTGCTGTCAGCCTTGGCGTTCAGCGTCTGGGGGCTGCCGTATTTTACACAGTTGGGCCATCCTGCATGGTCACTCCTGGTTTATGGGTTCTTTGTCGTTCTGTTTATTTACGGACGCGCCAATCGGGTGCGCTCCCGCAAAACCCGCACGAAAGATCGAACGACAGGCACAAAACAGCCGCGTTCGCTCTAAGATATTTACCGGGCGCGGCACTCGGGCGAATGTCTGAGATGTAATCGACGCTGTTTGGGTATGCGGTAAAGTGATAACTCTGTGGCGATGCTTTCCACAGGCGCAGAAGCTCCCGTGGGGGATAGCGAGCCTCCGCGGGAGTCAGCTCTGCAGTTCCGTAGCTAATTGGCGGTATTCACGACTGGTGACCAGGCAGGAAACGCTTGTCCCCTTCGCACTCTGCAATCAAGTCATTCTTTCTTGAGGGACCCGCAGGCCGGCTGGAAGCCTTGCTGAACGTAGGTTCGCCCACCGCAACCCACGCCGGATTAGTGTGCCATCCCCATCCGCTGGGTGGTGGAACGATGCACAACAAAGTCGTCTTTCACGCCATGAAAGCTTTGCACTCGTTCGGCTTTCCGGTGTTGCGCTTCAACTTTCGCGGCACTGGCTTGAGCGCAGGCCGGCACGATGACGGACGCGGCGAAGTTGCCGACGTGCAAGCCGCGCTGGCCTGGCTGAAAGATGAGTTCTCGCTGCCCATCATCTTCGTCGGTTTCTCTTTTGGTGCGGCCACCGGGCTGCGAGCTGCGTGCCCTGATCCTAACGTTAACGCTGTGATTTCGCTGGGCACGCCGGTCGAGGCCGATGGACGGCTCTATTCGTTCACCTTCTTGCGGGAGTGCACAAAACCGAAGCTCTTCGTCAGCGGCGATCACGATCAGTACGGTCCGCACGAGGCGCTGGGGAAAGTGGTTGCGCAAGCTGCCGACCCGAAAGAGTTGGTCTTCATCCCAGGAGACCACTTCTTCGCAGGCCATCTCGGCGAAATGCGGATGACAGTTGAGAGTTGGCTGCATGAGGTGCTGGGCCCAGCAACTCGCACTTAGCGACGTGAGTCTTTTCGCCCGCTGAAACCGCTCTAATTTTTCGAGAGAGGACTCGCCGCGAGATCGCGCACGAACTCCACAAGCGAGCGGACCGCAATTCCGGACGGCCCTTTGGCGATCCAGGGCTTGTTCTCTTCCATCCATGCGACCCCCGCGATGTCGAGATGCAGCCATGGCGTGTCCCCGACGAATTCCTTCAGGAACATCGCCGCCGTAACTGCGCCGCCCCAGCGACCGCCGCTGTTGACGATGTCCGCGATGTTGGACTTGATCATGTCGCGGTACTCTTCGTCCACGGGCAGCCGCCACATCTTCTCACCCGATTTCTGCAGCGATTTGCTGAAGCGCTCGAAGAAGTCTTCGTCGTTGGCGAAAATGCCGACGTTAATCATGCCCAGCGCCACCACGCACGCGCCAGTTAGCGTCGCCGCGTCGATAAGGTGGGTGCAGCCCAACTGGCGTGCGTAGTGCAAGCCGTCGGCCAGCACCAGCCGCCCTTCGGCGTCGGTGTTGATGATCTCGATTGATTTTCCCGACATCGCGATCTGCACGTCGCCCGGCTTCTGCGCCTTGCCCGAGGGCATGTTCTCGCTGGCGCAGACGATGCCAATCACGCACAGGTTTGGCTTGAGCTGCGCAATGGCGCGCATCGCTCCGATCATGGCCGCGCCGCCCGCCATGTCGTACTTCATCTTCTCCATGCCGTCCGACGGCTTGATGGAGATGCCGCCGCTGTCAAAGGTGATTCCCTTCCCGACCAGACCGAGGACCGGCTTCTCCGGGGCGCCCGCGGGTTCGTGGCGCATGACGATCAGTCGCGGCTCCTCGTCGGAACCCTGCGACACGCTCCAGAATGCGCCCATCTTCAGCTCTCTGATCTTCTCGCCGCCGTAGATCTCGCACTTCAGCCCAGTCTCTTCGCACATCTTCTTGGCGCGCTCAGCCAGGATGGTCGGGGTCATGCGGTTACCTGGCTCGTTGACCAGGTCGCGCGTAAAGTTCTGCGCCTCGCCGATAATGCGTCCCTGCTCCATCGCGGCCTGCAGCGCCTTATGGTCTGCTGCTGCCGGAGCGATGATGACCAGTTCGTCGATCTTTTGCTCTTTGCGGTCGCTCTTGTAATAGTCGGGGTCGAAGTTGCCGACGAATGCGCCTTCGACGATCGACTTCACGGCGTCTTCCATGCCACCCCGCTGGAAAACCAGCGTGCTCTTCGACGCAGGGTCGGCCTTTCCCGTCCACGAACTTGGCGCCACGAAGGCAAAGCTCTTCAGGTCCTTGGCCTTCAGGCTGCGCACCGCGGCGCCCGCCAGTTTGCGCAGCTCGTACGAGGAAAAGTTCTTCGCCTTGCCGCCGCCAATCAGCAACAGGCGCTTCGCCTTCAGGCCAGACGGTTTGTGTAGCAGAGTGATCTCCAGCATCTTGCCGGTAACCTCGCCCGACGCGATCAGATCGGCCGCCGCGTCGAGTACGGCCTTGTCGTCGCTCTGGATTTGCGGCGTGTGTTTATCGGATTTGTCGCCGTTGTTGTTTTCGGCCGCATCGAGCACCGGGACAACGAGGCATTCGCTTTCGATCTGTGAAGGTGGTGCGGCATGAAGCGTAGTTTTCATAATTAAGTAGTCCGTCCTAATTCTTTCGGCTCCTGGCGACCGCTTCCCGCGCTTCCTTGTCCGCGGTCTTGCGCCGTTCGGTTTCGCGCTTGTCCCAGTGCTGTTTACCTTTCGCCAGGGCCAGCTCCACTTTCACCCTACCGTTGCGGAAGTACAACCGCGTTGGAATGAGCGTCAGCCCCTTCTGCTGCGTCTTGCCGATGAGCTTATGCAACTCATTCTTGTGCACCAGCAACTTTCGGGTGCGCAGGGGTTCGTGGTTGAAGATGTTGCCGTGTTCATAAGGGCCGATGTGGGCGTTGATCAGCCAGAGTTCGCCATCCTGCACCAGCCCGTAGGCGTCCTTGAGATTCGCTCGCCCAGCGCGCACCGATTTCACTTCGGTGCCGCGCAAGGCGATGCCGGCTTCGAACTTCTCCAGCAGAAAGTAGTTGTGCGACGCGGCGCGATTGACCGAGGCATCGCGCTGCCCGCTTGCCGTGGGATCGCGCCTCGGCTGCTTTTCCTTTTCGGGACGACCTGTGGGGGACGACTGCCGGGCCATAAATATCCACGCGCCACGCCAGCGCCGGGCTTCGCTTGCCCCGAACCGTGCATCACAGCAAGTCAGAGAACGGGGTGACATTGCGCTGGGCGGGATTGACCGTGACGATTTTGCACGTCGCGCGAATCTTCGATGCTAACACAGGATTAAAATAGCGACTTGCATCCTACGTTGAGGGGTGCGCGGGATGCTATAATCGCGCCGATTATGCTGACTCGATTCGCCGCGCGGCAGTGATGTATTTGCAGGCGAACCATGCTCACGTTTAGCGTGGGTCCAAGTCTTACGTTCCGGAACCTGGCAATCCTGAATTACATAAGGGCTGGGGTTCCGGCGCAATTTCCCGGGATCTTAAGGAACTTGATGAAACGGTTTACCCGCGTCTTGGCGGTGCTGCTGATTGGCGCCGTTCTGCCCGCACTCGCCTCCAACGACAAGACCGCCAAGTCGCTCTTTCAAAAGGGCAAAGACGCCGAAGTGCGGCAGGATTACATTGCGGCGTACAATTTCTACCATCAGGCCTACCAGCTCAAGCCCTCGGACCTGACCTATCGTGCCGCCTTCGAGTATGTACGCTTCCTGGCCTCGGCGTCCTATGTGCATCAAGGCGAGATTCTGGTCAAGGCCGGAAAACTGCAGGAGGGGTTGACCGATTTCGAGCAGGCGATCGCCATCGATCCATCCAGTTTCATAGCCCAACAGCAAGCCACCAAGACCCGCGTGCTTCTCCAGAAGAGCCTGAACCCTGCTCCTCCTGCGCCAACGACCGAATCGGGGCTGACCAAGCGCATGGAGGAAGCCACCGGACCGGTTGAGCTGTCTCCCATTTCCCAGACGCCCATCACCCTAAAGCTGACTGAAGACGCCAAGACGGTTTACGAAACCATCGGCAAATTGGCGGGCGTGAACGTATTGTTCGATCCGGATTACACTTCGAAACGCATTCGCGTGGACCTTAACGGGGTCACCCTGGAAGAAGCACTGGAAATTACGGCGCTGGAATCAAAGACGTTCTGGCGGCCGGTCACTCCGAATACCATTTTCGTTGCCGCAGACACGCCCGCCAAGCGTAAGGAACTGGAGCAGAACGTCATCCGCACTTTTTATCTGACCAATCTCTCGCAGCCCAACGAATTGCAGGACCTGGTTAATATTCTGCGAACCTTGCTCGATACCCAGCGCCTGCAACAGTTTCCTTCGCAGCAAGCAATCGTGGTGCGGGGAACGCCCGATCAGATTGCGATGGCCGAGAAGCTGATCAATGACCTAGACAAAGGGCGGCCTGAGGTGGTGGTGGAAGTCGCCATCATGCAAGTCACCCGCGACAAGATGCGCGATCTCGGCATCAATCCGCCCGGTAGTGTCAGCGTACAGTTGCAGGACAACAATGTGACCAGCAGCAGCACTACCGTGAACGGCAATGCCGGCAATGGCGGCACGGCCACTACCACCACCGGCAATGGCGGCAGCATCAACCTGAATAGTCTGGCCCATCTTAACGCCACCAATTTTCAGGTCACGATCCCGTCCGCCACGGCAAATTTCCTGATGAGCGACAGCAGCAGCAAGCTCATCCAACAGCCGCAAATCCGCGCCGCGGATGGGCAGAAGGCCTCACTGAAGATCGGCGAGCGTGTACCCGTGGCCACCGGTTCGTTCCAGCCCGGCATCGGTGGAGTCGGCATCAACCCGCTGGTCAACACTCAATTCAACTACATAGACGTTGGCGTGAATGTCGACATTACACCACGTGTGCACGGGCTCGACGAGGTGACTCTGAAGGTCGCCATGGATATCTCGGCGATTGACCGATACCAGGACATCGGCGGCATTTCGCAGCCGGTGATCGGGCAGCGCAAGATCGAACAGGAGATTCGCCTGCGGGAAGGCGAAGTTAACATCATGGGCGGTATCCTTGAAAACACTCAGACCAAGTCGCTGTCGGGAATTCCAGGACTGGCGTCCATTCCGCTTTTCAAATATCTCTTCGCCGAGGAGAAAAAAGAGGTCAGCGACAACGAAATCATTTTCATCCTGATTCCGCACATTGTGCGCGCCCAGGATGTGAACGATAGCAACGTCAAGGCGATTGACGTTGGCACCGCCAATACCATATCCCTGCATCACGGGATGAATCAGGCGCCCGACCAGCAACCGCGCAGCACGCCACCCCCGGCGCCGGCTGGCAATCCGCAGGGGGCGCAAGGCAATCCACCGCAGCCGCAGGCCGGCGCGACTCCAGCCACCGGCGCGCAGCCTTCCATCGCAGCGGCCCCTCCGGGCAGTGCGATCGTGAGCTTTGATCCGGCCATGCTGGACCAGGCGGTGGGTTCCACCTTCACCGTGAATGTGAACCTGACGCGGCGCGCAGAATGTGTATTCGGTCCCGGTGCAGATTCTCTACAACCCACGGGTGTTGCAGGTGCTGAACGTCTCCAATGGAACGCTGCTGGCGCAGGACGGGCAGACCGTCGCGCTGGTTAACCGCGATGACAGCATGGCCGGCATTCTGCAGCTCACCGCCTCACGTCCCCCGGGCAGCGCCGGCGTCAGCGGCGACGGAGCGGTGTTTACGATCACCTTCCAGGCGAAGGCCCCCGGACAGGCAACCTTGAGCGTCAACCGGGCGGGAGTGAAGAACGCAAGCATGCAAAACGTTCCCGCCAGCGGCTCGCAGGCCATTGTGACCGTTCATTAGCGGCAGCGTCTAACCGGTAGCAACCCCGGACGCGCCCATTGTCGCAAGCCTGCGTACGTCCGGCGGCCAACATAGCCGGTTGATTGCGAAATCAGTCCCGGGAAGGACTAAACTGAGAGCGGTGCCACTTAATCTTTCCAGTTGCGTTCTTGCTGCTGAGAGAAGCAGTGTGCCTGGGTCTGGGCCATTTCAGTCCGCAGCCCCTGGCCCCGCGCGCGGCCCGCAGGAACGGTTTCACGCTGGTCGAGTTGATCGTGGCGATGACCATCCTGATGGTCCTGACCGCGGTCGCCACTCCCGTGTTGCGGGTCGCCATTCAACGCAACAAAGAGCGCGATTTGCGCCGCGATCTGTGGGAGATGCGCGACGCCATTGATCGCTACAAGGACGCCGCCGACCGGGGCGCATTCCAGACCAAGCTGGACAGCCAGGGATATCCCCCCGATCTCGACACCCTGGTGAAGGGCGTGGACTCCAATGGCAAGAAGATCCGTTTCCTGCGGCATATCCCGGTGGATCCCATGACCGGCAAGGATGAATGGGGCTTGCGCTCGATGCAGGATGATCCCGATTCGGATTCCTGGGGCGGGCAGAGCGTTTTTGACGTGTACACCAAATCCGAAGGCACCGGCTTGGACGGCACCAAGTACAAGACGTGGTAATTTCCTGGGGCGCGACCATGACCCGGCGCTGGCGACAACGCGGCTTTACTTTGATCGAGTTGATGGTGGTGATCAGCATCATCGTCATCCTGCTTTCGCTCGCCATCCCGAATTACTCCTCGTCCATTCTGCACGCCAAAGAGACTGCGCTGCGCGACGATCTCTACACCATGAGGTCGCTGATCGACCAGTACACGCTCGACAAGCAGAAGGCCCCGCAATCTTTGCAGGACTTGGTGGATGCCGGATATCTTAAGCAGCTCCCCAAGGACCCCTTCACCAACTCACGCGATAGCTGGGTGCCGGTCACCGACGAGAGCATCATGTCTCCCGATCAGACCGAGCCGGGGATTATCGACGTTCATAGCGGCAGCGATCAAACCTCCAGCGAAGGCACCGCGTATAACACGTGGTAGTTACCCGCGGTCATCCTGAGTGCGACCCAACACGCTGGAGCTAAGCCATCTTCGCTATTCCGCGGGCTTCAGGGATACTTCGACGGCGTCTGGGACACCAGACGAGCCATCGCCTACCGAGCAGGCTGTACGAATTTGCTTGTCAAAAGAAAAAATTGTACTAGAACCAGTCTCATAAATAGCTCAACGGCGTTTTGGTGGCATTCTGGAGATGCTCTGGGAATCTCCGAAAGCGCCAATGCGTGGCCGCTGGGAACTGACCGACGAACAATGGGAAGTCGTGGAACCGGTGCTACGGCCGCAGCGCCGGGCCGATAAGCGTGGCCGTCCGTGGCACGACACCCGCGCCGTGCTGCATGGCGTACTGTGGGTGTTAGGCACCGGAGCACAGTGGCGGGAGCTGCCGGAAAAGTATCCACCTTTTCAGACCTGCCATCGTAGATTCCAGCAATGGGTGCAGAACGGGAAGCTGGAAGAGTGCCTGCGGCGGCTGGCCAGGCACTTGCATGAGCGCGGCCAGTATGCCATCACTCAATTGGAGTGAGGTGGATACGGGTATGAGATCTCCAGCTACCGTTTCATTTTTCCGAACGGAGTCGTCGGCTCTGCCGTCAACGCTGTCGTTAAGGTCCGCGGGCGTCGCGATTACCGCAATTTTCTTGGCGATTCGCCAGCTTTGGATGAGACGATCGCGATTAGTTACGGCCAGTGGCCTGGCCTTGATGGCATTTCTGGTCGGCGTGTCTCCCGCGCGAGCCACCGATCGGGTGATCATCAATGGCGATGGCTGTCAGGTAACCGAAGAGGACTATTCTGATGGCGGCTTTTTGCTGCACAACGACCTGTATCTGCGCGTCGACTTCCCCAACACGCATTGGCGCTTCGGCTTGCGCAACATGGGTTTGAAGGGCACACAGGCGCTCGATGTTTCCCTCCAGGGGGCGCAGTACAGCTCGCCACAATACATCATCAAGCGCGCGGGGATGGCGGAGATGTTCGTTCCCTACGACGATCGCAGCGAGACCTACTACGACATGTCGTTCGGCAACGACCGCCTGGACCAGATCGATGCTGCCGATCTGCCCGCGACGAACGCAGCGCTCGTATACTTTAGAATCCAGCACGGCACTTCCTACATCCGCGATACCGTGCCCAAACTCGGGGTCGAATGTCGCGACGAGGGAATCGGATGGTTATGCAAAGAGCCTGGCAACCACGTGCGGAGGCGTATTCAGGAGGTGGTGGTGTGGTCGGTTTTCGACGCCTTCAACTACGACTACATCATCGAGTACACCTTCCATGAGGACGGCCGCATTACCTTCCGCAGTGGCGCCACCGGCTTCAACTTACCGGGCGCTACATCCAAGCCCCATGTTCACAACGGACTTTGGCGGGTGAGCACCAAGCTCTTAGGACGGGACGATAACCAGGCGTTTGAGTTCCTTCACCAAGAGGATGGGAGCGGCTATATCGCCACCGATTCTTACCTGCCGATTCCCAACGAAGAGACCGCAGATTGGAACCCGCCGCAATTCAGCAGCATAACCGTCCAGAGCGCAACCCAAACCAACGACTATGGGCATCTGGTGGGCTACCAATTCTACCCTTACAATCGCCAGGGCACAGGCCACTTCCAGGAAACCTTCACGCAGCACGACCAGAACCTCACCAACGATAATTCAGGCGAAGACGGTACTGGCTCCGGCTACAACGACTGGCTCTATTCGTGGTACAACCCTAACAGTTATCTGCTGCAGTACTTGAACAGCCAGCCGCTGGGCGGGACGGGCGACGGTATCGTGTTGTGGTATCTCGGCTCGACCCACCATGAGCCCACCGATGCCGACAACCAGATGGGCAGTGGCGGTCGCACCGGCATCACCCTGGTCCACTGGCTTGGCTTCGAGATGGTGCCGCACAACTTTTTCGACTACAACCCGCTGGGCGGGCCCGGGCGGTGCGGGGACAGCAGAGATCTTAATGAGGCGAACCTGCCTGTGGGCATGGATGGTATGCACCGTCACTAATCGGGAATGCGCTCTCGGAGCTTGACGCCCAGGTTTGCGTCCGTCTTTGGACGCCAACTTGGGCCCGATGCTCACAGGTTGGTTCTCCGCTCTCACCCTTTCGCGTAAGCGGCAAACGGATAGGAGTGCTCAAGGGTTAGTCCTCAGCGGTCGGCATCCTTGCGGCTTTTCCCGCCTGAACTTCAACAAGCTGCAGGTGCCCTATTTCGCCGCTTCGCTGAACATGAATTTCCCCAGGTACATGGGATAGGACTTGGGCGGGACGGTCTTGGCGTTGTCGATCGGGTATGGGCCCTGCACCGTGGTGGGAAATCCCCAGATGTCTCCGGTGCGCATGTCGATGGCGACTTTGCCGTAGACCTGCGAGGTCCCGTCGGGCTTGCGCAGCATCGTGTAACCCGGTTCGATGTAGAAGGGGTAAACCTCACTGGCTTGTGCCTCTACCGGCACCGCGTGGACGACTGGGCGGAAGGCAATCATACCCAGTAGAACTGCAATAACGATCAGCATTGCTTTCGTGAAGCGATCGAGCGTCATAGTCCCTCCCAATTCAGCTTCGCAGATCCGGTGACATTCCCGTCAGGCGTGTCATCACAAGAGCATCCGGGGTCCCCAGCGAGGGCCGCTTTTGCCCTCGATGGGGTGGAGGAGCGAGGGATCTGGTCTGCCCTGGTCGCGGAAAAGCAGATTCCTCGCGCCTAATCACCCCAATAAAACGGCGCTCGCAATGACAACTCATAAAGCCATCATCGACCTCTTTCGCCCTGACTCTAGTACTTTCCCCGGAAGAGGTACACCAGTTCGATGACCAGGATGATCACCACCATCAATTCCAGGATGAAGCCGCGGCTCTGGTGAAATTCGTCAAGCAGAAAGCGATACAGTCCTTCGGCGGTGCGAAGCTTCTCCTTGACCAGGTTCTTGTACTCCGGAACCCCGACCTTGGCGGCTGCCAGCCGGTACAGGCGCGCCGAAAACATGTCGCTGACAAACTTGATAGCGTTGTCGGAGCGCTCCACCAGTTCCGTGACTTCGACGGTCACCGAGTTCAGGCGAGAGGCCTCGCTCCGCATCTGCCACCGCCGCCAGAAGCCGGCGCGATGTTTCAGCGAGGTATAGACACCGGCCAACTCGCGGGTCAGCAACTCGTCATAATGGCGGAACTCCAGCAACTGCGAGTTGACGTACTCCAGGATCTGCACCGAAGTTTCGGCGCCCGCCGGCGTGTCATAGACCAGCGCGGCATTCCATCCAATCACGACCAATCGTTGGGATAGTAGGAAAGGCTGGCCTGCAAAACGTCATCGTTTTCACCGCGCGCAAGCCAGGTCGGTTCGCCGCGCAGTATCTGCGCAATCTGTGGACCGTGTTGGGTCAGCAGATCGGAGGCGAGTGGCTGGCCGGGGATGTCGCTCAGCGTGAAGACGTAATAGTCCTCGCGCAGCCAATCGCGATAAAGACGCACCAGGGCTGGCGCGATGCGCTCGAGCCGGCCGCGAATGATCTGCTGCGCCTGACGCTCCAGCTCTGGGCTCGGCACCCAACGGGCCGCCAGTTGCACCAGCGTTTCCCAGCCGGCCTCGAATCCCAATTCAAACAGCACGCTAATGACGCCATAGTCGTAATACTTGATCTGCGGAATCAGCGTCTCGCCGCTGGCCAATACGACTGCTTCCAGCCGCTCGACGACGGGGGGATTCTCGAAGCGAACATAGTCTGGAATGGCATGTTTGAAGCTGGGCTCAACTCGCCGCGCGCCCAGGATGTCGCGCAGTTGCTCGAGCCTGATCTCCTCGCAGACATCGTGGAGGATGACTCCCAGGACGGAACCTTTCATGGTTGCAACCGGCGTGGTACTCGGCATGGATTAGCGCGCGCCTTGCCTACATCAATGATTGTATGGGATGGCCGTTATCATCACGTGATTAACGGCTGCGCATTACATGACCTCTCGGCCGAAAACCGGCCCGTCACAGACAGGAGGAAGAGCCATCACCGACACATGACCGAAAATGTGCTGAACTTAGGTTGCCATGACGACCACCGAGCTGGAAAAGCCTTTAGAGGCACGTGCCGATACGACAGGTGTTGGCGGAATAACGCGCCGCAGGGTCTGCTTGCGCCGGATTCTGATTACGGTGGCATTGCTTGCCGTAGTGACATTTTTGGGCGTGTACGGCGCTTCGGTCTATTTCGTCCAGAAAGCCTTCAGTCATCGAGTGGAGAAATTACTGGCCGTCCCGAGCGACCTCGGACTTTCCGGCGAGAGCATTTCCTTAACCAGCTCCGATGACATTCCTCTCAAGGCGTGGTGGATTCCTGCGGACCCAACTCGCGGCGTGGTGGTTGTCCTCCACGGGATGGATGGCTTGGATGCCTCCTGCCTGCTTCCCCACGCGAGGTTCCTCCATGATGCGGGGTGGTCGACGCTGGTGCTCGATATGCGCGCCCACGGACGCAGCGGCGGAAAACGCATTGGACTTTCGCTGGAAGAACCGCGAGACGTCGGTACAGCTCTCGATTGGCTCACAACGCAGCCTTCCCTTAAAGGCAAGCCGCTGGTCGTGCTCGGCCTTTCCATGGGAGGGGCGACTGCTATTCGCACCGCCGCCAGTCGTCCCGACGTAGACGCCGTTATCAGCGTCAGCTCGTTTGCTTCATTCGATCCCTTGATGGGAGAGGGCTTGCAGTTGTTCCTGGGCCGCCTCAGCATCCTGACGCTCTATGGAGTGTGGTCGCCAAATGCGTCGCCCGTGCACGACATTGCGAGGATTCGCCCGCGGCCAGTCCTGCTAATTCATGGCACAGCCGATAAGCAGATACCAGTACAGGATGCCTACCTTCTGCAAAAGGCGGCCAGTTCGAACGCGGAATTGTGGATCGTGCCGGGCGCTGACCACCTTGTCTTCACCGAAGATGGAAATGGCAAGGGCGAGCTCGATACCGCCTACCGCGAGCACATCATCGATTTTCTTAGCCGGCTGAGTCCACATCGTTAACAGGGTGATCGACGGGCAATGGATTTGGACCGTGTCAGCTTCGCGGCCGGAAAAAGAAACTGCAGCATGGGTGCGACCCTTTGCGACCAGGCAACCTCGTCGTGCTGGGCGCCTTCGACCTCGGTGTAGCGAAGGTCCTCGCCGAGCTTCCATCCTTTTTTGACCAAGGCCGTCTTCAAAGCGCGGGCATCGGGCAACGCCCGCCGGCTTTCCTTGGTTCCGATATCAAGCCAGATACGCAGGTTGGGCTTCCTCTTGAGCTCGGCGACGGTTTTCAGGATGGCCCGATTCTTCCACCACACCGATGGAGACATGGCTGCGAGTTTGCCGAACACCCCGCTATAGCGCAGCGCTAGGTACATGGAAACTAATCCCCCCAGCGATGATCCACCTAAGCCGCAGTTCTCGGTGCCGTCAGCCGTGCGGTAATGGCGATCGACGAATGGCTTCAGCTCCTCCACCAGCATCCGGCCATAGGCGTCGGCCTGCCCGCCACCGAGACGCTTGTCCTCGATGGGGGTGTATTCCTCGATGCGATGTTCCCCCGTGTTGTAGATGCCGACGATGACCAGGGGCTCGATCTCGCCAGTCATGATTAACTCGTCCGCCGTTTCGCCCACACGCCAATACTTGCCGGGGATGAAGGAAGTGTCGGGATCGAAGAGGTTCTGGCCGTCCTGCATGTAGAGCACGGGAAAGCGGCGGTCAGGCTGCTGGTCGTACATGGGCGGCACATAGACGATGAAGTCGCGCTTCTCGTCCATCAGCTTCGAGGGAAACTGCTGGTGCAGCCGCAGGCGGGAGTTCAGATCGCCGGGTACGGCGGCAGGCACATTGGTCAGCTCAGTGGGAACGGGCATAGGATGGCGCGTTAATGGGAATTTAGTCTCGCAGTACCAGTGCCTTTGATGCGTTGTTACGTCGACGACTCGAAACGCAGGCCTAAAGCCCTGTTCTACCCTGCGTACTCGCGGAACTGATCAATCCCCACCTGGGTGTACTGCCCGACCTCGATGAGATAGCCATCGGGATCGCGCATGTAACAGCGTGTCTCCTGGCCGTCGGGATTGTCGAGGGGCTCGGTTAGAAACTGCGCACCCTTCGCCTTCCATTGCGAGTAGCAAGCCTGGATGTCGGCGACGCGCAGGTTCAGGAAGCTGCTCACTCGCTTCGGGTCTTGAGGCGTCTCGAGCCACACTTCAGGCTTGTCGGACGTAGGGCCGCCGCCCGAATTAAGTATGATCCACGAATTGGAGAGCTTGATGTAACAGGGATTCTCTTCCTTAACGACCGTTCCTCCCAGGACGCCGGCGTAGAATTGCTTCGACTTTACTTGGTCGCGCACGGTGAGGAAGTGGGCAACGTAGAAGCCTTCTTCGGCGATGGGAGCGACGGGGAGATTCATGCTATCAGTCGGCATACTGTAAAATTTCCCTCCTGGACAGTTTCATCTCTGCTGCGTGGGTGGAGCACCGCTTCAGCGGTGCAAGATGAGATCCGGCTTGGGACGGGCTTTAGCCGCCGAGGTAAGGCCAAGACATTACCTCAGGCGCTAAAGCGCGCATCCGGAGCGGTCGCGCTTCTGCACGCCTGAAGGTGTGCTCCACCCGTCGCCTGCCATGGGTACTGAAACCGTTCTAGAGTATCAAACGTCACTTTGAGCGCCACAAAATCTCTCCCTCCGAGGCGTACATACTGTGAATCGTGAGTTTCACCGTTGGTGGTCCCACGACCTGCAACGCGACATGGAACTGCTGGTCTTTGGCCACGCTGGCGCCAAGGTCCTGGTCTTCCCCACTTCGATGGGCCGTTACTTTGAATACGAAGACAACCAGATGGTTGCCGCGGTTGCCGATCGTATCGAGGCCGGACAAGTACAGATTTACTGCGTCGATAGCGTGGACAGTGAAAGCTGGTACAACCAGCGGGCGCATCCCTACTGGCGCCTGCAACGGCATCTGCAATACGAGCGCTACATCCTGAATGACGTGCTTCCGCTGATGTGGAACAAAAATTGGACCCCACGCACCATTGTGACCGGCTGCAGCTTCGGCGCCTACCATGCCGTGAACTTCGCCTTCCGCCATCCCGACAAGGTCACCGGCTGCGTCACCATGGGCGGGTCGTTCGATATCAAGAGCTTCCTCGACGGATGGTATAGCGAAGACGTGTACTTCAATAACCCGCCCGATTATCTGGCAAACTGCACCGATGGCTGGCGCTATAACCATATGCGCACGGTGCTGGCCACCGGCGAATGGGACATGTGCTGGAACAAGAATGAAGCCCTAGCGGCCATCCTGCGGGCGCGCGGCATCCGCCATGAGCTATACGTGTGGAGCGAGCAAAGCTATCACGATTGGCCGTGGTGGCGGCCTATGGCACGGGCGCATCTGGAATAGGCGAAATCAACCACAGAGACACAGAGAACAATTTTTTCACCACTGAGGACACGGAGATCACGGGGGTTTTTAATGTTTTTTCTTCTCTGTGCGCTCCGTGGTCTCTGTGGTGAAAACGAATTTTAGTGACGGCTGCAAGGAGCAGCGGATTTCCCAGGCGTAATCGACGAGAAGAAAAAAGTTTCTGTGTCCTCTGTGTCTCTGTGGTGAATCGGTTTGGGCCGCTACTCGCTATTTCATGGCGACCGGTGCTCGAGCTTGCACCTGATGGCGATGGGTTTCGACGGCCTCCTGCGCCAGGCGAATGAAGTCGGGCATGCGACGGGTGGCAATCTGCGACATCTTCTGCCCGGGATCGAATGACCATCCTGCCATAGTGATGCTCATGGCAAATGGGGCGTCGCCGTAAAGCTGTTCGGCAGCGGTGAGCAGCGAGGCGGGCGTCAAATGATGACTAAAGCCACCAGGTCCAGGCTCCGGCGAAACGGTGGAGCGCAGGATGGTGCCGGGTTGATCGCCAAACGAGGCATCCAGAAACAGCACGAAGTCGCGCTGCAAGATGTCGTCCACCATCTCCGGGGTGAGCTGTTGGGCGGCGATCACTTCCACGTCAGGATCGTTCCAGAAATGCTGCTCCAATACGCGCGCGGCGTGGCAGCCGATAGCGTCATCTCCACGCATGGGGTTTCCATAACCGATGATCAGGGTTCCGGGCACTTGATCCTCTCCAGGCAGCGGCGCTATGGCCTGGCCTTTTCCCATCAACAGACATAATCCTTTTCTGCCCGGAAGGATGTGAGACGACTCACCGTCCGCCGTGATGAGCGTGGTTTGATACTGTCAGGAATGATTCACCACAGAGGCACAGAGGAGACAGAGGTTTTTCCAAGAAATTCTTCTCTGTGATCTCTGTGCCTCTGTGGTCCAATCCCTCTGCCTTTCCGTGCCTCCGTGGTTAATCTTGATTGCTCTCATTCTTTTTCCCCGGCAACCCAGCCGGGTTCTCATGCGTGCGTTCGCGGAAGCGCGCCTTCATCCCGGTGGCCATGGAGACGGCATTCTCTCCAAATTTCTCGCGCATCCGGTCGGCGGCTGACAGCGCCTGGTTCCACTTCTGATGTGTGGTCCTGCCTTGCAGGCTGAGCTGCTCGCTCTCGGCTGCAAAATGCGACGCGCACACACCAAGCAGCCGCACCGCGCCGCCCGACCAGTTTGCGCGGAAGAGTTCACGGATTGTCGCCAGCACTTCCGCGTCCACCGAACTGGGCTCCTCCAGAGTGCGGGCGCGCGTGAGGGTGCGGAAATCGGAATAGCGCAGCTTCAATTGCAGAGTGCGGGCGTGCAGCTTCTGTTCGCGCAGGCGGCGGCACACCATCTCCGCCAGCCGCGCCAGCGTCGCTTCCAACTCTGACGCGCCGCTGGTATCGACGGAGTAGGTGTGCTCGTGACTGATGGAACGCGGCCCGTCGTCTTCGCCAATATCGCTATCGAACCAGGCGCCGGCGTCCATTCCCCGGGCCTTGCCGGCGAGCGCCACACCCAGCGCGCCAAAGTTCGCCTCCAGCCAGCGTTCCTCATGCCGGGCGAGATCGCCAATCTTCTGGATGCCCTGTTCGAGCAGGCGCTTCTCCATCACCTTGCCGACGCCGGGAATCTTGCGCACGTCCAACGGCGCCAGAAATTCTGCTTCCCCGCCCGGCACAATCCACAGCACGCCATTGGGCTTGGCCTGGTCGGAGCAGATCTTTGCCACCAGCCGCGACGTGCCAATTCCGATGGAGCAATTCAGTTGCGTCTCCGCTTTCATGGCGCCGTGCAGCGCATGGGCGGCGCGCATTGGCGGCCCGTGCAGGCGCTCGGTACCGGTCATGTCCACGTAGGCCTCGTCAATAGAAACCATTTCCAGCTTGGGAGAAAAGCGGTCGAGCACCTGGTAAACCTTGGCGGAGTAATCGCGATAGCGCTCGGGATGTCCGTCCACGAAGACCGCCTGCGGACACAGTTTGGCGGCGGTGCGTAGGGGCATGGCCGAATGGACGCCGAACTTGCGCGCTTCGTAGGAAGCCGCCGACACCACGCCGCGCTCGTGGCGCTGACCGCCAACCACCACCGCTTTACCTTTCAGCGAGGGGTTGAATAGCTCTTCGACCGACACGAAGAAGGCGTCCATGTCGACATGAAAGATGGTGCGTGGGGACATGCTGTGCGCGATTTTACAGCTAGCAATTAGCGATTGGCAGTTAGCAGTTGGCAGTTAGCAGTTAGCAGTTAGCAATTAGCTCTTAGCTTTCGCCACAGGGAATGGCACTTGCGGGGATATGGCGCTGCCCTGATGCCATACCTGCCCACGGCGAAGTGCCAGATGCTACTGCTAAGTGCTAACTGCTAAGGGCTAATCGCTCTTCCCGATTTGAACTTCCGGCACATCTTTTTTCCCCGAACCGGAAACCATCGAAATCCCGATCTGAGAGGCAGTTGGGCTGCTAGCCCGCCGGGAATGAGTTTCATTCTGGAACCAGAGAGAAGGCGACCGTGTTCCCGGTATTGGGGTGATCGGGAAATTCCCAAAAGAATCAACGCCTGAGCGCGACTAGAATTTGGCAGCAGCCGTGCTCTCTACAAATGCGGTTGCAAGGTAACAAGAGAATCTGGATCATGAACCGGGCCAGCCATAATCCGATCGGCAGTGCAAAGCAAGCGAAACCCTTGACGAACCAACTTGGTCACCTTTCGATTGCCTGCGATGACGAAACCAGCCAAATTTCTCCGCCGGGCAAGGACGCGAGGAGTGCGATCCGGGAAATCCGTGCTCCTCGCGGGCCCTCAGCGGCGGCTGCGCGGCCTTGGTGCATGAGCTGGCGAACACTACTACCGCCGTGCTGATGAATGCCCAGGCGCTGGGATGGAAATTGCCTCCCTACAGCCGGTTGAAACGCTCGCTGCGGGAAATCGAGCGCAACGCGCAGCGTGGCAGTGAATTGATGAAGTGCCTGCTACGCCGGCTGGGGACCGATGGAATGGATCCGGCGTACCAAGAGACGCGATGTGTGCCGGATGACGGGCTGGGGTTGACTGAGGCGGTGACGGCCCAGGAGCCGGGCGCTGACTCCGGGAATGCGGAGAATCTGCCGCTCCGGACGAATTCCCGCCCGGCTCATGGTTTTTGCTCAGTTCCGGAAGTCGAACTCACATCGACCATGTGACGGTTGTACTAGTGCGTTTCCCAAAAAGGGATGATGGTAATGAGTACGAAGGCCCAATTCAATTCCGCGCCGCCACTTGGGGGCGAGCTCGCCGAAGAAGGGATGTCCAACGTGCATGCCATTGACACCGTGGCAGTTGCCGAACCGAGTTGCGAGACCAATGGACTGAACCTGTTGATCGTCGACGATGAGCGCTCGATGCGCGAGTCTTGCCGGGAAGTCGCTCACTCGCTGGGGTTTAACAGCACGGGTGGCGGACACCCCGGAACACGTCTATCAGGTGCTCGACACCAGCAGTACCGATGTCGTGCTGCTCGATCTTCGTCTGCCGGGCAACAGCGGTCTGGAGGTTTTGCGCGAGATCAAGCTAGCGGCGTCCCGATACTCTGGTGATTGTCATGACCGGCTTTGCCACGGTGCAATCGGCGGTGCAGGCGATGAAGCTGGGCGCCTACGATTACGTCACCAAACCCTTCAACTTCGAGGAACTGCGCCTGCTGCTGGAGCGGGCGGCAGCCCATCTGAAGCTCACCGCCGAGAACCGCCTGTTGCGGGAACAGGTGAAGTCGAAGCACGGCTTCGGTTCCCTGGTGGGGCACGCGCCGGAGATGGAGAAGCTGTACCGCATCATCGCCAAGGCCGCGCACAGCACCCATCCTGTGCTGATTCTGGGGGAAAGTGGGACCGGCAAGGAGTTGGTGGCGCGCTCCATTCACTACTGCGGGCCCTTCCGCGACCGTCCTTTTATTCCGGTGGATTGCGGCTCGCTGGTTCCCACCCTGATCGAGAGCGAGCTGTTCGGCTACGTACGCGGCGCCTTTACCGGCGCGGTGCGGGCCAAAGACGGATTGCTGGCCACCGCCGAGGGCGGGACGGTCTTTCTCGATGAAGTGGGCGAGCTGCCGGTGGACCTGCAAGCCAAGCTGTTACGCGCCATCCAGGAAAAAGAAGTGCGTCCGGTGGGCGGCACCCGCGCCATACCCATCAACGTGCGTATCCTGGCCGCCACCAACCGCGACCTCGATGTGGCGGTGCAGCAGGGGACCTTCCGCCGCGACCTCTACTTCCGTCTGAACGTGCTGACCCTGCGCATCCCTCCGCTGCGCGAACGCAAGCAGGACATCCCCTTGCTGATAGGCAACGTGCTGGAGCGCATCAACGGCGCCACCCAGATGCAGCACAGCGTAGGAGACGATGCTCTGCGGCTGATGCTGAACTACGATTGGCCGGGCAACGTGCGCGAACTGGAGAATTGCCTGGAACGCGCCTGCACGACCTGCTCTCTTCCCACCATTCACATTGCCGATCTGCCCACCCAATTGCGCAACTTCCAGGCGCAAGCCAAGCCGCCCCATCCCGGTTTCCGATCCGGACACCGTTACGCCCATCGCCGAGTTGGAGAAGCAGACCATCCTGCGCGCGATCGAAGTGCTGCAAGGGGACAAGCTGGAAGCGGCGCGCCGTCTGGGCATCGGCAAAACCACGCTGTATCGCAAACTGAAGGAATACGGCTCGGCACCCTGAGGTTCGCCGACCTACGCGCGACGCGGCGCGTAGGAGCGCGAAGCAAGGCCGAAACAAGGGCTGTTGGACTGATCAGCGCCGCCCCCGGCGCCAGTGGCAATGTGTGCCGGGCGAACGGCGGCAAGGAGGAACCTATGATCCTGTTGGTGACCACATCTTCTCGCGCCCAGGAATGCGCCGCCGCACTGCAACAGGGCACCGGACAGCCAACCCAGGTGGCCAACTCGGTGCCGCAGGCGGTCACGCGGCTGCAGACCACGGAATACGACGCCCTGGCGATCGATCAATCGCTGCTGGAGGCTGATTTCCGCGCCCTCGACACCCTGCTGAATCACGCCGGCACCGCCCTGCCGATTTATGTCAACCTGGCGCTGCACCATTGTGACCGGGTGGTGCGCGAGGCGCAGGTAGCCTTGCGCCGGGCCGAGAAAGAGAAGCAATGGGCCATGGGCTTGGCGGAGCGGGTGTTGCGCAACCGGCTGCGCGCCGAGGTGACCGGCATCCTGCTAACCTCGGAGCTGGCGTTGCGGCAGCCGGCCATCCCCGCCGAGGTAGTGGCCAAGATTCGCCTGGTGCAGGACATGGCGGAGAAGATGCGCTCGCAGCTGCACGTCTTGTAGAGGAATTTATTCACCACAGAGACACAGAGAAGTAAAAGTTATTTTCACCACGGAGAACACGGAGGTCACGGAGATTTCCTTTTCTTTCTTTATATGTTTTTTGCGTTCTCAGTGCCTCTGTGGTTCAATCTCACTTCTTCGCTCGATCCGTTCTTCACTTAGATTCGTCGTTATCTTTCGGTTTGTAGATTTCTTTTCTTCTCCGTGCCCTCCGTGTTCTCCGTGCTGACAATATTCTTTTCTGTGATCTCTGTGCCTCTGTGGTTGACTGACATCTCTCCTATCGCACGGCCATCACCAGCAGCCTGGGTTCGGTCATGTCCGCGATGGAGTAGCGCAAGCCTTCGCGGCCCAGACCTGAATCTTTCACTCCTCCATAGGGCATCTGGTCCACGCGGAAGCTGGGAACGTCGCCCGCGATGACGCCGCCCACTTCGAGTTCCTCGAATGCCATCTGGATGAGCCCGGCATCGCGCGTGAACAGCCCCGCTTGCAGCCCGTAAGCCGAGTTATTGATCTGGCGCAGCGCCTCGGGAAAGAATTCGTAAGGCTCGACCGTCACCACCGGCGCGAAAACTCTCGGCGCAGTTGACCCGCATCTCGGGGCTGGTGCCGGTGAGCACGGTGGGCTCGACCATGGCCCCGTTGCGTTTGCCGCCGCACAGCAGCTTGGCGCCGCCCTTCACCGCCTCGTCGATCCATTCGGCAACGCGCACCGCGTCCTGTTCGCGGATCAGCGGAGGAATGTCGGTCGTCTCCTGCATCGGATCGCCCGTCTTCAATTTGCGAACACCCTGCACCAGCAACTCGGTAAATTTATGAAATACCGGTTGGTGCACCAGGATGCGCTGCACCGAAATGCATGTCTGTCCCGCGTAGGAGAAGCCGCCGGCAACGCAGCGCTGCGCCGCGTGCTCCAGATCGGCATCGCTGTGCACAATGACACCGGCATTTCCGCCCAGCTCCAGGGTGACGCGCTTCTTGCCGGCGCGCGACTTCAGTTGCCAACCCACCGCGGCGCTGCCGGTGAAGGTCAGCAGCTTGATGCGGTCATCGGCCACCAGCAGGGCGGCGTTTTCGTTGGACAGCGGCATGACTGCGAAGGCGCCCTCCGGCCATCCCGACTCCTGCACGATCTCGGCCAGCAGCAGCGAGGAGATGGGCGTTTGCGGCGCCGGTTTCAAGATCAGCGGACAACCGGCGGCCATGGCCGGCGCCACTTTGTGCGCCACCAGGTTCAGGGGAAAATTAAACGGGGTGATGGCGAAGACCGGCCCCAGCGGAAAGCGCCGCACCAGACCCCATCGTCCGCTGGTCGATTCCAGCGTGTCCAGCGGGATGTACTCGCCGTAGATGCGCGTGCTTTCCTCGGCGGCAATCTGGAAGGTATTGATGGCGCGCTCCACTTCAATGCGCGATGTCTTGATCGGCTTGCCGGCTTCCTGGCAGATGGTGCGGGCAAATTCTTCGCGCCGCGTGGTGATGCCCTCGGCGACCTTGCGCAACACGCTGGCGCGCTGGTGCGACGTCATCTTGCGCGTAACCGCGAAGGCCTGCACCGCCGATTCGATGGCCACCTCGACGTCGTCGCGCTCCGCCTCCGACACCACCGCAATCACGCTGTGATCGTAGGGTGAGGTCACCACGACCTCGCGCCCGTGCGCGCTCCAATTTCCGTTGAGGAAAAATCCGAAGCTGCGAGTGGGAGTTATGGTCTGGCTCATATTCAATACCTCCGGCCGCCTGCAGGCCCGCTGGCAAAGATTGTAGCGCCGTTTGTGGGCTGGTTGGAGTGAAGTTCAGCCCGCAATGGACCCGCCTTCTAACCGTCAGCATTCAGCAGCCAAATTTTGGCAACGACATGCTAGAGTGCGCAGTCGCCATCGTCGCAACCTTGGCCGCGCAATCCTTGCACGCCCGCGCGCGCGATGATGGGCGTCATGACCAGCGCGGCCACTGGATCGGCCCACCACCAGCCCAATATCATATGCAGCAGCAATCCGGCCAGCAGGATCGCGGAGAGATAAGCGCAGAAGTCCGCCTGGCGTGAGTCGGCATGAAGCGCGCGGCTGCCCATTTGCGTGGCCACGCGACGCTTGGCCCGGCCCAGCATCGGCATCACCACCATCGCGGCCAGCGCGATCAGGATGCCGGGGATGCTGCGCTCCGGCTGGGCTTTGGTCCAGAGCGCGCGAAGCGATTCCGCTGCCACGTAAACTGCCAGCGAAGAAAGCAGATTCCCACCAGACGATGGGCCGTCCGTTCCGTACGTTCCCGGCGCAGCGGATCGTCTTCGCCGCGCAGCCGCCACAGCAGAATTCCCGCAGAGATGGTTTCGATCACCGAGTCGAGACCGAAGCCCACCAGGGCGACGCTGCCGGCCACTAGCCCGGCGACGAGCGCAACCGCCGCTTCGAAACCATTCCACGCAATCGTGAAATATTCCAGGCGCCGGCCGCGCGCAACCAGGGCGGTGCGATCAAGTGCTGCGGGCGCGCTTGCGGGATGGCTGGGCTTCATTGGTGAGAAAGTATAAGCGCGGCGTGATTCGGTTGCGCGTTGACCGCCGAAAATCATTCACCACGGAGAACACGGAGCGTTGGTTTCTATTTCTTATCAAGTTTTCTCCGTGTTCTCTGTGGTTAATTTCGCCCCCTCAGTGGCCGCAGAAATGTGGCGCGCAGGATGACAGAATGAAAATGAATGCTCGCGATAGGGGTCCTTCGACTCCGGCGTGCAAAAGCGGCACGCCGTCGCTCAGGATGACACTCTTAAATTTCGATGGAAACTCGTGTTTGGCTGAATACTGAGTGCTGACTGCTGAGTGCTGGCAACTGGCTACTGACAACTGCCCCTAGTCCAGCCTGACCAGAAACACTCCGCCTTCTTTCACGTGGGTCTTGCTGGCGACTTCCTGCGCCTTGCGTTTGTCGTCACCCGGAGGACGCAGCCGCACCCACTCTCCCGTGGGCCCGGTGAACTGGATCACATCGGCGCCTTCGTAGTGGTCTTGCAGCTTCTCTTTCAGCTTGCGCGCTTCGCGCTGGCTTTGAAATGCGCCGATCTGCACGCACCAGCGGCCGCCTTCGGCGATCGGCGCCGGCGCGGACAGGACCTCGACCTTTACCTCCGCCGTACCCGCCCGCCAAACATCCACCGCCTTGGCCGCCGCCAGCGACAAGTCGATAATGCGGTCTTCGACGAACGGCCCGCGATCGGTGATTCGCACCACCACGGCATGTCCGGTGGTTTGGTTGGTCACGCGCACCACCGAGTTCATGGGCAGCGTGCGATGCGCCGCGGTCAACGCGTTCTGGTCATAAACCTCGCCGTTGGCGCCGCGGTGGTGATGATACGGAGGTCCGTACCAACTGGCCAGTCCGGTTTCCACGTAGATGGGTTTCGCGCCGCGCGGAACCGGCGCTGGCTTGGCGTTGGCTTCGGTGCTGGCAGGCGGCGCAGATTCTTCGACGGTAGGCGGAGGAGGAACAGGACGCGCGCGAGCGGTCTTATGCCCGCCGCAGGCCGAGAGCAGCAGCAGCGCCGCGCCCACGAAGATGAGAGACGGGACTCGCGTGGTCAGCCCTTTTTCTGCTTCTTGCCGGCATCCATCATGTCGGCCGCCTGCTTCAGCTTTTCGCTGGCGATGCGCAGCCCGTAGCTGGAGTGCTCGCGGATGGCGGGCACCAGTTCATTGTTGATGTAGGCGATGAGCGTCTTGCGTTTCCTCTTCGATGCGTTTCGAGGCATCGCCCAGCACGTCGTCCAACTTTGCGCCCGCCGTCTGGAACGGCCGGCCGGTCTTTGCGCTTTTTTTCTGCACCATGGAACACCTTGCTGAGCCGCAGAATTCCTCAAGCACAGAGATTATGGGATGGATGGCGGCCACGGTCAATTGGCAAGGACGGCACTGGGGGCGGTTGTCAGGGGTCAGGGGCTAGGGGTCAGGAGTTAGGGAGCAGCATTCAGCATTCAGCATTAAGTCGTACATGTTTGGCGTCAAACCCTTGATTTTGTCATCCTGAGCGCAGGCGGCGCCGGGTTTGCGCCGCCGGAGTCGAAGGACCCCTATCGCGAGCGGTCATTCGCCATCTGTCATCCAACTTCCTGATGCGAAGCCTCGTTTGTCTGAATGCTGAGTGCTGGCAACTGACTACCGGCTACTGGCTACTGGCTGCGGCCGGACTGCTGTTAGAATTTCTACATCCCCTATGCCCGTCCGCAAGCTTTCCGGATCCGAAGTTCGGTCCACATTCCTGCGCTATTTTGAGCAGCACGGGCACAAGATCGTGCGCTCGTCGTCGCTGGTCCCGGCCAACGATCCCACGCTGCTGTTCACCAACGCCGGCATGAACCAGTTCAAGGACGTCTTCCTCGGCATCGAGAAGCGCGACTACTCGCGGGCCACCTCGTCGCAGAAATGCGTGCGCGCCGGCGGCAAGCACAACGACCTGGAGAACGTCGGCTTCACCAATCGCCACCACACCTTCTTCGAGATGCTGGGCAATTTCAGTTTTGGCGACTACTTCAAGAAGGACGCCATCGCCTTTGCGTGGGAGCTGGTCACCTCGCCGGAGTGGTTCGGCATCCCGAAGGACAAGCTCTTCGCCACCATCTTCAAAGGCGAGCAAGGCATTGCGCGCGATGACGAGGCCTACGAGCACTGGATCGCAACCGGCGTCGCACCCGAGCGCATTTACGAGCTCGGCATGAAAGACAACTTCTGGATGATGGGCGACACCGGCCCCTGCGGCCCGTGCAGCGAGATTCATTACGACATGGGCCCCGCCGCCAGCGATGCCGGTCACGCCGACTGCCAGTTCGGCTGCGAGTGCGGCCGCTACGTCGAAATCTGGAACCTGGTGTTCATGCAGTTCGACAAGCAGCCGGATGGCATGATGAGGCCGCTGCCCAAGCCGTCGATCGACACTGGCGCCGGCCTGGAACGCGTCACGGCGGTTATGCAGGGCGTGATCTCGAATTACGACACCGATTTGTTTGTGCCGCTGATCAAACGTGCGGCCGAGTTGACGGGCGTCTCGCTCGAAACCGAGTTAAAGAAGGAAGATGAAGAGGAGCGGCATCATCAGGCGGCTTCGCTGCGCGTGATTGCCGATCACGCTCGCGCATCAACATTCCTCATCTCTGACGGCGTGCTGCCGTCGAATGAAGGCCGCGGCTACGTGCTGCGCAAGATCATCCGCCGCGCGATTCGGCATGGGCGGCTGCTGGGACAGGACAACCTTTTTTTCAAGATGGTTCCAGTCGTCGTTAATGTGATGAACCAACCTGTGAATGCAATGCCTTATCCTGAGCTGCTGGAGTCAATGGAGCGGGTCGAAAAGACGATTTAGGAGGAAGAGCGAAGGTTTGAGCACACGCTGGACGAAGGCTTGAAATTACTTACGCAGGGAATGCGCCAGGCGGTCGCAGAAGAACTTCTGAAGCTGGAAGGCGTAGAGAGAATAACTGCTCGAAAGGTCTATTCAGCTGCTGGGCATTGTCCTGATCTGTTCGACTTCGGAGGAGCCCAGAAGGCGGGGTCCTTTAATTTAGATGTCGCTGCTGGCATAAACGCCCTTCAAGCAGTACACAAGAGAGCTACTTACCCAGGCGAGAGCGCATTCAAACTCTACGACACGTTCGGGCTGCAGCGAGATTTTACTGAAGACGCGTGTCGCGACGCCGGAATTTTATTCGACGCTTCCGGCTTCGACGCTGCCATGGAAGAGCAGCGCAAGCGCGCGCAGGCTTCCTGGAAGGGCGGCGCGAAAGCCTCGGCCAGCCCTGCTTATCAATCGTTGCCGCCAACGGTCTTCGAAGGCTATCGCAAGACGCTTTCTACGGGATGCGAAGTGCTGGCGATCATCAAACCGCACGACGGCACCGGAGTTGGCGTGCAGGAGCTGAAGCCCGGAGAGCGCGGCGAGTTCGTGCTCGACCACACGCCCTTCTATGCCGACGCGGGCGGGCAGGTCGGCGATGTCGGCTGGCTCTACGGTGAGGACCACAACACCATCGTCGCTGAAGTTGAAGGCGCCACCTATCCCGTGCAAGGCGTGCGCGCACACCGCGTTGTCGCCAAGCAGCCCGTCCACGTCGGCGACAAAGTGGACGCCATGGTGAACGACGAAGTCCGCCGCGCCACCATGCGCAATCACACTGGCACGCACTTGCTGCACGCCGCGCTGCGCGAGGTCTTGGGCAAGCACGTGAAGCAGGCGGGCTCGCTGGTCGATCCCGCGCACCTGCGCTTTGACTTCTCGCACTTCGCCTCGCTCGACGACGAAGAGTTGCAGGACATCGAAGACCTCGCCAACCGCGAAGTGCTGCGCAACGACCGCGTCGAGGTGATCGAGGACGTGCCCATCGACGTCGCCGTCAACGAGTACCACGCGATGGCGCTCTTCGGCGAAAAGTACGGCGACCGGGTACGCGTCATCCGCATTGGCGATTTCTCCACCGAGCTGTGCGGCGGCACGCACACCTCTGCGACCGGCGAGATCGGCCTGATCAAGATTTTGAAGGAAGGCAGCGTTTCCAGCGGCGTGCGGCGGCTTGAAGCCGTGACCGGCGAAGGCTCGCTGCGCCATTTCCGCAAAGATCATCAGCTCGAAAATGTGGTCGCGACGCTGGTGCGCGGTGGCGACGATCAATCTCCCGCTGATGCCCTGAAGCAAGAACTGGAGCGCCGCGAAGAAGAGCTGAAGAAGCTGCGCAAAGAGCTGGATCAGGCGCGCATGAAGTCGGCTTCCAGTTCGGTGCAGTCGGCGGCGGAGAACGTGCGCGAGATCAAGGGCGTGAAGGTGCTGGCCACGCGGGCCGACAATCTGGAACGCGCGCAACTACGGGTGCTGATCGACAACCTGCGCAACAAGCTGGGCTCGGGCGTGGTGGTGCTGGGCTCGGTCAGCGACGGTAAGGTCGCGCTGATTGTGGGCGTCACCAAGGACCTGACGTCGCGCGTGCAGGCGGGGAAAATCATTGCAGAAGTTGCGAAGAAGGTCGGCGGGTCTGGCGGCGGGCGGCCTGATATGGCCGAGGCTGGCGGCAAAGATCCTGCTGCACTGGATGCGGCGCTGGCCGAAAGTTATAACGTGGTGGAACGTTTATTGCAGTAAAAGAGGCTGCAAGAAGCGGCCGCAAGGAGGGCTTTGTGCGCAAGACATGTGATGCTGACTCTGGTGCTAATGGTCTCTGCCGTTTGTTTGCCAGCGCAAGATGCGGCCAAAACGAGCGGCAAGGCGTCCGACCTGGAGACGATTGAAGGGTGCCTGCAGCGCTCTGCGGGTCAATACACGCTCATCGACGACACCAACACGATCCATCACCTTGTAGGCGGCGCCAAGCTGCTGACCCACCATATCGGCCACGAGGTGGAAATCACCGGTAAGCCAGGGTGGCGAACCCTGGACACCACCCCTCAGGGTGGCGCATCCGGGGCGGTGACCCAAGCGACGATTGAAGTAAGGAGTGTCAAGCATATAGCGGACACATGCAAAGCGGCCGGAAACTGAAGAGGGCGCACAAGCTATCGAAAATGGAAGTCACTTTGAGCGCAAGAAGCGGGGTGAAGCTCCTAGGAATCGAGCCTAGAGTTCTAAGCAAGAGGGCGGAATCGCAGATTCCCTCGACTTCGCTCGGGACAGGCACTTCGGCTCCGGCGTGCAAGCGGCACGCCCAGGTCAGGATGACAGGCCGAATTAGATGACTTCCAGGCGAAAAAAGAGTGCATCCAGCGATTATCCATAACCCTCTAAACGGTATAAGGTGGTTAGTCATGGCGACTGGAGAAACGACTTACGTGAACAGCGTCCGCGAGCAGTTGCTGGCCGGGCGCGAGCGGCTGAGCGATGTGCTCGCCGGCCACGAGAGCGAACAGATGCTTCGTCTGCTGGCGGAAGTGGACAGCGCGCTGCATCGCATTGAACATGGCTCTTTCGGCGTATGCGAAGTCTGCGCGGGAGTGGTTCCCAGCGAAGTGCTGCTGGAAAACCCGCTGGCTCGGGTTTGCCTGGAGTGCCTCACCCCTAAGCAGCAGCGCGCGCTGGAGTACGACCTGGAACTGGCCGCGCAGATCCAGAAAGGATTGTTGCCGCCGACCGATGTAGCCATCGCGGGCTGGGAGATATCCTATCTCTATCAGCCCGCCGGCATGGTGAGCGGGGATTATTGCGACGTGATCAAGGATGACGGCCACCTCAACTTCATCATGGCCGACGTTTCCGGCAAGGGTGTCGCAGCCGCCATGCTGGCCTCGAACCTGCGGGCGGTCTTCCGCTCGCTGATACCGCTGCGCTTGCCGGTTGAGGAACTGATGGTGCGCGCCAATTGCTTGTTCCACGAGAGTGCCCTGCCCAATCAATACGCCACCCTGGCGTTTGGGCGTACTTCGAACAACGGTGAACTGGAACTGGCCAACGCCGGTCACCTGCCGGTGCTACTGGCCCGCAAATCTGGGGTGACGACGTTCGAGAGCAATTGCAAGCCGCTGGGTTTCTTTTCCGACGATCGAGTCCATGTGGTGAGAACCGCCATCTCGCCCGGCGATACCGTCGTTCTGTACACCGACGGAATCAGCGAGGCCAGCAATGCCGAAGGTGAGGAATACGGCGTCGAAGCCTTGCGAAAGCTGATTGCGGAACAGTGTCCGACGTGTTGCCCTGCGAAGCTGGTGCAGGCCTGCAAGCAGCGGTTGGCGGCATTTCGGGGAGCCGTGGAGCGCGCCGACGACGAAACCCTGCTGGCCATCCAGTATGCGCCGGCGTGAAAAGCAGTTGTCAGTGGCCAGTTGTCACTTGCCAGTAACAGCGCGTCGACGAGCAATGGGAGTGTGAATTAACTATCGTGCGGGGGTTTTAGGGTTAAGAAAAACTTGGTGCCGAAGAAGGGACTCGAACCCCCACACCCTTGCGGGTACATGGACCTGAACCATGCGCGTCTGCCAATTCCGCCACTTCGGCGAGTGGGTGCGAACCAGACATTCGGCCCGCCATCGGGAAGCATAATTATTGTAAAGGAGCAACTAGCAACTAGCAATTAGCTGCTAGCAAATCGCTCCTCGCCTTTCGCCCTTCGCCAGAAGCAAAAAATTGCGAATCGTAAATCCGGACTCGGCTTAGGAATGGACACTGTTTCCACGCGGCGAAAAGCCAGGAGCGAAAAGCGGCTTTTCTAACTTGCCGCCTCCGCGGCCTCGCTGGCGCCCTGGGCCCCGTATTCCTTCAACTTGTTGTGCAGAGTTTTCAGGCTGATGCCGAGGATGTCGGCAGCGCGCGTCTTATTGTTATTGGTAGCTTCCAGAGTTTTCAAGATGAGCAGGCGCTCGGCTTCGTCCACCGTGGTGCCCACGCCGAGACGCACGGCATTGGCCTCCTGCACAGGAGCGCGCGGGGCCACATGGCCGAATCCCGGGGGCAAGTGCCGGGGTTCGATCAGCGCGCCGTCGCACACGATGACGGCGCGCTCGAGGGTGTTGCGCAATTCGCGAACATTGCCGGGCCAGGCATGCGCGTGGAAGGCGCTCGCCACCGCATCGCTTATCCCGGCAACGGTGCGATTGTGCTTTTCGTTCATGTCGGCGAGCAACGACTGCACCAGGTCGGGCAGATCGTCCTTATGCTCGCGCAGTGGCGGCAAGTGGATGTTGAAGACGTTCAAACGGTAATAGAGATCGTTGCGTAAACTGCCGCGCGCCACCGCTTCTTCCGGAGGCTGGTTGGTGGCGGCAAGGACGCGCACGTCAACGGAAGTCTCGCTCTTGCTGCCCAGGCGGCGCAGCTTGCGATCTTCCAGCACCCGCAACAATTTGGCCTGGGTGCCAATCGGCATTTCGCCGATCTCGTCGAGCAGCAATGAGCCGCCCTCCGCCAATTCGAAACAGCCGGTGCGGCGTTCCAGCGCGCCGGTGAAGGCGCCCTTTTCATGCCCGAAAATTTCGCTCTCGATGAGCGTCTCCGGAATGGCGGCGCAGTTGATGGCGACAAATGGTTTGGGCTTGCGGTTGCTGAGCGAGTGGATGGTGCGCGCCACCAGTTCCTTGCCGGTACCGCTCTCGCCCGTGATGAGCACCGACGCCGTGCTGGGCGCCACCATCTCGATCAAGCGGAACACTTCCTGCATCTTCTTCGAGGGGCCGACCAGCGAGCCCAGTACGCCGACGTCCCGCAGTTTGCGGCGGCTGGCTTCCAGTTCGCGCTCGGTGCCCTGAATGCGCGAAGCATTCTGCAGGATGTTGCGCAGCCGGGTGGGATTCACCGGCTTCTCGATAAAGTCGAAGGCGCCGATCTTCATGGCGTTGACGGCGGCATCCACGCTACCTTGAGCGGTGAGCAGGATGACGGCGACGGATTGCGGTTGGGCTGCGATTTGCTGCAGCAGCTCCATGCCATCCATGCGCGGCATTTTCAGGTCGGTGACCACGATCTGCGGATTCCACGACCCGACCTTTTCCAGACCTTCAACCCCGTCCACGGCGGTGGCGGTGTCGTAGCCCCAGGCCCGCAGCAGTTCCGCCATACCGGTGCGCTCGTTTTCCTCGTCCTCAACGATCAAGATTTTTTCACGCAGCATGGGGAACAGGGCCTCTTGCAACTCGAGTAACAGCTTACAGCCTGGCGATAAAACACAAGCTTAGATGCGAACCAGCAGATCTGGGTCGAAATGCGAGCCAGCCCGGTTCAGCAGGAAGCGGCGCAATCACCACCAACGCCACTAAAGTAACATCTTTCGAGCTACTTTCGCTGGAACCGTGTAGCTTGCAGAGCGGATTTCAGAACACCGTTTACCAAACTACTGGGCCAAGACTTGTGGGCCTGTTGCCCAATCCGTACCGGCTCTGATGACGATTCCCGAATCGGTACTGAGGCTACTCTCTGGCGAGTTCGTCTTGCAGGTTAGACCAAAGGCGTCGCCGCCATTCGCGGTGGTTCCGGCCGTTGGAGCCATCGGCAATGCCGGTTGCCAGGGCGGGAAATGGCAATCCCGGACGCCCCCGGCCGGGAACGGGCTGGGTTTGGCCGCTGCCGAAGCCAGTTACGGCGCCGCGAGGCTCGCACCGTGTAGCGACCGGAAAACGACTTCGTACCCGAGTTCTGGGGGTCAAGACTGTGCAGTTGCACTGGCGAGGCCGGATGGTTCCGGAGGGTGCAAAATCAGTAAACATTTTTCCACAATAAAACAGCCGACAACAAGACAGGCTTTGTTAATCTTGCTGTGTTGCTGTACAATCAGTTGCGGTTGCGAGCAGGATGATTGCCTGCACTTGTACTGAGACAATTGAAACTGAAATTTCAGTCTAGGCCACTTTGGTTACGGTACTGCTAGAGTTCCGGAGGATTGCGAATGTCTACTCGTATTGGAGTAGTTCCGACACGTCTTATTGCTTCATCGATTGCGCTGGCGTTCGCGCTGTGTCTATTGGGCGTCCTTGCTACAGCGCAAACTGATATTCAGCCCAAAGACGAAGTCTTTGGCGGTTATTCTTGGTACCATCCTAACGGGCACGTTGACTTTGGTTACAAAGTCGCAGATATCCCGGTGGGCTTTGACGTCTCGAACGTGTATTACCTTCCCGCGATGCACAATCTGGGCGTCCTGTTCGACGGGAGCGGCCACTTCCATGGCAACGAAGATACCGACGTGGGTTATCTTTTGGGAGGATTGCAGTACAAGTGGCATACCGACACTTTCTCTCCGTTTTTGCGGATTTTTGTCGGTGCCGCCCGAATCTCACCCCCAACTGTAGCTGAGTGGCAGGCCGCAGCCGGCTTCGGTGGCGGCTTCGACCTGAACATAAACCACAGGTTCGCCCTCCGCCTGGCGCAGGTGGATTACATCTACAGCAACTATCACTCAAAAGTTACGTTTTTTGGTTCTCCGCAGTGGAACAGCATTCGCTTGGGGACAGGCCTTGTGGTGAACCTAGGCACCTACTACTCCCCGGCGTTGGCTGCAACCTGCTCGGCCCAACCTAACGAAGTGACGGAAGGCGAGCCGGTTACGGTTACGGCGACGGGCGCCAACTTCAATCCGAAGCACACCATCACTTATGCCTGGACGACCGACGGTGGCAAGATCGATACGGCGAATGCGCAGTCGGCCCATATTGACACCACCGGCGCATCCGCGGGTCCCCACACCGCCAACGCGACACTCACCGATGCCAAGATGAGAAAGATGAACTCGGCGACGTGTAGCGCGGCCTTCACCGTTAAGGCGAAGCCGATGAACCCGCCGCAGGTGAGCTGCTCGGCCAATCCGACCACGGTACGGGCGGGTACTCCGTCCACCATCACGCGCGAGCGCGACCAGTCCGGATCCCGGCGTGACCATCTCCAGCTATTCGTACACGGCTTCGACCGGAACGATTAGCGGAAATGGCACAACCGCGACGCTTGACACTGCCGGCGCCTCAGCTGGGCCGATCAATGTCACCGTCACGGCGACGGATTCGCGCGGGCTGACCGGAAACTGCACCACCACGGTCACGGTCGAGAATCCGCCTCCGCCACCGCAGGTAAGTGCGCGTACGCCGATTCAGTTCATACAGCGCCCGAAACAGAAGTACATTCCGTGGCGCGTGGATAACGAAGCCAAGGGCATACTGGACGACGACGCCTCCGCATTGAAGAACGAACCCAATGCGAAGCTGGTCATCGTCGGGTACGCTGATGGCGAACCGCAGCCGACCATTGGCACTGGCAAGAAGAAACACAAGATGGATCTGGCTGCGCAGCGTGCGGTAAACGCCAAGGCTTACCTGGTACAGCAACAGGGCATCGACCCCAGCCGTATCGAGGTGCGCAAGGGCACGGGCAAGGACCACGACGCGGATATCTTCTGGGTACCGCAGGGCGCGGACACCGCCAGCGCTCCATTACTGCAAGGCACAACGCCAGTTGACGAGTCGGTGGTGACGCCGAGCGAGAACGCCTATCCGAAACCGAAGACGGCGGCGCCCGTGCATCATCACAAGGCGGCAGCGGCGAAGTCATCCCAGTAAGCGGGTTTGGCTGGAACTCTAACACCGGTGAGAGCGCAATGCTCTCACCGGCTTTTTATTGAGGGCCAAGTCGGCTTCTTTCGGTGATATGTGGGTGCGCCGCGTGCTATGCCCGGCATCCAACGTAGAGTAGCGGCACGTTTTCGCAACTCGTAACCTGCGGCAAACTGCGGACTTTACCGTCCGGATACTGGCAGCCTTAGAAGCTACACAGGCCGCTTGCTCCGAGTTATGATCTAACAAATGGCTCTTTCGGTGTCTGTTCTTCTTATGCGTAAAATTGTCTTGTCCCTGGTGAATCTCCTCTTCTGCGTTGCCCTGCTCTTCAGCATCGGATCCCATGCATCAGACTGGCGCCTGATCGGGCCCGAAGGTGGCGACGTGCGCAGTTTGGCCTACGACCCCGCCGATCCCAACCACATCCTGCTGGGCACCAGCGCGGGGCAATTATTTGTCTCGCAGGACGGCGGCAACTCCTGGGCCCCATTCGCGCACCTCGGCGACGGTGATGATTATGTTCTGGACCACATCATCTTCGATCCCACCCACTCGGCCACGATCTACGTCGCAGGATGGAGCCTGTACAACAAGGAGGAAGGCGACGTCTTCCGTTCCGACGATGGCGGCCGCACCTGGCGCGCGTTGCCGATGGTGCACGGCAAGTCCGTCCGGGCTCTGGCCATGGCGCCCAGCGATCACAACACCCTGGTGATTGGCGCCATCGACGGCGTCTTCCGTTCGCACGACGGCGGCGCCACCTGGACCCGCATTTCGCCCGAGAACCATGCCGAGATCAAGAACATTGAGTCGGTGGCCATCGATCCGGTGAACCCCGACACCATCTATGCCGGCACCTTCCATCTGCCGTGGAAGACCGACGATGGCGGCCAAAACTGGCACAGCATCCAGCAAGGAATGCTGCTGGATTCTGACGTTTTCAGCATCATTATCGATCCGAATAGGCCCACCATGGTTTACGTCAGCGCTTGTTCGGGAATTTACAAGAGCGTGAATGCCGGTACTCTTTTTACCCGCATCAAAGGCATACCGCACTCGGCGATCCGCACCCGGGTCTTAAAGCAGGACCCCAAGCGGCCAGCGATTGTCTATGCCGGCACCACCGGCGGCCTGTGGAAGACGTTTGACGGCGGCACTACGTGGGAACTCTACTCGGCGCCGAACGTGATCGTTAACGACATACTCATCGATCCGCGCCAGCCGGATCGCGTGCTGCTGGCCACCGATCGCGGCGGTGTGCTGGCCAGCGACGATGGCTTTGACCATTACGCCAGCTCGAACCGCGGGTTTTCTCATCGCGTGGTGGGTGGCGTCGTCGTCGACCGCAAGGATCCCAGCCGTCTCTACGTGGGGTGGTCAACGATAAGGACTACGGCGGCTTCTTCCTCTCCGATGACGGCGGGCAGAGCTGGCGCCAGTCGAACCGCGGACTGGAAGAGCGCGACATTCTGAGCCTGCAACAAGCGGACAGCGGCGTGATCTTCGCCGGCACCAATCATGGAATCTTTTATCTGCCTTCCGTAAACGGAACCTGGCTACCAGCGACCATGATTATGGGCAAGCATCCGCCGGAGAGCGAGCAAGCCGCGGCGTCCGCGCTCGCTCGCAGAGCACCCACTCGGCCGCGACGACGAACTCCAGACGCAAGCCGGTGACTCACGCGCTCAAGGCTTCGCATGAGACCGTGATTCCTCCTGCCAAAGCGCCGCGGGTGCGCTCTTTCGAGTTCGGCGACAAAGTGTGGTATGCCGCCACTGATGAAGGACTCTTCAGCAGCGTCGATCAGGGGAAGAAGTGGTATGGCGAGCCGGTGGAAGGCGAGAGCGATTTCATCGCGGTGAATCGCTTCGACGACGGTAGCCTTACGCTGGTTAGCCCGAAGCGTATTTTCCTTTCCAAGGATGAGGGCCAATCCTGGACGGAGATCTCTTTACCCTCAGTACGTCACCGGGCTGCACAACCTGACGGTGGTTCCCGACGGTTCGCTGTGGCTGGGAACGCGCGAAGGTGCGCTGCACTCCACCGATGGCGGAAAGACCTGGCAACACGTGCTCGCCGGCCTTCCGCCGCACGATGTGCTTGCCGTGCGCTATGACGCAGCTGGGCAGCGGCTGTTGGCGACCGCGCTTTTCGCCCACGGTATTTTCGAGAGCAAGGATGGCGGACGAAGCTGGCAGCGCACACCCGATGCCGGAGTCTCCATTCGCAGCGCTACTGAATTACCTGGGCCGCCTGCTGGCCGCCTCTTCCTACAATGGCTTGTTGCTGGAACAAAGCAAGGTTGTGGAGTCGGCGTCGGACGCGGCACAGTCCGGCGAGCGAACTCCCTCGGCGAGCCAGCCATAGCGGAATAGCAATCAGCGTCTTCGCCCCTTCCCTGCCCCTGACACCGCTGGGTCGGCAGCCAATCGCTCTCGTCTTCCTGCCACGTATGCTCTCTGGATACAAAGCACCGGCCGCTGAAGCCGCCAGCTTCCTCTCCTGCATGGCAACCGGGGGTACTTCTATTGTGGTATGACATGGTAGTTGCTAATTGCTCGTCGCTCCGCGCCTTTTCCGCTATGCTGATTAGCAGCAATTGCGATTCTGCCTATGCGACGCAAACCATTACGCTCCTTCGACCGCAAGTTCGTTCCGCTCTCCACTCGCTTCGACCACGCTCTGCTCTTCGCGGCCCAAGTGCATCGCGATCAAGACCGCAAAAAGAGCGGCATCCCTTACATCTCGCATTTGCTGGGCGTGGCCTCCATCGTGCTCGACTACGGCGGCGACGAGGAGATGGCCATTGCGGCGCTGCTGCACGACGCGGTCGAAGACCAGGGCGGGCGTCCCATGTTGAAGATCATCGAGCAGATCTTCGGAGCCGCGCGTGGCCAAGATCGTGGACGGCTGCACCGACTCGTACGTCGAAGATCCGAAGAAGAAGGAGAGTTGGGAGCAACGCAAATTTCGCTACCTGCGCCGGGTGCGCCATGAGGATGCCGAAACCCGATTCGTGTCCGCGGCCGACAAACTGTACAACGTGCGCGCTGTGCTGCGCGACCTGCGCTACAACGGAGACCTGGCCTTCGCGCGCTTTTCCGCTCCCAAGACGAGAATTATTTGGTATTACCGCTCGCTGGTGAATGAATACCGCGCCGGCGGCGTGACCCACCTGTTGAAGCCGCTGCTTGACGACCTCGATCGCGTGGTGGTCGAAGTGGAGCACTTGTCGGGATTGCTGGCGGGTTTCGCCCAGCCCGCATCGCAGGCTGACCACAAAGCTCAAGAGCAAGCGCTAGCCACCGCGCCACGCTACAATCGCATGTTCAAAGCCAGGAGCTGGACATGTCTGCAAACGAAGCCGAACACATCACGAAACTGCTCAAATCCGCAAAGATCATCGCTGTCGTAGGACTGACCAACACTCCCATCCGGCCCAGCTATGGCGTCTCGCACTACATGCAGTCGCAGGGATACCGCATCATTCCGGTCAATCCCAACATCACGGAGTGGGAAGGCGAGAAGGCGTACTCCTCGTTGCTCGATGTGCCGGAGAAGATCGATATCGTGGATGTTTTCCGCCGTTCGGAGGCCGTGCCCGAAGTGGTGGAGCAGGCGATCCAGATCAAGGCGCCGGCGATCTGGATGCAGGAAGGCGTGGTGCATCAGCAAGCGGCTGAAAAGGCGCGCCAGGCGGGCATCTTCGTCGTTATGGACAAGTGCATCTTGAAGGAGCACATCAAGAGGCAATGAACCACAGAGACACAGAGGCACAGAGAAGTTCTTTTCTTCTCTTTTTTTCTGTGTCTCTGGGGATGAATCGTTTTAAGATTTCTTCTTCTCTGTGTCTCTGTGCCTCTGTGGTGAGCTTGCTCTTGTCTGCCTGATCTCTTCCAGCCGCGCCTTGATCCGCTTTTCGATTCCTTCCTCGGTGGGATGGTAATACCTGCGGTCCTTCAAGCCGTCGGGCAGGCACTGCATGTCGGCGACTTTCGATTCCAGGTCGTGTGCGTACTGATATCCCTTACCGTAATCCAAGGCCTTCATCAGCCCAGTAGGCGCATTTCGCAGATGCAAGGGTACCGGCTCCTGCGCGGTGCGCTCGACGTCCTCCTGCACCGCGCCATAAGCCATGTACACCGCGTTGGACTTGGGAGCGGCACACAGATACACGACCGCCTGAGCCAGCGCCAGATCGCCTTCCGGCATGCCGAGAAAGTCGAAAGCATCGCGCGCGGCCAAGGTGACGCCGAGGGCATTCGGGTCGGCCAGACCGATGTCCTCAACCGCCATCCGCACCACTCGCCGGGCCACGTATAGCCGGTCTTCGCCGGCCTCCAGCATCCGCGCCAGCCAATAGAGTGCAGCGTCGGGATCGCTGTTGCGCACGCTCTTGTGCAGCGCGGAGATCAGATTGTAATGCTCTTCGCCGGCCTTGTCGTACATCAGCACGCGCTTTTGCAGCGCATCGGTGACGATGGCGTCGGTGATGCGGGGCCTCGCGCCCTTCTTCTGCTGCTCGGCCGCCAGCGTGGCCGCAACCTCCAGCACGTTGTAGCCGCTGCGCGCGTCTCCGCTGGAGTAGGCCGCAATCTTGCGCAGGATGTCGTTGTCCGCTTCAAGATGCGCCTCGCCCAAACCGCGCTCAGCGTCCCCGATCGCGCGCCGCAGCAAGAGCACGATCTGCTCCTCCGACAGCGGCTTCAGCACGTAAACGCGGCAGCGGGACAGCAGGGCCGAAATCACTTCAAACGACGGGTTCTCAGTGGTCGCGCCGATCAGGCGGATGCTGCCCTTTTCGACGTAAGGAAGAAAAGCATCCTGCTGCGCTTTGTTGAAGCGGTGTACTTCGTCCACGAAGACGATAGTCCGCGTGCCGTACTGGCGCGCCCGTTCCGCATCGGCCATCACCTGCTTGATTTCCTTGATGCCGGTCAGCACAGCGGAAAATTCGACGAACTCCGCGTGGGTCATGCGCGCGATGATCTTGGCGAGCGTGGTTTTGCCGACGCCGGGAGGGCCCCAGAAGAGCAGCGAGCCGGTGTCATCGCGCTCGATCTGTACCCGCAGCGGCTTGCCGGGCGCGAGAATGTGCTCCTGGCCGACAAACTCGTCCAGGCTGCGCGGACGCATGCGATCGGCCAGCGGCCGCGTTTTGTCAACGGCATCGTCAGAGGGCGGGATTTGCTGGAACAGATTCACAGGAATATCCACCACAGAGACACAGAGAAAACTCGATTCAGAGAACACGTCGACGAATTCCGTTCTTCAAGGCTGCGACATTGAAGTTAATCAGAGCCCGATGCGCAATCCCGTGAGATGCAAGTAAGTCAGCAACTGCGCCTCGTGTACCGGCAGAACCTCTTGCAGCGACCTCAGCTCGAGGACGACTTTGTCGCAGACGATCAAGTCGATCCGGTAACCGCAGTCGAGCTTGATACCTTTGTAGGTGATCGGTATTTCGACCTGCTGTCGAAACGGGATTTTCCGGAGGTCCAGTTCATGGCACAGGCAAGCCTGGTAAGCAGACTCCAGCAACCCAGGCCCGAGCAACCTGTGGACCTCCATGGCTGCTGCAATAATTTCTCGTGTGAGTGGCTGCTCAGCGTCCGCGGGCAGGTCCATCCTGCACGCCAGTCGAGGCGTTATAACGCTCGATTCGAATGTTCTCAACGGACCCTCTTTCTACCCACCTCCAGAATCCAAGAGTCCTATGAAACGAATTTTAAACCTCTGTGTCTCGGTGTCTCGGTGTCTCTGTGTCTCTGTGGTTCAACGTCTTTGTCTCTGCCGCGCCGCCTCGTACAGCAATATCGACGCCGCAATGCCCGCGTTCAGCGATTCCACCTTTGCGGAATGGGGAATCGCTACCACTTCGTCGGCTTGCGCCAACACGTCCTTGGGAATGCCCGCGCCTTCGCTGCCGACGATGAAGGCCACCGGACCGCGCAGGTCAACGTCGGCAATCGCGGCGCCTTTATGCGATGATGTCGCCAGTACACGCACGCCGCGCGCTTTCATCTCGCGCAGCGCTTTCGCCAATTCAATCTTCAGCGCCGGCAAGCGGAACAACGAGCCGGCGGAAGCCCGCACGGCTTTCCAATTCCAGGGACCCACGGTACGCTCGCCAAGCAGCAGCCCGGTAACCCCAAACGCTTCCGCCGAACGCGCAATCGTGCCCAGATTGCCTGGGTCCTGCAGGCCGGCAATCGCCACCAGTAATGCCGGCGCGGGAACAAACATTTCGTCCAATGCAAACGACTTCACCCGCACCAGAGCCGCCACGCCTTGCGGAGTTTCGCTGGGTACGGCACTGGCAAAAACTTCATCCGGCAGCAGCAGCGCCTCGGTGTGGGACGACAGTTGCGGCAGCAGCTTGTGCACGCGTTCTTTCGCCGATTCGCTGAAGAAAACGGTGGTGAGCCGCAGTCCGCTGCGGATTGCCTCTTCGACGATATGCATGCCCTCCACGGCAACTTCGCCCTCCGCATTGGGCGCGGCCTCGCCGAAAGCGCGCCGCAGTTCCTTCACGCGCGCATTCTGCCCGCTGTGGATGCGGCGTAAATGGTCGTCCATTTTGATGGGCATGGCTATGGCGATCAGGACCGGGTCTATCCTACACCGGCGATCACCGCTTTCCGTGGCCGCGACGTGGTAATCTGCTCAGTTGTCGTTGCAAGGGGCGATATGTTACGGTTTCGCTTCATCAGCTCCAGGTACTGAAAGAAGAGGTCTGGGTGCGTCCCGAAATCGTCAAGATCAGCAGTCAGGAACCGGAGAGTTCGCTGGTGTCGTATGTGGCGGAGAAGATCCGTGCCGGCGAAGTGTTAGGCATGCCGACCGACACGTTTTACGGTCTGGCGGCGGATCCCTTTAACCTGCACGCGGTTGACCGGGTTTACGAGATCAAGTCGCGCTCGCGGCATAAGCCCCTTTCGCTGCTGATCGAATCGGTGGACCAGGCCGCCGAGCTGGCGTGGCCAGTGCCGGAAATTTTCTACCTGCTGGCCCGCCGCTTCTGGCCGGGACCGCTGACCATCATTGTGAAGGCCGACCCCAAATTGCCGCTCAAGGTGACCGCCAATACCGGCAATGTGGCCTTGCGAGTACCCGCCGCGGAAATTCCGCTGGCCATCATCCGCGCCGGAGGCCTGCCGATCACGGCCACCTCGGCCAACCTCAGCGGCGAAAGTGAGTGCACGTCAGCCTTGCAGGTGCGCGATCAGTTGGGCGATTGCTTGTCCATCATCGTGGATGGCGGCCAATCCCCTCGCGAGATGCCTTCCACCATCATCGACCTCACCAGCGACGATGGAAGCTGGCGCGTGCTGCGGCATGGCGCCATTCCGGAAGAACAGATTGTCGAGCTTTTAGGCGGCCAGGAGTAGGCGCCACGGCGGCACAAAACTCCAACTCTCATCTCTCCCGCTGGATCGTAGCCCTCGCCGTCATCGTTGCGGTGGGGTTTCTGCTATACACCAGCCGGCAAATCATGCGCGAAGGCGGGGTGGATGAGCCCCGTCCCGCCGATGCCATCGTGGTGTTCGGCGCGGCGGAGTACGTGGGCCATCCTTCGCCGGTGTATCGCGCGCGCCTGGACCATGCTTACGACCTGTTCCAGCGCGGATTGGCCCCGGTCATCATCACCACCGGCGGCGCAGGCAAAGATCCACGCTACAGCGAAGGCCAGGTTGGACGCGATTACCTGGAGGCCCGCGGCATTCCGGATGTAAACCTGATCGCCGAAACTCAGGGCGGCAACACCGACGAGTCCACCCAGCGGGTTGCCGTGATCATGCACGCCAACGGCATGACCAGTGGCCTGTTGGTCAGCGACGCGTACCATCTGTACCGGGCGAAGCAAATGATGGCGCGCGAGGGCGTGACAGTGTACATCTCGCCGCGTCCCGGCTCGATTCCCAAGACGGCCTTCGCACGCTGGATGGCCGCGCTGCGCGAGAGCTTCAGCTACATGCTGTATCGGGCGCATGTGAGGTAGGCTGCGGTTGGCCGTTGCGAAGCATGAGGTTGATCTAGGATGTACGTCGCTAAAGAAGACTTCATTTTGAAGGCTGCCTCAGGCCGCACGGTGCTGCACCTGGGATGTGTGGGCTTCACCGATCTTGCCCCTGGCGACCGAGTCGGATTCGCAAAGCAGAGCCTGCATTGGAAACTCACCCAGTTGTCGGAAACCGTGGGCATCGATCGCAGCGTTGCGGTCATCGACGAATACCGTAAGCTCGGAGTATTCACCAACATTGTCGCTGGAGATGTCGAACGGCTGGACGAACTGCCGATCACACGGAAGTTTGACGTGGTGATCGCGGGCGACATTATCGAACACCTGTCCAACCCTGGGCGGATGTTGGATGGCATCAAGAGATTCTGTACAGAAACTACCCAGGTCATTATCACGACCCCCAATGCATTTGGCGCGCCGAACTTTCTGAGGCATTCGGTAGGGAAGTTCCGGGAGGGCGCTGAACACGTGATGAGCTTCAACCAGCAGAATCTCGTCACCCTGTTAAATAGGCACGGATATTCCGTCAGCGAATTACATACGTGCTTTCAGCCGCGTTCTCCGGACCAGCACTCGGTTTTTTTCTTCACCTTGGGAAGAAAAGTGTTCGAGTTGTTCCCCGTTTTGGCGGCACTCTTCTTGTGGTTGCGAGGGTGAAGCCAACCACCGTCTAAAGTAGCGAGAGTGGATGCTCGCACAAGAATCGAAACTGGTAGACCCGACGAAACGGCAAGTCCAGGCCTAGGTTCACGATGGCAACGTTCGGGCTGCACCGCACGGAGAATCGCGCGCCCTACTTCACCAGCGCCAGCACCCGCGCCGGGCCGCCGGAACCGCCTTCCAGCTTGATGGGGGCCACCACCACCGTCGCTCCGGACGGGGGCACCAGCCCGAGGTTGGCGACGTTTTCCAGGTGGTAAACGCTCTGGTTGGACGTGAACAGGTGCACCGGAAAGGTCGTGCTTGCGCCGATGTCCACGCTCATGGTGTCAATGCCGAGCCCCACCACGCTGCGCGTCTTCACCAGGAACTTCGCCGCCTCCAGCGAGAAACCAGGGTAGTGCGACAGATGATCGCTTCCCACGTTGCGAAACTCTTTTTGCGAGTTCCAACGCTCATCCCATCCGGTATAGGCCATAACCACGGCGCCGGTGGGAATTTCTCCGTGCGCGCTTTCCCAGTCGGCAATGTCCTGCACGCTGATTTCGTAGTCGGGATTGCTTCTGACCTTGCTGCGGACATCGAGCACCACCAGCGGACGCACCAGCCGCTCGGCCGGAATCTGGTCCACCGTCCACATGCCCTTGGCAAAATGCGCGGGCGCGTCGAGGTGGGTGCCGTAATGCTCCTGGGTGGTAAAGTCGCGCGAGTAGTATCCGTCGCGCTCAATGTTGCCCGATTCTTTGGCCTGGAACGGCGACTGCTCGCTGCCTTCCCAGTTGGGCGAATGGTCGTTCAGGTTGTGGGTGAGATCGATAACCGCGCGATAGACATTCGGATCGGGCATGGAAGGTTTGTGCTGCGCGATCAACAACAGCGCCAGCGCCAGACTACAGCCTATCGCAAATGTCTTCCACTTGATCATCGCAAAATAATTGCCCGCGAGATATCGATGCTCCGAGAAGGGCCACCGCTTCGTGAATTGTGTTTAACAAGAAAGAACCCGAGGACGAGAGCGTTTGACGCGGGCTTGGATAGATCGCAGTTAGCGGCCGGTTAGCCCGCAGACCTTCGACTCCGGCGATGCAAACCCAGCGCCCCCTCCGCTCAGGATGACAAGTAGAATTTCTGATGCGAAACCGAGTTTTGGCTAATTGCTAAATGCTAGTTGCTAATTGCTAGTTGCTTCTTTCCAACGCAAACCCGAACCACAGCGAATTCGAGCCGTTGTAGTCCACGCCCGATCGTTGCTGAGTTGCGAAGCCCATACGCTCGGCTTTCAGCAGGCAATTGTTGCAGGGCTTCTCCAGCACGATCTCGTAGCTGCCGTTCCGCTTGGACTGCGCCGTGCCCACGACATTTCCGCTGGCATCGGGCAGCGTGACCGTGGCGCGCGGCACCGGCCAGCCACCCTCGTCGGTCACTACACCCTGCACTTTGCCGCGCGGTGGCAGACCTTCGGGCAGGTAATCGCGCATGATGTATCCCGGCCCGCGCAACGGCCGTCCGCCAAGTTGTCCGGTGACTTTATCGTGCTCCAGCGCGAGCGCGCCATTGACGAAGACGTATTCGAAGCCGACCGACGGCTTGTTCGGATCGTCGAAGGTCGCCAGGTCTCGCACCTTCTCAGGATCGAAGATCGTGATATCGGCGAAGTAATCGGTGCGCAGCAGACCGCGATGGTCGAGCTTCTCGCGCTGCGCCGGCAGCGAAGTGAATTTGCGAATCGCGTCTTCCAGCCGCAGGTTGTGCTCCTCGCGCACGTACTTGCCGAGAATGCGCGCGAAACTGCCATAGGCCCGCGGATGCGCCTTCGACTCCCCAGCGGGCCAGCCGGATTGATCGCCCCGTAATCGGTGCCGACGCTGACCCAGGGCTGCCGCATGGCCAGCTTCACGTCGGGCTCGCTCATCAGGAAATACACGGCGCCCACATTGTCGCGATCGGCGATCACCAGGTCCATCAGCGCATCGAGCGGATCTTTGTTCTCCATCTTGGCGATCTGCGAGACGGTCTTGCCTTCATACTTGCGAAGCTGCGGATCGAGCACCGAGACGACCAACACGCCGTCGGCTCCCCCAACCTCACGCCACAGGTTCTCGAACGAACCTCCATGTGCCGTCAAGGTCCTTGCGAATCTGCTGGCGTATCGCCGGATCCTTCAGCCGCTTCACGAATTCGTCGGCGCCACCCTCGTGATATTTCGGCGGGATGGCCGCGCCCAGCGAAGTAGCAGCGCCGATGTACGGATACTGATCCGCGGTCACGTCAACTCCGTTGGCGCGCGCCTGCTCGATGGCCGCAATCACCTGCGGCATCTTTCCCCAGTTCTGCATGCCCGCGGCCTTCAGGTGAAAGATCTCTACCGGAATGCCGGCTTCGCGCCCGATGCGAAACGCCTCGTCAAGCGCATCCATCTCGGAGTCGCCCTCACCGCGGATGTGCGAGGCATAGATGCCGCCCTTCTTCGCCGCCACTTTCGCCAGCGCAATCAGCTCATCGGTCTTCGCATACGATCCCGGCGCGTAGATGAGCGCGCTGGACAGTCCCATGGCTCCGTCGCTCATAGCATCGTCCACCATGATCTCCATCTGCTTCAGCTCGTCAGCGGTGGGAGCGCGGTCGGCAGTGCCAATCACCATGTGGCGCACTTGCGCCGCTCCGACGTAGGTTGCGAGGTTGATCCCGCTTCCCTGCCTGGTCAGACGCTGGAAATATTCCTCCAGCGACTTCCAATCGGGCGTGATATGGAAGTGCTGGAAATAGTCGGCATGCTCCTGGTTCAGCAGTTCGTTGGTGGGCGCGATGGTGTCGCCTTCCCCGGTGATCTCAGTGGTGATGCCTTGTGTCAGCTTGCTGACCGCCTGCTTGTCGATGAGCAAGTTGCTCTCCGACTGGCCCAGCATGTCAATGAAGCCGGGAGCGACGATCAGCCCTTGGCATCGACAGTGCGCTTCGCCGCCAGCGAAGCATCGGCGTGGCCGACGAAGGCAATGCGATCGCCAATGATGCCAACGTCAGCGTAAATCCAGGGATTGCCGCTACCGTCCACCACGCGCCCGTTGCGGATGAGGTAGTCGAACTCCTGGGCCAACGCAGGGATCGCAAATCCCAGAACAACGAGGAGCAGCAAGAATCTGTGTCGTGACAAGGCGAGCTCCGAATAGCAAATTTACGGCACGCGATTATGGCAAATAGTAAGACCTCAGACTCACTTCCCTACCCCTTCCATCACCATCGCCACCGTCAGCGCCAGGTCGGCAGCGAACACTGTGCTGACGAAATTTACAGCGTCGTTGCCCATTTTGCCGGAGTTTTCCCACGTAGCTCCCAGAATGCTGTCGAAAAACATGCCGGCAATTCCCGCCAGGGCAATCAGCGGCGTCCAATTCCAGCTTACGACCTGGAAGACTGCGCCGACCCAGGCCACGAGGCAGGCCGCGACGCACCCGGCCAAAGTTCCGACGATGCTAACTGCGCCATTGGTGCCGATGGGAGCTTCGCGGAAGCCCGTGATCATGTATGCGGCGCGGGCAATTGCCTGTCCAATTTCGCTGGAAGCGGTATCGGCAGCCGCTTCTGCGAGAGCGGCCATGGCTCCGGTCAAGAGAATGCCGCTAAACTGCGGAAACCAGATCACCGGCAGCGCGCACAAAGTGGTTGCGCCAAGATTGGCGAGGATCTGCGACGCGCTGCGTCCCGGACCACGCTCAGCCACTCCGAGCTGTTGTTTTCGCGCATAGCCCAAGCGGGTGGCCAACACCGTGATCACGAATACCGTCAGCAGAGGAACAAATCCCGTCAGTCCGGCGGCGAGCATCAGAACGAACGCCACCAGCACGCCCATCAGTGCTCCGCCGTCGGTCACGGCACCCAAGGTTCGGGCAACGACCGCAAACCCGATGGCCACGACAGCGGCAGACAAACCCCTTACATGGAAGAGACTTGACACTTGTCCTCGGCCAGTATCGCATGAGCCGGAGGTCCATCGCAGGAGACCGGGTCAGCGCTTCTAATCGCAGAACGAGCCCTGAAGGATGAGGAATGATCGGCTTCCGCCTAGTACAGCGGGGGCTCACCTGGCGGCCTGGTCTTCCATCGCCGATGCACCCAGAGCCACTGGTCCGGATAGCGGCGCACGTGGTCTTCAATGATCTTGTTGAAGAGCGCGGTATTGGTAATGGCATCGGCGTCAGGATCGCCGGTGCGCACCAGATCCACCGCCGGGTCGAACTCCACGCGGTATTTGCGCAATACCGGGTCCCAGATGGTGAACGCCGGGACCACGGCCGCGCCGGTATGCAGCGCCACCCGCGCCACGCCGCTGGCGGTGCAGGCGAGAATACCGAAGAAGTTCACAAATACGCCCTGCGGCGGGGTCATGTTGGTGTCCATCAGGACGCCCACAGTTTCGTTGTTGCGCATGGCAGCAAGCAAGCCGCGGGCGAATTCATCTTTGCCGAGCATCTGATTGCCGTGGAGGCCGCGATAGCGCGCAACCAGGGCGTCCACGTAAGGGTTGTCGAGCGGCCGCACCACCATCTTCAGGGGATGGCCTTGCAGCGAGTGGAAGAAGGAACCAATCTCCCATCCTCCAAAATGGCCGGTGAGAAAGAGCACACCCTTGCCGCGCTTCTCCGCTGCTTCGAAATTTTCGAAGCCCTGGTACACGGCAACTTGGGAAACGTTTTCCCTGGTGTAGCTGGGGAAGAGGCAGGCTTCGGCGAGCAAGCGTCCCAACGAGACGTAAACTCCGCGCAGAATCCGGCGGCGTTCTTTCGGCGGTTTCTCGGGGAAGGCCAACGCGAGGTTGCGCATTCCGACCCGGCGCAATCGGCGGTGCAGATGGTACACCGCCCCGCCCAGCAGGATGCCCCATCCACGGGCCAGCGGGCGCGGCAAGGCGCCGATCAGGCGCACCACCAACGCGACCAGAACATACTGCAACTTGTGGCGCATGAGAAGTATCGGTTTGACGGTAGCACCGCGAAAAACCGAGGTCAAACCGATTGCTGAGTACGGCTCTTGCGCACGAGAAAAGCGGTGGCCGTAGCCACCGCTCCTTGCGCCGCTACTCCTTAAGGGTTGACAGTTCCAGTGCTAGCCGGTGTAGCCGCCACGGGCGGCGCCGGGGTTGAACTTGGGGTCGCAGCCGGCGCTGCAGCAGGTTCCTCGGTTGTCGGATCTACCGCTGCTGGCGCTTGAGCAGGGTTCGCCGGTGAGCTTGTCGCAGGCGTCTCGGCTGGCGTGGCTGCAGACGCAGGCGAGGTTATGACAGGTGCGGGTGCAACCTGCGCGCGAACTTTGGGCGTGGGAGCGTACTTCTCAACCGTGTTCAGCAGGACCGACGAATCCTGGGGAGCGGGAACTTGTCCTCTGAGCAGTGAATAGAATGTCCAGTCTTTGCCGCCATAAAAGGCGCGCGTATCGCCGTTGTCCTGGCGAATGAGACCGCCGCTCAGAGAGACGCCGAGGAACAATCCGCGCGAACGCGAATAGGTCAGCACCTGGGCGCGCAGCGTGAGATCGGTGGAAGCCTGCGCGTCGCGGCCCACCGGCCCGGCCGCTGCGGAAGCGTCGGCTCCCAGCTTGAACTTGCTTTGTAGCAAGTGCTGCATGCCTTCATCGGTGCGGATGATTAAGACCAGATCCGAAGCCTGACCGCCCGCCTGAAATCCGAAACTGCCGCCCGTCACCTTGAAAAACACGGGCGCGCTCCAGCCATGATCGGTACGGCAGGTGGCCACGCCCTTGCCATAGTTGGCGCCGAATACGAAACTTGCCTTCAGCATGGAGGGCACGATTGCTATGCATTTGGCGCCCGAAAGGATTCCATCGGGAATGCCCCGATCGGGAGCGGACATAATCTGGTCGAGCACCGTGCTCGCTGTTTGGACGCGATCCACTTGCGCGCCTCGGTTCTGACTCCAAGCCCAGGCGGTCATGGAAACAATCAACAAAGCTGCCGCGACAATTTTCTTCATGGCTCAACTCCGATCAAGACATAGGCTCCGCCAGCCTGTGCCGGCTGCACTCATCTTACGAGGGTTCGATGGAATTTTGCGCCTGAAGAAAGCCGAGGACTGGTTACTCTTTAGTGACCCGACGGCGATTGGGAGAACCGAAACGCGGGCCGGGGATACTTGTCGCCAGTTCAGATAGGGGTTGATTGCAAATACAAAGGGCCGGAAGAGGAGACCCTCGTAACCTCTTCCAGCCCTATCTCCCAGGTTCTGTGGTAGCTGAGTGCAGTATGCAGTCGCAGGCAGCTTCGCGCAAGTAACGGAAGGTCAGGCGGGGTAATTAGACTTTAGTAACATGGGATCGGCAGGTAACCAGTCGGATGGGCAGGTAACCACTCAGCGGAAGCTAGAACCGAGCAAACAGCGGAACTGACTTACTGACGCTCCGAGAGCAGCGAATGAGTGATGGCGTGGACCGACAAGGCGATGCGGTTTTGCACTCCGACCTTCCGCATGAGCTGGCTGACATGCGCCTTGACCGTGCGCTCTTCGATACCCAGCGCGTCGCCGATTTCTTTGTTGGAGCGGCCCGCGACCAGCAACTTCAACACTTCCCGTTCCCGTTCGCTGATCTTGTCTTCCCCTTCAGGCCGCACCCTGCGAGGAGATGCGGTGGCGCGTTCGATGAACGCGCACAGTACCCGCCGGGGCAACCATACTGAACCACTGTGCACCTCGCGGATCGCGTGCTTGAATTCGCCGGGGGTTGCATCCTCTGCTATATAACCCTTCGCGCCGGCCGCAATGGCCCGCAGAATCTCTTCATCGCTCGTGCCTGTCCCGGTGACAATAATGCGAATGGCAGGACGCACGGCCTTTAAGGCGGACATAGCCGAGTAGAATGCGGCTCCGCCACTGGAGGTCATCAGGATGATGTCGTCGTCAGCAGAACTCAGGACCGCCAAGACGGAGGCAGCGCGTATCCGAAAGCTTTCTTCGGAGGAAAAGATCGCCCGAAACCCAAGGAAGCGAAGCGGGTCGCTTTCCACCACGGCAATGCGGATGGTGTTCTCCGGCGGCGGTTTAACTCGCGCAGTCAAGATGCCCGCAGAATACCGCATGGCAACCTTGATGCATACCGAATGACCTAATCGTGCTATTTAGCAAAAAGGGTCGGTTCCTCTCGCGACAAAGCATAATTTGGCCGACGGCCTCATGCAGCAGTCTTGCGGCGTGGACCCCTGGCCGACTTCTTCACTTCTTTCACCTCCGCCGCACTTTCCGCTGCGGCTGCGCGTTGCGGAGGCTTCTTCGGCATTTGTGCCAGGCTTTCCTTGAGCGCAGCCATGAGGTCGACCACGGGAGCAAGCTTGCGGGGCTTCTCCACGGCAGTGACCTCGCGTCCTTCCAGATGTGCCTTGATGAGCTCTCTCAGATTTTCCTCGAAGGTGTCGTGATACTTCTCGGGCTCAAATTTGCCGGCGAGCGCTTCGATCAACTGATGGGCGACCTTGACCTCGGCGTCTTTCAGTTCGACGTCGACGGGGCCGAAGCTCTCCAGCTGCCGCACCTCATCGCTGTAGTACATGGTGTGCAGCATAAGCCCGCCGGCATGAGGCCGCAGAAACACCGTGTATTCGCGGTTGTGCATGGTGAGCTTGGCGATGGCCACGTAGCCAGTCTCTTCCATCGCCTTTGTCAGCAGCGCGTAGGGCCTGCGGCCGGCATCGTCCGGCACCAAGTAATAGGACGACTCGAAGTAGATGGGATCTACTTCCTTGTACTCGACGAATTCCAGGATCTCCATCGCCTTGGCGGTTTTGGGCTCGATCTTCTTGATCTCTTCCGGTTCGATAATGACGTACTCGCCCTTGCGGTACTCGTAGCCCTTGACGATCTCGTTGCGTTCCACAACGCGCTCGTCATGCGGGCACCAGAGCTGCTGCTTAAGGCGCGTGTTGTCATCACGGTGCAGCATGTTGAAGGAGATGTGATTGCTGCGCGCGCCCGAGAACAAGCGCACCGGCATGGAGATGAGGCCAAACGTTAGATATCCAGACCAAACGGAAGACGCCATATTCTTACCATTCCTGGGTACGGGGATTGCACCAAATCTGCGACAGCATAGTGCTGCGTCTGCCGCCGAATGTCAAGTCCCCCCAAGCGCAGAAGCCAGCCCTAGTGGGATTCGTTGACCCGCCTGCGAGGTCGCATCGCCGGCAGTGCTGGTCTTGTGCGGGCTGGGCTACTTGATTCCTCGGTAGTGGGCTAGTTCCGTGTTGCTGGCATGAATTGTCCCAGTACCGATTTTTCTATCCACTACCCACTATTCGCCATCCACTGCTATAACAACTTCATGCACCAAACTCTGCAATCGCTGGCGGAATTCACCGCCTCCCGCTTGATCGGCGATGGCAACCTCGAGATCACGACGGTCGCCAGCATCGCGCAAGCGCAACCCGGCGCCCTGGTATTTGTGCAGGACGAGAAGCACCTGGCGCGGGCGCTGGCTTCTCCGGCGAGCGCCGTCATCGCTGGAGAGTTCGCGGCCTCGTCCGCCGGACGCAAAGCCTTGCTGATCGCAGCCCAGCCCCGGCTGGCTTTCGCTCGGGCCGGAGCGCTGCTCCATCCGCCCAGGAGCTATACCGCCGGGGTCCATCCCGCGGCGGTTGTCCACCATTCGGCGAACGTCGCTGCCAGCGCGGCCATTGACGCCTACGCGGTAATCGAAGCGAACGCCGTAGTGGGAGAGCGCTCGCACATCGGAGCGGGCTGCTTCATCGGCGAGGGCGTCGTGATCGGCGACGATTGTGACCTGTATCCACGCGTCGTCATCTATGCGGGTACGACGCTGGGCCGCCGTGTCGTGGTGCACGCAGGTGCAGTGCTGGGCGCGGACGGCTTCGGATTTGTGCGCGATGAACAATACGGCCGTTATCACAAGTTCCCCCAGATCGGCGCGCTGGTCATCGGCGAGTACGTCGGGATCGGCGCCAACTGCACTATTGATCGGGGCGCCCTGGACAAAACCGTGATCGGCGCGGGAACCAAGCTCGACAATCTGATCCACATCGGGCATAACGTCACCGTCGGCGCCAATGTTGTGATCGCAGCCCAGACCGGCGTTTCTGGCAGTGTTGACATAGGAGAGGGTGGGGTCGTGGGCGGCCAGGTTGGCATCGGTGATCACGCAACGGTCGAGCCGGGCGTCATTCTCGGATCGGGCAGCGGCGTGCTGTCGAATAAGATAGTTCGCGGGAGGGGCGTAGTTTTCTGGGGCAGACCGGCGCGTCCGCTCGGCGAATACTTGAAGCAGTTGGCAGTGCTCGCGCGCCTGGCACGGAAAGGCGAAAATAGCACTTAGCACTTAGCACTTAGCACTTAGCACTTAGCACTTAGCACTTAGCACTTAGCACTTAGCACTTAGCACTTAGCACTTAGCACTTAGCACTTAGCACTTAGCACTTAGCACTTAGCATTTAGCACTTGGCACTTGTGGAGTTGGCAGTTGGGATTTGGCGCCTAACGGTTTTGCTAAGTGCTAATTGCTAAATGCTAAGTGCTAAGTGCTAAGTGCTAACGGCGGCTTTACCCATGGCCCTCATCGTCATCGGCGGACACTCTCGCAGCGTGGGCAAGACCAGCGTGGTCGCTGGCCTGATCGCCGCGCTCCCCGAGTTTCACTGGACGGCCATCAAGATCACGCAATACGGACACGGGATTTGTTCGGCCAATGGCGAACTCTGCGACTGCGCCACCGATGACCACAGTTGGGCGGTAACGGAAGAGCGCGATCGCAGCGGCGCGAGCGACACCTCGCGCTTTCTCGTCTGTGGCGCCACTCGCTCGCTCTGGGTGCGGACTCGTCAGGGAATGCTGGCTGAAGCCATGCCTCGCGTGCGCCAGGAACTCGCCGGAGCCGAGAACGCCATCGTCGAATCCAACTCGGTAATGCGCTTCCTGCGCCCCGACCTTTACCTGACGGTGCTCGACCCGGCGACCGCCGACTTCAAATCCTCGGCGCAGGAATTTCTGGATCGCGCCGACGCGATAATCGTGCACGACGACAGTGGCGATGTCGCCTGGACGAACATCTCCTTGAAGCCCGTCGCCGCCAAACCGACGTTCCGCATCCGCCCGCCGCAATATGTGACGCCTGAGTTGGTCGAATTTGTGCGAACACGGATTCACCACAGAGACACAGAGGCACAGAGAACTTAGAGCATGGACGCGGGCCTATCGCCTTCTGCCACCAGCCACATCGGTATAATGAACTTTCGCCATGAAAGCCTACGTTTACGTGTCGCTCAAGAAAAGTGTGCTCGACCCTCAAGGCAAAACCATCCACGGCGCCCTGAAGAAAATGGGATACCGCGGCATCGATGACCTGCGCCAGGGCAAGTACTTCGAGATCGCCCTGGACAGTAGCGTCACCCGCGAGGCGGCGGAGGCGGAGGTGGAGCGCATCGCGCGTGAAGTGCTCACCAATCCCGTCATCGAGGAATACAGCTTCAAGCTCGAGGGCTGAACAGCCTTGGACGCACCCGCCACGTCACAGACAGACGGCCGCGATCCGCCATACCATCAAGTTTCATCAGGTCAAAACATGGGACGCCGCTACAGCTTTACCTGCTGGGGCACCTTAATCGCATCGGTCTGCTTGTTAACCGCGTGTTCGACGCCGCCTCCTGCCAGTGACGAGCGGCAACTGACGTATCGCGTGGGCAACGCTCGATCGCCCGTGCTGTCACGCGACGGCATGTCCATTGCGTTTGCGGCGGTCGCTCCGGGCTACACCAATCCGCAGATATGGGTGGGGCGGGCGGGCGGGTCAGCGCCTCCACGACCGTTGACCAACGACGCCTCGCAGAACTACGATCCCGAATTCTCTCCGGACGGACGAAGTATCTACTTCACTTCCAGCCGCGAGCCGAAAGGCATCTATGGCGTCCCTTCGTTTGGCGGTACCGCCGAGCTAGCGATCCGGGACGCCTATTTGGCGAAAATTTCGCCGGATGGCAAGACGATTCTTTTCGGCAACAGCGGCAAGCTTGTACGCCGGTCTCTTGCTGGCGGTGACGTGACCCTGGTCCTTCCCTCGCTCGACAACAGCTATGCGCCAATCTGGTCTCCCGACGGCAATCGCATCCTGGTTACAACGTCAACCCAAGCGGACCGTGAACCGGAGTGGTGGGTTGCAAGCGCCAACGGTGGTGAGCCGCGGAAGACTTCGATCGGAGCTCAGCTGCGCGAGCAGGGCTTTAACTACATCGCGGTCAATGCATGGCTTCCCGGCGATTGGATTGTCTTCACCGGACGACAGGGCGAAAGTGCGACACTGTGGAAGATTCAGCTCAGCCCCGACGGCAAGCCACAGGGCAAGGCCGTCCGCGCCACCACCGACGCGCAGGGCGATTTCGACGCTTCTTTCACCGCCGGCAAGCTGGTCTTCTGTCGCACGCAAGTTGGTATGAATTTCTGGGCTCTGACGGTTGATTCTTCGGGTCAACATGTCAGCACGGTGCCGTCGCCTCTGACCCTAGGTTCGGGCCAGAAAGGGCAGCAGTCGGCGGCCGCCGCGAAGTTGCTGTACCGCGCAGAAAACGGTGGCCACTTCTCCCTCTTCTTGCAGGACGTGAAATCGGGAAGCGCTGGAGATAAGAAGAAGCTTCGAGACGCATTCTACTCAGTACTCGCGCCCTATGGCACGCGATATGTCTTTGGAGAAGGGACGAAGGAGCGGCTCAATGTGTACATGAACTCGCTGGGTTGGTGGCCTTTCTGGTCAACCCTGTTATGTGAGAACTGCGGAATGCCACGGCAGTTCTCCTCGGACGGAAAGCAGTTGCTCCTCTGGGTTGATTCGCCGGGCAGCCAGCAGGTGAACCTGCTCGACCTCGACACGCGAAGAATCAGCCACGTGGTCTCTACAACAGATGCTCTGAAGGGCCCAAGTCTCTCCCCTGACGGTCACTGGCTTAGCTTAGTCACCGGAGTTAAAGGACAGCATTGGCAAGCTTTCGTTGCACCGGTGTCAGACAAGATTGTCGGCGCATCTGATTGGATTCCCGTTACACCTGTTTCCGATTCTTACCTCCTAGTGTTCTGGTCGGCTCACGATAACCTGCTCTATGTTCTGTCATCGCATGGACAGGGTGGGAATCTACGGTTCCTGGATGCCCTGCCGCTCGATGCGACCAGCAAACATCCCATCGGACCAGCTACCCCGGTGTATCAGTTCGACGAAATGCTTATACTCGGCATGGACCCGGTGTGGAATAGCATTGCGGTCGACGGCAACCGCATGGTACTGGAACTCGGCGGTCAGGGCACAGACGTGTGGATCAAGTGAGCCTTCAGGCCTGCAGGACAGCCGCTCAATCGTGAGTCGGCTGTTCCGCTGAGGTGAAGTTCACCGTACCGGGACGGCTCAAGCCGATTCTCCTGTCCCTTTCGAATCACGCCTGAAATGGCGCGCCCCACGCTGAGCAGCACCATCTTCCGCATCAGCGACTCCCCCTGTAACATTCAATGGGTAACGATTACAATTCAGGACGTTCCTCCCCGTTCCAGCAGAACGTGTGATTTGGGATATCAAAGGGGCTGAGCTATGTGCGGCATTGTTGGTTACGTCGGGAAAAAGCGGGTGGTGCCGGTCATCATTGACGGCTTGCGCCGCCTGGAATATCGCGGCTATGACTCCGCCGGCATTGCCGTAGCCGGCAATGGCGATGGCTTGCAGGTGCGCCGCGCTGAGGGCAAACTGCGCAACCTGGAGGAGGTCATCCGCCTGAAGCCGCTTGACGGCACCTATGGCATCGGCCATACCCGCTGGGCCACGCATGGGCGTCCTACCGAGGAGAACGCGCATCCTCACCGCGACTGCACCGGCAAGGTCGTGGTCGTGCACAACGGCATTGTGGAGAACTACGTCGCGCTGAAGAAGAAGCTGATCGATGAAGGCCACAAGTTTCGCACCGAGACCGACACGGAAGTGATTGCGCACCTCGTGGAGAAAAATCTCGCTGTGGTGGACCACAAAGTCCCGCTGGAAGAAGCGGTGCGCAAGACGGTGAAGCTGCTGACCGGCGTGTTCGCCATCGCCGTCATTTCAGCGGACGAGCCCAACAAGATTGTCGCGGCTCGCAATGGCCCGCCGGCAGTCATTGGTCTGGGCAAAGATGAATACTTCGTCGCCAGCGATGTCCCGGCCATCCTGTACCACACTCGTGACCTGTTCTTTCTCGCCGACGGCGATCTGGCCGTCATCACCCCCTCGGGCGTGCAGCTCACCGACTTTGACGGCCAGCCTATCACCCGTCAGGTGCAGCACATTACCTGGGACCCCATCATGGCGGAGAAGGGCGGCTTCAAGCATTTCATGCTCAAGGAAATCTACGAGCAGCCGCGCGCGGTGCGCGATACCACGCTGGGCCGCGTCTCGCTCGACTCCGGCAAGGTGTTCCTCGACGAGATGGACATCACCGACGAAGATTTCCGCAAGTTGGAGAACGTCTACATCGCCGCTTGCGGCACCAGTTGGCATGCCGGACTCGCGGGTAAGTTCATGATCGAGCGGCTGGCCAAGCTTCCGGTGGAAGTGGATTACGCCAGCGAGTTTCGCTATCGCGATCCGTTGATTGGGCCACGCGATCTGACCATCCTGATCACGCAGTCCGGCGAGACCGCCGACACTATCGCAGCCATGCGCGAGGCGCGCGCCAAAGGCTCCAAGACCGTGGGCATCTGCAACGTCGTAGGCTCCATGATCGCGCGCGAAGCCAACGGCACCATCTACACCCACGCCGGGCCGGAGATTGGCGTGGCCTCGACCAAGGCTTTCACGGCGCAACTGACCGCACTGTTCCTGTTCGCGGTGTACCTCGGTCTGGTGCGCGGAACGCTCGATCTCGACCACTCCAAGCAGCTCCTCACCGACCTCACCCTCATGCCCGGCAAGCTGGAGACGCTGCTCACGCGCGACGAGGAGACCGAAGATCTTGCCAAGGAATACCACCGGGCCCACGATTTCCTGTTTCTGGGGCGTGGCATTCACTACCCGATCGCGTTGGAAGGCGCTCTGAAGTTGAAGGAGATTTCCTACATTCATGCCGAGGGCTATCCCGCCGGCGAGATGAAGCACGGCCCCAACGCGCTGATTGACGAAGATCTTCCCGTAGTGATTCTCGCGACGCACGACAAGACCGATCCGGGCTCAGTGCTGCGCTATGAGAAGACGCTGTCGAACCTGAAGGAAGTGAAGGCGCGCTCCGGCACCGTGATCGCCATCGCCACCGACGGCGACGAGGAGATTCGCGAGGCTGCCGACCGCGTCCTCTACGTTCCCGATGCGCCTGAACTGCTCGCCCCGATTCTGGAGGTGGTTCCCTGCCAGTTGCTGGCCTATCACATTGCCGTGCGCCGCGGCTGCGACGTGGACCAGCCGCGCAATTTGGCGAAGTCGGTTACGGTGGAGTAGCGGGGCGCTCCGCTCGGGCCGTAGGCAGCTTCGACAACCCAGGTTTCCGATTCCAGAACCGTCTCATCCGATTTTCGCTGGTGTTGCTGGTGGGGATTTTTTCGGTTAATATCACACGCTCCAATGGAGCGGGAGCCCCGGTATGAATGGAAATAAATTCTCCAGGAGGATTGCCATGCGAAAGCTACTCTTAGTCGCCGCGATTGGTTTGCTGGCATCTGTTGTTTTTGCCCAAAGCGGAAAATACCAACCGCTCAACGTCAAGACTGGTCTTTGGCAAGTGACTGTGAGCACCACAATAAGCGGACAGCTCCCGCCCAACCTCCAGGCCCGGTTGGACCAAATGACGCCCGAGCAGCGCGCCCGAATCGAGGCCCAGTTTGGGGCAACGCCACACACCAGGACCTTCAAAAAATGTATAAAGCAACAAGATGTGGCAAGGGATCCGTTCTCTGGACGTGACGAGAAGTGTAACTGGACCTTGGTGAATTCCACCAGCAGCGAGATGGAAATCCGGGGAACCTTGTGCGACGCCGGCAAGGACCAAGGCATGGAGACCGATGTCGACATGAAAATCCATGCCCTCGACTCCGAGAACGTCAAAGCGTCGGTAAAGGGCACTGCCACCGGCAACGGCCAGACTATGACCGTGAATGGTTCCTATACCGGCAAGTGGCTCGGCTCGACCTGCTCTGCCGACGCGGAGTAAGGGCTGCAGATCCTCGCCCTCTCAGGCCAACCATAGAGGCACAGCGGCACGGAGAACAACCTTGTTACCACGGAGAGCACGGGGGCCGCTGAGGAAAACCAAGAATCACGAAAGAGAAACAAAGATCAATCTCCGTGATCTCCATGTTCTCCGTGGTAATAAATCTTCTCTGTGTCTCTGTGTCTCTGTGGTAAACCCAATCGCTCTCACGGAGCCGTCCACGCGTTCGCCTCGAACTGACGAAACTCGGCTTCCAACTTCCATTGCAGCCGCGCCTTTTCACTGCCAGCGAGAAACTTCCCACATGCCGCCGATGGTTGCGCAGCGCCAGCCTTCTCCGCTCCGCATTCTTTAACTACACTGAATGCTTTGCCGTCACGCCACAGGCTTGCGCCGCCGATGAAGGCGTGTTCCAGGCTGGTGCGCGCCATCTTCTTCAACTGCAGGTAGCTGAGGTTCTGTTCCTCCGCGCCCTTCAGATATTCGTGGGTCATGTCGGAGCGGGAGACACCCTCGTCGTCGGTGGCCAGCGCCAGCGGCACCCCCGGCGCGTAGGTATTCGCTTAAGGGATGCTGCGGCCCGCGCACGCCCAGGATGACGTCGTTGCTGGTCAGGCAGATTTCCACCATCACATTGCGGTCGGCCATCTCCTGCAATAGCTCGAATGGGTGACTTTCGTTCATCACGTCAACGCCATGTCCAATGCGTTCGGCATGACCCGTCTCGATCGAATCGCGCACATGAAACTGCAAGTCCTGGGGCGGCACAAGACCAACGACCAGTTCGCCCGCGTGCAGTGCGATGTGTACCTGCGGATAGCGCTCGTGAAGGTAATTGAGCATGCGCATGTGCAGCTCAAAGTCGCGCATGGGGACATACCAGTCTTCCGCCATCACCAGATTCAGGCCGACCACGCGCGGGTTGGGCGCAACCAGTTTGGGATCGGCGCCTGCCAGCAAAAAGCCGGTAAGAATCTGGGCGAAGACCACCTCTTTCGGCTTGCCCCGTGAAACCTGGGCTATGTAGCGCTGTACGACCTGGCATCCCGGATCGGCGGCGGGAACGCCGCAGTGCAGCAGTTTGTCGCGCGACACCTCTGCGACATCGAGTTCTTCACTGGCAGCAGCCAGAATCTGCGGCAACCCGCCAGCCAGCAGCTTTTGTTGCAGCCGGCCAAAATCATCGTCCCAACCAATCGACTCAGCCAGCGTCTCCAGGTCTTTGCCAGTGGGCGTGAGCATCAGCTCCTGGTAGATCTCGTGCTGGGAAGCGGCGCGCGTCGCGGTCTCGGCCAGTTCCTTGTCGGTGGTGCCGTTGATGGCTTCCGCGAACTTGCCGAAGGTAGCGAAGAAGTGATCGTGTCCGGATTGGCCCGAGTACTGCCAATTGCGCATGGAGATGGCATCAATAATGTTGGCGTAGAGGTCCGTATTGTTGAAGGCTCTCGCGATCGGCAATGCAGGCGCCTGGCATGGAGGCGCGCTAAACCACAGGCCCTTGGGATCGATGCAATCGCCTCCTTGCGCCGCCCATTGGATGTACGACTCGGCATAAACTGAGCCCGAGAGATGATTGTGCAGATCGCCTCCCTTGGGCATCTCGCGCAGAAAGGCCAGTAGCAGGTTGGGATTCTTGCGAATGCTTTGGAAGTAGCGCTCGGTACGGGCCTCGTCAGATTGTGAAACCGCTGGGCGATTGGCCGCAATCGTCGCCGGCGGCGTGATTAGCACTGCCAGAAATGCAAGGTTCAGCAACAAACGGCGGGAACGACGCTTCATGCGCACTCCTCAAAACCGAGTAAGGCGAGAGTTTCAGGAAACTGCAAATGATAACAGTCGAGGGCGGCAGTGTCAGGGAAGGTTACGGGACAACCCGCCCAAGGAGAAGAAGCTTGGGTAGGGCACCCTAGGAGTGATAAACCGGGCCACCCGCAAACTGGAAACTCCAAAAATCGGGACTCAACGGCATCATACCAATGAACCCGGCCGCCACCCACACTCTTGACCTACAACTGCGAGATCGGGGCGAAGGTCTCCAACGCGGCTTGGCGAAACCGCAACTCTCCCAGCTCCACTTCGCCGAGCTTTTCGGCACAGCCTGCCACGGTCAGCATTCCCTGCTCGACAAGTTTCTGGCGGAACTCCGGATCGGGCGTCGAGGCAGCTATGTCACCAAGGGCCCGCAGCAACCGCAAGCTAACCGCCACGTCCGCCTTCGCATACATGCGGATCTGCTCAAAGGCTGCCTCCAGCAGGCGCTCGAAGTGGATCCATCCAATGCTTGCGCGAACGATGCCCGGCGGATCATAGAGCAGCTCCTCGGGCGGCTCGCGGGAGGCGAAGCGAATCAGAATGCGGCTCAACTGATCGACACAGCTAATGGCAGTGGTGGGGTCGTTGACGGCGGGCGAGATCGCCTTCAACGCCACATCGACAATCTGCAGGACGCCAAACTCCACGTCCTGCTGCAAGGTCCGAGTCGGGCCGCAATCGAATGCGGCCAGTAGTTCGGCAGCGCCTTCGGGGGGCAGACGGTTCCCTTTCGAGACCATCATCAGTGGGATTCCCGCGGGAACGAAGTGGCCGACCCTCCGCAGCACCCGGATACTGACGTGATAGTGCTTCGCCACCGCAACCAGGCGTCGCTTATCGATGAAGCGGATGTAGCCCGAAACGTCGCTCAACACGGCCGTCTCGCTGGGGTTAGGCCTGAGCGGTGCGGCATCCGTCATGCGGGCCGGCCGGTGCGGCCGAGGCATCATCTCGTCGATCATGGCTTCGGTTTCTTCGGCGATTCGATCGACGATGTGGTTGACACTGATGGCCTGAGAGATGTGGTGAATGAAAAACAGCAGCAAGCCGACGCAGGTCAGCGCCAGCACCATCGCTCCCAGGACGGTGGCCACTGGAGCGAAGGGGTGAGGAAACGAGCGTGCTGTCGGAAGCGCCGCCATGCAGTAGGAGAAAGTGCCGAGGAAGATGCCCAGCGTCCATTGCGTCACGCGGTCCCGGGAAAAGCTAACGATGATGCGCGGGGAGAACTGCATCGAGGCCAGGGTGAGCGTCATCAACAGGATGGCGAACACGATGGACACCACCGTCATGATGGAGCCCGCAATGCCCGCCAGGATGACCTGGGCAACTTGCGGGTCGGCGTGCGAGGGGAATAGGACCGTGGGCACCCAGGCGCTGACAACCGGAAACGCCTCTTCCAACCACGACAGGAATGCGCCCGCGCAACCCAGCGACAGCGCGATGGTGAGCGGGCGAATCAAAAAGCCGCCACGCAGGTTGTACATGGCTTGACGAAGCAACAAAGGCAGACGTTTGCTCACGGTTCTCTCGCGTCAAGTGTAGCGGGGCAGACCCGAGCCTACAAAGAAAAACGGAAGTCCGTCCTGCCTCGCTGCTTTCTGGGACACTGGCGCGGCAGGTCCTCCAAGCTGATCGAAAACCCGCGCGCAGGGATTTACAAATTATTAAGGGCCTAGCTAAAATTGTGGCCCTTGGGGAAGGGGTGCACTATGGCAATCGACATGGACAAGCTCAATGCTTTTGTCGGGCGCTTCGTGGAAGATCTCGGTGCGGCGGTGCATACCGGGATGGTGGTCATTGGCGAAAAACTCGGACTCTACAAGGCGCTCGCGGCTCATCCCATGGCCTCGGCCGAACTTGCGGCCGCAACCGCAACCGACGAACGCTACGTCCGCGAATGGCTGGCATCGCAAGCTGCCGGTGGCTATGTCACTTATGACGAGAAAGCCGACAAGTTCAGCCTCACTGAGGAACAGGCCTTTGCCCTGGCCAACGAAGACAGCCCGGCCTATCTGCCTGGGGCGTTCCAACTGGCTCTGGGGTCACTCGCCGCGGTGCCGCGAATCGCCGATTCGTTTCGCAATGGAGCTGGCATGGGCTGGCACGAACATGATGACGGGGTGTTTCACGGTTGCGAAAAGTTTTTTCGGCCTGGCTACGCTGCCAATCTGGTAAGCTCGTGGATTCCCGCGCTGCAAGATGTAAAGGAAAAGCTGGACGCCGGTGGGCGCGTGGCTGACGTGGGCTGCGGCAAAGGCGCGTCCACCATATTGCTGGCCAAGGCGTTTCCCAAATCTCACTTCTTCGGATTTGATTACCACGATAAATCGATCGAAGCAGCGCGTGATTCGGCCCAGCGTGAAGGGGTTGCCGATCGGGTTACGTTCCAGCAGGCCAAGGCCAAGGAATATCCGGGAAAAGACTACGACTTCGTTGCGGTTTTCGACTGTTTGCACGACATGGGCGATCCGGTCGGCGCTGCCGCCCATGTGCGAAACTCGCTGCGCAATGACGGAACCTGGATGATCGTCGAACCGTTTGCCAATGACCAGTTGAAAGACAACCTCAATCCGGTGGGACGAGTTTACTATTCATTCTCGACCTTGCTGTGTACTCCCTGCTCGCGATCGCAGGAAGTTGGCTTATGCCTGGGCGCGCAATCCGGGGAAGCTCGCATCCGGGAAGTGGTAACCGCGGCCGGCTTCAGTCGTTTCCGCCGGGCTACGGAAACGCCTTTTAACATCGTGTACGAAGCTCGGCCCTGAATAGCTGTTTGAGATCCTGAAATTCATCGGCCGCCCAGAATCTTCATTACCTGGCATCAGGAAGAGAGATACTACCATGCCGAAGTTTGTCATCGAGCGAGACATTGCGGGAGCCGGCAGCCTGTCACCGGAGCAACTGCATGCCATATCGCAGAAGTCGTGTGGCATTCTGCGAGAGATGGGACCTCAGATTCAGTGGGTCCAGAGCTACGTCACGGACGACAAAATCTACTGCATCTACATAGCCCCTGATGAAGAGGCGGTTCGCAGGCATGCCCAGCAGGGCGGGTTTCCCGCCAACCGCGTCTCGCAAATTCGGTCAATGATTGATCCGACAACTGCTGAGTAGGCGCACGTCCCCGACTACTATCATCCAGGTGCGCCATCCACACTAAGTTGCGCCTTGCTCGGATTTTGATTTCGTGTTGCGTTTTCGCGCGCGCCGAGCAAGTTTGCTGGTAGAGGGTCCCGATGATCATCGAAATGCGTACGTATAAACTCAGGCCGGGCAGCCGCTCACGTTTCCTTGAAATATTCCGCTCCAAGTCGGTTCCGGCGCACGCAGAAATCGGGATGAAAATACTGGGCCAATTCCTTTCCATTGAAGATGCGGACACCTTCTTCTTCATGCGCGGCTTCCCTAACCTGGCTTCGCGCGAGCCGATGAAAGCAAAGTTCTATGAAGGCGAACTCTGGAAGCGTGAACTGGAGAGCGTCCTCATGCCCCTGATAGAAAAGTACGAAGTCGTCCTGGTGGAAGACCCTGAAAACCTCATTCATTGGAGGTAAGCCGTCGGGAAGAACCCTGATGGCGACACCAGCCCAACATGGAATTTGGATTCTTGTAGTTCGGCTATCACTTCTTGGTGCGTTAGCGGTCACTGACAAACACCAATCCCGGGACTGAGAATTTCTGGGTGGCCCGGAGAGGGACTTCAGGCCTTTCTCTCATCCAGCGTGGTAGGGCACCAGCCAGCGAACAAGCGACCTTCGCGCTTCCCTCTTCCCGCCGCCCGTCCCATAAGTTGATTCGATTCAGGCCGTACGGCCAAGGAGAACAAGATGAAATTTGCAGTGGGTGCTTTAATGTCGCTTGCTGTTGCTATGCCGGCGTTCGGTGCCGGCGACAAGACTTACAAGACTACCTATCCCGTTCCTTGCAGTGAAGTGTGGAGCGCGGTCAAAGTTGCCCTTGGCAATCCGGACAACTACAAAGACGTGCAGAGTGACGAGGACAAAATGACTGCGGACTACAATGTAAAACACTCTATTCATTGGTCCGTTATCGGAGCGGTCAACCAGGGCAAAAACCGCGTCAGCTTGTTGCCGACTGGTACCACGTGCGAGATGAGTGTTGTGTCGATGTATAGCGGACTTTCGCACAACGACCAGGGTGACTTTAAGAAACGTGTGGATGAAGCGCTGGCCAAGCTGAAAGCCGCGAAACCTCTCGAGCCCGCTAAACCGGCGGATGCAAGCAAGTGATGTTGCCAGATGGTCCGATCGCGGGGACGCCATGCGGGAGTCGTGGACGGATCTACTGCTGACTTCAGCCCATTTGAATATCTGAGGAATGCCGAGCGACCGGCTCGACTGATGCAAGCTTTGTAGGGGGCATCTGCGCACGCGATCGCGCTATGGGAAAAGATTGTCCGTATAGTTGCAATGTCTTGCAATGGTTACTTGTTGGTTAACGACCTCCGGCCTTTCTACTGCTAAGCACAAAGGCAATCCAAATTGGCCGAATAATTGCACGGCTTTTACTGGTACTACTGTGTTAGTACTCCCGGTGCTTGCGGACCCAAACTGCGACCGCGATCTCTGGGCCCCGGTTTCCTTCGGGAGCCAGCCATAACATGAAGGTGCAAACCTCAAGGAGATAGCCATGCGCCGGATCTATCTGCTTCTGCTGGTTCTGGCGTTGGCGATTTGCGTCGCTCCCGCTGCGGCGTGGGCCGGATCCACCTTGTACGCGATGGACGACGCCACCAACTCGCTGTACAGCATCAATCCCAATACTCTCGCCCTGACATTTGTGGGCAGCACGGGCGTCGGTGGTGACTTCGGAGACCTTGCCTACAATCCCGGTTCTGGTACTGCCTACTGGATTGCAGGCCGTGGCAATGACACCCTGTACACCATAAACCTCGGCACTGGTGCGGTGAACCCGGTGGGCATGCATGGTATCGACGACATGTTCTCATTGGCCTACGACCCAGTGACCCATCAGCTGTATGGGGATGCCACCAACGGGAACTTCTACAGCCTCAACACCAGCACCGGAGCTGCCACGTTAATCGGCAATAACGGTATCTACCCCGGCGGCATGACCTACAACTCGACTACAGGTCAGCTTATTCTTGCGATGGCAGGAGGTAGCGGCAGCTTCTACTCCATCGACCCAGCGACGGGCGCAGCCACCCTGCTGGGCAGCCCGGGCTACCTGAATGACAACGGTGTGGCCTGGGACCCCGCTTTGGGCGTCTATTTCGTTGACGATTGGAACGGCAAGCTGTACGAGGTTAACCCTAGTACATGGACATACTCCATCGTCTCCAACCTCAACGGCGACCCGTTTGACGGAATTATCGACGTCAGCGGCGGTGGCGGCACCACCCCGGAGCCTGGCTCGCTGATTCTGTTTGGATCGGGCCTGCTCGGCGTCGCTGCAGTCGGTCGTCGCCGCCTGCACCTGTGAAAGCCTGGGCAAACGCGCTGTTACGCCAAAGCCGCCCTGATGGGGCGGCTTTCTTGATCTGCAGGGAAATAACAATCCATTTCAGAGAGATGCCCTCGGGACCGTGCGGATGAAGGCGATGGCACGAGGTGCAATGCGCGAAAACTGGCTCATGACTTGTCAGCGGTTATAAGCTCATAAAATCTTTTTATGCCTGAAAGTCGCGCCCGCGTCGGGTTGTGACGATCTAACCAGACTGGAACTGCGCAGTCACCCGTTCCAGGACCAGCGGCATGGAAGCCACGTCTCAGCCTCGCGCGTGGAGAGTGTTACTCGCCTTCGCCATTATCTATTTCGTTTGGGGTTCTACGTTCTTCGCGATCCGCGTGGGCGTGCGCGAGGTCCCTCCATTTCTTCTGGCCGGAATGCGTTTCCTGGTCGCCGGAATCGTTCTGTACGCATGGATGCGCGCCCAGGGCACGCCCTCACCAACTCTTCGCGAGTGGCGCTCGGCTTCCCTTCTCGCTGTCCTGATCTTCGTGCTCGACTACGGCCTGCTCTTCTGGGCGGAGAAGCGCGTCCCCTCGGGAGTAGCGGCCGTGATGATGGCCACTATCCCGGCATTCATGACGATCTCCGAAATCCTAATCCTGCGCACCCAGCACCTGACTCCTCGACTAGCGGTCGCGCTGCTGGTGGGAATTGGCGGGGTAGCCGTTCTCGTAAGCCCTACCATGAGTTTTGGAGAGGCTGCCATCGACACCGTCGGCGCCTGTGCCCTGATCGTCGCCGCAATCAGTTGGTCGGTGGCTGCGGCCCTGACTCGCAAGTTGCCGTTGCCCGTCGCTAAAGTCATGAGCTCCGGCGCACAAATGCTCGCCGGAGGCGTGCTGCTCACCCTGACCGCTGCGCTTCTGGGAGAGTTTGGCAGTTTCCACGTGCAAGCGGTTTCCCGCGGCGCCTGGCTCGCACTGCTGTACCTGATCGTCGCCGGATCGATCGTGGCCTTCACCGCCTACGTCTGGCTGATCCATCACGAATCGCCAACCAAAGTAGGTACGTACGCCTATGTGAATCCAGTCGTCGCGGTGCTGGTGGGCTACTTCCTAGGGGGAGAAACGATCGGCGCACGCACCATTTTCGGGACGCTGCTGGTGCTGGTCAGCGTGGTCGTGATCACCACCACTCCGGCTAGAGAGCCGGAGACGCCATTGATCGTGGAGGAACTTGGCGAACCCAGCTAAGGCTGGTCCTTGTTCAGAGCTGGGTCCTCGCTGTAGCTCTCGCGGCCACTATCCCCAAGTCAATATGCGTAATACGGCCCGGGGCCCCCGGGAGTGTCCATGTTCTCGATTGCGGTAAACATGTTGCGGCCAAAGAAGAACGTCAATCCCCAATCGAACGAATCTGGAAATGGTCCGCCCAGAGTGCTGAAGGCTGTATTCCCGCTGCTAAACAGCGTGGTCGCATCTTCAACAGCGAAATTGACAGTACCGTGATTTCCATTGGCGCCCTGGTTCACGGCCGACAGGTTATCTGGGGATGTGACGGGGCAATACCAGGGGTCGTTCGGCGGGGCGCACGGCGGAATGCCGGTGGTTCTGGTGTCGAGGAAAAAGATCCCGTTGGAACCGCTGTCAATGAAGCTTGCCGGATAGCTCGTCCCACTAAACGTGGTCGTGATGTCACCGGCGTTGGTCCCGCTGTCGGGCACAGTGTACACGGTGACACTTCCCAGTCCATTGTTGGCTTGGGTACCAATGCCAAAGATCAGACTGCCATTGGGATTCAGCGAACCTCCGTTAGGCACGGCGGGCAATGTAATCAGCACGCCGTTGTTGTCGGCGGCGAATAAAGTGACCGGGTTCGTCACCTCCTGTGCGAGCGTGACATACGTCGGATTGCAACTGAAAGACCGGCAATCGTAATAAACGGGGGGAATGCTTTTATTGGCTGTGGTACAGGCAGGACCGCAGTCCTGTTGAAACAGTCCAACACCGAGAATGCCGTTGGCACCCAGAGCTTGCAGGCTGTCGCCGATGTTCGGCTGAGTGGTTTGGCTGGAACAGCTTGCCGGCACTGGCGGCGAACTGGTCGAGGGGATGATCACTTGCACCGGCGCCGCTGAGGCCACTTCGCCCGCCACTGTAATGTCGGCTTGAGCTACGTTTCCCCATGTATAGCCGCTCCCAAACAGCGCGCACTCGAGCAGCGGATTCCCGCTAGAGCCTGGTTCATTCGGCAGCGCGATGCCCAACTGGCCGCCACTTGCGGACGACAAAAGGCGCAGTCCGGGGGATCCTGTATCCACCAGCACGTGGTCAATGGTTTGACAGGTGCTGGTACCCGGAACACAAACCGTAACGGTAACGAACGCTACATTCGCGGTGATGAAGGTTTGGGGCGCCGGCCCCGCGTCCACCACAATGGGCGCCACGTTGCTGGCCTGCGAGGGACCCACTGTGACCGTTGCCGTCCCTGACTTGGTCCGGTCCCATTCTGAGGTCGCGGTTACGGTCACCGTCCCGGGCAGCGATGGCGCAGTTAACAAGCCGTCCGTTGAAATCTGGCCCGCGCTGGTGGTCCATTCGATTGCTGGATTGAAACTTCCCTGGCCCACCACCGTTCCCGTACACTGACTGGTTTGATTGGGTTGGATGGTGGATGGCGAGCACACTGCCGTCACACCCGTGACCTCTGGTTTCGGCTTATGACCGGGAAAGCGGTATTCGGAACCGCCGCAGCCGGCCATACACACGGCCAAGAGTGGTGCGACCCACCACCCAAATTTCTGAACTGCAAGGAACCAACCGGAGCGGCCAGTCATTCGATGTCTTCCTTTCTAGAGTTGCTCGCGACCCGGGACCATCGCAATCGCCGCTTGCCCTGCAACCTTGGCGCGACGTCGTCTCCTCAATGGATTTCGCCGACCTGAACACCTTGTGGCACGAGTTGAGGAATGTAGGCCTGTCCGTGGAAACTTCGCATGTGCCCAGTCTCGTACATCACCAGACCGGGGGTCCCGATCACGACAGGAGCGCCCCGTCGGCGCGGTTGCTGCTGCGGCGTTGCCGCTTGCTCCGCCCGCTGCGCCTGCTGATAGTAGGGACCAAGGAGCTGCTGCAGATCCGGCGGAAATTGTCCTTCCCAAGCGACGCCGAATACTACTCCCGCCGGAGAGACGAATTCCCGTACCACGGTCCCGGTGGCCGAGGTGATTTCGTGCATCACGTAGGTGCGATTGTCCACGCTGCGCAAAGTTCCCTTCATGCGGGTCTGGTCGGTCAGCACCGACGCGGCGTTGTCGCCCAGCACCGCCATGGCGGGGAGTGGCAGCGCCAAAAACAAAGCTGAAAGCAAAACTCGGGTGGCCTTGCCATGGTTGCCAACCAACCTGAAGATGTTCATGCGCTGTCCCCTCCACCCATTCTCAATTGCGCTCCCCGGACATTCGTCCAATCGGGAGTTCGCAAGCGACCGATATTGCCAGCCTGCGGAGTTTACGACGTGATCTCCGTGACCACAAGGGTCTTTTCTTGTGGCGCCGGTTGACGCTGTGCCGTAAGGATTACCCGTGGCATTGCATGTCACGTTACGGTGTGAATTTCCTCCGTACCCGCAAAGAAAAGACCGCTGATCGCGACCTCAGTATTTCTCACCTCCTAGTGGCATGGCGATGACCTGCGTCACGACCGATTGTGACTGGGCGGATGGCCCGCTCTCCACGCGAGTCCTAACGTGGCGTGCCCCATCCTTCTCGCCCGTCTTGGCGAGAGGGTGGGCACACATCTGGTGCCTGTCCAAGCTGGTTTTGCTTGGGCAGAGATTTTGGTTTCATCTCACGGTGTGCGATGCGAGAATGAGCAAATCGGGTCGGCGTACTCGCGGATAGTTCCAGCGAGCATTCCGGTCTTGCACCTCTACCACTGCGCCTGGTCGGCCTACGAAGAGATTAAACCCGCGTTGCGAGAAGGACTGCTCATGGCCAACGAAACGCCTTTATCGGTAAAGTTGTTCGTCCTCCTCGGTGAAGGCCATCTTGGCCCGATTTCACTTAACATATGGAAACATCAACCTCCCAATATGTTCACGGCGCTGACGATGGACGAGCCACTGGCTGTCCCGCAGTCAATGAGAAGCGGAAAGCCTCGTCGCTTATGCAGCTTGCGGAACCGTAGTGTGCTGAAAGGAAGCAAGTCGTTGGGTAGTCAGGGTGTGGACGACGGTGATGTCTTGATACTCACGGACATAGATGATCCTGCAATCATCGATGCGTTTTCAAAGGTTCTTGCTGATCTAGGCAACATCTCGGTCACAGATCTACATAAGTACGAGGAGACTCGCACCCTCGCGGTCGCGCGCGGGATTCTTCAAGGGATCCCTTGGGTGGGTCCAGCGCTCGATGCGCTCCTTCTCGGCCCCAAAAAGGTGCATTAGCTCCGAATGCGGTCAGGCGGAATACCGGTGGACAAGCTCAGGGTGCTGATCGGGCGGGAACGCATCGCGGCGAAGGTGGCCGAGATGGGGCAGCGCATCAGCCACGATTTTGCCGGTGAGCCGGTCGTGCTGATCGCGGTGCTGAAGGGCGCCACCGTTTTTCTGGCCGACCTGGCGCGGCAGATCACGCTCGACGTCAGCTTCGACTTCATTGCGGTGTCGAGCTATGGAAACGCCAAGCAGCACAGCGGCGAGGTCAAGCTGGTGAAAGATGTGGACCGCTCGATGGCGGGCCGCAACATCATCCTGGTGGAAGATATTCTGGACACCGGATTGACCCTGACGTTCATCCAAAACATGTTGCGCGCCCACCAGCCCAAGTCGCTGAAGATTGCGGCGCTGTTGGACAAGGTGTCGCGGCGCACCGAGCCCATCCGCGGGGATTACGTGGGTTTTGAGATTCCCGACGAGTTTGTGGTGGGATACGGGCTCGACTTTGCCGAGCACTATCGTAACCTGCCGGACATTTGTGTGCTGGAATCCGGCCCCGAATCGGAATAGAATCTGTCGTGCTCATGTCTGCGAACCTCTCTGTCGTAAACGGCACGCCGTCCATTCTCGTGAGCGATTGGCGCAGCACGGCCAGCCTCATCGATCACACCCTGCTTAAGCCCGATGCCACGCGCGCCCAGGTGGTCACGTTGTGCGACGAGGCGGTCAGCTACGGTTTTCATGCGGTCATGGTGAATCCGGCCAACGTGGCCCTGGCGGCGGCTCGACTACGCGGCTCGCCGGTGAAGGTGGGCACGGTGGTTGGCTTTCCTCTAGGCACAAATCTTACCGTGATCAAGCTGGCGGAAGCGGAAGCCGCTTTGCGCAATGGTGCGCACGAGTTGGACATGGTGCTCAACCTGGGGGCGCTGAAGTCGGGCGACCGAACGCTGGTGCAGCACGAAATGCGGAGTATGGCTCGACAAGCGCACGATCGCGGAGCAATCCTGAAGGTGATTCTGGAGACCTGTCTCTTGAACCACATCGAGAAGATCCTGGTGTGCTCGCTGGTGCTGGAAGAGGGCGTGGATTTCGTGAAGACCTCTACCGGATTCGGGGATTCGGGCGCGACGACCGCTGACGTGGTATTAATGCGGGGCGTGGTGGGACACAAGGCCGGCGTGAAGGCGGCGGGCGGCATTCGGACCGCGGCCCAGTTGATGGACATGCTCGATGCCGGCGCCAACCGCATCGGCAGCAGCGCCGGCGTCGAGATTGTGCGCGAATTGGGCGCCTCTGTGGACGATCGATCCAATGGAAACAGCTAGAGCGGCACCGCGCATCGCCGCACCCCTGCAAGGGTCCGTAAAGCAGATCCCTCGCCGGCTAAAGCCGGCTCGGGATGACAAAAATAAAGGGCATTCGACGGCCCACCTGAAGGTGCGCCCCTTCAAAGCGGCCTGCAATTGGCTTTTCCAGCAACCTCCTAAGTCACAACCAATCCGGGAGTTCGCATGGCGCGTCTGACCGGCGTGCTGGGCATCCTCGCGATTCTGCTGTTTGCGTACCTCTTCTCGACTGACCGGAAGACCATCCGCTATCGAACCGTATTCGTCGGACTGATCCTGCAAATCGTGTTCGCCATTCTCATGCTGCGCGTGAGTTTCGGCGTGCGCGTGATGACCATCGCCGGCGACGCAGTCAACCGCCTGCTCAGCTATTCCTTCGCCGGATCGCAGTTCGTCTTTGGCGAGTTCGGGGCCAAGCTCTCCCGCTTCGGCGTGGTCTTCGCCTTCCAGGTGCTGCCCATCATCATCTTCATCGCCGCATTCTTCGCCATCCTCTACCACTACGGCGTGATGCAGTTCATCATCCGGCAACTGGCGAAGGTCATGATGCGCTTCCTGGGCGCGAGCGGCGTTGAGTCGCTCAACGTCGCGGCCAGCCTCTTCATGGGACAAACGGAAGCGCCGCTCACCATCCGTCCGTTCCTGCCCAAGGTCACGCGCTCCGAGCTGATGACCATCATGACCAGCGGCATGGCCCACGTTTCCGGAGCGATGCTGGGCGCTTATGTCCTGCTCGGCATCGAGGCGCGACACCTGCTGGGAGCGGTAATCATGACCGCGCCGGGGACCATCCTGATCGCCAAGATGCTGGTGCCAGAAACCGAGAAGCCGCTGACCGCCGGCACCGCCAAGATCGATTCCGTCGAGTTTGGCGAGCGCGCCAGCAACGTTCTGGACGCGGCTGCGAAAGGTACGACCGATGGCTTGCACCTCGCGTTGAACGTTGCCGCCATGCTGATTTCATTTCTGGCTCTGATTGCGCTGCTGGATGGCGTTCTCGGCGGAACTCACAATTTACTGGCGGCGCATGGTTTTCCCTGGTTCCCGTCGAAGCTGGAGTCGATCTTCGGCGTGATCTTCGCGCCCGTGGCGTGGCTGATCGGCGTGCCCTGGCATGATTGTCTGGCCATCGGAAACCTGCTGGGCACGCGCATGGTGCTGAATGAGTTGGTCGCCTTCACCATGTTGAGCGCGCACAAGGCCGCGCTTGATCCGCGGTCGTTCACCATCGCAACGTTTGCGCTGTGCGGATTCGCGAATTTCGGCTCCATCGGCATCCAGATTGGCGGGCTCAGCGCGCTGGCGCCGAACCGGCGGCACGATCTGGCCAAGCTCGGCTTCCGCGCGATGATCGCAGGCACGCTGGCCAATCTCATGTCGGCCAGCATTGCGGGAATTTTGTTAAGGGCGTGAGGCAGGCATCTGTAGCCGAACGCCAGTGCCCTCTCGTGTACGTGCCCGAAAGAAAGTAAAGTGAAGAAAAGCGCCTGCTGGATGCTATGCTGCTGGCGATACGAAAGTAGTACCGGCTAAACGATGCTGACCCAGGCCGAAGCCGAGCAGTTCATGCAGATGGTGAAGCACTTCTTGCGCCCTCCGGCGACGATCACGATCCCGCCGGGGGCGGACGAGAGCTACGAACTTGCCTGTCCGAATAACAGAGAGAGGTTTCTTGCTAGATGTTTGGAGGGGCACAATTCGGCTCTCGAAACTCAGGTTCCAGAACAGAGTGCAGATCATCGTGGTTCTGGCGCGGCTCGATGTGGACGGAGCGCCTCACACCAATCCCGACGGCGTGCGGCTCGCAGGCACACATCTGCACGTGTTCAGAGAAGGTTATGACGGTAGATGGGCCTACCCTGTGGATCCGAACCAATTCACGCTGCTCAGTGACCCGGGCACGACGTTCCAGGAATTTTGCGCCTTCTGTAACATCGAGTCGGCTCCGCCGGTTCAAGGAGTGATAGCGTGAACCGTCAGGAGTACCAAAAGCTGATTGACGCATATGTTAGCTGGCTTCGACAGGGACTCTCGGTGGAAGAAGTGGGTGAAGCCTGCGAGTTGACCACTCCTTTCCTCGACCGGCACAATGACCACCTTCAGGTTTACGCCACTCGGCGCAACGGAACCATCATTTTGTCGGATGACGGGTACATCCTTTCCGACCTGAGAACAAGCGGACTTGAAGTAGATACCCCGAAGCGGAAGATGGTCCTTGATAGCGTGCTCAAAGGCATGGGTGTGCGTGCGGAAAATAACCACTTACTAGTGGAAGCATCAGCGAGCAATCTCGCCCAGCGGCTACATTCCTTAGTGCAGGCCATGCTGGCCGTTAACGACATGTTTGTAATGGCTCAACCTCGGGTTGCCAGTTTCTTCTTTGAGGACGTACGTAAGTTCCTCGACAGCCATGACATTCGTTATACAGCCCGAGTAAAGCTAGCCGGCAAGAGCGGTTATGACCACAGTATAGATTTCCTGATCCCCAAGTCGCGAAAGCGCCCGGAGCGCATCTTGCAGGCGATCGCCACCCCGAAGAAGGAAAACATTGTGGCCTATTTGTGGACGCTGAGCGATACACGAGCCGCCCGCATAGAGGAATCCGAGGCAGAAGCCTACGCATTCTTGAACGATCAGGAGCAGACGGTCGGGGGCGACATTGTTGAGGCCCTCAAGGTTTATAACGTCACGCCTGCGATTTGGGGGCAGCGCGACCAATATGCGGATGCGCTGATGGCATAAGCGGACAGACGGCTTCCTCCACGGAAGCGGATGCAGAGTCGCAACATTCCCACCCGCCTCCATTTCCTTCTACCCACCCCCCTACCCACTTTTTTGTGCCTTTCCTCACAATCTCTTGTGACTTCCGCACTAGTTGCGGAGCCGGAACAGGCCCATGCTTGACTTTGAGGGGAGTTCTTCCGGCGCTTCAGCGCCCGTGTGTGCCTGCGGAAGGCGCATCTTGGTCGCCCATTTACGTTACTGCCCTGCTGCTCTGTTGATAAGCCGCGGCCGTAATCGCGCCGGAATTATTTCCCCCTACACGCAATCCTACGTTCATTCATTCGGAGGCCGTCATGGCAATTACTAAGCAGGATGCTCTCGACTACCACTTTGGGTCACGGCCGGGGAAAATAGAAGTCACTTCCACGAAGCCTTGCCTCACCCAACGCGATCTCAGTCTTGCCTATACACCGGGTGTCGCCGATCCCTGCCTGGAGATCGAGAAGAACCCGCAAGATGTATTCAAGTACACCGCCAAGGGCAATCTGGTGGCGGTGGTAACCAACGGGACCGCGGTGCTGGGACTGGGCGACATCGGGGCCCTGGCCGGCAAGCCGGTCATGGAAGGCAAAGGTGTCCTGTTCAAGAGGTTCGCTGACATCGACGTATTCGACATCGAACTGGACACCCATAATCCCGACGAGATCATCAAGACCTGCCAGTTGCTGGAGCCCACCTTCGGCGGCATCAACCTGGAAGACATCAAAGCGCCGGAGTGCTTTTATATCGAGGAGACGCTCAAAAAGACGATGAAGATTCCGGTCTTCCACGACGACCAGCACGGAACCGCCATTATTTCTGGCGCGGCGCTGGTGAACGCGGTGGAAATGACCGGCAAGCGCATGGACCAGATCAAGATAGTGGTCAACGGTGCCGGCGCGGCCGGCATCGCCTGCGCTGAGCACTATGTCTGCATGGGCGCGAAGCGCGAGAACATTACCCTGGTTGACACCAAAGGCGTCATCTACAAAGGCCGCAAGGAGGGAATGAATCCCTACAAGGAGCGCTTCGCGAAAGACACGCCGATGCGGACCCTGGCCGAGGCCGCCAAGGGTGTGGATGTGCTGCTGGGACTCTCGGTGAAGGGCGCATTCACGCCGGAGATGATCGCGTCGCTGGCGCCGCGACCGGTGGTGTTCGCCATGGCGAACCCCGATCCTGAGATCACTTATGAGGAAGCCCGTGCGATCCGCGATGACATCATCATGGCGACGGGCCGCTCCGATTATCCAAACCAAGTCAACAACGTTCTGGGATTCCCATTCATTTTCCGTGGCGCTCTGGATGTGCACGCCACCACCATCAATGAGGAAATGAAGCTCGCCGCCACTTATGCCCTGGCGGCGCTGGCGAAAGAAGATGTTCCCGACTCCGTCTGCCGCGCCTACGGTGTGGACACGCTGAAGTTTGGCGTTGACTACATCATCCCCAAGCCGTTCGATCCGCGCGTCCTGGTGTGGGAAGCGGCTGCCGTCGCCAAGGCCGCCATGGACACCGGCGTGGCGCAAAATCCGGTGAACATCACCGAATACCGCGAGCAGCTTGAGAAACGGCTGGGCAAGGCGCACGAGTTAATGCGCTCCATGATCCACAAGGCCCAGTGCCATCCTAAGCGCGTGGTCTTCCCCGAGGGTTCGCACCAGAAGATACTGCGCGCCTGCCATGTCCTGATCGAGGAAAAGATTGCCGTTCCGATTCTGCTGGGTCGCGCTGAAGAGATCCGGCGCACCGCCACCGAGTTGGGGCTGGTGCTTAACGGTATCACCATCGTGGACCCCGAAACCGCCCCACGGCGGAAAGAGTATGTCCTTGAGTTCTATCGCTTGCGGCAGCGTCGTGGTGTGACCCTCGGGTCCGCAGGCGAGCTGATGAACGATCACAACATCTTCGGCTCCATGATGGTCCGCATGGGTGACGCGGATGCCATCGTCTCGGGCGTGACCCAGAACTATCCCGACACGATTCGTCCGGCATTGCAGGTGATCGGAGTTCGCGAAGGCATCCACAAGGTCTCGGGCCTCTATCTCATCATCACCCGCAAGGGCAAGCCGTACTTCCTGGCCGATGCCACGGTCAACATTGAACCCACCGCCGAGGACCTGGCAGAGATCGCTCTCTGTGCGGCGGAAGAGGCGCGCCGGTTCGACATTGAGCCGCGTGTGGCCATGCTCTCCTTCTCCAGCTTCGGCAGCACCAAGCATCCGCTGTGCGACAAGATACGGCGGGCGACGGAGCTGGTGCGTTACGCCGACCCCACCCTGATCATTGATGGCGAGGTCCAGAGCGACATCGCGGTCAACGCCAAGAAGATGGAAGCGGCATTCCCCTTCTCCCCGTTGCAGGGCGGAGCCAACGTGCTGATCTTCCCCAATCTGGAAGCCAGCAATATCGCTTGCAAGCTTCTGACCAGCGTCGGGGGTGCGGAAACGGTCGGCCCCATACTCCTGGGCATGGCAAAGCCGGTGCATCTGCTGGCGCGAGGGGTGGAGGTGGAGGACATCGTCAATATAACCACCATTGCCGTGGTTGACGCACAGGACAGCGTGGTTCCGGCCGGCACTCGAGCGGAACGCGCCCTCGCAACGGTCGGCTAAAGCTGATTCCACAGACTGTACGAACTACAAAAGGCGCGCCAGCAATGGCGCGCCTTTTCGTACTGCGAATGCGGGTCGGCTTTCGGAAATCATCACCCTTGCCGTAACGAATGGTGGTTGGGGTGATCATGATGAGCGGAATGTCAATCTGTGGATACCTCTGGACCGGATTCGCCGTCGTCTGGCTGGTCTGGGCGCTGCAGACCAAGCCAACGCAGATGCGAGAGAGTCTTGGGTCTCGCCTCACCTATACCGTCGTCACCGCCGCCGCTTTTTACGCGATGTTCAGCGGCGACGTACCGCGGGCCTGGATGCGCATCCGTATTCTTCCCCGAGAGCCTTGGATTGATGCGCTGGGAATTGCGCTCACGGCGGCAGGCATTGGCCTCGCCTTCTGGGCCAGAGCCTATCTCGGCGGCAATTGGAGCGGCGGTGTTACCGTCAAAGTGGGACACGAACTGGTTCGCACCGGCCCTTACCGATGGGTACGCCATCCGATTTACTCCGGATTGCTTCTGGCCATGATAGGAACGGCGCTGGATCGCGGCCAGGTGCGCGGCCTGGTTGGTATCGTCTTGCTCTGCGTAGGCTTCACCATCAAGAGCCGGATCGAAGAGCGCTTCATGAGGGCCACCTTCGGAGCCGAATACGACGAGTACAGCCAGGCCACCGGAGCGATCGTTCCGCGCCTGCGGTTTTAGTTGGCAACGGACGCCGTGGGCCTAATGCTCCCATTCATCTGCATGCCTATCGCAATGGGCTTGGTATGATGACCGGTGGCCAAAGCAAAGATGCGCGGCAAGTTCATCACCTTCGAAGGGCTCGACGGTTGCGGAAAATCCACCCAACTGGAGAAGCTGGCCGCGGTTTTGCGCGTACGCGGAATTGACGTAGTCACGACGCGCGAACCGGGAGGCACGATTATCGGCGAGCGCATCCGCGCGGTGCTGCTGGACTCCCGCACCGCCGGCTTGGATCCCCACGCCGAGATGGCACTGATGTTTGCGGCACGCGCGCAATTGATTGCGGAGGTGATCGCGCCCGCTCTCGAAGCCGGTCAGTGGGTGCTGTGCGATCGCTTCACCGATTCCACCGAGGCTTACCAGGGTGGGGGACGGCAGCTGGGCAGCGACGCCGTGCTGCAGTTGCACCGGGCGCTCTGCGGCCGATTGTGGCCCGATCTGACCATCCTGATGGACTGCGACGTTAGCTCCAGCGTCGGCCGCGCCCGCCGTCGCAACCTGGCTGCCTCCGAGGAAACGCCGGACGAGAACCGCTTCGAGAAAGAGAGTTACGCTTTCTTTACCCGGGTTCGCAATGCGTTTCTGGAGATCGCCAGGCGCGAGCCGCAGCGGGTTGTTCTGGTGGACGCCCGACCGCCGCTGGAAATCGTGCATCCACAAATCGTGCGCCTGGTCTTCGAGCGGTTAATCGACACTGGGGACAAGAAAGCAACACTTGCATAAACCATATGCCATTCTCTGATTTTCATGGCAACGCCGAAGTGGTCCACGACATGCGCGAGATGCTGGCGCACCAACACTTCCCGCACGCCATAATCCTCTCGGGCCCGCAGGGCTCCGGCAAGTTCACGCTGAGTCAAATGGTTGCGAAAGCGATGAACTGTCTGCAGCAACCTCTCACCGATGGGCTGCCGGATTTCTGCGGTCAGTGCAGCAACTGCGTCCGCATCGCCGAGGCCGATGCGCTGGAAGAGCGCTTTGCCGAGGCGGTGGAAGCGCGCGAGAACCTGCGCGAGGCCGACAAGCGCGACACCCGCCTGTTCGTTCAGACCCATCCCGACGTGCTGATCATCCCGCCCGACCCGCCGCAGATGCTGGTGAAGGTGGACCAGGTCCGCCACGTCATTCACGAGATCTACTACAAGCCCGTGGAAGGCCGTGAACGGGTTTATATCTTCAGCGACGCCGAGTTCATGAAGGAAGCGGCCAACTCGCTGCTGAAAATTCTAGAAGAGCCGCCGCAATTCGCGACCCTGTTTCTGCTGACCGACAATCCCGCCGCCCTACTGCCCACAATTCGGTCGCGCTGCATGCACTTGCGGCTGGCGCCGGTTGCCGCCGCCGAAGTCGAACAGTATCTCGCCGAGGTGCGTCCGGAATGGAAGATGCGCGAACGGGCGCTGGTGGCGCGGGTTTGCGGCGGAGGCCTGGGCCGCGCCCGTAGCTTCGATCTGGCCGCCTATGTAGCCGCGCGTCAGGACGCGCTGGCGCTGCTGGGCCCCGCAATGGGGAGCGCCGACCATAGCGCGCTGTTCCGCGTGACCGATGCCTATCGCGCCGGCGCGGATGGCAAGGCGAAGACGGAGCGGTTGATCCGAACGCTATATTCCCTGCTGGAAGATTTGCTGTTCCTGAAGTCGGGGACCCCGGAGTTGGTGCGCAACCAGGACCTGCAGGCGGAGCTGGAGAAAAAGTCGTCGCAGGTTGAGTTTGCCTGGATTGTGAGCGCGACGCAGCGGCTGGGAGAACTGGAGAGCGGCATGCGCAGGAATTTGCTACGCTCGCTGGCTCTCGATACCTTTGCGACATCGCTGGAGCGCTGACTTGCGCCATGCGGCCATGACACCAAAGTAGTATCCACAGGCAGAATGGATTGTTTTGCGCAATCGGCTGTGTTAGGGTATCTGCAAGTTCACACCTTTAACAGCCTGGGACCATTCAAGCCAGAGTGTCCGCGACCCCTGCATTGAGTTCCCGCTTGAGTTGGCGGCATCCGTAAGGCTGGTGTGCAAACCACCATAGGAGCAAACTCCATGAAAGATTCCATGGACTCCACCGCCGTGGGCCGCGCTCTCGACTCTGAAGTGTTTGCCAACCGCAAGCTGATTCGTCCCGCCCTCAACCGCAACGACCATCCGCGCCAGGAGGCCCCTGAGCGCCGGCAGCGTAGCGAGCGCCCCAGTTCCGTGAATGGCGGCAAGAAGACCCCGCCGCCGGAGCAGACCCATGCCGAGAATTTCTACTATCAGAAGCAGATGCAGACCAAGACGCCGATGGTCCTGGTGCTGCAGGACGGCGAAGAGATCCACGGCGTCATCGAGTGGTACGACAAATACTGCCTGAAAGTGAACCGCAACGGCGCAACCAATCTGCTGATCTACAAACCCAGCATTAAGTACATGTACAAGGAAAGCGAAGCGGGAAGCGGTGGGCAGGGGCTAGGGGTCAGGGGCCAGTAGTTAGTGGATAGTGAATAGTGGATAGTAGTTAGCGGTCAGCTTTCAACCGTCAGCATGGAATCTGTCATCCTGAGCCAGGACGCGATGAACAGGTCGCGTCCGAGTCGAAGAGCCCGCCCCGAGCGAAGCTGAGTGGACCCCTACATCGCGAACGAACCACGCTGCTTACTATCCACTCTCCACTGCTGACCAACCGCTGGTTGACAATGGGGCCGGTCTTCACTACGATTCGCGCATCGGCTGGTAACTCGAAGTCATCCTGAGACTTATGGAAAACGGAGCGAGTCGTTTACAATCGCATGAGTTGCCGCAGTGTGGGTTGTTCTGTCCCTGCGAGCGGAGATAGCGGAGCCACTTGTGATCAAACTGGACCTGATCAACGAAGTCGTCACCAAGACCGGTGTCACCAAAACCAAGGCTGAAACCGCGGTGGAAACCGTATTTGACAGCATGAAGAAGGCGCTGGCGCGCGGCGATCGCATCGAGTTGCGCGGCTTCGGCGTCTTCACTGTGCGGCCGCGCAAGACCGGCATTGGACGCAACCCGCGCACCGGCGCCGAGGTCAATATTCCCCCCGGCAAAGCGGTTCGCTTTAAGCCTGGCAAGGAACTGCAATCGATCGAGTAGCGGCTCCGGCCAGGTTCCCGGCGTCGTCGAATGCCGCGGCGCGGAGCCGGTGTGCCCGCTGCTGCGACCGGAGCTGCGCGCCGGTCATTGGTTTTCCACGCGCTTCGGCTATCATCCAAATACACGATGTCTGATCCCACGCCGCCGATCTCTTACACGTTCGAAGTGCCAGCCCGTCCCCCGGTCTATATCGTCGCTCCTCGCGCGCGGCGGCCATACTGGCTGCACATCTTGTTGCTGCTGATCACCCTAGTCACAACGCTCATCGTGGGAGCGCGGTTGGAATACAACTTTCTGCACAACCTGCCGGCGTTTAGCGAAGACTCGGTTGTGCTGCCGCTGTTTCACTTGAAATGGCTGCTTCAGCACCCGGGGAACCTGGTGCTGGGCATTCCCTTCTCGCTGACGCTGATGGGTATCCTGCTAGCGCACGAGTTCGGCCATTTCGTCGTGGCCCAGAGAAATGGCGTTTACGCGACGCTGCCCTACTTCATACCGGCCCCGACATTGATAGGCACGTTCGGCGCGGTCATTCGCATTAAGTCGCCGATTCGCTCGCGGCAGGCGTTGTTTGACATCGGCATCGCCGGACCGATCGCAGGATTTGTCGTCGGGCTGCCAGTACTGTTCTGGGGGCTCGCGCTTTCCAAACCCATGCCGCCCGTAGCAGCCGATTCGGCGCTAAACCTCGGCTATCCCCTCATCTTCAGCCTCGTGCATCGTGTTTTGGCGCCGCTCACGCCACACGCGGTCCCGCTCGGCAATCTGTATCTGCACCCTGTCGGAATTGCGGCGTGGGTTGGAATGTTTGCCACCGCACTGAACCTCTTGCCCGGGGGACAACTCGACGGTGGTCATATCATATACGCGGTTGCGCCGCGCGCCCACAAGTGGGTGACGCGGGCCTGCATTCTCGTGCTCATACCTCTGGGCATCTTCTTCTGGCCGGGATGGCTGGTGTGGGCTGTGATCCTTGCTTTCACCGGCCTGCGGCATCCCAACGTTCCGCAGTGGCCTCCGCTCGACAACAATCGCCGCTGGCTGGTTCTGGTGGCGGTGCTTTTGCTGGTGCTGACCCTTGCGCTCGCGCCCATTCGCGGCGGCTCGCTGTTGGGAAGCTAGCGCCGCTAGCGCGATTGCCTCCCTGGCCCGCCACATTTGTCCGCTGGTGGACAAGCGATTCTGATTTCGGGCGTCCGAACGAATCCCTCAGCCGTTCCCGCAATAGTAACCATAGTTGCAGCAAGCACTTGCAGGAAGCCGGTAATGGCACGCCAAGTGTACTTACCAGAGGTGACAGACGCCGATCATCGGACAAGAAAAATCCTAACGATCGAATGACTCTCGCGTCTTAGAGGTAACGAGGAGGCAGTATGGAGCGCAGATATCTGGTGGCGACCCTGGCGATCATTGCGACCTTCGCGGTGTTCTCTCACGGATTTCGGACACTCGAACACGTTTCGCTGTTGTATCGCCAACACGTCGGAGCGGACCTGAAAGCGAAGTGCAACGCTGATGCCTCCGCTGCGTCCCGCTTCGTGGGCAAGGTGCGGACCCATCTGCGTCCAGGCTATCCGGAAGAAGCGCAGATGTTGGCCGAAATGAACTTGCCCATTGCGATGGCACAAGCGAAGGCCGCTGAGGAGATGGCGCGGCAAAACATGGCGGCTGCCCGGTGTGCGCGAGAAACGGCGCTGCGTGAAGCCCAACGTGCCCGGCGTGAAGCGACCAGAATGCGCGAGAGGATGGCCCACAGCAACGCTTCGACCATGCCGATTGCCAATGCGGATGCCGAGGTGGACCAACGGGATGAAAATTGACCACTGAGGCACGGAGCTCATGAAGAAAACTCTGCGCCTGTCATTCTGAGCCACGAGGCCGCCGCGACGACTGAGGAGTGGAAGGACCTCTATGCGACCCATTCTGTCTCGCCCGGTGTCGCGTATCCTGGATGAAGGGCTGCAGAGTGTGCGTGAGAACCTCTGGCGTCCCTACGGGACTCGGGTTTATTTTCCGCTCTACCCAGCACTCCGCCTTCGGCTGCGTGCTGGACTAAGCTATGCCGCGCCTACCGCGCTGGATCTTCGGCCAGTAAGTTCCGCTGGCAAATCCCAAGTTTGGTTCTCGCGCAGGCTCTGCGGCCCTTCCGCGCCCTATCACAAGCAAAGCGGACAGCGAGGCTTGACCACTTCGGCCAAACCGTACCATGATTGAAACATGAAGCATTACCGAGCCCCCGTCTGCCCCTGGTGCGATAGTAATGAGGATGTGAAGAAGATCGCGTACGGGCGTTTACCCTCAGACGAGCCCATGGAGCTGGCTCTGGATGGATACGTGCTAGGCGGATGCTGCATTCGCCCGGACAGTCCCGAGTGGTACTGCGATGCTTGCGAAGAGAGCTTCGGCACGCGGCGGGAGTCCTGGGGGCAACCGCTCAGCGATACCATTCAGTAGGAAGGGGCGCGGCTTTCAGCCGTGCCGTTGGTGTGCGAAGATCTTAACCGCAGATCCCTTGCGGGCTGAAGCCGGCACGGGGTGACAAAAATGAAGCATTTTCAACGGCGCGCCTAAAGGTGCGCCCTTCAAAGCCGCTATCAGGCGCCGAACTTCGCCAGCCGCGCCCGGCGCTGCTGCCATTCCTCGGTCGCGAAGATCCGCGGCCCCACCTCAATCAACCGTGGCAACATCTGGAAAACTGAAACCGGTGTCCATGGCGTGCCCTGGCGCGTGCGGTACCCTCGCCGGTTCAGCTCTTCCGCGATCGAGGAATAGGGCCCATCCTGAATGGTCAACTCCATCATCAGGAAGAGGGCTTCCCTCTCGGTGGGATTTTCTTCCAGATGTGGAGTGTCGTTGGCAACCACCCGCAATCCAAATGGAACCTCCTCCGTAGCGTGCCCGGCCGCCTGATCGTCGGGGACTTCGCGCTCCCACTCAACTGCGACCAGCTTCCAGCCCTGTCCGGCCTTCTGCGCCAGATCTTCCGGCCCGAATGGGCCCGGCACGTCCTGACGAATGCGCTCAATCTTTGCCATACTCACCCCCTTTTCCTCATCCTCAACCGAGTGAACCTGCGTCCACAGGCGTAGCTTTGCCCGATACCTCTGGCTACATTTACTTCGCCATTCTGACGGTTGTGCAAAGCACGGTGGTGAACAGACATACGCTGGCGCGCCGACCGCGCCCAGAGGCGCGAACGTCCGAATTCAGGATTCTTCGTCCGAAAGCGGACAAGCGGAGTTGTCGCCTAGGTTTGTAAGAGCAGGGAGAACGTCGCAACCGGGCGACAATACTCACCGACGCACTCGCGCCCAGTTTGCCCCCCAACTTCGGCGGCTGATAAACTCGTGGATTAAATAAGGCGTTCGCCACACGTTCCTTACTGCCTATGTCGAACACAACAGCTATTGCAATCGTCAACGGGGCGCGCACGCCCATGGGCCGCTACTGTGGAAAGCTGCGCGACTTTACCGCCATGGACCTGGGCGCGATCGCGTCAACGGAAGCCATGAAACGTTCTGGGGTCGAGCCCGCCGAAATCGATCACGTGGTGATGGGCAATGCGCAGCAGACTTCGGGCGATGCCATCTATGGAGCGCGCCACGTGGCGCTCAAGGCTGGAGTTCCCATCGAAGTTCCGGCGCTGACGGTGAACCGGCTGTGCGGCTCGGGAATGCAGTCGGTGGTGACCGCCGCGCAGATGATTCAACTCGGCGAGTCGAAGATTGTGCTGGCTGGCGGCATGGAATCCATGTCGCAAGCCCCGCACGTGATCCGCGGCATGCGCTGGGGTGTTGGGCTGGGCGAAGGCAAGCTCGAGGATTCGCTCATGGTGGCGCTGCTCGACACCTATTGCGGCCTGTACATGGCCAACACCGCCGAGCTCTACGCCGGGCAGCAGGGCGTCACGCGCGAAATGCAGGACGAATTCGCCTTGCGTTCGCAGCAACTGGCCGACCAGGCCTACAAAGCTGGACGCTTTCAGGAAGAGATAACGCCGGTCCCGCTGCGCAATCGCAAAGGCGAACCTACGGGAGAGATGTTCACCGAGGACGATCATCGCCGGGCGGAAACCACCATGGAGAGCCTGGCCAAGTTGAAGCCGGCGTTTGGCAAGAATGGTTCGGTCACCGCCGGCAATGCCAGTGGGATTGTGGATGGCGGCGCGGCCGTCGTCGTAATGCCGCTCGACGAAGCCGAGAAGCGCAATCTGAAGCCGATGGCGCGCATCGTGAGCTGGGGAATTGCCGGAGTCGATCCTAAAATTATGGGCTCGGGGCCGGTTCCGTCCACGCGCATCGCGCTGAAGAAAGCCGGGCTGAAGCTGGACGACATCGATCTGATCGAGGTGAACGAAGCCTTCGCCGCGCAGTATCTTGCCGTCGAGAAAGAGCTGGGGCTGGATCGCAACAAGGTCAACGTGAACGGCGGCGCCATCGCGCTCGGGCATCCGCTGGGTGCAACTGGCACGCGCTTGCTGATCACGCTAATGAACGAATTGCGCCGCCGCAAAGGCAGGTACGGATTGTCGACTGCGTGTATCGGCGGCGGGCAAGGCATCGCGGTGATCGTGGAAAACCTGCAACGATAGGGACGGCGGAAGTGACGAGCGAAGAACGGGCGCTGCACGGGATGGTGTATCAGTTGGAGGCGGCATGGAATGCGGCCGACAGCGCCAGTTTTGCCGCGCTCTTCGCCGAGGATGCCGACTTCATTCACATTCTGGGCGGGTATTACACCGGGCGCGCAGCGATCGAGGCCGGCCATCGCATGATTTTCGGGACGATATACAAGGGCAGCACCGTACGGTATAGCGTCGAGAAGATTCGCTTTCTGCGGCCCGACGTCGCGACTCATTTTTCTTCGTCAGTTTCTGCAGTTTCAGGAGGGCGGTGCTGCGACTGAATTGGAGGCGCGCCCCACCATCATCGCCGAAAAAGTTGATGGGAGCTGGCGGATTGCGGCAATGCAAAACACCAGGATCACGGAAGCGGGCGCGGCGCAGAAACAAGCAGAGACAAGACCTTTATGAATTGTCATTACGAGCGCGGGGTTGTGGCGCGAGGAATCTGCTTTTTCCCCAACCACCCAAAAGCAGATCCCTCGCTCCGCTCGTGATGACAAAACTGGGATAACGGGGCCGCTCACAATTCTCGCGGTGACGCGGCCGCTATAGTTCCGTTTCATTCGAGAGGAAAGAAATTATGGACATCAAAAACAGTTGGCGTACTTGGTTGTGGATTGATGGGCTCGGGCATCGCGCAAGTAGCGGCCACCGCGGGTTTCGACGTGGTGGTGCTCGAACAGGAGCAGAAATTTCTCGACAAAGGCTTTGCGGCATTGAGAAATCGCTGTCCCGGCTGGTGGAGCGCGGTCCCGAGAAAGGCGGCTTGACCGCCGAACAAAAGAGCCAGGCGCAGTCGCGCCTGAAGGGCACGACCAACATGCAGGACCTCGCCGACTGCGACATCGTCATCGAGGCCATCATTGAAAACGTCGAAGAGAAGCGCAAGACCCACGCGAAGCTCGACGCGATCGTCAAGAAAGACGCCATCTTCGCCACCAATACGTCATCGATCTCGGTCACCGAGTTGATGACCGCGACCAAGCGCCCGGAGCGCTTCATCGGCCTGCACTTCTTCAATCCCGTCCCCATGATGAAGATGGTGGAGCTGGTGAAGACCATCGCCACCGCGCCCGAGGTGTACGACACGGTGTATGAGTTCGCCGTAAAGCTGGGCAAGGTGCCGGTGCGTACCAGCGACAAGACCGGCTTCATCGTGAACCGGCTGCTGGTGCCGTATTTGCTCGACGCGATTCGCGCGTACGAGGAGGGCGTCGGCTCCATCAGCGACATCGACGAGGCGATGAAGCTGGGCTGCGGCTATCCGATGGGGCCGTTCACGCTGCTCGATTTCGTCGGCCTGGACACCACGTACTACATCACCCACGTGATGTTCGACGAATTCAAGGAGCCGCGCTTCGCCTCGCCGCCGTTGTTGAGGCGCCTGGTGCTGGCGGGATGGTACGGCCGCAAAACGGGCAAAGGCTTCTACGATTACACCGACCCGAAAAATCCGGTGCCGGGCAAGTTTGTGTAGAAAGAGCGACGCGAAGGAGAACACACGTGCAGAGTGATCGGCTCATCGGCCTCGACCCTATGTTGAACGAAAATACTGTCCTTCTGATTTTAGGGACGTTCCCGGGCGATGAATCCCTCCTCAAGCAGCAGTATTATGCCGATGCCAACAACGATTTTTGGAAAATTCTTCAGGCAGCACTAAATGAACAACTCACAGGCTCATCCTACGAAGCCAAAGTTCGAGCTCTGTTGGAGCGCGGAATTGGCCTCTGGGATGTCTACCACAGCTGCGTTCGGGACGACAGCAAGGACAGGGGTATTTCGGATGAGGAACTCAACGACTTCACGTCGCTTAAGACTCTTGCTGCCAATTTGAGGCTCGTAATCTTCAACGGAAAACGAGCAGGGGGATCGGCGGACGAACTGTTGCGCCATTTTGGGTACATGACGCGAGTTTGCCCCTCCTCTTCTGGTGCAAATCGTGGTAACCAAGAAGAGCGAACGCGCTGCTGGAGAGAAAACATCACTTTGGTTAGCCAGAAGGAAATAACCATGACTGACTTCCAGAACATTAACTTCGAAAAGAAAAACCAGATTGCCTACATCACCATTGACCGGCCGAAAGTGCTCAACGCGCTGAACATGGCCACCATGCAGGAACTCAAAGACGCCTTCGCCTCCATTAAAGACGACGCCGAGGTGCGCGTTGCGATCCTGACCGGCGCGGGCGAGAAGGCGTTCGTTGCGGGCGCCGACATTGGCGAGCTGGCGCAGCAGACGCCGGTGTCCGCCAAGGAGTACACCCATCGCGGGCAAGCCATCGTGGATGCCATCGAGAATCTCGGCAAACCGGTGATTGCCTGCGTGAACGGATTCGCGCTCGGCGGCGGCTGCGAGCTGGCGATGGCCTGCACTATGCGTTTGGCGAGCGACAACGCCAAGCTCGGTCAGCCTGAGGTGAAACTCGGACTGATTCCCGGCTACGGTGGCACGCAGCGCTTATCGCGGCTGGTAGGCAAAGGGCTCGCGATGCAGCAGATCCTGACTGGCGACATGATCACGGCGCAGGAAGCCTATCGCATTGGCCTGGTGAACGAGGTCGTGCCGCAGACCGAGCTGATCGCGCGCGCCGAAGCGATTGCCGCCAAGATCATCGCCAATGCGCCGCTGGCCATCCGGTACGCGATGGAGGCGGTGAACCGCGGCTTCGACCTGACCTTGGCCGACGGGCTATTTCTGGAGGCGACGCTGTTCGCCGTCTGTTGCGCCACCGAGGATAAGAACGAAGGCACGCGCGCTTTCCTGGAGAAGCGGCCAGCGCAGTTCAAGGGGAAGTAGGAAGCGGGGGCGTGCGTCGCTCGCGCGACCGAATCTAACCGCAGATCCTTCGACTGCGTTCGGTCGAAAGATGTGCGAAGGGAGCGCGAGTAGGCAATATAGGGGTCCTTCGACTCCTCGTCCGATCGCCGCGGCGACCCGGACTCGTCGCTCAGGATGACACCCGACAAAAGGCCGCTTTCCGCCCAAAACAAAACCGGCCGCTGGCGCGACCGGTTTCCGCGGCTAAAGCCCGGAATATTTTTGGACCCTGGGACGCTGGCCTAAAGGCCAGCACTACCCTTAGAAACTAGTCTCCGTACATCATTTCACGCTCTTCGACGGCAGGCTCCGCGGGCTTGATGCCGCCGATGTTGCCCAGCGGGATGAAGCCGTCGTTGACCACCGGCTTCTCGCCGAGGACGTGCTCCTTGTAGAGCGCTAACATGCGCGCTTTCTCGGCTTCGGCTTTCACACGCTCGTCGCGGGCCTTGAACTTCTCCTGGCGGGCGTTCTTGGCGATGCCGAGATCGTCGAGCGTGTGGTTGGCTTCGGCGTTCACGTGCTCGTCAACCAGCTTGAGGGTGTGCGCGGTGGTTTCGAGGCCGACCTTCTTGCCGCCGGCGAAGATCTCGTGACGGCCATGCTCCTCGTACCACTTGGTCAGGGTCGCCGTCATGTGCATCTTCTCGACGATGTTGCGCCAGCCCACGCCGGTGTTGTAGGCGCAGAAGCTGATCTCGCCTTCCTGCGTGGCGTAGGGAATGATGCACTGCTCGGTACGGCGGAAATCGTAGTTGAACAGGTCCTGGAACCACATGCCGGCGATGAACAGGAAATTCCAGCGATCGCGGCGGCGGCGCTCGATGTCGGTCTCGGTGCGGTCGCCACTGACCTTGCCGTAATCTTTGCCGGTCGCGCCGAAGGTCTTGTCGAACTTCTTCAGCAGGTCGGTGAACTTGAAGTGCGTCGGCGACTTGAAGGGATCGTAATTCTTCAGCAGCGCCAGCGTCATGCCCGCGATGGACATCCACTTGCCGCGCGCCGCGTCGTTCACCTTGGCGATGTCCTTGGCGATGGTGTCGCCGTTGAGGAACGCTGTCACTGGGACCGCTTCCTTGGTTTCCTTGTCGATCATGACGGCCATGCCGACGCCGCAATTGGGGTGGCAGCCGCAGCTTAGCGAACCCCAATCTTTATCGGGCCCGTGAACCAGGTCGGCCCAATCGGAGAAGGTGCTCATGAACGAAATGGGAAACCAATCGCGGACCGGCTCGCCCAGTCCAGTCTGGCCCTTCACGTCGTGCGCCAGATGCGAGAGCGTGTAGCGCTGCGCCTGACGGCGCTCGTCGGTGATGGCTTCGTCGCGGCCGGTGAACGATACCGGCTGGAACGAAAGGAACGAGATGCGCTTGGGATTGTCGAGCGCGAACTGAATGATGCGGCCAACCTGCTCGTTGTTGAGGTCGTTGACGATGGTAACCACCGGCACAATTTCGACGCCGGCGTTGTGCAGGTTCTCGATCGCCTGCAACTTCACGTCGAACAGATTGCCGACCAGGCGGTGCGAGTTGGCGGCATTGCCGATGCCGTCGAATTGCAGGTACGCATAGCGCAGACCCGCTTCAAAAGCCTGCTTGGCGAACTCGGGACTCTTGGCGAACTCGATGCCGTTGGTCGCCGCCTGCACGCTGTTGTAGCCGACCTTGCGCGCGTAAGCGACCGCATCGAGGAAGTAGGGCGACAGCGTGGGCTCGCCGCCGGAGAACTGCACCGACATCTGCCGGCGCGGCTTGATGGTGATGGCGTTGTCGAGCATGGTCTTGATCTCGTCCCACGTCAACTCATGGACGAAGCCAACCTGGTTGGCGTCCATGAAGCAGGGATCGCACATCATGTTGCAGCGGTTGGTCAGGTCGATGGTCAGCACCGATCCGCGGCCGTGCAGCACGGTGCTGCTGCCGTGATGATGCAGCTTCTCGTCGTTGTGGGCGCGGATGTCGCGGCCGGGGAAGACTTCCTCCAGATGCTTGAAGAACGCGGTGTCGATGGCCATCACGTCTTCGAAGTGGCCGTGGGTGGGGCAGTCCTTCACCATCAGGATCTTGCCGTCGCGCTCGACGATCTGCGCCTTGATCTCGCCGGCCTTCTCGTTCATCAGAACTTCGAGCGGCAGTTTGCCGTCGATAATTTCCTGGCGAATCTGCGGGACGCACTTGGGACACAGCGAATCGGTCGCGCGCGGCCAGCCCAGCGGCGGCTTGGATTTCTGGTACGACTTCAACAGCGGCTTGTCGGACCACTTGGGCGTAAACGAAGGATTGGGATGGATGCTATTCAACTTGTCGAAGACAGCCCATGCGCCTTTGGCGGCAACGGTGACGGCTTTCTCAACATATTTGACTGGCTTGTGCATTTACGCCTCTCGTACTCAAGAAAATGAATTGAGGATGGCCCACCCCACAATCACGGGCCAAGTTCCACACTTCTCTACTGCTACTAAGTTAATGGGCGAGCGGCGAAAGAGCCAACGAAGATAGAGCAAGTGGGCGGATTTAGCGGGTCAGCGGCGTGTATCGAACATTGAATGGTGATCTGGATCACAGGGCTATGTTATTGAAAAAGCGAGGTAACTGGCGCACCAGCATGGCATCGAGTCCAAGGCTGGTCGAACTCCAAAGGGCTTGAACTTCGAGAAGTCACCGGCCCGCATCGCCAGCCAACCAGCCATGTCTTACTTTTCATGTTAGAATGTAAGATATGGAACGACTAGAAGGAGTGGTTACGTCCAAGGGCCAAGTGGTAATTCCCGCCAAATTGCGCCGGGCTTGTCGGATCGAATACGGTACCCGAGTTCGCTTCCAACGCATTCGCGGCGGAATCGCCATCTACCCCAAGTTCGAGGATGCTATTCAACATTATTGTGGCATTCTGGCCGGCTTGGGCTTGCCACCGGACATTGAGCACGAGCCTGATCGTGAGCTTGAATGAGAAGGCACGTCCTGGATGCCAGTGCACTCTACCGCTATCTGATGAAGGGCGACGGCGCGGAGATAGTCATTCAGGTCTTCAAAGGCGCTGCGGAGGAGGGTACTGTCGCCTTGATTTCTGCCGTCAACTGGGGTGAGGTGTTCTACAGTTTGGTCAAGCGCATGGGCCTCGGTAAGACAGAAACACTGATGGCGGAGCTGCAGCAGAATGTCCCGCTCTCTGTGGTGGGGGTAACGCCAGAGGATGCGCTGAGTGCCGCCCGACTTAAAGCCCAGTACAACCTGCCGTATGCCGATGCTTTTGCCGCCGCGCTCACCGGAACTCAGCGTGTACTCGTGACCGCGGACGTAAGCCATTTTGAGCGCTTTCCCAAACTTCGCCTGCTAAAGTTGCCCCGTGCCAGGAAAGCGGACGCTTGATTTAGGGTTTCCTTGCTCCCAGAATGCCTAATTTCTTCCATCTTGTGCTGCTGGCGATTTTTGCCCTCCTCGCTTCCACCTTGGCGGCGACAACCGGATTCGGCGGGGCGGCGATTCTGTTGCCGGTGCTGGTGCTGACTTTTGGTACTCGCGAGGCGATCCCGATACTCACGGTCGCGCAACTGATCGGGAATGGCAGCCGGGTTTGGCTCAACCGCCAGCACTTGAAATGGCCAGTTGTGGGCTGGTTCGCTCTGGGCAGCATACCCTGCGCGCTCATCGGAGGCTTGCTGTTTGCGCGGGCCCCCGTCTCCGGGCTTACCCGGGGATTGGGAGTGTTTCTCATCCTGATGGTCGGGTATCGGCATCTGACGTCGATACCACATTGGCGACCAACAGCACCTGCGTTCGCAGCCATTGGCGCCGTGGCAAGTTTCTTGTCTGCTTTAGTGGGGAGTGTAGGGCCGCTGATGGCACCGTTCTTCCTGGATTACGGTCTCGTCAAGGCTGCCTACATAGGTACCGAGGCCCTGACCACTGTCATCATGCATTCGGCGAAACTGCTGGCGTATGGCAAGGCCTCCATACTTCCTGCTCACGCTATCGTCGCGGGAGTCGCCCTGGGTCCGCTGATGATAGCGGGGAGCGTCCTGGGCAAGCGTGTTGTTGACTATCTACCAGAGCGGGTTTTCGTTTACCTTATCGAAGCCATGCTGATCATCGCGGGAATCATGTTTGTGCTGAAGGGATAGTGCAATAAACAATGCTGGCTAGCGCGGCAGCGCATAGTCTATATTCCTAGAAGCTACCTCATAAATAGGTCTTGTGTCAGGGCGCGGCTTCGGAGGCTGCTGAAAAACTCGCAACCGCATATCCTTCACCGACTAAAGTCGGTTCGGGATGACAAATATAAAGGACTTATAACGGCGTACCTAAAGGTACGCCCCTTCAAATGCAGTTGAGGTCGAGTTTTTCAGCAGCCTGTTCAGTCGTGCCGTAACCGGGCCCACCCTGACCCGGGCTTCAGCCCCTGAGGCCAGATTTTGCAGGAGCAGAAGCCCTGGATCGCCACTGCGCATTGTTCGGCACGAGTAAACTCGTGCCCTGACATTGAGGAGGAGAATTTCTGATGAGCACTACGGGCATGTGGGTGCGCAAACTGGATACCGCATCCACCGGCGATCCGCTGGTGTTGGTGGTGGTGGAAGGCACCGACCGCCGTACCCTGGTGCTGGAGCATTTTCCCTTCACCGTGGGGCGGCGCACCGACCGTGACCTGGTGATGGCCGATCCGCGGGTCTCGCGCGAGCACGCGCAATTCGTTCGCGAAACCGATGGCACCTACATCGTGGACCAAAGCAGCCGCCACGGCACGTTCGTGAATGGCGAACGCGTGGATCGGCGCAAGCTGGCGCGCAACGATCGCGTGGAATTCGGCGTGCAAGGCGCTGCCTACGCGGTGTTCAGCCCGGACAAATCGCCCTCCAGCGCCGCGCAACAGTTCCTCAGCCAGTTCTCCAGCTGGAAGCCGGCCACCGGAGCGGGATCCGACCTGGAGATGCTCAACGTGTTTCTGGAGGCGGCGCGCAAGCTGAATACCAGTGGCGTGCTGGACGACGTATTGCAGACCCTGCTGGAAGCCGCGCTGCGCTTGACTCACGCCGAACGCGGCTTCGTGTTCCTGCGTGATCCGGATGGGGAACTTCGCCTGGCCGCGGGGCGCGATAAGAAGGGTGAGAGCATTCACGACGACAGCGCGATCTCGCGCTCGGTACTGCGTGACGCGGCCAAGAGCGCGTCCGAGTTTCTGGTCACCGATACCGACGATACCGGCAAGCTGGCCGGGCGCGAAAGTATCGTGGCGCACAACCTGCACAGCGTGATCTGCATTCCGCTGCGCAAGACCGTCATTCAGGACAAAGTTAAAGAGGGAACCCAGCCGGGAGAGCAGGATGTGCAGGGCGTGTTGTACCTGGATGCGCATTTTTTGTCGGGCAAGTTGTCGTCGGTGAGCCACGATATTCTGCGCACCATCGCCAATGGCGCCGCCACGCTGGTGGAGAACGCCGCCCTGGTGCAATCCGAAGATGCCGCCAAACGCTATCGCCAGGAGTTGGCCATCGCGGCGGAAATTCAGCAGGGCCTGATGAAGGTGACGGTCCCCGAGGTGCCGTTCGCCAAGGTCAACGCCGTCAGTTATGCCTGCAAAGATATCGGCGGAGACTTCTTTGACCTGGTTTACACCGAGGGAGGGCTGTCGCTGATCGTGGCCGATGTTTCGGGCAAGGGGGTTTCTGCGGCGGTGGTGGCCTCGATCCTGCAGGGAATGTTGTACTCGCAGTTGGCCCGCGACTCGGCGCTGCCCGAGATGATTGCGGCGGTCAACCGCTTCCTGTGCGACAAAGTGGGAGGCCAGAAGTACGCCACGCTGGTGATTGCCCGCCTGTTGGGAAGCGGGGAAATGGAACTGATTAACTGCGGGCACGTGCCTCCCCTGCTGGTTTCGGGAGATACCATCACCCGGCTGGAAGATGGGAACCTGCCGGTGGGGCTGGTCGCCGGCGCGGAGTTCCAAGCTACCCGCCTGCAACTGAAGCCGGGAGATCGTCTGCTGCTGGTGACCGACGGCGTCACCGAAGCCGAGGATGCCGAGGGCGAATTCTTCGGCATGGAGCGGCTGGAAAACTGCGGCAAAGACGGGTTTGCCGCCATCGAGCAGGCGGTCACCGATTTCCGTGGCGATACCGCGTTGACCGACGATTGCACGATTACCGAGATGCTCTATCGCGGGCAGGCGTGAGCCGGACGAAGGCATTTTGACCACCGACTCTGGGGGCTGCTGAAACAGTCAGAAAAGCAGATCCCTCGCGGGCTGAACTTTACCCCAACAAGCGCAAAAACGGCGCTTGTCGGGGACCCCTGTTCGCCCGCTCGTGATGACAAAAATCAAGAGCTTAACGACGCACCTAAAGGTGCGCCCCTTTAAAACACCTGCCGAAACCGACTTTTTCAGCAGCCTCTCTGGACGGCAGATTCAGGCTGAATTGCATCCATCGCATAGTGCACATCGCGCGACAGTTAGCCGGGCGCAAGCTGGTCGGCGCGGCTTTTTTCGCATTCCCCTTTCGGGCCAAAAGTGGCAGAAGCGATCGGGGAAAAAGCTTCTTCTTGGCTCATTTTTGTGGTGTAATGCGAATGTCGTCATTACATTACCGGGAAGATACGAACTGTAGTCCGAAGTTCATCACGGAATATGCCAGTTTTGCCACTTTTTAGCTTCTGGTCACCGGTCCGCATGGGGGCCGAATTCGTTTCGCAGCTCTCACACCGCAAGCTGGGTCCTGCAGCGGTGCTGTGCCTGCTGGCCTTGCTGGCCGGCGCTCCGGCATACGCGGTGACCCACGCCAAGGTGCACAGGACCCGTCATCCGGTTCTCAATTCCAGCCTTCATTGGCGTTATAGCCGATATGCACCCGCGAATGTTTCCCGGCTCGCATGACATGCTGGTAACGAGAACGAAGAGTTGAACCGGTTGCAATTGCCTCGCATCGCCGATGAGGGAGAGCTCATACGGTACGAGGTGGAGCAGGTGCTGGTCCCGGTGAACGAGACGGAGGCGCTGAAGCTGGCGGCCGACCTGCCGGAGAGCCGGCGCTACTGCCGACCGTGGACGCGCGATTTCCTGCAGGATTTCAGCCAGGCCTACTACGAGCACTTCCACACTCCCTTGCAGGTCAATTCGCTGGTGCGCACCATGGAGCAACAGGGACGGCTGCGGCGTCACAACCGTTACGCGGCGCCGGAATGGGGTGACACGGCTTCCACCCACTTGACCGGAGTTACCTTCGACCTGTCGCGCCGCGGCTTGACCGTCGAACAGTACGCTTGGATCCTGGTGTACATGCTGCCCCTGAAAGCGTCGGGTGTGATTGACCCGATCGAGGAGAGCCAGCCCGTCCTACATGTGGTGGTTTTCGAGAAATACTCGGAACGTTTGGACCAAAAGGACACCTGGTCAGAAGCCAACGAGCCCACCGAGGCCAGTGTGCTGACGAGCACCGGCGCCAGCCAACCTTAGGCGTCAGCTCTCAGTCGTCAGCTTTCCGCTAGGTCCGCTTTTCGCCATTCGCTCTTCCCTTTCGCCAGCCCGCACCCCCCGGCCGCAGGATGGAATGTTCTTGCACGATGCGGCGCAGCCTTTGCGCTCATTGCAATCTACCGTCGTTGCAATTTAGTTGCTCGTACAACGCCAGAGCACAATCTTGATTCCTATTGCTTACCGCAGCTTTGCTGAGCCGGAGGTGAACCAGGATGCTTTGGACAATTTTTGCGATTTTGTTGATTCTGTGGTTGCTGGGATGGGGTTTCCACATTGCAGGAAGCTTGATCCATCTGTTGTTGGTGGTGGCGGTGATCGTGCTGATCATCAACCTGGTGACGGGCCGAAGGGCCGTGTAACACGGAAGAGTGTCGCCGGCTGAAGCCGGCTCGTGGTTTTCATTTGCCCATGACCCAGGACTTAACCACCCCAACGCGCGCAAAAACGGCGCGCGCCGGGGGGCCCCGGTACGTCCTGGGCTACTTTGTTCCGCCCTACGGGCTGGCTCCGGAGCGAACAGAAAACAGCAAATCCCTCCGCTCGGACTGAAGTCCTCGGTCGGGATGACAAAGACAGAGGGACTTAACGGCACGGCTGAACAGACTGCTGAAAAAGTCGCAAAAGCAGATCCCTCGCGGGCTGAACTTTACCCCAACAAGCGCAAAAACGGCGCTCGTTGGGGACTCCGGTTCGCCCGCTCGTGATGACAAAAACAAAGAGCTTAACGGCGCACCCTTCGACAAGCTCAGGGCAGGCTCTAAGGGTGCGCCCTTCAAAACACCTGCCGAAACCGACTCTTTCAGCAGCCTCTGAAGCTCTGAAGCCGCGCCCTGATACAAAACGATTCGGAAGTATGTACTTTACGCAATGCCAAAAGTCAAAAGCAAAGCCGCCGTTTTCCGGCGGCTTGCGTTAACGCAGTGGCATTCTAGGCAGCAATAGGCTCGGTCTCAACCTTCCACTGGTTGTTTCTGAGCCTTGAGGCGGTAATTCTCTCGCCCATTAGGGTGTTGTGGATGGAGGTTATCCACCGTTGAAAATCCTGATGCTTTTGAAAAACATCCTTGAGTTTCTTGTCGTCCGACAGCGCTCGATAAATCAAGCGCACGAGTTTGTCGCGGCCCGGATCGATAGGATCAGGGTTATTTTCAAGGGCAGAAAAATACTCAGGGGTGAGGCTCACCATACGGGAGAACTCGACGGCCTTTTTCTCTAGTCGCTTCCGAAGGAAGCGAACTTCGGGCCCGGTAAGAGGCGATTGCTTGGACACAATGGTGCGTCCCAATGCCTCAAAAAGCTGTTTCATCGCAGGAATCTCCGCTGCCTGTTTATCGCAAGCCGCGCACACATAATAATCAATTCCCACCAAATAAACGTTGGGGAGGCCAGACCCAACGAAATGATAGGGAGCCCCAGGAGTCGCAGAACGTTTCTGTGCGCGTTCCTCGCAGCAGTGATTTGCTACCGTAATTTCTGCAACCATAGCCATAACCAACTCCATTCAGCTAGTACTTCGTCAACACTCTTACGGTTCCATTGACAGGGTCGGGAGCAATCTTTAGATGCAGTTCGTCCCCATCAATGTCGATAGTGCGAATAAGGTATTCCCAGTTTTGATGTTTCGCATCGAAATCGGGGGCAGCCGCGAGAGTCCAGTCTGAACGCTCAAGGCCAAACAGAACATCGTCGTAAGAGATGTTCCGGTAGGCTCGCTCCGTTTCGCTGTGAAAAGCCTCACGAACCCAACCTTTGTCAATCGCCTTTTCTATGAGCTGCCGAAGCACACCTTCCGACAGAGGTTTCGGCTGCTGAGAAGAACCTAAACATAATCTTAAGCTGTCAAGTGTAAATTTTTGCGAGACTTAGAATCTCGTATGTTACCACCGCTCAAGAGGTTACAGTACATTTTAGCGGATGGCACTGTCCTTTCATACCCTATCCTATCACTCTCGTATGATATATTTACGGTGTGTTTGGGAGGCACCCCTTGAGTCAATTTTTAGACATGCTGAAAGAACGCTTGGTTGACGCTCAGCGACGAATACAAGTGACCCAAGTGCAATTACAACAAGCGCAAGCACACCATCAGGCCATGATGCAGGAGGTCACCAGTTTGCAGACTCTCGTGAGCGTAGAAACACAAAGGGAGCAATTGGAACTGCAAAAACGGGCACAATCGCAAAATCAGCCTCGACCATCCACCCCTCCCGCGGCTGCATTACCCGCTCCATCAGCTACAACACCCCCGGCTGTCACGCCAGTTGTCCCTCATACAGAGGTCAACAAAGCGGAAATCATCAGAGAAGTTCTTCGACAACACCCGAACGGCATTACCCCGTCTGAACTGTGGGCGAAAGTGCGAGATCAGGTTGAACGCCCCTACATTTACGCAGTTTTGAAGCGTATGAAGGACAAGAAGCAGGTCACAGAACGCCGTGGCAAGTACTACCTGCCGCTGACTCCGAAATCTGAGGAGGGGAACGAAGGTTCGATAGTGCCTTAAAAAACGCTAGCCCCTACTGCTAATTGCCAGTTGCAAATTGCTAGTTGCTTCTTCCTCACTCACTCCTCAGCGCCTTCATGGGATCTACCAAGGCCGCACGGCGGGCGGGGATGAGAGCTGCCAGCGAAGCCACTGCGCACACCAGCAAAGTTCCCATCAACAGCGTGAGGGGATCGCTGGGGCTGACCCCAAACAGCTGGCTGCGCAACAGCCGCGCCAGCAGCAGCGAGACCGGCAGACTCACGACGATGCTGATCCCGGCAAGCCACAACACATCCACCAGGACCAGCCGCATGACGCTGCTGCGTTGCGCCCCCAAGGCCATGCGAATGCCGATTTCGCGGGTGCGTTGCTCGGTCGCGTAGGCGAGCACGCCGTAGAGGCCGATGGCGGCCAGCAGAATCGCCAGCCCGCCGAAGCTCATGGCCAGCAAGGCAGTCAGGCGCTCGACGGAGAGATTGTCGGCAATCTGCGCGTCCATGGTTCGCAGATCGCTCAGCGCCAGTTTGGAATCGAGTTGCTGCATGGCGCCGCGAATGCCGGATAGCGCCGCGTCCGGCGGCTGCCAGGTGCGCACCAGGAAAACCAGCCCACTCGGATTGTCGAGTTGAAAGCGCGGGCGATACACGGTGCGCTTGATGTCGTCGCGCACCCGTGCGTGGCGTGTGTCTCCGACGACGCCAATGATCTCGGTGTCCTTCTTCCCTCGCGAACCGCCGAAGCCGATGAAGTGACCGAGAGCATTCTGTGGAGTGCCGAAGAAGTGGCGCGCGAAGGCGACATTCACGATCGCGACATTAGGTTTGCCCATGACATCGTCGTCGTTAAAGTCGCGCCCGGCCAGCAGCGGCGTCTGCATAGTTGCGAAATAGCCGGGAGTTACGGCTGGCTGCTCGACGTCCATGTCTTCGTCTTCACGGTCGTTGTATCCGGCGATCACGATGTTGCCGCTGTCGTTGGTGTCAGCCAGGTCGGGGTCGTCGGTTCCGGCAACCGCGCTCGTGCCCGGTAGCGACGACAGCGTCTGCAGAACGCGGCGGTACAAGGGGAAGACCTGCTCGGGCTGATAACCTGCCAGGCGCGGGTTGATGCCGAAGCTGACCAGATGGTCGGTGGCAAAGCCGACATCGAGCGTGCGTAGGTTGTGCAGGGTGCGAACGAACAGGCCGGCGCCCACCAGCAGCAGCAGGCTGAGTCCGATCTGCACCGCAACCAACGCGCGGCGGAAGCGCAACTGGCTGCCGGCGGAGGTCGTGCTCTGCTGCTTGAGCGAATTGGCCAGGTCGGGATGCAGGAAGCGCAAAGCAGGCGCCAGACTGAACAGCAAGCTGACTACCAGCGCCAGCGCGAAGGTAAACAGCAGAATGCGAGCGTCCACGCTCGACGAAAACGGCAGGTCGGTGGCGGTGTCGCCGGCAATCCGGCGAATGAGCAAGGAAGAGACGGCAGGCGCCAGAAGCAGACCCAGCGCGCCGCCGAGCAGGCCGAGCAGCAGGCCTTCGGCGAGCAACTGGCGAATGATCTGCCAGCGGCCCGCGCCCATGGCGTAGCGCACCGACATCTCGCGCACGCGTCCCGCCGCCCGCACCAGCAGCAGGCTTGAGACGTTCACGCAGGCCATCAGCAACAGCAGCACCACCATGCCCATCACGATCATGACCGGCGTGCCGATCTGGTCGCGCAGCGGCGAGAAACCGCGCGCGCTGTCCAGCAGATGGATATGCGATTCGTCGAGATAAGTGCGGCGCAGGCGCTCGGAGGCGTTGGGGATCTTGGCCAACTCAGCCGCGCGCAGGGCATGCCACAGCGGTTGCAAGCTGGCTTCAGCCTGGGTGCGAGCTGACGCCGGGCTTCAGCCGGCCCACGACCATCATCCAGTGCGAGTTGAAGTCGTCCAGGTCCTGCCAGCGCGGCGTGATGATGTTCTTGGTGGTCAGCGGGACAAAGACTTCTTCGGTGGCGCCGGCGACGAGGCTGTGGAATCCCGGCGGCGCGACGCCCACGATGGTGAACGGATGTGCGTTGATGAGCAGAGTCTGGTTGATCACGCCCGGATCGGAGCCGAACTGCCGCTTCCAGTAATTGAAGCTAAGCACCACTACGGGGCTGCTGTTGGGTACATCGTCCGCGGGAACGAACAGGCGCCCCATCGCCGGCTGCAGTCCCAGCGCCTGGAAGTAGTTGCCGGAAGCCAGCTCGCAGCCCACCAAGTCGGGCTTGTTGTTCCATTGCACGCTCACGTTCTGCAGGTCGCTGGCGATCAGGCTTTCGAACACGCTGTTCTGGTCGCGCAGGTCGCGGTACATGGGATAGGAGAAATAGTCGTGATCGTCGCCGCCGAAGGAGTTGAAGTGGCCGCGCGTGGAGCCGGTGAATTCCAGCCGCACCAGTTGTTCGGGATGGCTGACCGGCAAAGCGCGCAGCAGCGCCTGGTCGAGCAAGGTGAAGATGGCGGTGTTGGCGCCGATGCCGAGCGCCAACGTGACGACGGCGACCAGAGTGAAGACGGGCGCCTTGCGCAGTTGGCGCAGCGAGAAACGAAGATCGTGGAGAAGCTGCATGATTGTTCCTTGAGCAGTTAGCAATTAGCAACTAGCAATTAGCAACTAGCAATTAGCATTAGCGCTTAGCTCTTAGCATTTAGCCGCGCAAGCGGCTGATGCCGCAGCCATTCAAAGAGCCACTCATGAAATTGTTCTTTACTAACAACAGACAACTGACAACCGGCTACTGACTACTGACTACTAGCTCCTACTCCGTCCGCAGGGCTTGCATAGGTTCAATCGAGGCTGCACGGCGGGCCGGCAGATAGCTTGCCAGCAGCACCGTCGCCACCAAGATGGCCATGGCCGCAATCCAAGGCAGAGGATTCAACATCCCGACCTTGAATAACAGGCTGGAAAAGATGCGGCTGGACGCCAGGGCCGCCAACGCGCCAAAAATTACTCCGACGAGGGCCAAGCCGCAGGCCTTGCAGCAACACCAATTGCATCACCGCGCCACGCTGTGCGCCCAGCGCCAGGCGCACTCCGAGTTCGCGGGTTCGCATTCGCACCGAGTAGCTGATGACGCCGTACAGCCCAAGCGCCGCCAGCAGCAGCGCCAATCCGGCAAAGGTGGTCAGCAGCAGCACCACAAAGCGGCGTCCGATGAGCGACTCGTCCACGCGCTGCTCCATCGTCTTCACATCGTAGATGGGAACGCTGGAATCCACCGAGCGAACAGCCGCAGCCAGGTCGCCCTTCAAATCCGCGGGCGAACGTGAACTGCGCGCCACGATGGCGGTTGACAACTGCGGATACTGTGCGGCGTCAATGTAATAGAAGCCCTCGTTGGTGTCGGACTCCAGTGACGTGGCGCGCGCGTGGGCCACGACGCCGACGATCGTGCACCACGGTCCCTTCACGCGATCGTCAAATCCTATGTGCTCGCCGATAGGATTTTTGCCCGGCCAATATTGGCGCGCCAGCACAGTGTCAACGATTGCTACCCGTTCCGTGCCCTGATGATCTTGCGGAGTGAATTCCCTTCCCATCATCAGCGGCACGCGCAGGGTCGAAAAGTAGTCGGGTGAAACCACGCCGACATTGCCGTGCGGTCCCGGGTCGTTCGGTCCGGCGGGGCGGCCCTGGATGAAAAAGCTGGACGAGCCGCCCTGGTTGTCGAACGGCACGGAGTCGGCGAGCGCCGCGCTGCTCACGCCGGGAATGCTGTGCAACCGGTCTTGCAGCGCGCGGTAGAACGCTGCGACCTTCGCGTCGCTGGCATCCTGCGCCGCCGCCGCTTCCTTGGCCGCGGCGTCCTTGGCGGCTGCATCGTTGGCCGTCGGACCGCTGGTCACCGGCGGGACCACACCGTAAACCGACTGCGGCAACGAGAAGCGCCCCGAGAGCAAGCCACTGGGCTGGAAGCCGGTCTCGACTTGCTCCAGCGCTTTCAGGCTGGTCAGCAGCAGGCCCGCGCCAGTGAGCAGCAAGAGCGATAGCGCGATCTGCGCCACCACCAGCGACGAGCGCGCGCGCTGATGCATGATGCTGCCGGTGCCCGAGCGGCCGCCCTCCTGCAGCGCGTTGAACCAACCCGGCTGGGTGCGCTGCCAGGCCGGGACCAATCCGCACAGCAGCGAGCACAGCACCGCGATGCCGGTCACAAACAGCAGCACCGGCCCACGGAAGGAAGGCTGGATTTGCGTGCCCAGCATGTCGGGCAGATAGCGCAGCAACAGCGGCACCGTCGCCATCGCCACCACGAAGCCAAGCGCGACCCCGGCGACGGTCAGTACAATACTTTCCACCAGCGCCTGACGCAGCAGGCGGACCCGCTGCGCGCCCAGGGCAACGCAGATGGCCAAATCGCGCTCGCGCGCCGACGCCCGCGCCATCTGCAACCCCGCAATGTTGGCGCATGCGATGAGCAGCACCATGCCCACCGCGATCAGCAGCATGGTGAGCGGCTTGCGCAGATTGCCGCCAATAAATTCCGTTAGCGGCATGGAGAACATTCCCCATCCGCTGGCCCGGCTGAAGCTGTTGCTGCCTTCCGAGGCGATGTTCTCCTGGGCTTTGCGATCGAGATAGGCATTCGCCTGCTGCAGGGTCACGCCCGCCCGCAGCCGCGCCACCGCAAACAGATTTTCGTTATGGCGAGAGTTCGCGTCGTGATACTGGGCTGGCCGAATTGCGATGGGCACCCAGAGCTCTGCCTGGTTCGGCCAGTTGAACGACGGCCCCATCACGCCTACGACGCGATATGCCTGGTTGTTGAGCATCATCGTGTGGCCAATGATGTTGGGATCGGAGCCCAAGCGCTTCTGCCAGGCGCGATACGACAGCACGGCCTCGTTGCCGGCGCCGGGCTGGTCTTCCTCCGGGGTGAACACGCGCCCCAGGTAGGGGCGGACATCGAACGTCTCGAACCAGCCCGAGGAAACTTTGGCGCCATTCAGCAATTCAGGATTGCTGTTTTCGCGCGCGTAGTTGAAGCTGCCAGCTTGCATGACAGCGCCTGACGAGAAGATGTTCTTGCCGTCGGCTGCGTCACCAAAGTCGGGCGCCGACACGCTGATATTGCTGAGGTCGGGCATGGCGTTGTAGCGGGCACGCAGCGCCACCAATCCGCCGGCATGAGGAATGCCGCTGGGATTCAGCAGCACCGCGTTGGTGACGGAGAACACCGCGATGTTGGCGCCGATGCCCAAGGCCAGCGTCAACACCGAGACCGCCGCGAACCCCGGCGACTTGCGCAGTTGACGCAGCGCGTAACGAATTTCCTGCAGAATGGTGTACATAGTGTTTGCCATTTAGCAACTAGCAACTAGCAGTTAGCAATCAGCAATCAGCAATTAGCAATCAGCTGCCGGCTCTCAGCCAATTCCCTGTTGAACCCGCTGTGATCGAGCATCTCAGAACTGATAATCTGACAACTGATAACTGCCTCTTATAACAGTGCAAGGTGCTGGCCATGCTGGGACCTGTGTTATCAGCAACTTAGGAGTGGCGGGGTGGTTGGAATGTCCGCCAGCGCAACGCCGATGTTCGCCAACGGACAGAAAGATGGGGGCGTTCGCTCCCCCAGAAACACGAAAGCCCAGCGGTAAGCTGGGCTTCTCTCAATCTCAATTCTAAATACAGTATAGCACATTTAAGGGGGCAATAAACACGGATTTGGAACTTTATATCATGTGTTGATTCATACGTTTACGAGCGAGTGTTGTGGTTTTCGCTATTGACACTATTGACATGTAAGAAGTGCGTGGCGAAGTGTGACAGTAGCTATACTACTCTCGCAAAACGGCCCGCATCGGGAATTCCGCCTGCTGATGGGGCGCCCACCTTTAAGTACGCCGTTCTTACGGGCACCGTGACAGCAGCCACCGTTGTAATCGCGCCGACTCCGCTACAATCGGAGATGGCGCACGAATGGAGGCGACAGATGGCACAAGTGAGAATCACGGTCCGCAGAAATGGGCCGTTCCGCGTGGAGGCGCCCGAAGGCGCGATCGAATTGGTGGATGCCGACGGCAATCCTTACGACTTGACCGGCAAGACGGCGTTTTCTCTGTGCCGCTGCGGCGGATCGGTGAACAAACCCTTCTGCGATGGGACCCATTCCAAGATTGGCTTCCAGGCCGCCGAAGCCGCCGTGAAGAAGGCCGACGAAACAGCACCGCAGGATCCAAAACCCGGCGCCTAACCGGGAGCGGTGCCTGGCACCCTGCTCACAAAGATTTTACGCAGGCCTCAAGTATTATTATTGGCACAACGGCAGCATCGGAGATGCAATCTTGCTCGTCGGGAAGAATCATGGCGCCGAGTTGCTACACAAGGTCAAGAACCTGGAAGGCCTCGTCTGCAAGACGCATCTGGACCAGTTTTATAACTACCTCACCATACTCGACAGCAAGTCCACGGGGCTGCTCACCGTCAACACAGTCTTGATCGCCATTCTCCTGGTTTTTCTCGATAAGGGCGAAGGGGTTGCGCAGCAATTGGGGATGCCGTTTCGGCGGGGTGTATTGAGAGTGCAACTCTTGCTGGTAGCGCTTTCGGCGTTGCTTTGTCTGCTCGTCGTGCGTGTAAGTTGGAGATTTCTTGCGGAAGTTCCGCTCACCGCGACGGCCGACCCCCATTACCAGGAGGAATTGAAAAGGCTTGCGAATGTCACTCAGATTCGGACCTACTATTATTGGGCTGCATGGTGGCTGGCGCTGGGCGCATTCCTATTGACGCTGGCATGGTGGTCCTACTGGGCCGCAGGGATTACGGCGCTCGTAATTTTCTGGTGGTCGCGGAAGCACGGCTGACGACCCTTATGAACAACGCAACTGAACGTGATGCAACAATAGGAGGCGACACCGATGAGCAAGAATATCACTCTGGCTGACCTTCCGGCGGACGACCAGTTCCTGGTCGAGAAGGCGCTGGCTGCCTCAGCTCACGCCTATGCTCCGTATTCTGGATTTGCTGTCGGTGCCGCAGTTCGCACCAAGGGTGGCAAGGTTTACGTCGGCGCCAACATTGAGAATGCCGCTTACGCAGTCGTTATTTGCGCTGAGGTGTCAGCCGTGGCTGGTGCCAATGCCGCCGGCGACTTCAACATCGAGGCCATCGCTGTTGTAGGCCACAAATTCAGCTCGCCTCAAGATGCCTCCCAGGTCGTTACGCCCTGTGGACGTTGCCGCCAGGTTATTTTCGAGGCTTCGGAGATCGCCGACACGGACGTGCGAGTGCTCTCGTGCAGCGGCGACCTGAAAGAGATTCGCGAGTCCACCATCTCCGAGTTGCTACCGGATGCGTTTGGGCCAAAAACTCTCGGCCTTGCCGAAGTCTGGCCGAAGATGCGGGCGGTCTTGCGGGCCACCGTCGAGAAGTTGCGGGCAGGTGTGGACTCGGTTCTTGCCAAGTGATCACTCAGCAACGACGCGTGCTTCAGTGTACCGTCTTGGTCTTGCGCGACATGTAGTCCATCAGCAGATACTGGCCCAGCGTGTAGGGCGTGGTGAAGTAGGCTTTGCCGCGGCACATCTCGGTGACCTTCTGCACAAACTGGATGAGGCCGTAGTCGGAGGCGAGCATGAAGGTATTGATCAGGATTCCCGCGCGCTTGCATTTGGAAACTTCCTTCAGGGTCTCGCTCACCACCAGCGGATCGAGTCCGAAGGCGTTCTTGTAGATGCGGCCATCTTCCAGGGTCAGCGCTGACGGCTTGCCGTCGGTGATCATCACGATCTGCTTCATGTCTTTGCGCTGGCGTTGCAAGATGCGTTGCGCCATGCGCAGGCCCTCGCGCGTGTTGGTGTAGTACGGCCCGACCTTGACGCGCGCCAACTGCGACAGCGGCAACTCCTCCGCCGAGTCGTGAAACAGCACCAGCGAGAGCGAATCGCCGGGGTACTGCGTGCGGATGAGATGCGACAGCGCCATCGCCACTTTTTTTGCCGGCGTGAAGCGGTCCTCGCCGTACAGGATCATGGAGTGCGAGCAGTCGAGCAGGAGCACGGTCGCGCACGACGATTGGTACTCGCACTGATGAACCTGCAAATCGCGGTACTCGATATTGAGCGGCAGGTGCAGGCCTTCGCGCTGGATCGCATTCGACAGCGTCGCAGTGATGTCGAGGTTCAGCGTGTCGCCGAATTCGTAAGTCTTCGATGCGCCGCTGGCCTCGACGCCGGTCGCCTGGTCACGCGTGTCGTGGCGGCCGAAGTTCGATTTGCCGAGCGAGCCCAGGAGGTCGCGCAGCGCGCGAAAGCCGAGGAAGTCGAGCCCCTTGTCGGTGATCTCAAAGCGCGCCTGCGACTGCGCGTCGCCGACTTGTCCGCCGGCGGTCGAGCTGCGCGAAGGATCGTGCGGCGGATCGACGTTGATGTAGTTTTCCTGCTCCATGCGCTCGATGAGCTGCTCGATCAGATCTTCCATCTGCTCGGGACTCATGTTCTCGATCTGCTCGCGCATCTGCTGGTCGAGCATGTCGCTGTTGAGCAGCGCCTCGGCGATGGCCTGGCGCAGATCGTCGAGCGTCTGCTCCGCGTCCTTCAGGTCGTAGAAATCCATGTACTGCTGCTGGAAACCGCTTTGCAGCAGGTAGTCGGAGAGCGCGCTGAGCAAGTCCTCCATGCTCATCTCGGAGGCGGGCTCGGGAACGTATTTTTTGTACTTGATGAATCTGGCCATTAGCTCTTAGCCATTAGCAATCAGTTCCTAGCATTCGGCAGGGGATTACTAGTCAAGGTTAACTGCCCAATTCGAGCATCAAAGCTCTTCAGCGTTCGGGACAGATCGACATTCATCGGAATGAACGCATCCTTGTGCGACAACCTCTTGCCGGCCTCGTCGTAAATCTCGAGAATCCCATTAGCATAAAGACCTCGCAAGAAACGAAGGTGCCCAACCTCAATTTCTCGCGTATATGCCGGATGGCTTCGATCAATGCCGAAATGCGAAAGCAATATGTCCAGCGTCCGATTGGGAAAATCCGACATCAAGAGCACCTGTTGGGGATACGTCGGCGGCCGGATGCCAAGTATCAAAACGCCCTGTTCCGCTGACAGCGGCTTCATCTGAAGCGCCGAGAGTCCCGCGAAGTGCTCGTGTCCCCGAAGACGTACCGATAATCTGGGAAGCTCTGGGATGTCGTTAATCGGCACCGACTGCGCCCGCTCCAGCAGCAGGGTCAGTTCCCGGCCGAACAACTCACGGAAGCCCGCTAGTTCGTATAAGTGTTCCTGGAAAAGTGTGTGCAATGAAGGGACACCGAGTTCATGTTCAATGGCAACCTGAGCCAATCCCATGATTAGCGGAAGATCCTCCCTGATTTCGTAAATATCGTCAGGTAAATCCGGGTCTCTAACTGGTTCGTCAAAAGCATGGGCGATTGCGCAGCGACCTTGATTACTAAGATAGTCGCCAATATCTACTCCGTTTTGTTCTAAATTTCGAGAGCGCTCCCTGCCTCTGTGATTTCTCCCAAGCTTATCAAGGTTTGCATTTATCCACCCGGACTGCTGACGGACCTGATTGCGGAGGATATTAATGATCTTGTAGAAGCTAAGAAAAGCGTAGAAGCCTTGGTCCGCGTTAAGCCCCTCCCGATAAAGCGCCAGTGCTAACTGTTGTTTTGGCTCGCGGACGACCTGCAGATGCTCGAAATCGTAGCGGGAGATGAAACCGTGCGGATAGCGCTTCTTCTCCTTATAATTAAACCGTGGTTTGTCCCTATCCTGCTCACGTGCCCCTCCCGATATAAAACCGCGAGTGATAAACATGGCGTCGTCTTTCCACGCCATCGCACTAAAGAAGCGATTGATTTTTGTGAGAGTCTCTCGCTCTTTCGCACCTGGTTCCAGGAACACTGCTAGAGAGTTGCAGTACTCATCGCGACTCGGTTGAATGTGCAGAACAAGGCCGTCGTATTCGCTTCTGATGTATTCGGATTGGTCGTGAACATCCGATTCAAAAGCCACGACCATCCACCTATGGATTCTCTGGTGCATTGCTAATTGAAGGGTCGTCGTTGCCGGCGAAATTCCCGCTCCTCGTCGTCTTCCTCGCGGATGGGCCGCTTCTCGCGCGGCGGCAGCTTCTCGCCGGCGGTAAACATGCGCTCCTCGCTGCGTCCAATTTTCTTGTGAGCGTACAGGCCTTCGAGGATGAACTCCGCGCCCGAGACCAGCACCTCCGACGGCTCTTTTCCGCTGAGGCCCAGGCCGCTCAGTTTGTCCAGCAGTCCCTGGATGCTGCGCAGCTTGTGCAGCATCTCCTGCGCGCTTGCCGAGTCGCGCATCTGGATCTCGCCGCCCAGATCGAACCACTGCACCACCTGGTTCATGTTGCTGTTGCCATGGAAATATTTATCGTAGGTGCGAGCGACCGCGGCGCGAATGATCTCGCGCACCACATTGTCGGCGCCCTTGAGTTCGCCTTCGTATTCCAGTTCGAGCTTGCCGGTCATCGCCGGCAGCGCGGCGTAAATGTCGCCGATGCGTGGGACCACCAGCTTCTCGCCCGAGCGAATCGCGCGCCGCTCGGCGTTGGAGATGACATTTTCTGTGGCGCTGATGGGCAGCCGCTGGCTCACCCCCGAACGCTTGTCGATGCGCTTGTCTTCGCGCGCGATGAACGCAATCTGCTCGATCACCTGGCTCACAAATTCAGGGACCTGGAGTTGCAGGCCGCTCCGCGCCGTCCACGCTTCCTGCGCGGTGATGGCAATGCCTTCCTCGATGGTTGCCGGGTAGTGCGTGCGAATCTCAGAGCCGATGCGGTCTTTCAGCGGCGTAATGATTTTGCCACGAGCCGTGTAGTCCTCAGGGTTGGCGCTGAAGACCAGGGCCACATCGAGCGGCATGCGCACCGGGTAGCCCTTAATCTGCACATCGCCTTCCTGCATGATGTTGAACAGGCCCACCTGGATCTTGCCCGCAAGATCGGGCAGTTCGTTGATGGCGAAGATGCCGCGATTGGCTCGCGGCAGCAGTCCGTAGTGGATTGTGTATTCGCTGCCCAGCTCGTGGCCGCCCTTGGCCGCCTTGATGGGATCGATGTCGCCGATCAGGTCGGCGATGGTGACGTCGGGGGTCGCCAGCTTCTCCACGTAGCGGTCGTCGGCAGCCAGGTACGAAATTGGCGCACCGTCGGGATTATTGGCCAGCAACTCGCGGCAGCGGCGGCAAATCGGGGCGTAAGGATTATCGTGGATTTCGCAGCCGCTCAGGTACGGCACCTGCGCATCGAGCAGGCCCGCAAGGGCGCGCAGGATGCGGCTCTTGGCCTGTCCGCGCAATCCCAGAAGAATGAAATTATGCCGCGACAATACTGCGTTCACGATCTGCGGCACCACGGTATCGTCGTAACCCACGATCCCGGGGAAGATGGGCCCACTGCTGCGCAATCGCGCGATCAGGTTGTCGCGCATTTCGTCCTTGACGCGGCGGCTGCGCACCCGTTGTTCGGAAAACTGCGAGCTGCTGCGCAACTCGCCCAGGGTCTGCGGAAGTTTGCTCAAAGGCTGGATACCTCCAGGGGTCACGGTCGCCATCCTCGCCTAGCGGACCAAATGCTGCCGAATGTTCGTATTCTACGCCAGCGCGGACTTTGTCCAATTCCGCGCCAGCAGCCCCGCCGCGTTGGCTCGGACGCGCGCGGAAAAGCAGGAGCGCCACTTTCTTGACAACATGTTGACTATTCAGTAAGCCGCCGCGGGAACTCGCGATGCATCCAATGGTGACGTAGGCCAGAGGACTGGCGGCGCGATGCGACCCAACGTGACCTTGGCGATGCACGAAACAACTCAGCGGGCGCTGGCTTCCATCTCACAGTCACGGAGTCGCCTCCGGCCATCAGAAACCGGGCTGATGAAGTGGCAAGAACTATGAAAACAGGACTGAACGCAATGCTCGACCCTACGCTACGCAGCAGCGACGCGTTAGACTTCGAAACCTCGCTGCGGCGCAGGATTGTAGGCCAGGACCCGGCGGTCGAAAAGGTGGCCGAAATCTACCAGATGTTTCTCGCCGGGCTGAATCCTCCGGGACGGCCGGTGGGTAATCTGCTCTTCCTGGGGCCAACCGGCTCCGGCAAAACGCGCGTGGTGGAAGCCATGGCGGAGTCGCTGTTCGGCGACCCTCATGCCTGCATCAAGATCGACTGCGCCGAGTTCCAGCATTCCCACGAGATCGCCAAGCTGATCGGATCGCCGCCGGGATACCTGGGTCACCGTGAGACCCATCCGCTGCTGACGCAGGAAGCGCTCGATCACTGGCACACGGAGAAGCTGAAGCTCTCGATCCTGCTGTTCGACGAAATTGAGAAAGCTTCCGATGCGCTGTGGCAACTGCTGCTGGGCATTCTCGACAAGGCGACGCTCACCCTGGGCGACAACCGCCGCGTCGATCTCTCGCAGTGCGTGATCGTGATGACATCGAACCTGGGCGCGATGGAGATGAACGAGCTGATCAACGGCTCCATGGGGTTTGCGCAGACGCCGGCGCAGATGGACGCCCGGCTCGACGAGAAGATCAACCGCACGGCGGTGGAAGCGGCGCGCCGCAAATTCTCGCCCGAGTTCATGAATCGCATCGACAAGATCGTGGTCTTCCACACCTTGCGCGGCGAACACCTAGAGCAGATCCTGGAGATCGAGCTCGGACTGGTGCAGCAGCGCATTCTGCAAATCGCCGGCAACCATCAGTTTGTTTTCAGTTGCACGGTTCCGGCCAAGCAGTTCCTGCTGCGCGAAGGCACGGACCTGAAATATGGGGCCCGTCACCTCAAGCGCGCCATCGAACGCAACGTCGTGTTCCCGCTGGCCAATCTGGTGGCCACCGGACAGGTGAAGCTGGGCGATTTTATTCGCATCGATCTGAACGGCGACGGGAAAATGACCTTCGTGAAGGAGGCCGAGGGCGCGCTGGTTCCCGTGTTGCTGGAGCGTTACGACACCCAGACGAGCGCGCACGTAGCCGCCGCCGGCAAAGGCAAGGGATCGACGGGAGCCCGTAGTCGCGAAGTTGGGACCGGCCCCGGGGGCGATCGCAAGGCGGGGTAAGCACCTTCAGTTATTGGCATAGTCCGGCGAGTGCGGGTAGAGCGACGCGTCAGCAGGATTATTCATGAACCCGGATAATTTTGGGGGTGTCATCCTGAGCGACGAGCGCAAACGGGGTCCCCAGCGAGCACCGGGTTTGTGCTCGCTGGGGTGTTGGAGCGAGGAGTCGAAGGGACCCTATGGTCACAAGCAATCCCAAATTTGTTGCTGTGCCGGCCACACTGTGATTTCTTGCAGGCATAGGGTTCCTTCGACTCGCTTCGCGCGCTCAGGATGACATCCTCAAGTTCACAATAATCCAACTGAAGCGTGCTCCACCCTATAAACCAATGCGGAACCGTCCTAGCTCTGCCACTGCGCAATCTGCACGAACTCCGGGGCCGATCGCGCCGACATGGCGCCAGGCGCGTGTTTCGGCAGGGTGCCGAGGTACATCGCGGTTTCGTCGCAGGCGTGCAGGCGCGGGCACTTCAGGCAATCTTTGTGCATCTTGTCAGGCAGCGCTTCTTTCTCCACAACCTGGAAACCCATTTGGCCGAAGAAATCGGGGATGCGCGTGAACAAGCAGATGCAGGTCACGCTCTGCCGCTTCGCCTCCAGCAACAGCGCGTCCACCAGCACCCGGCCAGCACCCCGGCCCTTCGCCTTGGCGGTCACCGTGATGGAGCGAATTTCCGCCAGGTGCATTCCGTACAAATGCAGCGCACCGCAACCGAGGACTTTGCCATCGTGCTCCACCACCACGAAGTCGCGAATGTTCTCGCAGATCTCCGCCAGCGAGCGCGGCAGCAGGGTTCCGTCGGCCACGTGGACCTGAATCATTTGCTCGATGCCGATGGCATCGGGAAGAGTGGCGCTACGTGCTTGCATGGGCGACTCCTGCGTAGATGGATAGTTTCTCTTTGATCGCAGCCAGTGCCGCCCGAACTCGCAACGGCGCGGTCCCGCCTGGCACATCGTGGATAGCCAGGACTTCCTCCAGCGACAACGCACGGTACAGTTCGGCATCGGCTGCGATGCCACACTGCGCGTAGTCTTGCTTCGACAGTTGCTCCAATTCGCAACTCTTCTCGAGGCCGAGGCGAACCGCTTGCCCCACCTGCTCGTGTGCCTGACGGAATGGAACTCCCTGCCGCACCAGAAGCGCGGCAAGGGCCAGAGCATTCATGAATCCGCCACTGGCCGCCTGCTGCATCCGTTCGCCGTCGAATGAAACGGTCGCCAGAAATCCCGTCGCCACGCGCAACATGCCCGACACTTGCTCAGCCGCGGCGAAGACCGGCTGCTGCGTCTCCTGCATGTCCTTGTCGTAGGCCAGGGGCAATCCCTTGACCGCAATCCACAACTCGGTCGCATTGGCAAACACTCTCCCGGCTTTGCCGCGGATCAATTCCAGCGCGTCGGGATTCTTCTTCTGCGGCATGGCGCTGCTGCCGGTCGAAAACTGCTCCGGCAACTTCACAAAGCCAAACTCCGTGGTCGAGTACAGGACCAACTCCTCGGCCCAACGGCTCAGATGTAACGCCACGAACGACAGCGCCTGCACAAACTCAATGGCAAAGTCGCGGTCACTAGTCGCGTCGATGCTGTTGGCAGTGGGCGAGTCGAATTGCAGCGCGTTCGCCATCGCCTCGCGATCGAGCGGCAGAATTGTGCCTGCCACCGCTCCCGATCCCAGCGGACATTCGTTCAGCCGCTTGCGGCAATCGGTCAGCCGGTCGAGATCGCGCAGGAACATCTCGACATAGGCGAGCAGCCAATGCGCTACCAGCACCGGCTCGGCCCGCTGCAGATGCGTGTAGGCCGGCATCGCGTTCTCGCCGGCATTCTCGGCCTGCTTCACAAATTCGCCCAGGAACTCCACCAGCGTTTGCGAGATGGCGTTGATCTGCTCGCGCACATACAGCCGCAGGTCGGTCGCAATCTGCTCGTTGCGGCTGCGCCCGGTGTGCAGCTTGTAACCCACCTCGCCGGCCAACTCCACCAGTCGCTTCTCAACGAAATGGTGCACATCCTCGATCGCCGGATCGTCGTCCTCGGGTGCTCCCTCGCGCCCGATCTGATCCAGAGCCGACAGCGTTGTCGCAAGCTCACGCTCGTTGAGCACGCCCGCCGTTGCCAGCGCGGCGGCATGGGCCTTGCTCACCGCCACCTCGTAAGGCAGCAGCGCGCGGTCAAATGGGAACGAACGCTGCCACTGTTCGAAGTCGGAATTCTGCGCCTGGCCGAAACGGCCCGACCACATCTTCATTTCACGCTTTCCGCCTGCACCAGCGCCCGCGAGCGCGCCGGCAGCCCCAGGATGCGAATGAAACCCTCGGCATCCTTTTGCTGGTAGCCCGCGCCCATAGTAAAGCTGGCGATGTCGGGCCGGTACAGCGAGGTCGGCGATTGGCGCCCGGTGACTTCGATGTTGCCCTTGTAAAGCGCCAGCGTTACCTTGCCATTGACATCGCGCTGCGTGCTTTCCACGAACGCTTGCAGCGACTCGCGCAGCGGCGTGAACCACAGCCCGAAGTACACAATCTCGGCGTACTTCAGGCCAATGTGTTGTTTGAAGTGCGACAGGTCGCGCTCAAGGCACAGCGCCTCCAGCTCGCGATGCGCGGTGAGCAGCAGGGTGCCGCCGGGCGTCTCATAGCATCCGCGCGACTTGATTCCCACGAAGCGATTTTCGACCAGATCGACGCGGCCAATCGCATTGCGCGCGCCGATTTCGTTCAACACTTCGACAATCGCCATGGGATCCAGAATGGCGCCATTCACCGCAAAGGGCACACCGTAGTTGAATTCGATCGTTACCTGTTCAACTTCATCGGTCGCCTCCTGCGGCGACTTCGTCCACGTCCATGTAGTCGCCAGCGGCGGATTGTTGGGATCTTCCAGTTCGCCGCCTTCGTGGCTAACGTGCAGCAAATTGCGATCGCGGCTGTGGATTTTCTCGCGACTCTGCGCCACCGAGATTCCGTGTTGCTCCGCGTAGTCAAGGCAGTCCTCGCGCGACTGCAGCGTCCACTCGCGCCACGGAGCAATCACCTTCAGCTCAGGCGCCAGCGCCTGGTACGCATGTTCGAAACGCACCTGATCGTTGCCCTTGCCGGTACAGCCATGCGCAACCGCGGTCGCGCCTCCCCGCAAAGCGGCCGCGACCTGGTACTTGGCAATGATCGGCCGCGCCAGCGACGTGCCCAGCAGATACTTGTGCTCATACACTGCGCCCGCCTGGATCGCCGGGAAAACGTAGTCAGTCAGGAACTCGTGACGCAGATCTTCTACGATCGCCTTGCTGGCGCCCGTTGCGTACGCTTTCTCGGCCACCGCGCCCAGGTCGTCACCTTGCCCCACGTCGGCAATGTAGGCGATGACATCGCAATCGTAGTTTTCTTTCAGCCACGAAATGATGATGGAGGTATCGAGGCCTCCCGAATATGCCAGTACGACTTTCTCACGCATAGGAACTCCTCGGCGGAAAGCGATGAACGCCGCCTTCCAGCAACAAAACCATGATGGCTTTTTGAACATGCAGGCGATTCTCCGCCTGGTCGAAAACCACCGAGCGCGGCGAATCGATCACCGCCCCCGCGACTTCATCACCACGATGCGCCGGCAGGCAGTGCATGAACAGCGCATGTTTCGCGGCATAAGAGAACAGCCTCGGGTCCACCTGGAAGGGCAGAAATATTTCGCGGCGCTCGACGGCTTCGTCTTCCTGGCCCATGCTGGCCCACACGTCGGTGTACACCGCGTCGGCATCGGCAACCGCTTCAATGGGATCGTTGACCACCTGCACTGCACCACCCGAAGCCGCCGCCAATTCTTGCGCTGCGCTCAAGACGGCTTCGCTCGGCTCGTATCCATTGGGCGTTCCCACCGAGATGGTCGCTCCCAGGCTGGCTGCCGCCAGCATCAGCGAGTGCGCCACATTGTTGCCATCGCCGACATAGGCGAGATGCACATTGCGCAGGTCGGAAAAATGTTCCTGCAACGTCAGCATGTCGGCCAGCGCCTGGCATGGATGTTCCAATTCGCTCAGAGCGTTGATCACCGGGATCGACGCGTGCGTTGCCATGGTCGTGACAGTGTCGTGGGCGAACGTTCGCAGCACCACGCCATCAACCCAGCGTTCCAGGTTGTGGGCCACATCGCTGAGGCTCTCGCGAGCGCCCAACCGCGACTGCGTTTGATCGACGAAGAACGACACGCCGCCGAGGCTGTTGATGCCAGCCTCAAACGTTAACCGCGTGCGCAGCGAAGGCTTCTCAAAGAACAAGACAATCTGCTTGCCAGCCAGCGTGCCGCGATAGTCCGCCGGGCGCGCTTTCATCGCCGCCGCCAGCTCCAGCACGCAGGCAAGTTCTTCCGGCGTGAAATCCTGGATCGAGATCAGGTCGCGTCCGGACACGCTTCGCCGCGTGTACGGCTGAGGGCTTAGGCCCGCGGGAACTGAAGTAGCAATCATGTGGTGCCTCCGTTAGATAGCAACTAGCAATTAGCAGTTAGCAATTAATTAGGCTTGCGCAATGTAGCGACGAAGCCTTGGAATTGTCATCACGAGCGAAGCGAGGGATCTGCTTTTGGCGGTCCGGCGGAAAAGCAGATTCCTCGCGCCAAACCCGGGCGCTCGTAATGACAATTCCACAATGCTTGCCTACTTCGGAGCCCTCGCCCTATTACAATGATGTGCAATCTCGATAGCAATTAGCAGTTAGCACTTAGCAACTAGTTGCTCGCAATCACCTCGGTGCCGCATTCAATCGGATCGCTGAAGAAACCGGGTAACACCTCCGCGTGTTCCGCGGGCAGGATGCGAACGCGCGCCACGCCCCGCTTCAGCGCCTTGATGCAAGCTTCCAGTTTGGGCAACATGCCGCCGCTGACCGTCGCTTGTTGCACCATCGCGGCAATCGAGTTCACGTCGAGCCAGCGAATGACGGCGCCTTCGGCATCTTTGACGCCGGCAACACCGGTAAGATAGATCAGCGCATCCGCGCCGCACGCCACCGCGCACGCCGACGCCATGTGATCGGCATTGATGTTGTAGTACTCGCCGTCGATGCCCAGCGCCAGGCTCGACACCACCGGCACGATGCCGGCGTTCCACAGCCGCTCGATCCACTGCGCGTCAACCGAGCAGATTTCGCCTACATAACCGAGATCGGGTTGCTGTTTCTTGGTGGCGCGAAACATCTGCAAGTCGCCGCCGCACAGGCCTAACGATGGCTGTCCGGCGGCGCCGATCGAGGCCACCAGCCGCTTGTTGAGCTGCCCGGCCAACACCATCACGGCCACGTCGCGCGTCTGCGCATCGGTGACCCGCAATCCATCGACGAAAGTTGTTTCGCAACCGAGTTGCTTCAGGGTGCGGCTGAGTGCCGCTCCGCCGCCGTGAACGATCACCAGTTTGTGACCTTCACGCCAGAGGCTGGGGACCGTCTTGGCAAACTTCTTGACCAGCTCTTTGTCGTCGAGGGCTGCGCCGCCAATTTTGATCACCAGTTTCACTGCAATCCTTCTTTCTCCCCGAAGCCGAACATGAGGTTCATGTTCTGCACGGCCTGGCCAGCAGCGCCCTTCAGCAGGTTGTCGAGGCACGACACCACAACCGCCCGCTTGCCATTAGGCGACAGCGAAAATCCGATGTCACAGAAATTGGTGTGGCGCGAAAACTTGATTTGCGGTAACCGCGCCGCGCCGAAGACGCGCACCCAGGGCTTGCCCGCGTAGAACTCGCGCAGGCATTGCTCCGATTCTTCTGCCGGCACAGCCTTCGTCAGCTTCACGTAGATAGTGGAGAGAATGCCGCGTGGAATCGGCAGTAGATGCGGCGTGAATTGCAGCAATCCATCGTTGAGTCCAAGCTGCTCCAGCATCTCGCCGGTGTGCCGATGTCCGAAGACGTTGTAAGCGCTGAAGTCGCCGTCAACTTCCACGAAGTGGGTCTTCGCCGACGGCGCCTTCCCTGCCCCCGAAACTCCGGACTTCGAGTCGCAGATGATGCCGTGCTCGACATCCACGTATCCGGCGCGAATCCACGGCGCCAGCGCCAGAATGATCGACGTCGGGTAACATCCCGGATTCGCCAGCAAGGCGGCGTCTTTGATCGCCTCGGCGTGCAACTCGGGCAATCCGTACACCGCAGACTCATCGAGGAGCGATGCGCCGTGCGCGTCCGCATCGCTGAATCCGTACACTTCACGGTTCGCCGGTTGCTTCAAACGCCACGCCCCGCTCAGATCGATCACGCGCAATCCGCGCCCGATCGCCTCCGGGACCCATTCGCGCGAGAACTCGTGGGGCGTCGCCAGGAACACGACATCAACCCTGGCATCGTTCATCCGCTGCCACGAGAAGGCTTCGATGGGAAATCCGCCGTTGCCCGCCAGTTGCGGATAGGCTTCGCTCAAATCGGTGACGCCAGCACTATCGCCATTACGCTGGAAGAGCAGCGGTTTCTTGACTCCCGGGTGATGCGCGAGCAAACGCACCAGCTCTAAGCCGGAGTAACCGGTCGCGCCAAACACCGCGGGTTGTAGAACAGCCTTCATGGTCGATTTCGAAATTCTTAGTCTGCTCGCGCCTCTGCCGTCCCTACGGGACTCGGTCTTGTTTCCCACCCTTCCCAGCGCTGAAGCGCTGGGCTAAGCTCTTTCGCCCCATTCGGGGCTGGTTTCTTGCACTTCCGTTCCGCTGAGCAAATCGAACATTAGGTTGCCGCTGTGCCAAGTCGGCATTAGTAGCGACACAATCTCTTCACCAATCGCTTACGCGAAATATCCCCGAATGCGCCTGGCCAGCTTTTCCGCGACTCTGGCGTCATGCGCGATGACCAGAATGGTGTCATCGCCACCGATGGTCCCCACGACCTCATCCCACTCCTCGGCGTCGATGGCCGCCGATACCGGCTGCGCGCTGCCGGCGCTGGTCTTCACCACCACCAGGTTTTGCGCGGTCTTCACTTCGTACACAAACTCGTGAATCAGCCGCTCGATGGACGGCAGAAAGGCCTCCGCCACCTCACCCTGGGGCAGCTTGTAGCCTTCCGCGGTCTTCACCAGCCGCAATTCATGGATGTCGCGCGACAGGGTCGCCTGCGTCACACGGTGTCCGCCCTTGTAGAGCAGGCGCCGCAGTTCTTCCTGGCTGGCCACCTTGCGGCCGGCAACCAGGTCGCGAACGACGGTATGGCGCGAGAGTTTCGACATCGCATAATTATACAGACATATGCATATTTATAATATTGGAAAGGCGATGTCAAGGGACGGTCCGGCCCTCGGCTGGAACCGCAGGGCGAGCTGGGGAGGGCCGGAGCCGAAGGACGTGCCCGGCCCTGTCGTAAAATACCCTCTGCTCACGAATCCACAAGGGAGCCTAGGGTGGAATGAACTGGCTGCGCTTCGTCGATGTCGCTGTCTACCTCGCACTGGCGGTGGTAATAGGTCAGCACTGGCACAACGATCACCATCACTGGATTGGCGCGGCCATTTCTCTGCCGGGATTCTTCTTGTGGCTGCTGGCGCGCCATCAGCTGGGCTCATCGTTCGCGGTACGGGCCGAGGCCCAGAAACTGGTGACCCACGGACTGTATTCGAAGATTCGCAATCCGATTTATTTCTTCGCCTTCTTCGCATTTCTCGGAGAGTTTGTGGCATTAGGCGCGTACGGAGCCATTCCGGTATTGCTGATTTTTCAGGTAGGCCAGTACATGCGCATTAAGCGCGAGGAGCAGGTGCTGGAGGCGGTCTTCGGGAATGACTATCGCGCCTACAAAGCCAAAACCTGGTTCTGACTTGGCATAGACGAGTCGCCGCTGAAAGTGGTTGTGGGGCGCATCAGGGTACGACTTTTTGCAGGTTGACGAAAAAGTTGAAAAGCAGATCCCTCGCGGGCTAAAGCCCGCTCGTGATGACAAAAATAAATGGCTCCCGGCACGTCTGAAGGCGTGCCCTGACACAAAACCATATGCGCTAATCTCGACTGATCGATTCGGGTTCTGGAACCGTTCTCTCATACAAACTGCAGCCCTTTGCGATACAGTTGGAACTGCCCCATCATGAATATCGCTGAAGCCATTCGTGTCGCCCTGCTGTCGCTTTGGGCCAACAAACTGCGCTCCGTGCTGACGCTCCTGGGAGTGGTCATCGGAGTGGCGGCGGTGATTGCCGTGGTCACGTTCGTCAACGGCATCAACGGATATGTGGCCGAGAAAATTTTTAATCTCGGGACCGACGTGTTCATCATCGGCAAGACGCCCAATGTGGTCACCGATGTCGACCAGTTCATCGAATCGCAGAAGCGCAAAGACGTGACCATGGAGCAGTACCAAGCGGTCGCCGAGGACTGCGATGCTTGCAAGGTCGTGGGCGCTTCCATCCGCCAGTTCAATGGCAAGGTGGTTTACGGCACGCAGAGCAGCACCGACACCATGATTCGCGGCTGGACACCCACCATGGCGCAAATCTATGACCTCGATCTGGTGGCCGGGCGGATGCTGAACAATGCGGACGAGAGCACAACTTCGGCTGTCGCCATCATCGGGCAGGACATCCGCGAGAACTTACTGGGTGACACCGATCCGCTGGGCAAAGAAATTCGGGTGGATGGCAAACTGTTCCGGGTGGTCGGCGTCGGCAAGAAGGAAGGCAAGACCCTGGGCCAGAGCCGCGACAACTATGTGATCATGCCCATCGCGACCTGGCTCAAAAACTACGGCGCGCACAACAGTGTGTACATCTGGGCCAAAGCCGATGACGTCGGGGCATCGTTCGAGCAAGCCATCGACCAGTCGCGGGTGATTCTGCGCTCGCGCCGGCACGACCGGGTCGGCGAAAAGGACAGCTTCACCGTCGAGACCAATGCCAGTTTCCTTTCGCTTTGGTCCGACCTGAGCGGCACATTTTTCATCGTGATGATCGTGATCGCCTCCATCTCGCTGATCGTCGGCGGCATCGTGATCATGAACATCATGCTGGTGTCGGTGACCGAGCGCACGCGGGAAATCGGCATTCGCAAAGCCCTGGGAGCGCGGCCGCGCGACGTGCTGCGGCAGTTCCTGATCGAGTCCATCACCATGGCGCTGATCGGCGGACTGATCGGCGTGGCTGGCGGCATTGGTATCGCCAAGCTGGTGACCCTGGCGATCGGGATGCCATCCGCCATCAAGCTGTGGGCGGTCGCCGCCGGACTGGGGGTTGCGGCCAGCGTGGGAATTTTTTTTGGGGTGTATCCGGCGCGCAAGGCCGCCAAGCTGGACCCGATTACGGCCCTGCGGTTCGAGCTGTAGAAGAAGCAGTGGATAGTGGTTAGTGGTTAGTAAAGCAGATGCGGCGAAGCGATTACAAAGAAATCCTGCGCATGGCGCTGCAGACCATCGCCAAGAACAAGATGCGATCGGGCCTGACCGTGCTGGGCATCGTCATCGGCGTCATGATGGTCATCGTCATCTCGTCGGTGGTGCGCGGTTTGAATTCCAATGTCGAGGGCATGTTGAAGGACATGGGCTCCGACCAGATCTTCGCCTACCACTTTTCGCCCTTCAACTTCGGCCGGCCGACCACCGAGATGCTCACCCGCAAAGAACTGACGCTTGACGATGCGTTGGCCATGCGCGACCTGCCCCATGTGAAGGCGGCAACCTCCAGCTTGCGCATCACGATCCCGGAGTTCGGCGCCGGGACCTACTCGGTGAAATATGAGGGACGCAAGAGCAAGAACACCATCCTCGACGGCGACCTGCCCGCCACCATCCAAACCGACGACCTGAAGATCGTTCGCGGGCGCTGGTTCACGGAAACCGAAAATGAACATCACAGCCAGGTGGCCGTCCTGGGCAGCGACACCGCCGACAAGCTCTTCGAAGATCAGGACCCAATCGGCAAGGAAGTGAACATTGAAGGCGAGCTGTTCCAAATAATCGGGGTGATGGCCAAGCGCAAAGCCGCCTTCGGCAACGGTTCCAATCCCGAAGACAACATTGTGCGCATGCCCATCGCCACCCTGCACAAATTGCATCCCGAGGAAAAAAAGTACTGGATCACGGTGAAGTCCACGTCGCACGCCGACATGGACACCACCATGGACGAAATGCGCTCGCTGCTGCGGCGGCGGCGCCACCTCAGCCCCGACCAGCCCGATAACTTCGCCGTCTTCAGCCAGGACGCGCTGAGCGACACCTGGAGCCAGCTCACCGGGGGGATCTTTGTCTTCATGTTTGCGGTGTCGAGCGTGGCGCTGATCGTGGGCGGCGTCGGCGTGATGAACATCATGCTGGTGTCGGTGACCGAGCGCACGCGCGAGATTGGGGTGCGCAAGGCCATCGGCGCGCGGAAACGCGATGTCCTGCTGCAGTTCACCCTGGAAGCCATCACCCTCACCGGCATAGGCGGCATTCTTGGGATCGTCATTGGCGGCGCATTGACGGCGCTGGTCCCGCTGGTGTTTCCTTCCCTGCCCGCGAGCATGTCGTTGTCGTGGGTGCTCACCGCAACCTTGGCATCGATCATGATCGGGCTGGTGTTCGGAATTTATCCTGCGTGGAAAGCCGCTAATCTCGACCCCATCGAAGCCCTGCGCTACGAATAAGAAGGACTCGCAGGCTGTTTTGAAAGGGCGCACCTTTAGGTGCGCCGTTAAGCTCTTATTGTTGTCATCACGAGCGGGCGAACCGGGGTCCCCAACGAGCGCCGGGTTTGCGCTTGTTGGGGTAAAGTTCAGCCCGCGAGGGATCTGCTTTTCGCGGCTGTTGCTGCAACCTCAAACAACAGCAGATTCCTCGCTTCGCTCGTAATGACAATTCCACATGGGACATTACTTACGCAGCGCATACACGCCCGACGTCACGAAAAAGCCTGAAAAAGCCGCCCGCCGCATTACTGCAGCACGTGGCACGAGTAGGTCTTGACGACCAGCCACACGCGCGCCCCGGGCTTCAGTTGCAGCGACCCTCGCGCGCCCAGTGTGAGATGCACTTCAAACTCGGGCCCGCACGTCACGACCGCGATCACTTTCATATCGCGCTGTTCGAGCGAGGCGATCGTCCCCTCAAGAACATTGCGGGCGCTGAGTCCCTGCGGCTTCGACGATGCCAGCAGAATGTCGCCCGCGCGGATCCCAACGCGCAGCGGCAAGGACGCATTCACGCGCACCAACGGAACTTCCAGGTCGAGGGTCGAACCGGCGATACGGCAGGTCATGGTTCCGTGCTCCGGATGCGAGCCAATCACCGAACCGTCGAAGATGTTCTCGAAGCCGGCAAGCTGCGCCACGGTTTCCGATTGCGGCCGGCGCAAGACTTCGTGCGGCGAGCCCCGCGCCAGAATGCGGCCTTTCTCCAGCACAATCGCGCTTTCGCCCAGCGCGAAAACTTCCTTGCGGTCGTGCGTGACGTAGAGGATGGGAATGCGATGCCGCTGGTTCCAGGCGCGCAAATCGTCGAGGATTCGCGCTTTCGTGACCGCGTCCAGCGCGGTAAGTGGTTCGTCCAGCAGCAGCACTCGCGGACGCGTCACCAGCGCGCGCGCCAGCGCGACCCGCTGGCGTTCTCCGGCGGAAATTTCGCTGGGACGCCGCTCCAGCAGCGATGCGATGCGGAACGATTCCAACACCTCGCCGCTGCGCGCGTCGCGATCTCCCTGGTTGAGCGCGGCCAGCCCGTACTGCACATTCTGCTCGACCGTCATGTGCGGAAACAGCGCCAGCGATTGCAGCAGGTAGGCGACGCTGCGGCGGCGCGGCGGCAGATTCACGTGCGATTGGGAGTCAAACAGGACGGCGTCGCCGATCGCAATCGTTCCCTCGTCGGGCGTTTGCAGCCCCGCAATGCAATCGAGTAGAGTGGTCTTCCCCGCCCCGGAGGCCCCGAACAAAATGGTGAAGCCAGCCGCGACCGCCAGCTCGACGTCGAGCGTGAACGGAGAGCCGCTTTCGCCGCGAAGGCTTTTCTTAAGACGAACCGTCAGTTGCTCAGCAGGTGGCGAGGTGGTTGCGCCGCTCATCTCCACTCCCACACGTTCCATGCGCCACGGCGGCGCAGGCCGTAAAGAATCGCCAGCAGGGTGAAGCAGAGCAGCAGAAGAATGAGCGCCGTGCGGTTGGCGGTCGCGTAATCGAGCGCTTGCACCTGGTCGTAAATCAGAATGGAAACGGTCTGGGTCGCGCCGGGAATGTTGCCGCCGATCATGAGCACCACGCCGAACTCGCCCAAGGTATGGGCGAAGCTCAGCACCAGCCCCGTCAGCACGCCCGGCAGTCCCAGCGGCAGCACGATGCGCCAGAAGGTGCGCCACCTTGACGCGCCCAGAAGCGCGGATGCATCCAGCAATTTGCGGTCAACCGCGGCGAACGAAGTAGCCATGGGCTGCACCGCAAAGGGCAGGCTGTACAAAACCGATCCGATGACGAGGCCTTCGAAGGTAAACGCGAGCGTGTGGCCGGTGAGCGCCTGATACCAGCGTCCAACCGGGCTGAGAGGGCCGACCGCAACCAGAACGTAAAAACCCAAAACCGTCGGAGGCAGCACGATGGGCAGCGAGACCACCGCTTCCACCAGAAACTTCCATCGCCGGCGCGAAAACGCCAGCCAGTACGCCAGCGGAACGCCGATGACCAGCAGGATGGCCGAGACCACGATGGCCAAGCGCAGCGTCAGCGTGAGTGCCTGCACTATCATTTGCTTCGAGTGCTTCGAGGTACGCGAAAGCCGTATTGCTCAAGCACCGCCGTGCCTTCCGCGGAAAGAACGTACTCCACGAATGCCTTTGCGGCTGGCTTGTGCTTCGAAGACGAGAGCAGCGCCACTCCCTGTTGCAACTCCGGATACGAATCGGCTGGCAACTCCCAGTATCGCCCCAAGTCCTTCATCGCCGGAGACACGGCCAGCGATAAAGGAATCAGCCCAGCCTGCGCGTTGCCCGATTGCACGAACTGTGCCGCCTGGCTGACATTCTCGCCGAAGACCAGTTTGCCGGCCACTTTGTCCTTCAGTGCGAAATGTTCGAGCGCCGCCATCGCAGCCCACCCGTACGGCGCATGTGCGGGATTAGCGATGGCAATGCGTTGCACCGCAGGCTGCAAAAGCAAATCCATCTTAAGCTTTTGCGGATCGACGCTGGAACCGCTGGGGACCCACAGCACCAGGTGGCCGATAGCGTAGGTGCGCAGCGAAGTGCTCTCGACCAGGCCGGCGGCCGCAAGCTTCTGCGGATAGGCGATGTCGGCGGAGAAGAACAAATCATAAGGAGCGCCGCCCTGAATCTGCGAATATAAGTTTCCCGAGGATCCGAACGACAACGTTATCTTGTCGCCGGTCTTCTTCTCGAAACGCGAGGCTAGGTCTTTCAGCGCGTAATTCAGGTCAGAGGCCGCCGCGACCGTGATGTCCTGGGCGTGTGCCCCGGAGCCCAAGAGCACCGTGAGGAGAAGCAGTACCAGTATCGTCCGCATTCGTCGATTAGCTTACATTAAATCGGGAATTATGTGCGATTCTGGGCGATTAAAGCAAGCAGGCGGCGATCACCACTGTGCCCAGCATCCCTGTGTTGTCATCACGAATGGCCTTGGCCATGAGGGATCTGCTGTTTTCGCCGGCTCTGTTCCAATTGGCAAACCAAAGCAGATTCATCGCTCCGCTCCGTAATGACAACTCCACCGGCTCAACAGCCTCAATGTCGTCGCCACGCGAGACGAACCTCACCTTCCGCCACGAACATGCCAGGTTATGTCACAGTTTTGTGGTTTCTTGCTTGACCCCGACCAAGCTTTTCTGTAACAGTAACCGAGCACCACTCCCATATGGAGACCTGCCATGCGGCCCGGCTGCTTTCCAACGGTGGAGTTTGACCGCAGCAAACTGATGATACGCATTGAGGTCACGCTCAACGCCGATCCCACGGCCATCGGTCCCGTGGTGGAAGGCATCATGGAGATGGCGCGCCGTCTGGAATGCGCCTCCGGCAAGGAATTCGAGATCGAAACTGCGCTGCGCGAAGCCCTCGCCAACGCCATTATTCACGGCTGCAAGAACGATCCCAGCAAGAAAGTCCAGTGCTGCGTAGGCTGCGACGAAGAGCGCGGCATGCTGATTGTGGTGCGCGATCCGGGCAACGGCTTCGATCCTTTTGCCATCCCCAATCCTTGCCATGGGGAAAACATATTCTCCAACCACGGCCGCGGCATCTATCTCATCAACCAACTGATGGACGAAGTGAAGTTCGAGCGCAACGGCACCGAAATCCACATGCGCAAGTACTAAGCAACTAGCCACTAGCAACTAGCAACTAGCCCGTGCGGTTCTGCTCAACCTGATTGCTATCCTGGTTCCCACGCCTGGGATTTCACCCACAATTCATGCGGCATTGATCTGCCCGTCACTCTGTTGCACCAAAATTGATGCAAGGTAGTGATTGGCATGGACATCACGGGCGCAGGTTGGTAGCGATGGCTGCGATTCGCAGTGAGGCGTGGCTGGAATCCCTCGCGCTGCAAGAGCTCACCCACTTTTCGTTGGACGAGCTTCCCTTTGCCGCAGCCGACGCCACCGCCGGCAGCGAGGATGAACTGCAGGCCGTGGTGGCGGGTGGTCCGACCGACTGTGACCTTCCTTTAACGATCCGCGAATCGCGCTTCTTCCAAAACCTGGCCCGCCGTCATGCCAGTGGCGAAGCGCCTCGCCAAACTCTGCTGGAGTTGCAGGTTTTCCTCGCCGACAGCCGGGGAGTCTGGGAGAACAGTTGGATCCGCATTCCCCAGGCGCGGCTCAGCGCTCACGCGCTTCAGGTTTTCCACACCGATCTCAAGACGCTGCGCAATGGCTCGATTCGTGAACGCTCCGATGCGGGCCGGTTTCGCTTCACTCAGAATGGCGAGCCCTGGCTGCGCATTCCCCTCAGCTATGCGCTGAAGCTGGCGCTGGCCGATTTGGCCGGCACCCAGCCGCACATGCCCGAGGCCATGCGCGGCGAAGCCTCGCGCCTGATGCGGCACTTCCTCAGCGACAACACTTCGCCGGAAACCACCTCGTTCCACATTGTGACGCCGGACTCCAAGTATTCTCTGGGGGAGCGAGTGGCGCGCGAAGCGGCGCGGCGATTCCTGTTCACCTCACTGTTAATTTCCTGGGCGAACCGCCGCTTCGGGTTGCTGGACAGTGGACAGCGCGCCCTGGTCTATCACGCTCCCGTTCCCTCGGTGCATCAGGAAGAGCTGTCGTCGTGCATCTCCGATTCGTTCTACCGCGAGTTGTTCATGAGTCCCTGCCTGTCGGGATGGAGCGACGGCGAAGCCAAGTATGAGTACATGCATCTGTGCCATCAGGTGCTGAGCCGCAGCCAGTTGAATGCTGTGGCCAAGTTGCGCGAGGCCGGTATCATCGCCAACGAACTGATCGTGCTGCCCAGCTTGTCCAACGTCAGTCTCGCCAACAACGGGGTCCACGTCAGCATGGGCAGCCGGGTGCTGGACCGCCATCTGCGATGTGGTTCGGAGTTCCAGCCGCAGGACGAGAAGCGCCTCGGCGATCTCGCCATCAAGATCTACGAACATTTTCTGCCGCTGTTTGTCGGGACCTATAGCGTCGCTCCTTACCGCATCGGATTCACGCAATTTCATCCTGAGCGCCTGTTGTCTTTCTTGCCGCATGAACTCGATTTCACCCACCTGCGCCTGCTGTGGCGCGAGTGGAAGGAAAAGGCCAACCTCAGCGCCTTCGGGCATCCGCTGACGCCGTACGGGCCGCGCTCGCTCGACCGCATGATTGCCCGGCTGTTTCGCCTGCGCGGCGATTGCGTTCCCGATGCCCGGCTGCTGACCTATCCGGTGGCGTGGCTGACTACCGAGCACGCCTCGGCGCTGGATGGGACTGCGGGCAACATCCAGCGCTTGTCGTCGGAGCTGGACGAACTCGGCATTGTCGATCAACGTATGTCGTTTTACATGCCGCTGCGCTTGCGCGAGCATGGCCGCGATGGCTACTCCGGCTTTGAGGCGCGCTATTACAGCCTGTTTCCCAGCTACGACCGCGACATGGCGCCGGCCGTGAGCTTGCAGCAATTCCTGCTGGCCGTCGCCTACAAGCTGGCGCTGCAAGGCGAGTTGACCCACGACCAGATCCCCGACGATCCCACCTCGGAGAGCGAGCGCCGCCAGCCGTTCTTCTTTTCCGCCGCCGGACTGCCCGCCTTCTACGTGCACGAGGATTCGCGCAATCAACTGCTGCGCACCATCCTGCTCAACTGCAAGAAGACACGGCCGAGCCGACGCCATCCGGGATACGTGCGCATTTCGATACGCGATTATCGGCGAGCGGCGCTGGCTTTTCTGCAGCAGACCGGCGCCGAGCTTGCCGAGTCGATGAACATGCAAGCCACGCTCGCCGATCTCGCAGCGCGCTGCGACGACAAGCAGCAGGAGGCCAGTCATCGGCTGATCGATGGCGTGATGGGCGGTCCTGCTGCGAGTGCGATGAACGTTGAGGCCCGCGAGTTTAATCGCATGGCGGAAGATTTCTATCGCGATGGGCTGCGCCGTGAACATCTGCGCGAGGCCTTCTCGCATTTGCTCCAAGACTTGACGGCGCTGGAAAAATCGGCAGGCGACGAGTTGCGGCAGCGGATTCGCCACGGTGTGCGCGTGCAGGAGCCCGCGCGATTCCTGCAAGACGTCGAGCCGCGCCTTCCGGCTGACGACCTCTCGCTGCAGGAAATTGCGGCGCTGCTGAATCTGCTGCTGCTGCTCACAGAGCAGGATGCTCGCCGTACTGCGCAGGAGCTGGCATGAATCGCGTCGAACACCGCTACATCGACCGCGCCACCGGCAACGTGGTGCGCGAGCATTTGCTGGCGGACGCGGTGATCGGCGCGCTGTATTCACCGGCGCTGGAAAATGCGCCCTGGCTGACCCGGCTGGCGTCGAGCCGCTATGTCTCCCGCGCGTTGGGGTATCTGAACTACGACAACCTGTTGTCGTCGCGCGCCACTGGAATGCTGCGCTTCCTGCGGCAGTCGGGGATCCAGCTCTCCGAGTTCGTCCGCAACCTGTCGGAATATGACACGCCGCGCAAGATTTTCGAACGCCAGATCCGTTATTGGAATTGCCGGCCTATGCCTGCGCATCCACGCGCGGTGCTCTGCCCCGCCGATGCGCGCGCGTTGCTCGGCTCCATGAAAGAAAGCTCTGGGCTTTTTCTGAAGCAGAAGTTTTTCTCTTTTCCCGAGTTGCTGGGCGAGAGCTCTGTCTGGCAACGCGCCTTCGCCGGCGGAGAGTATGCCGTCTTTCGCCTTACGCCTGAGAAATATCACTACACGCACAGCCCGGTTTCGGGGCGCGTGCTCGACACCTACTCCGTTGCCGGCCGCTGCTACTCGTGCAATCCCAATGCCGCCGTCCAGTTGCTCACACCTTTTTCGAAGAACCGCCGGGTGGTGACCATCCTCGATACGGATTGTGCCGGCGGCACAGGGGTCGGACGAGTCGCAGTGATCGAGGTGGTCGCGCTCATGGTCGGCCAGATCGAGCAGCGCTACAGCGCCTACCGCTATGACAGTCCGCGGCCGGTCGAGAAGCGGATGTTCCTGCGGGCAGGCGCGCCCAAAGCGTTGTTCCGCCCGGGCAGCAGCACCGTCGTTCTGCTGTTCCAGCCCAATCGAGTTCATTTCGCCAAAGACTTGATCGACAACCAGCGCCGTGGCGATGTGCACAGCCGTTTCGCGGCGATGCTGGGCGGACCGCTGACTGAAACCGACGTGGCCGTGCGCTCGCTGCTGGCCATGCCAGCCGAGGAGGAACCATGATGAACTTCGCGTTTGTCGCCGCTCTCGCCATCGGCCTGTTTGCGCTTCTAGGTTGGGGCGTACGCACGCTTCCCGCCGAACGCTGGCAGATGCTGGCCGCCGTCCCGGTCGCCAAAGCCGCCGACGGATCGTGGCGGGGACTCAACCTCACCTTCTACGGGTTCTTCAGCGCGACGGGAACTGTATTCGGCTTTGCTGTAATGCTGCTGTTGCTGGCATCGCTCGGCATTCCGGCGAGTCTGGCGATCGTGCTTGCCTTATTGCTGCTGGCCGTTTGCGTCCCGGCCTCGCGACTGATCGCCGGCGTGGTGGAGCGCAAGCGGAATACTTTCACCGTGGCCGGCGCAGCCTTTGTCGCCAGCCTGGTGTTTCCTTGGCTGGTCCTGGCGCTGCAACCGCTTTCCGCCAAGTGGCTGCACCGCGAGATCGCCGTTCTGCCCATACTCGCCGCGGCTGCCATCTCCTACGCCGTGGGAGAATCCATCGGCAGGCTGGCCTGCCTGAGTTTTGGCTGCTGCTACGGCATGCCCTTGCGTGACGCCAAGGCTGCTCTCGCCCGCCTCTTCCGCCGGCACAATCTGGTGATTCATGGCGCCACCAAGAAAGCGGCTTACGCTTCCGGGCTCGCCGACCAGCCCCTGATTCCGGTGCAAGCCATTACCTCGACGGTGTTCGCCGCGGCGGGGGTGGCGGGACTGGCGCTGTTTCTAATGCGGCACTTTCGCCTGGCGGCGCTGGTTCCGGTGATCGCGACCTGGGGATGGCGTGCCTGCTCGGAGTGGCTGCGCGCTGATTATCGCGGGGGCTCTCGCATTTCGGAGTACCAGTGCATGGCGGTCTTGTCGGTTTTGTATCTCGGTACCTTTCTTCTCTTACTGCCGTCCTCAGCGATGACGCCTGACTTGTCAGCCGCATTGGCGCAGTTCTCCTCCGCGGCCATCATCCTACCGCTGCAGGCCTTCTGGGTTGCACTGTTTCTTTACTATGGAAGAAGCCGCGTCACCGCCTCGACGCTCTCGTTCCATGTCATCGCCGAGCGCCTGTAAACACAAATCTAGGATGTCGGATTGCGAGCGCTACATCTTCGCCGTAATAAGCGCAGATAACCGTCGAGTGGAAGGGCGAAACCGACTACCGGCAACCCACGGCTCGCGACTCTGGAAAAATAGCGCCCCGAGTTTCGGCGCGCTGTGGCGCTACTGCAAAAGTCGGTTCGTCGTGGGCGAGCTAGAACGGGTTGACTTGGGGAAGATGAATCTTCAGCTTATAGCAAATGAAGAGAAGCAGGATCGCGCCCAGTATGGAGAAAATGAGGCCGGCGGGATGATATCGTTCGTTTGCCGGGCGCGAAAATATGTGGGTGACGCAGCCGCCGATGATCGATCCGACGATGCCAAGCACGATTGTCCAGAACATCGTTAAATGCACGTGCATTACCGATTTCGCGATAACCCCCGAGATTAACCCGATAAGAACGTACCAAATTAAGTGAAACATACCTTCTCCTCCAGCAACTGCCTTCAGAACGTCGTCGAGTATATCCCAGGGGTTGGTGATTAAGCGAAACAATCAGCAATAAGCGCCCAACCGATCCACAGGCCGTTGCCGCGCGGTGCAGCCTGTGAAGCCGTCTGCTACAAAACCATCCGTAAGATGCACCACGACGTGACCCACGTCACCGACATCCCAGCCGACAATTGGCTAGCCTGTACAAAGGGAGCTGGTGGTCGTGCCAATACTGCAAGCCAAGACCACGGAGCCGTCGCACGTTGGGGACAGCCTCGTCGTGGAACGAGAGCATCTGGAGCAATTGCTTCAGGCATTGGTCAGCCAGGGCTATGAGGTTGTGGGCCCAACCCTGCGCGACGGAGCCATCGTCTATGACCATCTGACTTCGACCGCAGACCTCCCCGCAGGTTGGACCGACGAGCAGTCTGGCGGGGCCTATCGTCTGCAACGCCGCCAGGACCAAGCCCTATTTGGCTATGCTGTCGGCCCGCACTCCTGGAAGAAGTTCCTGTTTCCACCCGTGCGGCGGCTGTGGCAAGCGGCGCGCAACGGAAAAGGGATGCGAATCCTGCCGGCAGAAGCACCGGCCACGCCAAAATATGCTTTCTTCGGGGTGCGCGCCTGTGAACTGCACGCGATTGCCATCCAGGACAAAGTCTATCTCGCGGGTCAGTTCGTCGATCCCGGCTACAAAGCACGGCGCGAGGACCTGTTCGTCGTGGCGGTCAATTGCGGACAGGCCGGCGGCACCTGCTTCTGCGCTTCCATGAACACCGGACCGAAGGCCACCTCCGGCTTTGATCTTGCTCTCACCGAATTATTGCAAGACGGGCGGCACCGCTTCCTGGTGGAAGTGGGATCGGTGCGCGGGGCCGAGGTCCTGTCAGCCGTCCCGCATCAACCCGCCAGCGACGCAGACCGGCAGCAGGCTGAGCGCATTCTGGATCACACGACACAGCACATGGGCCGCCGCCTGGACACGCTGGGAATCAAAGATCTGCTCTACCGTAACTACGAGCATCCCCGGTGGGACGACGTGACGCGGCGCTGTCTGACCTGCGCCAACTGCACCATCGTATGTCCCACCTGCTTCTGCACCACCGTGGAAGACGTCACCGACCTAAGCGGCGAACACGCCGAACGCTGGCGGCGCTGGGATTCCTGCTTCACGGTGGACTTTTCCTACATCCACGGCGGCAGCGTGCGCGCCTCTTCCCGATCGCGCTATCGCCAGTGGATGACGCATAAACTTGCCACCTGGATTGACCAGTTTGGCGTTTCCGGCTGCGTGGGTTGTGGCCGCTGCATCACGTGGTGTCCTGTGGGAATCGATATTACGGTCGAGGCTGGGGCCATCCGCGCAAGCGATTCGATGAAAGCGCCCGCCGACCAGAGCGAGGACTCGCCATGATACAGACGCTCGAACCAATTCTCCGCGAGCATCCGTTCTTCCAAGGGATGGAAGAGCAACACATCCGCCTGATCGCCGGATGTTCCAAGAACGTGCGCTTCGGCGCCGGAGAGGTCATCTTCCGGGAAGGTGATCCGGCCGATCATTTCTATCTCATCCGCGAAGGCCTGGTGTCGGTGCAGTTCGTGGTTCCGCACGACGGCCTTACCACGGTGCTAACTGTCGGCGGCGGCGAAGTCTTGGGATGGTCGTGGCTATTCCCTCCGTACCGCTGGCATTTTGATGCGAGGACGCAGCAGCCTACGCATGCGCTGGCCTTTGACGGCAAGTGTCTTCGCGCCAAGTGCGATGAGGACCACGACCTCGGCTACGACATTTACAAGCGGTTTATGCAGATCATCAACGAGCGCCTGGAGGCGACCCGCTTGCAGTTGCTGGATGTGTATGGCACCCATGCTTGAGCAAACCGAGGTTGCAGCGCCGGGCCCGGTCCCAGACCCCATGCTGCCCGTGCCGTACCGCATTCAGCGTGTACGGCAGGAGACCGACGACACCTTCACGCTGGAGATCCTTCCCGAAGATTCCAGCCCGAGTTTCTCGTTTGCGCCGGGCCAGTTCAACATGCTGTACGTCTTCGGCGTGGGCGAAGTGCCCATCTCCATCAGCAGCAACCCCGCTAATGTTCCTTTGCTGAAGCACACCACGCGCGTGGTCGGCACCGTCACCAAGGCCATGCGGAAGCTGAAGCGCGGCGAGGTCATGGGGATTCGCGGTCCCTTCGGAAGCCATTGGCCTGTGGAAGACGCAACTGGCCGCGATGTCGTGATCGTGGCCGGCGGAATCGGGCTGGCGCCCTTGCGGCCTGCGCTCTACCGCCTGATGGCGGAGCGGGAGAAGTTTCGCAGGATCGTTCTGCTGTATGGCACGCGCACTCCCGACGACATGCTGTACCGCCGCGAGCTGGAACAGTGGCGCGGCAAGTTTGACCTGGAAATTCAGGTGACGGTCGATCGCGCCGCCAGCACCTGGCGTGGCAATGTCGGTGTGGTGACCACCATGATCGGCCGCGCTCCTTTTGATCCTTCCAATACCCTGGCCATGCTTTGCGGGCCCGAGATCATGATGCGCTTTACCGTGATGGAGCTGCTGAAGCGCGGGGTGGCGGCGGAGCGCATTTACCTGTCGGCGGAACGCAATATGAAATGCGGCATCGGCTTTTGCGGCCATTGCCAGTACGGCCCCACCTTTGTCTGCAAAGACGGTCCGGTCTTTGCATTGCCCAGCATCGCGGCCATTCTTGGCAAGGCGGAGATCTGATATGGCATTGCGCAAACCCAAGCTGGCCGTCTGGAAGTTCTCCTCGTGCGACGGTTGCCAGTTGAGCCTGCTGGATTGCGAGGACGAACTGCTGGCGGTTGCCGGCGCCGTGGACATCGCCAATTTTCCCGAGGCCTCGCGCGCCGTGGTCAAAGGTCCTTACGACCTTTCGCTGGTGGAAGGCTCCATCACCACGCCGCATGATGCCGAGCGCATCCACGGCATTCGCCGCGCCTCGAAATTCCTGGTGACCATCGGCGCCTGCGCCACCGCCGGCGGTATCCAGGCGCTGCGCAATTTCAAGGACGTGAAGGAATTCATTTCCATCGTGTACGCCCGGCCCGACTACATCGAGACTCTCAAGAAGTCCACGCCGATCACCGATCACGTGTTTGTCGATTTCGAACTGCGCGGCTGCCCCATCAACAAGTACCAATTGGTGGAAGTGCTGAGCGCGTTTCTGAATGGCCGCAAGCCCAACACCCCGCCGCATAGCGTCTGCATGGAGTGCAAAGCAGCGCGGCACGGTCTGCGTGATGGTCGCGCATGGCACGCCCTGCCTCGGTCCGGTGACCCAGATGGGCTGCGGCGCTCTGTGCCCGGCATACGCCCGCGGATGTTACGGATGCTTTGGGCCGAAAGAAACGCCGAACACCGCATCGCTGAGCGCCTGGTGGAGCGAGCTCGGCGTAAGCGAGCGAGATTTGATGCGGGCCTTCCGCGGGTTCAACGCCTATGCTGAGCCTTTCCGCAGAGAAAGCGAAGCGCATGAAAAGTAGGACGGTAAAAGTCGACTACCTGGCGCGGGTCGAAGGCGAAGGCGCCCTGCTGGTAAAGATCAAGGGCGAGCAGGTGACGGACGTCCAGTTGAAGATCTTCGAGCCGCCGCGCTTCTTCGAGGCGTTTCTGCGTGGCCGAAAGTTTCATGAGGCGCCCGACATTACCGCCCGCATCTGCGGCATCTGTCCCATTGCGTATCAGATGAGCGCCTGTCATGCCCTCGAGGACGCCTGCGGAATCAGCATAACCGGACCCATCCGCGACCTGCGCAGGCTGATCTACTGCGGCGAATGGATCGAGAGCCACGCGCTGCACGTTTATCTGCTGCACGCGCCCGACTTCCTCGGTTACGAAGACGCCATCCGCATGGCCAAGGACCACCCTGACGAGGTGAAGCGCGGCCTGCGGTTGAAAAAGGCCGGCAACGAGATCGTGCGCCTGCTCGGCGGCCGGGAAATCCATCCCATCAATGTGCGGGTTGGCGGCTTTTACAAGGCGCCGGCACAAGAGCGATTTTGCCGCGCTCGCCGAGGACCTTAAGTGGGCACGCGACGCCGCCCTCGCCACCGTGCGCTGGGTGGCCACCTTCGCGTTCCCCGACTTCGACCGCGACTACGAGTTCGTCGCCCTGCGGCATCCTGACGAATATCCGTTTAACGAAGGCCGCCTGGTCTCCAACAAAGGGCTCGACATCGCAATTCGCGACTACGACCAGCACTTTGTCGAGGAGCACGTGGCCCATTCCAACGCGCTGCAATCGCGGCTGCACGAGCGCAATTCCTACTTCGTCGGCCCGCTGGCGCGTTACAACCTGAACTTCGACAAGCTCTCGCCCGTGGCGCAGGAAGCGGCCCGCAGCGCGGGGCTGGGGCCGGTGTGCCGCAATCCTTTTCAGAGCATCATCGTGCGCAGCGTGGAAATGGTGTACGCCTGCGATGAGGCGCTGCGCCTCATCGAGCACTATGAGATGCCCGACCAGCCCGCGGTCAACATCGAGCCGCGCGTCAGCACCGGCTACGGCTGCACCGAAGCGCCCCGCGGAATCTGCTATCACCGCTATCGCATCGACGACCGCGGCATCATCGTGGATTGCAAGATTGTTCCGCCCACCTCGCAGAACCAGAAGACCATCGAGGGCGATCTGCGGCAGTTTGTCCAGACCCGGCTTGCGCTGCCAAAGGACAAGCTGCAGTGGCAGTGCGAACAGGCGGTGCGCAATTACGATCCCTGCATCTCGTGCGCCACCCACTTCCTGAAACTGCAGATTGAATCCGAATGACCGCCGGCACAGCCAGGCATCGTCGTCATCGGCGTTGGCAATGAATATCGCAGCGATGACGGGGCTGGAATTGCCGTCGCCCGTCGCCTTCGTGCGCTGTTTGCCAGCGGCGTCACCATCCTGGAGGAAAGCGGCGAGGGCGCGGCCTTGATCGAGGCATGGCAAGGCGCAGCTTGGGTGATGCTGGTGGATGCAGTTCATTCGGGCGCGTCGCCGGGAACGATTCATCGCCTCGACGCGCGGGCTGCGCCAATGCCAACGGGATTCTTCCACTACTCGACCCACGCCTTCAGCGTGGCCGAAGCCATTGAGCTGACCCGCTCTCTGGACCAACTGCCTGCGCATCTGGTCGTGTACGGCATCGAGGGCGCCAACTTTGCCGCGGGCGTCGAGTTCTCACCGCCAGTTGAGCAGGCGGTGGAAGTGGTGGTCGAGCGGATTGCGCAGGAGGTACGGGCGATGCTGACGGGAGTGTAGCCTAGTGCACCAGGCTGTGATCTGAGGGACAAAATCCCCACCCAGCAAAACCGGCTTGGGTGGCGCACCCGCAACTACAACTTCATTCGTTCACGAGGGTACCCTTACGGCCGATAGATCCAGGTCTGCGCTGTTGCCTGATCGCTGTTCGGGTATCCGCCCGCTAACAATATGCTCCCATCGCGGAGCCTTGTTTCGGTCATGTAGTGCCACTTGTCGTTCATCTGGCCCGGCACCAGGAGAAACTTCCCGCTTGCCGGATCGAAGATTTCTGCTTCTCGGCTTCCACCGGCAACCAGTAGTTTTCCAGACTGCAACTGCACCGCCTCTTCCGGCAACTTAAAGCGGCTATCATGAATTGAGGATGTCGTTGCGAACTTCCCCGTACGCGGATCGTAGATTTCCGCACTGTTCAGGTTCCCGCTCCAGTCACGCTCGTCGGAGCCTCCAGCGATCAGCACTCGACCATCCGGGAGTAACCCCGCCGTGTGCTTGTAGCGCGCCGTGACCAAACTGCCGGTCTCATTGAATGTTCCCGTCCTCGGGTCGAAAAGTTCGCCCCTGGCGGCCAAACCTTCGCCTTTGCCTCCGGCGATCAGGACCTTTCCGTCGCTGAGCAATGTCGCAGTGTGCGCCACGCGGGCATGGTGCATCGCCCCGGTTGCGTGGAACGACAGGGTGGCCGCGCGGAAGACTTCAGCCGAAGCTAAATGCCCGTTCGGCCCGTCGTGATCGTCACCTCCAGTAATGAGCACATCGCCATTGGCCAGCATGGTCGCGCAGGGTCTGCCGCGCCGGGCCCTGAGCTTTGCGATCGCCGTGAACCTTCCCGTCGCCGGATCGTACAGCTCGGCGGAGTCGGTGGTGCCGTAGCCCACCCAACCTCCGGCGATCAAAACCTTCCCCGACCGCAGCAACACCGCGATATGGCCCACGCGCCGCTCCGCCATCTCTCCTGTAGGCTGAAACTTGCCGGTCGCAGGATCATAGAGCTTGGCGGACTTGTAGAAGTCCTGGTTACGGCGCATGCCTCCGGCAATGAGAACCTTGCCGTCAGGAAGGAGAGTGGCGCTCTGTCCCGAGCGCGGTTCGAGCATCGGCGCGCCGGGCGTGATCATCCCCACGCCAGGTACGGAGGGAGCAGTCGCATGAAACGTTGCGGCTGTGACAGCAAAACTGATCGCGAAACTCAGAGTGATACAAGCAACGAACAACAGGCGGGACCGATTCATGGCATCCTCGTTGAAAAATAAGACTTACCGCCTGGTCAAAGGTAAGCTAGAAGCTATCTCATAAATCGGTTTGTATCAGGGCATGGCTTCAGCCGTGCCGCAAATGGCCCGTTACGGACTGGGCTTTAGCCCCTGAGGTACCTCGCTTTGGGCCGTACCGGGATGTATGAGATGGCTTCTAGTAATCGGAGCAAAGTTATAATGCGCCGTCAGGTGAAACGGAGGCGGGCGCTGCAGGGATGCAACCATGCTGAGGGATAGCCTGGCGGGCTGATTGAGACGATAATCGGCTGCGCCTGGTGCCCCATCGCCCTTCTGCTGGGCCAACTTGAGTCGCTGCATTCGGCACCCGCAAGGGTGTAGATTGTGTTCCTGTCACGTGGTCTGTGCCGGGACGGCTCGAACCTCTCTCTGCCCAGGTTAAGCGTCCAAACGACGGACGCGAACCTCGGGGTACCACCGAGCTGTAATTAAACCAGTTCAGACTAGTTGAACGGGAGAAAGGCCATGCAAACGGTGGGGGCTTTCGAGGCCAAGACACATCTTGCGGAGTTGCTCGACCGCGTCGGCAGGGGGGAGACGATCATTATTACGAGGCATGGCGTGCCCGCCGCCAGGCTGGTTCCTGTTGCCGCGATCCCAGGCAAGCTCTCCCATCAGGATGTCGTCGATGGCATGCGCGCGCTGCGCCGGCGAGTCAAGCCAGACAGCATGAGCGTACGCGAAATGGTGGAGGCGGGGAGGCGGTTTTGACGGCGATTGTCGTCGATGCCTCGGTTGCCCTGGCCTGGTGTTTTCCCGACGAGGCCAGCGAATATGCGAATGCTGTACTGACGGGCTTGGCCGGATATGAGGTGTGGGGCCCGGCAGTGTGGCCGCTGGAAGTAGCCAATGCCATAGCCGTTGGCGAACGGCGGAAGCGGATCACTCAGCCAGAGGTCCGACGATTCTTTGAACTAGTGGAAGCATTAACCGTTCAACAAGACTCTCTGCCGCTATCCGCAAGCGTGAGTAATATCCTTCCGCTCGCCCAGGCGTATGGTCTTTCGGCCTATGACGCAGCCTATCTGGAAGTTGCTATCCGGAGGGGCGCTGCTGACGACCTTGGACGCCAGGCTGGAAAAAGCAGCAAGAAAGGCTGGCGTCGAGATCTTTACGGTCAACCGATTGAAGCCCAAAAAGTATCGAACCGAATAGCCCCTACCACGTCGTGAACAGGTGCCCCATGGAGAGTTACGGCGGAAAGGGTGGCCACCCACCCGCGATCTGGTCCCCCAATTCGGATCCGAGAGCGCGGTTTCCATGTTCCTCGCCGGACAACGCACGTTGACCCTGGAGCAGGTGCGAAAATTGCGCGCCCGCTTCAAGCTTCCGGCCGATGTTTTCATCGCCAAGCGGTAATGGGGCAGCCCCTCGCGATACTGGGCTGGGGTCACCGCCGAGCTATAATTCAACCAGTTCAGACTAGTTGAACGGGAGAAATGCCATGCAAACGGTAGGGGCTTTCGAGGCCAAGACACATCTTGCGGAGTTGCTCGACCGCGTCGGCAGGGGGGAGACGATCATTATTACGAGGCATGGCGTGCCCGCCGCCAGGCTGGTTCCTGTTGCCGCGATTCCAGGCAAGCTCTCCCATCAGGATGTCGTCGATGGCATGCGCGCGCTACGCCGACGAGTCAAAACGGACAGTATGAGCGTGTGCCAAATGGTGGAGGCGGGGAGGCGGCTTTGAAGCAGAAGCCAGTTATTTCTTTGTAAGATTAGCGATCTGCGGAATGATCGACTCCTCTAGAAAAGTGCCTGCATCGTATAGGGCCGCCAAGTTTGGACGTTCAATTCCATGGACCAGTTCATTTCTAATACTTAGTTGCGTAGATTAGCGTAAGATGAATGGGATGCACATTGCGGAGCTCACGTTTCGTCCACTCGAAGGGCGTGGCGGTTTTGTTGTATGCGGCTATGAATCGGTCGATCGCCTCTCGCACCTGCTGGGGCGAGGTGAAACTTGCCCCTCGCAAAGCGCGACGACTCAGGATGCTGAACCAGCATTCAATCTGATTGAGCCAACTGGCGTGGGTAGGCGTGAAGTGTAGATGAACCGTGCGATGTTGCGCCAGCCAACGGTCATGCTTCGGTTTGTGGGTATTGAGATTGTCCACCACCAGGTGCAGTTCCCGGCCCGGATAGAGTGCGACCACCGCGTTCATGAAGGCAAGAAAATCGCGGCGTCGACGCCGGTGAGCGTGTCCGCCCTGGACTTGGCCGGTGAGCACATTCAGGGCGGCGAACAGGGTCGTGGTGCCGTGGCGTTTGTACTCATGACTGAAACCGGTCACCGCTTGGCCGTTGGGTAGTTTTAAATAGCCTTGCGCTCGCTCCAAGGCTTGAATATGCGGCTTTTCATCCACCGCAAGGATGACCGCGTGTTCCGGCGGGTCCAGGTACAGGGCAACGATATCGGCCGCCTTGGCGGCAAACTGGGGATCGGTACTGATGCACCAGCTACGGCGCCGCTGTAAATGGATTCCTTGGGTGCGCAGCACGCGCCAGACTTGATGTTTGGATACATCCCCCAAGGCCTTCGCCACCAACGCTCCGGTCCAGCTCCCATGGCCGGCTGGCGGCGGCTGGTCCAGTTGGTCCAGAACGCGGCGCCTGGTGTTTTCGTCGTAGCGGGGCGCAACTCCTGGCCGCGGGGCGTCCTGAAGCCCGGTCAAACCAGCTTGGGAAAAACGTACCCGCCACTTGCTGACGGTTGCGGGCCGTTTGCGCTGCGCACGGGCGATCGCAATCGTGCCTTGACCGTTGGCTGCGGCCAGAACCATGCGGGCTCGCTCGGCCAGACGCCTTTCCGTCTTACCGGCGCGAACCCAGCTCTCCAGCGTGGAGCGGTCTTCTGTCGTCAATGTGAGGGCGGTGGGGTATTTGCTCATACCCCATCATGACATAGACCGCTTTTCAATGCAACTAAGTACTAAGTTGGTTTATCTGTTCAAGCCGCACGCGTACATCTTTAGGCAAATTTAGCGATTGCAAGACAAGCGGGATCGGCATGGGTCTGGGTCGACCCTCGGCTCTTACGGCGCTACGAAGTAGCGTTTCAACCCGGATCCATTGGCTCAAGAAAAAGCCGATTGCGGCTTCTACTTCACCTCCTTCGGAGGTGCCACCGAAGGGAGTACGAGAGAGCGTCTTCGAGATTAGCTTGGACAGCTGCCTCGCTTTAGTCCTCGGCTGAGCTGCCAATACCTTATCCAGGAGAACGTCGGCGATTGGTCTATTCCAGTCGTCTTCCGCTATCTGATCAACATAACGGCGTAGTTTTTTTGGCGTGTCCTGGCCAAGGTGCCGCATCACCTCAAGTAGTATGTCGACTTTTCCGATGTCTAGCGTTTGCATTTTCAGCTTTGCTGCGCGCTGGGTAAGATAGCTGGCGAGTTCGAATTGATCCTTGAAATTTAAGTCCTCTTTAGATGTACGCCGTTGAATTGCTGCTTGCAACCGTTCTAGGGCAATTTCGCCTGTTATGCCTAAGCCGTTGATTTCATCTAGGATTGCCTGCTCATCTACGGAGAGATCGCCCGTTTCAGGTTTGTATTCCAAATCATGCTCTACCTCAGCCCACGCATGCATTAACACAGACGCAACCTGCACTTCGACAAGTGTTTGCGCGTACCGGTTTTGCGGGTCTTGCGCGGCGTCCACCTTCAGGCGCACCAAGTAGTGGGTGGCGACATATCCGACAAAACGCTTACCCGGCTTAGTTTTTTTGACTTTGGAAAATCCCTGGCTTTTCGCGCTTCTCGGAACAACTCCGTTATGATTGTTCCAACGCGTTCGCGGTCAGCAGGAAAATAGAGCGCCACGCGAACGCCTGCCAGATCAATGATGTCTCGATAGATATCTTTAACCTGGTGATAAGGCTTTTCCTTATTCCGGTTCTCCAGTTTTTCCCGTAACCTGTCTGGCCGTTTCGCGCGAGACGTGACCATGGCCCTAATGCCATGGGAGCCAAGAGCAGATTCCAGCTTCTGCTGGACTATGCGAGCTACTTGCGCGTAGTAATCGAACTCTCGGTTATAGTGCTCGAGAAACTACTCAATTGGTGACACGCGGACTTTCCCACTTTCCCTACACAATCACAAGCGTAAGTGGACGAGTTTAAGATAATATCCACCGTATGCCATACCCAAGCTTTCCTTTTGCCTGGGTGAGAATTACTTCTTCATCTGCGCCATTGCCGGGAATCATTCTTCCCTACCACGTGGTGAACAGGTGCCCCATCTTCTCTTTCTTGGTGCGTAGGTAGTTCTCGGAGTGCTCGTAGCGCTCGACGTCGGCGGGTATGCGTTCCACGACTTTGATTCCGGCGTTCTCCACGGCCGCAACTTTCTCCGGATTGTTGGAGATCAGGCGAACTTGCTTCACCCCAAGCTGCCGCAGGATCTCCGCCGGCAACGTGTACTGCCGGTAATCGTTGTCGTAGCCGAGTTCGACATTGGCCTCGACGGTGTCGCGACCCTGGTCCTGCAACTCGTAAGCCTGCAACTTGGCCATCAGGCCGATGCCGCGACCCTCCTGCTGCTCGTAGATGAGGACACCGGCGCCAGCTTCGGCAATCATGGAAAGCGCCAGCTCAAGCTGTTGCCGGCAGTCGCAGCGCATGGAACGGAAAACATCGCCGGTAAGACACTGCGAGTGAATGCGCACCAGCGGCGGCGTGGAATGGATGTCGCCCATCACCAGGGCAATGGCGCCCTCTTTGCGGCGCTCGGTCTTGCCTTCGCGCGCCAGGCGGTCAGCCTCTTCGGTGGAGACGCTGTCGAGCAGGTTCTCAAAATCCCCTTCAAAGCCGTAGATGCGGAATTGTCCCCAGCGGGTGGGGAAATTGGCCTCGGCGATCTTCTTGACCGTATTGACGGTGGGACCGTTCACCTTTCGATTATAAGCTGCGGGGCGCATCCGGCGATGTTCAGTCGTCACAAGCGAGGCAAGCGGACAGCACAGAAATCAGTCCGCGCGACATAGAAAGACATGGAAAAAGGGCGGCCATTGCAGGCCGCCCATGCTGAAGCGCTTCCTCAAACGTCGTTATCGATGGCCGCCGCCTCCGCTGTGTCCGCCACCACCGCCGCCGGAGTGACCGCCACCGCCGCCGCCGCCACCGCACCGTGATAGCCTCCACCTCCGCCTCCGCCGCGGTAGCCACCACCACCGCCACCGGAGGAGCGATAGCCTCCGCCGCCACTATAGGAGCGCGGCGCCGAGTAGGAGCCCGGAGAGCCGTAGCTGCGGGCAGAGTACGTCGGGGCCGATCCATAGCTGCGGCCGCCGGCGTAGGCGGAAGCTGACGGATACCCTCCGCGGCTGTTTCCTCCTGCGTAGCTGCTGACGGAGCCGGCCGATCCATATCGCGAAGAAGGCGAGTAGGCCGGCGCTGCGTGATAAGCGTATCCCGCGGGCGGCCTGGGCGCTGACTCTGAGGCGCGAGCCGGACCAGAGTTGCTTTGCGAACTCCCGCCATGCGGCGAGTTGCCTTGCGGAGCAGCGTGTTGCGACGGCGCCGATTGATGCGATGGAGCCGACTGCTGCGCCGATCCGGTGGGCGGACGATAGGTATAATTCGCGGGCGGCCGAGGCACATTTGCGCCGTCGCCGCCCTGCCGGATTGCGGACGGTCCGCCGAACGTTGCCCCGCGCAACCTGATTCGTTGTGCGGGCGCTATTGGCCGCTCCGCCAGCTGACGACGGCCGCGGCACGTTGTGCGCAGCATTTCCCTGATTCGCGCTCAGCGCCGAGCCCGGTGCGTGCCCGACGTTCCTATTGCCCTGCATCGTAGCCGCGCCGTTCGTTCTCGCCATCGCGGATTGATTTCCGTTTGCGCGGGCTGCCGCCGCCGGAGGAGTCGCATGAGTCACCACGCTGCGGTTGGTCGCCGAAGCAGGGGGAACACCATGGGTCAGAGGCGTATGTCCGCCAAGAACGGATTGCCTGGTCGGAGCCACATTGGCCGCGCCGACAAGCTGTCCCTTGCCGAGTGCTGACTTGGGAACAACCGTGCCCACCCGGTTGATCGCCGCCCCGGAGGTGAACGCAGACCTGGGAGCGGCCGTGACCGCGCCCGCCGTGTTACGGAAAGCGTAATGCGTTCCGCCAAAATTGTTGTTGTGATAGTTGTTGCTAACGTTGTTGAAATTCGAAATGTGCGTATTGGTGACGTTGACATTGCGTAGATAGGCGTTGCTTACGTGTCCACCGTGCCAACCCCATCCGCCGTTATGTCCCCATCCGCGGTGTCCCCAACCGCAATAGCGGGGATAGAAGGGTTCACCCCAGCCTAACGGGAACCAGCCAAAGCCGACACCGATACCCCATACGCCACCCCAGCCGAAACCGAAGCCGAAGCCCGGCCCACCGATCCAGCCCACCAGCGCCGGAGCGTAATAGGGGTCCCAGTATCCGATAGGTCCGGGGGCCCAGCCCCATCCGCCGTTCCAATCGACCCAGCGTCCATAGTGGAAAGGCGCGAATCCCCAGGGAGCATCATCCACCCAAGTCCATCCCCAGGGTTCGATCCACGCCCAATGACCATAGCGGTACGGCGCCCAACCCGCTTGCACCGAATTTGGCACCCACACTGAGCCATACTGGGGAGAGTTTTGCCAGACGCCGTAGGCGTCGAGGTCCTGATAGCCAATCACGCCCGGCGAAACATAGCGCGCCGACACCGAATTGGCCAGCCGTTTGTCGCGCACCTGCGCCCAGTCGTCGAATCCATCACGAGGAGGCGCTGCCTGGGCTGTGTGCGTCAAGGAATTGTCGCCGCTGAAGCGCACCTGTTCCCCGGAGTTGACCCGGACGGCCTTTCCCTTTCCAGTGGCCTCGCCGTATCCGCTGCGGACGGTGGCCAGGGTCTGACCTCCGGTGGGATCAACGTCAATCCGATAGACGCCGGACTTCATGAGCGTGAAGGCCAGGTTGGGGGTATCAACTTCGTAAACTTCCCCACTTTCCAGGTGGCGGACCGTGACTTCCAGAACGCCTTGATCAAGTTCGACCTGGATCGTGTTGTCGCCAACGTTGGTGAGGGTCACGCTGGTCTCGGAATTCATCCGCAGGAAACCATCGCCCACGTTCAATTCCGCCTTCGAGTTTTTGTCCGTCCAAACCCGGTCGGCGGTTGTGAGGGGCCGGTTCATGCTGGCCGCAACCCAATCGTTCACTCCGCCGGGCTGCATAGAGACTTCGCCCGACATGTATTGCACCCGCGCCACGCGGCTGGGAACGTCCTGCACTTGCTGTGCGGGAGTATTGTCGGGCGCAGAAGCGCTGTTGTCGTACGGCCCATTGTTGTCGTACGGCCCGGGCGCGTTGTTGTCGGGAGTGTTCTGCACCGACTCGTTGGCCGGTAGTTGAGCACTCTGCTCGTCCTGCGCCAGAATTGTGCCCATCGAACTGGTAACCAGGAGTAGCGTCGCGAGTATCCATCCAAGCCGCCGTGATTTCATTTTGAAACTCCTTCCGCCTCCCAGCCCTACTTCCATTTCTCTTGCGGGGGCGAACTTCCTGCTAACCGCAGCACGCTAGAACTAACGTGACTGACATCCAATTAAACCCGAAGTGTGGCGCGGTGTTTCGGGTCTTGCTAATACATTGGATGCTTTCGTCAAGTTAGCCGCACTAGGATTCCCGAAGCTGAAGCCAACCTTAACAATCGGCAAGAATCGGCCCATTTTTGATGGGTCACAGGTCTCTCGCGCTCTACGGCGTCACCGGCGCAGGCGCGGTCTTGGGCGTGGCGAGATACCCGGTGATGGTATTTTTGGCAGCGGTAAATATCACTACTTCGTACAGCATCCGGTCGCGCCCGGTATAGAACTGCAGCGGCTCGCCAATGGTGCGGTCCTTCTTCTCGATGGTACGGTCGTCGGCCATCACGTCCAGCGTGAACTTGCTCTTCTTGGGGTCCACCTTCTTCAATTGCAGGCTGATGGTTGAGACGGGAGTGCGCGTGCCCTTGGAGAGCGTGAAGTCATAGTAGTTACGGTCGCCCTTGCGCTTTAGGGCCTCGAGCTCGGCTGCGGTGTGCGCGATCAGTCCGCTCTGTATCCCGAGGTCGCCAATGGTGCGTTCCAGCTTGGCATTGGTAGCGGCAAGGTCGCTCTGCGTTTTCTGGATATCAGTCTTGGCCGTGCCTACGTCGGTCTTAACTCCACTGACTTCGCCACTGACGGCCGCAATTTGCTTTCCCTGCTGACTCTGCGCGGCGGAGAGTCTGGCGGCCGCAGCCTTTTGCTGGCGATCCAATTCGGCGGCCCGGCGGTCCATCTCCTGCTTGGTCATGCCGACTTCCGAACTCAGGGCCTCTTTGAACTGCGACGAGGTCTCGTGAATGCGATCGCCGAGTTCGACCTGGGCGACTTCCAGCGTCTGCTGCTTCTTTTCCATCGCCGCCAAACGCGTCCTCGTGTCCTGCATCAGGTACAGGGACGCGATCACATAAATGACGCCCACGGCGAGAGCGACGTACAGGATAATTTCGTTCCGGTGCGAGGGCGGCGGAGACGGAGGAACGTAGGCGGTTTCGGGAGCATTACTATCGGGCACATTACTGTCAGCATCTAGTAGCATCAATAAATCCTTTCCTACTATTGCCAATTCTCGGAGTATAAGAAGGCCGTGTCAATGAACATCTTGCCGGCGCGGTCCCACCATAAGCAACAGCAGATTCCTCGCTGCGCTCGTAATGACAACTCCTAATGACAATTGAGAGGCGCACATTCTTGTTAGCCGATGCACTCCCGCCTCCTCCATTACAATCGAATCGTGAAGACTTGGGACGTGGTCATCATCGGCGGAGGCGTCATTGGGCTGTCGCTGGTGTGGCGCTTGCGACGTGATGGCGCCAGCGTGCTGATCGTCGAGAAGAGCGAGCCGGCGCGCGAGGCGACCCATGCCGCGGCAGGCATGATCGCGCACTGCGATCCCCACAACCCGCCCGCACTGGCTCCGCTCATCACCGCCAGCGCTCGCATGTATCCGGAGTTCGTCCGCGAGCTGCGCGAAGAATCGTTCGAGTCGCCCGACCTGCGCACCGCTGGCACCATTGCATTCTTTGCGGAGGATGAGTCGCCCGGCTGTCTGGGGGCTCGAGCCATCTCAGACGACGAGCTGGCGCGCATCGAGCCGCTCGTCAGTTTACGCGGAAGGACTTTCTTCCTGCCGGAGAGCAGCGTCGATCCGCGAAAATTGGGCAGCGCGCTGGAGAAGACCTTGCGGCATTCCGGCGTGGACTTCGTCACCGGTTCGCCCGTCAACGAGGTGGCTGTGCTGGCAGGCCGCGCCGCCGGGGTGCGCACCGCGAAGTCTTTTTACGCTGGCGATGCTGTCGTCAATTGCGCGGGCTCGTGGGCATCAATGATCAAACCTATCGGCGTGCCCACTCGTCCGGTGAAGGGACAGATGGTCTGCGTGGTGCCGCGACCGGGAGCGCACCGGCCGGGGCCGCTGATCCAGCACGTTGTGCGCACGCCTGAGGTGTACATCGTGCCGCGCAGCGACGGACGCATTCTTCTGGGCGCTACCGTGGAGGAGGCGGGCTTCGACAAGCGCATCGATCCCGACACGGTCCAGCGATTGCATCAGACCGCTGCCAACGTCGCGCCCACGATTGGCGAGATGCGCATCCACGAAGTCTGGGCCGGGCTGCGTCCGGGTTCGCCCGACGACCTGCCCATCCTTGGACCAACCGCGCTGCCGGGATACTTCGCCGCGACAGGCCACTATCGCGATGGAATCATGCTGGCGCCAATCACCGCGCTAGTCATGAGCCAGCTCTTGCGGGGACGCAAGCCAGACTTTGATTTGCAGCCGTTCTCGCCGCTGCGGTTTGCGGCGACGGCTGGCGGCTAACTTGCAACGCTGGATCATTCATTGAAGTGTCATCCTGAGCGAGCGCAGCGAGTCGAAGGCCCCCTATAGCTGCGAGAAATCACAGTGTAGCCGCGTGGATGAGCACCGAGTCTTGGAGTGCTGGCAGCAATAGGGATCCCTCGACTCCTCGCTACGCTTGTCGCTCGGGATGACAAAAAACAAAAAATCCTGCAACGGCGCACCTGAAGGTGCGCCCCTTCAGATGTTCGCTCGCAGGAAACAGCGACACTGGAATCTGCTACCGCGCCACCGGCTTCCACTTGTTCAGGAATTGCAGCACATCCTCCGGCGCCAGGGCGCGCGCTTTCTCGAATTCCCCGCCCTTCTGGCTGTACAGCAGCTTGCCATTGCTATCCAGGACTGCAACCGCCGGAATGCCGCGCTTCATCGGGACCTCGTACTGCTGCATGATGTCCTGATTTTTGTCGCCTTCGCCCACATCCACGTGCACTACTTCAAAGTTTTGCTGCAGCACCCCGGCGACATCGGAGCGGTGAAATGCCAAGTCGAGCACGTGGCAGTCGTAACACCAGTTGGCGCCGAAGACCACCAGCACCCGCTTGTGCGCTTTGCCGGCGAGCTCTAAGGCGTGCTTGATCTCCTCGTGGGCATCAACACCGGGCGCGTAGATGACCTTGCTGGTCGAGGTCGGCTGTTGCAATTTCGTGGCGTCGGAGCGTTTCATGCCGACGATCCGCCACTGCCCACCTTGCATTTGCCATAGCTGGCCTTCGCTTACATACTGCGTGCGGCCGCCACGGCCCGCGCTGGTGTAGATCTCAGCCTCAAAGATCACCTGCTGCACGCCCGTCTGAGGCGATTCCGACTGGATGACACTCAGGTTCATGCGGCGCGCTTTGAAGCCGGTCCAGAAGGCGACTTCCGAAGTCACACTGGACGCGCCTGCCGCCGTGGCAACCTGGGCTGGAGGATTGCTGCTGTAAAGCGCTTGCAGGGCGGCGGCCTTTCCGCTGATTACTGCCGCCTTCCATTGCTCCAGAGGAGGGAACGCGGGCTGCGAAGTCGTTTGTCCCGCGCAGTACGACGAGAGGATTGCCATCGCAAACATCACGAAAATGCAGGCGGCGAGCCGACGGTGAAACCTCATGCTCCTCCTTCTAATGCCCTCCGTGATACGGATGGCCCTTGAGGATGGTGAACCCGCGATAGAGCTGCTCCAACAGCACCACGCGCGCCAGTTCATGTGGAAGCGTCACCTTCCCGAAGGACAAGATGTTAGACGCGGCGGCGCGTGTGGCGTCACTCCAGCCATCGGCCGGCCCGACCGCAAACAGCAACTCCTGAGTGTCGTGCCCTTGGTGATACTCAAGAAAGTTGGCAATCTCTTCCGAGGTGAGCTGCCGGCCCCGCGCATCCAGCAGCACCAACACCGGCGGCATGCGGCTTGTGCTTTTTTCCACTAGCTTAAGCAGCGCGGCTTCCGAGGTCAGCTCTTGCGCATCGCAGGCGGCGTAGCGCGAGAGCCGTTTCAGGTATTCCGCGGTCAGAGACTGAATGGGCGAACTGCGGGTCCTGCCGATCCATGCGATGCGCAGCTTCACGGCTCAGGAACTCTTGCGCGAGCGCGCGGTCGAGCTGCGCTTGCGAGCAGCGCTCTTTGCTGTGGACTTGGCGGCAGACTTGGTCGCTGATTTTGCCTCCTTGGCGCGCTTGGCGCCAGCAGGCGTCTTCTTGGCTGCGGGTTTGCGGGCAGGCTTCTCCAAGTCGGCGAGTTGCAGCCGCGTTGCCGTCTTCCACAGCCGCTCAAGGTCGTAGAACTTGCGCGCGCTCTCGGAAAAAATGTGCACCACGAAGTCCACATAGTCGAGCAACACCCAATCGGAATGGTTGTAGCCTTCGCGGTGCGACGGTTCCACTCCCTTGGCGCTGAGCTTCTCGTCCACCTCATCGGCGATGGCCTGCACCTGCCGCGGATTGGCGCCCGAACAAACCACGAAGTAATCGGTGAACCCGCTGGCCTGCTCATCGAGCCGCAGGATGCTGATGTCGGCGGCCTTCTTGCCCTGGCAAGCGCGCACCGCAATGGCGACTTGCGCCTTCAATTCATTTCTCTTCATAGGTTCGTCTCGGTTTGCTTCGACTCGCTTCTCTTCTTACGCGCCGCATTCCGATACAACTGCTCCTTGTGAATGTATTCCGCCACGGCGTCGGGAACCAGCCGCTTCAGCGCGCCGCCGCGTTCCATGGCCGCGCGGATTTGCGTGGCCGAAACATTTTCGTGGGTCTTGGGCAGCATGTGCAGGGTCGCGCCCGGCAACACCAGCGGTCCTTCCATCTTCTGCTTGCGGAACAGCTTTGTCGCCGCCGCCGCCGGCCGCAACTTCGGCGGCAACGACGACGCCACATCGGCCAGCGAGTATCCCGGACGCGCGGCCACAATGAAATCGCATTCGCCCAGCAGGGCCTCGGCCTCGTGCCACTTGGCGATGTCTTTGAACGCGTCCATGCCTATCAGGAAGTATAAGTGGTCGCTCTTGCCCAGCATCGCTTTCACGCGACGCACGGTGTCAATCGAGTAGCTCGGCTGGCGCTGGCTGCCGCCACTCGCGGGATCGGGGGCCTCCAACAGCGACGGCACGAATCCCTTCTCCCCCACGAGCGCCAACGCAACCATGGCGTAACGATGGTAGAACGGCAGGATCGGCGTCTTCTGTTTGTGCGGCGGTATGTCGGCGGGGATAAACCACACCTGTTTCAGTTGAAACTTCACGGCGGCGGCGCGCGCCACAATCACGTGTGCGCGATGAATGGGATCGAAGGTTCCGCCAAACAATGCGATGTTCATTGCATAGCAATCAGCTGTCAGCAATCGGCCGTGCGAAATGGGGCCAATCCAAGTTTACTTTGGCGGCTGCTTCGGGTTGTCCGTGTGCTGCGGGTTTTGCGGCTGCGAATTGTCCTTCATCTGGTTGGAATTCTTGATGAACAACACGGTCTTCCAGATGTCGTCATCCGACAGCACGCCGTCCCAGCCCGGCATGGCGGTGTAGCGTATGCCGTACTTGATCACATAAAAAAGATTGCCATCGGGATCGTCGGGGGCGTTGCTCATCAGTTGCGGCACGGATGGATAAAACTTCGTCCGCATGGGCGAAGTGGGGTCCTTCAGGCTGCCGTGGCACAAAGCGCAGTTCTTGTCGTAGGTCATGGAGCCATCCATGATGTTGTCCGTGGTCGGCTGGAAGGGGTTGGGCTGCTTGGGAGCGTGAGCGTCCACCCAGGCATCCACCGACTTCATGGCAGAATGGCTCTCGAAGCTAGTAGGCGTGTTGCCCACCGCCCGGGTATCGAAGCGTCCCGTGGTCGCGTAGTAGTAGGCTCCGCCGAAAACGGCGAGCAGGGTAAGGATGATTCCCAGGATGAATCCGCGCATGTGCCTCCTCTGAGCTTGTGGTTCGGCTCCGTCGCCGGGGGACTCATTATCGTACTATGAGCGGGCAGGATTGCGATTTCAACCACAGAGACACAGAGAAGATGTTGTCACCACAGAGAACACGGAGAGCACGGAAAAGGAATAACAAAAAACTCCGTGATCTCCGTGACCTCCGTGGTGAAAAAGAATTTTCTTCTCTGTGTCCTCCGTGTCTTTGTGGTGAAATGATTCTTAGTATCTCCGCAAGCGCCGCGCTTCCCGTACCACGTCTTCCACTTTGGGGAGAAAGGCTGTCTCCAGCGGCGGCGAAAACGGTACGGGACTGTCGGCTGAGGCGATGCGCACAATGGGCGCGTCCAGCGAGTCGAAACACTCTTCGTTGATAATGGCCGCCACCTCGCCGGCAATTCCGCCGGTCTTGGTGTCTTCGTGCAGCACGATTACGCGATTGGTCTTCTCCACCGTTTGACGAATAGCGTCGCGATCCAGCGGCAGCACCGTTCGCAAATCCACCACTTCCAGCTCGATGCCTTCTTTGGCCAGGATTTCCGCGGCCTCCAGCGCGACGTACACCATGGCGGCGTAGGTAATGACGCTGACGTCGCGGCCTTCGCGCACCACTCGCGCCTTTCCAATCGGCACGGTGTAATCGCCGGTGGGCTAGCTCCTCCTTGATGCGGCGGTAAAGAAACTTGTGCTCGAAAAACAGCACTGGGTTGTTGTCGCGGATGGCCGACTTGATAAGCCCCTTGGCGTCGTAGGCGCTTGCCGGGCAGACAACTTTCAGCCCCGGCGTGTGCGCAAAGTAAGTTTCCGGATTCTGCGAGTGAAATGGGCCTCCGTGGACGCCGCCTCCCGAGGGCCCGCGCAACACCACCGGAACCGGCGCGCCCCAGCGGAAATGCGCCTTGGCCAGCATGTTCGTGATTTGATTGAAGGCGCAACTGATGAAGTCCATGAACTGGAATTCGGCCACCGGCCTCATGCCGGTGAGAGCGGCGCCGAAGCTGGCGTTCACGATGGCCATCTCCGAGATGGGTGTGTCCACCACGCGCTCGGGGCCAAAACGATCGATCAGCCCTTCCGTAACTTTGAACGCGCCGCCGTAAATACCGATGTCTTCGCCGATGCAGAAGACCGCGGGATCGCGCTCCATCTCTTCCCAGATGCCCTGGCGAATGGCTTCAAGATAGGTGACGGCTGCCATGAGTAAGGAATTCTAACCCAATCGCGTAATTCACCCCGAATTCACCACAGAGACACAGAGGCCCAGAGGATTCTTGCTTTCAAGAACACAAGTTTAGAAGTTATTCCGCTCCAGTGACATCCTGTAGTAGCAGCGGAGGTTCGTATGCCGGGAAGCAGCACCTCAGTCGCTGGTTCGCAGCCAGATCAGCCCGAAGGGCGCAGACCGTTTCTGCCGTGCCCAAGACGTCACAGAGCCAAGTCATCCCGAAGTGACACCACCAAGCGAGCGTGCAGGACAATCCAGAACAATCTTCTTTTTCTCTGTGTCTCTGTGGCTCTGTGGTGAACCTAAGTAGTCGCCTGCGTCGCTACGGGTTTGCCGCAATAGGGGCAGCACACGTAATCGCCGCTGATGGAGCGGCCGCAGTGACTACACGTCGGGGTCAGGGCATGGCCGCACTTCGGGCAATAGCGGAAGTCCGATCCGATCTCGGTCCCGCAGGTGGGGCACGGTATCAGCAGAGGCTTGCGCAGCAGGAAGTACGCGATAAAGCCCAGGGCTTTGGGGACGAAGATCACCAGCAGCGTCCACAGCAGCGCATTCATGCCGCGCCGCTTGGAGTCGGCGTACACGTAGCCGATCATCAAGATGATGACGGCCACAAAGAAACCACCAACCACGCTGATCGCCACCAACGCCGGCATCGGAGGAACGTCTGGACCGTGTACAAAGTGAGGCACGAGCCCCAGCAGGCCGATCTGCATCACTACGAACACCAACACCGCAATGACCCTTGCCACCGGGGGAATGATCGCCAGTTCGCTGCGAAAGTGAGACTTTGCCTGGTTCATCGCTTTTCTCCTTCATGCTCCCTCGCCAACGCCAGCATGAGTGGGCCTTCGAATATGGGATGTGGAAACGCCAGCAGCAAGCCGGCGATCACGATGGCCGGCAGCAGCAGAAACAGCAGGATGCCTGGCTCGACGATCGCCGATGGGAGTCCCACATGCCGCGCCACCCAGCCGCCGAATCGCCACCACAACCACGCGGACAGCGCAGAAGACATGGCGCCGATGCAGAACGAAATCGCGATCAGGACCATGCGCGACCGCTGCTCGCGCAAATACGTCGCGCGGGCGCGCAGCCGGGCTTGCGTGGTGGCCACCAGCGCCGGGCTGGCCGTAATCGCTACTGCCCGCAGAAGCCGGCCCGTGCTGTTCGTCAGTGCAGCGTACTCGGCACACTCGGTGCAGGCCGCCAGGTGCGATTCCACCCACGTCGCATCCGCAGCGGCGATGTCGTCCACGCCGCGACGGGTGATGAGATCAATGGCCCGCTCATGCTCGCGATTGGTCATTGGGCGCCTCCGGTCAGCGCAGGCCGCAAGGCCATCACGCCGCGATAAATTCTGGTCTTTACGGTGGCCAGGGGAATGTGTGTCAACTGCGCGATCTCCTCCAGCTTCATTTGTTCCTGGAAGCGCAGCACCAGGACTTCACGGAAAATTGCCGGCACTTGTCCCAAGGCGGCGTCGAACATTTCATGCTGCTGCTGCGCCAAAACCAAGTCGAAGGGCGATGGACCGGCCGCCGGAGGTTCGAAGGGTGCGCCATCTTCCGGGTCCTGAAGTTCATCCAGGCTGCGAGGATTTTTCTTGCGCAGATAGTCGATGGCGACGTTGTGCCCGATGGACATGAGCCAGGTCACAAAGCGATTGCGGCCGTCGTACTGATGACCTTTCTCCAGCACGCGCAGCCAGGTCTCCTGGAACAGATCCTCGGCGACGGCGCGATTGCCGGTCAAGTGCAGCAGATAGCGCAGCAGCCGGTGCTGATACTGCTCGATCAAGGCGTCGAGCAGGTCAGGATCGCGACGCCGCAGCCCTCGCGCGATTTGCGACTCTTCGGTTTCCATCGGAACCAGCGAACTGAAAGCGGTGGCGACCATACTAACGGGATATACGAAGGAGGAGGGAAAAAAGACTCACAGCGCCCTAGCCAGGGATTCTGGGCAGAAGTAGGGGTCCTTCGACTCCGTTCGGTCGCCTTTGGCGACCTCACTACGCTCAGGATGACACGTGGGAGACAAGGACGCACCGCTCGCCTGCTTCTTTCCGTGATTTACAATCATCTGTTTGTCTAGAGCCATTTTTCCCGGCCATCATCACCGTTCATAAGACTGGAGCACGAACTTGCCTGAGACAATCTACGACGTAGCCATTATCGGCGGTGGGCCCGCGGGATACACTGCGGCCATTCGCGCCGGCCAGCTTGGGCTGAAAGCGGCCCTCATCGAGAAGGACCCCTACCTGGGCGGCACCTGCCTGCATGTTGGTTGCATTCCGACCAAGGCGTTGCTGTTCAACGCAGAAGTCTTTGACCACGTGAAGGAAGGCGTGGAACTTGGACTGGAGAACACGGCGGGCGTCTCGCTGAACTGGGGCGCGATCCAGAAGCGCAAGCAGGGCATCGTGGACAAGCACGCCAAAGGCCTGCAATTCCTGATGAGGAAGAACAAGGTGGACGTGGTCCGCGGATGGGGCAAGCTGACCGGCCCGGCGAAAGACGGCATCCACACGGTCGCGCTGGAAGGCGGCGAACTGCAGTCGATCCAGGCAAAGAACGTCATACTTTGCACCGGTTCGTCGGCGCGCATGTTGCCCGGCTCGCAGCCCGACATGCAGGTCCTGACCAACATCGAGGTGCTCAGCCTGGACCAGATCCCCAAGTCGCTGATCGTGATCGGCTCGGGCGCAGTGGGCGTCGAGTTTGCCAGCATCTACAAGTCCTTCGGAGCAGACGTGACTATCCTGGAGATGCTGCCGCGCTACGTGCCGTTCGAAGATGAAGAGGTGTCGAAGGAACTGGCGCGCGTCTATCGCAAGCGCGGCATCAACGGCTTCGTGAACGCCAAGGTCGAGAAGGTGGAGAAGACCAAGGCCGGCGTCGCCGTCACCTTTACTGTCGATGGCAAGCCACAGAAACTGGAAGCCGAGAAAGTGCTGGTCGCGGTGGGCCGCGCGCCCATGACCGCGAACATCGGCCTCGAGAAGACCAAGATCGAGTCGGAGCGCGGCTTTGTGAAGGTTGACGAATACATGCGCACCGCCGAGCCGGGAGTTTACGCGATTGGGGACATTGCGCTGGGCTACCCGCTGCTGGCGCATTCCGGCGCCAGGGAAGGCATCGTGGCGGTCACGCACATCGCCGGCAAGCCGGTCAAGCCAGTCAATCTGCTGCGCATTCCCAACGCCACCTATTGCCGTCCCGAGATCGGCAGCGTGGGCCTGACCGAAGCCAAGGCCATAGAAAAGGGCTACACTGTGAAGGTTGGCAAGTTTCCCTTCACCGCGAACTCGCGCGCCAGCATCGTGGGGCAGCACGAAGGCTTCGTCAAGATTGTTACCGACGCCAAGTACGGCGAGATCCTGGGTGTGCACATCATCGGGCCGAACGCGACCGAGCTGATCGCCGAATCGGTGGTGGCGCTGGAGATGGAATGCACCGCCGAAGAGCTGGCCAACATTATCCACGCGCATCCCACATTGTCAGAGGCGATGTTGGATGCGGCGAATGCGGTGTTTGGCATGGCGCTCAACGTGTAAGGCCACGGTTCGCCATTCGCTTTTGGCATAACTATCAGCTAGGCGCAGGGGCAAACGGTAGGGGATTCCTGAATCCCGGCTTTTGCGAAGAGCGAATAGCGAAAAGCGACCAGCGAATAGCGTACGGCAGATAGCTTTAGTGGAAGGGAGATCTTAACACTCATGAGCCTCCTCAAGTGGTGCGACGAAGGCCCGGCGACGGTGTCCCTGCAAGCGACGGTGGACGACGCGATCCAGGCGATGCTGGAAAAACAAGTGGGCGCGGTGGCCGTCATTGACGAGAAGGGCGTGGTCGCGGGCATGTTTACCGAACGCGACGTGCTGGCGAAGTTTGCCCTCAGCGGGCGCGATCCCAAGCGCACGCCGGTGCACGAGCTCATGAGTCCCATGGTCGAGATGGCCACCGAAGAGACCAGTCCCAGCGAAGCGCTTCAGGTCATGCTGGAACGGCACTACCGCCATATGCCGATCGTGGACGATCAGGGGAAAGTGCTGGGCATCTGCTCCATCCGCAACATCCTGGAAGCGCGGGTGGATGATCTGCTGGCCCAACTGGATGCGACCACTCCGGCGGGAGCGAAAGCGTAAATTTTCGCGAAACCTGGGTGGAGCGGCGCTTCAGCGCCGTGTTGAGGCGAATTTTAAAGACACGAGCTGGCTTCAGCCGGCGGCACCACGGTTCAGCTACACCAATACCTGACGTGTTTTAGAAGCTCTCGGGCCACCTTCGCTTGCCGTGCAGCACCGCCAGTATCTGAACGATATTCTTGCTCTGGATTCGATAAGCGACAATGTATGGCGTGTTAGGGATTACCAGCTCGCGGGTGTTCGCGACTCGGCCTTCGCGCCCTGCGCCGGGATGTGAGCCGAGAACTTTTACCGCTTGGGTGATCTGGAGCAGTAGCCGGTCGGCCGCTCGCGCGTTATCGGCGGCAACATAAGCGTGCGCAGTGACAAGCTGCCTGACCGCGTCTTCCGCCCATTGGATCGTCATTTCTTGCGGCGTAGCCTGGCCGCAATCTTCTCCACATCGCTGTGGTCAATCAGCTCTCCCGCGCCAGCTTGTCGAATGCCCTTCTCGATCAGCTCGATGTGGTACAGCTGGAGATCGAGGTAGTTGTCCACCGCCTGATTGAGTAGGTAACTGCGATCGCGGTCTTGCATCGACGCCAGCGCATCGAGCGCTTTCACTTTCTTCATGTCCGTTCGGAAGCTGACCGTCTTGTCCATAACGAGGATGATAATACACCATAATACGCTGTATTACTGGCCTTAATACATGGTCGGTACCATCAACATCTTAGTCGCTCTCACTCAACTTCGACGGCGCGTGATTCACCGCTGTTATAATCAACCTCATTCATGGCACAGAAGCGTTTGGTCCGCTCGACTACTGTTCTTTGTGTTCGCCGGGAGGGAAAGGTCGTGATGGCCGGGGACGGCCAGGTCACGCTCGGCGAAGGCATCATCAAGCACTCCGCCCGCAAGATTCGCCGCCTTTATCAGGACAAAATTCTCGCCGGCTTTGCCGGTTCCACCGCCGATGCATTCTCCTTGTTCGCGCGTTTCGAGTCGAAGCTGGAGCAATATCACGGCAACATCGGCCGCGCCGCCGTCGAGCTGGCCAAGGACTGGCGCACCGACAAGATGCTGCGCGCGCTGGAGGCCCTGCTGCTGGTCGCCGACCAGAACCAGACGTTCCTCATCAGCGGGCAGGGCGACGTGATTGAGCCGGACACCGGAATCGCCGCCATCGGCAGCGGTGGCCCCTATGCCATAGCGGCCGCGACCGCCCTCTTCGAGCACACCGACCTGCCGCCACGCCGCATCGCCGAGGAGGCGATGAAGATTGCCGGCAAGATTTGCATCTACACCAACGACAAAGTCACCATCGAAGAGCTGTAGGTCCGTTTTTCAGTTTTGAAGGGGCACACCTTTAGAGCCTGCCCTGAGCTTGTCGAAAGGTGCGCCATTGCAAACACCCTTTATTTTTTTGTCATCACGAGCGGGCTTTAGCCCGCGAGGGATCTGCTTCCCCGGATTTTGTCCGCAGCCTGTGAAAAGCGTGCTCCACCCCTCGCCAATACGCAAGATGTGAAACTGTGTCAGATCCGCGACCGCGGATCAATTCTTGGAGCTTCAACCAGCGCGGAAGTCTTGAATGTCTTCGCCCTTGCGCCAGATTGGGGCGGGCGGTTGCTCGCTATGCTCGGCCAGCTTCTGGTTGATGGCTTCGACATCGGCCTTGGACCAGCCAATGCAGGAAACTTCGATCTCGCCGCTGGGGGCGACGTAGAAAATCGTGGGCACATTGGTTAGGCCGTAAGCGTTCGACACCGCATAGTTCTTCGGATCGTCGAGTGCGACGGGAAAGGTCACGCCGTATTCGCGCATGAAATCCTTGGTGTCACGTGCTTTGTCTTGCGAAATACCCAACACGGTAACGTTCGCCGCGCGATTGGCCTGGAACACGCGCTCCAGAAAAGGAGCAGCATATTGGCAAACCGGGCAGCTCACCTTGAAGAACACCAGCACAACTGGACCCTTGGCGAGTGCCTGCCGCAGCGACACCTGCGCGCCTTGCACGGTCGGCAGAGTGAAATCGGGAGCGAGTACGCCCGCGTTTAATGCAGCCATCGATCAGACCTCCGAATGATTCTCACTCGGCGTTAGATTCACCTCAACCTCGGATAGACTCAGCTCGACTTGGATGCCCAATTAAGAAATGTCGTATGTGTGCAATTTGTAACTGACGGTTCCCCTCTGGAGTTGTCATTACGAGCGCAGCGAGGAATCTGCTTTTGTGTGCGCCTGGAGATGCTGCGAAGAAACAGCAGATCCCTCACGGTCTGAAGGCCGCTCGTCATGACAACTCAGAGATTCAGCGAACTTGACTTATGAGCAGTCAGTAATAAACGAAGGATTTTTCGCGCGAGCCCGGTCAGCGGCAGGCGTTCCCATTGCCGTCGCGCAAACCATCGAGCATTGACCGCCGAAGTGTGAAACCTCGCGGGCGGCACCGCAAACACCGATACCTCATAGTCGGTATCGGTGATGGCATGACGCAACTTTGCCATTGGCTGGGCTCCGCTGTGCCGTGCGTCGGGAAGAGCGGGCAGTTCCCACATGCCTGCCATCAGCGAAGCATTTGCCGGACGCTGCACCAGCAGCACGGAACCGTTTCGCCGGGCCAAGCCGTACATAGGCTGCTTGCGCTTGCGTGCCGGTTGCGGCCGCGCAGAGTTAGCTCCGCGTGACGCGCACCAATCATGCAGTGGACACATTGGGCATTGCGGCGCTCGTGGCGTGCACACTGTCGCGCCTAACTCCATCATCGCCTGGTTGAAGTCGCCGGGGCGCTCGCGATCGAGCAGCGACTCCGCTTGCCGCCACGCCGCTTCCCTTCCCTCGGCTGCGCCAAACATGCGCTCGATCACGCGCCCAACGTTGCCATCCACAACGGCCATCGCTTCTCCGAAAGCAATGCTGGCGATCGCCGCCGCAGTGTAGCGCCCGATACCGGGAAGCTCGCGCCACTCTTCCGCCGTGCGCGGGAAGAATCCCCGGCGCTGGCGCGCGATCAGCTTCGCCGCCTGACGCATGCGCCGTGCGCGATGGTAGTAGCCAAGTCCGCTCCACACCGCGAGCACGGACGCCTCACGGGCGGCAGCCAAGGCTCGCACGGTGGGAAATTTCTGCAGGAAGCGCGCGTAGTGGTCCACCACTGCCGCGACCCGCGTTTGCTGCAACATGATCTCCGAGACCCATACGCGATAGGGATCGGCGTCACGGCGCCAGGGCAGCTCGCGGCGATGCTCGTCATACCAGACGAGCAGTACGTGGCGCAGTTTGCGAAGTGCAGCCGGAGTTAGTGTCGGGTCCATGCAGTGGGTCGATTGTAAGCGAGAGTCAGTTGTCAGTAGCCAGTTGCCAGTCGTCAGTTCTGCAACATTCACCTGCCGTCCCTATAGATGTGCGTGCGGTCACGCCCCTCATTTGCCCGCCGCGTCGTGCCGCACGAAGAACTGTTCCTTGTCCACGTTGGCGGGGACGGCGACGTCGAAGAAGCCGACCATCATCTCTTCGTAGGTCTGACCTCCCCAGGTCACCGCCTGGTTGGGATCGGGATTGTGCGGATTGTTCTCGGAATTGTCGTACCACGCCACGGCCTGCAGGCGCGTGCCAGCCTTCAGAAACCGCGGCTGGGCCAGCCGATAGCTCAGTTGCCAATGAAAGTGATAGTTCACGCGCAACAGCGTCTCGACCGTTCCATCCCGATGCACGATGTTGTACTCGAAGCGCTTGCCGCGCAGATGCATGTGCGGAAAAAAGCTGAGCAGGGTGGCGTCATTCGGCAGCGTGCCCCAGACCTGCACGCGATAGTCATCGGTGCGCGGCGGAATCACGAAGGTGTGGTTGGTGAGCTGCAACGTCAGCACGCGCTGCGGCGGCGGCTGCTTGGCGAACACCATGCCCACGCTGGTCTGGTCGGAGGCAGCATGGCCGTTGGTCGTGTAGTGCATCTGGAAGACCAGGTCCGACCCGGCGGGAATAAACTTCGCCATGCCATCGGGCCAGCGGTCGGGCTCGCTGCCCGGCGCGTAAACCAGCAGCATGTCGCTGGTAGTGGCGTGGGCTTGGGCGCTCTCTTCGGCGTCGGAAAAACTCGATGGCGTAAACGGTGCGCCAACCGGCGCCTTGCGCAGCCAGATCGAATTCGGCGGACGTATATAAACCACCGCGTGATGCACGTGCTCGCGGCTCGACGGCCGGATCTCCGACATCTGCACCCATTTGTCTTCGGTGAATCCCGTGGGAACGATCTCGTAGGTGTATTCGACATCGCCGGTCGCGGGAAGACTGACCGCCTTCGGCATCTGCACAACTTTGTCGGGCTGAGGAATGTTCCAGCCCTCAGCCCAGTGATGCGGCGGCGGAGCATCCTTGGGCGAACCGGCAGGAGCGCCAGCATCCAACCATGCTGCAATCAGGCTGATCTGTTCCGGCGTGAGCGATGGATCGTTGGAAAATTTTCCGTAGCGCGGATCGGCGAACCACGGCGGCATGGACTTCGATTCCACCGCCATCCTGATTGACGCGGCCCAGGGCTTAGCGTCCTGGTAGGTCACCAACGGCATGGGCGCGATTTCGCCCTCGCGGTGACAGCTCTGGCAGTGGTCCTGCAGGATGGGGAGAACGTCTTTATAGAAAGTGGGTTTGACGCCCGAGCGGCGCGCAATAGAACTTGCCGCCGAGGAATTCGATGGTGTCGCGCTTCCCAGCAACAGGAAGCGACGTCACCACCACAATGATAGCGGCCGCTGATTTCGCCACGCCGGAGGTAGTCCCGCTGGTCAACCGCTTCGCAGCCTACTGTCCGGGCTCGGGCAATTCTTCAGGAGCGCCGTGGCGTCGCAGGATCTGCGCCAGGTTCTGCGAAAACGCCGAGCGCGGCACCACCATGTCGCATCCGGCTTCCTGCGCCTTCATCTTCAGCTCGCCCTGCACGTGCGAGACGAAACCAATGATGTTGGTGGCCTTCTTCAGCTTCGTCTTTAATTTGGGAATGATGCTGAGCGGCTTGGCCGAGACATTGTTCAGGTCGAAGATGATGAGCGCCGGTTTGTCGTTGCCGTTCTCGCCCATGCGCTCGTTCAGGTCCTTTTCGGTCTTGACGAATTCGACCTTCACGTTCATCTTGCGCGCCGTTTCCTGGATCTTGGCCAGGAAGAACAGATCGTCAACAAAGGCAAAGATGCGCGCGGGCGCCGCATCCGACGTCGAAGTCATGGGCACGGGCTCCGGCTCGGGCGGCAGGAACTGCTTGCCGAAGGTCTGGCCGGGACGCCCGCCGCGGCTGGGCCGGTGCGTATTGCCGTTGTTGGCGCCCTGGGCCGCGCGGTAGCTGTGGTCCATGGGCGCGGTGTAGATGCCGCCGCCCGGCTGATTCGGTCCGGCCTGCCAGCCGCCCGGCTTGCGCCCGTGGCGCTTGGGAGGCCCGTGGCGTTGTTGTCCGGGATGCTGCCCAGGTTGTGCCGGTGATCCGTGCGTGACGGGTCCACGGCGGCCGCGCCGCCGTCTACGTCCCTTCCCGCCGGGCTGTCCGCCGGAGGGAGGATTCGATCCTTGATTCATGTTTCTCTCTTAATCGTATTCACCCGCAGGTGGCGGGCTTCCCACATTTGTGAACCGCTGTCATTGGCCAGGCATTCGCATTTTTCCCGGTGTGCCGGCTCGGCGGTTGGATACTTCGCTCAACTCGAATCAGTTAACGTCCGTCTGGCGCCTGGAACGTTGGGCGCGAGGGCCGCCTGCACGGGAAGTGCGGCGATTGGGGGACGCTTCTATCGTACCTAGCTTGAGGGCCGAAATGCAAGCCCAAAAGCTGTCTTTGCTTTGGATGCAACTTACTGGTAACCCGGCGAATGTATTTTTGCGCCGGGGGAAGCGCGGATCGCTATTCGCTGTTCGCCTTTCGCTTTTCGCTTTGTCGTTCGCATTTCGCTTCTTTCCGGCTTTAGACGAAAGGAGGAAACTGCGGTGTTACAGTCGCCAGAAGCGTCGTCCAACATCGAAGAACCGCCTGCAGGATCCAAGGGCCGGAAGCGAACAGCGAAGAGCGCATAGCGAAAAGCGAACAGCGGCCCTCGTCAATTCATCCGCGCCACCATTTGCCGCACCATGTCAAAAGTTTCGCGCACCGCCTGCGCGTCGGCGGCCTCGGGCGCCAACTTCAGATACTTGCCCAAATCCTGCGCGGCCCCGACGTACTGGTCGAGCTCCAGCCGCAGCAGAGCGCGCTCGCGCAACAAGTCGGGCGAACCGGGCGGAATGGTCAGCAGCATATCCAACACCGCCAGCCCCTTGCGCCCGTTCTGCTGCCGCAGATAAATCTGCCGCAGGTTGTTCAACATGCGGCCCAGTATCTCGTGATGCGTGACCGGCTGCAGATACTCGGCGCGCATGTCAACCTGCCCGCCATAGACTTCGTCCAGGCGCCGCTGGTAATCGTCCGGGCCCAGAATTCTTCCGCGGTCGAACGCGTCAATAAAGAGCTCGCCGGCCACCGCGTCATAGTGCTTCAGCAGGAAATGACCGGGCATGCCCACGCCTGCGACCGGGAAGCCGACCCGCCGCGCAACCTCCAGGTAAACCACCGAGAGCGTAATCGGGATGCCGAGCTTGCGGTCCAGCACGTCATTGAGAAACGAGTTGCGCGGATCGTAGAAGTCTTCGCGGTTACCGCGCAGGCCCTCCTCCTGAAAGAGCACCTGGTTGAGCAGCACAATCGACTCGCGCGCCGTCGGGTTCTGGCGCAGCCGAGTGCGGACCCGCTGGGCCATCTGGTCGAGACGCGCCAGGTAAGGGTCGGCGTCGAGTTCGGAATACTCCATGCGCGCAATCGCCAGCGCCGCCGCTGCGAGCGGGATGGCTTCGTCCTCGCGGGCGGGCCCGACCAGCGCAGCAAATTGCTGCAGAGCGCTTTCGGAGGAAGAACTGGACGCCATAACGTGCTGCATTGGATGACGACGATGGGCGGAGCGATTCCCGTTTCCAACTAGCGGCGAACGAAAGGTGCTTGCGTAATAATGGCCGCCCCTATCGCTTGGAATTCGGCGGTTCCCCTTTGAATTGTCATTACGAACGAAGCGAGGAATCTGCTATTGTTCGCGCTGGGAGTGACGATTGGGGAAAAGCGGATCCCTCACGGCCTAAAGGCCGTTCGTGATGACAACTCAAAAAAAGTGCGGCCACTTTCCCCGCCCCTACTGCCGGAACATGTTGCGGGCGATGAATAGCACATTGGCGGGGCGCTCGGCCAGACGGCGCATGAAGTACGGATACCATTCCGAGCCGAACGGAATATAGACGCGCAAACCGTAACCTTCGCGCACCAACTGCTGCTGCAAATCGCGCCGCACCCCGTACAGCATTTGAAACTCGTACGCCGAGGCCGGGATGTTCTCCGCGCGCGCGAACTGCTTCACCTCGGCGATGATCTTCTCGTCGTGCGTGGCGATGCCGTGGAAGACTCCGCTCTTCAGCAGGGTGCGCGCCAGCGTCAGATAGTTCGCGTCCACCTCGGCCTTCTTGGGGAACGCGATCTCCGGCGGCTCTTTGTACGCGCCCTTGCACAGGCGAATGCGAATGCGCTCGGCCAGCAGTTCATCCACATCCTTCTCGCTGCGGCGGAGGTACGACTGGATGACGGTGCCCACCCGCTCGCCGTGTCCCGGCAGGCGATGCAGTTGGCGGACGAAGTCGAGCGTGCGCTGGGTGTAAGGGGAGCCTTCCATGTCCACGCGCACGAAACTGTCGATACGCACCGCGTGGTCCACCACTTCGGTCACCAGACCGAACGCCAGGTCCTCGCTCACGTCGAAGCCCATGTGCGTCAGCTTCAGGCTGATGTTGGCTTTCAGCTTGCGGCTGGAGATTTCGTCCAGCATGCGGTGATACAGCTCAGCGCTGTGCTTGGATTCGTCGGCGTTGGTGACGTTCTCGCCCAGGTTGTCGATGCTGACGCCGGCGCCCCACTCGTTCACCACCTGGGTGGCGCGAATGACGTCGTCAAGCTGCGTGCCGGCAACGAAACGGCCGGAGAAGCGCAGCCCCAGCGGCGACTGTTCGGCAAAATGGCGTAGTCGTTTGCTTTCGGAAAGCCCAATGAAGAGCGACCTTAACATGGCGCCCTCCGGCGTCGCCAAGCATGTTGTGGACTCCTTGCAGATTTGTGTCCATGCAACGAATCGCACAAATCCAGCCCGCCGTGGCAGGCGGAACTGCTCTTAGCCCAGGGCGTAAGCCCTGGGTAGAGTTGTAATGGAACTAGAGTCCCTTTAGGGACGGCACATTTCTCACACAGATCTTGCGGGGAAGCGGAGCCTGTGCCCCGCGAAACGGAATGGCTCATAGTTGGCTCGTGGCCGGCTCTGCGGCCAGCTTGGCTTACATACTTGTGTATCACAGAGCAGCGGCTACGGCTATGAGGCAGATCACAGCGTGGAATGGATTTTACAAACGAGTATTACTGTTTTGGCGGCGTCGTCCAAGCACGAGTCCATACCCCAATTCGAGGTTTGACAATTGCAGCGTATCCGCTATGCTGAAAGTATGGCTATCAGAAATTCAGCATCCCCCACTGCATCAGTCAGCCGGATCGGTCAGCGACGCCAGGTGGTGATCCCGAAGGCGGTATTCGAGGCCCTTCGGCTTCAGGAAGGTGACTTCGTGGAGGTGACGGTTGAGCGCGGGCGCCTCGCGATGCAACCCAAGCGATTGGTGGACGTGAGCGCCGCTCTCACCAAGAGCGAGGCGGCAAAGGTGCGCCAGGGTGAGGCCCAACTAAAAGCTGGCCGCTCAAAATCGTGGCGGACGATAAAACATGACTTGGGCCGTTGAGCTTTCCGCGACTGCCGAGAAAGACTTAAAACGGCTCCCACGCGACCGGCAGGCACGCATCGAGCGCGCGATCGACGAGTTGGAAGAAAATCCCTTTGCCGGTGACGTCAAAGCACTGCAAGGCTCCGACTGGAAGGGACGCTATCGCAAGCGCGTTGGACCCTATCGGATTGTCTTTATGATCGACCGCAAGGCTTCGGCGGTGGCAGTCTCCGCCATTCTCATCCGGTCGCAGAAGACCTACCGATGAGCGATTGGCTTACGGCGTGGAGATGCTGGGGAGATGGATTCCACTGCGATTTCGCGCCGGGGCGGTCGATCATTTCCGTTTGTCACATGCCCCCCAGTCAGGTGTCACTGACAGGATGTTTGCTTAGAGGTAAAGTCTGAGCGGGAAAAAATCCCCGGGCCTTTTCCCCACCCCATGGCTGACAAGCAGAGCGAGAAACAAGGCCCTCAGACTTCCCATTCCCAGTTGCTCCATGGCTGGCAACCGGCCTCAACAAAGCTGCGATGGCTCCTGCATCCTTCTCGAGTTTCGATCCTCCCGGCGGCCTCGCCGGCTTACCAGGAGAGTTTGCTATGAAGACGCAACGGCTCGTATCGCTTGCCCATCTTCTGCCCCAGCTGATATTCATTTTGGTTCTGGCCGTTCCCGCCGGAGCGCAGAACGTCCCCGCCACGGCGCGCGAGGCGGGGGCATTACCGCAGCTCGCACAGGGTCTGGCTTATCCTGGCACGCCGTCGCACCGAGCATCGTCGCTCGCTCATCGTCCATCCTGCAGTCCGTTGCCACAAAGTTATGGGCCACGAAAGACGTTGCCGCAGGACTCAGTGCTTTACGATAACGGTCCTTTCAACGGCAATACCGATGCTTGGCCCATTGACTATGGCTTCGCCGTTAGCGACTCGTTCACGGTGCCAGATGGCTCCGCCATCAAAGACTTCCACATGGTGTACTGGACTGCCGCGGGTAACCAGCTGACGTCCGTGGAACATGGCTTTCGGGTCTACGTCGTTCGGCGGAACCTACAACACCTATGGCGTCTCCAACACCACCTTGCTGGGAGTCAATAACTTTGGTTTTGCAATCTACCAGTCCGACTTTACGTTCGCCAGCGTTCCATCGTCAGGCGCGGGCTTTGTGAGCCTGCAGAACGCCTGCACCGCCGGCGGCTGCTCCAGCGGCGAGGGCCAGATCTTCTGGGATGAAAATGAAGGAGGATCCACGGCCTATGAGAACACCCTGGGCTCGATTCCTTCCGAAACCTTCACCCTTACCGGTGGGGGCGGCGGCAACGTTTGCATGCCTGAGCGCAGAGGAGATTTCAAAGTGATCTACGATTTCAGTGGCCAGGATGACGGGGGCAGTCCCTCGGGCGTGGCAATTGACAAGGTAGGAAACCTGTACGGACCAGCCCAGCCCAGCACGGTCTTCCAGCTGTTGAAAGCAGGTTCAGACTGGGTGTTTGGCACTCTATACAACTTTGCTGGTGGCGATAGGGGAATTGCGCCAGGAGGGGTAATCATCGGCCCGAACGGAATTCTCTACGGCGCCGCGTATGGAGGATTACCCAAGTGCGAATATGGAGAATACTGCGGCTTGATTTTCGGCTTGAGACGGAGGCCGAGCGCCTGCCTCACCGGCTCCTGTAGTTGGTCGGAGAGCGTGCCCTATAGTTTTACCGGACTCACGGACGCATGGGGAGGAGGCGGTCTGGTTTCCGATAAGGCCGGAAATCTGTACAGCATCTCGTACTCCGGTGGCGCGCAGCAACAAGGGGCGGTCTTTGAATTAGCTCCCTCCAGTGGAGGCTGGATGGAGAGCATCCTCTACAGTTTCACCGGAGGTAGCGACGGCGGAGGCCCCACAAGCATTCTTGTCGGTAATGACGGTAATCTGTATGGCATGGCAGCCGTGGGAGGCGCGCACGGCGGCGGCGTAGTCTTCCAGTTAACTCCGTCCGGAAATGGCTGGACCGAGGCAGTCCTGTATGACATCCCAAGCGCATATTTTGGCACCAACCCTCACTCCTTACTTCAGGACAGTGGGGGCAATCTCTTCGGTATATATGACTACCCAGGGTGTTGCGCTAGCAGCGTTGGTCTGATATTCATGCTCTCGCCCTCCAATGGCAACTGGGTTTTCACCGAGCTTCATCATGGTAACCAGGACTTGGACGGCGATGACGTATATGCCAACATGGTATTCGATGCAGCCGGGAATCTCTGGGGCACGGGCGGAGGCGTCATCGGCTGCATCAACCCTGATGCCGTCGGCTACATCTTCGAGCTGGCGCGGACAAGCGATGGCTGGCAATACAGCACTCCGATGTATTGGGACGGCACAATATTCGACACCGGAGGGGCCTTGGCACTGGATGCGCAAGGTAATCTCTATGGGACTACCAGTAGCTGTGGAAGCCACCAGCATGGCACGGTCTGGGAGCTGACGCAGTAGCGGCTGAAGATGGTCTTCAGCCGCGTGCACCACCCAAGCTTCGTTTGCTTCGGTGGTTTTCCGTACATCAAGTCGGATCGCTTAAAGTTCTTGGCCAGTAGCTGACTGGCCTGGCAGAAGGAACGTCTTGGGATATTTACCGTGACCGCAAAGCTTGAATGAGCCAAAGTCCTTGTACCAATCGTCCTCGGGTACCTCGGGCCGAGACTCAATCCACTCGCGCAGCCGGTTCAGGTCTTCGAGCCCGATATTGCGGTCATGCATGCGCTGCACAAGGTGTTGGCGGATGCCAGCAGGAATTTGAGACCAGCTCGCAATCTGGGGCATTATTCACCAAACACGAAGCGCCCCAACTGGTCACCCAACTGCTCCGCTTCTTTGGCATCACTCGCTTCACGGAAGCGTTTCGCCAGCTCGAAAAAGGCCTGCCCCCTCTCCTTGCGCGCCTGGATTCCCTGCTCGATCAGCTCCACCAGAACACGGTTATCGCTGAGGCGGCGCTGCTTCGACATGGTTTCCACCTGCTTTGCTATTTCTCGCGGCAGGGTTATGCTACGCCGCACCTGCTTTGCTGCGCGTTTTGCCGTCGTCATAGTATCATCAATATACACCATTTTGGTGCGCTTCGATCCGCTCTGGGAACGTCGGTGCCATTATAGGGGTCCTTCGACTCGTCGCTATGCTCCTCGCTCAGGATGACAACGCAGTACTGAGTGCTTACAGCTGACGGCTGAGAGCTAGTTGCTAGTTGCTAGTTGCTTCTTCTTCATTCCCACTCAATCGTTCCCGGCGGCTTGGACGTCACGTCGTACACCACGCGGTTGATTCCCTTCACCTCGTTCACGATGCGGCTGGAGATGGTCTTCAGCACCTCGTGCGGCAGCGGGACCCAGTCGGCGGTCATGCCGTCCTCGGAGTGCACCGCGCGGATGGCGCAGGTGTAGGCGTAGGTGCGCATGTCGCCCATCACGCCCACCGACATCACCGGCAGCAGCACCGCAAACGATTGCCAGACTTTGTTGTACAGTCCGGCGCGCTTGATTTCGGTGACGACAATGTCGTCTGCTTCCTGCAGCAGGGCGACGCGCTCGGCGGTCACTTCGCCCAGGATGCGCACCGCCAGCCCCGGTCCGGGAAACGGCTGGCGCTGCAGGACCTCTTCCGGCATCCCGAGATCGCGGCCGATCTTGCGCACTTCGTCCTTGAACAAATCTTTCAGCGGCTCGATCAGCTTCAGCTTCATGATGTCGGGCAGCCCGCCAACATTGTGATGGCTCTTGATGGTCTGCGACGGCCCACGCACCGAGCGCGACTCGATCACGTCGGGATACAACGTACCCTGCACCAGCCAATCGACTTTGCCGTGCAACTGCTCGATGCGGTGCGCCTCTTCCTCAAAGACCGCGATGAACTCGTTGCCGATGATCTTGCGCTTCTTCTCCGGCTCGCTGACGCCCGCCAGCTTGCTGAGGAAGCGCTCGCTGGCGTCAACGGCGTCAATGTTGAGGCCGAGTTTTTCGCGCAGATTTTTCTGCACGGTGACGAACTCGTTCTTGCGCAGCACGCCGTTGTTCACGAAGATGCAGGTCAACTGATCGCCAATCGCGCGATGCACCAGCTCGGCTGCAACCGAGGAATCCACGCCGCCGGAGAGGCCGCAAATGACGCGACCCTTGCCGACGGTCTGGCGAACGCCGGCGATGGTCTCCTCGATGAAACTCTGCGCCGTCCAGTTCGGCTTAAGCCCGCAAATCTCGAACACGAAGTTGCGCAGGATGGCCGTGCCCTGCGGCGTGTGATGCACTTCGGGATGAAACTGCACTGCGTAATACTTCTGCGCGGGATTCTGGATGGCTGCGACAGCGTTGGAGGTCCGGCCAATCAGCTCGAAGCCGGGCGGAAGGTCCAGAGCCTCGTCGCCATGCGACATCCAAACTGTCAGCGGACCTTGCAGTCCTTGGAACAGCGCGGAATTGCCGCCCAGCAGTTCGACCTGGGCGTGGCCGTACTCGCGCTTGTCGGCGGCGCGCACCTTGCCGCCCAGCTTGTGCACCATGAACTGCAGGCCGTAGCAGATGCCCAGCACGGGCAATCCAAGATGCAGGACACGCTCGTCGGCCGGCGGCGCATCGGCGTCATAGACGGACGACGGCCCGCCCGACAGCACAATGCCGGCGGGCGAGTAGCTGTTGATTTCGTCGAGCAAGGCGGTACAGGGCAGAACGACGGAGAAGACGTTCTGTTCGCGGATGCGGCGCGCGATCAATTGCGAATACTGCGCGCCAAAGTCGAGGACGACGATCGCTTGCGTTTCCACCATTAACTTTGCCAGAGAACGGGAGCAGTGTAAAGCGGGAATCGGCCGGAAGCAATTAACATTCAGCCATCAGCCATCAGCTAACATCACAAAATGCATTGTCACCCGAGAGGGTGGCCCCGCTAGCGAGTAAACGCGTTCCGCTTGCTTAGCAGATACGCAATCATTGCACCACCGATCGGCGCTCCTACCAAGGTGTGCCAGTCGTGTGCGACTGCGGCATTTGCCGCGTCGCCCGCAAGATTAATGCTGAGTATGGCGAGCGCCGTCCAGTAACCCCAGCGCCGGCAGCACAGTACGCCGAGTGCGGCCATGCCGCACGCCAGGCAGACGGTGACCATCAGGAGCACAGCCCACAAGCCCATTGCGGCGAAACCTTCGCGGGCGCGAGAATTCAGTCGCCACAGCGGCTCTAGCACGCTTCCAGGAGACAGCAGCATCACGGCTGCGAGGCCGCTCATGACCGTGCCGAACACGAAGAAGAGACCAAGGACCGTGATACCGGGCGGGCGAATGGGAGGCGTCATTTGGTTTCGAAGTTCGATCTCCGCGTGGCGCTACTGCCGTTATCCCACGTCGTGATACATCTCCAGCAGATGACAGCGCGGGCAGAGGACCAGGCGCACCGGCAGGGCGCTGGTCACGTTAATGCACTCAGCGCTGTCTTTCTTGGACTGTGGGTCGATATGTCCGGGGAGCGCGAAGCTGGTATCCAGCAGGGTCCTGTCGGCGTAGCATTTGGGGCACTGCCTATCAATCTTGAATCCCAGTGACGACATCACCACTCCTCCATGACAGGATTTGTTTCAGCCGGTGCTCATCCTTTGCGCGCGGCTTTGCTGTGCAAGCTGGGGATGACGCACCAAAGACGGCATGAATGGTAGCCGGTCGCGGGATTGCTGTCGAGAGCATCTGATCGCCAAGCACAATTATGCCTGCGGACCGCAAAGCCACGCGTATAATGCCGCCGTGATGACACGCCCACTCCAACTCGCTCTCCTTCTCGCCTTGCTCACCGCCTTACCAGCCACGGCACAGACTGCACCTATCGAGGCCAAGCAGGCCCTGGTGGTCATTCAACACGATGGCTCGGAAGGCGATGTCCGCGTGAATGGCGTTCTCATCCTTCATTTTTCGTCCGACCCTAAGTTGGGGAAATCGCTTTCCGATTCGCTGGGGCTGTTTTCTACCTTTGCCACCAACGGACCGAACGTAGTGACCGTGGAGGCACGGCCGGAGAAAGGGCAGACCGCGGCCACCACTACCTTCATCGGCATGGTGGCCACCGGATCGCTCGAGGACTTCGACAAGCCTCCACTCTTCAAGGAGACGATTGCCGGCAGCGGGAAGGCGGAAAAGACCATCGTCCTGAAAAATGTGCCGCAATGGGCGTTCCTGAAGGTCGAGCCTTTCACCGGCAACAAGGATGACGTACTGGCCGCGGTGCGCGCCCTGCACAAGGCCTTCGTTGACCATGACGCCAAGGCGTTGCAGGCCACGCTCCAACCCATGTACAACGATCTGGTTGCTTACACCGGGGAAGGCCCCGTAGGTACCCAAGCCGAGTTTTCGCAGCAGATGGCGGAATACGCTCGGACCTTAAAGGTCGCACCCCTGCCCGCTGATCTGAAGGTGGAGAGCGGCTACGACAACCGTCTCTTCGTCGTGCTTAGCCCCAGCGAGAAAGCGCCAATCCAGGCCGCCTCGAAGGAACTCGCACAGGATGGCCAGCCGAAATGGCGCTGGGAAATCGGCAGCTACTGGATTCACCGTCCCGATGGGTGGTTGGTGATCCGGCAATGACATTCACTCGGGTGTCCAAACATTTTTCTGCGAAATAATCCACACTAATCCGAGCGAGATCGCGCTCTTCTCCGAGGAGGGCATTCGTCCACGGTTTTTTATGCCCACCCTTTCGCAAAAGGGCGAAAGGATGGGGCACACCCGGCCGTCACTCCGGGCCGCCTTCAACTCGGGGTCCGGCTAGAGCACTGAAGCTAAGGCGTGATCTCGAACACCGTCCCGGCGCCGTAAGTGCCGCCTTGGCGCGTCGTGCCGTAGAGATTGCCGGCGGCATCGCTGATCACGCCGCCATAGGGCGCAGCCCCTTCCGTACCGTTGAAGATGTGCAGCACTTTATACGTCCAGCTCGCGTTGCGTGGGCCGCGAGCCAACTCGAATACCGTCCCGTAGCCGCCGTCGTACCCGGAAGTCGTGCCGTAGAGATTGCCAGCGGCATCCATCATCAGTCCCGCCCGGGGATTCGGTCCGTCCGTGTTGCTGAGGTTGAAACTATGCAGCACCCTCCCTTCCGTCCAGCTCGGCGGGTTGCGAGGGTCGCGAGTCAACTCGAATACCGTCCCGTAGCCACCGTGGCCGCCGTAAGCGCCGCCACACATGGTCGTGCCGTAGAGATTGCCAGCGGCATCGAAGATCAAGCTGGCAGTCGGAACACACGGGGAAGGGAAGGTGGGCCAGAAGTCAGACAGCACATGCTCTGTCCAGCCTCCGTCCGCCGCGGGCGTCAACTCGAACACCGTCGCGCATCCGCTCCGCCCCATGGTCCCGGAGGTCGTACCGTAGAGATTGCCGGCGGCATCGAAGATCAGGCCGGCGCCGGGATAACACCTGTTGCCATCGTAGCTGAAGCTATGCAGATCCTTCCACGCCCAGCCCTCGCCCGTGGGCGTCAACTCGAACACATTCCCACAGCCGCCGCCATCGCCACCTTGGGCCGTTGTGCCGTAGAGATTGCCGGCGGCATCCATAATCAGGCCGGCGCTGGGTGCCCAACCTTCCCAACCCGGACTAGACAACACCTTCTCAGTCCAGCCTCCGCCCGTCGTCGGCGTCAACTCGAATACGGTTCCAAGGTCGTACGTGCCGCCGCCATAAGTCGTGCCGTAGAGATTGCCGGCGGCATCGAAGATCAGGCCGGCAACGGGTTGAGCCCCGTCCATGCCGTTGTTGTTGAAGCTATACAACACCTGTTCGTGGGTAGCCGCCCACGTGCTCGTCACAAGCAGGGTCGCAGTAAAGATCGCCAGGATCGCCATCAATCCGATAGAAAGTGTCTTGCCTCGCATAAACATCCTCCTCAGCCTGGAATATTCTTGCATCGCACTGCTTGTATGAACTGGAATGAACCTTGACGCTGGCGATGGGTCGACGAAGGAACGATTGCATTGCATAGTGCGCCTCGTGTACCTCAAGTTTTCTGCTTCTATGAGATTGGTTGGCTCTTTGGGAAACTGGGCCTCTTCGCCTCAGGGGGTGGGCGCTTCAATGGCGGGAACTGCTCTTCGGAGAGGCGAAGTTACTACACTTTAATAGTCCCACCAACGTAGGTTGCAAGAAAGTAAATACAGTTGCGCGCAGCAGAAACGATTCCCAAATCGGAACCGCCGACACCCGCGATTTCCTGAGGCCGTCCGATTCGTCCTGCCCGCCACTGGTACATGTCCCAATGGTTACTTTCGTAAGCAGCCCCCACCCCTTCGTCACTGAATCCAGTTACCCGGAAGGCGCACGATGGTACAGCCCCACTTCGTCTAATTCTGCAATTGTGGGGCATGAAGATGGAGACCAGGACGTCATGAAGGCCAAGCCAACATCCGGCCAGGCTGCGGGTGTGTTTCGCTCGCCACGCAATACTGACCAGTAAAGAGTTGAACGTACTCGAACTGGTGTCGTACGGCTATGACAATCGAGCCATCGCCGACTACTTTCAAACCACGCGGCAAGCGGTAAAGAACATGATGCGGGTGATCCATCTGAAACTGGGCGCCGATAACCGCGCTCATGCGGTGGCCGTGTGTTTCCGGAATGGCTGGTTTTCTGAAAAAGGGAATGGGGGCCTCTGGCGCGGAAAGTCCGCCCGCGCGCAAGTCGATATTGGATGAACCTGGTGCACAGGTTGGCAAACTGTATGGGCTCAATGCGCCTCGGCGACGGAACGCGCGAGGGCCGGTCCCTTCGGCAAAGTTTCGCCCTTGACGCTGGCAAGAGCATGCGCCCCGGGGGAACGCGGCCAGGAACCCATTCCACCAGCGTGAAATATAGCGAGCACTTATGAGGGGCGCCGCTTCTGATCACGGGAAGAATGCCGCAGTCCACAACGCAACAACGGACGGCAGATGAGCACTGACTTCTTGCCACCAGCAGCACGTCCCGACCTGCGCAATCATATAGCCCTCTGGGCTGCCCTGGTTGTTTTTTGTTGCTGGCGCAGCTTGCCGCAACGGCTCCTTGTTCCTCGCTCGTTTTCTCTCACCCTGATCAACGATGTCATTGAGTTTCTTCTCATCTTGTCGGCGCTGCTTGTCTTCCTGGTAAACGCGAGCGCCAGCCCGAGACCAACTCGACTGTTCTGGATGCTGCTGGCGGCATGTTGGGGAGTAACGCTGGTCGCGCAGGCGATGTGGATGTATTTCGATCTGGTGCTGCGCAAGGAAGCGCCCAATCCGTTTGTCGGCGACATTCTGCTGTTCCTGTCCAATATTCCATTCCTAGCAGCTCTGCTCTTGCAGCCCCACCTTGACCCGATTAAGGGTCGTGAGTCCAGGGGTACCGTGGATTTTCTGTTGCTGCTTCTGTGGTGGCTTAATCTCTACTTGTTCTTCGTGGTTCCCTGGCAATACGTCGTACTGGACGAGGCCAAATATGGTTCCAACTATAACCGGCTCAATGGTTTACTGGATATTGTGCTGCTGTTGACGCTGGCTTTTTTGTGGAGCCGGTGTTTGGGACGCTGGAAATGGTTTTATGCGATTTTTTTTGGAGCACAATTGCTCATAACGGCGAGCGGTTATCTGGCGAACGTGGCCATCGACAAGCATCTTTACTATCCGGGAAGCTGGTACGACGTTCCCCTCTCGCTGGCTCTCGCATCGTTCACGCTCGTCGGCTTATTCGGCCTCACGCTGGCCGGCGCTCCGGTGGCCGCGAAGAAATCGCAGGCGCGCGTTCCTGTGACCAGGCTGGGAATGCTGGCCGTGCTGTCCTTGCCGGTCATGGGCGCATGGGCAGTCCTCAATCGGAATTCGCCTTCGCCGGTCACCCAGTTCCGAGAACTGGTTACGCGGGGCATTATGCTGGTGATGGCCTTTCTGGTGTTTGCCAAGCTGCATCGGATGAGGATGGAATTGGCCAAGGCCAACCGGGTACTTCAGGAAGCCTCGGCAACGGACCCTCTTACCGGCGCCCGAAATCGCAGATTCTTTGACACCACCATCGCCGGCGACGCCAATCATGCCCTGCGATCATACGAGGTCCAGGAACTCCGGGTCAGTGACTTGATCTTCTATATGGTTGATCTGGACGATTTCAAGGACGTCAACGATCGCTACGGACACGGGGTTGGAGATAAGGTCTTGCTGGAGAGTGACCCGGCGAATCAATTCCGTGATCCGCAGCTCCGACGTGTCTGGTGCGCTGGGGCGGCGATGAATTCCTGATCGTGTCCCGCTATTCCAATCGGGCAGAAGCGGCGACCTTTGCCTTGCGGATCTTGACGGCAGTCGGAGATCGAGAATCCGGCATGGCCAACGCCGGGCATCGACTTGCGCCAGACCTGCTCGATTGGTTGGGCGGTTTTCCCCTGGGACCCGCGCGAACCCAATGCCGTACCCTTGGAAGCGGTCCTGGGCTTGGCCGACCGAGGGGTTTTATGAAGCGAAGACGTTTGGCAAGAATCGAGCGATTGGGGTCTTGCCCTCCGACGAGGGTACGAGACTGCTGTTCGCCACGGCAGGCGACCGGGTTTCTACTTATTGTGTGCGGACCGTTTGCGTCGTGGGCCCCTCGCAGCCATCCCGCCGGACACACGTAACCGTCTAGCAGCAATTAGCGATCGGCAACTGACTACTGACTACTGGCCACTGCTTCCTGCCGCCTATAATCTTCGTCATGCCGTTCAAGCGCTCGCGCAAAACCTACGACGGAGAATCGCTCTACGAATACGCCGTGGGAGCGCTGGCGCGGCAGATGCGCACCGTGGCTGAAATCAAGCGCCTGATGCGCAACCGCGTGAAGGAGCAGGAGCACGGCGAACTGCTGGTCGAGATGGTGGTCGCCCGGCTGAAGGAACAGAAATATCTCAACGACACCAGCTACGCCGAAAACTACTCGCGCTTCCGCAAGGAGAACGAAAAGTTCGGGCGGCTGCGCGTCATCCAGGACCTGAAGATCAAGGGCGTGCACGGCGACATCATCGATAGCGTGGTCAGCGCGGCCTACGGCGATGTCAACGAGGAGCGACTGGCACGCGAGTTTTTGCAGCGCAAGCGCATGGTGAAGCCCGTGGGCCAGAAGCAGGCGGCGCGGGTTTTTCGCACCCTGATGCGCGCCGGCTTCAGCAGCGGGATTATCTTTCGCATCCTGAAGAAGTGGGACGTGGATGACGAGACGCTGTCGGTGTTGGAAGAGGAAGTCAGTGGCCAGTAGCCAGTAGTCAGTTGCCAGTGGTCAGGTCTCTGCTGCCATCCGGAGCGTCGCATGAGCCTGCGGACTCATGGGTGGACGAAAAATCTTTATAGTCTGACATCCTGAGCGACGCGTCCGGGCGCCATGGCAACCGGACGAGAAGACGAAGGACCCCTATCCTGCTGCCGCGTTATACTGCCCACTCGGTCACTCTCGGATCACTGGCTACTGACTACTGACTACTGGCTACTGACTACTGGATCATGCCCAAGAAACTCGACCACACCGCCGCCTTGGAACATCTTTCGCGAGTCGACCGCCGCCTGGCGCGGATCATCCTTCGCCACGGCGAATGCCGACTGCAACAGGAAACCACGCAGAGCATCTTCGAGGCGCTGCTGGAGTCGATCATCTACCAGCAGCTCAACGGGAAGGTTGCCGCCACCATTACCGCGCGCGTGAAGGCGCTGTTCCCCGAGAATACCAAGCGGCTGCGCACCCGCCGCGGACTGGTCGCCGGTTTTCCCAGCCCGCAACAGATTCTGGCGGCGCCGGAAGAATTGCTGCGCTCGGCGGGGCTGTCGCGCGCCAAGATGCTGGCCATTCGCGATCTCGCGGCCAAGACGCTTGACGGCACGGTGCCAACGGTCAAGCAAGCCCACCGCATGAGCGATGAGGAGCTGATCGAACGCCTCGACAGCGTGCGCGGCATCGGCCGCTGGACGGTGGAGATGCTGCTGATCTTTCGCCTGGCGCGTCCGGACGTGCTGGCGGTTGACGACTACGGCATCCGCAAGGGCTTCGCCAAAATGCACAAACTCGCCGAATTGCCCAAGCCGAAAGAGTTGCTGGCCTACGGCGAGCGCTGGCGTCCCTATCGCAGTGTCGCTTCCTGGTACCTGTGGCGCGCCGCCGAGATGAAGGACCTGCCAATGGCCGGTGCACCGGCGAAGAAAAAAGCAGTATCAGGCGCGAAGAAAGCTGTCGCAGCGAAGAGAATTACAGCGAGGCCGCCTAGGAAGGCTGTCCCGATGCGGAAGAAATCGTCCCGCGCAAAATGAATGCTGGCCGATTCCCCGGGCGCGAGGGCGTTGTTCGGCTCACCTCTGGAATTGTCATTACGAGCGAAGCGAGGAATCTGCTTTTGTTAACGCTGGAATGACCGCAGAGGAAACGGCAGTCCCTGCATTTTCAGCCGCTCTGTCCGATTCCAGACAGACAAAACTAAGCAGCCGCCATACACTGCGCGACATCTAACCCTGACAATAGGCCGCTGGAATGGCAGAGGGTAAACCGTCTCCGCGTCGTTTTGATTTTGAGCACGTCCCCAACCTGCGAAGGTCGCACGTGATCGAATCCTACTGCCCGAACTGCGGCCTGTTCGTGGGCGCAAGTCCAAACCTCAAGTTGTTGGCAGCGGTCGAACTGGTCCACAGTTGTCCGCAGTCGCTCAAGTTCTCTCCGCCACAGAAGTAGCCGCCAGACGCAAATATCACCCCTCGAAACGCGCGCTCCCTTACGGTTGTTTCTGCAGGGCGTCGAGAAACTTCTGCGCCGCTTCCTTGCGATCGGGCGAGCCGGAAGATGGAATCAGCGCCGGAACCTCGGCCGGACAAGCCTTCACCGCCGAGCAGATGTTCACCGCATGCGTCATATCGGCCTGTAAGGTGGAATTCAGGTCGGCATCCGCCGGCGCATCCAGAATGACCACGTCGGCATTGCTGAGATGGTTCTGCAGCAGATCGTGATAGTCGCTCTCCACCGTCTGTATCACAATCGGGTTGCCCGACGGCAAGCGCGGATTGCTGAGTTGAAACTCCACGATGCGGCGATCCATTTCGCTGCCGAAGGGGGAGCTGAGATTGCGCGCCACCCGCACCACGGTGGGCGTCTTTTTTGTCTTGGGCTTGCAGCCGCTGAGGCCGGCAAACGCGAGGATTGCCAGGACGGCAGAGATGAACCTGAGTCGCGACGCCATGCACACATAATACCGCACTGGACCTCCGCGTCTGATCTCCGCTGATCGCGTGCCGGGGGCATGGCGCCGTCGGCCATCGATTCATTCAATGTTTACTTAGGCAGCTACCCTTTTAGCCTAGGATGGCTTCTTACTTGTTGAGGCTTGCAGAATATAGTGACGGAACCATTGGAGTTGTCATCACGAGCGAAGCGAGGGATCTGCTGTTTGCCCATTCATCGAAAAGGAGATTCCTCGCGCCCAATCACCCCCAATGAGCACAAAACCGGTGTTCATTGGGGACCCCGAAAAAATCGGGCGCTCGTAATGACAATTCCACAAAGCCGCTGGCCGTCCCGAAGGCATCGCGCTGTCACCATAATCTGCAATCCTCAGTAGGTAGTAGCGTAAGGACCGCCGTATCCAAGGGCCGAGTATGAAAGCCGGTGGAGCGATTTGCTGCTTGTGGTTGGGATTGTGCGTTTCGCCATCCTATGGGCAGCATTTGCCAAAGCTGCCACCGTCCGCACCGAATCTCGAATCGCAGACGGTCCCGGCGGCGTACTGGCAGTCCAATGCAGCACCGATTGCTTTCGTCCTCAATGTCCCAACTCGGGCCGTCGAATTGGACCGCTCGCCGATTGCTCCTGGTCTGCCGCAGCACAGCACGCTGTATCAAGCCATGCAGCCGCCGTCGCCGGAGGCCGTCTGCACCCAGCCTCTGCTGGCCAAAGTCGCCCACGCGTCTGCCAATGCCTTCGACCGCCTCGACTTCAGCGCCTCCGCCATCGGGTCGGCATTCACCCACGAAAATCTGGTGAAGATGGCGCACAACTTCGTTCCCGGAGGAACGCTGCCCGACGCGCCTTCCTATGTGCCGCTCACCACGCAGCAAAAGTTTGACCTGTTCCTGCAGCGCAGCCATTCGGGCGCCACGTTGGTGGATGTGCTTTCCGATTCCCTCTATTCGCAGGCCACCGGCGCTTATCCGCGCTTTGGTGGAAGAATGGAAGGCTATGGCAACCGTTTTGCCGCGTCGGTGGCGGGAGCGGAAGCGGGAGCGTTCTTCTCCGGCTTTGTTTTTCCGGCGCTGCTGCACCAGGACCCGCGCTATTTTCCTTCGCGCCAGGACGATATCTCCGATCGCCTGGCTTATGCCGCCAGCCGGGTCATCGTAGGCCGCAGTGACAATGGCCGCACCGCGTTCAATTGGTCGCTCATCCTCAGCCAATTCACCCAGGCCGCCATCTCCAACGCCTACATTCCCTATCGCAATGAAACCGTCGGCGGCACCGTGGAGAACGCCCTGGCCAACCTTGGCGGAGTTGCAGACTCGAATATCCTGACGGAATTCTGGCCCGACATCAAAGCCTTTCTCGCCAAGCACCGCCCCAAGTCGACGCATCGCGGGCAGCAGAAACCAAGCGATATCAACTCCAGCCAGATCGCCCAGAAATAGCGCCACCGTTGCGCTCGATTGACCTCGCTCGCCTACAAACTCCTGATCAGGATCGAAAGCTCCTGGGTAATCGCGGGATCCAGAAGAATTTCGTGGCCCTTAGCGGGCAATATGATCACGTGCCCCTTGATACCGCGCTTCTTTAGAGAAGCGTCGTAGCGCTCGGTCAGGTCGGGCGGAGCTACATTGTCCTTACCGCCTACCACCATTTCGATTCGCACGGCCTTGCTGATGTCTCCCACCACATCCAGAGGTGAAATGCTTCGCACCGGGGCATCCCACAGCGGCGTGGGAGCAACGGTTTTCATGTGCTCCCAAAACGCGGGTACATCGCACGGACAGGACACCAAGAGTGCAGCATTTGCCTGTCCCTGGTCGCGCGCGATTAGATCCGCTGCGATTGCCGCCCCACCGGAATGTCCTACGAGAACTACCTTGGGCGAATGGAGCTCTTCTTTCAGGCGGCGAATTGCGGCGCCGAGCTGATCGAGAACTTCAGGTGTGTAATTGTCGGCTGTGGTGTTACCGCGATCTCCATCGGAACGGTCGCCTTCTTGGTCCGTATAGCCGGGGCGCAACAACGCCGCCACAACCACTCCATGAAGCTGCTTGGCCGCGTTGGCGGCAAACCTATATTGATAGGATGGCCTCTCAAAAGGAGCGTCCCCGTGCAGAACGACCACCAGAATTGGGGCTGCAGCAGCGTCGGCGCTGCGGAATACCTCTGCTTTCACGCGCCGACCAGGGTCGCCAATCCACTCTGTGCTGCCGGGCTGCGCTTGGGCCATTGCAACCATCATCAGCAAGACGCTTATGTATATGTATGTTCCGGCCGACATTGGCCCCTTTAACTCAGGATGAAAGCGCATGCTACGACTGACGCATCGGAATGACATTTGTCATCCTTGACGGCTGACAATACACACTAGCGCCGCGCGTGCGACTCGGCGACAATCATCCCTGTCAGTTGAAGCGGTAGAAAATAGCTAAGCCTAAACCGGCGTCTGCAGCGTAGTAATCAGTGAGCCGCACTCTTCCAAACTTGCGGCAACAATGCGATGCTAGTACCACCGCCAAGGAGAGTTGGACACCGTTTATGCGGGACTTGAAAGACGAACTCGCATCGTTGCGGATCGAGCGGGACGCGCCGCGCCGCGGACGATGGCGCTGGCTGGTTGTCTTGCTGCTGCTGGCCGTCGTCGCCGCGGGTGGACTGTACTTCGTGCGTGCCCGGCCCGCCTTCGGCGCCGTTGAGGTCCAAACCGTGCAGCCGAGCGTGCAGAGCGGCAGCGGGCCCATGGCGGGCACGCCAATCCTGACCGCTTCTGGCTACCTGGTGGCGCGCCGGCAATCGGTGGTGTCGTCGAAGATTCAGGGTCGCATCGGCAAGTTGCTCGTGGAAGAGGGCAGCATTGTAAAGACAGGCGACGTGTTGGCGACGCTGGAGAACGAAGACTATGTGGCCGGCATCGCCAAGGCCAAGGCCGATATCGAATATGCCAAGGCTGACCTGGCGGAGGCGCAGCGGCAAGAGCGGTTGCAGGAGGGTCTGTTCCGCGACAAGGTGGTATCGCAGGACGCGCTCGACGCTGCCAAAGCCAAGGTCGCCCTCGCCGCCGCCACCATCGAGCAGGACAAGGCCGCCTTGCAGGTGCAGCAAGCCAATTACGACTTCACCACCATTCGCGCGCCTTTCGCCGGCATCGTGGTGAAAAAGATGACCGAGGCGGGCGAGAGCGTGGCGCCCATTCCTCCAGGTGTAAATATCTCGACGTCGTCGGGCGCCATCGTCGCCATCGCCGACATGAATTCGCTGGAGGCCGAGGTGGACGTGAACGAGGCCAACGTCGCGCAGCTTCAGTCGGGCCAGCCGGCCGAGATTACGGTGCAGGCCATTCCCAACCATACTTATAAGGGAGTCCTGCGCCAGATCATCCCCACCGCCGACCGCACCAAGGCAACGGTCACGGTGAAGACTGCGATCCTCGACAAGGACAAGTACCTGAAGCCGGAGATGAGCTGCAACGTCACGTTTTTGCAGCCGCCGAAGCGGGCGGGGAAAACCGCGGCCGAGCCCAGGCGCATTGTGACCGTTCCGAAAGACGCAATCGTTACGCGTGACGGTAAGTCGGTGGTCTTCCAGGTCGAGGACAGGAAAGTCCATCAGCTACCGGTGGTCACGGGAGCCGACCTGCGCGGGGGAGTCATCGTAACCAGCGGGTTGGCAGGGTCGGAGACGCTGGTGAGTAATCCACCGGATAAGCTGAAGGACGGCGATTCGGTGAAGGTGAAGAGCTAACAGACAGTCGGGTCGGTTCTCTCTTCGAGTTGTCATTACGAGCGAAGCGAGGAATCTGCTTTTATTTCTGGTGGAGGACTCGGTAGTGCGGCTTCAGCTGGATTATTCGCGAACGTGAGGTGTCATCCTGAGCGGAGCGCCCGCAAAGGACTTCCGACTCGCTTCTTTTGCGGGTCGGGCGGGCGCGGAGTCGAAGGAACTCTATAGCTGCGAGAATTCACAGTGTGGCCCCGTGGCGCAGCAACAGGTTTGAGGTTCCTGGCAGCCAAAGGGGTCCTTCGACTCCTCGCTACGCTCGTCGCTCAGGACGACACACAAAAAAGAATTAAGACGCAGACATTGGGAGAGATCATGACTAAAACCGAATTGACCGCGAAGACTACCGCGGTCAGCGTACAAAATGTTCGCAAGTTTTACCAACGCGACAGTATGCAGATCAAGGTGCTGGACGGCCTGAACCTCGAGGTGCCGCAGGGCGAATTCCTCGCGCTGATGGGGCCGTCGGGCTCGGGCAAGACTACGTTGTTGAACCTGATCGCGGGAATTGACCGCGCCACCTCCGGTCGCGTGGTGGTCGCCGGGACCGAACTTGGCCGGTTGTCGGAGGGCGAGCTCGCCAAATGGCGCAGCCGCAATGTCGGCTTCATCTTCCAGTTCTACAACCTGATTCCCGTGTTGAACGCGCTGGAGAACGTCGAGCTGCCGCTGCTGCTCAGTCCGCTGTCAAAGCGCGAGCGCCGCGAGCGCGCCATGACCGCGCTGCGTATCGTCGGACTGGCCGACCGCTCCAAGCATTATCCCCGGCAACTTTCCGGCGGACAGGAGCAGCGCGTCGCCATTGCGCGCGCCGTGGTCACCGATCCCACGGTGCTGGTGGCCGATGAGCCCACCGGCGATCTCGACCATCAGAGCGCGGAGGAAATCCTCGACCTGATGCAGACCTTCAACCAGGAGTTCGGCAAGACCATCGTGATGGTGACCCACGATCCCCGAGCGGCTGCGCGGGCGCACGTCCAGCGCCATCTGGACAAGGGAGTGCTGACCAACTGATATGAAATTCGCGCCCCTGATTCTCAAACATCTGCGCAAGAATTGGCTCCGCACTCTCAGCACCGTGCTGGCGATGGCGGTCTGCATCTTCCTCATCTGCACCCTGCAGACGGTGGTGGACGCGGTGAACTACGGTTTGCATCTGGGCAACGCCTCGCGCCTGGTTACCCGTCATTATGTGAGCCTGGTCTTCAATCTGCCCAATTCCTATAAGAACAAGATCGCCGCCATTCCCGGCGTACAGAACACCACTATCAATAACTGGTTTGGCGGCATATACCGCGGCGACATGAAATACTTCTTCCCCAACATGGCGGTTGAGCCCGAACCCTTCCTGCAAATTTATCCCGAGGCCATGCTGCCCGAAGACCAGAAGCAGGCGTGGCTGCACGATGGGCGAGGTTGCATCATCGGGCGGAAGCTCGCCGAAAAATGGGGGTGGAAGGTCGGCGACCATTTCCAGTTGGAAAGTTTCATCCCCCCATATCGCGTGGGCAAGCCCTTCGACTTTGTGATCGACGGAATCTTCGACACCGATCCGGTGAAGTATCCCGGCTGGGACCTGACCGCGATGTACTTCAACTACAAGTACCTCTACGAAGCCACGGGGCAGAGGGCCGGCGTCGGCACGATAACGGAATTGATTGACGATCCCAAGAATGCGGGCCGCATCAGCAAGGCCATCGACGCCGAATTTGAGAACAGCGATGTCCAAACCAAGACCGAGACCGAGCAGGCCTTCCGCGCCAGCTTTGTCGCCATGGCGGGAAACCTGGCGCTGCTGCTCAACGGCATCGGTCTGGCTGTTGCGTTCACCATCTTGCTGGTAACGGCGAACACCATGAGCATCGCCGTCCGTGAACGCCAGCAGGAAATTGGCGTGCTCAAGACGCTCGGGTTCCCCAGCGGTCTGGTGATGGCGCTGGTGCTGATTGAAGCGCTGCTGCTGGGACTGATGGGCGGCGCGCTCGGCCTGATCTTGGCCGGAGGGGCGATCCATGCCCTGCCCAACGTTCCCTTCATCGGCGATGTGGTGCGCCAGTTCCCCGGACTGGGATTGTCGCCCAAAATTGTTTCCTATGGACTGGGCGCTGCTTTGCTGCTGGGACTGCTGGCTGGGCTGGTCCCGGCGCTGCTGGCTTATCGCGCCCGCATCACCGAAGTGTTGAGGCAAGTGTGATGGCGCTGCCGCTCTCCTACAACGTTCGCAACCTGCGCTCCCGCTGGAAAGTCACCCTGCTGGCCATCTTCGGCATTGCCCTGGTGGTGGCGGCATTTGTGACGATTCTGTCGATGGCCCGCGGCTTCAACATCGCCTTGAGTTCCACCGGTTCCGATGACAATGCCATTGTGACCCAGCGCGGCTCGATGTCGGAACTGACTTCGTGGATCGACATTGGCAATGCCAACCTGATCGCGGTCGATCCGCGGGTCGCGCGCGGTGCTGACGGCAAGCCCCTGGCCTCCTGCGAAGTGGTGGTAATCACAACGCGTCCCAGAAAAGGGACCAACATCCCCACCAACATTACGTTCCGCGGGGTGACGCCGACCGCCTTCAACGTGCGCAACAACATCAAGATTGTCGAGGGCAGGACGTTCACGCCCGGACTGTTCGAGGTGATTGTCGGCAAGCGGATCGCCGACCGCGTGAGCGGGGTCGACATCGGCTCGACCATTAACATTCAGCGCAAGAATTGGAAAGTGGTGGGGCTGTTCGCCGCCGAGGACAGCTCGTTCGAGAGCGAGATCTGGGGCGACTATGACGCCATGGCGCCAGCCATCGGCCGCAATGGCGGCTGCGAGTCTCTGACCGTGCGCCTCACCAGCCCGGCGGTGCTCGCGTCCTTCGATAAAGACATCCGCGGCAATCCGCAGGTGCAGGTGCAGGCCGACTCGGAGAAGAAATACTACGAGAACCTGGCTGGCAGCGTGGCCACGGCATTGATCATGCTGGCCTCGTTCGTTGCCATCGTGATGGGCATCGGGGCGGTGTTTGGCGCCATGAACACCATGTATGCCATCGTTTCGCAGCGCACCCGCGAAATCGGGACCCTGCGCGCGCTCGGCTTCTCGCGCTTCAGCATCCTGCTTTCCTTTGTGATGGAATCGGTGCTGCTCGCGATCATTGGTGGCGTGCTGGGCTGCCTGATTACCTTGCCGATGAACGGCTACACCGCCGCCACCGGAACCAACGCCTTCAGCGAACTGGCATTCGCCTTCAAGGTCACGCCAGGGCTGCTGATCATCGGGCTCAGCTTCGCCGTGGTAATGGGATTCGTCGGCGGATTGCTGCCGGCCTTCCGCGCCGCCAGAATGCCGATCACGCGAGCGCTGCGGGAAGCGTAGGGAGCAGGGGTTAGGGGCTGGGGGTCAGTTTCAAGTTTCGAGTTTCAAGTTTCGAGTTTCAGCTTCGAACACGATCTTCCACGTTGTCATCCTGAGCGGAGGTTCGCGTCGGGGTTTCGCGAACTGGAGCCGAAGGATCTGCGGTTCTGGAGTTGGCCGTTGCTGAGCGCGAAGCGCGCCACAAAACTAGCCCAGGACGTGAGTCCTGGGTAAGGGTTGTGATAAGCGACCGAGTCCCCCGGGCAACGGCACAAAGTTCCATTACAGAGCTTCGTGTGCCGTTCCTACGGGACTCGGGTTATCTATGGACGCCCACCCAGCGCTGAAGCGCTGGGCTAAGCTCTATCGCGCCTACGGCGCTTGCTTCATAACAACTGACTACTGCCAACTGGCAGCTGTTCCTAGATTCCCAGCCCCGTCACCCTCCATCCCGCGCCGTGCACCTTGTGGCGGATATTGAGCGTGATCAGCAGCGCGGTCATGGCTTCCACGATGCGTGCGTTCTCCAGCTTGCCGCCATCGACGGCGCGCACTCCGGGAATCTTGGACGCCAGCTCCGATGCAACCTGCCGCGCGCGATCGTCGTCGCTGCACACGATGACGTCGCAATCCACCGGCTGCTCGCCTTGCAGCACGGTTGCCGAAAGGCTGTGAAATGCTCCTACGACGGCAAGGCTCTTGCCAACGATCTCGGCTGCCTGCTCGGCTGCCGAACCCTGCCACACCCCCAGCATCCGCGTAGGCCGCCCGCCAACGGCCGCCGCCAATGGCACCGTCGCGTCAATCAGCACGGTGCCCGGCCGGAATGACGGCTTCAGTTGTTTCAGCAATTCGGCCTGTCCGGCGAACGGCACCGTGAGTACCACAATGTCAGACATCTTGACGGCGGTGGCGTTGTCCGCGCCTTCCACGCTGCCCAGATGTCCTACGGTTTCCGCGATCCGTGCCGCGGTGGCCTTGGCGCGTTCCGCATCGCGCGAGCCGATGATGACCGACTCGCCGGCGCGCGCCCAGCGGAGCGCCAGCCCCGACCCTTCCGGTCCCGTGCCACCGACAATCGCAATCATTCCTGCTTATCCATATCCGGTTCTTCCAACCCCAGCTCGCACCCGATTCTCCTGAATGTATGCCGTCTATCGGGAAAGTTCAACGGCGTCGTAAGCCATCGGAACTCGCTCTCGCTCACTATTGCCCCGGCTTTCGTTTACAATCCAAGCGAACCATCGTTGCTCTCTGGAGGCCTTCCTCGCGCTTATGCGGACGCTCTTTCGGCTGCTCCTTTCCTCCGTGCTGTTCGCCTCCCTCGCGGTTGCGCAGAACGCCAATGCGCCCGGAAACGCGCCGCAAACGCAGCCGAAGAAATCCACATCCAAAGCCGTCACACTTTCACCCAACGGCGTAGCGACGGGCGCGCGCGCCATCCACAATTCAGCGCTCATCATTGACACCCACGCCGACACCCCCGGCCGTTTCGTCGATGAGAATTTCGATCTCTCGCAAGACGCCGGCACCGGCTACTTGGACTTCAATAAGATCAAGGCCGGCAATCTCGGGGCTGAGTTCTTCTCCATCTGGGTCGAGCCGAAGGCCAACAAGGGCCACGAAGTCAAGCGCGCGCTCGACATGATCGACTCGGTTTACGAGCAGGCCCGCCTGCATCCCGACAAGATGATGATGGCCTTCAGCACCCAGGACATTCTTGCCGCGCACCGCCAACACAAGCTGGCGGCGCTGTTGGGGGTCGAAGGTGGACACGCCATCCAAGGCGACATGCGCATCCTGCGCGACTACTACCGGCTGGGCGTGCGCTACATGACGCTGACTTGGTCGAACACCAACGAGCTGGGCGACTCCAGCGGCGATCTTAACGACAAAAGCGTCGAGCACCACGACGGCATCACCGACTTCGGGCGGCAGGTGGTGCGCGAGATGAACCGGCTCGGCATGATGGTGGACATCTCGCACGTCGCGGACCGCACTTTCTACCAGGCGCTGGTGGCCAGCCGCGCGCCGGTCATCGCTTCGCATTCTTCGTCGCGCGCGCTCACCAACGTTCCGCGCAATATGACCGACGACATGCTGATCGCGCTGGCCCGCAACGGCGGCGTGGCGCAGGTGAACTTCTATTGCGGTTTCATCTCGCAGAAGTATGTGGACCGCGAAAAGCAGCTAAAGGAACAGCACGATCCCGATTACGAGAAGGTGCAGTCGCTCTTCCTCAAGGCGCAAACCCCTGAGGTCAAGAAGGAGTTGGATGAAGCCAAGGCCCGGCTCCTGGTCAAGTTGCCGCGTCCGCCGCTGAGCGACCTGATCGACCACATTGACCACATGGTGAAGGTGGCGGGCGTGGACCATGTCGGTCTGGGCTCCGATTTCGATGGCATCGATTGCTCGCCGCAGGGGCTCGACTCCGCCGCCGACCTGCCGAAGATCACGCAGGCGCTGTATCGATCGCGGCTACAAGGCCGCCGACCTTGATAAAATTCTGGGCGGCAACCTGATGCGGGTGTTCGCCGAAGTGGAAAAGCTTGCCCGGCAGATTCAGGCAGAAACCAATCCAGACACGCGCCGCGAGATTGCACCCACGGCGCAGCCGTAAACAGAAAACTTTTCGTTGGGGAGGATTTATGCGTAACGTGTTAGCAGCACTTCTATGCCTCAGCCTCACCGGCCTGGCGGGAGCCCAGGCTCCGAATGACAGTTCCACATCGGCGCAACACGCGAATACCGAAAAGACCGCCCAGGGAACACGTGACGCAGCCGAAGGAACCGACGGCCATCTTCGAAACCACGGCGGGTAACATCACCTGCACCCTCTTTCCCGGTCAAGCGCCGCTGACGGTTGCCAACTTCATCGGGCTGGCGACTGGGACCAAAGACTGGAAAGATCCGAAGACCGGCAAGATGGTGAAGGGCGTGCCGCTCTACAACGGCACCATCTTCCACCGGGTCATCCCGAACTTCATGATTCAGGGCGGCGACCCCATGGGCAATGGAACAGGTGATCCCGGATATAGCTTCAAAGATGAGACCAGTCCCTCGCTCACCTTCGACCAGCCCGGACGCCTGGCGATGGCGAACAGCGGACCCAATACCAACGGCTCGCAATTTTTCATCACCGAAGTCCCCACGCCCCACCTCAACGGCCACCACACTATCTTCGGACAATGCCAGGATCTCGACGTGGTGAAGAAGATCGCGCGCGTGGCGGCCGATCCTCGCACCGATCGGCCCTACGACCCGCCGAAGATCATCCGCATCAAGATCATCGATCCGCGTCATGCTGCAGGGAAGCCGACAGGCTCGACGTGAAACCGGCGACGACCAAGCCTGCGACTCCGCCCAATCAGTAGCATTGAATTATCATCCTGAGCGGAGGCGGCGCCGGGTTTGCGCCGCCGGAGTCGAAGGATCTGCGGTTATTCCGTGCCGTCGCTCATCTCAGTCGTAATACTCCAGCCCCAGGTGCGTGATCATCTCTTCGCCCTTGAGGTGGCGCAGCGTATTCTTCAGCTTCATGGACTGGATGAATAAGTCATGCTCGGGATACAGCCCGGGCGCCGTCATCGGCGACTTGAAGTAGAAGCTTAGCCACTCCTGGATGCCGATGCCGCGCAGCTCGGACGACCGCTTCGCCAGGTCGAGGAAGAGCACCAGATCGAGCACGATGGGGGCGGCGAGGATGGAGTCGCGGCACAGGAAATCGACCTTGATCTGCATCGGATAGCCGAGCCAACCGAAGATGTCGATATTGTCCCAACCCTCTTTGTTATCACCGCGTGGCGGGTAATAGTTAATGCGGACCTTATGACAAATGTTGCCGTAAAGCTCAGGATAAAGTTCGGGCTGCAGAATGTGCTCCAGCACCGATAGCTTCGACTCCTCCTTGGTCTTGAAGGAGCCGGGATCGTCGAGCACTTCGCCGTCGCGATTGCCCAGAATGTTGGTGGAGAACCAGCCATTCAGCCCGATCATGCGCGCTTTGAATCCCGGCGCGAGGATGGTCTTGATCAGCGTCTGACCAGTCTTATAGTCCTTGCCGCAGATGGGCGCTTCCATTTGCTTCGATAGCTGGAGCATCGCGGGGATATCGACCGTGAGATTCGGTGCGCCATTAGCGAAGGGCACGCCTTCCTTCAGCGCGGCGTAAGCGTAGATCATCGAAGGCGCGATGTCATCGTGATTGGCGCGCAGGCCCTTCTCGAACGCCGCCACCGATTGATGCACCGGACCCGCCTCGATGAAGGTCTCGGTAGAGGCGCACCAGATCATGACCAGGCGGTCGGCGCCGCTGGACTTCCTGAAGTCGCGGATGTCGTCGCGCAGTTGCTCGGCAAGTTCCATCTTGTTCTTGCCCTTCTTTACGTTGGGCCCGTCGAGCCTCTTCACGTAGTTCTTGTCGAACACGGCTTTCCGCGGCTTGATCTTCGAGAGAAAAGGTTTGACCTGGTCCAGCAGCGAAACCTCGAGCACGCCCGCGTTGCGCGCGGCCGAGTACATGTTGTCTTCGAAGATGTCCCAGCCGGTGAAGACCAAGTCGTTCAGCCCGGCGAGCGGCACGAATTCGTTGATCTTGGGGAATCGGCCTTCGGTGCGTTTGCCCAGCCGGATGGTACCCATCTGCGTGAGCGAGCCGATGGGACTGGAAATTCTTTTGCGCACCGCTTCGACGCCCGCGACAAACGTGGTGGCGACGGCGCCCATGCCAGGAATCATGATCCCCAGCTTTCCTCTGGCGGGGGTGATCTCGCCCTTGGCGGTATTCGTGTTTCCCTGCTGCTTACTTGTAGGCATGGCTATCAGTCCGTTTCATGAAAGAATATACAAACCTGTTATCTTCTCGTACTCGTACTCGTCGGCATGCAATTGAACACGCGGAACGGACGGGTTTGCGCATTGTGCGGCAATTTGCAGGATTCGGTGGAAAGCCATGGCTGAAGAAAAAATTGCGCTCGTAACCGGAAGCTCAAGCGGCATTGGACTGCTAACCGCCGTCGAGTTGGCGCTCAACGGCCATCGCGTGGTGGCGACCATGCGCAATCTCGAAACCCGAGGCCGTCTGGAGGAGGCAGCGCATAAGGCCGGGGTGCGCGATCGGCTCGACCTACGCCGGCTCGATATCACCGAATTCGACTCGCTGCCGGGCGTGGTGGACGCCATCGTCCGCGATCACGGCCGGGTTGACGTGCTGGTGAACAACGCCGGATTCAGCACCGCGGGATTTGCCGAGGACATGACTCTCGACGAGCTCCGCCACCAACTGGAAACGAACTTTTTCGGCAATGTGGCCATGACCAAGGCCGTGCTGCCGGTGATGCGCGCGCAGAAGTCGGGACACATCATCACCGTCACTTCCGTCGCCGGACGTTTGGGCCAGCCCATGCTGAGTGCCTACTGCGCATCGAAATATGCTCTCGAGGGATGGAGTGAGTCCCTGCGCATCGAAACCCACTCGCTGGGCATTCGGGTGGTGCTGGTCGAGCCTGGCTCTTACGACACCGACATCTGGACGCGCAACGTGAAGGTGGCGGCCGGCGCGCTCGATCCGGCGTCACCCAACAAAGAGCGCAGCCAGCGCTTTGTCGAATTCGTCAAGAACAGCGCCATACACCGGCGCGACGCTCGCGAAGTGGCGAAGTTGATCGTTCGCATCGCGCGCGACCCTAATCCCAAGCTCCGATATTTGATCGGCACTGACGCTAAGGTGCAAATCTGGCTGAAGAGGACCCTGCCCTGGCGAAAATATGAACGCATGATCGCCAAGGCGGTGAAGATCGACCAGTAAGCACTATTCCGCCGTTTCGCCCGCTTCCCTGCCCACGCGATGCTGCAGGTGTGACCAGACGAAGTAAACCACGGCTAGCATGATCACGGCCAAGATTACGGCATCAAGCCGGTGGAACCACATCTTCAGCCGCGGGTCCTTGTCCCATTGTTCGCCTAACCGCATGCCGATGTATGCCAGCATGAAGCACCAGGGCCACGATCCGACAAACGTGTAGATGTGGAACTTGAGGCGCGGCATGCGCGCGACTCCAGCAGGCAGCGCGATAAAGGTGCGGATCACCGGCAGCAGGCGGGCGATCAGCACGGCAACGGACCCTCGCCGCTCGAAGAACCGGTCGACGATGCTGAGCTCGCGATGGCTGAGAAAAATGTAGCGGCCGTAGCGTTCCACCAGCGGCCGCCCGCCAAAGTAGCCAATCTCGTAAGCCAGCACCGACCCCAGGTTGCAGCCAATCGCGCCCCAGGTGGCCACCGCCAGCAGCGAAAATCGGCCGGTGTACACCAGGTATCCCGAGAACGGCATGATGATTTCCGAGGGCAGCGGAATGCAGGCCGACTCGATGGCCATCAGCAGCATCACGCCGCCGTAGCCGCCCGCCGAAATGACGCTGACGATCCACGCCCCGACTATTTCAAGAATGTGAGCAATCATGTGGTTTAGTGCAGACCTTCCCCTGAGTTAGTTGTGAAATTATTTCGACGGTACCATGCTTCGCATCAAAGGCGAGATGGCTGAATGCTGAATGCTGACTGCTGATTGCTATTTCGGTAACCTTCCGCTCAGCCATTCACCCAGCTTTTGCACCGGAAGCCGCACTCCCAGGAAGAACTGGCCGAAAATCGCATACACCGCGCTGACTTCGTCGAAGCGCATTTCGTAAATCAGTTTCTTGAATACCAGCGGATCCGGAGCAAACAGGTCCACGCCCCACTCCCAATCGTCGAAACCGATGGAGCCGGCAATAATCTGTTGCACCTTGCCGGCGTAACGGCGGCCCACCATGCCATGCTCTTCCATCTGCCGCTGGCGCTCCTCAATGGGCAGCAGGTACCAATTCTTCTGCTCGCCGCGCTTGCGGTCCATGGGATAGAAACATAAGTACCGGCTGTCGGGAATCTTGGGATACAGTCGCGGACGCATTGCTTCCCGCTGCCGCTCCAGTGTCTCTTCGACGGCGTCGTTCCACTCCTTGGTGAGCAGCTTCACCCCGCGATCGGCAAGCTGCCGAAACAGCTTCACGCTGGAGTCGTACAAGCCCAGCTCGATTACCGACAAATACGAGTGCGTGGGCTCGAGAAAATCCTGCAAAGCTGTCCGGTTCAGTTGCAACTCAGCGGCGTTAAGCTCGTCGAAGGAGTCGCGGAAGTGGACGACCATCAGATCGCCCTTGTGCCCCAGCATGGAATAAACGGCGCTCTGCCCACGCTCTTCGCTGGCGGCAAACACCGCCGCGGCCTCGCGCGCAATGTCCGCCTGGCGCGATGCGTCCAGCTTGCGCCACTCCGGCCAGCGGAAGCGGAACATCTGATGCAGCACGCTCAGTCCCTCAAGGGTAAGCGGCATCGCGGGCAGTTCGGTGGACACCGTCTGCACTTCGGCATTGCTGGAAGACATTGCGAAACTCCACGCTGAATTGATGACGTCTTCTCATTGTAATCTGCGGAGGATGTAGAGGGCTTCAGGGCTGACGGTGATCTTCGTGAATCAGTCCCTTGACGGTCACACCTTCCAGACGGACATGGTTCTTCTCGACAAATTCCAGCATCTCCCGCACGGCTTTCCGCTGGCGGGACTCACACAAACGAGAGCCTACAAGCTTGTCTTGCTGCGATGTGGGATCGCTCTTCATTGGCGCACCTCTTAGATATAATCTTGCCATGACGATCGTTCCTGCTGACGAAACTGTCGCCGAACTCAAGGCCAAGCTTGAGGATTGCGAGCGCCGCATAAAGGACGCAGCCGAACCCGCCGTTGCACTGCTTAAGGAAGAATCCGAACTGTACCAGAAGTGGATCGCCGTTCTTGAAAGCGGCAAGTGGTCCTCCTGATACGTCACCAACCCGGCTTATCCATAGTTTTCCTTCCTGCCGTTATAATCCTCTCGTTACCTCGGAGACCAATCATGCCACGTGGGGCCATGCCTCGCCGACCTTCGCGCACCGGCCGCCAGGACAAGATTGCCGGCGCGCCCATGCGAGCCAAGGCCCGCATCGTGAAGGCAACTCCTGCACCGAGAAAACACGCGCCTCCGCCGGCCAAGCCCTCTACGAAATCATCGCGCAAGGCTGCGGGCTACAATCCGCTGGCGCCGGAGCGCGTCAACGAGATCCTGAGGCGGCTCGACCAGCGCTATCCCAACGCCACCTGCGCTCTGCATCACAACAGCGCGTGGGAGTTGCTGGTGGCGACCATTCTTTCGGCGCAATGCACCGACGTGCGCGTCAACATGGTTACGCCAGTCCTTTTCGAGAAATACCCCACGCCCGAGGCCTTTGCTGCGCTCCAGCCGGAAGAGCTCGAAGGCGATATTCGCTCCACCGGATTTTTCCGCAACAAGTCGAAGTCGGTCGTGGGCGCCGCGCGCAAGCTGATCAGCGAATTCGGCGGCCAGGTGCCGCGCACCATGGACGAACTTCTGCAACTGCCCGGCGTGGCGCGCAAGACCGCCAACGTGGTGCTGGGGACGTGGTACAAGATCGCCGACGGTGTGGTGGTGGACACGCATGTGCAACGCATCTCGCGCCGCCTGGAGCTGACCAAGAACGAAGAACCCCGAAAGATCGAGCAGGACCTGATGAAGGTGCTCCCGCGCGACAAGTGGATTATTTTTGCGCACCAGATCATCCTGCACGGTCGCGCGCTGTGCATCGCGCGCAAACCCAAGTGCGCCGATTGCCCGCTGGAGGACCTCTGCCACGCCGCCGACAAGACCTGGAGCACGGTGGAGATCCACAAAGCGGCAAAGCCGTGAATCAGTGGCTAGTGGTTGGTGATTAGTGGTTGCAGTTAGCCAACAGCAATCTGCGCTCAGCCGTAACCATTCACCCATCAAAGATCATGCACTGATTTGTCATCCTGAGCGGAGACGGCCCTGTTATTGGCCGTCGGAGTCGAAGGACCCCTATAGCTGACATGATCTATAAATCTATCCTTCCGAGCGCGAAGCGAGTCGAGGGACCGGCTTTTGTCGCCCCCGGCCTGTACCTTCGTAACTATACTTTTGCTTCTCTGAGACGGCGCCCGCAGTGTAGAATCCAGCCAGAACCAGTTTCAAGGGTGATCTTGTGATGAAAAGAGTCCTAGCCTATCTCCTGTTTGTCCTTCTCGGTCTGGCGCTCGCCGTGCCGACGGTTGCTCATGCCCGGACGGTTTCCGCGCAAAGCGAGGCACAGAAGAAGACGCAGAAATACTGGAAGAAAGCTGGCAAGCAACAAGCCAAACAGCAGAAGAAACAACTAAAGGCGCAAAGGAAGGCGGCGAAGAAGTGGAATAAGGATCACCCGACCAGGACCACGACAACGTAGAATGCCTTAGAACGAACTCCGAGGAAAAGCCATCCGCACCCCGGCCTTTGTGCAGATCGGCCCACCTGGAATTCCGCCCTACACATCTCTCAACTGCTCTTCCGTCATTCCGAAGTAGTGACCGAATTCGTGGATGACCGTCCGCCGAACTTGTTCGCGCACTGCAGCCTCGTTGGGGCAGATCGCCTCGATATTCTTCTGGTAAAGCACGACGTAGTCCGGACCCGTCCCCAGGTTGAAAACACTCTTGTGGGTCATGGGCACGCCGTGAAAGAGACCCAGACGCAGCTGCGTCGGTTTGCCCGGCTCGGGTGATCCCTGGCCTGGAGGCAGGTCCTCGACCAGAACGGCGACGTTGTGGATCCGGCTGCGAAACTCCTTCGGCAGTGAATCCAGCACCTCTTCGACCAGCTTGGTAAACTCTTCGCGCTCCATGGGCCCCACGACACAATCTACAATAGAACCCAGCTGGGCCGCACGCAGGCGCGAAGGATCGGCACACAGCAGTATTTATCGATCCAACACATCTCGCGATGCCAAAGAAAAGCCGCCCAGACTGGTCGAGCGACTAACAAAACATCGCGGGCCTTACTCCATGACGTGCACTGAGTCAGTTCCTTTGATCGTGACTCCCGTGATCGTCTGGCCTCGGACCACGCCGAATGTGTCGGTGAGCTGAAAACCTGCCTTTTGGCTGTCGAACAGACACACCAAGTCCTTTCGTCCGTCCCCATTGATATCCAGAACTTTACACGCGGGAATTTGCAAACTGGAAGCCGAGGGCTCAGGTACAAAGAGGAGGTCCTGTTCGTCGCCCATTCGGCCAAAAGTTAGAGAGCCTCGGGCGACCATGGCCGGCGCATCGAACGATGCGTCGGAAAGAATCGACATCGTGACCGTGCCGGGCGTTCCAATGTGAATCGTGTTGCCGGCGTCGCCGGGCTTTATGTCGATAGAGGTAAGAAGGTCAATCGTGAGTTGGAGGGCTGTGCTGTCGCAATAGTAGTTACCATCGCTGCCGAAACCAACAGCGAAGTCGATGGTGTCCCCGCCGGTGACCTGTTGCTGAAGCTTAAATAGTAATTCTCGGTGATCGACAAACCCGTAGATCTCCCCGTCGAAGAGTGGACTCGTGGAGTTCCACCGGATGTGGACGTCGGTACTTGTGCCACCACATCCCTCCTGCATACCCTGAAAATTGCCTTGGATCTCGTACGTACCGCTTAACGGAGCAGTCCAGCGCAGGACCGATAACTCGCCATGACAGCCCGGGTGCTGGGTCACAGTATCCCGAAAGAACATTAGCGTCGACCGATAGAGCTGCTCCTCCTCTATACGAGCGACCGTACCTCCAAGCCCATTGTCGCAGTCGGCCTGAGCTGTGCTGTACCAACTGTCCGCCCCCTGTTGGTATTCGTTTATATTCATTAAGTTAACCCACTTTATATCGGCCAATGCGAACGGGCCACCCAATGTAGGAATAAAGCCATACGACCACATTCCATTCGGATTTGTCGAAATTGAAAACTGCTGTGCCGGGTCGTTGGCGTGCACGAGCGTCGAAGCCAACAGCAAACATAATGTCATCATCATTAGCCTGATTGCGTATTTCATATGAATCTCCTCTCTTGTACGCGCGGCCGCCCGCACCTTACTGATTGTCGAAGCACGCTTGTGCGCACCTCAAGGGCATGTGCTCTTACCGTTCCAGAGCTCTTCTACAAGTAGGGATCGACTCTCTTGCCTCGAGGGGGTGTTGCGTCCCGCGGTGGGAAATGCTCTTCGGAGGAGGGAAGACACTTTCAGCATTGATTGTAGTGCTGCCACAAATTGATTATTAGCAGGAAATGCCATCTCACAAGCAAACCGCGCCGGTGTTCCCGTTTCGGGATTGGGAGTCGTAAGCCTGTTCTCAACCGTTATGCGCCTCAGGGCTTGGTCTCAACCGGAGTCGCCACCCGAGCCGTCCTTTACCACAGGATCGACCATCTACAATAGAAACCTGTAACACCAGCTCGCTTGAAACTGGAAACTCGAAACTTGAAACTCATTTTCCCTATCGTTCTCGCCATGACTCTGACCGCATTTGCCCAACCGCTCACCGCGCCGCAAGCCATCACCGACCCCACCAAGCTCCAGAGCAAGACCGTCGCCGACATGCCAACCTTCTCCATCGAGAAGCTCTACATGACGCGCACGATCGGCGACTCAACCTGGTCGCCCGACGGCAAGCAGATCGCGTTCATCTCCAACATCAGCGGACGCAACAATCTCTGGCTGGTTCCGGCGACCGGCGGATGGCCGACGCAGTTGACCATCAGCGATCAGCGCCAGGCGCAGCCGGTGTGGTCGCCCGACGGCACCTGGATCGCATTCATCTCCGATCACGATGGCAACGAGCAGTGGGACATCTTCCTGGTTTCGCCCAAGAGCGGCGACGTGGTGAACCTGACGACTTCGCCGGAGAGCGCGGAAGAAGAGCCGGCGTGGTCGCCCGACGGTCGCCAACTTGCTTACATCACCAAGCCCAAGACCAGCTCAACCTTTGAGATCGATCTGATGGATGTTGCCACGCGCCACGTGCGCCATCTCACCAGCAACACGCCCAAGGAGCTGAGCAACGGGAAGCCAATTTTCTCGCGCGATGGCAAGTTCCTGCTTTTCACACAGTCGCACGCCAGCGGCAAGGACTCCAACATTTTCATGCTCGAAATCGTCAGCGGCCAGAGCACAAATCTGACGCAGCATGAAGGCGAACACACCTACGAAGCCGATGCCATCTCGCCCGATGGCAAGACGGTCCTCCTTACTTCGGACGCGCAGAACGGCTACGACAATGTCGGCCTGCTCGACATCGCAACAAAGAAAATTGATTGGCTGACCAGCGAGAAATGGCGGCTCCGGGCAGGGACGTTTTCGCCCGATGGCAAATCGCTGACGTGGACAGCCAATGTTGCCGGCAACACCGGCATTTATCTGTATGACATGGCCAGCCGACGCGCGGACGCGTTGCCGCTGAAGCGGGGCGTGAACTCGCTCGGTGGCAATCCGCTTCCCTATAGCCGCGATGGGGCGAAGCTTTTGTACTACCACAACGGCGCCGATGCTCCCAGCGATGTCTGGGTCTATGACATCGCCTCGAAGCAATCGCAGCAGGTGACCCACTCGCTGGTCGCCGGGATAAACAGCGCCGACATGGTTGAGCCTTACCTGGTGCACTATCCCAGCCGCGACGGTAAGTGGACGCTCTCGGCGCTTGCTTATGTGCCAAACAACATTCAGCGCAACGGCAAGTTTCCGGCGATCGTGTACATCCACGGCGGACCGGCCGCGCAGACGGTCAACTCGTTCAACCGCTTCGTCCAGTACATCGTGAACCAGGGCTATCTGGTGATTGCGCCGAACTATCGCGGGTCAACCGGATACGGCAAGGAATTCACCGACGCCAACCGCGGCGACGCTGGAGGCGGCGAGTTGCACGATGTGCTCGACGCGGCCCAGTGGATCGAGAAGAGCGGCTTCGTCGATCCCAAGAAGCTGATTGTGATGGGCGGCAGCTACGGCGGCTACTTGAGCATGATGGCGGTGACTAAGGCCCCGGACATGTGGGCCGCCGGCGTGCCCATTGTGCCGTTCGTGAACTGGGCCACCGAGATCGCCAACGAAGACCCGCTGCTGCGCGAGTATGACCTGGCAACCATGGGCGATCCGGCGAAAAACAAGGCGCTGTACGAAGATCGCTCGCCCATCAACTTCGTGGACCAGATCAAGGCCCCGCTGCTGCTGCTCGCGGGAGGCAACGATCCGCGCTGTCCGCACGAAGAGGCGCAACAGGTGGCGGATGCCGTCAAGAAACGCGGGGGCTCGGTGCAGCTAAAGATTTACGAAAACGAAGGCCACGGCTTCGCGCGAGTGGAGAACCAGATTGACGCGTATCAGCGGGTATCGGACTTCCTGAAGGTGCATGTGCCGTCGCCGGGATGCGGCTGCTCGATTTATGAATAGCTGTCAGCGCTCAGCGGCCAGCAAAAATGGAGGTGTCATCCCGAGCGCAGGCGGCGCTTCGCCGCCGAAGTCGAGGGGCCTGCTGTTCTCAACTCGCGATAGAACCCTGTTGGCTGAGGGCGGTCGGCTATTTCTGTTCTCTCCGCAGGCGCTTGCTCGCTTCCACAATCGCCGCGACCAGCCCAGGAATGGTGTACTCCTTGGGTTCGATGTCCACGGGCAATCCGAACTCACGCAGCGTGGCCGAGGTTACGGGCCCGATGGACGCCGTGTGCACGCCATGGTAGCGCGCCGGCTTCTTCAAGGCGGCACGCGCGCTGCGCAGTCCCAGCAACTCGACGAAGTTCTTCACCGTCGAGGAACTGGTGAAGGTGATAGCGTGCGGTCTCTGTGCCCGGTTGGCCAACAGAGCACGCAGCCGCTTCTCGGACGACTTGGGCGCGACCGTCTCGTAGGCTTCGACCACATCGACCTCGGCGTCCGCTTTACGCAATTCGCGCGGGATAACGTCGCGCGCAACCTTGGCTCGCACCAGCAGCACCCGCTTCCTTTTCACCCTGCGTCGCAACGAAACAACAACCGACTCGGCCACGTATTCCTTCGGCGTGACCGCCACGCGCAGGCCATGTTGCTCGATCGCTTTGCTGGTTGCAGGGCCGATGGCGGCGATCTTCAGATGCGCCAGCGCTGAGGCATCGACCTGCTTCTTTGCCAGACGCGCGAACAGCGCCTCAACGCCATTCACGCTGGTGAGAATTAACCAATCGTAAGTGCCAAGGTTCCGCAAGGCTGAATCCAGCGGCTGGTAGGAGACGGGCTTACGAATCTCGATGAACGGAATCTCGATCACCCGGCAGCCCAGTTCGCGCAGCGCCGAAGAAAGAGCGCCTGCCTGCTTCTTCGCGCGCGAGACCAGAACGCGGCACCCAGCCAGGGGCAAGACACTGCGGGAGATGTTTGTACGGGGATTGTTTGCCAAAGTAGGGGTCCTTCGACTCCGGCGTCGCAAAACCAGCGCCGCCTCCGCTCAGGATGACACCATGACCGCTTCGCGACCTGACTGCTGACTACCGACACTGGGTATTGGCTACTGGCGACTGCTTCTCACGGCTGCTGTGGCACCGCTGCGGCCACGCCATACACGTCTTCAAGAATCCTGGTGGCGCCCCGGCGCAGCAACGTGTCGCCAACGTTTTCGCCCAGCGTAACCGGGTCGCTGCCGCTCTGCTGCTCGCGCAGAACCTCCGTGCCATCCGGGCGCGCAACAATCGCGGTTAGCTGCAACTTGCCATCCTTCATCTCCGCGAAGGCGCCAATCGGGACCTGGCATCCGCCACCCAGCTTGTTCAGCAACGCGCGCTCGCAGGTTGTAGCTGCGTGGGCCGCAGAGTCGTCGAGAAACGCGAGATGTTCGCGCATCTCCACATCGCCTTCGCGGATCTCGATGCCGAGCGCGCCCTGTCCCGCCGCCGGGCACATGAATTCTTCCGAGAGGACTTCCTTCACCAGTTCGGTTTTGCCGAGCCGTGTAAGTCCGGCGGCGGCCAGAATGATGGCATCGTATTCGCCTTCCTCCAGCTTGCGCATGCGCGTGTCAACATTGCCCCGCAGCGGATGGATCACCAGGTCGGGCCGCGCGGCCTTCAACTGTGCCTGGCGGCGCAGGCTGCTGGTACCCACGCGTGCCCCATGGGGCAGCGCTTTGACGCTGTCGTACTTGACCGAGAGAAACACGTCGCGCGGATTGACCCGCGTGGTGATGGCGACCAGCTCGAATCCCGGCTGGCAGCCGAGTAGGCAGGTCCTTAAGGCTATGCACCGCGAGATCAACCTGGCCTTCGGCCAGCGCCTCTTCGATCTCCTTGGTGAACATGCCCTTGGTGCCGACCTGGGCGAGGGCGACATCGGTGATTTTGTCGCCGGTGGTCTTGATGATCTCGAGCTCGACCTGGTGGCCGCGCTCGCGCAGCAGCGCCGAGATGTGATTGGCCTGCCAGAGAGCGAGTTGTGATCCGCGGGAACCAATCCGGATGCGCGCCATCAGTTTCGCGCTCCCGGTTTTCCACTGCTCACTGTGGTGGCATCTTCGTCGGCGGCTTTTCTGGAATCGCGCAGGCCGAAGAGTTTGCGCACCAGATCGACCACGGTGGTGGCTTCCGACGATTCGCGGGCCGCACTCTTGAGAGTAGTAATGGGGGTATGCATGATTTTGTTGATGATGCCGCGCGACAGTGCTTCCACCGCCAGTTCCTGTTCCGGCGAGAGCGTTCCCAGCCGGCCGCGTACGCGGTCAATCTCAGCCTGGCGGACCGTTTCCAGGTGCTCCTGCAGCGAAACGATGGTGGGCACCACATCGAGCGTTTGCAGCCGCGATTCGAACTTGTCCACCTCCAGCTGCACGATGGCTTCGGCGCGGTCGGCTTCAGTCCTGCGATCGGCAATGTGCGATGAAACCACCTGCTGCAGATCGTCGATATCGTAAACGAAGATGCCGTCCAGCTTGTTCAGCTCTGGATCAATATCGCGCGGCACCGCGATGTCGATGAAGAACATGGGACGGTTGCGGCGCTGGCTCAGGAACCGTTCGCCATGCTCCTTGCGGAAGATGGCGTGCGGCGCGCCCGTGGAGCTGATCACGATGTCGGCATTGGGCACGGTCTCATAAAGCTGTTCGAAGGGGACCGCCTGCCGTTGAACTTTTTCGCCAGCGCCGCGGCCCGCTCGAAGGTCCGGTTGGCAACGTAGATCTGCTTGGCCCCATGCGCCAGCAAATGGCGGGCCGCCAGTTCGCACATCTTGCCGGCGCCCACCAGGTAAACGCTCTTGCCTTGCAAGTTGCCGAAGATCTTCTTGGCCAAGTCCACGGCCACCGACGCGATGGATACTGCCGAGGTGGCAACCGCGGTCTCGTTCCTCACCCGCTTGGCGACGGCGAAGGAACGGGTCAGCAACGCATCGAGTTGCGAGTTGACCGCGCCCACGGCGCGCGCCGTGGCGTAAGCTTCCTTGACCTGTCCCAGGATTTGGGGCTCGCCCACGATCATGGAATCCAGGCTCGAGGCCACGCGAAAAATATGACGCACCGCATCGCGCGCGCGATGCTCGTACAAATACTTGCGATAGGGCTCGGGATCGAAGCCATAAAGCTGGCGCAAGAAACCTTGCAGATCGGCGGAACCGTTGGTGGTGCGGGCCAACATCTCCACCCGGTTGCAAGTGGAGACGATCATGCCTTCCTCGATGCCGGGATAGGTCGCCAGCGACTTCACCGCTTCCGGCAGCCGCGCCTCGGAAATGGCAAACTGCTCGCGCACTTCGACCGGTGCGGTCTGGTGGTTCACGCCGATGACGACGAAGTTCATGAAAGAAACCTGTGCGTACGGCTGAAACTATTCGCCGCCCAGGCGCCTAAGGCGATGATGAAGGCAAAGGTCGCCAGAAACGCCGCGCGGCGGCCGCGCCATCCAGAACTCCAGCGGGTGTACAGCAGCAGCATGTACACCGCCCACATGGTGAACGACAACAAGATCTTCGGATCGTAAAAGAACAGCGGGCCATACTTGTCGATGGCCAGCACCGAACCCGCGATTAGCCCCAGCGTCATAAACGGGAAACCGAAGAGCAACGAACGATAGCCGATTTCGTCGATGGTCTGCAACGGAGGCAGCCAGGTGAGCAGCGCCGCCGAGCGCTTGGACTTCAACGTCCGCTCCTGCACCAGGTAAAGCAGGCTGGCGCCAAAGCTGAGGAACAGCCCGGCGTAGCCGGTGAAGATGAGCACCACATGCACGAAGATCCAGCCACTGCGCAGCAGCGGCGACGTCAACGTGACCGGCTTCTGTCCGATGGCCGACGCGAACGTCAGAATGAAAACGATGGGGAAGATCACGACGCCCGGCGAGACGGTGCGATAGCCCACGAAGAACACGAAGAACACCACCATCGCCAGGAACGCCAGGATGGATTCCGAGTAGTGGATCGAAGCCAGCGAAAGATGACCGATCAGGACGGTGGACTCGACCAGAGAAACGAAGTGGAAGATAAGCCCCAGTCCCACGGCCGGCTCCACCACCTTGGCCAGAACGTTGCCCTGCTTGCTGAGCAGGAGCAGCGAATAGAGCAGCCCCACGCCATAACAAACCACCGCGACTCGGAGCCAGATTAACGGCATAAACCCCACGAATATAATGCTTAAGCTCGATTCTTTCTTCTACGGTTAAGTATAACGGGGTGGCGTGTGGAAGGAGTGTAGTTATCACGTCCGCCTGTGATTTGTGTCACAAGAGGTGTCGGCCACGGGTATCAAGCGTGGAGAGCAGAAATGGCCACCAAGCTAGGATTATTATGGCAATAATATACTTGACAGAAGTAAATGATTGCGCTACAATCCTCTTATAGCATCGTAAGAGGTTTGTATGAAAGACATCAGCCCGAAGACGCTGCAAGAAACCATCCAATTCTTCAGTGAATACGAGAATTGCCGCCTATTTATGGCCACTCTGCGCTGGCCGGACGGCAAGGTGAGCTGCCCGCGCTGCGGCTCGGATAAGGTGAGCTATCTCAAGAATGCCCGCGTGTACTGGTGCGCTGGCGATCACAAAAGCCCCAAGTTTTCGCTCAAGGTGGGCACAGTATTCGAGGACTGCCCGATTCCCTTGCAGAAGTGGCTTCCCTGCCGTCTGGATGCTGGTAAACGATAAGAACGGCATATCGTCGTGGGAACTGCATCGCGCTTTGGGTGTGACGCAGAAAACCGCTTGGTTCATGCTGCATCGCATTCGTGCCGCTCTGAAAGCTGGCAGCTTTGGAACGCATTACAAGATGGGCGAGCGTGGCGGACCCACCGAAGTGGATGAGACCTTCATCGGCGCTAAACGCCAGTTCATGCACGCTAGCAAGAAACAGAAGTACGAAGGCATGGGCGGACTCGCTAGCAAGACCGTCGTCATGGGATTTCTTGACCGCGAATTGCGACAAGTGCGCGCCAAAGTCATTCCCGAACATCAAGCGCGAAACCTTGCAGAATGAAGTGTCTCAACGAAGTGCAGCACGGCTCAAAGCTCTATACCGATCACGCCGGAGCTTATGACGGCCTGCACAACGTATTCGTGCATGACGTGGTGAATAAGGTGCAGAGCTACGTTGACGGCCAAGTGCATGTGAACGGGCTGGAGAACTTCTGGAGCTTGCTCAAGCGCACCTTGAGGGGAACATACATCGCCGTCGAGCCGTTCCACCTTGAGCGGTACATTGACGAGCAGATATTCCGCTATCAATAATCGCGCCACGAAAGATAATCCGCTGAATGATTCCGACCGCTTCGTATGCGCTTTGTCGCAGATCGTAGGCAAGCGGCTCACTTACAAAGAAGTGACCGGGAAGGAGGGAGAGGCGACGGGTTTCTAAAATCCCGTTCGCCAAGAGCGGCAAGGTTTGGCACAAACGCCAGAAGCGCGGCAAGAACTAGCGCGGGTGCGGTTTCGGCCCGCGTTTTGGTTTGCCCGCGTTCGCCGCTTTCTCTTCCGCCAGCACTCGGTTTACATCAGCCTTCGACGCTCGCAAGATCGTTCGCATCGCGTTCTCGAAAATTCGTGTACTCAGGCGACGGCTTCGGATTAGACTTCATGCGCCCATCATAACGCAATCAGGAGACAAAATATGAAAACAGTTCTGAATGACATCGTAAATGGGCTTGAGAATCTGGCAGTGAGCCTTGATTCTCTCGAAGAGGCTTTAATCCGTAGAGGTCTATTGAAGACCGGAGAGATTGAGCGCCTGAATCCGAATCACGCTTCAATTGTCGCTCAACGGCTGAATGATCTGCGCCTTGAGATCGCCGAGTTGCCTGCATTTTTACTAATTGAAGGCGCGTGAGATTTACTGGCTTGCATTCTGTCTTCGCTCGTGCGAGAATTCGCATCTGGAACTACCGCGCGCGGAGAAGCGCGTGAATCTCGACTGGCGTCGAGGCTCTTTTTAGACCGCTACGCTTCGCCTGCCAGCTTTGAGCGTTCCAGCCTACCGCCCGAAGTGTATCACACGCTCGGAAAAGGCAGACGTGCAGCAGTCGTTTTCGCTATCATTATCTGATCTATCGCCCCTGAATCCACCTCCCGTAGGATCATCTTCTCGTGGTCTTGAAAAGCTACTTCGATGGCAGTAATCAGGCAGATAGCAGTGAGTACGACCGCATCAGCATTGCTACGGTGTGTGGCACGGGAAAACAGTGGAAGAGATTCGACACGGCGTGGAAAAAAGTTCTCTACAAACACCACGCTGATTACCTGCACACCACCGATGCGGTTTCATTGCAAAACGATTTCGCTACAAAAAGGGGATGGAATAACACGCGCGTGGATTCCTTCATTGGCGACTCGCGTTAGTGTAATCGAAAAGCAAATGGCCATTCGCGCTGGGTTTCGTGGTTGGACTCCAAAGGATGGGCTTGTATCTGATAACGCTCACGATTCCATTTGACGACTGGATAAGAGCCAAGAAGACCACACCCGAACTTCCGGAGACCATCTGACCTGCCCCCCGAAAAATAGTCCAGCGGAAATGTGACTTCTCCATTTACGATGGCCCGCTCAGGGCCAGAGAGGAGGAGTCGTGCGCAAGAGTCGATTTAACGAAGAACAGATCATCGCCATCCTGAGGGAGGCGGAAGCTGGGATAGCACCCGACGAGCTGTGCCGGCGGCACGGGATCACACGCGGGAGCCTGTACCGCTGGAAGGCGAAGTACGGCGGGATGGAAGTGAGCGAGGCGCGGCGACTGCGGCAGCTGGAGGAGGAAAACCGGCAGCTGAAGCACGCCGTGGCCGAGCTGCTGCTGGACAAACGAGCGTTGCAGGCGGTGGTCACAAAAAAGTGGTAGGCCCGCAGATGCAGAGGCAGGCGGTGGAAGTGATGCGCTCGGAAGCCGCGGTTTCGGAGCGACGCGCCTGCGGGCTAGTGAAGGCACATCGGGCGACATGCCGGTATCGGCGGCGAAGGGTCGACGATCCGCGTTTGCGAGAGCGGCTGCGCGAGCTGGCTGCGACCCGGCGACGGTTCGGCTATCGGCGGCTAAAGATCCTGCTGAAACGCGAGGGCTTCGCGGTGAACCATAAACGGGTGTACCGACTGTACGTGGAGGAGAAGCTGGGACTGCGGCGGAAGCGAGGACGGCGGAGGATGCCGACGACCGCCGCACGCGTGCCACTGAAGCTACCGGTGCGCCCCGACGAGGTCTGGACCATGGACTTCACGCAGGATGCGTTCGCCAGTGGGCGCAAGTTCCGAACTCTGAACCTGATGGACGGCTTCACCCGCTACGCGCCGCGCATCGAGGTGGACACCTCGTTGCCAGGTCAGCGCGTGGTGCGGGTGCTGGAAGAACTGAAGCGAAGAGGTCGCAAGCCGGAGGCGATCGTGATCGACAACGGGACCGAGTTTACCAGTCAGGTGGTAGATCAATGGGCTTACGAGAACCAGGTGCAGCTGCATTTCATCACGCCCGGACGGCCCATGGAGAACGGCTTCATCGAGAGCTTCAACGGCAAGTTCCGCGACGAGTGTCTCAACGAGAACTGGTTCATCGATCTGGCCGACGCGCGGGAGAAAATCGAGAGCTGGCGGTGCGACTATAACCAAGTGCGGCCGCACTCGGCGCTCGGGTATCTCACCCCGGAGGAATTCGCAAAATGGTGGGCGGCGAGGAACTGTGGAAAAGACGCGGGCGGCGCCCGCTTGGAAAACGCTGCGCGTTTCCCACTTTCCCACAGCCTCGACGGCGACGAGAAAATGGTTACAAGCGTAGCCTTGGAGAATCCAAACCCGGAGAAAGTCTCATTATCCCTGGACTAAAGATGGGGGGCAGGTCACATCGAGGAGCCGTGTGCTACAGATTCGGTTTCCTTCGCTTTCAAATGGGGACGATACATTGGTGCAAGGAAATACGAACTGTACTTTGATCGAGGCGAAAAGTTCCTTGGCTTTATAGATGACAGGTGGCGTCACCCAAAAGCCAAAAAAGACATAGAGATAATGAAGGACGTTACTATCGTAGCCCCTGCCATAGCGAAAGATGTCTCCGCCTTACAAATGGCAGATTTACTCGCTTGGGCCATAAATCGCGCCAATCAAGAGACCAGAGAATGGCACAGAAGACTGCATCGCCTTCCGTACGATAGCAAACTCCTCGACTATGAGCACCTCATAAACCCCAGTCTCAGGGCATCGGAGCTTACAAAGTCTTGGAGATTGCCCCGTCGCGCGTCGAGCGTGAAGAACCTCAGCAAGCCCAAGAGAAGCACTTAAAACAGCCCTGTCACGGCATCCTCACCTTAGCACAGAACTTCCGTCAGGTATATTATTGCCTTATTATCGGCTCCGGCAGCTAAAGACAGCAAATTTTGAAGGGGCGCGGCTTCAGCCGCGCCGTTACATGCGCGTCGAGAGTCGGGCTTTAGCCCCGGAGGGAACACGCACTTCGTCTCCACAGCCAAGTCCCTCAGTGGCTAAAGCCACACAACTACTGCAGCTTACGGCACGGCTGAAGCCGTGCCCCTTCAAAGCATCAGACCGTCATGAATACTTGAGCCTAGCTGGGATAGTGGAAGTACACGATGTGTTGCGAGGCGATGGTGACCCCATCCTTCGAGGCCGGGCGAAAGTGCCAGCGCGGCAACACGGAAAGCACTTTCTGCTCAATGCCGTATCCGATGCCTTGCAGCAGCCTGGTTTGGACCACGTTTCCTTGTGCGTCAATCGTGACCTCGACGATCACATCGCCTTGCACGCCCGCAGGTATGTCGGAGCGCGAAACCGGAGGATCGGGAAAGACCTCCGGCAGCGCGGGCACCACTTCATCTCCGGTAAGTGGCGAGCCGGGCACGCGTCCGTAAGGAGAACCGCCGCGCGCGGTCTGCACCGGCGCATCGTCCCGCGTGGCTTGGACCGTTTGCCGAGTCTTCGCATCAGGCTTGTGCGCCTTGGGCTTGGGCGTCAGCGCAGTGTGAAGTTCTGGCCGTTGCTCGTCCCGCGGTGCCTGCGTCTTCTCTGGTCCCACAGGCACAAGGTAAACGATGGACATCGATCCGGAAGATCCCTTAATGCCCAGGTCAACGTCAGAAGGAGTGACGAGAATCGCAGCGCCGCGATGGACGAGCAGAAACAGAAGCAGACCGTGCACCGCGAAGGAAGCGAGCAGAGCACGATTCCATGGCTGCCGGCCTGACCACTGTATCTGCGTGAACATCAGGAAGTCCCCACCCTCAAAACTAACGCCTTCTTTGCGTTGTTCTTGAATTGTCATGACGAGCGAAGCAAGGCATCTGCTTTTTTCTCTCATCGTCACAAAAGCAGATCCCTCGCTCCTCCACCCCATCGAGGGCAAAAACGGCCCTCGCTGGGGACCCGGTTGGACTTGTGATGACAACTCCAGGGCCTTCGTCCGTCCTTTCTGCTTCGATTGGACGCAAGCCATCATGGGGCGTTAGCTGCGACGATTGTAGCGCTAGTCCACTCCGAGGGAGTCCAGCAACACCGGCAGCTCGTCCACCTCCAGGCGCAAGCGGCGGCCATGGTTAAGCATGTCGGGGATTTCATCGAAGGCTTGCATCAGGCGCAGTTTCACCGCGGCATACTGTTCCGACTCGCTGAGGGCGCGGCCTCGGCTCCCCGCCCAGGCGGAGAGCGCCTCCGGGTGCAGAAAGATACTGACGGCGAAAATTGTCTTGCGGTCCGAGGTCACGTCGAAGATGTATTCGGTGGAGGGAGCTTCGGGATCGCTGTCGATGGCGGGCCGCTTGCCGACGAAGTAGTACTTGTAAACGTAGCCGGTCTGTCCGGTATAAGTTTTGACGCGGCGAATAGTCATACGCGGTTTGCCAGCGAAGGCATATTCTAGTCCGTCCGCCGCTACCGCTCCGTCGGCCGCTCGCGCAGGATCGCCGCCGCCGTCTCCGAGCTGACGGGCGAGTAATACACCTCCTTGAAGGTGTACGACTTTGCCTTGGCGGCGAGGATGGGCAAGATCTCGATGTGCCAGTGATAGTCGTCCTGTATGGTCTTCCAAAAACCAAGCGTCTCCGAGCGGTGCATGGTGTTGGGCGAAGTATGCAGCACCATGTGGAAGCCATCGGCGATGGTGCGAATGCGGTACAGGGTGCGCCGCAGCAGCGCCGCCAGGTCGCGCATGGCTCCAGACTTCACCGCCATGTGCTCGAAGTAGGCTTCGTGGGTGTGGGGCGCAATCCAGGTTTCGTAGGGCACCCGCGGAGCGTAAGGACAGCAGGCGATGTAGTCACCGCGGACCTCGATGACGCGCAGCTTCTGTTCCTGCTCTTGGTGCAGAATGTCGCAAAAGACGCAGCGCTCCTTCACTTGGTAGTGTTGCCGCGCCGCCCGCAACTCGTACAGGACCCGCCGCGGAACAAACGTGGTAGCCACCACCTCCGAGGTGGGATGGTCAAACTCCTGCCCCGACTGGGGACCGAAATTCTTGAAGACGCTCACGTATTTGAAACGGACATCGCCCTTCAGGTCCTGGATACGTTGGCCGCAGAGCGCCAGGTATTCCTCGATTTCGCGGTCGTCGGCGTTCCACAAATGGCGGTCGTGGCGGGAATTTTCGACGATCACTTCGTGGGCGCCAACCGGGCGCATCTTGTCATACAAACCGTTGCCCGTGCGCGACGGCTCGCCATCGATGCCGTACAGGGGATGGGGATGGACCACGGCGCGCGCCGACCAGGGAGTGCCATTCACGGTCGGCGCGGTGGCGACCACCTGCAGCGGCAGGCCGGACTCGGGGCAGAAGGGGCAGAAGGAGTCAGGCGAAGGGCTAGCTTCGGGCTCGTCGCCACAAATGACCCAGGAGCGCGTAATGGGATCCTTGCGTAATTCCATCGCTCTTTACTTTACGTCAATCAGTAGTCAGTAGCCAGTCGTCAGTAGTCAGCCAGTTCGCATTTGGCATTTAGTTGTCCTTACCAAATGCTAAGTGCTAAATGCTAAATGCTAAGTGCTAAATGCTAACCGCTGGCTGCTGCTAGAATGAGACCATCGTGCCACGCTCCATACGCCTCATCGCCATCGATCTGGATGGCACCCTGCTGGACTCCAGTGTCCAGGTCCCTGGAGCCAATTTGAAGGCGTTGCGCCGGGCCCATGAAGCCGGCATTGAAATCGTGCTGGTTACGGGGCGCAGGCACCGGTTCGCCTTGCCCATGGCGGAGTCGCTCGGCTTTGACCTGTGGCTGATGAGTTCGAATGGGGCGGTGACCCGTTCCACGCGCGGAGAACTGTTCCACCAGGACCTGTTGCCCAAGGAAACGGCCATCAAACTCTGCCGGCACATGACGGAGTATCGCAACCACATGGTGCTCACCTTCGACCGCGAAGGGATGGGGGCAATCGTGTGCGAAAATCGCGAGCGTCTGTACGAGGTCATCCAGCGTTGGATGGAGAAGAATGCGCCCTATATCGACTATGTCAGCCCCATTGCCAAGGCGCTGACCGAAGACCCCATTCAGGCCATGTTCTGCGGCCCCGTCGAGCTGATGCGGCAGGCGCAGCAAGCGCTGCTGTCCTGCGATTTCGCCGGCGATTTCACCATGTTGCGCACGCAATATGATGTGCGCAACTTGTGCATCGTTGACATCCTCAACGCGGGGTGCTCGAAGGGGCATGCGCTGGAGCGCTGGGCCAACTATCGCGGCATCGATCGCTCCGAGGTGATGGCCATCGGCGATAATTACAATGACATTGAGATGTTGACCTACTCCGGCCATCCGGTCATCATGGGAAATGCATCTGACGACCTGAAGCAGAATGGCTGGACCATCACTCTGCATAACGACCAAAGCGGAGTGGCGGCGGCCATCGAACAGGTACTCGACGCCAATACCGCGAGCGTGAATGCGTAGTTACCTTATAACTCTGTTTCTTGCGCTTTCTCTCGCGTCGCAGCTTCACGCTGCCGAAATTGCCAACTTGCACAACGGTTTCAGCATTCGCCACGAGCGGCATGAGGTGGTCGGCGATACTACGCGCCTGTACATGAGCGCGGAACCGGGCAGTGGATACGTCGACGTGCCCAGCGCCCAGATCGAGAGCTTTGAGCCGGCGCCGCCCGAGCCGCAAGCGGCCACATCGCGGGCACAAACGCCAGTGGACTTAAGCACCATCGTCAGCGAAGCCAGCACGCGCACCGAGGTGGACGCCGACTTCATTGCCAGCGTCATCCGTGCCGAGAGCGGCAACAATCCGCGCGCCGTCTCGCGCAAAGGCGCGCAGGGATTGATGCAACTCATGCCGGGCACGGCTGGCAAGCTGGGTGTGATGAACACCTTCGATCCGGCGGAGAATGTCGATGGCGGAGTGCGTTACCTGCGCGAATTGCTGCTGCTTTACAACAACGACATGATCAAGGCGCTGGCTGCGTACAATGCCGGTCCACAGCGCGTCCAGCAGTACCAGGGCGTGCCGCCCTACCACGAGACCCATGCTTACGTGGCGCGGGTCATCAACGACTACAACCGCAAGAAGCTGGCCCAACGCAAGCATCAGCAGAAACCCCCGGTGCGAGGCGCGCCAGCGGTCAAGCCAGAGATTGCGCAAAGCGCGGCCGCTCCCGCCGCGGGCAGCGAATAGTCCGCCCGTTTGACCCCACTCATGCCGTCATATACCTTGACGACTGGGCCTCAGCCGCGGGCCTCCGTCACAACCCACGAAAAGGCAACCCATGCCGATGGGCCCTGATTTTCTTCCATGAACAAGAAACGCACGCTCATCTTCGGCGCAGTCCTGATCGCGTTATGCCTGCTGATTTACCTGCAGGTTCGCGCCTGGAAGACGTTCGACTGGCACATGTTCTGGAGCCGCACCGAACACATTGACTGGCTCTATGCTTTCTGCGGACTGGCTCTGACCTACTTCGCCTATGTACTGCGTGCCGCGCGCTGGCGCATCTTCTTGAAGCCGGTCCGCAAGACGACCACGGCCCGCCTGCTGGCGCCGCAATTCGTCGGCTTCGCCGCCCTGGCGCTGCTCGGCCGCGCCGGCGAAATGATCCGGCCCTACATCATCGCCAAGAAAGAGCGTCTCAGCTTCACCTCGCAGGTTGCGGTTTGGGGAGTGGAGCGCATCTTCGATATGGGGTCCTTTGCCGTACTCTTGGCCCTGAGCTTCTTGTCGCCCGATTTGCGGGCACTTCCCTTCTATCACGGCTTGCGTAAAGCCGCGTTCGCGCTGATCGTGCTGGTGGGCGGGTTGTGTGTGGGAGCGTTCGTGGTGCGGCGCTGGGGCGATCGCGTGGGCCAGCTCTTGCACGATCTGTTCGCCGGCTTCGCGCCCAAGTTCGCGCACCACGTGCGCGAGAAGGTGCGCTCCTTTAGCGATGGGTTGGCCACCATCCATGACTTTGGCTCGGCTCTGCAGCTAAGCGCCCTTTCGCTTTTCATGTGGGTGCTGATCGCTTTCGCCTATTACGCGGTCACACACGCCTATCCCGGCGACCTTCGCACTCTTACTCTGCCGCATCAGATTGTGCTGCTCGGCTCCAGCATGGTGGGCTCCATGCTGCAATTGCCGGCCGTCGGCGGCGGCTCGCAACTGGCCACCATCAGCATGCTGAGCTCTGGGTTTGGGATCGAGAAGGAACTGGCTGTAAGTTGTGGCATGTTGATCTGGGTCATTACCTTTATGTCGGTCATCCCGATGGGATTGCTGCTGGCGCGCCGCGAACATGTTTCCATTCGAGCGGTGGCCCAGGCCGAAGAGAAGGAAGCGGCGCTGCTGGAGTGAAACGGCGACGCGCTTAGGAGCGCGCATAGGAGCGGTGGAGAAATGGTTTGCCGAAAGCGCGAAAAAGCAGGTCGCTCACCGACTGAAGTCGGTTCGGGATGACAAATATAGAAAAGCGTATGGCGCGCACCTGAAGTTGCGTCCCTTCAAACGAACTAGATGAACATCTCGTCCGAGGGGCCACCGTTGCGGCCGCGTCTCTGGCTATTGAAGAACGCGCCCACGCCGACGCTGATGGCCTGCACAATCCCCGAAACCTGGCGGACCGGCGACATCACGGAGTGCTGCACCTTCTCCGAGGTTTCTTCCACCCGGTCCAAGGTGTGGGTCACCATCTCATCTACGCGGATCACCTGTAGGCGCAGGCGATCCAGCAGGTCATGCACGGTGGCGTCCACCCGCTCGACCTCAGTGCGCGTCGTAGTGGTCACATGGGCAAGATTATCCAGGATGACGTCGATCTTGGGACGCGAAATCTCCAGGAAGGACTTCACTTCCTGCTGCATCACCTTGGCGTTTTCCAGCATGGGTATCAGCCGCGACTGGGTTTCGTCGGTAACCGACCGCAGCTTCTTGCTGAGGTTAACGATCACCACGCACATGACCAGGAGAATCAGCATCTGCAGCACCACAGCGGCTGCGGTAACAGCGACAAAAAGTGTCAGATTGTCAGACATATTCCTTTCCTGCCCGCAGCGCTAGCTGGGTGACACAACCGCCGCCTAGGGAACGTTAGGCTTGGCGCCCTCGGCCTCTTCGCTGGTCGCTTCACGGTAAGCCTGGCGGCCCGCCTCGTAGGCGGAGCGGATCTGCTCCTTTTGCTGGTTCAGGTAGTCGCGCCCTTTGTCGGCCCAGGTTCCCGCCTGTTCGCGTGCCTGACGCGCGCGCTCCTTGACGGACTCGCGGCCCTCTTCAGCGACTTCACGAAGACGCTGGCGCGTCTCATCGCCGGACTTTGGAGCATACAGAATCCCCACTGCCGCGCCGATACCCAGGCCGGCCAGGAACCACAGGAAACCACTTCCGTCGCGTTCCGACATGATTGCCTCCTTCAAAAACCTTCACGAGCCGGATGGTAGCACCCGGTTTGCAGAATTACAAACCTGTCCCCGGGAGGCTTGCCAGCTTCTCCGAAGGGAAAATATCAGCTTTGATCATGGCCTTGGCCAGCAGGGCGATTTGCCCGGCGTGGTACACATGGTGTTCGATCAACCCGTGCGCCTCAGCGTAAAAGGACCGCTTGCCCCCAGCCGACAGCTCGTCCAGGCGGGCAGGACTGAGTTCTTGCAGCGCCTCCCGGAATGCCTGGTTGGAGGCGCGAAACTGGTCGAGTGTCTTCTGCCAATTGGCCTCTGTGGCTTCGGGCGCAGCGGGAAAGTTAGGGCCCTCCTCGAGCCCGGCGGGTAAGCCGCCCAGCCGCTTCGCCGCCATACTCTCCCAGAACACCATATGTCCCACGATTTCCCAGATGCTATGAGCGTTGGCGATGGGCCGCAGCGCGGCCCTTTCCGCCGAGATGCCATCGAGAATCTGCCAGATGGGATCGCCGTGCCAGGCTGCGCCATGCATCACGATGTCATATTGATTGAGTATCCGTTGCGTCTCGCTCATGATTCCTCCTAACCTCTAAACAGTATATTACAGGTTAGGAGATAGGCAATCGATCTCTGGACTTGTCATTACGAGCGAAGCGAGGAATCTGCTGTTGTTGGCGCTGGGAGCGCCCGTCCGAGGAAAAGCAGATCCCTCACTGACTAAAGAGGCTGCCGAAAAAGTCGATTTCACCAGGTTTCTGAAGGGGCGCACCTTTAGGTGCGCCGTTAAGCTCTTTATTTTTGTCATCACGAGCGGGCGAACAGGGGTCCCCGACAAGCGCCGTTCTTGCGCTTGTTGGGGTAAAGTTCAGCCCGCGAGGGATCTGCTTTTCCGACTTTTTCAGCAGCCTCTAAAGTCGGTTCGTGATGACAACTAAAATCAAGGACTCCTCCCCCGCACAAATGCGGAGGCTTCCACCATTCGCCCGCTAGGGCTTCTGCGTGGGACGCAGCAAGATCTCGCTGATGAACGATTGCGGTTCCTGGGTCACCAGCATGGCGACAGCGCTCGCCACATCGTCGGGCTTGAGCATCTTCCGCGTGTCTTTGCCGCCGCGGCGCGGGCTGAAGTCGGTGTCCACCGAGCCCGGACAGATGACGCTGACCCGGATGTTCTGCCCGCGCAACTCTTCTGCGACGCCGTAGCTGAGCCCGTTCAATCCCCATTTGGAAGCGGAATAGGCGGCGCCGCGCGGCAGCGGGTTCTTCCCCGCCAGCGACGAGATGTTGATAATGTGGCCGGCCCCGCTGGCGATCATCAGCGGCACCACGCTGCGTATCATGTAATACACGCCGCGCAGGTTGGTATGGAAAATGGCGTCCCAGTCGTCGGGAACAAGCTCATGGAGCAGGGCCGAAGGGCCACCGATGCCGGCGTTGTTCACCAGGATGTCGACGCGCCCGTAGGTTTTGCGCAGATGCTCACCCAGCGCTTCCACGCCGGCCAGATCGGTGACGTCGCATGCGATGCCCTCGGCCCGGTGCCCGCGCCCCTCCAGATCGCGTGCCACCTGCTGGACCCGAGCTTCATCCCGGCCGGTGAGAACAACCGTGGCATCCATCGCGGCCAGCCTGGTCGCAATGGCCTGCCCGATGCCGCGCCCACCCCCGGTCACCACGGCGACCGACCCCGATAGCGGAACCAACTCATTAGGCTGCATAGAATCACCTCCCGTGGGTTCTTATCGTCCCCAGTGCTGGACGCGATTTTGCTCCAGCGTCGCCCTCGCCGCGGAACCGGCGGCCACTTGACCCGATCCCAAGCTGATCGAAGCCGTCGAGCCAGTCCCTGGTTGCCCGGCAATACTACACTGCCCCAGACCTGCCCGGCTGGCACTTCCGCATCCCGGCCGCATTAAGCAGGCGGCGTGGCATGGGCGCATGTAATAATGCGCGCATCGGAAGATTGAGCGTCCGACATCCCAGAAACACAAGAAATTGTGTAAAGTGATAGGTTACTTGCCTTAACTCGATGCCGGTACTTATAATCCCCTCTCCGCATGATTTGCATTTCGATTTGACGTTCCGGGGCGGTAATGCGGGAAGAGGACGGTTATTAGGCAGTCCGAGTGGGATACCTCGGGCTGAAATCCCTGCACGTAAGTGAACGTGTCTGCATGAACATCGTCAGTTGCCACAACCAAGGAGCCAAACGAATGAAGAGGTCGCTAGTCACCATGTTGCTGGTGCTCGCCACGGCGGCGCTGGTCCAGCAATCGGCAGCTCAGGGGGCGGCACAGCCCGCGCAAGCCGGTCAGCCGGCCCAATCGACGCAGAAGAAGGAGATCAAAGATCCGGCTGAGTATAACTCCTACGTGAACGCGATTCAGCAGTCCAATCCGCAGTTTAAGGCGCAAGGACTGGAAGCGTTTCTGCAAACGTATCCCAACAGCGTGATGAAGGAAGATGCTTTGGAACAGTTGATGGTGGCCTACCAGCAGGCCAATGACGCCAGGAAGACCATCGACGCCGCCAACCGGGTGCTGCAAGCCAACCCCAATAACATTCGGGCGCTGGCGCTGCTGGCTTACAACTATCGCGCCGCGGGTTCGCAAGGCGGGCCGCAGATGCAGCAGAACCTGCAGCAGGCGCAGCAATATGGCCAGCGGGGATTGCAGGCCCTGACCAGTATGCCCAAACCCGACGGCATGAGCGACGCCGATTTCACCAAGCTCCACAACGAGACCGGTGCCATCTTCGAAGGGGCGGTGGGATTCGCGGCCTTGCAGCAGAAGGATTTCGCCACCGCGCAGAAGGACTTGCGTGACGCCGTAGGCGAAGAGTCGCAACCCAACATTATGGACATCTACCCCTTGGCCACCGCCGACCTGGAGTCCAATCCGATGAACCCGGAAGGCTTCTGGTTCATCGTCAAGGCTTCGCAATTGGCCCAGGGAACCGGCCAGGCGCAGATCCTGGACTATGGCCGGAAAAAGTACATCCGCTACCACGGCTCCGAAGATGGCTGGAGTGCCCTGGTAGCGCAAGCGCAAGCGGCCAAGAACATCCTGCCCCCCGCCGGCTTCACCGTGGCGGCCGCCCCGCCTCCACCGTCTCCGGCCGAGCAGGCTGCCGACCTGGTGAAGAGCAAGGACCCCAAGCAGATGAGCTTTGCCGAATGGCAACTGGTGCTCTCGTCCGGCAATCAAACCGCCACCGACCAGGTGTGGAACGTCATCAAGGACAAGGCGGTGCGACTCGTGGCCCAAGTCATCACCGCGTCTTCGTCAAAACTGACTCTGGCGGGCAGCTCCGATGACATTGACGCCAAGACCGCCGACATCACGCTCACTATGGAGAAGCCTCTCCCCGCGAAGTTGGTCCCCACGGTTGGAACCATGATGGAGTTCGTGGGTACGGCCAGCAGCTATACGCCCAGCCCGTTCATGATGACCATGACGGGAGGTGTGCTGTACAAAAATGGCAAGCCGGTCGAGACCGCAACTCCTGTCCACCGCGCTCCGGCCCACAGGCAGCAGTAGTAGCGCGCGAGAATAGCCGCGAAGAAAGGGGGCAGCGAAGGCTGCTTCCTTTTCTATTGGATAGCGGCGCAGTCACTGGCGGAACATCTGCTGCCCGGCCCGGAACACATCCACGTAAGCTTTGGCGACGGCGTCGGGGGCACGCAGGAACTCATCCGGAGTGTAGATTCCGCGCAGATTGCCGTTTTCCATCAACCCGATGCGATCACCCAGCAGCAGGGCTTCGCCCACGTCATGGGTCACAAACACAATGGTCTTTCCCAGTTTCTGCTGCAGTTTCCTGAACTCCACCTGCAGCTCCGCACGGGTAATGGGATCGAGCGCCCCGAAGGGTTCGTCCATCAGAAGGATGGGAGGGTCTGCGGCCAGGGAACGGGCCAGCCCGACGCGCTGACGCTGGCCGCCAGAAAGCTGGTGGGGATATCGGTCGGCAAATTCCGCAGTCGGCAGGCCCACCAAGTCCAGCACCTCGGTGACCCGCGCGGCGATTTTCTGGCCGTCCGACTGCTCCAGCTTGGGCACCAAAGCCACGTTTTGCCGCACCGTGTAATGGGGAAACAAGCCCACCTCCTGGATGGCATAACCGATGCTTCGCCGCAGCTTGATCGCGTCCCACTGTTCGACCGGGATTCCGTTCACGCGAACTTCGCCGCGCGTCGGCGCCAGCAGGCGATTGATCATCTTCAGGCAAGTCGTCTTGCCCGACCCGCTGCGGCCAAGCAGCGTCAGGGTCTCACCCCGGCGCACAGCAAAGCTCACGCCGGAGAGCAGCGGCTTGTCCCCGGCAACGCTAAACTCCACATGCTTGAACTCGATCGTAATGGTGGCCGCGTCGTTCATGTCACCAGAATCTGATCGCCAAGCGTACCAAACTCTTGGATCGCGATGCGCGCTGCGGGACGGACTTGCAGAGTTTCTTCACGCAGCAGGTATCCCTTTAGGTCGATCACTTCGACCATACGATCAGAATCGTCGCGCCCGCTACGCACTGATGATCTTTCGGAGGATGAGATTAGGGGAATTTTCTTGCCGATCCTGAGGAATAACTAATCGGTTGCGATTCGCTAACTTACTTCTTCCCGGTCGGGGCGAGGCGCTGCAGGTCTTGAAACCAGTTCATCACAAGGACCATCTCCGTCACAGGTGTGGGATTCGCTTCGTCAGACTTCACCATCAGAAACCGCTGACTATCCAGGGAAAGGTCCCACGTGCGGATCGGCATACCACTGACCCATCCCGGCGCTTTGAACAAGAGGCGTGGCTTACCGGCGGAGAAGCCGCCATCAGCCCGGACATCGACAGCCCATATCTCGTCCGTCGATCGGTAGAACAGTTGTTTCCCATTCCGCGCCCAGAGCGGTTCTCTACCTCCTTCACGGGAGATCAGCCACTTGCCTCCCGGTCCGGGAAAGGGGCGAACATAGACTTCAGGTCGTCCAGACTCATCGGACACATAGGCCATCCAACGCCCGTCGGGCGAAAACTCCGGGTAGCCCTCCCAAGCGCGGGAATTGAGAAAGGGCGTTATGCGACGGCTCCGCAAGTCCAGCAGAAATATGGTACCTCCGCTGCCTGTTTGACTTTCCACAAAAGCCAGAGTGGCTCCATCAGGAGACCATGATCCTGCGTCTTGCCAGAAGTCACTCGTCGTCAGCCGCCCCATAGTTGCGCTTCCATCGGCTGGTTGCCAGTAGAGATTAGGCCAGCCCCCTTTCCGCCACCCAAAGACCAACCGTTTGCCATCCGGGGTCCAGTTGACAAAGATGGCTTTACCTTCACCAGTCAACTGGCTTGCTGTGCCACGATTGAGGTCATAGACCCAAAGCCGATCTTCTCTTCCAAGAGTTGTGTAGGCGATCCGCTGTCCATCGGGAGAGAGTCGAGGAGCGAAGAACGGAGCTTTGAAAGATGCAATCGCTTCGGCTTTTCCTTTGGGATCTACCCAAGCGAGTGAGTCCTGCCCGTCCGGGAAAATCCCGCCCTCTGCATAAACCAGCCAGCCGGAGTCCGAGATGCTGAACTGCCCAGCAGCAGTGTTGTCACTGGCAAAGTTAACATTGAGTGCTTGCATGACGTTGGCGATGACAGGGACGGGTTGACCCATGACCTCACGCCTCCCGAGGTCGAATGGCACCACCATCAGGGTTCCTTGCCGAAGGAAGACAAGATGCCCCGTCGGAATGTATCGGGCATCGGCAGCATCTTCCAGGCTGATTTCTTCCTTCGTCTCGTCCGGCGTGGTCAAAGATTCTGCATCTCCACCTTCCGCCGAAACCCTGAAGAGGCCAGAACCTCGATCTTTTGCAAATATAATGCTGTTATCCAAGGCCCAACTTGCTCCGAAAATCCATCCGGCATTGCACAAGGTCACAGGGACTCCACCGTCGATCGAGACCTTCATCAGCTTGCCGTCTGCCCAGAACCCCACCCATCGATCATCGGGCGAGAGAAATGGGTTGATGCCCCCTTCCGTTCCAGCAATGGGCTTGGCCTCCGATTGATCGGTTCCGCGCAGGCACAGTTGAGCTTTTGCCTGAGACTCCGGGTTTTCTGTGATGGCGCTGTAGACGATGAAACGCCCATCTTTGGAAATGACCACGGCCGTTCGAGTGGGGCGCCGCAATCCCCAGCGCATCCCGTCGAGCCACTGCCCTGACTCCAGCTTGATCACCGCCTTTGCAACCGAAAAGGATGGAGTAGGCTGAGTGGGTTTTCTCACGGCAAGACCGATCAGGAAACCTCCGAGAATCAAGATCATCGCACCAGCGGCAAGCCATCCAAGAGAGAAGCGTCGGGCGCCGGTCAGCGGGAGCTTGCCGGAAGAAGATTCCTCCTTCAGATCCTCTAAGACCAACTTCAGGTCCGGCATACTCTGCCACCGGCGCTGCGGATCCTTGCGCAGGCAGCGCATCACCACACGCTCAACCTCGACCGGCAATCCTCGCACGAGTTGACTTGGCGGCGTAGGCTCTTCGTGCAGCATGGCGGTGATCATGGTGAGGTTCGTGTCCCCGCCGAACGGCCTTCGCCCGGTGAGCATCTCGTAGAGGATTAAGCCAAACGAGAAGATGTCGCAGCGTGCATCCACCGGCTTACCTTCGGCTTGTTCTGGGGCCATGTACGCCGCGGTTCCCAGCAGTCTGTCCTCTTTCGTGAGCGTTTCGAGTGTGGAAGCAGTGCCCTCACCGCCTACAAGCCCGCTTGTGGCAACCAGCTTCGCCAGCCCGAAGTCGAGGATCTTCACGTTATCCTCGCTGGTGACCATGATGTTCGAGGGCTTGAGGTCGCGGTGAATGATGCCCGCAGCGTGCGCCTTGCCCAAGGCATCTGCGATCTGGGTAGCGTAGGCGAGGACCTGTTTGAGCGGCATGCGGCGGTGGCCGATCACCCGTTCCAGCGTGCGGCCCTCTACGTACTCCATAGCGATGAAGTCCACGCCGTCAGTATTGCTGATGTCGTAAACCGTAATGATGTTCGGATGGTTGAGAGCGGATGCGGCCTTGGCTTCCTGAGCGAAGCGGCGTCGACTCTCAGGGTCAGCAACAGTTCCCGGGGGTAGAACCTTCAGCGCAACAAAGCGGTCCAGATGCTCCAGGAGGCGTGAAGGAATGAGGGACGTTCCAGACACTGCCTCGAATGAATACCTTCCGTAGCTTGCAACCCGGACGGGTCAGCTGTCTGTGATGTTGCGCACATGCCGGTGCATAGAGAACTGCTCAACCGGTCCCTGGTCCAGTAAATGCAGGGTTCGGCCATTTCCGAGCAACCCTGACGATTGTCCCTGGCTGATGGGCAACACGGAAGTAATTTCACCTGGACGAAAGGATGCCCTTAGCAGAAATTAGGCAACTGCGAGTCTGGGGAGTTAGAGGCTCTTGGCTGTATGAAGCCTGCAGGAAGGCTTTGCGATGGACACGCTGCTAAAAACGAAAATGCCGGAGCCACCCAACAGGGCAAGCTCCGGCACGATCGTCAAATTTACACAGTTCTAGCGTCAGCCGATCAGCAGACAGGCGAGCCGACTCTTACCGTCCCCAGCCGCCGCCACCGCCGCCGCCGCCCGAACGCCCACGGCCACCACCGCCGCCGCGTCCGCCGCCGCCACCAAAGCCGCCACGGCCTCCGCCACCGCCGCGAGGGCGATCAGTCTTGGGGCGCGCTTCGTTCACGGTCAAATTGCGGCCTCCGAGATTGGTGCCGTTCAAGGCTTCCATCGCCTTGCCGGCGGAGTCGTCGTCGGCCATTTCCACAAAGGCGAAGCCGCGCGGCTGTCCCGTGTCGCGGTCCGTAACAATGCTGACCTTATCGACCGGGCCATAGGCTTCGAATAATCCGCGCACCTGGTCTTCAGTCGCGTCGAAAGTTAAATTCCCCACGTAGATGTTCTTCATTGGATCCTCACTTTTCGTATTGCCGCTGCTGGACCGAACATCGATCGCGCGGGCGGACGCCGGTTGGGGGGGTTCACGACCAAAGACTCAACTGACTCCTAGCCGCGTAAAAACGGAAGGGCAGCCTCTGCCGCCCTCCTGTTGTCGTGCTGTTTACAGGACCTGAACGTTTTCAGCCTGCCAACCCTTGGCTCCACGCTTCACGTCGAAGCTGACCGCCTGACCTTCCTGCAGCGAACGGAAACCGTTCGACTGGATGGCCGAGAAGTGGACGAATACATCTTCGCCATTCTGACGTGAAATAAAACCAAAGCCTTTGGCATCGTTAAACCACTTAACTGTTCCTTGTTCCATTTGTTTCTTTGTATATCCTTGTTGTTGATGTTGCGCTGAAGGATCGGAAGGTTGCAGGCAGAAATCGCTCAACTGAGAGGAGGGATGGCTGCTAGACGCGCCGCTCGTACATACGCAGTATTAGGATACACCAAACCGCAGCTTAGCGCCAATAAAACCGCTACTGTCTGGTAGCAGACCCTTACGAAAGGCCCAGACAAAAAATTGCCGGTGCCCGGACAGCACCGGCTCGTCTTGGTTATTTAGTCGTACTCAGCACCACGGTCAATCGCGGATTGGGATCGGCAGCGCCGGTCGGAGTGGCGATATTAATCGACGCCCACTTGTTGTTGGACCGGTCTATCGTGCCATCCTGGCCCGCGGCAGGCGGCCCATAAATCATGTAGACGATCGCCGTGGGACTAGGACTTCCGACCTCCGTCAGGATCAATTTGCCGGTGGTATTCATGCCCGTACCACCCGGATCATCCCCCAGCACATAGGTTGACGACAACATCTGGTTGGTCAACTGCCCAGACGGCCCACTGGTGTCGTAGGTCGCCACCATGGTCCCGCCGGGCGCCGGGATGGTGGTGAAATCAACTTCGTTGGTCACGCTGCTTGACACCGGTTGGATCGTACCTCCCGCGTAGCCTAACAAGAACGATGGGAGGCTGAACGGTCCATTCACTTGCGCTTCGAAGCTCCCCTCCGTGGCCGCGGCGTCGGCTCCAATGTAAAACCCCCGGTTCGCGCTCGTCAGGTAGAAAATGGGCTGCGGACCGGTGCCCAGACCAGAGACGATAACTCGTCCCGTCGTCGTTCCGCCGTGCGGATCGATGATGTACGTGCCGGTGAAGGTGTTAACGGTGTGCGTCCCCGCTTTGTTCTCGTCCGTCTGAAACAGGGTGATGTTGCCCGTGCCGTCGAACTGACCCACGCCGAGCTGTACGTCAGGTCCGGCGGAGGACATCCCGTTGAGTTCCATCACGGTGGAACCATTCAACGAGCCGTCGTTGAAGACGCCGCCGGTGACGTTGACTACTGGCTGAAGCAGGGAGACCAAACTGAGAGAAGCTCCGCTTGAGACCAGGTCCGTCTGCACTGCGACCGATTCGCTCTTGGGATTCACCACATAGAAAGCGTAGTGGAGGCCGCTTGTGCCGACGTTCAGGGTAACCGTCCCGCGGCCGGTGGTGGCGAAATCGGTGTCCAGTGTCCAGGTGCCCGTGAAGGCTGCTGCGCTGGTCACGGTTCCGTTGTCGTTGGTGTCCTCTATTCCGCTGGTCAGGTTTCCGGAGACATCCGCCGCGAAAGCACCCGCGCCCGCTGAACGATGGCCTCCGGGATCGACTCCAAAGAATCCCATGGCATAATTACCCTTCAGCGACGATATCCCCGTAAGCGACGAAAGGTTCTGTGCCTTGATGACCCCGGAACCGTAGATATTTGGGTGGGCGGAATCGTTCAGGATGAATTTGAGGTCCCCCTTCAGGGCCGGGGCCAAGTCGTAGTTGTAGGTGGTGCCGCCAAAGGTCAAGGTCATGGTTCCCTGGCCGTTGCTGCCAATGGTGTAGGTTCCCGTCAAGGGCGCGTCGCTGATGATGTCCCCCGCCGCCAGACCGTTCTGGTCGAGAACGCCGCTGGTGATGGTTCCAGTGCCATCGCCCAGAAAGCTGCCCGCGGTGTAGAACGGTTGCCCCTGGTGGAAGCCGTTAAACGAGAAGGCAAAGGTTCCCTGGAGTTTTCCTGCAATTGTGATCACGAGGGGGGCGGTGGCGGTATTGGAGTCGGCGTCGGTAACCTGCACCGTAATCGGGAAATCCCCGGACGGCCCGGTGGGAGTCCCATTGATAATTCCGGAGCTTGGGTCCAGGGCCAATCCCGCAGGTAGGGTCCCGGTCGTGATGGACCACGTAAAGGGAGCAAGTCCGCCCGAGTTCGTCAGAGTGGCATTGTAAGGCAAGCCGATGGTTCCGTTAGGCAGCGAGGTCGTAGTGACCAGCGGAAGCGGATTGATGGTGATGGTGAAGCTGCCCGTCTGATAGGCCGAGGTCGGAATCTGCGAATCCGTCACCCTTATCACGAAGCTATATTTCTTGGCGCTGCCGTCGGAATTCAGATCGGTGACAGGCGGCGTGCCGCTGATCACTCCTTGCGGGGTCAGGCTCAGACCCGGAGGCAGGGTCCCGGACTGGAGCGTCCAAGCGAACGGCGCTTGTCCTCCGGTGGCGAACATCGTGACACTGTACGCAGACTGCACTACCCCATCGGGGGGTTTGTTGGCAATGTTCAGTGCCCCTGGGCCGTTGGCCGGGTGACCGCTGCCGCACGCGGTCAGCATTCCCAAGCAGAGTGACAAGGCGAGAAACGGAAGAGGCTTAAACCCTTTCATGCAACTCCTCAATGTATTCTGAAAATTGGTTCTGTGGACGGCCACTCCCGAGAGACCGGCCGACTTTCTTGCGGCACAGCCTGACCGTGCCGTGCGGCACGACACTCTGGACGGAGGAGGCCTGGTTACCTAGCAGGGTAATTCACCTGTGCCTAAATGCAAGTTCTTTTTTTTGCCCTGAGCACGCCCACTTGGCGCACCCAAATGCGTTTTGATTTTCTCACAGAATACCGCAGACCGGCGACCCTCTTCACCAAAAAGAGGGTCAGGCGATCTTCCGAGGGCCAAACTGGGAATGGCCGCCCGCCAACAGCTCTGCTATCCTTGCCCTTCCTTTGGAGGAGAGCCGTGAACTGCAAGATTTTCCTGCTTTCATTCTGTTTTGTAGCCCTGGCAACATTCGCTCAGCAAACCACCAGCCCGAGCGCCGCGGCGGGAACCAATCCCGGCAATGCGCCCCATGCCGCGCAAGCTCGAGTCGAGCCAACCTTGCCATACATTCCCAGCCTCGACGTTTCCGCCATGGACCGCTCGGCGGACCCGTGCGTGGATTTCTACCATTACTCCTGCGGTGGCTGGCAGCAGAAGAATCCCATCCCTGCCGACCAGGTCCGTTGGGACGTCTATTCGAAGCTGTACGAAGATAATCTCAATTATTTGCGGGGCATCCTCGAACAGGCATCCACCGCCAAGGACGGCGATGCCGTTACCCAGAAAATCGGCGACTACTACGCCGCATGCATGGACGAATCCGCGGTCGACAAGCTTGGCGCCAAACCCATGCAGCCTGCGCTCGACCAGGTACAGGCGGTCAAGAGCGTTCACGATCTTGCGCCGCTGGTAGCTCGTTTGCATCTTGCCGGCGATACCCTGCTCTTCGACAGTGGCGCCCAGCAGGATCCCGATAATTCCGATGCCATGATTGTGGGTGTGGGGCAGGGCGGGTTGGGCCTTCCGGACCGCGATTACTACACCAAGGAGGATGCCAAGTCGAAAGAGATTCGCGCCCGCTATCTCCTGCATGTGCAGAAGATGTTCGAGCTGCTCGGCGACTCGCCAGCCACGGCGAAAAAAGAGGCCGACACAGTCATGCGCATCGAGACCAGCCTGGCCAAGGCCTCGCTGACCCGGGTCGACCGGCGCGATCCCTACAAAGTGGTGCACAAGATGAAGGCGACCGAGCTGAACGCGCTGGCGCCGAACTTCGATTGGAGCGTATATTTTTCTACCGCGCAGGTCCCCCCGTTTGAAATTCTAAACGTAGAATCCCCGGCATTCTTGAAGGAGCTCAACGCGCAATTGACTTCCACTTCGCTGGCTGACTGGAAGAGTTATCTGCGGTTCCATGTTGCGAACTCTCGCGCCCCATTTCTCTCGTCTGCTTTCGTCAAAGAGAATTTCGCCTTCTATCGCCAATACCTGCGCGGGGCCAAGGAACTGCAGCCCCGCTGGAAGCGTTGCGTGCAGTATGTGGATCGGCAGCTGGGCGAGGCGCTGGGCCAAGCCTACGTCCGCAAGACCTTTCCTCCCGAGCTGAAGGCCGCAACCCTTGATATGACGAAGGAAATTGAGGATGCCATGGCCTTGCGCATCCAGCAATTGGATTGGATGAGTCCCCAGACCAAGCAGCAAGCCCTCAATAAACTTCATGCCATTCGCAATAAGATCGGCTATCCCGACAAATGGCGTGACTATAGCTCAGTCGTGATTGTGCGCAATGATTTTTATGGCAACGCCGAGCGGGCCGAAGAATTCGAGAACCATCGCGAGTTCAACAAGGTGGGCAAGCCCGTGGACCGCACCGAGTGGGACATGTCCCCGCCGACCGTGAACGCCTACTTCAACCCGCAGATGAACGACATCAACTTCCCTGCTGGCGTGCTGCAACCGCCGCTCTACGACGCCAAGCTCGACGATGCTCCCAACTTCGGCAACACCGGCTCCACCATTGGCCATGAGCTGACCCATGGCTTCGACGATGAAGGCCGTCAGTTCGACGCCAAGGGCAATCTGAAGGATTGGTGGACCACGCAGGACGCCGAGCAGTTCGTCAAGCACGCCGACTGTGTGGTGGACCAGTATGCGAAGTACGTGGTCGTGGACGACGTCCACATCAATTCCAAGCTGACCGAAGGCGAGGATGTGGCCGACCTGGGCGGCACGATTCTGGCTTACATCGCGTGGAAGGACGCGGACAAGGGCAAGCAACTGGCCGACCGCGACGGCTTGACCCCGGGCCAGCGGTTCTTTGTGGGCTTCGCGCAATGGGCTTGCGCCAACGATCGGCCCGAAGATTTGCGGGCGCGCGCCATCACCGATCCGCACTCTCCGGCGAAGTACCGCATCAACGGCGTGATCGTGAATGTGCCGGAATTCGGCACGGCATTCTCATGCAAGCCCGGCCAGCCGATGGTGAAGGCAGCCGACAAGGTGTGCAAGGTGTGGTGATTTGGTAGAGCTGGCCGTCAGGTCAGCGGTGCATCGTAGCTGTTTTTCTATTGTGGCCCCGACCGAGTGGCTTCAGAAGCCGCGAGCGGAGGGACCTGCTTTTCTGTCCATGCTGCTTGTCATCCAAAGAGTCTCATCAATCCCTTGGCCGGCAAATCGGGCACGAGAAAATTCCTGCGGCTCAGCGCTTCCGCGGCGCCGTAGCCGCTGCGCACCGCGCCCTCCATGGTTGAGGGCCATCCCGTCGCTGTCCAATCTCCCGCGAGAAACAGCCTTGGCCAGGGGCTTACATGCGAAGGACGAAACGCGTCGCTGCCCGGAGTGGGCGAAAAGGTCGCATGCACTTCCTTGATGACCGTCGCTTTCGTCAGCGTGGCCTCGCGCGCAACTGGAAAAAATTCGCCCAGTTCTCTAACGGCCATCTCGATAATCTCAGCTCGCGATTTCTCCACCAGGGTTTTCGACGCGCTCACCACCAGCTCCAAGTAGCTGCCGCCCTGCGCCGAGTCTCTCCGCGTCGCCAGTATCTTCGACTTCTGGAACATCCATTGAATGGTGCGCTCCAGCAGCACCGCGTGTTCCAGGGGTGTCACCTCGCGATCGAACCACAGGTGTATCCCAGTGATCGGAGAAGACGTAAAGTTGCGCAACTGATCGCGTAACGGTGCGAGTTCTGGAGCATCTGGTAGCAGCTTTTCGACCCCGTTGAACGGCGTCGCCAGAATAAGGTAGTCGGCGCGCACGTCCTCGCCGCCGATACAAAGTTGCATGCCCTCAGCATTGGCGCGGACCGAATCCACTGCGGCCCGCGTATGCACCTTGCCGCCGCGCGCTTTGATGTAGCCCGCCGCTGTCCCGTAAAGCTGCGAGAGCGGGACAGACGGAACCCCCATGCGCCCCGCCTCAGCCGACTTCAGAAACGATTCGCGAAAGACCTGCGCGGCGTAGCGCACGGACATCCGGTCCAGATCTTCATTGAGCGCGCTGACCAGCACCGGCATCCAAAAACGATTGATTGCCTTTTGTGTCTGGCCGTGACGCAAGAGCCATGACAGGAAATTTTCGCCGTTGTCCTTGGGAAGCCTAGGGACAAGCGCCATCATCGCGCGGGCGATGGCGAACTTGTCTTTCAAATCGAGTACGGACGAATCGAGGAACGACGGCGCAGTATGGAAAGGCGGCGGCAGTGCTCCCGGTCTCAGCGTCGAGGAGCGCCCGCCGGAAAGGATGAACGTGATCTCGTCGTACCAGCGGATCTGCTGTTCCACCCCGAGGCGGCGGTAGAACTCGATAAGGTTGGTGCAGCAGCCGAGCAAGACATGCTGGCAGTTGTCCACAACTTCCGCGGTGCCAGGCAGCTCATACGACGATGCGCGGCCACCCAGGTAGGGACGCCGCTCGAACAATTCAACTTGATATCCCGCCTCGGCCAGCGCGCTACCTGCGGCCAGACCGGCGAGTCCGCCGCCGACAATGGCGACGGTCGAACGCTGCGGGTTGGGCTGCCCGGCGCTCATGTCAGGCGCTTCCAGAATCCCTTGCCCAGCACGTCCAGCTTCTCCGCGGTGCTCAATCGGACCCGCTGCGAGAAGACATCGTAGTTGCGGGCTGCGATCTTCTCCAGCAGCCGCCGATAGATTTCGACTAGCGCCCAAAGGGCTGCCTGGCTGTCTTCGTCCACCAGCGGCAGCAATTCGTCCGCCGCGCGATAGAATTCGCGCGCGCGCCCGGCTTCGAACTCCAGCACCGGGCGCAACGACCCGGATGCAGTGCCGTTCGTCAGCGAGCGGGGCTCGACCCCGAAGCGCGCCAGATCCTCCCTGGGCAGATAGACGCGTCCCATGTCCGCGTCTTCTTTTACGTCGCGAATGATGTTGGTGAGCTGAAAGGCGACCCCGGTTTGCTCCGCCAGCTTCTCGGCGCGCGGGTCGCGATAGCCGAAGATGCGAATGCAGATCAACCCAACAACTGACGCGACGTGATAGCAGTAATCGTAAAGCTGGTCGAAGGTGTCGTACTGGAGTTGCGCAGGTTCCGCGCCCGGCGCGGGTTTCGGGGCAATCCCTGGCTGGGGCAGATCCATGGCCGTGCCGTGGACCAGCTTTTCGAGCAGCTCAATGGGGATTTTGTACAGCTTCTGCGAATCCGCCAGGGCAAATAACACCGGATCGTCGGTGGGCTCGCCTGCCACGACGCGCCGCAGCGCGTTGATCCATTCCTCCAATTTTTCGCGGCGCTGCTGCGCTGGGATGGAAGGGTCATCAGAGATGTCGTCGGCATGGCGCATGAAGGCATACACCGCCGAAACGGCATTGCGCTTAGGAGCAGGCAGGACCAGGAAGCCGTAGTAGAAATTCTTGGCGGCGGAGCGCGCGATATGACGACAAACTCCGTAGGCGGCCCGCAACTGGAGCGGGTGTTTGTTCACAACAGCTTTCCCGCGGCTGCGCGGGCCAGCAGCCACAACTTGCGCGGCCTGGAGATGACCGGCCGCCGCGTCAACACGTCGTACTCCTGGCGCTCGATGGCGTTCAGGATCTCCAGCCCGCCGCGGCTGAACAATTCGATGTCCAGCGCCAGATGTTTATCCACCATCTTCGCCAGCGGCAGTCCCATCTGAAACCACTCCCGGGCGCGCGCAACTTCAAACTTCATCATCTCCAGAAATGCGGGCGTCGCTCGACGCTGCGCGATGTCATCTTCCGTCGCGCCATACTTCGCAAGATCTTCCAGCGGAAGATAGATCCTGCCTTTGGCGTAATCGACGGCAACGTCTTGCCAGAAGTTCGCCAACTGCAGCGCGGTGCAGGTGTAGTCGGAACGCTTTTGCCGCTCCGCGTCGCGATAGCCGCACACATACAGCACCAGATGTCCGACAGGATTGGCGGAATAGTGGCAATAGCCCAGCACATCGGCGAACGCGGGATATCGCGGGGTCGTCTGGTCCTGGCGAAAGGCCTGCAGCAGATCGGAGAATTCGTGCTGCGGAATGTCCAGTTCGCGCACGGTCGGCCGCAAAGCGACAAAGACCGGATGCCTGGGTTCTCCGGAGTAACACTGCTCCAGTTCGCCTTCCCATTGATCGAGCAAGGCCAGTGACTGTTGCGGATCGCCGACCTCGTCGCCCAGATCGTCGGAGATCCGGCAGTAGGCGTAAATGTTGTAGAAATGCTGGTGCAGATGCTTGGGCAGGAACCACGTCACGACCGAGAAATTCTCGTAATGCGAGTGCGCCAGCCGCGAGCAATATTGTTGTGCTTCCGCCAGCGACGGAGGGCGCTCGGGAATGGCATACTCCGGAAGCAAAACCTGCCAGCCTGCCGCAGCCGTGGGATCGGGTTGCGCAAGATCCACGCCATTATGACTGGGAAGAGGAGACATCAAGAAGATTGTACCGGGTACTGTCCCGCCCTAGCCAAAGGAAGGCTAGAACGGGGCACCCAGGCAACTGACAAACTGACCACTAGCCACTAGCCACTGTTCCTTACGTTCCCGGGATGATGGCCGTCTTGATGTCGCCGTTGCGATTCAGCATGTGCCGCAACACCTGCTGCAAGCGCGACAGAGGCGCTTCGCCGGTGATGTAGTCGGTGCCCTTGATCTTGTTCTCGCAGATCAGGGAGAACGCCTTGCGCACCGTCTCCGGCGTGTGATGGAAGGTGGCCTTCAGCGTCAGCTCGTTATAGTGCAGGCGCTGCGTGTCCAGTGCGACGGTGGTCCCGCTGGCGCAACCGCCAAAGAAGTTGACGGTGCCGCCCTTGCGCACCATGTCAATGGTCCATTCCCAGGCTTGCGGACGGCCTACCGCCTCGATGACCACGTCGCAACCGCGCGCTTCGGGAGTAAGCCTGCGCACCGCCTTCACGGGATCGTCCACGGAACTAATCTCGACCGTGCTGTTAGCTCCCAAGCGGCGGGCGGCGCTCACTTGCGACTCACGCTTGACCACGGAGATCACGTTGCAACCGGCCAGCTTCGCCACCTGCACAAACATCAAGCCGATGGGACCGGCGCCGATGACGGCCACCGAGTCGCCAATCTCCAATTTGGTTTCATGCAAACCGCGCAACACGCAGGCCAGCGGCTCAACCATGGCCGCCTCTTCGAAGCTGACATGCTTCGGGATGGCCAGCATGTTGGTCTCCACGATGCGCCGGGGAATGCGAATGTATTCGGCATAGGCGCCGTTGTTGAAGAGCAAGTCGGAACAGAGATTCTCCTGGTGCTTGGAACAATAGAAGCAGGTGCCACACGGGGCGGAATTCAGCGCCACTACCCGCATGCCTTTGCGGAAACCTCTGACATTGGGCCCAACCTCTTCGACGACACCCGCCAATTCATGTCCAAACAGGGCCGGAGGCACAATCATGCGCGCGTGATAGCCGCGCTGATACACCTTGAGATCGGTGCCGCAGGTCAGGGCCACTTGCACCTTGACCAGCACTTCCCCTTCATCCAGCGTGGGAATCGGCACCTGCTCGATCTTGACGTCCTCTTTGCCATAGAGGACCGCCGCTGTCATGTGTCCGTTCACTTATTGGCCCTTCCATAAACTGCCCGGTTGAATGACCACCTTCATGGAGTCCGGCTTGGGATGGGCAGCCAAATGCAGCGCTGCAACGGACTCGCCCAGCGGAAAGCGGTGACTGATGAGCCGCTCCAATTCCATTTCGCCGCTGAACACGAACCGCACGGACTCTTCCTGCAAGTCCACCGAAGCGCTGTACGACCCCAAGAGACTCTTTTCATCGACGCAAACCGCTGCCGGGTCGAGAGTTGCCTCCCCGTGCTGCGTTTGCGCAAACAACAATACCCGGCCCCCAGGACGCGCCGCGTCCATGGCGGTACGAATTAAAGCGTTGCCGGCTACCGCAAGTATGACTGCGTCTGCTCCCCGGCCCTCCGTCAGCTCTTTGATGGCCCTTACGGTTTCGGAGGTAGAAGCGTCGATGTTTTCGTTCAGGCCGAACGTCTGAGCTATTGTATGCCTCTGCGGAAACAAATCGGAAGTTATTACCCGTGTCCCACAACGGCGGGCCAGCGCGGCCAGGATGATGCCAATCGGCCCCTGGCCCATCACTAGCACCGACTCTCCCGCCATAAGCCTCAGCGTTTCAATACCTTTCATGCAAGTATTGATGGGTTCGATGAAACACGCTCGCTCGAAAGAAACGCCATCCGGAATACGGATGACTCCCTTGCCAACGATCCACTCCATCACCCGCACATATTCGGCAAAACCGCCTCCGCTGGGCTCGTAGCCCGCCGTGGCGCCGACTTTCTTGTAAGTCGGACACTGGGCGAACACCTTATGCCGGCAGTAGTAGCATTCTCCGCAGGGGATGTGATGGAACACCATCACCCGGTCGCCCAGTTCATAGCCGGCAACATCTTCGCCCCGAGCAGCAACCACTCCCGTGGTCTCGTGGCCAAAGATGCGCGGGGCAGAATGCGATCCGGTGGCAATCTTCTTCAGATCGGTGCCGCAGATGCCGCAGGTATGCACCTGAACCAGAATTTCTCCCGGGCCGATCTTCGGCACCGGGACAGTCTCCATGCGGACATCGTTCACGCCGCGATAAACCGCCGCCTGCATGGTCGCAGGCAGCGGTTGCTGGCCGATGGCGCCGAGTTGTGTTGCGACCGACATTCTTTCCTCAGTGGGTACTGGTTTAGTTGCTAGTGGGACGGCGCTTCCAGGAATTCTAACGCCCTTCGTAAAATGCGCCTTCCGCGAAGAACTTGATTCTAGCCACTATCCACTAATCACTATCCACAATTAGATGTTGCAACTCCCGGCACAGGTTCGCAGAAGCAAGCTTGCTGTTCTTCCTTATCTTTGCCAGCGTGGCCCACCACTTCGGGTGAAGCGCTACATACACCAGGAACTGCCGCGTCTCGAACCTTCCGTTACCGTCAATAAATCGCGTCAGGGGCGGCATCGAGAAGGCCGAGTCATCGGAAATGGCCTTCACCGCCGCGAACTCCAAGCCTCGCTCTTTGGCCACTTGCGCCACCGCCGCGCCCTCCATGTCCACCGCGTCGACTGCGTATCTCACCATCAAGGCCCGTTTCTCCCCGACATCACTTATGCCTGGCGAGGTTGCCAGCACCCACTCGCCTCCGCGCGCAGGGTAGCGTTCGCCGGTTGCGACATCGACCACCTCGCGCATCCGGCCAACGTCGCCGACCTTCAGGTTGGGCGAGAGTGCGCCCGCCATGCCCGCCGAAATCAGCAGCTTCGGCTGCGCGTGCTCAATCACCACCTCGGCGGCGTGACGGGCGCGCTTTTCGCCGATACCGCCAACCGCAACCATCGCCTCGGGCAGCTCGAACAGCTCAACGCCGTCCACCTGCAGCGGCTGCATCTTCATTTTGGCAAGAAGCGGCGCCACTTCCACCCGCATCGCCACCACAATCGCGACGGGCTTACGGGGGCGTGTGAGAACCGTGCCGTCCCTGAAGGGACTCGTCAATTTCCCGACCTTACCCAGGACTTATGCCCTGGCTACTATTATTTCGCCCCTGCGGGGCTTTGATTCTGTGCAATCGTTTCACCGTGCCAACTCAAAGCCAGTTCTCACACACCCTCTTACGGGGCATAGCCGTTTGCCCGGAACCACTCCACCGCACGGCGCAAAGCGCCATCAACCGGCCCCGGATTCCAGCCCAGCTCGCGTTCCGCCTTCGCGCTGGTGATGAACATCTTCTTGCGCCCCATGCGTACCGAGTCCAAGGTCACGCGAGGTTCGCGCTTGAGCATCTTGCCGGAAATCATCGTGTCCACCACGCCCGTGGCATAGGCCACCGCGTAAGGCAACTTGAGCTTTGGCGAAGGCAGACCCGTAATCGCCGCCAACTTATCCAGAATCTGCTTCAACGTCAGGTTCTCACCGCCAAGGATATAGCGCTCACCCGGAACTGCTTTTTCCATCGCCAGCAAGTGTCCGTGAGCACAATCGGCGACATCCACCAGATTCAGCCCCGTATCCACATAGGCCGGAAATTTACGGCGCAAGAAGTCAACCACGATCCGGCCGGTGGGCGTCGGCTTGATGTCGCGCTCGCCGATCGGCGTCGTCGGATTCACCACCACGACGTTTTGCCCGGCGTGTGCCGCCGCGATCACCAGCTGCTCCGCCATGAATTTGCTGCGCTTGTAATCGCCAATCATGTTGGAGAGCGTGACCGGCGTTTTCTCGTCGGTAAGGCGGCCGTTGTTGCCGAAACCCATGGTCCCAACGCTGCTGGTATAAATAACCCGCCGTACGCCCGAATCTCTCGCCGCCGCCAGGACGTTGCGAGTGCCCTCGACGTTGGAGTCGTAAAGCTCTTGACCGTTGCGCGACCAGAGCCGGTAATCCGCGGCCACGTGGAAAACAAACTCGCAACCCGACATGCCGGTCTTCAGCGACTGGAGATCGCGCAGATCGCCCACCACGCGCTCCGCTGGCAGGTCGGCGATGTTGTCGAGACGGCTGGTAGGGCGCACCAGCAGCCGCAACTCCGCGCCTTTCGAAAGCAGTTGACGGGCAACCTGGCTTCCCAGAAATCCGGTCGCGCCTGTGAGGAAACATTTCATGTTTCAGTAGCCAGTTGCCCGTAGCCAGTTGTCAGTGTTTCTTGGGTGTCATCCTGAGCGACGAGGTCGCCGCGGCGACCGGACTCGTCGCTCAGGATGACAGCCGCGCGCCATCACGCTGCGAACTACTCCGCTGACGGCACTGCCTACTGCCTACTGGCTACTGACCTTGGCGTACGTGGTCAGCGCCAGCAGCGGGAAATACTGCCGGTACATGTAGTACATCAGGTAAAACACGCGCGGAAATCCCGTGCCGGTATAGAGCGACTCATCCCACGACCCATCGCGGCGCTGCGTCTTCAGCAGATAGGCGATACCGTGCTGCAACGAATCGTTGCGCGTGTCATTGGCGGCCAGCAATCCCATCACCGCCCACGCGGTTTGCGAAGGCGCGCTCGGCCCAACTCCCTTGGTGTTGGCATCGTCGTAGGAGTCGCAAGTCTCGCCCCAACCGCCATCGGGATTCTGCATCATGCGCAGCCACTCGACGGCCTGCAGCACGAAGGTCTCGTGATAATCCACGCCCACCGCCTCCAGCCCGCGCAGCACCTGCATGGTCCCGTAGATATAGTTCACGCCCCAGCGTCCGAACCAGGAGCCGTCAACTGCCTGCTCGCGCTTGATGAACTCGACCGCGCGCCGCACCGGTTGGTCCTTCAACGAATAGCCATAGCTCGCCAGGCATTCCAGCACCCGGCCGGTGATATCGACCGTGGGCGGATCGAGCATGGCGTTGTGGTCGGCGAAGGGAATGTTCTGGAAGACCATGCGGTCGTTGTTCTTGTCGAACGACGCCCAGCCGCCGTTCTTGCATTGCATGGAGAGGATCCAGTCAAGAGCGCGACGCGTCGATTTGTCGTGATAGCTCTCGTTGTTGGTCTTCACCCGGCTGAGCGCCAGCATGACCTGCGCGCTGTCGTCCACATCGGGATAGAACTCGTTGTTGAACTCGAAGTACCAGCCCGCCGGCGCTGCCTTGCGGTTCTTCACGCACCAGTCGCCTTTGCGGGTCACCTGCTTGCGCAGCATCCACTCGCAGGGCCGCACCAGGCGAGGATCGTTGGCCGCCACGCCACTTTCCGCCAGGGCAAACACGGCATAGGCGGTGTCCCACACCGGCGACATGCAGGGTTGCATACGAAAGGTGGTCTCTTCCTCGATGCCCAGCTTTTCAAATTCATCCATCGCGCGGATGAATTGCGGATCGTCGAGCGAGTAACCCAGGCAGCGCAGGGCGATGATGGAATTCATGATGCCGGGATAGATTGCCCCCAGGCCATCGCTCATCTCCATGCGCTCCAGCATCCACTTCTCCGCGACCTTCAAGGCGAGCGAACGCAGCGGACGAACATGAATCTGCTCCAACAAGTGGACCAGGCGATCGAGCACCAGAAAGAAATTGCGCCAGCTCACCAGCTTGTCGGCCCAGCGCAAGCGTAGCTGCGTGCGGGTACGCCCGCCGACAAAGAGCTCGTCAATTCCCTCTTCCGCGGGGATCTTCTTGAACGGCTTTTTCGCGTACGCAATGGAGAGCGGCACCAGAATGGCGCGCGACCAGGATGAAATTTCGTAGATGTTGAACCAGAACCACTTGGGGAACAGCACGATCTCGGGCGGAATTGCCGGGACCGCGTCGTAATCGTATTGCCCGAGGAAGCAGAGATAAATCTTGGTAAAGGTGTTGACCGCAGTGACGCCGCCCAAGGCGAGAATCCGCTCGCGGGCCTTCTGGAGCTGCGGATGATCGGCACTGTAGCCCGCCATTTTCAGCGCGAAATAAGCCTTAACGCAGGCGCTGATGTTGGAGGGGCCATCGTTGTAAATCGGCCAGCCGCCGTCGGGATTCTGGCGATTCAGGATCTCGGTGGCGCACTTCTTTGTTCGCACCGGATCTTCGGTGCCCAGCAGGCGATGCAGCAGGATGTAATCGGAAACCAGGGTTGTGTCGGCGCCCAACTCGCCACACCAGTAGCCCTCTTCGCGGTCCTGGATGGAGAACAGATATCGCCGCGAAGCATCGATGGCGGCGGCCACCCGGCTCTTGATGTCATCGATTTTGCCGAAGCGCACTTCGGCACGATCGGAAGAACCTTCCATTGCCTACCTACTCCGCCATGGCTGGCGCAGCGCCAATGGCCTCGACGATCTCGGAGGGCAGTCCGAAACGCACGTGCTCGGGCATGACTTCGATTTCACGCATGTTGGTGAAACCCTGCTCTTCCAGGAAAGTCACGGCCTGTTGCACCAGGATCTCGGGGGCCGAGGCGCCCGCCGTCAAACCCACCGTATTGACGTTCTCCAGCCACTCCGGTTTGATCGAGCGGTAGTTCTCGATGAGATGGGACTGCGCGCCCAGATTGCGGGCGACTTCGACCAGGCGGTTGGAATTGGAACTGTTGTCGGAGCCGACAATCAGCAGAAGATCACACTCGCCGGCGACATCCTTCACCGCGGTTTGCCGGTTCTCCGTGGCGTAGCAAATGTCCTGCGCGTGCGGCCCCTGGATGTTGGGAAACTTTTTCCTAAGCGCCGCGATAACGTGGCTGGTTTCGTCGAGACTCAGCGTGGTCTGCGTCAGATAAGCGACCCGGTTGGGATCGGGAACTTCCAGCGCTTCCACCTCCTCGGGCGAGTCCACCACCTGGGTGACGTTGGGGGCTTCGCCGAGCGTGCCAATGACTTCATCGTGGTCGCGGTGGCCGATGAGGATGAGCGAATAGCCTTCCCGCGCAAACTTCACGGCTTCGACGTGGACCTTGGTGACCAGCGGGCAGGTGGCATCAATCACGCGCAACTCGCGCAGCTTGCTGGCGTCGCGCACCTCGGGCGCGACGCCATGCGCGCTGTAGATGATGCGTTCGCCGGCCGGCACTTCCTGCACGCTGTCCACAAAGATGGCGCCCTTGGCGCTCAACTCGTCCACCACATAACGGTTGTGGACGATCTCTTTGCGCACGTAAATCGGCGCACCGAAGGTCTCCAGGGCGATGCGAACAATGTCAATGGCGCGAACCACGCCGGCGCAGAAGCCCCGCGGCTTCAATAAAAGTAAGGTCTTGGCGTTACTTTGAGTCATGCTGTTGTCTGTCCAGTATACGGGTAGAAACCCGCTTTTCCCCACACAGTTACTCTATTGTAGCAGCGGCGGAATCGCCAAGGTAACGAGCTAAAATGGCACAATTTGGCAGCCTAAGGCGTAAATTTCGCAGGGAACGGGGACGGGCCAGATCCAGCCGCGCAGCGACGATATTTGGTTTATTGATATCTGCTAAGTAATGTCCGGTGATTTGAGTTGTCATCACGAACCGACGAACAGGGGTCCCCGACAAGCGCCGTTTTTGCGCTTGTTGGGGCAAAGTTCAGTCGGTGAGGGATCTGCTGTTTCTTCAGCGGTCACTCCCAGCGCTAACAAAAGCAGATTCCTCGCTTCGCTCGTAATGACAACTCCACAAACCAATCGCCTGTCCCTATTGGACATTACTTACGCATCGATCTATAGCCGTGCGAGCAAGCCCACGCGGTACAATCCTTGCACAGGAGAGCCCCATCATGACTGGCAACGAACTTGCGCAGTACGAATTCAGCTACGGCGCCATCAAACGCAATCTTGACGATGTCAGCAACGAAGACAGCCTTGTCCAGCCGCCGGGCGCGGGCAACTGCCTGAACTGGGTCCTGGGACACATCGTCGTGGCCCGCAACACCGTCCTGAGCCTGGCCGGTGGCGCTCCCATGGTTGGGGATGAGGTGGCCGCGCACTATCGTCGCGGATCGCATCCAGTTCAGCCCGGCGAAAAGGTGCCTGATCTCGCTACGCTCCGCGGCCTGCTAAGCGATACGCAGGCTCGACTGGTTCCTGCTCTTGCCGCGCTCTCGGACGAGGCATTGGCTCTTCCTGTGCCGGAGCCGATGCGGCGGCCGCCGCTGACAGGTTCGATCGCGGACGCGCTGATTCGTCTGCATTACCACGAGGGCTATCACAACGGACAGATGGGACTGCTGCGCCGACTGGCGGGCAAAGAAGGGGCGATCAAGTAAGAGTTGGCGGCGAGGATTGACGCGCATTCTTAAACATTGGGCTTACACAATCCAACGCGCACAGAATTGAGAATCAGAAATCCTACGAGCGCAATCCAGCCAGCGCAAATGAGTCCATCAATCAATTTCGCTGATTTGCGGGATGTGTCTTTCCACGTTGTCACATCCCAAACAAATGAAGCCACGATCGAGATCATAAGAAGAGTGAGGCCCACCACAACGACCGTATGCCAAAAGCCGAAGAGCGTGTTCTTCAACCCGAAGAACAGCACGTACAGGCAAGCCAAGTGTATCGAGACCAGAATGCGGAAGCTGTTGCTCACCCACGTGTTCACATTTCGCATAGAGGACACCCCAACTGACGACTGACAACTGGCTACTGGCAACTGGCTACTGATTCGCCTTCAGCATTTGCTCGGCGTGCTTCAGCGAGGTGTCGGTCAGCTTGGCGCCGCTCATCATGCGCGCGATCTCGCGCGTGCGTTCTTCGGGATTCAACGGGCGGACCGAGGTCTTTGTCCTCCCGCCCGATTCCCGCTTCTCGATGAGGTAATGCTGGTCGGCGAACGACGCGATCTGCGGCAGGTGAGTGATGCACAGTACCTGCTTGGTCCGCGCGAGCTGCTTTAGCTTCCTGCCCACCGCTTCGGCGGCGCGCCCGCCGATGCCGTTATCAATCTCATCGAAGACCAACGTTCGTTGGGAACCCACACTCTTTGAACCCACCCTCTCGCCAAAAGCGGGCGAGTAGGGTGGGGCACCCGCGGGCGAGGAAAGTTTGGCGCCCCTGCCGTTATGTGGGGCACCCGCACCGGCGCCGCGTTTCGTCTGGCCTGTCTCAACGCTGGTCTTCAGGGCCAGCATCACCCGCGACAGTTCACCGCCCGAGGCGATTTCCTCGACCGGGCCCAGCGGCTCTCCAGGATTGGCGGAGATCAGGTACTGCACCTGGTCGAAGCCACGGGCGCTCCAGTTCCCTTCCTCGTCGGAACCGCTGACCTCAGTCTTGAAGCGTGCCTTCATGGCCAGCTCGTTGATCTCGCCCTCGACCATCTTCTCCAGCTTGCGCGCCGCTTCGTAGCGATGGCGGGACAGACTGCGCGCCGCCTCCAGATATTTCGCCGCGGCATTCGCCAGCTCGATCTTCAAGGCGCGCAGGACTTCGTCCTTGTTCTCCATCTCATTGAGCTTGCGTTCGAGTTCGTCGCCGAGCGCGATCACGTCGTCGAGCGTCGGCCCGTATTTGCGCTTCAGGCGATCGAGCAGGGCCAGCCGATCTTCAACTTCGGCGAGACGCGCGGGCGAAGCCTCGATGCCTTCGGCGTAATCGCGGAGCGCCTGACCGATGTCTTCCAGGGTGATGCGCGCCGACTCCAGTTCGGGCAGAGATTGGCGGAATTTCTCGTCGAAGCGCGACAACTCCTCGACCTGCCGCGTCGCCGCACGAATCGAAGCGGCCGCTGAAGCATTGCTCTCATAGAGCGCGTCGTAGGCCGCCATCGCCGCCGTGAAGACCTTCTCGGCGTTGGCGAGCACGCGCTTCTCGGCCTCAAGCCTGGTATCTTCCTCCGGCTGCAGGCGCGCGTCGGCGATCTCTTTGCGCTGAAAGCTCCACAAGTCCAGCAGGCGCAGCCGGTCATGCTCGTCGCGCTCCAATTCGGCGATGCGATGACGAACCTGGTTCCAACTTTCGAAGGCCGCCGCAGCGGCCGATGTGTCCGCTCCGGCGAAGGCATCCAGCAGCGCCAGCCGCGACGCGGCATCGAACGCCAGCACGGCCACATTCTGCGCATGAATCACCGCCAGATGGGGCGCCAGTTGCTTGAGGACAGCCACCGTCGCCGGCTGGTTGTTCACGAAGACACGACCCTTGCCGCCGGTCGAAATCTCGCGGCGAAGAATCAGTTGGCCGTCGTCGGAACGGGAATCGGAATTGCAATCCAGGCCATTGGCTTCCAGGACTGCGTCAAGAGCTTTTGATTCGGCCTCGAAGACCGCCGACACCACGGCCTTGTCGGTGCCGTGACGAATTGTGTCGGTGGAGGCTTTATCGCCGAGAAGCAACGCGAGCGCGTCAATGAGGATGGATTTTCCGGCGCCGGTTTCGCCGGTCAGCAGATTCAGGCCGGGCGCGAACTCCACGGCAACGTTGTCAATGACCGCGTAGTTTTCGACCCGCAGTTCCAGTAGCACGTGAGCTCTCGACCCGCCGAAGTTATGCGCAGTGTAGCAGGAAAGGCCAGTAGTCAGTAGTCAGTAGTCAGTAGTCAGTTTGTGAATGGCGGGACTGGACATCGCGACCAGGGTTGGCCTGGGGGCCCCCCGGCGTATGATAGGTTCATGGATTTTCAGTTCACCGCCGTTTTTCGCCGCGTCCCCGAGGGCTATATCGCATTCGTCGAGGAGCTGCCGGGCGCCAATACCCAAGGCGTGACCCTCGAAGAAGCCCGCACCAACCTGCACGAAGCCGTTACCCTTGTGCTGGAGGCGAACCGGACGCTGGCTCAGGAAGCCGCCTCCGGAAAAGACGTGATTCGAGAACCACTGAAAGTCAGTGCGTGAAGCGTCGCGAACTCGTTCGACACCTCGAACGGCACGGGTGCGAACTGTTGCGCGAAGGAGCCAATCATTCGATCTACGTTAACCGGGCCGCAGGTAAAACTTCAGCAGTTCCTCGCCACTCCGAAATCAACGACGACTTAGCCAGGAAAATCTGCAAGGATTTGAGCATTCCATCCCAGTAGGCCGGGTGCACCCAAGCCGGTTTTGCCTTGGGTGGGGATTTCTTGCGATATCGTCACAATCGTCAGTGTCACGCACAGCCACGCGCAACCATTTACTGGCTGGCTTCGCTGATCAACTGGGCGACCTTGGAGCCGGGGCCGACGGGTTCCACGAAGACGATTTGCCTGGCATTCAAGTACATGCGGTCAGGCCCGTGCAGTTCCTTGCCACGCTTCACCAAAACGTTGGTGACCTGCTTGTCGTCCGGATTGGTTTTGCTGAGGATGTAGTAAACGTCGGTCAGCACCGGGTGGCCACTGCCGTAACCCGACAGCTTGCCGTAATACACGGAACCAGTACTCAGTAATACCGCCTGATAAGGTGTCGTGAAGCTGGTGGCGGCGCGCATTCTGTGGTAGGTCACAGCATGTCCGATGAACAGTCCAATCAGCAGGCAGGCTAGGCATCCCAGAATCCAAAATGTTGGTTGCTTGCTGGTCCCGGTTTCAGGTGTTGCTGGTAGGGTCATACTCTTCTCCTGATTTTCTGGCTAGGAGCCTGTTCGGGAATGGTCCATGCCGTTTATTAGGCCGCAAGCAAATCCCCACCCAAGCAAAACCAACTCGGGTGGGGCACCCTCAGGATCATAGCCTAGCACCCGGCACGGACCATTATCCCTTTGACATTGGGTCCCATGCCGGTCTTGCTACTTTGTCATGCGTCGCCGAACCGCATAGCCCGCGCACAATAAGCCCGAACCAAGAAGCAATAGGATGCCTGGTTCCTGTGTTGGCGACCGGCCATAGTCCGACTTATAGTGAAACCCGGTGCTCGAGGTGAAGCCAGATGCAGTGCCAGATCCACCATCAGGCGCGATGCTGGATGCAATGTCGGATGCAATGTTGGATGCGAGGAGAGTCGCCTGATCGTTGCTGGCCCCCAATCAACGCGCCCGACACCACGTCGAGCGTCAAATCGGTCGGGTTGTATTCCAACACGAAGTGTTCCTCACCGTTGATCGGCAGGCCCAAGACCATCGAGAAGGTCCCCGACTCGCTGGCAAAGTTCATGATGTCAAAGGTATTGCCAATCTGCGGTATGAAACTGTTAAGTAGATCCACGGTCATCAGTCCGTTGAGCTGGGCATGGCCGCTGACGTTGAGCTGATCGTATTGCCCGAGTTCCGATCCGGCAATGTCGAAGGTAAGGCTCCCGTGCGGTCCCTGGGCGTAGTTGCCCATAAAGGAAAGCTGGCCGATGGTCTGCAGGGCGTCGCCAATGTTAATCGAGGCATTGGAAATGATCGGTCCGCTGATGGTGCCCTGATTGCCATAAACGGCGCCCCCAGCAAAGTCAATCATTTTCCCCGATGCCAGACTGCCGTCCACCGTCGTCTGCCCGGCGGTCTGGACGTAGCTGTTTGGGCTGGCAAGAGCGCCGCCGGGAGCGATATTGACAGTTCCGGTATTGGTGAAGCCAGAAAGTACGGACGCTGCCGCCACGTGCGAGGTCGTCACGTTCAGCGTAGCTCCGTCAGCGATGTACAAGGCCCCCTGGTTCACCACCGACCCAATGTTGGCAACATCGGAGACGCTATAGAGCGAGAAGGTCCCGGTCGGGCCATTGGTCAACCTGCCACCGACCATAATGGTACTTCCGTAATTGCCAGTGCCGATGGCACCGCGATTATTTGCGTCGCCCTTGACGAAGAGGTTGCCCATCAGATCGATCGTCCCGTCATTGGCCAAGCTTCCCGGCTTCACGGTATTTACGTGAAATCCGGCTGGATCGATCTCCAGGAGTCCATGGTTTGTCAGCATGCCATTCACGCGCAAAAGATTGCGGCCACTGCCCATTTCGCCAAGGAAGATAGAGCCGGAGTTGGTTGCGTCGCCGTTGACCTGGAGCGAAGAATCATAATCCAAACCGATAGTTCCGTAGTTGACCAAACTGCCGACACTGGCGGTTGAGGACAGCAATGAGAGACCATAGCTTGTCAACATGCCGTTGACGGTCAAGCCGCTAGAGTCCATGGAAATGGGCCCGCTGCTGTCCATATTGCCATTGACGGATATGGCGCTCCCATTCATGGAGATGGATCCACTGTCCATGCTGCCATTGACCGACATGGCGCTCCCACTCATGGAGAAGGACCCGACACTTGCATCGCTGTTGACTTGGAGCGATCCGTCCTCCAGATCAATTCCGCCATTCAAGCTGCCGACACTGGCCGATGAACCGTAGAGCACCAATCCTCCGTACAGAGTGCCGTTGACTGTCAACCAGCTACCATTCAGGGAAAAGAACCCGGATGCGTCGCCACTAACTTGAAGACCCGAGCCATTCTCTAAATCGGTTCCGCCATTGACCAGGCTGCCGGCGACGGACATGCTACTCGCATTCATGGAGATGGACCCGATACTTGCGTCGCCATTGACTTGGAGGCCCGAGCCATTCTCTAAATCGATCATTCCGCCACCGACCAAGCTGCCAACATTGGCGGAGGACGCGTAGAGCGTTAAACTGCCCTGGTTGGTCAGCGTGCCATTGACTGTCAAGCTATTCCCGCCGGAAGTGCTGCCGAGGGTAATAGATCCGGAGTTATTCGCGTCGCCATAGACCTGAAGCGCCGACCCATTCTCCAGATCAATCATTCCGTCATTGACCAAGCTGCCGACATTGGCGGTAGATGCGTTCTGCACATTGATCGTTCCAGTCCCGCTGTTGACCAAGTTGCTGATATTGGCGGTATCGGATGCGTTGAGCACTAAGCTTCCCTGATTGGTCAGCGTGCCACTGACTCCCAGGCTATTTCCGCCATCCAAGCTGCCGAGAGAAATAGACCCAGAGTTATTTGCGTCGCCGTAAATCTGAAGCCCCGACGCATTCTCTAAGTCGATAGTGCCGCTGTTGACGAGGCTCCCGACCGAGGCACCATTACTACCGCCATCAGCGTTGCCATATGCGCTCAGCGACTCACTGTTGTTTAACGTGCCATTTATGTTCAGGGCTGAGTCCCCGCCCACGTAGATCCCCCCGGAGTTATTTGCGTCGCCGTTGACGCTGAGGAACGATTGATTCTCTACATCGACCATTCCGCCATTCACCAGGGTGCCAATATTGCTGCTGTCGAAAGATCCACCTAGTCCGAAATACCCAGTGTTGTAGAGAGTGCTGCCTATGCTCACGACATTCCCACCGCCACCGCCGGTGGCGATCTGCCCGCTGTTGTAGAGTGTGCCGCCTATGCTCACCACAACCTCACCATCTATGTTGGAGATCTGCCCGGAGTTGTGGACGTCGCCATTGACGTGGAGTTGTGTTACCTCATATTGAGGATCATAGTTATCTAAGTCGATCACTCCGCTGTTGACGATGCTTCCGATCGTGGCGGTACTGCCGTATCCCGCCAGCGAAAATGTGCCCGTGTTGTTCAGCCTGCCACTTATACTTATCTCGTTCCAACCATCTGCTGGCGCGCCGCCTGTCTTTAGTCCGTCTTGACCCCAGCGGCCGGTGCTGATCAGTCCAGCATTGTTCACGTTGCCTTGGACGCTGAATTGATTTGAACCTCCGTCGAGAATGATGCTTCCCAATACGTCATTGGTCAGCGTGCCAGTAACGTCCAGCACGCTCGCGAAGGTGTAGATCCGCCCAGAGTTGTATACGGCTCCATTGACCTGGAGCGGCGCCCAGAACAGATAGATTGCCCCTTTGTTGGACAGCGTCCCTCCATTGACCTGGAGCAAGCCGCCATACAGATCGATCGATCCGCTGTTGATCAAGCTGTGGACATTGGCGGTATTGGACGCGTTGAGCGTTAAGCTTCCCTGGTTGGTCAGCGTGCCATTGACTGTCAGGTTGTTTCCACCGGAAGTGTTGCCGAGGTAGATAGACCCGGAGTTGCTGGCGTCGCCATAGATCTGCAGCGTCGATCCACCATTGAGATTGATGGTCCCTGCATTGACCGAGAGCGAAGCGGCTGCCACGGTGTCGCCGCTGTCGAGCGACAAGGTACCGGTCTGGTTGACGCTTAGCGCCCCAGCAATGGTGAGCGTCTGTGGGGTGCCGTTATCGACAAGCTGTGCGGTGCCGATGTGCCGCCCAGCGTGAGCGAGGCGATGCTCGCGCTCGTGTCCAGCTACACCAATCATCTCCGCCCGAATAGATGACGACATCGCTGCCCCCGGAGGGCAGTCCCGAGTCCCAACACCAGGAGTCGCTCCAGTTGCCGGTGCCGCCACCAGTTGTCAGTGGAAGTCGAACCATAGATTGCATACGCGCTGTGAAAGCCGAAGTCGCGGTCAATTGCGGATTTATGAATGGGAGCAGCATAGCCGCCGCTTACCAGGATGACGGCAATGAGGATCAGCAGCAGTGGCCCACGGTGCTGGCTCATAGGGGGACCTTCTTCGCTTGATGATCGCGAGTTAGACGAAGTTGGAGTCGATCGGAAGGCTCGACAACTGGGGACGTTGAGCCGGCGACGGGCGATCGTCCCGTCGTAGCTTTGCCCGCTCCCAAGCGCGCGATGCGATGAATCCAGAACGGTTGCCGACTCGCGTGCCTCTACAAGGTACGTCTAGGAGGAAGTGAGGGAGATATCAAGCAGCAAAGCGGATAGTTCAGCGACTTTTGCGCGGAGATTCCCGATTCGGAACTCGGACAGATCCGAGGCCCGTCGTGCGGGCGCGGCGGCACTGTAACCGTTCAGGTACTCCCTGGCTTTTGGGCTTGAATCGGGCAGGAGCTCTGCTAAAATGAAGACTGCTCCAGCGATTTTTCCCGCCTCCAAATCACTTTCGCTCTCAAAAATTTTTCGTTTGCTGCATGGGTGGTGCAATATGGTGTGGTTTCCACAGGGATACCCCTAAATATTGCGTTTTATGTCTTGACCCCTCCTCGCCTTCGAAAGTACAGTTGGCTTGGCGTTTCTCGTTGGGTCGAGATGAAATCGCGGATAGCGCTGGCGTGAGAGTCCCGAGTGCAGTCGAGACAGGCCGCCCTATCCGAACGGGAGTATGACGTTGCTCAAACTGAAGAAGCTGCAAATCCTCGGGTTCAAATCGTTCTGCGATCGCACCGACCTTCGCTTCCAGGGCGACGGCATTGCCGCCATCGTCGGTCCGAACGGCTGCGGCAAGTCGAACATCTCCGACGCCATCTCGTGGGTGCTGGGCGAGCAATCGGCGCGACTGCTGCGCGGCGTCAACATGCAGGACGTCATCTTCGCGGGCACGCGCGAGCGCAAGCCCACCGGCATGGCCGAGGTCTCGCTCACGCTGGTCGATCCCGAAATCTACGGCGACGTCGCTGGAGCCCGAGATCGACATTCAGGACGATCTGCCCGACGACGACTGGGACGAGTCTGCCGTGCGCGCGGCCAAGGCCGAAGACGTTGAGCGCTACTCCGAAGAAGTGCATCCCGGCCAGAGCGATGACGATGGCGAAGACGCACCCACGAACGCGACCGAGTCCGCCGCTCACGATGCTGCCGCTCCGCACGTCGTGCTGAAAATTCGCCGCCGCAAATTCAAGCGCACTTTCAAAGCCGGCGAGATCACCATCACGCGCCGCCTGTTCCGCTCCGGCGAAAGCGAGTATCTGCTCAACGGCAAGCTCTGTCGTCTGCGCGACATTCAGGACATCTTCATGGGCACCGGCCTTGGCCCCGAGTCCTACGCCATCATCGAGCAGGGCCGCATCGGCCAGATCCTCAGCAGCAAGCCCACCGATCGCCGCGCCATCATCGAAGAGGCCGCGGGCATCACCAAGTTCAAAACGCGCAAGCGCCTGGCGGAAGCCCGCCTCGAAGACGCCAAGCAAAATCTCGCCCGCATCAACGACATCTTCGACGAAGTCACGCGCCAGATGAACTCGCTGAAGCGCCAGGCCTCGAAGGCCGAGCGTTACGCCAGGTTGCGCGACGAGATGCGCGCCAAGCTGCGCGTGCTGCTGGTCAGCAAGTTCGCGCAACTGGATGCCGAGGCTTCCCTGCTCGGCCGCCAACTCACGGAAATCGGCGAAGCCATGCACGCGCAGGCTGAGGCCGTGCAGCACATGGAAGGCGAGCACGGCGAGCGCACGCAGCGCGGCTACGCCATCGAGCGCGAGTCGCAGGAGAACCGCGAGCAGCTCAACCGGCTTTCGCTGGAGATCGATCGCGCCGCCGCCCGCCGCCGCACCAACGACGAGCGCTGCTCCGAACTGGATGCGCGCGCCGCCGCAGCCGCAGGCGGAAATCGCCAACACCGAAGCGCAGCTCGCGCGCCTGCAGCAGGAACTGGAAGCCAATCGCGCCACGCTCGAATCAGCCAACGTGGATGTTGCCCATGCGCAGCAGGAGTCGCAAGCCAGGCAGCAGGAGGCTTCGGCCGCAGCGGCATTCGCTGTTGGAAGTCGAGCGCCAGCAGGAGCAGCGTCGCGACGCAATTCTGAACGCCGTCTCGGCGACTTCCGCGGTGCGCAACCGCATCACGCAAGCCGAAGAACGCATTGCCGCGCTCGATCGCGAGGCGCAGCGCCTGCACGACGAAACCTCCGCCGCCATGCTGCAACTGGAAACTTTCGGCGGCCAGCAAGGCCAACTCGGCCTGGAGTTTGAAACCGCCTCACAGCGCGTGGTCGCGCTCACCGCGCAGATCGACGAAACGCGCCAGCAGCTCGACGAAAAGCGCTCCGCCGAAACCACCGGCAAGCGCCATCTGGATTCGCTGCGTGGCGAGTACGCCAGCGCGATGGGCAAGCGGAGTTCGCTGGAAGCCGTCATCACCGAGCATGGCTACACCACCGAATCGGTGCGCAAGCTCTTCACCTCGGGCGCGATGAAGGAAGGTCTTGCGCCGGTGGGCGTGCTCGCCGACTTTCTCGAAGTGGAAGATCGCTATGAGCACGTGGTTGACGATTTCCTGCGCGACGAGCTGAACTACATCGTGGTGAAGTCGTGGGACGCGGCCGACGAAGGTCTGCGCCTGCTGCGCAGCGACGTGGATGGCCGCGCGACGTTCCTGGTCCATCCCGAAGATTCGCAGGCGAAGTTTTCGTTCCTCTTCGACGAGTCCGCGCACCAGGTCGCGCATGGCGACAGCGTGGTCCCGCTCAAGCATTGCATTCGCGTGCTCAACGGCTTCGGCAAATCGCTTGAAGTGATTCTGCCCAAGCTCGGCAACGGCTACATTGTGCCCGATGCCGGCGCCGGCCGCGATCTCGCGTTGAATAATCCCGATGCCTTCTTCCTCTCCAAGTCGGGCGAGTGCTTCCACAACGTCACCGTGACCGGCGGCAAGCAGCGCAGCCAGGGACCGCTCTCCATGAAGCGCGAACTGCGCGAAGTGCTGCAGCAAATGGGCGAGATGGAGCGCGCCATGGCCGCCGAAGAGTTGCGCGTGGCCGCGCTGGGCCGCGAAATCTTCGAGCTGACCGGACTGCTGCATCGGCTGGAGGACGACAAGCGCGAAGGCGAGCGCCAGGCCATGACTTCGGGCCACACCCTCCGCCAACTCGAAACCGAGATGGTCCGGGTGCGCGAACGGCTCTCCACCTACGAGCGGGAACTCGGCCGCGTCGGCGAGGAACGTAACCAGCAACAGACGTTCATCGCGCAACAAAGCGGAGAGCTGTCGGCGCAGGAAGAACAACAGCGTCAGCTTGAATTGGAGATGCAGGCGGCGCACAGCAGTCTGGAAGGCCTGCGCTTGCGCCGTGATGAAGCGGCGCAGCTCGCCAGCGAAGCTCGGGCGCAACTGGCCACACTGGAAGAGCGCCGCCGCGGAGCCGTGACCACGGTGCAGCGCATCGAGGCGATGGTGTCGGAGGTTTCGACGCAACTGGCCAAGCTGAAATCGCAACTCGAGTCGGCTGCCGCAGAGAAGCAGCAACGCGAAGCCGAGAACGTTCGCCTGGCGGAGCAGGTGGTCGGCTGGACCGCCGAGCGCGAGCTGGCGACACAGCCGCGATCGCGAACTGCAAGCCGAGTTGCAGACCGTCCGGGTGCGCATCGTCGAGTTGGAAGAAGCCCTCAAGGCGGCCCGCGAAGCGCTCGATGCGGCGCGCGATCGTCGCGGCGAACTTTCAGCCGCGCAGGCGCGTGTGCAATCCGATGTGCAGCACATGTCCGAGACCTGCGTGCAGGAGTTGAGCCAGCAACCGCAGGAGCTGATGGCCGACGATTCCCTGCCCCGCGTCGCCGCCGAGGCGCTCGCCGGCGAAGAAGAAGCCTATCGCGAAATGCGCACGCGGCTCGACAACATGGGTCCGGTGAACATGATGGCGCTGGAGGAGTACAAAGAGATCGCGCAGCGTCACGAGTTCCTGGAAACGCAGCGGCAGGATTTGTTGCAGGCCATCGAGAACACGCCAGAACACAATCAAAGAAATCGACACCATCTCGCGGCAGAAGTTCGAAGAAGCTTTCAAGATCATCAACGAGAACTTCTCGCGCACCTTCAGCAAGCTGTTCGGCGGAGGCCAGGGCTTCATGCGCCTCACCGACATCGAGAACTCGGCGGAGAGCGGCATCGACGTGGTCGCCTCGCCTCCGGGCAAGAAGCTGCAAAATGTGCTGCTGCTCTCCGGCGGCGAGAAGGCGCTGACTGCGCTGGCGCTGCTGGTCGGCATCTTCCAGTATCAGCCCAGCCCGTTCTGCATTCTCGACGAGGTGGATGCGCCGCTCGACGAAGCCAACATCGGCCGCTTCACCGAGCTGATTCGCGAGATGAGCTTGCAAACCCAGTTCATCATCATCACCCACAGCAAGCGGACCATGGGCATGGCGCCGGTTCTGTATGGCGTCACCATGCAGGAGCCGGGAGTGTCGAAGCTGGTGTCGGTGCGCTTCCACGAAGAGCCCGCACGGCTGGTTGCGGCAACCGCGTAGTTGGCACGCTGCGATGTTTGTCTCTGCTGTCCCTACGGGACTCGGGGTCATAACAACGCCTACCCAGCGCTGAAGCGCTGGGCTAAGCTCTTTCAGTCCCGCAGGGCGGGACTTCGCGTGCTGCCGGTGCTATCGTCAGTCGCAACACGCGCGCTTGCGCATAGTGCTGGTATGGAGGCGCAGGTCTTCCAAAGGAGCCTCTGGCTCAGGACGATCTCTCTGGATCCACACTTTCCGCGCCCGCCCCGCCACAAACTCCCCTGCCGCCGTTGCGATATACTTTGGGGTTTGCCATCAAGGTTTACGAGCAGTAGCACGCAAGCTGCCCTACTTCTGGAAGGAGAACTTTTTCTATGTCATCCGCCGCCGTTTCCTACGCACGCGAGAACCAGAAACGCTTTCTCGACGAGTTGAAAGATTTGCTTCGCATCCCCAGCGTCAGCACTGCCGAAGAGAACAAAGACGATATCCGCAAGGCTGCCGAGATGGTGGCCAAGGACCTGAAGCGCATCGGCTTCGAGCATGTCGAGATCGTTCCCACTCAGGGCCATCCCCTGGTTTACGCCGACTGGCTGCACGCCTCGGGCAAGCCGACGGCGCTGTGCTATGCGCACTACGACGTGCAGCCGGCCGAGCCGCTGGACGAGTGGCACACTCCGCCCTTCGAGCCCACCGAGCGCAATGAGAACATCTACGCCCGCGGCGCCGTGGACGACAAAGGCCAGCTCTGGATGCAGCTCAAGGCATTTGAGTCGCTGTTCAAGGGTGGCAACGGCAAGCTGCCCATCAACGTCCGCGTGCTGATCGAAGGCGAAGAAGAAGTGGGCGGCGAGAGCATCGAAGAGTTCGTGAAGAAGAATGCGGCCTCGGGCAAGCTGAAGGCCGACTTTGCGCTGGTCACCGACACCGAGCTGTTCGCTCCCGATCTTCCCACGCTGTGCGTCGGCCTGCGCGGCCTGCTCTATACCGAGATCCAAGCGCAGGGAGCGAAGAGCGATCTGCACTCCGGCGTGTACGGCGGAGCGGCGCCCAACCCGCTGTTCGCACTGGTTGAGATCATCAGCAAGCTGAAGGACGCGGACGGAAAGATCCTGATCCCCGGCTTCTACGATGACGTGCAAAAGCCGACCGACGACGAGCTGAAAGCCTGGGAGCGTCTGCCCTTCAATGAAGAGGACTATCGCAAGGCTGAAGTGGGATCGAGCGTTCTGACCGGCGAACCGGGCTACTCCGTGCTCTATCGCACCTGGGCGCGTCCCACGCTGGAGGTACACGGCATGCCGGGCGGCTTCGTCGCTCCCGGCGCCAAGACGGTGATTCCGGCGCGCGCCTCGGCCAAAGTCTCGATGCGGCTGGTGCCCAAGCAGGACCCGGACGACATCCTGAAGAAGTACACCGAGTACGTGAAGAAGGTCACGCCCAAGGGCATCCAGATCAGCATCAAGGTGCACAGCAAGGGTCCGGCGTGCGTGGTGAACACCGACAACAAGTACGCGCGCGCCTCAGTGGAAGCCATGCACGAAATCTTCGGGAAAGACACCGTGTACATTCGCTCGGGCGGTTCGATTCCCATCGTGACCCAGTTCGAGGAAGACCTGAAGATTCCCAGCATCATGATGGGCATGGGCCTTCCCGACGACAATCTGCATGCTCCCAACGAGAAGTTCCACATCCCCAACTTCTATCGCGGGATCGAGTCGATCATTCGCTTCTTCCAGATCTTGGGGCAGTAGGCAGTAAGAAGTAGTGGTGCCCCACCCAAGCCGGATTTGCTTGGGTGGGGATTTGACTTCGCCCGGTTCGTCACTAAGCTGGAGACTGCGGCAAAATAGAAAGGACCGACAATGCAGCCTCACATTTTATTTGCAGGTTGGAGGTTTACTCGCACTCTCAAACGCTTGATCGCCGGGCTGTCGGCCGCCGCGTTTCTAGTTTGCGTCGCGGGCGGACCCAGCTTCACCAGCGCGCAGGAAAAGAAGCCGGCGGCGACGGCCACCAATAGCGCCGGCAATGGGGCTTCGGCGCGTGGCAAGTACATTGTGACCGAAGTTGCCAAATGCGGTAATTGCCACACCCCGCGCACATCCAATGGGGAACTCGATTACCACCGCTGGCTGGCGGGCGGGCCGGTGCCCTACTTGCCGGCCCAACCCGGACAGGATTGGCCGCTGCTGTGCCCACGCATTGGCGGCTTACCACCAGCCAGCGATGCCCAGATGATCACATTGCTGACCACCGGAATCTGGACCACCGGCAAACCATTGCGCTCCCCGATGCCTGAGTTTCACATGACGCGCGCCGACGCCGAGGCGGTCCTAGGTTACCTCAAGTCCGTCAGGTCAGGTCACAACCCAACCGAATAGCCGCCGGCAGAGGAGAATACCCCAGCCGCACATCACAGTAAGTGTGGCTCGCCAAGAATGGCTAGTACTTAGTTGCATTGAAAAGCGGTCTATGTCATGATGGGGTATGAGCAAATACCCCACCGCCCTCACATTGACGACAGAAGACCGCTCCACGCTGGAGAGCTGGGTTCGCGCCGGTAAGACGGAAAGGCGTCTGGCCGAGCGAGCCCGCATGGTTCTGGCCGCAGCCAACGGTCAAGGCACGATTGCGATCGCCCGTGCGCAGCGCAAACGGCCCGCAACCGTCAGCAAGTGGCGGGTACGTTTTTCCCAAGCTGGTTTGACCGGGCTTCAGGACGCCCCGCGGCCAGGAGTTGCGCCCCGCTACGACGAAAACACCAGGCGCCGCGTTCTGGACCAACTGGACCAGCCGCCGCCAGCCGGCCATGGGAGCTGGACCGGAGCGTTGGTGGCGAAGGCCTTGGGGGATGTATCCAAACATCAAGTCTGGCGCGTGCTGCGCACCCAAGGAATCCATTTACAGCGGCGCCGTAGCTGGTGCATCAGTACCGATCCCCAGTTTGCCGCCAAGGCGGCCGATATCGTTGCCCTGTACCTGGACCCGCCGGAACACGCGGTCATCCTTGCGGTGGATGAAAAGCCGCATATTCAAACCTTGGAGCGAGCGCAAGGCTATTTAAAACTACCCAACGGCCAAGCGGTGACCGGTTTCAGTCATGAGTACAAACGCCACGGCACCACGACCCTGTTCGCCGCCCTGAATGTGCTCACCGGCCAAGTCCAGGGCGGACACGCTCACCGGCGTCGACGCCGCGATTTTCTTGCCTTCATGAACGCGGTGGTCGCACTCTATCCGGGCCGGGAACTGCACCTGGTGGTGGACAATCTCAATACCCACAAACCGAAGCATGACCGTTGGCTGGCGCAACATCGCACGGTTCATCTACACTTCACGCCTACCCACGCCAGTTGGCTCAATCAGATTGAATGCTGGTTCAGCATCCTGAGTCGTCGCGCTTTGCGAGGGGCAAGTTTCACCTCGCCCCAGCAGGTGCCAGAGGCGATCGACCGATTCATAGCCGCATACAACAAAACCGCCACGCCCTTCGAGTGGACGAAACGTGAGCTCCGCAATGTGCATCCCCATTCATCTTACGCTAATCTACGCAACTAAGTACTAGTTCACGGCACCGGCGGTCGCCGGCTGCGGCTGCCTGCGCCCGGCTGCTCAAAGCAGGTTCCGAGTGGCAGGTTTGATCGGGGCTCAAGCACTACCGCCGGAAGGCTTTAGCTCGGACCTCAGTGGCCCTGACGCAAGCAAACGGTCGACAAAGTCTGTCATCAGTTGCTGGCGGCGTTCTGGCCCGTAAAGCCACAACGCTTCCTGGTAGGCGCGACTTCCTACACGGGCACGCAGTTCAGGACTCTGCACCAGATCGCGAAGCAGGGTGTACCACTGCTGATCGTCATTCGCCAGAAATCCAGTTTCTCCATGACGAATGGCGTTAGCGTACGGCTGGGTTGGAGACGCGACCGTTGGCATGCCAAGCAGCGCTGCCTCAAAGAACTTCAGTTCGCTCTTCGCTTTACAAAACGGATTGCCAACCTCTAAGGGAGCAATGTTGATATCGAAGGTGGCGTACTCCAGCGGAGTGTCATCGCGGGCGACACGATCACGCCATTCAATCTGGCCCGACTGCCGCTCTAACTCGGGGAACTCGGCCAGGTTTACAGTTTCGCTCCACAAGACAAGCCGGACTTGTGGATTTTCCGCAAGGACAGCAGCCAAACCACGCGAGGCTACCGCCAGGTCTCGTTGATGGGTCAGGGTCCCGCCGAAGTACCCAATCCGAACCAGCCCATCGCCGGCCTTCGCCTGGCGCGACAAACGCGCAGCACGAGACAACTCCAGTCTTTGCTTTTCGAAGCCATTAGGAATGACGGTTGTGGGCTTGCACAAGTCTTGCGCCTCGCGCGCCAGCGTCGGGGTGGTGGTGGTGAAGTGGTCGGCCTGCGACAGGACCGATCGAAAACCTTCATAAAGCGCGCGCGCCTCATCTTCCTTCTGCCCCAGGGAACGGATACCATCGATAATTTCACTTTTTGCCAATTCCGGCCGAAACAGCAGGTCATCGATGTCAAACACCACGCGCGCCCCCGAATGTCGCGCCGTTGCAATCACCCTGGCAACCACCTCCGAGTAAGGGGCACGCCAGATCCACACAATGTCGCAGTCCTTTATGTCAACGAGCCGTTGCGGAAATTCTTCAATGGGAATGATCACCGTGCGATAGAACTGGGGGGCCAAGGACTCTGCCAAATTGAGCACCCGGTAGCGGTGTCCGACGGCATGCTGGTTGCCGGAGATGAAGACTATCTTAGGACGGCAATCCCTGGCCGGCACGAGGCACGGACGGGCGGCACGTTCCGATTGGGAAGAGGATTTCGGCTGAGAGGACGACTTCCCATACCACGTACCGCTTGCTTGTGATGGCCTGAGTAGTCGCCCTTCCGCCTTTCCCCAGCCTAGGTAATGGATCAACGGATTCATGCCGGCCTTGGCGACATCCGGGTTCTGTGTCAGATACCACTTGCTGTAAATGGTCTGCGATTCCATCAGACAATCGCGCAACCAAAGGCTTCGCGGTCCGCGCTCTCGCCCAGCGGCGCGGACCCAAGCCTATCGATAAACTCTCGCGCTACGCGTAATGCTCAGCGTTCTTCGCGATGAATTCCTGCTTGTCGGCCGGGACCTCATCCACAATGAAAATTGAATTGGTCGGGCACACCGGAACGCAGGCGCCACAATCAATGCAGCCTTCCGGGTCCACATACAACTGGGTTGCCGCTTCGAAGTTCTCTTCATCCTTCTTGGGATGGATGCAGTCGGTGGGACAAGCTTCGACGCAGAGTTCATCTTTGGTGCAAGTATCAGTAATGATGTAGGCCATGATTGCGATCTCCGATTTGGTGTTGCTGCCACCCTCGTCGCGACAGCCCGGCGGTTGTTCCGCCAAATCCAATGTACAAATTCCTCGACCATCGAGGCGGTGATACCAATCACTCCCCTGTTGTGAGCTAGCGCACAGGGCGGTTACCTCTCATGGGCGCATGTCTTTCGCGCAGAGTTGCACCGTAAACAGGCCGCGAAAAAGGTGGGCAGAAGACTTCTGGTGGGCCTTCCTGCTTCAGCCACGGAAAGCTGGACTTTGATCCGGCAGGAAGCCCTACAGACGGACTGGCGGGAGCTTGTGAAGCCCAAGGGAAACCACAAAAACGAGAAAAGCCTTTCCCGAGAGTTGCAATCCTGTGCGCAAGAAATAGACAGTATCAACTCAACTTATTGAAAATATTGGAGATACTTGACGACAAGATTGGAACATCACGTGCACCTGAAAACAGCACTTCAGCTCCAAGTGAAAGGACCACACACACTATGCGAAAGCTCCTGCTTGCATCACTTCTACTGATTCTCGCAGTGCCGGTTTTGACACAAGCGAACGTTATTGGCTTCGGACCGCTGTGCGGCACCACCTGCACTGGCATTCAAGTTCCGGATGGCTATGGCGATGCTAATTTCACGTGGGGTGGGAACTTCTATGCGTATGGCAACGATGCCTATGACTCCACCTACGGTAACACTTACGGGGCCCCGTCCGGTGCCTTCGCCTACAACGCCTTTGGCGATTCCCCGATCACGATGAGCAGCTCTGTGCCGTTCTACTTCAATGGCGCAGACTTCAGCACCTGGGCCGAGGGCAATCAGTTCGCGAGTTTCTCTTCGCTGACGATTGAGATCCAAGGGTATAACGGGGCCAACCTGGTCGGGACGGTGGTCGCGAATCTGTCTCCGAACAGTTTCGACTTCGTAACCGCCGATTTCAGCGACGTGACGTCGTTAGTATTCACCAATAGCTGCGGCAATTGCTCTGGCCAGTGGTGGTTGATGGACAATTTCACCTACAATCAGCAAGTCGGCACAACTCCAGAGCCGGGAACCATGATCACGTTCGGTTCTGGACTGTTGATCGCGATAGGCGCTATTCGCCGGCGTTTTTCTGCCTAGGGAGGTTGGAGTCCGATGAGTTCGAGGGGAGCTAATGGCTCCCCTTTTTTCTTGACACACGCTTCGCAGTCGTGAGGCTTCACCGATCAGCCTAGTTGCCGAGAAGGTGACCTGAACGCGATTGCAGCCGGTCTTCCGACTCAGAACAGTCCCATCCCGACCCTTGCTTGAAACGCAGCGGTCCTGTTCCGCAGAATCGCTCTAACGAAGCGCAACCCGGTGCTTCGATCAGCCGTTTGGCAACCCAGTTGCTATTAACTTTCTAGTTATGCTGGCAAAGCCCTCAAATAGCGAAAATTCGGCCCGGTGATGGTGCGCACAAGGTAATTTGTTCATCCAATACGTGAATTCTGGACGGCCTGAAGTCTCAGCTATAATCGGAGCCCGGCTTCGCTAACCTGGGAAGGAGCAAGTGCATGGACGTGGTTAGAAAACGGAGAGTTCTGGTCGTCGACGATGAGCAAGTCATCGCCGACACTCTGGCCAAGATTCTTGACCTCAATGGCTACGATGCTTCGGCAGTTTACACCGGGACCGCGGCGGTGGAAAGCGCACGGTCGCTGCAGCCCGACCTCATCATTAGCGACGTGATCATGCCCGACATGGACGGCATCCAGGCCGCGATTCGCATCCGCAGCTTTTTGCCGGACTGCAAGATTCTGCTTTTCTCCGGACAAGCGGCCACCGCCGACCTGCTGGAAAATGCCCGTGCCCAAGGCCACGAGTTCGAAATTCTCGGCAAGCCCGTCCACCCTTCTGACCTGCTGGCAAAATTGAAGGGATAAAACAGATTCAGGGTTGGTGCAAACCGGTTAGGGGGTCCAGCCTTCAGACTGGCTTCCAGGATCGCCCGCACTATAAAGCTTGAAGCACTCGTCCCTTGCGCTGTCCCCACAAATTCTACTGCGCACCCAAGTCGCCGTGCCAGGCATCCAATCGAAAAACGCCACGTACCAAGACGCGTCCGCGATCAAGGAATTCGCCAGCCCGCCTACGTCGCCGCGCGACTGCATCTTCGCCAGCACCACGACCACTATTTCGGCAGACCTGAAAACTCGAGTCACCCCCTGCCAATTCGGCGGCGAATCCGACTGTTCACAGTGCGGCTGCATCGCCAGCATGGGACTGGCCGCAGTTGGCCACCATCGGCTCTTTCCCGGCGTCACCACGGGGCAGATCTTCACCGTCTCCAGGCTGATCGGGCAGGGCGTAAGCGCGCTGCGGTCCATCGGCCGGCCCAACGACGAAGCTGTGGTTGGGCCCAAGGTCGAAGAAGACATTCGCGCCGCCTAGGCTTTTCACACTCAACTCCAGTTGCGCGGGGACTGTTATCTTGGTATATTGTTACCATGACACAACATTCCGCTGCCCTGGTCGTTGAACGGGTCCAGACCGGCGTCCGCATGGAGAAACGCCTACTCAAGGTGCTCAAGGGGCTGGCCGAACTGAAGGACCTTACGCTCGGCGACTTGCTGGAGGGAATCGTGCTGCACGCCTTCGAGGGCAAGGCTCCCTTTTCTCCCGCGACCTTGAAGGAGATCGAACAGCTTCGCAAAATCTATGGCCTCACTCTCAAGGCCACCGACAGCCATACGCTGAAGGAGCGCTAGCAATGAACTGGGAGCTGGCAATCTCCGCTGTTATGTTGGTCGTCGGCATGGTGGCGTCCAGCCAGGCCTTCGCCCAGGCGCTGCTGCACACCCGTACCGAATTCAGCTTCACGGTGGACGCGCCCTTCGATCAAGTCGCGCCGCTGTTTGGCGCCAGCGAAGAGCGTAAGTGGGCGCCAGGCTGGGATCCGCAATTCATCCATCCCATCCCTGCGCACGATCAGCAGGGCATGGTGTTCACAGTTCCGAAGGGGCAATTCACCAGCGTGTGGGTGAATACCGCGTTCGATCTGGCGGCTGGACACATCCAGTACGCCTACGTGCTGAACGACGCCATGGCGACGCTGATCGACATCCATCTGACGCGAGAGAGCGCGCAGAAGACCGGAGTGTCGGTCGTCTATGAACGTACGGCGCTCGTGCCCGCAGCCAACGAGCATGTCCAGCATTTCACAAATGAGGATGCAGCAGCAGGCAAGGAGTGGAGTGACGCCATCAATGGCTACTTCGCAAAACTACGCAAATAGCGAATGGCGAACCGCGAAACGCGAAGAGCGTGAGGGTTGTCATCCTGAGCGGGGAGGTCGCCGCGGCGACCGACGAGTCGAAGGACCCTATTCCTGCTAGGTCGCGCGCGCATCGACGTTCTGCTGAGCGAGAAGCGAATGGCGAACCGCGAAGAGCTTCTCCCTACAGTTCCCGCCGCCCCTCCATCGCCTTCTGCATAGTGACTTCGTCGGCGTACTCGATGTCGCTGCCGACAGGAACGCCGGTCGCAATGCGGGTGACCTTTACCGACGCCGACTTGAACAATCGCGAAAGATAGGTGGCCGTGGCTTCGCCTTCGACCGTGGGATTGGTCGCCACGATCAACTCGTCCACCTCTCCCGACTCCACTCGCTTCACCAGGTTGCCGATGCGCAACTGGTCTGGGCCAATGCCATGCAGCGGCGACAGCGCGCCGTGCAGCACGTGGTAAACGCCGTTGTAGTGCCGCGTCTTCTCGATGGCGGCGATGTTGGTCGGCTCCTCGACCACGCAAACCAGCCGCAGGTTGCGCGTGGCGCTAGTGCAATAGGTGCAGGGATCAACGTCGGTGATGTTGTTGCAGACGGAGCACAGGTGCAGGCTGGCCTTGACCTCGCGAATGGCGTCGGCCAGCAACTGCGCGTCTTCATCGCTGGCGCGCAGGATGTAAAACGCGAAGCGCTGCGCGCTCTTGCCGCCCACGCCGGGCAGCTTCTTCAATTCCTCAATCAGTCGAACCATGGGCTCGGCAAATCTCGACACCTGTTCCCCCGCTCACATTCCCGGCAGGCCCATGCCGCCGAACATGCCGCCCAGACTGGACTTCAGGGCGTCATCCACTTTACGCGACGCCTCGTTCACCGCGGCGGTCACCAGGTCCTGCAGCATCTCAATGTCGCCCGACTTCACGATCTCGGGTTCAATGATCACGCTCAGCAATTGTTTCTGACCGGTCATCTTCACGGTCACGCTGCCGCCGCCCGAGGAAGCTTCTACTGTGACCTGCCGCATTTTGTCTTGCAGCTTTTCTGCCTGCTGCTGCGCCTGCGCCAGCATTTCCTGCCAATTAAATCCACCCATGAACTCTCCCACTCTCAGCCGCGATCTTTGTGGTCGATAACGGTGCGAATCTCGGCGCCAAACTTCTCCTGCATGCGCTGCACGATGGGATCGGCGGCCGCCCGGCTGCGCGCCCCCGCGCCGTTGCTTGGACGCGGTGTCGCCGGCTTCGTCGCGACCTGTGCGCCGCCGCTCACCATCTTGAACTTGAGCGGCCGGCCTGCGGCCTTGCTCAGCGCGGCTTGAATCACGCGCTTCGGTTCCGGCCCCAGCGCCACGTCGATCAGCACCTGCGACATGGCGACCGTAACGCAAACCTCGATGCCGCGCACCGACCACTCCGCTTCTTCCAGGTTGTGCGCCAACATCTGCTGCCCCGCATCTGCCAGGGCTGCCAGCACGACCTGCCGCGCCACCTCCACTGTGATCTCGCTGTTCTTTGGTTGCGGACTCGGATCAGGCTCAAGAGCGATGGCCGTCGCAACACCAGCGTCCATTGCCGCCAATGTATTTCCGTTTGGGATCTCCGGCTCCGTCTGTGCGCTCGATCTCGGAACTGGGACCGAAGCAGCGGCCTGCTTGGCGAACTCCGGCTGCGCTTCAGCCTTCGGTTCGCTTTTGCGCTTGCGGTCCGCCTCGAAGGGAGAAGGGCGCGTGAACGGCGATGCCGCGGGCGCTCGCGACGATGGAACCTCCGACTCGCCGGTCGCCCGAGACGTGACGCTCGATCGCGCCGCCGCAGACCTTGCCGGCCGCGATGTTGCGCCTGCCGCACGCGACGACAACCCCGTCGCAGCCGTCTTCCCTGCCTCCCCACTCAGCAATTCTTCGAGCGGCAACAATCGCTGGGCGTGCACCAGCTTCAGCAGGCCCAACTCCAGATGGAAGCGCTGCTCTTGCTTGTAGCCCAGATCGCTGTGCGTGCGCAGCATGATCTGCATGAAGCGCGCCAGGTCTTCCTCGCTGAAGCGTTCCGCCACGCGCGCCACCCGGGCGCGTTCGTCCGACGAAATCTGCAGCACCGGCGAATCGCTCCCCGCCACTTTGGCCACCATCACATTCCGCAGGAAGCGCAACATCTGCCGGGCGAAATGCTGCGCGCTTTGTCCTTCCACCAGTAGGCGGTCGATGGCCCGCAGCACGTCCGCGCTGGAATTGCGCGCGACCGCGTCCATCACGTCTTCGAGCACATCCGCAGAGACCGTTCCCACCAGCCCGCGCACCACCTCGCCGCTCAGCGTGGTGCCACAGCAAGCGATGGCCTGGTCCATGATGCTGAGCGCGTCGCGCATGGAGCCGTCGCCCACCTCGGCCAGCATGGCCAGCGCGTTGTCGTCGTACGCAATGCCCTCCTGTCTGGCGATATCGCGCAGTTGCTGCACGATGTCGTCGAAGCGCACGGCGTGAAAGCTGAAGTGCTGGCAGCGCGAGCGGATGGTCTGCGGAATGTCCTCCGGCTGGGTGGTCGCCATCATGAAAACGATATGGCCGGGCGGCTCTTCCAGCGTTTTCAGCAGCGCGTTGAAGGCGGCATCGGTGATCTGGTGCGCTTCGTCGAGAATGTAAATCTTGAAGCGGTCGCGCGCCGGACGGTAACGCGCGGCTTCGCGCAGCTCGCGAATCTCGTCGATGCCACGGTTGGTGGCTGCGTCGATCTCGATCACGTCCACGGAGTTGCCGGCGCGAATTTCGACGCACGAATCGCAAACTCCGCAGGGCTCGGGCACGGGATGATCTTGCGACTGGCAATTCAGCGCCATCGCCAAAATGCGCGCGATGGTCGTCTTGCCGATGCCGCGATGACCGCTGAAAATGTAGCCGTGGGCGACGCGTCCCTGGGCGATAGCATTCTTCAGCGTGCGGGTCACGTGCTCCTGCCCGATCACCTCGGAGAACTTTTGGGGACGGTATTTGCGCGCCAGAACCTGATAACTCATGGGAGGGGAAAACTTGATTATACAGTCCGGCGAGCACGGGCAGCGCGGCGCTTTAAGTGCCGCGTCAGTCCATCATTAAGACTTCGTCGAGCCGGCACCGCACCGGTTACATTATTCCTTAGACTGCTCTGAGTTTGCGCCTTGAGGAATAAGCAGCAGCGACGCTTCAGAATGGGTCGTCCTGCAACTTGTCACGGGCGCGGTTTTTCCGTACCCTAAAAGCCGAATGAAACCATCCGAAGCCCTTATAGCCCACAGTGCGGAGTTGCGGCAACTTGTCAGCCGCTACGGCCTATCGCACCCGCGCGTCTTCGAATCGGTTTTGAGCGGCACCGACACCGACGAGAGCGATCTTGATTTGCTGGTCGATCCTGCGGAATCCACCAGCCTCCTCACGATTGCTGGTTTGAAAATCGACGCTGAGAAGTTGCTGGGAGTCCCGGTATCTGTGTTAACTCCCAATGGATTGCCGCCGAAATTTCGCACCCAAGTGTTGCAACAGGCCCGACCCCTATGAAGCACCCCGAGCGCCTCGAAGACTACCTTGAGCACGTTGCGGAGGCCATCGAACGAGCGACCGGCTACCTTCAGCCCTTGCGAGACCTCGAAGCTCCCCAAAGGAACCAACAGGTTCAGGACGCGGTTGTGCGCAACATCGAGATTATCGGTGAGGCAGTGAACAAGATTCACAATCTGGCCCCGGAGTTCATTAATCGACATCCTGAGCTTCCGTGGGCGCGAATGCGCGGCACGCGTAACGTGGTGATCCATGAATATTTTTTTGTGGATTTGAAAATAGTCTGGACTACCGTCAAGGATGATCTGCCCCGGCTGAAACAGCAGATTGATGGTTTGCTAGTTGAGCAGCGGCGGGGCCACGAGCAACAACGGGACCAAGGTCCCTCCCGTTGAAAACCCTCGCTCCGGCGGAAGGCAGGGGCATCGACCCGGTGCTTACCCTCCCCGTTCGCCCTTCGCATGAGGATGGGTGCGGTCGTAAACCTCCATCACGTGTTTGACGGTGAGCTGCGTGTAGCGCTGCGTGGTCGAGAGCCGCTCATGGCCGAGCATCTCCTGGATGGCCCGCAGGTCGGCGCCTTCCTCCAGCATGTGCGTGCCGAAGGCATGGCGCAGGGTGTGCGGATGCACGTCGGGCGAGAGTCCGCGCGCCACGACGATCTGCTTCACGATGCGGCCCACGCTGCGTGTGGTCAGCCGCGATCCGCGCAAGTTGATCAGCAACGCTCGCTCAGTCGTGCGTTTGCATTCGCCCAGCACGCGCTGCCGCGCCGGCAGATAGGCTTGCACCGCCGCCTTCGCCGAATCGCCGAACGGAACAAATCGTTCCTTGCGGCCCTTGCCTCGCACCAGAACGAGTTCGTTGGACCACCGGATATCGTCAACGTTGATGCCGATGAGTTCCGAATTGCGGATGCCGCAGCCGTACAGCAGTTCCAGGATCGCCTGATCGCGCTCGGTGAACGCCGAACACTCGGGCATGGCCGCATCGAGGACGGTGTTGACCTCCTCGATGGTGGGCACGCGCGGCAGTTTTTTCGGCAGCCTCGGCGTGGCCACCAGTGCCGCCGGATTCTGCTCAACCTCGCCTTCCTGCGCCAGCCACTTGTACAGCGACCGCAACGCCGCCAGCGCGCGCGCTACCGACGTTTTGCTCAGCCCGCGCTCGTAGAGGCTGGAGAGATAGCCGCGAATTAGGACATGGTCAATGTCGCGCCAGCCCTGTGGACCGACGTAGTCCGCGAACTGCGCCAGATCGGTGCGGTACGCCTTGATGGTGTGGGGCGAGGCATTGCGCTCTTGCAGCGAACGAATGAATTGCGCCACAGCTTTCTCGACGATGGTTGCACTGCGCTTCTTCATTCGCTCTTCCCTGCTCGCTTGCCCCGCGGATGATGCTCCTTGTAAACGCGATTCAGTCGGTCGAGCGCGAGATGGGTGTAAACCTGCGTCGTCGAAATGTCGGCATGCCCGAGGATGGTCTGCACCGTGCGCAAATCAGCGCCGTTTTCCACCATGTGGGTCGCGCAACTGTGGCGCAACATGTGCGGGCTGGCATGACGCGCCGATTGAGCGGACGCGTCATTCACCACCTGCCACACGCGCTGTCGGGTGATGGGCCGCGCCCCGCGCGCAATGAACAGGAACGGAGACGACTTTTCGGTCGCCAGCACCGGGCGCGAATGCTGCAAGTATTGCTGCACCATTTGCTGCGCAGCATGACCCAGCGGAACGATGCGCTCCTTGTCGCCTTTGCCTCGCACCAAGACGTACCCCAGCTCCAGCTTCAGGTCTTCCAGCTTCAGGTTGATGACCTCGGACACCCGCAGCGCGCCGGCATAGAAAACTTCCAGCATCGCCCGATCGCGGCTGGTAAGCGCCTGCGACCGGCGATCGTCCTTCGCTCGCGGCGGCCCTTGCAGCACGCTTTCCACCTCATCAGCGGCCAGCGATTTCGGCAGCACCCTCCATTGCCGCGGCGAATCAATGTTCAGCGTGGGGTCGGCGGTGATGTAGCGATCGAGCAGCAGGTACTTGTAAAAGTGCCGCAGCGCCGAAAGCTTGCGCGCCACACTGCGCCCGTCCACGCCGTTCGAGAGCAGTTCATTGAGGAAGTCGCGCACGTCCTGTCGCCGCGCCTCGCGCAGCGCGCGCTTGCGCTTCAGCAGGAATTCCGAGTATTGATCGAAATCGGAGCGATAGGCCGACACGCTCAGCGGCGCCAGTCCCTTCTCCACCTTGAGGTAGTCGAGAAAGGAATTCAGCAGCCGCAGATTGGGATCGGCACTCTGCACGAGATGAGTATGAACGCGCGCAGGCCAACTGGGAATAACAAGAGAGGTGCCGGACGCGGTGCTGTGATCGCAGGCAAATGGCCTGGATCGAACTTGCTGTTCTCTTCAAGATTGTCATTACGAGCGAAGCGAGGAATCTGCTTTTCTTTTACCTTCTGGCAATCTGTGGCGAAAGCAGATTCCTCACGGCCTGAAGGCCGTTCATAATGACAACTCCGGGGTCCGTGGGTAGGAGCAATGGCCCCAGGATGCCACAAAACGACTTTGCCGAAGGCGTCCTGCAGTTCGTCGCTGTTAGGTCCCGCCGAGGGTCTTCCTTACCGAACTCAGCACTTCCACCGCATTGTGCGGGCTCCGCGGATCTTCCTCATGCTTGAAGAACGCGTAGGTCTGCAGGCCATCGGCGACACAACGTCCCACGCGCTCGACCAGCTTCTTCAGATCGTCGGCCGAATAGCTGGGCTGACGGAAGCGGAAGTAGATGTAGCCGGCGGTGCGGACCTCGGGCGTGTTGAGCTTCTCAGTTTCGGCGATGCACAACGCCGCGTTGCGGTCGTGCAGGGCCTGATAAATCTCGTCGCTGAACCACGACGCGTGACGGAACTCAAATGCGGCCTTGAAATTCGTCGGCAGCAGCACCAGGAAATCGCGCAGCACGACCACATCCGCCTTGGCGGTAGGCGGCAACTGGAACAGCACCGGCCCCAGTTGCGTGGCCAGCGGCTGCAGCGTGGGAAGGAACCGTTGCATCGCCTCTTCGACGTTCTGCAGCCGGCAGATGTGGGTGATGTACTGGTTGGCCTTCAGAGCAAAACGGAAATTGGGGCCGACATCCGCCATCCATCCGGTCGCAGCTTTCTCCGACAAGTGGCGGCGGAAGGTGTAGTTCACCTCCACCGCCGTGAGCTGCGTCGCGTAGTACTTCAGGAAGTTTTTCGACGAGACTTCCTTGGGGTAGAAATCAGGCTTCCAGATGGTATATGCCCACCCCGAGGTGCCGACGTAGAGCGGGAGATGGGAAGGATCGGCCGACTCTGATGTCTTCTTCAGGGCTTGAGTATCACTCGCCACAGAGTTCCTCACTCGCATCTGCAAGGGTCCGTCCGGCCTGCCATGCGATTGTATGATTTTACCGATTGCGACAAATCTTCGGGCCCGTGTTGCGTGACCTCTGCCGTCCCTACGGGACTCGCCTTTCTTATTCGCACCCACCCAGCGCTGAAGCGCTGGGCTATCATCTTCCGTCCCGCAAGCGGGACTGATTTACCGTAATCCAATGTCATTGCCGAACCAGAGCTTCATTAACCAAAGCTCCCCAGTTCACTTTCTCTTCCCTGTCTTCTGCAAGCTGAACGCCTTCGCGCGCGCAACCCCACTTTTCTTAGCGATTTGTTTCTTTCGTTCGCTGGTTCGCTTCGCAGCTGTTTTCTGCTTCGCCGCAGGCGCTGGCGGACGCCTCGTCGCAGCTTTGGGCTTCGCAGTCTCGCCCGTCTGCACCGACTGCAGCGCCTCCACTGGCGGCATCTTCTGTTTCAACTTCAGCACCGGCTCGAACAGATCGCCGTGCTTCTTCGCTCGCGCCAACACTTCCCCCGACTCGAACACCAGCAAACTCGGATCGCCTTTCTTCAGGCAGCTCTCAACTTCTTCCCACTTCACCGGCGTAGAAGCCGTCGGCCGCTCTTTGGCGCGCAACGAGTACACGCACACCGTGGTCTTGTGATCGTCGTTCTGGCTCCAATCCACCAGCACCTTGCCGGTGCGCAGCGCCTTCTTCATGTCGGAGACGACCAGGTTCGGATGCTGCCGTTCCAGTAATCGCGCCAGCTCATGCGCAAAAGATTTGGTCTGGTCGTACGTAACCGCGGTGTTCAGCGGGACATAAATTTGCAGACCTTTCGATCCCGAAGTTTTTGCGAAACTTTGCAACTGTAGTTGGGCGAAGATGTCGCGCACCCACAGCCCGACCTGGCAACACTGAACGATATTGGCAGGCGGGCCAGGATCGAGATCGAAGACAATAAAAGAAGGCCGCAAAATGTCTTTGCCGAGCGACAGGCTGGTATGCAGCTCCAGATCGGCGAGGTTGGCCGCCCACACCAGCGTCGGTAGGTCCTCAGCCAGGCAATAGTTCATCCATTTGTTGTTGCCGGAACTCCAGACACGCGCGGTCTGCACCCACTCGGGCCGATGCTCGGGGCAGTTCTTTTCGTAAAAGTACGGGCCGCTCACGCCGTTGGGATAGCGCTTCATAGTTAACGGCCGCCCGCGCAAATGCGGCAGCAGCACCGGCGCGATGCGCACGTAATAATCGATTACCTGCCCCTTGGTGAATCCGGCTTCGGGATACAGCACTTTGTCGAGGTTCGAAAGCTTCAGGTGCCGTCCCTCGATGTCAACCACAATCTCTTTGGCCATTGTGTCCTCGCTCGCGCTCCACAGAAATGATGCAGGTTGAGCGAGCAAGTATGCAACCCAGGTTTCTCTCTGTCGTCCTGAGCGAGCGTAGCGAGTCGACGCCTATAGCTGCATACAATCTTCGACTTTTCGCTGCGCTCGTCGCTCAGGATGACAAAACAGCACTGCCTGCCGAAGTACTCCTGCTCGCCTCCGTTTGACTTGCGCGTCCTTACCTGCGTAACTTTTTAACTTGTGCACAGTCACGTCTGCCCTCTGGAGGCACGATGAACCGCTGGTTTGCGAAATTGACTTGCCTACTGCTGCTGGTGGCCGCCTTGCCGCTGGCGGCGCAGGACCTGGCGTCGTACGAAAAGCGCGTCTCGGTAAAGACCTTGCCCAACGGCCTGACGGTCGTCCTCTGGCGACGCCCCGAGGCCCCGGTGTTTTCGTTCTTCACCCTGGTTGACGCCGGTTCCGCGCAGGACCCCCTCCACGAGACTGGCCTCGCGCACATGATGGAGCACATGGCCTTCAAGGGCACACCCGACATCGGCACCAAGGATTACGCCCCTGAGAAGCCCGCGTTGCAAAAGGTGGAGCAGACATACGCAGCCTACGAAGCCGAACGCATCAAGCGTGTGGATCAGGACCCGCAGAAGCTGGCGCAACTGAAAAATGCCTGGGAGCAAGCGATCAAGGACGCCGACAAATACGTGGTGCAGAACCAATTCGGCGAGATCGTGGAGAGCCACGGCGGTGTCGGCGTCAACGCTTTCACCAACTATGACGAAACCGCCTACATGTACTCGATGCCGTCGAACATGATCGAGCTGTGGGCGGCGCTGGAGTCTGACCGCCTGATGCACCCGGTGATGCGCGAGTTCTACAAGGAGCGCAATGTGGTGATGGAGGAGCGGCGCATGCGCACCGACAGCCAGCCGACGGGGCGGCTGGTCGAGCAGTTTCTGGGCACGGCCTTCATGGCGAATCCCTACCATCGGCCGACCATCGGTTATGCTGCCGATCTGCAAAGCTTCTCGGCCAGCGACGCAGCGGAGTTTTTCAAGCGCTATTACGTGCCCAGCAACATGGTGATCGGTCTGGTCGGCGATCTCGATCCCGCACAGGTACTGCCCATCGTGGAAAAATATTTCGGCCAGTTGGCCACCACGCCCAAGCCGGAAGAGTTGTTCACCGACGAGCCGGCGCAGAACTCGGTGCGTGAGGTCACGCTGCACGATCCTTCGCAGCCGTTCTACCTTGAGGGGTACCACCGGCCCAGCTATCTAGCGCCGGATGATGCGGTGTACGACGCGATCAGCGACATCCTGTCGAACGGCCGCACCTCGCGCTTGTACCGCTCGATGGTGCGCGACAAGAAAATTGCCGCCTTCGCGGCGGGCTTTACCGGCTTTCCCGGAATCAAGTACGGCCACCTGTTTGCCTTCTATGCCGTTCCCCTCCCCGGCCACACCAACGAAGAGATGCAAAAGGCGGTGCACGAGGAGATCGACAAGCTGAAGACGCAGGACGTCAGCGACGAAGAGTTGCAGATGTTTAAGACGCGCACCAAGGCCGACTTGATTCGCGGGCTGGCCAGCAACGAGGGACTGGCGCAACAGCTTGCGACCTACCAGACGCGCTACGGCGATTGGCGCGAACTGTTCCGCTATCTTGATCGCGTGGACAAGGTGACCAAGGCCGACATCCGGCGGGTTTCGAACCAGGCATTTGCCGAGACGAACCGCACCGTCGGCATCATTCAGACGCAGACCGCGAGCAGTCATCAGGCACCAGCGGCCAGCAAAGGAGCGGAACAACAATGAGCATCGGCGAGAATTCCACCCTGCCTTGTCATGCTGAGCGGAGCGCACGCGAGGTCTCCATCGTCACTTGTCATCCTGAGCGGAGGCGGCGCTGCGCCGCCGGCGTCGAAGGATCTGCGGTCCTCACCCAGTCCCGTTCCCTGTTAGCACTCTTCTGCCTCCTGTTGCTGCTGACCGCCTTCAGCCCCGCGCAAATCAAGCCCTGGAACCAGATTCAGCCTCCAGCGCTGCCGGCGTTCAAGCCGCAGGAGCCCATTCGCGTTCCGTTGCCTAACGGCATGGTGATCTTTCTTCAGGAAGACCATGAGCTGCCTCTGATCGATGCGACTGCGCGCATCCGCGGCGGCTCGATCTCTGAAGCCGCGAACAAGACCGGACTCACCGATCTCTATGGCGAGGTCTGGCGCACCGGCGGCACCAAGACGAAGACTGGCGATCAGATGGACGATTTCCTGGAAGCGCGCGCCGCCAAGATCGAAACCGATAATCAGTCGGACTCGACGACGATTTCGCTGAACTGCCTGAAGGGCGACTTCGACGCGGTGTTTGAGATGTTTCTCGATCTGCTACACCATCCCGAATTCCGTCCGGACAGACTGGAACTGGCCCAGGAGCAGATGTACACGGAAATTTCCCGCCGTAACGATGACGTGAGCTCCATCGCGCATCGCGAAAGCCGCATCATCGCCTACGGCAAGAACAATCCTTACGCGCGTGTTGCCGAGTATGCTACGGTTGCCGCGGTCACCCGCGAGGACTTGCTGAACTGGCACCAGCAGCATGTATATCCCAACAACATCATCTTCGGCATTACCGGCGACTTCGACGCGAAGACCCTGGAAGCCAAACTGCACCAGGCCTTCGATTCATGGCAGAAGGGACCGGACGCCAAAGCGCCCGACATCAGGTTCACCGAGCCGAAGCCCGGCCTGTATTTCGTCCGCAAGAGCGACGTGAACCAGAGCAGCATCGACATGCTCGACCTCGGCATCGAGCGCAGCAATCCCGACTATTTTGCTGTGACAGTGATGAACGAGATGTTTGGAGGTAGCTTCTCCTCGCGGCTTTTCAACCATCTGCGCTCCGGTAAAGGGCTCGCTTACAGCGTCGGAGGAGGCGTGGGTTCTGGCTGGGACCACCCCGGCGTTGTCAATATCCAGATGCAAACCAAGAGCGCCAGCACCGTGGAAGGCATTCAGGGACTCGACGAGGAAATCGACGGCCTGCTGAAAAATGCGGCCACGCCGGAGGAACTAAAACGTGCCAAAGATGACATCCTCAACTCGTTTATCTTCCGGTTCGACACGCCGGAAAAAGTTCTACGCGAGAAGATGGCCTACGAGTTCTATCACTATCCGCTCGATTTCCTGGAGCGCTACCGCAGCGAAGTGGAAAAGGTAACCGCGGAGGATGTCGCGCGGGTGGCGCACAAGTACGTCCACAAAGACCGGATGGCGGTGCTGGTAGTGGGCAACGACACGGAATTTGGCAAGGCCCTCAGCACGCTCGGGCCGGTGCAGGAGGTGGACATCACCATCCCTCTGCCACCGGCAAGCATGATGCAGCAGGGGCCGGGCGGAGAGTAGATAGATTCATGTCCCTCGACCATCGCATTCCCCCGGGCCAGCACCTCTTGATCGACGCCGACGACACGCTGTGGGAGAACAACGTTTACTTCGAACGGGCGATCGCCAACTTCATCTCGTTTCTGAACCATCATGAGTACACGCCCGACCAGGTGCGCCAGGTGCTGTACGACGTGGAGCGCGAAAACATCCGTACCCACGGCTATGGCATGCACAGCTTCGCGCTGGCGCTGGTGCGATGCTTCGAGCAGTTGTCGGTTGAGCCGCTCACGGCCGCGCTGCACGAGACCATCCGCGGCTTTGCCTATGCCATCGCCGAACACCCCATGGAGATCCTGCCCGAGGTGCCGGAAACCCTGGCCGACCTCGCCCAGCGCCATCATCTTTTCCTGGTGACCAAGGGCAATGTCGTCGAGCAATCGGGCAAGGTCGAGCGCTCCGGGCTCAAGCGACATTTCACCGCCGTGGAAGTCGTGGCCGAGAAGGATGCCGCCACCTACAACGCGGTGGTCGAGAAGTACGGCTTGCGGCGCGAGAGTACCTGGATGATCGGTAACAGCCCCAAGTCCGACATCAATCCCGCGCTCGAAGCCGGACTGCACGCCGTCTTCGTTCCTCATCACAACACCTGGATGCTGGAGCGCGATGAACTGCGTCCCGAGGCCGGCGATGGACGCCTGTTGCAGGTGGAGAGCTTCGGCCACCTGCGCGATCATTTTTGAGGGCTGAATAGTCTGGCGCTTGAGCCGGATGATTAATGAGGAACGTTTCTTTGAAGGGGCACGGCTTCAGCCGTGCCGTAAACCTGTCGTTATCACGATGGCTTCAGCCACTGAGGGACTTCGTTCTTGAAGCAAATTGCGAGTTCCCTCAGGGGCTGAAGCCCAACTCCAAACGCACACCTAACGGCACGGCTGAAGCCGTGCCCCTTCAAAATTGCCGTCACCAGCCCCCGTCCAACGCTGCGGCGCAATTCTTCATCTAAGTTTCGTGGTCCGAATCCAAGGTGAATCCCAACTAACTGTCGCAATCATGTTCGATGAAAAAACGAATCTGCGCTGGCCGCTATTGCTGGCGCTTACTGTTGTTTCGCTGATGGCCGCGGGCTGTCAGCACGCCGGAGTGCATTCGACCCTTACCGCTAACCACTTTGTCGGTGGCTCCAGCAATCCCGTCATGCTGGCTGCTTACCAGCCCTGGTTTGGCCGCCCCGGACATATCAATCCCGGCTACTCGTCGCAGGACCGGGTGCAGATCGAGAAGCAGATTGAGCAAGCCAAACAACTGGGCATCACCGGCTTCGTGGTGAACTGGTACGGTGCGCATCATGATTTTGAAGACAAGGCGTACACCCTGATGCAGGAAGTGGCCGCAGAGAAGAGCTTCAAGGTCGCGCTGATGTACGACGAAGATGACAGCGATCCCGCCAGTGCGACCGACGCCGTCATTGCGGACCTGCAATATGCGCACGACCGCTATCTGGGCCCGCAGGCCGTGGTCCCGCGCGATTCGTACCTGCGCTACGATGGCCGTCCCATGATCTTCATCTTTCCCAAGGCCGGGCATACCGATTGGAACCGCGTGCGCCAGGCGGTCAACTCTTGGGAAGAGCCGCCGCTGCTGATCATCAAAGACATCCGCCCGCAAGTCGCCAACGCGTTCGACGGTTTCTATGCCTGGATTTCGCCGGGCACGCAGGGCTGGAACTCTGACGGCAGCAATTGGGGGCAGCAATATCTCGACAACTTCTACCGCACCATGATCGCCAACTATCCCAACAAGATTGCGGTGGGAGCGGCGTGGCCGGGCTTCAACGACGCCAAGGCCAGTTGGAGCCAGAATCGCAAGATGAGCCCGCGCTGCGGCAAGACCTTCGACGACACCCTGCGAATGTTCCGCCGCTATTACAACGAACAGCGCCCGCTTCCCTTCCTCCTGATCGAGACGTGGAACGATTACGAGGAGGGCACCGCCATCGAAAACGGCGTAGCGTCGTGTAAGTGAGGGCGCCTCAGACTCTCAATACACCTCATACCCCGGTGGCGGCGAATGGAAGCCGGGTTTGCGCGCCATCAACAGCAGCGCGCCAATGCGCTTGAACTCGCGCAACTCCTCGGCATTCTTGAACCACTTGCCGCTGTACTCCTCCGGCGTCGGAGTTAAGTCGGGGATGCGTGCCGCTCGCACATCTTCAAAGGTGTGCGCCTTCAGCAACTGGATGTAATCCTGCTCCGAGCGCGCCTGCACCGGGACTTTCAGCTCCTCGACCCAGCGCAGCGAATAGGGATTGTCCTGGTAAAGATTGATCAGGATAAACAGCTCGCCGTGCGGCGCCAGCACGCGAAAGAGCTCGGCGAGGGCGCGGTCCTGGTCGGCGTAGTAATAAAAACTCTCGACCGACAGCACCTTGTCGAAGAAATTCTCCTCCCAGGGAATTTGCTGGGCGGAGCCGATGACGAACATCAGGTTGTCATAGGCGGTGGAGCCGGCACGCGCGCGCCGAATCATTTCGTCCGACACGTCGAGCCCGATCACCTGTCCGGGCTTGTCGCCGTGGGCTACGGCGTCGGCGATCAGGCGGCTGGCCCATCCCGCGCCGCAGCCCAGGTCAAGCACGCGGTCGCCCGGCTTCAGTTCCATCCGCGCCAGCGTTTGCTGGGTGATGCTGATGTGATGGTTCTCCATCTCCTCACCGCGGCCCTGCTCGGCCCACTGGTTGAACTCCTGGCGCAAACGCTCGTCCGCGGCGATGGTTTTCTTGTCGATCATGAGGTCCTCGAATATTAATGTACGCTTGTGAAACACGCGGCGCCGCAACAGCGAGGTTCGGCGACCCATCGGCCGTGGTCAGTTTCCGAGTAGCTTGCCCCTCGGGAACAATCTCTTAAGGCTCAGGAATGGTGACGTCTACTCCACCGCCCAGCATCAGCAGAGATTCGCAGATGAAATCCCGGGTCAGTGGTGTAATGGCCCGTTCACAACAGTTATCCCATCTGCTCGTTTTGAATCGCATGTCCACGTGCGAAGCGATGAAGTAAGGGCAGCTCAGGAAACGGAAATGTGGCCGGGTTAGTGCGGGATGACGACCTTGGCGGACGCACGATAGCGCTGATAGTTCGTATAGTGGTGCTCATTCTCGAAGTTGTGGCCATACACTCTGGTGAATACCTTAACAGCACTCGGTAGCCACAAAGGGGCCCCGATATCCCGAAGCGGCACTTCGCTGAAAGTCACAACTGTTGTCTGCCGATCAAGTCCAATCTCGGGACGGGGCGCGAGAAGATCGGTGCGCAGCCGAACGATCTGGAAACTGTTCTTGTCCACCCACGCAATTCCCTGTACGAATATATGAACGCTTCTACCATGTTGTACTCTTGTATCCCCTGTATCCCCCGTGGAGTTGGTTTCATAGGGCCGCTGGGCGAACGCCACGACATAGGTGTCATGTTTGTCAACCCGTTCGTCCCCCACATAACGGAATGCCGTGTGCGTTTGCATGACAGTTGAGAGATACGTACAGCTCATCGCAAAGCCAGAGGTGATAATGTATCCCTCATCCAGACCCCCTTGCTCCAGATGGCGTCCTTTTGAGTCCATGCGGTATTCATCGAGGCGTCGCCCGGCTTCATCGCTGCGAAGAACGAGCAAATAGTTGTCGCGAGTATCCTGACTCGCAGTGACGACATCTTTGCTATCCAATCTTGCCTGTGTGATTTTCTCGTGAGCAATGAGATCGACAATGTTGCTGAAGAAATCGTCCACTTGTAGACCTGTTTTGTGCAGGATAACGGGCAACGCTTGCCGATCTGGTGCAGGCTGAAGATGCTTCAGTTCCGGAATCAGTTTGACGAGTTGTTGCGATGGTTGTTCTAGGTACGGATGCGCATTCGCGTAGTAGCTCTGAGTGCTTGTGTCCTCGATTGCTGTAACACCATTCGGCGTTCCACTCGTCTGAGAAGAGCCCCATGAACCTCCAATTACAGCGCAGACAAACACTAAGTTCATGGAAGCGGCTCGCCACCGAACGCCAGGAAACTCATGTAATCCGGTGGTCGTTGTAGTGAAGTCGAAGGTCATAATGCCTGCCGGTATGGGCCATTGTCAGCGGTGACCTGAACGACCGAACTCAAATTCGTCTCTGAACAAAGTATAAGACGCAACTTCTGATCAGCGCTAGTTTTACCTAATGCGTATTCAAGTGGAGTCCTAAGAGTTTGGCAGGGCATTCTCGCAATTGTGATTGTGCGCCTTATTGCAGGCTGTTGCCGATAAATCCCTAGTGCCGTATCGGCCGTGTCCGGAGGCAGGAGTTATGCGGCTACGATTAGATGAACACCCGGGGCGGTAGCTGCCGCGACACACTGCACCCGTGTTCGGCCTTAGCAATGCGGGATCTTGGGGATTCGATCGATTCCCTCCGAGACATCCCCATATCGCAAGCAATCCTCGTCTGAAGGCCGTCCCCTTCAAAGAGCCAGACCTGATCAGGGCCTTCCTACCCGCGATCAGGGGTGCTGACACCGTAGGAATCCAAGACATCGCGCAGGGTCACGATGCCTTCCAGCTTGTGGATATCAGCACGGCATACTACCGGAAGGACTTCGATATGATTTGCGCCCATGCGCTCAAGCGCCAAATCCAGGCCTTGGTCGGGATGGACATGCGGGAAAAGGAGCCCGTCCACAAGCTCGCTCAGATGTTTAGCAGGACCTTCGGACATCTCCCGCTCGAGGGTTGCGAGGTTGATAACGCCGACCACACCTCTTGGATCAGTCACCAGCCAACCTCGGAACTCGCTTGCACGGGCCCGTTCCCGGGCTTCCTGGATCGTGATCTCGCTGGGCAGCAACTCGGTTGCAGGGTGCATGATTCGAGTTACCTGGCGCTGACCGTGGCGGTGGCGCATTTCCGCCGTCGGGAGGTGAATGCCATCTTGTACCGCCAGGGCATCGTAGATGGGCTGGCGTTGCAATCGTGAGGAGATGAAAAGGCTCACCAGATTCGCAATCATCAGCGGGACGATGACCGCATAGTCCTGCGTCATCTCGAAGATCATCACCACGGAAGTCATGGGAGCGCGCACGATACCCGCGAAGACCGCGCCCATCCCGACCAGCGCGTAGGCGCCTGGCGTCGCGGTGTAGGCGGGCAACAAATGATGCGCCACGGTACCTACCGCACCGCCCAACATGGCGCCGATGAACAGCGCGGGGCCGAAAATACCTCCCGCATTGCCCGATGCATAACTTGTGGTCACGGCGAAAAGCTTCAGGACCACCAACAGAACCATCAGGTTGAGTGCCATCCCTCCATTCAAAACATCGCCGACGTACCCATAGCCCACGCCCAAGACCTGCGGCACAAACCATCCCATCAAGCCGACTAACAGGCCGCCCGCCACGGGTTGGAACCAGACCGTGTTTTGGGGGAAGCACAGGAAGCGCTCCCGCATGCCCAGCAGGAGTTTGGTGAAAGCCACGGAAATCAGGCCGCCCGCCACGCCCAGCAACGCGTAGATGGCAAATTCCAGCGGATGCACCAGTTGATATTGCGGCACTTTGAACAGAGGATGGTTGCCGAGCACAAGGCGGAGTACCAGCCATGAGGTAGCGGAGGCCAACACAACCGAGCCCAACACCGATGCGTGGAGGTCGCCCATGATCTCCTCCAGCGCAAACAGTACCGCCGCCAGAGGCGTATTAAACGCGGCCGCAATGGCGGCTGCCGCCCCCACCGGCAGAAGCGCTTTAACTTTTTCGGGGCGCAGTCCCAAGCGCCGTCCCAACACGGACGCAATGCCTGCGCCCACTTGCACAGAAGGCCCCTCGCGCCCCAGCGGGATTCCGCTGGCCAGGGTTGCCGATGTGCAAAAGAACTTTCCGATCACGGTGCGCAGGGTGATGCGGCCACCGCGGGCGAATAGGGCCGCCTTGGTTTGGGGCACGCCGCTGCCTCGTGCGTTGGGAAAATAGCGGTACAGCAGATAGCCGATGCCTAGCGAGCCTCCGACCGGGAGCAGAAAGCGTCGCCACCGGGCGCCGCCCACGGGATACAACCGCATCCCCTCTCGTTCCGTCAGCAAGATGAAAGCGACGACCGCCAATCCGGTCAATGCTCCTATTACTAGCGCCAGCACCAGGAACACCTGGTCTTCACGCTCTTGCAGTCTGGCGGTGAGAGATAAAAGTGGGGTCCTCCACCAACGACCGCTCGGGCTTTCGCCGTTTTCGCTCATCTCTCAGGCCGACCCCCCAAAAGCATATCGCACCGGATTGCCTTTGGAAGCGGAAGGGAGACTTGGAGGCCCGATGCTGGGTGCCCCATCCTTTCGCTTCTTTGCGAAAGGGTGGGAACAAGAAATTGTGAACTGCCATGACCTTGTTTGATCAGGACAAAAACTGGGTCGTTGTGCGTCGCTCCCACCTTTCGCGCCAGAACACGCGCGAAGGACAGGGAATCCGACTTCTAAAGGAGGGGTCCTCACATGGAGGTCCACACAAGAACCTTAGCGCCCTTATTCATTCAGAAAGATGTTGAGGAGGGAGTTGTGAACCCGAATCTCGCCGTTGTATTCGATGAACCCCAGTTTCCTAAAGCGATTCATAAAAAAACTCACGCGGGACCGGGTGGTGCCAATCATCTCCGCCAGGATTTCCTGGCTGATCTTAGGAACCACCGTCTCGGGTTTGCTTTCCTTGCCGAACTGCGCGAGCAATAACAGAATCCTCGCCAGCCGTTTTTCGCTGGAATTGAAAAGCTGATCGACCAGGTCCGCTTGGATGCGAGCGTTGCGGGTAAGCAGAAAGGAGACGAACACATTCGAGAATGCGGGTTCTTGATGAAGTGCGCGGACCATTTCCGGCTTGCTAATTCGGAGCAATGCACACTCGGTCATCGCGGTAGCCGTGGCTAGTCGAACAGGATGAGCTGAGACCATGCAATCTTCCCCCGCGAATTCCCCGGCGCCCACCAAGGCAAGGGTCGCTTCTTTTCCATTTGCGGAGGTAACAGTTATTCTCAGCCGGCCCGTCTGCACGTAAAAAATCGCGTCGGTAGGGTCGCCTTGCGCGTACGCCGTGTCATTCTTTTTCAGGTTGAGAATCTTCCTGCCCAACCCAGCTCTCGCCAGAAAGGCCTCGGGATCGAAAACCGTATCGCCGTTGGTTGGTTGCGGCTTGGGGGTTTGAAGCCGGGAAGGCTTTGCAATTTCGCCGGTGGCCAGTCTTGCAGACCGAAGCGAATCAACCCGTTCGGCTGGACGGCCCTGGCTGCGGGTTGGAATGCCCCTGGCGCTCATTTCCTACCTCCGAAAAGGTAGCGCTGGCACTTCGACATTAGACCGGTTGGAGGCGCTGAAACAGAATGGGAGTCCCGTGGTTATGCTGACCCGGCCCGGCGATAACCACGGGGACCCATTACTTCCCCCGTCGCACTAATATCACATGGCAATTCTGATGGTCGGTTGGGCACCCTACATACGCAAATTCTTGTTGGTTCAGCCCATTTCGGGACCTTCTTTGAAGTGGCGGAATCGCTGAAACGTGGCGTCACGTTTCGTGCGTCAGGCGGTAAGCCAACGTAGGGCACCCTACCGAAGCGTTGGGGAGGGCGCTGTATAATTTTTCGGGTGGAGCGAATGAGCAGGGTTCCTGCTTCGCATGCCACGACTAGTTCACTCTCCCAGGTGGGATGGTTTTCGGTTCTGGTTTGTGGCACGCAAAAACCTCCAAGTCGCGCGGTCCGGCGAGCGGACTAATACCGCTGGGAAACCCGTCAGCAACATAATCCTTTTATCCATCGCCGATAGCGACTACAGCGCACTTCGTCCTCATCTCGAATACGTCAGCTTGCCAAACCATCGAGTCCTTCACGAAGCGGGTGGGAAGCTGGAATTTGCCTACTTCCCGAATCGCGGGTTGATTTCTCTTGTAGTGGTAATGAAAGATGGAAAAACGGCCGAAGCTGGCATAGTTGGAAAAGAAGGCTTTACAGGAACCCTGGCGGCGGTTGGCCTGAGCAGCAGTCCGTTTCAAGCGGTGGTGCAAATCACGGGGGATGGGTTTCGGGTCGAGATCGGAGCTTTGCAAAACACTTTGGAATCCGCTCCCCACCTGCAATTGATGTTGAGCCGCTATGCTGCCGTTCGGGGTATGCAGGTTGCACAAACAGCCGCGTGTAATCGGCTGCACGGTATTGAGCAGCGCCTGGCGCGGTGGTTGCTAATGACTCAGGATAGAGTGGATTCAGGGTCGCTGCCCATCACTCATGATTTTCTCGCAACCATGCTAGGGACAGACAGGCCTACCGTGAGCGTGGCGGCTGGTGTTTTGCAGAGGAAGAAGCTCATCGAGTACACCCGTGGTGCAGTGAAGATCGTGAACCGCAAAAAACTTGAAGACGCTGCCTGCGAGTGCTATGGGGTCATCCAACAGTACGATGGCGAGCTTGGCTTGAGATAAGTCCGGGAGTGAAGAGTCGCCCTGTCGGTATCCGGAAACTGAGCCGCTACCAACCCGCCGAATTGTTTTTCCGCTGACCCATCTGCTACAGTCTCCGGAACATATGGCTCAAACTCCCGAACCCACGAACGGCTCGGCGCATTCCCCGGACCTGTATTGTCCCAACTGCGCGCGCGAGGTGGCCGATCCGCTCACCTGCGGCGACTGCTCGGCGGTGATCTGCCGGGTGTGCGGCACGCCGCTGGAAATGCCCGAGGACCTCGGCATCGGCTGATCCATGGCGCAGCCCAGCACAGCGCAGTCCGCAGTCGCGGCCCAGCATCATCATGGGCCGTCGCTGGTGCGCGGCCTCTCGCTGACCGATTCCGTGATGCTGCTGGCTGGCGGCATCATCGGCTCCGGCATCTTCCTCACCGCCGGACCGATTGCCTCCGCCGTGCGCACGCCGTTGTTCTTCCTGGGAGTGTGGCTGGCGGGTGGGCTGATCTCGCTGCTGGCGTGCTTCGCCTTCGCCGAAATGGGGGCGATGTTTCCCGAGGCGGGCGGGCAATACGTTTATTTGCGCGAGGCCTACGGCGAGTTCCCGGCTTTTCTCTACGGATGGATGATCTTCACCGTCGGCCAGAGCGGCACCATTGCCGCGCTCGCCGTCGGCTTTGCCGAATACTTCGGAGCGGTGCTGCCCGTGGCGGCGGCTCATGTTCCCGTCGCAACGATTCTTGGATGGACGCTGACGCGCGGGCACGTTATTTCCATCTGCTCCATTATTCTGTTGACCGCGATCAACGTGCTCGGACTGAAGCGTGGCTCGGCGCTGATCAACGTGGCGACCTGGGCGAAGTTCGCGGCCATCGGGCTCTTCATTGTGCTCGGCCTTGCGATTGGCCACGGTCACTGGTCGAACTACGCCGTCAGTATTCCAGCGAGCCAACCAATGTCGCTGGGCGCCATGATCTCCGGATTTGGCGTCGCGCTGATCGGCGTCTTCTGGGCGTTCGATGGCTGGGTTTACATCACCTGGGTGGCGGGCGAAATCAAGAATCCGCAACGCGTGCTGCCGCGCGCCATGGTGATGGGCGTGCTCGTGGTCGGCGTCATCTACCTGGCGGTGAATGCGGTTTATCTCTATGCGCTGCCGATCACCGCCGTGGCCAAGGAAGAGACCGTCGCCCACGCTGCTGCGGCCACGCTCTTAGGAGGCAGTGCCGCGCGCTGGCTCAGCGCGGTGATCGCGCTGTCCTGCTTCGGAGCGATGTCGTGCGCCATCCTCAGTAGCGCGCGGGTTTCATTTGCCATGGCGCGCGACGGCGCCTTCTTTCATGCCATGGGACGGGTGCATCCGCGCTATCGCACGCCGGCCTTCAGCTTGATTTCGCTGAGCGCGTGGGCGGCGGTGCTGGCCCTCAGCGGCAACTTCGATCAGCTCTACACCTACGTGATGTTCATGATGGTGCTGTCGTACACGGCGGCGGTGGCGGGATTGTTCGTGTTGCGGCGCACCCATCCCGACCTGCCGCGTCCGTATCGCTGCACCGGCTATCCCTATTTGCCGGCGCTCTACGTGCTGGTGGCCGGGGCCTGGGCGCTCAACTCGGTGGTCACGCGCCCCAAGGAGACGCTGATCGGCATTGCCATCGTCTTTCTCGGCGCGCCGTTCTATGCGTTCTGGCGATGGCAATTGAAGCACAAGCCGGAAGAATTGAAGGAGTTTGAGTAGGCGAAGTCAATGACAGCAATTAATTTGTGTGGGAAGTATGTACTTTAACAAGCCCACCAACTTCGCCTGAATTTGCACGACTGTCCGTTTATGCGGAAGTGGCTGTTTGCGCCTTGACACGCCTCATTTGATATTGGCATACAAGGAGCCACTGGCGAATCGGAGTGTACAATCCTAGGCGAGATGCCCAAGAGAGGGCAGGAGGAACTCTATGAGCAAAATTCCACCGGGACACTTTTTGTTCAACATCTTCGAGAAGTGGGAGGAAGAGGCACCCGACCCCTTTGACATAGAGGCCTTTGGTGAAAAGGTCGAATTGGCAAAGAGCGCCAACATTGATGCCATGAACTTCTTCTACCGATGCCATAACAAAGGTCTCTCGATAAAGGACTCCCTCGCCGCCTTTGACGCGGAGATTGCCAAGATTCCTCCTAAGCCTTGATTTTGCCAACTATGTCATTGCCCGCACGGCCACTGGGGATATCATCCAGTCACGCAAACCAGAATCCTGGCAGGATTTTTTCGAGTTGATGATGACGGTCGATGTGCCTGAGAACTTTCTCGCCGACCGCAAGGACATGCCCCAGATTTTTAACCGACCTCAGATTTATGTGGTGACGTTGGGCAATTCAGGCCAGTCTGCCGCCTGTTAAGACTCCCAAATTCCATGTTCACCCTCGCCGAAGCCGCCGAACAAATTCGCACCCGGCAACTTTCTCCGCTGGAGCTGACGCGGGCGTGTCTGGCGCGCATCGAGCGGCTGAATCCCGCCCTGAATGCCTTCATCACCGTGACGGCGGAGCTTGCGCTGGAGCAGGCCCGGCAGGCTGAAACAGAAATCATGGCGGGGCACTGGCGAGGGCCGCTGCACGGCATTCCGATTGGCCTGAAAGATCTGCTCGATACGGCGGGCGTGCGCACCACGGCCGCCAGCAATCAGTATCGCGATCGGGTTCCCGCGCAAGACGCTGTAGTGGTCCGCCAGTTGAAGCAGGCGGGCGCCGTGCTGGTTGGCAAGCTGAACCTGCACGAGTTTGCGTTTGGCGGCAGCGGCATCGTGAGTGCGTTTGGGCCGGTGAACAATCCTTGGGACCTGCAACGCATCACGGGAGGATCGTCGTCCGGTTCTGCGGCAGCGGTTGCGGCGGGGCTTTGTGTCGCAGCGATCGGAACCGACACTGCGGGCTCGATTCGCTGTCCCGCAGCGCTCTGCGGAATCGTCGGGCATCGCCCCAGCGCGGGTTTGCTCAGTTGCCAAGGAGTGGTACCGCTCTCCACATCGTTCGACACGCCGGGACCGATGACCCGCACGGTGCTCGACGCGGCGCTTCTGCTCGGGGCACTGGTAGCCGATGCAGGCCCTTCTGCGCCAGACGATTGGGCCGCGCTCGACGACAGCGTGGCTGGGCTGCGAGTTGGAATTGCTCGCAAGAATTTCTTCTTCGACGTCCAGCCCGAAGTGGCCGCCTGCGTGGAAGTGGCCATCGCAGTCGTCAAGACACTGGTGGCGCAGGTTGCCGATGTGGAGCTCGAAGCCGGTGGGCATCGCAGCATTTTCGACGCCGAGATTTACGAGTATCACGAAGCGATGGTGAGCAAGACTCCGGAACTTTACCAGCCACAGACTCTGCCTCGAATTCTGAAGTGCGCCGGCATCAGCGCGAGCGATTACATTCGCGACTGGCGAAGCCTGGCCGAGGAGCGGAACCGAGCCGAAGAGTTATTCCAGCAAGTGGACGTCGTGGTCACGCCCACGGTTCCGGTGGCAGCGCCGCGAATTTCGGAGCTTCAATCGCTGGGAATTAGTGAGCTGCGGCCCTTCGAGACGAAATACTTGCTGCGCAACACTTCGCCCTTCAGCGTGCTCTATTGGCCCAGCATCTCGGTTCCCTGCGGATTCACGCGGGAAGGACTGCCCGCGGGATTGCAAATCTCGGGCAAGCCCAGAGCCGATGCGACCGTGCTGCGGCTCGCTCACGCCTATGAGCAGGCGACACAGTGGCACAAACGCGTGCCGAGTGAATTGCTCGTTCTCGACTCCTGAGTTGTCATCACGAACAGCCGAACCGGGGGTCCCAGCGAGTGCCGTTTTTGCGTTTGTGGGGTAAGGTTGGCCGTGAGGGATGTGCTGTTCCCAATCTTTGTTCCAGCCATAACCAAAAGCAGATTCCTCGCTGCGCTCGTAATGACAATTTCAAAGACGACTGGTAACCGGAAATTCCCTCGACCGGAAATCATCAACGATTCAATGCACGATCGACCGGTTCCACTATGTCGAACAGGCGCATGTCCACCGCAACCTTCTTGTTCTTGCCCGCACCGTCGGTAAACTTCTGCGCGGCGTCCAGCATGAAAGCGTTGGCGAAGCGCGCGCCACAGATGACATCGTCGGACGTGTAAGAGGTGCGTGTCTGGACGGTGGTTGAGAAAATCTCGTCGAAAGCACTGAGCAGCACCAGAAATTCCGATTGCGATGTGCGCATCGACTCCTGCGTCTCGCCATGCAGCGGGCTGGTTTCGTCGATCGGGTGCACCACCGTCCAGGTCAAGGGGAGAAATACGACCTTCTCTCGCTCCAGTGACAGCGTGTAGTACTGGCGGGTATGCACGCCGTTAACCTCCTCGAAGCGGCTGAGCAGCACGATAGCCGAGACCTGGATCAATTCGCTGGAACGCGCATTGGCCACGCGAAACTCGAACGCCGTGATGTCGCGATAGGGCGCAACAACGGCGTGGCTGCTGAACAGCACCTTCGCCGTGGGCCGTGAAAGCCGCGCGAATAGAAGCCCGGTCACGATGGCGAACCCGGCCAGTCCGGCCAATGCCTCCATCGTCACGATCACATTGGCGGCCACGCCAGTGGGCACGATATTTCCGTAGCCGATGGTGGAGAGCGTCTCCACGCTGAAGAAGAACGCGCGCAAGAACGCATTCTGCTCGATACCGGGCGTGGTGCTGGCCAAGGCGGCCGGACCGCAGGCAACATAAGCCAACGCAAAGATGGTGTTCGCCAGCGCATACCCGCCCACGCCGAGAAGCAGAAACTGCCACCAGGGCATGGTCAGCAGCGCGTGATACAGGCTGAAGGACGACCAGAAGTGCAAGCCGCGGCGTTCGACGTTAAAGCTGCCATCGCGGTTGAGAAGGCGCTGGTGACTTTCCCGCGAGACCACCGAGCCGAAGCCCAGGTCCCGCAGGTCTTGTTCGCTCAGAGATTGTGTCCGGGTGGCCATGCAGGTTCGATGCAAAAGCAATCGCGCCGTTGCAGAAGTATAACGGCATCGCCCCGGTATTGGCTGGTTTCCGCAACTGCGCTTTGGTATCTTCGTGGCATGGCGATGTCTCCCAGTATCTGCGGAGTGGTCCTGGCGGCCGGTTTTTCCACGCGCATGGGCCGTGACAAGGCACTTCTGCCGTGGCCACCCGTGGCCGAAGGAACGCCGGCGGCCAACACCTTTCTCGGAGCTACCATCGATCTGCTTCAGCCCATGACCGATCTGGTCATCGTAGTGGCCGGCAAGAACGCAGCGTCCATTGGGCCGGTCACCTACGCGCACGGAGCGTTTCTGGTGGTGAATCCCACTCCTGAGCGGGGGCAGTTCAGTTCGCTGCGGCTGGGCGTACGGGAAGTGCTGAATCACGGGCGCGATGCCGCTTTCCTGGCGCTGACCGATCGCCCTCCGGTGTTGCCCGCTACGCTGCAAAAACTGCACGACGCATTTCTGAGCGCGGATCCAGAGGTATGGGCCGTCGTACCCGAAGTGCAACGCGGGGCGGAGCGGCTGCACGGACATCCCATCCTGATCGGCCGGGAGCTGATCGAAGCCTTCCTGCGCGCTCCGCTGGACACGACTGCCCGCGATCTGGAGCACCAGCAGCAACAGCACATCCAGTACCTGCCGGTGGACGACGCGCGCGCCATCACCAACATTGACACGCCCGAAGATTATGAACGCCTGTCGCGCTCGGACATGATCTCGTCGGAGAAGCAGTTTTGAGCGGAACCGACTGCCCCAGCGCTGCACTGCAGTTTATTGAGTCAGTGCTGGCGCTGCGGCCGGCCATCGCGGTCTTCGATTGCGACGGAACGTTTTGGAGCGGCGACGCCGGGGCCGACTTCTTCTATTGGGAGATCGAGCGGGGCATCGTCAGCCGCGAGGTCGCGCAGTGGGCGCTGGCGCGCTACAAGCAGTACCAAGCCGGCAGCGTCAGCGAAGAACGAATGTGCGGTGAAATGGTCACCATGAATCACGGCGTCTCTTGCCGGCTGTTACGGCGTGCGGCCAGAGAGTTCTTCACCGAGGTGGTCACCCTGCGGGTGTTTCCGGAGATGCAGGAGTTGACGCGCCGGCTGGCGGCGCAAGGATGCACTCTCTGGGCGGTTTCCTCAACCAACAATTGGTTGATCGAATATGCCGTCATGCAGTTCGGCATTGCCCGCCGGCGCGTGCTGGCAGCAAGCGTTCAGGTGGAGCGCGGATGCGCCAGCGATCGCCTGGTTCGAGTTCCGACCGACGAACTGAAAGTCACGGCAATTCGCAAACACATTGGCCAACCCATCGACGTGGCCTTGGGCAACTCGGTGCACGACCAGGCTATGCTGGAGATGGCAAAGTATCCCGTCTGCGTCAATCCCAACGAAGATCTGGAGCAGATTGCGCGGGAGCGCGGATGGCCTGTTTATTGGCCGGCGGGAACCAAGCGGCAGGACGGTTCACAAACCTAGAGCTATTCCCAACCTGATAAATCCTTGGCCCGGAATCTTCTTGACAAGCTCTGCGCTTGGTTCTACGCTGGTTGTGAACTTGCTCCCCGGCCGACATGCCGAAAGGCCTCGGACGGGGTTATTTTTTGCGGTCACCCCGACAAGTGCCCACCGAACCCGCTATAAAGCGCGTGGTCGCGTTTATCGACGGCCAAAACCTCTACAGGGCGGCAAGAGAAGCCTTCGGTTACCACTACCCCAACTATGATGTGCAGAGACTTTCTGAATCCATTCGTCAAGCACGTGGGTGGAATCTCACCCACGTCAGATTTTATACAGGTGTTCCTGACCAGAGCGATGACCCACGTTGGAATAAGTTCTGGGTAGGCAAACTCGCAGTAATGGGAAAAGCAGGAATTATCGTGTTTAGTCGGTCGCTTCGATATCGAAATGAACGCGTTACCTTGCCGGACGGCTCAATTCATACATTCCTGCGTGGGTCTGAAAAGGGAATAGAGGTTCGAATCGCTCTGGACATTATCCGTTTGGCAAATCAGGGCGTTTACGACATCGGACTTATTTTCAGCCAAGATCAAGACTTATCAGAAGTCGCTGATGAAGTTCGAGCAATATCTAGACAGCAAAACCGTTGGATAAAACTTGCGTGCGCTTTTCCTTGGCGTCGACGCCGCGATTTTCTTGCCTTCATGAACGAGGTGGTCGCACTCTATCCGGGCCGGGAACTGCACCTGGTGGTGGACAATCTCAATACCCACAAACCGAAGCATGACCGTCTGGTTCAGCATCCTGAGTCGTCGCGCTTTGCGAGGGGCAAGTTTCACCTCGCCCCAGCAGGTGCGAGAGGCGATCGACCGATTCATAGCCGCATACAACAAAACCGCCACGCCCTTCGAGTGGACGAAACGTGAGATCCGCAATGTGCATCCCCATTCATCTTACGCTAATCTACGCAACTAAGCACTAGTCCTACACGGCAAAACATGCGCGGAATCAATAGTACCGATTGGATCACGATAGACCGTGGCACCTATGACAAATGTTTAGACCCCACCGATTATCGGTAGGTCGCGTACGTCGGTTCGGGATGACAAAAATAAAGGGTTGAACGGCGCACCTAAAGGTGCGCCCCTTCAAAGCAGAATCCGGTCGTTCAGGCACAGGAATAATTTCGCCCTAGGGCTATTCGTGCGGCGCAAAGCTGTAGAGGTTGTTCTCCAGTTCTTCCTCCGGGACCGCAAACAGATCAATCCAGCCTTCCAGCGGCAACGAGTCCACCGGCAGGTGATCGCGCCAGATGGCGAAACGCAAACGGATGCGGCTGCCCTGCTGCGCGCCCAGCACAGCGGAGGGAATGCGGAATTCGAAAATCTCGCCCAGCGCCACCTCGACGCCGTTGCTGGTTGATTTGCCGTCGTCAGACGAAAAGCTCGCCAGCTTACGGCGCTCTTGTCCGTTACTCAGCACCCACTTTTGCAGCGTCTGTCCGTGCGCATCCACGGCCAGCCGGTACGAATTCATCGGCGACTTGCGGTCATGCTCGTCGCGGCGAACTTCCAGATTCACCATCAGGCGATAGGCGCCTTCGGGCACGCTATGCTGGAAGTCCAAACGGCCCGACACGGAATCCGCGTCCAGTCCGGCGAAAACGGCGTCCAGCAGAAACTGCCTGCCATGCATGGCGCCGGTGCGCTGGTCCGAGGTGTAGCTGGCCGCGCCCATCCACTCGAAGTATCCGCTAACCAATCCGTCCACGTGGGCACGCACATAAGCCGTCTGCGGAATATAGCTGGGACGCACAACTCCGCTGATGATCGGGGTGTTCAGCTCTTCCGGCGGAACTCCTTCGAGGGCGTGGTACACGTTGGAGAGATGCCGGCGATAGAGTTCGTCGAAGTCGCGATCGTTGGCCGAGTGATGTTCCGGCCCGTACCACCAGTTCCAGTCGCTGCCCTCGGCGATCAGCAACTCTTCCCACGCCAGTTTGCGCTGCTTGGCCGACACTTTTTGCGAATGGCGATCGTAATAGTCGCGGGCTTCGGAGAGCAAGTCCCAGGCTTGGTTCTCTTCGGGAGAGCCAATCCAGATGTTGAAGTTGGCATTGATCCACGAACCCGGAACCAGCTGCTGTAAGGGCTTGAAGTCATCGGGCTGGTTGCGCGCGATGGCCTCGCTGATGGTAACCGCTTCGATTTCCGAGTCCTGCTGCAAGAAGTCGTAGAAGCGGCGCAGGAATTCGCGGCCCGATTTCGGGTAATACTCCCACGCGTTTTCGCCGTCGAGGATGATCGAAACCACGGGGTCTTTCCCGCGTTCGATGACCGGGCGCGCCGAGCTCTTGATGTTCTCGATGAGGTGATTGGCAGCCTCTTGCGCGGGCATCCCCGAGTACACAAACCCGATGAGATCGGAGAGGCGATGGTTGCGGAACACCATGTGCATTTGTGTGTCGTTCTTCTGGTAGCGATAAATGCCGTACAGGCGTTCGGCGGCGTCGGCGGAAAGATGGCCATTACCTTCGCGCGCGAAATTGAAATCGAGCGACCGTCCCAGCACGCCTTCATCGGTTGCCATCCATTCGATTCCCTGCCGCGCCGCCAGCATCACGACCTCCTCCGAGACACTTCCCTCCGAGGGCCAGAGTCCCTTGGGGCGGACCCCGAACAGCGCCTGATGAGAATCCAGGGCGCGCTCGATCTGGAGACTGGCGTCTTCCGGACGGCGGAAACGCCGCGTGGGCAGACTCAGTCCGGGCGAGGACTGCGCGCCCACGTTGCTATCGCAGAGCAGCGGCAGGATAGGGTGATAGTAGGGAGTAGCAGAAAGCTCAATGGATCCGCGCTGCGCGGCGTCGGCGTAAGCGGGCAGCACCTGGGCGAGAAGTTCGCGCTCTTTGGCAATCACCAGTTGTTGATCGTCGCGGCTGAAGTCCTCGCCCTTTTGAACCAGCGCGGCGATGTCCGGCCCCTCCAGGAAGAACTCGTCGAACCAGGCGAGCTGCGAGAGTACCTGGAGATCGGCGTAATCGCGCGTTCCAAAGTAGGCCTCCGCCCCTTCGGGGCGATCGCAGGTTGCGCGACAGCGCTCCCACAACTCGCGATAGCGGGGATAGCGTCCAATCATGTTCACCGGGTTGGCCTGGAACAGATATTGCAAAGCAAAGTGCCGCTCTGCGGGAGTCAGCTCGGCCGCAGGCTTGGACACCAGATCGAAAAATGGGTCGTGCGCCTGGCCCGAGACGTAATCCTGAATCTGGGCCACTAGCGAAGGAACGAGATTGAAGTTCTGATGGACCTGGGGAAACTCGTCCAGCAGCTTCACCATCCCGTAGTAGTCCTTGAGCGCGTGCAGCCGGACCCAGGGAAGGCGATACTCGCCGGTGACCATGTCTTTGTAGAAAGGCTGGTGCATGTGCCAGAGCAGCACCAACCGGATCTTCGGCGAACGGTTATGACTCATTGAGGAGAATTATTGACTGCCGTATAGATGTCGGCCGGCGATTTTGAGTTGTCATCTCGATTTATAGCCGACCAAGTATATCAGGGCGGAGGCCGGGTGGGTATGGGTAAAGCGTGACGAGATTTCCCGCAGGGAAAAGCCTGAACATCAGCCTGACTGTTCCCTTCGCCCCCCTTCCGCTAAACTAGAGTTCCGTGCGCATTCTGACCCGCTACATTCTGAAGGAAGTGGGCTCGCACGCCTTGCTGGGCGTCGCGCTGTTCACCTTCATTATTTTCATGCGGGACCTGGGGCGGCTGCTGGAGCTGATTGTCCGCAACAGCGCTCCCTTGCCCAGCGTCGCGGAGATTTTTCTTTACACGCTGCCGGCTACCTTCACTCTGACCCTGCCCATGGGCGTGCTGGTGGGCATCCTCGTCGGCCTCAGCCGGCTGGCGGCCGACAGCGAAGTTACCGCCATTCGCGCCAGCGGCATGGGCGTGGGAATGTTTGTGCGCGCCATCGCGATTTTCGCCGTTGGCGCCTGGATGCTGGGCATGGTCAACAACATCTACGTGGCGCCCAAATCGGCGGTGGCGCTGAATCGTTTGCAGGACAAGCTGAAATCGTCGCAAGCCTCCTTTGAAATTCAGCCCCACGTCTTCTACGAAGAGTTCAAGAACGTTGTCCTTTATGTGCAGGACGCGATTCCCTTCCGCGGCCGGTCGTTGTGGCAGGGCATCTTCCTGGCCGATGTCAGTGACCCGTCCTCTCCCAAAGTCACTCTGGCCAAGCGCGGCGCGCTGTTGAGCGACTCGCCCGACAAGTTGCGCTTGCATCTGGAGGACGGCACCCAGCAGGAGAGCATAGCGAAGGCCAAGGACCAGTACTCGATCACCACCTTTGACAGCACCGAGATCCCGATCCAAATGCCCAGCAACGCGGAGCATGCGCACGACTTGCTGCCGGTCGCCGAATTGGGATTGCACGAGCTGTTGCGCGACGCCGCCCGCGAACGCCGCGCCGCCGCGCCGCTGGAAACTACCGATCCCGGGACCTGGAATTACGACCTGAGTAAAGCGCGCTACTACGAGATTGAATTCCATCGCCGATTTGCGCTTCCGGCCGCCTGCCTGGTGCTGGCGATGGTCGGCATCCCGCTGGGACTCTCGGCCCGCAAAGGCGGCAAGAGCACCGGCTTCGTGCTTACGATCTTGCTGGTATTCGTGTATTACTTCTTCTCGCTGACTGGCGTCTCCATGGCACGGCAGGGGAAGATGCCTCCGTGGGCAGGCGTCTGGATGGCCAACCTCTTCTTCTTCCTGTGCGGACTGGTGCTGTTATGGCGCGTGGACCGGATGCCGATTGAGATCGGCAACTTGAGCCCGCAGTGGAAAGGGATGTGGGAGAAGCTGCAAGAATTTTGGACGCGCCGGGGACCGCTTCCCACCAGCGCGCGTGCCCGGCGAGATTCTTCGCCTCACCGCAAACGCTTCAGCGCCAGGTTCCCGCTCATTCTGGACGACATGATCCTGCGCGACTTCGCCTTGTATCTGGGCATGGTGCTGGCAACGTTCTTGATTTTGGCGCTGGTATTCACCTTCTTCGAACTGTTGACCGACATCGTCCGCAACAAAGTGCCGGTGATCATGCTGATGGAGTACCTGCTGAACCTGAGCCCGTCCCTGCTCTACCTGATGGCGCCGGTGGCGGTGCTGCTGGCCGTGCTCATCACCTTCGGGTTGCTGGAGAAATCCAGCGAGCTGACGGCCATGAAGGCCACCGGGATCAGCATCTATCGCGCCGCGCTGCCGGTGATTGTGGTGTGCGCTATCTTTGCCGCGGCCATGTTTGTCTTTGACCAGCTCTACATCCCGCGCACAAACAGGGAACAGGAAATTCTACGCAACCAGATCAAGGGCAAACCGCCGCAAACCTACCTGCAGGCTGACCGCAAGTGGATTTTCGGGCAGAACAACGACATTTTTTACTACCAGGTCTTCGATCCCGACACCAACCAGCTCGGCGGGGTCTCCATCTTCGAGTTTGACCCCAATACCTTCCAGCTCACCCGCCGCATCTATGCCGCCCACGCCCATTGGGACGAGGGGCTGAACAAGTGGATCTTCGCGCAGGGTTGGGTCCGAACTCTGTCGGGCACTTCCATCCAGGACTATCGGACCTTCGAGGTGGACACTTTCAGTGAACTGCACGAGGACCCCAGCTACTTCAAGAAAGAAGTCAAGCAGTCGGCGGAAATGAATTATCAAGAGCTGCAGCACTACATCAAAGACCTGGAGCAGAGTGGTTTTACCACCGTGCGGCTGAAGGTGCAGTTGCAAAAGAAGCTGGCGTTTCCGCTGATCACTCTGGTGATGGCGGTGCTGGCGGTCCCCTTCGCCGCGTCCGGCCACAAGGGCGGAGCGCTGGGCAGTGTCGTGATTGCGATCGCCATCGCGGTGGTGTATTGGGTCACCGCCGGATTGTTCGAGGCCATGGGCAATGCCAATCAACTGCCCGCCATGCTGGCCGCCTGGGCGCCCGACTTCATCTTTGCTCTTGCCGGAGGTTACTTTCTGTTGCGGGTGCCGACGTAGTCAGTGACGGCCCGCCTTCGAAAATTGTCATTACGAGCGAAGCGAGGAATCTGCTTTTGGTTATAGCTGGAACCAAGGCTGAGGAACAGCAGATCCCTCGCGGGCAAGGCCGTTCTTGATGACAACTCAATAGAGCGAAACTCCATCCGCCAACATCTAACTTCTGTCCACCAATGTTCAAGAATCTCAGCCCGCTGTTCCCTTACCTGCGCAAGTACCGGCTAACTTTCTGGATCGGCGCGCTGTGCGTGCTGTGCAACAACGGGGTCTGGATTCTCTTCCCACTGGTCATCCGCCGCGCCATTGACGATCTAAACCTGGGAGTCACACGCCACAAACTGCTCACCTACTCGGCGCTGCTGCTAGCGGTCGCCGGCACCAAAGCGATCTTCCAATTCCTCACTCGCTGGATCCTGATCGGGGTCTCGCGCGAAATTGAATTCGACCTGCGCAACGACCTGTTCACCCATCTGGAGCGGCTGTCTTACAGTTTTTATCAGCGCACCCGCACCGGCGACATCATGGCGCGGGCAACCAACGATCTGAACGCGGTGCGCATGCTGGCCGGGCCCGGCATCATGTACAGCGCCAACACCGTGGTGTTCACCGCGGGCGCGCTGGTGTTCATGCTGAGCATCAGCCCGCGCCTTACCCTGTTCGCCTTCCTGCCACTGCCCGTGGTCAGCATCGTGGTGCAGTACTTCGGCCGCAAGATTCACGAGCGGTTCGAGCGCATCCAGGCGATGTTCTCCAACATCTCGGCCAAGGCGCAGGAGAACTTTTCCGGAGCGCGGCTGATTCGCGCTTATGTACAGGAGCAGGCGGAGATCGAGAGCTTCGAGCGCGAGAACACCGAATACATCGCGCGCAGTTTGAAGCTGGTGCGCCTGATGGGCATGCTGTGGCCGACGCTGGAAACCCTGCTCGGCGTCGCCATCGTGATCGTGCTGTGGATCGGCGGCCGCGAAGTCCTGCTGCATCGCATTTCGGTCGGCAGCTTCGTGGCCTTCAACACTTACATGGTGCAGCTAACTTGGCCCATCATTTCTCTGGGCTGGGTCATTAACATTTTTCAGCGCGGCACCACATCCATGGGCCGCATCCAGAACCTGCTCGCCGAACAGCCCGAGGTCACCGACGCCGGTGTGCCCGCAATCGGCGCTCCCACCGAGGTTGGCGGCAAAATCGAGTTCCGCAACCTGAGCTTTCACTACGGTCACACGCTGATCGCCGCCGAGCGCGGCATGGGTCAAGTACACGGCGACGAAGCGGTGCTGAAAAAGATCAACCTCCGAGTGCCCGAAGGCACCAGCCTGGCGATTGTCGGCCCTACCGGGTCGGGCAAGTCCACGCTGGTGTCGCTGATTCCGCGCATCTACGATGCGCCTGAAGGCACGGTGCTGATCGACGGGCGGCCCATTCGCGAGTTCCCGCTCGCGGTGTTGCGCAAGAACATCGGCTTTGTTCCGCAGGAGACGTTCCTGTTCAGCGACACCATTCGCGAGAACATCGCCTTCGGGGCCGAACACGCCACCGATGCCGAGATTCGCCGGGCCGCCGAAGCCGCCAACATCGCCGATGAGATCGAGGGTTTCCCCGATGGCTACAACACTCTGGTCGGAGAGCGCGGCCTCACGCTTTCCGGCGGACAGAAACAACGCACGGCCATTGCGCGAGCGTTGATCCGCAGCCCGCGCATCCTGGTGCTCGACGATGCGCTCGCCAGCGTGGACACCCAGACCGAAGATCGCATCCTCAACCATCTGCGCGAGATCATGCAGGGGCGGACCACCATCTTCATCTCGCACCGGGTCTCCACGGTGCGCAACGCCGACCGTATCGCCGTGCTGCACGACGGCCAGATCGTGGAGTACGGCACCCACGAGGAGCTGATCGAACGCAACGGCTACTACACCGAGCTGTACAACAAGCAACTGTTGGAAGAAGAGCTGGAAACGGAAACGGTATAGAGCGGCCCCAAAGCTCGTCGCAGCTATAGGGGTCCTTCGACTTCGCACGGGTCTGCCACAGCGGACTCGTGCTCCGCTCAGGATGACAACCGGGGATGTTTACCTTAGCTTCCGCAGCGCCGCTCGGAGAGCATCAATCGCCAATTGCGCGGCATGACCCGATGCGGGTGGCACGCCGCCAACTGCATCCACGATGCCTGTTTTTCCGATTGCACTCGCCTCTTGCCGGGACCTGCCCTTTGCCAACTCCGTCATCGCTGAAGCACAAGCCATCGCGGGCACGCAGCCTTTGGCGCGAAAGCGGATCTCGCCAATCCGTCCCGCGTCCATCTTGATCGCAAGCTCCAGAATGTCGCCGCAAGCCGGATTCTCGACGCGTACGTGAGCATCGGCGTCGGGCAACTCTCCGGAGTTGCGCGGTCGCTCGAAATGATCGAGAAGCTGGGGAGAATACATGGGCGCAGAATCCGTCACCAGTAGCTTACCGCGCCCGGCGTTGCCGGTCATGGGGCTGCCCTCCGTATAATCGAACAGCCTTGAACACCAATCATACTCCGCAGCGAGTGGTCTCTCTGCAGCCCAGCGCCACGGTCACGCTGCGCGATCTGGGCCTGCTCGGTCGCCTGGTCGCTTGCACCAAGTACTGCGCCGACGTGTGCCCCGAAGTTGCCGAAGGCTCGCGCCTGATTGTCTCCGATTCCTGGACCGCGCAGACGGAACAGATTCTGGCGGCCCGTCCCGACCTCGTGCTGGCGTCAGTCCCCTACCAGCTTGAAGCCGTGGCCGCCATCCTAAAAGCGGGCGTGCGGTTTCTCGGGCTGGCGCCGCGCAGGCTCGCCGACATCTACACCGACATGGCGGCGATTGCAGGCGTGATGGGCGCATGGGAAAGTGGTCAAGCTGTGATCGCTGCTATGCAAAATCAAATCGAGGCGGTCCGCGAGCGCACCGCTTCTGCAGTCAAGCCTAAGGTCTTTTGCGAGGAATGGGGCAAACCGATCATCGCGTCGCAGCCGTGGGTAGCCGAACTGGTGGAAGCCGCAGGAGGTGAGTTCATGGCCGCGCCGGGCAAGACGATTACACCGGAGGAGGTCGTATCGGCGCAGCCGGATGTCATTGTGGCTGCCTGGTGCGGAGCGGGAGATCGCGTCCCGCTGGAGAAGATTGTAGAGCAGCGCGGCTGGGAAGACCTGCCAGCGGTCCGCCAAGGGAACGTGTTCTGCATCAGCGATGAATTGCTGAACACCCCAGCGACGAGCCTGCTAGGCGGACTGCACGCCTTGGCTTGGGCCCTGCATCCGGAGCTATTTCCACGGCCCAGCGGGATTCGCCAGCTCCACGGCGTGTGATATGAATGGAGAACGATGGAGACGAACTATCAGCGCCTCGCCGAGGAACTCACTGTGTTGGCCGACGCCGCCGGCAGCGTCGAAGACCTGATGAGCGTCTTCGTGGGGCGGCTGCAGGAACGGCTGCGCCACTTCGATTGGGTCGGCTTCTACATGATCGAGAAGGCGCGACCGGGCGAAGATCCCGTCCTGGTGCTGGGTCCCTACGTCGGCGCGGACACGCCGCACAAGCGCATCTCGCTCAATCAGGGCATCTGTGGAGCGGCGGCCTCGTCGGGACAAACCTTGGTGGTGGACGACGTTCGCGCCGATCCGCGTTACCTGGCGTGCTCCATCGAAACTCGCTCCGAGATTGTCGTGCCCGTAATGGTCAAGGGCAAAGTCGTGGGCGAACTCGACATTGACAGCCACACACCGGCCGCCTTTCGCGATGAGGACCGCAGGCTGGTCGAACACTGCGCCGAGCTGGTCGGCCGCTATCTGGAGAGGATTTCGTGATCGTCAGGCAACTGAAATTCGCAGCGAGGTTCGCGCCTTGATCAAGCAGGTGGTTGCCGCCTTGTTCGTGCGCGGAGAGGAAATCCTTTGCTGCCAGCGGACGGAATATCAGGCGCTGCCGCTGAAATGGGAATTTCCCGGCGGCAAGATCGAGGCCGGCGAAGAGCCTCCCGAGGCCTTAGCGCGCGAGCTCGAGGAAGAGCTGGGCGTCCACGCGGAGATCGGCCGCAAAGTTGCGCAATTACAGCACACCTACCTGAACGGCAACGCCGTGGAGCTGCATTTCTTTAAGGTCGAACATTACGAAGGCGAGCTGCAGAACCGCATCTTCCGCGAGATCCGCTGGGTCCATCGGCGCGACTTGCCGGCGCTCGATTTCCTCGATGCCGACCGCACCCTAGTGCAACAGCTCGCCGCAGGCAAGCTGCTCTAGCTTCCGGCTTGGCCGGTGATGAACCAGGCGATCGTCAGCCCAATCATGATGATGGTTGTGGCCCACGCAATCAGGTTGAACCACGTGCCGTTGACGTGCTTGCCCATTAGCTCGCTCTTGTTCACCAGCAGCAACATGAAGATGAGCACGAACGGCAGCACGACGCCGTTCACCACCTGCGACAAAATGCTGATCTTCACCAGCGGGATGTTGGGCAGCAGAATCACTCCGCCACCGGTTAGGAGCAGCAGCGTGTACAGCCAGTAGAAAACCTTGGCCTCGCTGAATTTGTGCCCTACACCTGATTCAAAACCCAGGCCTTCGCACACCGTGTAGGCGGTCGAAATCGGCAAGATCGAGGCGGCGAAAAGCGAAGCATTGAACAGCCCCGCGGCAAACAGAATGTAAGCGTACTCGCCTACCAGTGGGCGCAGCGCCTGCGCGGCATCGGCCGCATCGCGGATCTGCCGCACGCCATGCGCATAGAGCGTCGCCGCACAGGCCACCACAATGAACCAGGCGACCAGATCGGTGAAGATGCATCCCAGGATCACGTCCCAGCGCGAGGCGCGATATTCGCGCGGCGTGATTCCCTTCTCTACGATCGACGACTGCAAGTAAAACTGCATCCACGGAGCGATCGTGGTCCCCACTACGGCGATGACCATGTAAATGTAAGTGGACTGGTGAAAAGCCCCAGCGAGCGGTGGTTTGAAGGTGGCCTTGAATGCCTCCCGCCAACTCGGCCCAGCCAGCACCCCGGCAATGATGTAGGCGAAGTAGAAAAACGAAGCCGCCAGGAAGACTTTTTCCACGCTCTTGTAGGTGCCCTTGACCACCAGCAACCACACCACTAGTGCGGCAACCGGCACACTCACGTAGCGCGAGATGTGGAACAGCTCCAGGCTGCTGGCGATTCCGGCGAATTCCGCGACCACGTTGCCGAAGTTGGTGATGACCAGCCCCAGCATCATGAAAAACGTAATCCGCAGGCCATATTCCTCGCGGATGAGATCGCTCAGCCCTTTGCCGGTGGCCGCGCCCATGCGCGCCGACATCTCCTGCACCACAACCAGCGCGACCGTCATGGGGACCATGACCCAGAGCAGAAGGTAGCCGAACTGCGCTCCGGCGGCGGAGTAGGTATAGATACCGCCGGCGTCATTGTCCACGTTGGCGGTGATGAACCCAGGACCGATGACGGCCAGGAACATCAGCAGGCGGATTCTCCAGACTTTCAGCCGTCGCGCTTCGGACATGGCACTGGGAGTTGCGGTGAGATGATAAAGACCTCCCAGAATAAACGGACAGCCACAAATGCGCCAATTACGAGAGAGGAGAGACGATCTTCAGCCCGGGGATTTTCTGAAAGTGCCGGATAGTGAGCGTGGCGACATCGAATCCAAGGTGCAGGGCGGTCACTCCGATAGCCAAGTCTTCGAAGGAGAGGGATATCCCTTGTGCCGCCCGCTGCCCCTCTATCCGCCCGATATCTTTGCCTATCTCCAGCGTTATAGGATGGATCGGGACGTCACGGCACAATTCTTCGATAAAGCTTAACCGCCGCAAGCGGTCGTTGTCCGTCTTCGAGCGATACGCTCCATGCGTCAGTTCGGCGATGGTGACCACCGAAATTCCCACATCGATCTCGCCCTGTGTCGCCCTGATATCTTGGAGAATCTGCAGCGCAGTGCGGCCACGCCGTTCGCCGGCGATAATGAAGCTGGAATCGAGGATCAGTCCCACGACGGCGGATTCCACGGTTTGCGGTTACGGATGATCTCTTCGAGATCCTCAGCGAACTCGGAATCGAGGACCGGCGATTCTCCCGTCTCTTCCTCGTGCTTCTTGGCCAATGCAATACATTCGGAGATCGACCGTCGCAGAGGAACCGCCGGCCGCACCACCGCTACGGGCGCCCCACCGCTTTCGCTATCGATGATAACTTCGGCGCCAGCACGCACCCGCGCCAGCACAGAGCCAAAATTGCTTTCAGCTTCCGCTCCCGAGACGTGTATCACCGTGTCGCTCATGGGCAAATTATACCTTTCCCTCGCCGTCACAGCTTGGCGCGCAGCATGTTGATAACGTCGTCAGCGGTGATGACGCCGGTCAGCACACCGTTGTCATCCAGCACTGGCAGGGTGAGCAGGTTGTACTTGTCGAAGAGTTCGGCGACGGTCTTCTCGTCAGCGCCGGGATGCACGGTCGTGAGGTGTCCCGTGCTCAACATCATCAGCGGGGTGCCGGGAGGCGCGAGCACAATCTTGGCCAGGGGAACGGCGCCCAGCAGTTTGTCCTTGTCACCGACAAGGTAGATGGTGCTGATGCTCTCCACGCCGCCCTCAAAGTTGCGCAGCATCTCGATGGCGTCTTCCACTTTGGCATTTGGTCCCAGCGCCATGTAGTCAGTGGTCATGCGCCCGGCCGCGGTGTCTTCCTCGAAATTCATCAACTCGGCGACTTCGGCGCGCTCCTCCGGCTGCATCTCGGTCAGGATTTCTTGCGAGTCATCGGGATGCATGTCGCCCAGCAGGTCGGCGGCGGCATCGGGATCCATTTCCTCCACGATGTCGGCGGCGCGGTCGGAGTCGAGCGAGCTGAGAATCGAAACCTGCATCTTGGGATCGATCTCCTCCAGGGTCTCGGCGGCGACCTCTTCGTCGAGGGTTTCGAAGATGGCTTCGCGCTCCGCCGGCGCCAGGTCTTCCACAATGTCGGCGATGTCGGCCGGGTGCAGCTTGGCGAGGCGGTCGAGGGAAATCTTCAGCTTGACGCGGCGGGCGGGATCCGTTTCGATGAGGTCAACAAATTCCCACGGGATCATGCGCGGCGGAATCTTGGCGAGCAGCAAGTTCAGCACCGCCGCTGGCACGACGCCTTTCAACAGCCGGCGCACCGCACCGCGCGCACCCACGTCCACCGCGCCCACCTTGAGCACAATGTGCTCGTGGCCAGACTCCTCGTGGATGTCAATGTCATTGACCCGCACCACCTTGCGCCCGTGGACGTCGATGATCTGTTGATCGAGCAGGTCGCGCTCCAGAAGGAGCATGCCTTCACCGCCGGCGAAAGGACTCCACTCCGACGCGGGGGTGGCGATGCGCAGGCCGCCATTGATCAGGCTGAGCGACTTGGTGGGCAGCAGACGCTCGCCCTGACGGGTCTTCACCACGAAGCCGGCGATTTGACTGGAATTCTCCTGCGGCAGCAGGGTGACTTCGCGAACTTTGCCGGCTCTCGCTCCAGTGTTGTCGATGACCGGTGCGCCAATCAGGTCCGAAAGGGCGAGAGTAGGCATTGCAGTCAATATATGCGATACGTTCGGAAATGTTCAGCGAATTCGCACGGGCGACGAAGGGACTGCGCAGCCGATCCATTTGCCACGCCGTCACGGTTTCCCTGGAACCGGCCGCCACGCCATGATGCCCTTCGCCTTGCGCCTCTGTACTTAGGCCCGCAAATACTGGCTCCGGCGCGTGTCGCAAACAAAGTTGCGGAATCAGACATCTGCCCGACTACCCTTGGGAATCCAACCACCTGCCCCGCCCTTCCGGCGGGAGTTCCCCTGTGAGGTCAGCCTTTATGCCAAGTTTTGTGACCGATGTGGAAGAGATACGCAAGCGCGCAGCGCAGAAAATCGAAGACGGCGCGATAACCGACACCTACGAAGGTGACGTGGAGCAAACCATCTCCATTCTGAATGAAGCGCTGGCTACGGAGATCGTTTGCGTGCTGCGCTACATGCACCACTACTTCATGGCCACCGGCGTCCACGCCATGGCGGTGCGCGACGAGTTCAAGGAACACGCTGACGCGGAGCGCGAACATGCCGACAAAATTGCGGAACGGATCCAGCAACTCGGCGGCAAACCGGATTTCAACCCGGCTTCGCTGGTGCAACGTTCGGCTTCGCAGTACGCCGAAGGCAAGTCGCTGTCCAACATGATCAAGGAAGACCTGATTGCCGAGCGCATCGTGATCGAAGTTTACCAGCAGATGATTCGCCACTTTGCCGACCACGATCCCACCACGCGGGTCATGATCGAGGAAATTCTCAGCGACGAAGAAGAGCACGCCAGCGATCTGTCGGACCTGCTGTTCATCACCGATCCCAGGGGTGGCGAGACTGAAGGCGAAGACCCAGGCACGCACCCGCTCGACATGCACCACAACGAACAGTCGCGGCAGCAACGCGGAGCACAGAAGACGCAGCCCCGCGGAACCAGCGGTAACGGCGGAAGTGTGTCGAGAGGCAACCACAAGAATCGCAAGAAGCGCGCGGCGTAAATTTAGCCAAGGCTCTTCCTTTGCCGGTCGATGAAAATCAGCAAGGCCCTGGTGACCTCCTCCGTCTCGAGTACCGAACGGGACCTTGCTGTGCCCGCCGTGCAGCAGCCCTCTGCGCGGACGGGCTCCCCGGCGCGCTTGCCCCTAATATTTCAGTTTTCAAATATCGTGCGTCAGGCGCGGGCACTGGGCCAGCCTGTTTTGTTCCAGCCGCCGGTGCACACATCGAGTTTCTCAGCGGCAAAACAAAAGGCACCGAAAGAAGGGTACGTCTCCCTTGTTTCGGTGCCGACTTCAAGCTAGCACATTGGAGCCGAGCCGACTAGCACTTTCCAGCGATATTCTGCAGACCATTCCCAAAAGCGGAAACTGCTGAATCGTCGCGTCGAAGGGCTTGTCCTGCGACACTGACAACTGGCTACTGACTACTGCTTCTCAGTTCCTGATATTCTCCAGCAACTGCTCCACTTCGGCCTTTTTGTCCGCCGTGAGCGGCAGCAGCGGCAGACGCGGGACGCCGCCAAAGCAGCCGTTGTAATCCATGGCGTACTTCACGCCGGGGATGCTTAGGCCGCCCACAATGCGCTCGGCAGCTTTGGCAATGCGTTCCTGCTTCTCGCGAGCCAGGGCCGCGTCGCCCTCTTTCCACGCCGCGTAAATTTCGTAGCACGCAGTCGGAGCGCAATCGGCGAATGCCAGGATCGCGCCCACGGCGCCAGCCTCAAGCGAAGGATGCAACTTCTGGGCGGCGCCGACCAGCACCTGGAAGCCGACTTCCTTGTGCCGAGTCTTCAGCCCGCCGACGACCGTGACCGCGGCCGACGATGGTTTCTGTGCACCGGTTCCGGCCAGCGCGCCCACAGTCACCAGGGCTCCTCCCTCGGCTCTGGCTAAAGCAGCGTTGGCTGCAGTCAGCATTCGCCCGGTCACTGCAGCGAAGGTCTCCGTTACGGTCGCGCTGCGTTTGATGTGGCGAGTGCCTTCGGCCATCTTCTGCACCTTCTCGATCGAACCCGACGACTCCTTGATACCGATCAGATTGGGGTGCTCGGCAAGTTCAACCACTACTTCAGCAGGAATGTCGTATCCAGTGGCCTGTGGGAAGTTATAGATGACAACCGGCAGCGGCGAGCGGTCGGCCACAAAGCGATAAAACGCCAGCATGTTCTGCGGGTTCGCCATCTGGCCCTTGTAGTAATGCGGGGTGCGCACCATCGCGATATCGTAGCCGAGCTCAGCGGCGTACTCGGTCAGCCGCAGGGTTTCGATGGCCGACTCGATTCCGGTGCCGGCGATCAATATTTTTTCGTTAGCAGCCGATTCGCGGGCGCACTTCAACACTTCGCGGCGCTCTTCGTCGCTGAGCAGGATGGCCTCGCCGGTTGAGCCCAGCACGACGATGCCCACCGCAGGTGTACGCGAGTAGTGCTCGACATTCTGTTCCAGCTTGCGGGAATAGATTTTGCCGTCAGGATAAAACGGCGTGGTAATGGGAGGAAAGATTCCGTGGAGCAGCATGAGATGCCCTCAGATCAGATTATAATTTGGCGGCGCCCCCTTGAGTTGTCATGACGAGCGCAGCAAGGTAGCTGTTTTTTTCACCGTCACGAAAAGCAGATCCCTCGCTGCGCTCGTAATGACAATTTCAAAGGAATAGGCGGAATATAGATTTCTGCTCACTAAGTAATCACGTAAGCACTACGGTGAGCGGCTTCAGCGGTTTTCCCCACTCCTCAGACAAGTCATCCCAAGTCGGGTTCATGCTCTCGATGAGGGCAACCCGTTTGGCTCGGTCCAACCCCTTGATCTCTTTTTCGCGTTCAATTGCATTTCCGACATAATGAAATCTCTCGAAGTACACTAGGCGATTAATTTTGTATCGCTGCGTGAAGCCTTCGACCTCTCCTGCCTTATGCTCGGTTACTCGCCGCCGAATGTCGCTCGTCATGCCCGTGTAGATCCGCCGTGATTTGCTGGACATGATGTAGACCCAGAAGCGCCATTCACGGCTCATGGCTTCCCCTTATACAAAAGTCGGCGACCAGCACAAATTTGATCTGTCATGACGAGCGCAGCGAGGCATCTGCTTTTTCTTTCATCGACGGAAAAGCAGATCCCTCGCGGGCTAAAGCCCGCTCGTGATGACAACTCTGGGTACATCTTACCTTTCTCACTTCCCTGCATCCCGCGCTCGTTACTAGCTGCTAGTTGCTCTAGTTGCTTCCTCACTTCCCTGCCGCCACCCGCTCCGCGTGCAGATGTTGTAGCGCGTACACCTTGGCTTCGCCGCGTTGCAGGGCGGCGATTCCCTCGCAAGCGGCTCGTGCAGCCGACAGCGTGGTGATGGTCGGAATCCGAGCGGTCACGGCGGCGCGGCGAATCGCCTTCTCGTCGAACCACGGCTCGACCCCATGCGGCGTGTTGATGATCAACTGAATGCGCTCGCCCTTGATCAGATCGACCACGTTGGGCCGGCCTTCCTTCACCTTGTACACGCGCTCGACGCGCAAGCCCGCATCTTCCAGCACGCGCGCCGTCCCATGAGTGGCAACCAGGCTGAAGCCCAGTTCGACAAAACGCCGCGCCAGGTCGGCCATGAAGGGCTTGTCGCGGTCGTTGGCGCTGATGAACACCGTGCCGCTGATCGGCAGCAGTTGTCCGGCGGCGATTTGCGCTTTGGCGAAGGCCTCGCCGAAGTTGTCGGCCACGCCCATGACTTCGCCGGTGGACTTCATCTCCGGCCCCAGCACGGTGTCCACGCCCGGAAATTTGCCCCAGGGAAAGACGGGCGACTTCACAAAATAAAAGTTGCCGGTGTCGAGATCGGCGCCGCGCTCGATGTTCTCGGGCAAAAACTCGCGCAACTTGCGGCCAGTCATGAGGCGCGCGGCGATCTTGGCGAGCGGGATGCCCGTCGCCTTGGAAACGTAAGGCACGGTGCGCGACGCGCGCGGGTTCACCTCGATCACAAACACCTTGTCGCGCTGGATGGCATACTGCACGTTCATCAGGCCGACAACTTTCAGGGCACGCGCCAGGCGGAAGGTGTAATCGCGAATCGTGTTCAGCAGTGCCTCGGAGATATCGACCGCCGGCAGCACGCACGATGAATCGCCGGAGTGAATCCCGGCTTCCTCGATGTGCTGCATGATGCCGCCGATCACAACGTCGTCGCCATCGGAGAGCGCATCCACGTCAATCTCGGTCGCCGACTCCAGGAAGTGGTCGATCAGCACCGGCCGCTCCTGCGAATACTCAACCGCTTCTTTCATGTAGCCGATGAGCGACTCGTCATCGTAAGCCAGGACCATGGCGCGCCCACCCAGCACGTACGAGGGCCGCACCAGCACCGGATAGCCGATGCGATTGGCGTTGGCAACGGCTTCCTCCACGCTGGCAGCGGTTGCGCCACGCGGTTGCGGAATCGACAGCTCCTCCAACAGCTTGCCAAAGCGCCGCCGATCTTCGGCCAGATCGATGCTCTCGGGCGACGTGCCGATGATGGGCACGCCCGCTGCCTTCAGCGGCAGCGCCAGATTGAGCGGGGTCTGTCCGCCGAACTGCACAATCACGCCGACCGACGCGCCGCCCTCTGCCTCGTGCTCATACACCGCCATCACGTCCTCGTAGGTCAGGGGCTCGAAATACAGGCGATCGCTGGTGTCGTAGTCGGTGGAGACGGTCTCGGGATTGCAGTTGATCATGATCGTCTCGAAACCGTCATCGCGCAGCGCAAACGCGGCGTGGCAGCAGCAGTAGTCGAACTCAATTCCCTGCCCGATGCGGTTGGGCCCGCTGCCCAGGATGATGACTTTCTTGCGATCGGTGGGCGCCGCTTCGTCCTCTTCCTCGTAGGTCGAGTAGAGGTACGGCGTGTAGCTCTCGAATTCGGCGGCGCAGGTGTCCACCCGCTTGAACACTGGGCGGACATTGTGCTGCTGGCGCAGCTGATGGATTTTCTCGCTGGCGGCGCGACCGTTTTTCAACTGCAAGGCCTCGCCCAAGCGGGCGTCGGAGAAGCCCATGCGCTTGATCTCACGCAAACGCTCGGCATCGATGGCTTCCGTGCCCAGATTGGCCTGCATGTCGGAGATTTCTTTTAGCTGGTGCAGGAACCAGGGATCGATGTTGGTCATTTGCGCGATCTCGCGCACGCTCATGCCTTGCGCAAGCGCGTAACGAATGTACTGCAGCCGCTCGGGGTGCGGCGTCACCAGGCGCTTGGTCAGAATGCGTGGTTCGATATCCTCCGCGGTCGCCCTGCGCCCCGTCTCCAGCGAGCGCACCGCCTTCAACAGCGCCTGCTTGAAGGTGCGGCCGATGGCCATGACCTCGCCCACCGACTTCATTTGTGGGCCAAGCGACTCGTCGGCGCCGGGGAATTTCTCGAACTGCCACTTGGGGATCTTGACCACGACATAGTCGAGCGTCGGCTCAAAGCATGCCGGCGTTTTGCGCGTGATGTCGTTGGTGATCTCGTCGAGGGTGTAACCGACGGCAAGCTTGGCGGCAATCTTCGCAATGGGAAAGCCGGTGGCTTTCGATGCCAGCGCCGACGAGCGCGAGACGCGCGGGTTCATCTCGATGACGACCATGCGCCCGTTATGCGGATCGACCGCAAACTGAATGTTCGATCCCCCGGTTTCGACGCCGATCTCGCGAATGACGGCGATGGCCGCGTCGCGCATGGCTTGGTATTCGCGGTCGGTAAGCGTTTGCGCCGGCGCGACGGTGATGGAGTCGCCGGTGTGCGTGCCCATGGGATCGAAGTTTTCGATGGAGCAGATGATGATGACGTTGTCGGCGAGATCGCGCATCACCTCCAGCTCGTACTCCTTCCAGCCGAGCACCGACTCCTCGATCAGCACCTCGTGGACCGGTGACAGATCGAGACCGCGCGCCAGCAGTTCCAGCAGCTCCTCGCGGTTGTAGGCGATGCCGCCGCCGGTGCCGCCTAGCGTGAATGAGGGCCGCAGAATGACCGGGAAACCGATTTTGCTGCTGAAGTCGATTCCATCTTTCAGATTGTTGACCAGCGATGACTTGGGCACGTCGAGACCGATTGCGGTCATCGCATCTTTGAACAGCAGCCGGTCTTCGGCCTTCTTGATGGCACCAAGCTGCGCGCCGATGAGCTGCACGCCACATTTTTCCAGCACACCGCTGTCGGCCAGCTCGACCGCGAGGTTCAGAGCGGTCTGCCCACCGACCGTCGGCAGCAGCGCAAAGATGCCAGGCTTGCCGCTGGCCGCCAGCATCTCAGCTTCAATCCGGATGATCTCTTCGAGATAGGTGCGCGTCAGGGGCTCGATGTAGGTGCGATCGGCCATCTCCGGATCGGTCATGATGGTGGCCGGATTGGAATTGGCCAGCACCACCTCGTAGCCTTCGGACTTGAGCGCCTTGCAGGCCTGCGCGCCGGAGTAGTCGAACTCAGCCGACTGGCCAATGACGATCGGCCCCGAGCCGATGATGAGCACTTTCGCGATGTCGTTGCGGCGTGGCATGGATTATGTCTTAACGACTACAGATGTTCTTGGCGCGACTTCTGTATTTGAATTGTCATCACGAGCGGGCTTCAGCCCGCGAGGGATCTGCTTTTGAAGGGGCGCGGCTTCAGCCGCGCCGTAAGGCTTCGCATTTTGAAGGGGCGCACCTTTAGGTGCGCCGTTAGCCGCGCCCCTATTCAGTGGCTTTAGCCACTGAGGGACTTCGTCTTTCAGGCTTCCGGGAAAGGCGGAGCAATATGGATAATCAGCCGCGCTTCCCACCAGTTTCCGGCCGACAGGATTTCGCAAGACGTAATCGACATGAACTTGATAATCCTCGGCATTCCTAATCCGATGATCAGAGAATCCCGTCTGCCAAATCTCCATCGATGATTGCAATTCCTTCTTCACTCGGTAAGAAAATCCGCCCTTGATGAACTGGACCGCGCGCTTCAAAGTCACGGATGGGGTGATCAGAATGTGGAAGTGTCCAGGCATCAGCACATATTCATGGAGAAGGTAGGCCCGGCCTCGATAGGAATGCAGAGTCTCAAGAAAGAGGTCAGCCCATCGAGGACTCTTGAAGAGCGCCCGCCGTTGCCAAGTCTGCGAGGTGACGAAGTAGGTCTCCTCTGATCTTGTTTGCTGTCGAGTCGGTCTCAAATTCGAATTCCCTCAGGGGCTAAAGCCCGATTCTTCTACTGCACCCTACGGCGCGGCTAAAGCCGTGCCCCTTCAAAAAGCACCAAAACTTGCCCTAGAGCTTCCCTTCCTTTCCAAGCTCTTTGGCTGCCGCCATTGCTGCCGAACAATCTCCGAGTGTGGAAGAGCCTCCAGCAGCGGTAGCGCGCATGGATTCCCTCCTTCGTCGTTCAATCGGGTTAGCCGAACAATTCTTGAGTTTGCAGAGCGCCGCGTCATGATCGGCAAGCAAAAAATTCTCTATCATCTTCCGTATGTAAGGATTTCCTAATTGGCTCTCGTGGTGAACATTGACATTGTTGATGCCAAAAGGCTCGAATCTCAATATTTGCAGCTCGACAATTCCACTCGATTTTATGTGGTTGAGGAAGTCTTCCTTTATTCGGATATTCGTTTGTTGAGTCGGACCAGGCCGCGGATACCCCCTGACGCGTTGCGCAAGGTTCTCTGTCTCACCTATATACGCACCAGTCAGTAGGCCATTCTTGTCCTTAAATGCCGACCGATATAAAGCCGCCTTCGAGTAGCTATCAATAAACGTCGCGCTCAATGGGGCAGGATAAATAAACCGTTGTCCCGGAGCAATTTCAATCGGCTGCCACTCATAGCTGATGCGAAATGGTGTCCATTCTTTCATTCTCTGCTCCTCTTCCACTCCTCCATCATCTTCACAAAATCCTTGAACAGGTAGTGCGAGTCGTGGGGACCGGGCGAGGCCTCGGGGTGGTACTGCACGCTGAACAGCGGCAGCGAGCGATGGCGCAGGCCCTCCAGCGTGTTGTCGTTCAGGTCGATGTGGGTCAGGTCCACTTCGCTTTGCTTCAGCGAATCGGGATCGACCGCGAAGTTGTGATTATGCGCGGTGATCTCGACCTTGCCCGTCTTCATCTGCTTCACCGGATGATTGCCGCCATGATGGCCGAAGCGCAGCTTGTAGGTTTTTCCGCCCAGCGCGATGCCGATCAACTGATGTCCGAGGCAGATGCCGAAGATGGGCACCCGCCCCATCATCCTGCGAATGCTCTCCTGCGCGTAGGTCACCGGTTCGGGATCGCCCGGGCCGTTCGACAGGAATACGCCGTCGGGTTTGAGCGCCAGCACATCCTCGGCGCTGGTGGTGGCCGGGACCACGGTCACGCGGCAGCACTCGCCCACCAGCCGTCGCATGATGTTGTGCTTGATCCCGTAATCGTAGGCGACGACGTGATGCCTCGGCGGCCCATTCTTCACCCCAACCACTTCCGTCGGCTCGTGCGAGCGCACGCCTTCGTCCCACTGGTAAACATGGCGAGTGGTGACCTCTTTCGCCAGGTCCGTGCCATCCATCTTGGGAATGGAGCGAGCCTTGGCGACTAGCTTGTCGGTGTCGCCCTCCAGCGTGGAGATGACACCGCGCATCACGCCGTGGGTGCGCAGGTGGCGCACCAGGGCGCGGGTGTCGATTTCGCCCAGCACCGGAATCTTGTAGCCCTCGAGATAGTCCTCCGCAACCTCCTGCGACCGCCAGTTGGAGCTGACGCGCGAGAACTCGCGCACGACCAATCCCTCGATGTAGGGACGCGTGGCTTCGTTATCGTCGGAGTTGGTGCCGTAATTGCCGATTTCGGGGTTGGTGAGAACTACGATCTGCCCGGCGTAGGAGGGATCGGTAAAGATTTCCTGATAGCCGGTGATGGAGGTGTTAAAAACAACTTCCCCGTAGCATTCGCCTTTTGCGCCGTAGCCTTTGCCGTGGAAGATCCGTCCATCTTCCAACGCAAGGATTGCCTGCATTGCATCTCCGGGGTTTGGATTTTATTGATTTTATCAGGGAATGCGCGGCAGCATAAGAGGGCGCGCCGGAGAATTTCTTCTGCACCGGACGTGAGGCATATTGACGAAGTCCACCGGACTGAAAATGTGGGTTGCGAGCGCACGCCCTACCGCAGTTTGCCCAGCTTGGCCATTGGCCAATATCCAAAGACGGCTTTGCCGTAGATAAAGTCCGCGTCCACCGGACCGAAGTCGCGGCTGTCGTTGGAGAGATTGCGATGATCGCCCAGCACGAAATAGCAATGCGCCGGCACCACGGTCTCCGGATACGAGCGCACGTCTTCATAAACGTCAGGTACGTACGACTCGCGCAAGCGATGCCCGTTCACGAACACGACGCCGTCTTCGATCTTCACGCGGTCCCCGGCGACGGCCACCACGCGCTTGATGTAGCTTTTGGCGGTATCGCGAGGATAGCGAAAGACGACCACATCGCCAGGTTCGATCGGCTCCAGCTTGTAAACAAACTTGTTGATGAAGACGCGTTCCTGATCGTCAAGCGTGGGCATCATGCTGGTGCCTTCCACTTTGACCGGCTGGTAAAGGAAGATGATGAAGAAGGCCGAGACCGCCAGCGAAACCAGCATGTCGCGCAGCCAGCCCGAAATTGCCGGCTTCATCCGCTTCGGCCCGGTAGGCGGGGCGACGGATGACGCCGCGGCATCGGATGAGGGAGGCAAGACAGAATTGTCTTCGTGGGGCTTAGAGTTCATCTTAATCGTTTAGACGGCTCACTATCAGTATAGTCTTGGTCGCGCGGTTCGAATTGACGCTTCGCTTCTGAAATTGTCATTACGAGCGAAGCGAGGAATCTGCTTTTCTTTGCGGTTGGAACGACATGCATGAAAACAGCAGATCCCTCACCGACTACACGGGCCGCTGAAAAAGTCGGAAAAGCAGATCCCTCGCGGGCTGAACTCCACCCCAACAAGCGCAAAACCGGCGGTCGTTGGGGACCCCGGTTCGCCCGCTCGTGATGACAAACGTAAAAAGTTGAACGGCGCACCTAAAGGTGCGCCCCTTCAAGATATCTGCTAACCGACTTTTTCCGCAGCCTATTACGCCCACGAAGGATCTGCCTTGGGGACAGGTTCTTCGTCGCCGTCCGGCGCGCCGGTCAGCGGGAAACCAAGGCGTTTCCACTCATAGAATCCCCCCAGCAGCGGACGCACAGGGCGAATACCGTGCTTGCGTAATTGCAGCGCCACCCGGGCGCTGGTCGCTTCGTTGGGTCAAGTACAAAACAGCACGATCTCGCCATCGCGAGCGATTTCGCCCTGCCGCGCTTCCAGTTCTTCCGGCGAGATCTGCAGCGCATGAGGCAAGGTCCTGGGATCGGTGAGCCGATCAAGCGGATGCCGCAAATCAATGATGGTCAGCGGCTCGCCCGACTCCAGCTTGTGCTTCAACTCGTCGGGAGTGATGCGATCGCCTTTGACCTGCTCAATGAAGCGCCGCCGCTCGTTCCATCGGTAGAAGATATACGCAATCACGAGTGCGACGAACAGCAGGATTAGCGAGCTCCCAAAGCGCGAGGCATCGGCGGCAATCAGGTCAAGTTGCTTGCTGAACAGAAACCCAAGTCCGGCAAACGCCCCGGTCCACAGCAATGCTCCCAGGAAATCGAAGAGCACGAAACGGGGAAAATCCACGCCCACCATTCCAGAAAGCGCCGGCGCCACGGTGTTAAGGCCAGGGATGAACTTGCAGATGAGTAGGGTCCGCGCGCCGTATCGGGTGAACGTGGTTTCCGTCTTGCGGACGCAGGAGTCGGGTTCAAGCGTGATGCGGCAGAGCAGGTTCAGCACCACCGCGCCACGCCGCTTGCCAAAGAAGTACCAGAAGGTATCGCTGCACAGTGAGGCCAATGCCGGAACCAGCATAGCCAGCGCGATATGCATGCGGCCCTGCCCGGCCAGGGCTCCGGCGGCCAGCAACAGCGGCGTCGCCGGAATAGGCAGTCCAGCCTGCTCGATCAAGACCCATACAAAGAGCAGGGCGTAACCATAACGAACCACGAATTCGAGCATCTCAGTCATTGGGTCGGGAAGCAATACAGACGAAGCGATACAGATTTGCTTGGATGCGGGCCAGGCGGAAAGGTTCCGCGCCCAATTACTTATCACTAGATTACGTCTGGAATCGCGCCATGGACGAAGCGAATCCGTACGCCAGGTTCAAGGGCAAAGTCCAAGGTAGTCCCACCGGAGAGCGTGACAGACGCTTGCACACGCTTCGCCACGAGTAGAAACGGTGGTTCGCATACTCGTATCCCGCCAGAAGTGCCTCCGGGCTCATCCGTCGGGGCAGGAAGACCACGTCGGCCCGGCTGTTGTATTTAGTCCAGTCGCGGGTCAGAATCCGGCCCTCGGCCTCAAAACGTTGGTACAGCCTAGTCCCTGGAAAGGGAGTCAGGATGTTGAAGGTTGCGTTCTGCACTCCCGTCGCCTCGAGGAAGTCCAGCGTTTTGGCGAAAATCGCCGGCTCGTCGTTATCGAAACCGAAAACGATGCCCGCCTGCACCGCAATGCCATGGGAATGGATGCGTTCAATTGCGCGGGCATAGTCGGACACGCGGTTGAATGGCTTTTGCATTTCGTTCAGGCTGGCTTGCGAGATTGACTCCAGCCCAATGAAGAGCTGCTTGCAGCCGCTTCTGGCGGCTAACTCAAGGAACTCGTCGTCTTGAGCAGCATGGATACTTGCCTGGCTGCTCCACCATTTACCATGAGGAGCTAGAGCCCGGAACAGGCTCTTAGCGTATTGCATGTCGCTCGCGATATTGTCATCCCACAGGATGATCACCTTGCCAGGAAAAGAGCCATACTCTTCTGCGACCGCTTTCACGGGTCGCTTGCGCACACGACTTTGATACATGACCGGAAGCGTGCAGAAATCGCAATGGTGCGGGCAGCCACGGGTGGCAAACAGAACTCCTGCACTATGGTCTCGCCGGTGAAACAGGTCTTTCCGCGCCATCGGGATATCTTCCAGGGTTGGGGGTTCAGTCGAAGAGTATCTCTGGCGATGGCGCCCCGCTTCAAATTCGCGCAAGAATTGTGGCCAATGGGATTCAGCCTCGCCCACGAAGATCACGTCCGCGTGCACCTGCGCTTCATCGGGCATCAGAGTTACGTGAGGTCCACCCAAGACCACCTGAGTCCCCAGTTGCCGGAACTGATCCGCAATGGCATAGGCGTGCGGCGCACTCGGGGTGTGAAAAGTAATGGCGACCAGGTCCACGCGCAACCCGAAATCTACCGGCCTCACCACCTCATCGATGTGGATCACCGTCCACCGCGGCGGTACGAAGGCGGCCAGATACGGCATGGTGATCTGCTGGAAGTTCAGGACGCGACGACGCCGTACTCTTTGAATTTCGGGTGCGGAGGCGGTGATGAGAAGTAGGGTTCGCACATCGTCACAGCGCAAGCGTTTGCCGGGCGCATTTCTCTCTTTCAGCGGTTCCTAGTCAGCCGGAGTTTCCCTATCAAACTCCAGGTCACTGCTTCCACGTCTTTCCGCCGGGCTAATCAATACCCGCCTTAGCGAAACCAGGTAGCTGCACCATTCGGCCTTCCGGCGCATGCCAGTACTCCGCGTCCTGCACGTGTATCTTCAGCAGGATGAGATTGGGATCGTCAAGTCCTTGAGGAAACCACGCGCGGTAGAGAGGACTCCATAGCTGCTTGGCCTTGGCGTGATCGCGCAACAACTCACAGCGGCCGGCGACGGAAACATAGCGTTGGCTGCTGGCATCGGAATAGGCGAGATTGACGCGATGGTCCCTGCGTACAGCTTCCACCTTCTCCGTATTGCTGTCGGTGAAAAACCAAATTACGCCATCGGCATCCACGGCCTGGGTCGCCATGGGGCAGCTATGCAAACTGCCATCGCTGCGAATGGTGGTCAGCATGGCAAAATCGATGCCCTTGATCAACTCGTTCAGCTTGGCCACTGGGTCGTAGGTCTGCGCCATGTCAGCTCCTTGGTAACTGTTTCAAAATTGCTGTAGTCCGACGAGCGCGGGTAGAGCGGCCTTTCCGCTGCATTATTCATTGGACCCTCGCGCTTTGAAGGGGGCGGCTTCAGCCGCGCCACAAGTTGCTGTCCTTAGGATGGCTTTAGCCACTGAGGAACATCGGTGTTTGAGACGAAGTGCGAATTCCCTCAGGGGCTGAAGCCCAATTCTCAATGCACCCGTAACGGCACGGCTGAAGCCGTGCCCCTTCAAAGCTGCCGCTTGGAGGCCCGCACTGGCTTTTTGACAGTTTCACCAAACAGCAGATTCCTCGCGTCCAAACCCAGGACGCTCGTAATGACAACTCTTAAGTGATTATCGCTACCCGCCCGTCGCGGCGATGAAGTCGGCGGCTACGTCGTCCGGCTTCCAATCGTTTCCAGAATATACCTTGACGACTTTTCCGTCCTTGCCGATCAGCACCGTGCGCAGTCCGTGAACGATCTGCCCGTCCTTCTGGTTATAGGCCAGTCCAAAGAAGTCGGCGGCCTGACGCACCTGCTGCGGCGAACCGCTGGCGAACTCCCAGTGGGCGAAGTCGGGATCGACACGTCCTACATAATGCTCGCCGTAGCTGCGCAGGACCGCGGGCTTGTCGTTCTCCGGATCGATGCTGATGCTGAGCAATTGCGCCTGGCTGAACGCCTTCGGATCTTTCTGCAGTTGCTGCATGACCTGGCCGAAGTTGTTGCTCATGCGCAGGCAATAGTCGGGAAACGGACAACCCGTGTAGATGAAGGTGAGCAACAACGGCTTGCCGCGAAACTGATGGAAGTGGATGGTCTTGCCACTCTGGTTGACCAGCGTGAAGTCGGGCACTTTGTCGCCGGGTTGAGGAATGCGCAGCGCTGAGGTGCCGTCGGTCTCGGTGTCGCTGTGCTGGGTGAAGCTGATGTCCCGCAGTTCGGCATGATCGCTAAGCACCAGCGTCGCGCGGATGTGATCGCCGGGCGCAATGGCCTTAAAGACCCAGCTACTGTCCTTGCTCACAGTGAACGGCATGGTCATGCCTTTCATCAGGCCGGGAATGTCCTGGTGAGCGATGGTCAACTGGCGGGCCGCGGCATCGACCGCAACTACGCGGCCCTCCAACTCATAGCGTTTGGCCGCCGGAGCACTGGAACAGGCGGTCAAGAAAAGCAGGAAAAGTAGAGCGAATAGGCTGCTTCCGTAAACGAGATGACGGGAGCGTAGAGGAAGATTCACGCCGCTACTTCGCCACCGCGTGGAGCATGTCGTAGAAGTCCTTCAGCCCGTTGAACATGATTTGTATGCCGATGCAGACCAGGATGAACGCCGATAACCGGATAACGATATTGCTGCCCAAGGGGCCGAACAAACGCTCCAATTTGTCCGAGTAGCGGTAGCACAGGAAAATCGTTATCCCGATCAGCAGGATTCCAATCACCGCGGCCAGTGCGCTGACGATCAGTTGCAAGTGGGTTTCCTCATGCACGTTACTGCCTAGGGTGAGGGCGACCGCAATCGATCCCGGTCCGACCGTCAGCGGCATGGTGAGCGGATAAAAAGCCTGCGACAGGATTCGTTCGCGGCTGGGCGGTGCTTGCAGCTGGCCGCCCTTCTGCTCGCCCGGGCGGTTCAGAATCTGCCAGCCAGCCACCGTCACGACCAGTCCACCGCCCACTTGCACCGCCGCCAGGCTGATGCCGAAAAACTGCAGAATGTAGGAGCCGATGAACAGCGACGCGACCAGCAACACCACGCCGTTGACTGCAACCCGCATGGCCACGATGCGGCGAATGCTGGTGTCGTAGCCCAGCGTCATTTCCGCAAAGATGGGCGCCATGCCGAGCGGGTTCACGATGGGCAGCAGCGCGGCAAAAACCAGCAGCACGTTTCGTATGATGGCGTTCATGCGAGACCCACAGCATAAACCAACAGCCGAGTTTGGCGCTTGCCAGCGCTTCCTGGAGTAGTGGGCTGTTCTTGAATTTGCATCCTTATCACAGACCAAGGGATGCCCCCAGCGCATATAATTTCGCTGAGATGAGCCGCCCATTCGAATCGTTCGAGTTTCTCAATCGAGGTTGGGACGTTCGCGTACTTGAAGGCCAGTCGCTGCGCTCGCTGTTCGTGTGGGTATTGGTGCTTTCGTTCATGCTCGGGATGATGACCACGATCACGGTGTACGACATTGTTCGCCACCATCGCCTTTACTGGGATACCGCGATTATGTTCCCGGTTTACATCCTTCTGGCCTTTCGATATTTCCGGCTGATCTACCGGCGGCTCGGACGCTGGTCTAACACCAGCAGTCCCAAGAATTCAAAACAGGCCACTATCCTTCCAGCATTGACCGCATTGCGTTTTCGAGCTTGAATGTTAAGGCGCGCGCGACGTGCGCGTGCGGTCACAGCTTATGGGAATCCCGCCTCGCACATACGGTGAGCTTCAAATCAGGCTGCGCGAATCGCTGGTGACGCGCGCCCTGGTGCTGCCCATCCAGCGGTTTATCCACACGCAAGGCATCAGCAGCATTCTGCTGCTGGGCGCAGCCATCACCGCTCTGGTGTGGGCGAACTCGCCGTGGCAGGATTCCTACCACCATATTTGGGAGCTGGAGCTGACCCTCTCCCGGCTGCGCTTGCCCGTACACGCCTGGATCAACGATGCCTTGATGGCCATCTTCTTTTTCCTGGTCGGCATGGAGATCAAGCACGAGATCGTGCATGGTGAGCTCGCCGACATGCGCCGCGCCGCGCTGCCCATTTTCGGCGCCTTGGGAGGCATGATTGTTCCTGCGCTTCTCTACATGGCCCTGAACGTTGGACACGCCGGACAGCACGGCTGGGGCGTGCCCATGGCCACCGACATCGCGTTTTCCCTGGGTGTGCTGGGCATGGTCAAAAGAGTTCCTCAGGACTTGAAAATTTTTCTGCTAACCCTGGCCATTGCCGACGACATCGGCGCCATTGCGGTGATTGCTGTTTTCTATAGCGACTCGTTGCGTGTGGAATCGCTGATCATAGGCCTGCTCCTGCTGGCGGTCATTTTCCTTCTGCGCAAAGTGGGCATCGCGCAGCCCGTCTTGTATTTCATGCTGGGGGTAGGCTTCTGGGTGGCGATTCTGCGCTCCGGCATTCATGCCACCATCGCGGGCGTGGTGCTGGGGTTTATGGTTCCAACCACCGCAACCTTATCGCTGCGCGAGTTTCAGCAGATTGGCTGTGAAATCGTAGAACGGTTCAGCAATGCGCTCACTCAGGGCGACGAGAAAACCGCCAAAAATCTACTCGGCTCCATCGAGCAGTTGGTGCAGGGGACGGAATCGCCATCCGAGCTATTAACTCGCAAGCTAAATGACTGGGTTTCGTTTCTGGTATTACCCTTGTTCGCACTGTCCAACGCCGGAGTAACGTTTTCCGGAGGCGCGTGGCGCGAGTTGTTGACCAGCCGGATTACCTGGGGCATTCTGCTGGGTCTCGTCCTGGGAAAGCCGCTGGGAATCATAGGATTCGCCAAGTTGGCGGTGCGCACGGGCCTGGCCCAACTCCCCAACGGCGTCACCTGGCGCCAATTGAGCGCGGTCGGAATTCTCGCGGGCATCGGCTTCACGGTCTCCATCTTTATCAGCTCGTTGGCCTTCGACGACCCGGCTTATCTTTTGCAAGCGAAGACCGCGGTGCTGACCGCTTCCCTGTTGGCAGGAGTACTGGGGTATATCGCCATGCGTGATGGCGGACAGTAAGCCTTGAAGGGGCACGGCTTCAGCCGTGCCGTTACGTGGGGGCGGAGAGTTGGGCTTCAGCCACTGAGGGAATTCGCCCGCCGGCGCGTCTCAACACCGAAGTCCCTCGGCGGCTAAAGCCATCATGGTAATAGCGGCGTACGGCACGGCTGAAGCCGTGCCCCTTCAAAGCGCGAGATCCTCGTGAATAATGTAGGTTCGTAAGTTCCGAGACACTGTACAATTTGCGTGATTCTTAACCGCGTTGAGCCTGATCTTTGTAGCGCGGTAGCTCCACTCATCTGCGGAGCAACGAAAGGAAACTATTGTGCGTTCTCGATTACTCACGCTGATGTTCATAGCAGTTCTCACGATGAGCTTCGCGGCCTGCAGCAAGAAAAATCAAACCCAGAACACGGCAGCACCGGCGGGCAACGCTTCCACGGCGGACCAGTCTCAATCTGCGGCCACAAGTCAACCGCCGGGCAGCCAGCCTGTGACCAGTCAGATGGCGCCTGCGCAGCAGAACCCGCAGGGGCAACCCACGGCGCCCGCGCCGGAGAGCGCGCAAGCTACGCAGCCACCGCCCCCGCCTCCGCCTCCGCCGCTGGTGGTCCCGGCGGGGACCCACATTGTGATCCGCATGGGCAACAGCATCACCTCGAATACCGCGAATGCGGGTGACACCTTCACCGGTTCTCTGGCGCACGCGGTTACGGTTGGCGGAGTGGTCGCGATTCCAGCGGGCGCGGGCGTGAGCGGAACGGTTGTCGATGTCAAGTCGCCGGGCAAATTCAAAGGCGAGGGTATATTGTCGATCGCCTTGACCGCCGTTAACATCGGCGGAGCGCCGGTGGCGATCAAGACTTCTACCTATACCCAGGTCGTAAAGGGTAAGGGCAAGCGCACGGCAGTGGCGGTCGGCGGCGGAACCGGCGCTGGCGCCTTGATCGGTGGCATAGCGGGCGGCGGCAAGGGCGCGTTGATCGGCGGTCTGGTCGGAGCTGGCGCCGGCACCGCGGGCGCGGCATTCACCGGCAACAAGGAGTTAGAGATTCCGGCGGAGTCGGCGGTCACGTTCAAGCTGGCACATTCCATCACAGTGAACCGGCCAGCTAAAGCAGTTCTGCAATAGATGTGTCCAGTTTGCACGGGTAGTGCGGGCGCGGGAGTCAAAGGACCTGCTTTTGTTCGGCAGCGTCACGACACCAGGGAACAGCAGGTCCCTAGACTCGGCCCGCGCAGCGCGGCCTCGCTCGGGATGACAAACTAATTTTTGTTCTTGGGAGTGAATCCAGCTTCAGGTCCTTGTACAACTACTTGACGGCCTTGTCTAGCTTGGCGCGCCGCTGGGCTGCCCAGCCTTCTTTGGTGACCTGGCGGCCGCGTCCCAGGGCCAGCGCATCGTCGGGAACATCTTCCGTGATGCACGATCCTGCCCCGACGTAGGCGCCCTTTCCGATTCGAATAGGGGCCACCAGCGTGGCATCGCTTCCAATGAACGCGCCGTCTTCAATCGTCGTGCCGTGCTTGTTCACGCCATCGTAATTGCAGGTGATGGTGCCCGCTCCGACGTTGACACCTTCGCCAATCTCGGCGTCTCCAAGATAGGTGAGATGGTTGGCCTTGGAACCTTTGCCCAGCCGCGCCTTCTTGGTCTCCACGAAGTTGCCGACATGCGCGCCTTCTCCGATGTCGCTGCCGGGCCGCAGATGCGAGTACGGTCCAAGCTGCGCGCCGTTGCGCACCACAGAATCTTCCAGGATGCAGCCCGGCCGAATCAGAACGCCGTCGCCGATTTCGCAGTTCGTGATGACGGAATAGGACCGAATGCGGCAGTCGGCGCCGATCTTCGTCTTGCCAATGAGCTGGACGAACGGCTCGATCACGGTGTCCGGACCAATTTCAACGTCGGCATCGATGTCGCAGGTCTGGGGACGGAAGATGGTGGTGCCGGCCTGCATCAGCTCGCGGGCCTTCTGATTGCGCAGTTGGGCATCCAGTTCTGCCAGTTCGATCCGCGTGTTGACCCCGAACACTTCGCTGGAGTCGGAGGCGCGCAGCGCCAGCACCTTTTCGCCGGCTTTGCCCAGCAGCGCGACCATGTCGGTCAGGTAGTACTCGTGATGGGCATTGTCGGTCTTGAGCTTGCCGATGTGGGCATAGAGCGGCTTGGTCGCGAACGCGTACACGCCGCCGTTGACCTCGCGTTGCTCCGCTTCCTTACCACGCAGCGATTTCTGTTCGACGATGCGTTCGACTTCGTCGCTCGCCTTGCCTTTGACCTGCTTGCGGAAAATCCGACCGTAGCCCGTGGGGTCGGATGGCTCGGCGGTGAGGATGGTCATGGCGGCACGGTGCGTATTGTGAAAATCGCGGACCCGCGCGATCGTTTTCGCCCTGATCAGTGGCACGTCGCCCGAGAGCACCAACACCGTTTTGAAATTCTTTAGCGCATCGCGTGCTTCCATCAGGGCGTGCCCGGTGCCGCGCTGTTCGCGTTGCAGAACAAAGTTGATCCCGGTTGGGGCCAGCACCTCGCGCACCTGCTCGGCTTCGTATCCGACAATCGCGAAGATGTTCTGTGCAGGAACTACCTCGCTGGCAACGGCCACCACGTGCGCCAGCAGGGGCCTGCCGGCGATCTCGTGCAGGACCTTGGGGCGGCGCGACTTCAGCCGCGTACCTTTGCCCGCGGCCAGGATGGCGATGGCAAACTGCCCGGTTTTGTTCTTACCAGACTTGGCGGGTTTGGAGGTCGGCTTTGCCATTTCGCTTCAGAGAATAGCAGGAGAGCCTTCAGGGCTGCGGAAAAAGTCGATAAAGGGGCGCACCTTCAGGTGCGCGGTACTCGTCCACCCATTTTTGTCATCACGAACCGACTATAGTCGGTGAGGGATCTGCTGTTTCCCAGGCATCGCTCCCGCCGCAAACAAGAGCAGATTCCTCGCTGCGCTCGTAATGACAATTCCAAACTACCGCTCCCGCTGTAGGACCGTCACCGGCGATTCGCTTAACTCCATCATAAGCTGCAGCAGATCGTGGGAGACGCGGTGGGTGTCGTGGCGGGCGACCAGGCCTTCGCGGGAATCCATGGCTTCCACCAGATACTCGCCCAGGATCGGCTTCACCCCCAGCGCCTCGATGGCGTCCACATCGGTCTCGATTTGCGACTGCTGCTGCTCGGCGTATTTCTGCGCCAGGGCGGGAGACGCGGGCGTGCGATTGACAAGCGCGTAATCGAAGAACTGATGACGCGCATGTTCGTACAGCGCGCGAATGTGATCGGAAGCGGTCAGCCCCAGGCTCTCGTTGGCCTGCGTCATCAAGTTGCACACAAACACCTTGACCGCGCGGCTGTTGGCAATCGCCTTGGAAACGTCGCGCACCAGCAAGTTAGGCGCCAGGCTGGTGAACAGCGAACCCGGACCGATGGTGATCAGATCGGCACTTTCGATGGCCGCCAGCGCCATGGGCAGGGGCTTGGCGTTCGCGGGCGCCATACGCAGCTCGACAATTCGCCGCTGACTGGCGGTGATGTTGGTTTCTCCGCGGACGAAGGAGCCGTCGTCCATGATGGCGTACAGTTGCGCGTTGCTGGTGGTGGCGGGATAGATGTGCCCGCGGGTGGCCAGAATCTCCGACGAATGTTTCACCGCCTGGCTGAAGTCGCCGGCGATGGCCGTCATGGCCGAAAGAAAAAGATTGCCGAAGTTGTGTCCCCCCACGCCCTCGCCGGCCGGGAAGCGGTATCGGAAAAGGCGTGACAGCAGGGCCTCGTCCTCGGAGAGCGCCACAATACAATTGCGCACATCGCCGGGAGCCGGCACGTTCAGCTCTTTGCGCAGCCGCCCGCTGGAACCGCCGTCGTCGCTCACCGTCACGATGGCCGAGAGGTCATCAATGCGCGGCAGCGGGTCTGGAAGTGAAGTCTCTCCCGCCGCGGCGACATATCGCTTCAAGCCGTGCAGCAGCGTGGACAGTCCGGTGCCCCCGCCCATGGCGACAACTTTTACCGCCCGCGGCGCCGCGGAGTTGAACGAGTTCTGCATGGCTATTGGTAAGAATATACCCAGCTAATAACGCCACTGGTCTGGCGGAGACGGAGTTCCGGCGCTGGTATCGGGATAAAGCAGTTCGGTGAACCTGGGATCGTCGGCCAGGTCCTTGAAGTCGCCATCGTTGCGCGCCTGGTAGCGATTGGCCGGGTTCAGGCGAATCGCCTGCTGCAAGCTGGTGATGGCCTCGGGAAAGTGGCCAGTCAGGCAGTTCAAGGTCGCCATACCGTACCACACGAAGTCCAGCTTGGGGCAATTTCTGGTCAGGGCTTCAAAGTTCTCGCGGGCGCTGACGTAGTCGCCCATGTTCATCAGCGACACAGCGTAGTCAAATTGTTCTTCGGGAGTCTTGAAGCTGTTGACCACCCGGCTCATCTGCTGATTGCAGCTATTCAAGTGGACCGAGGCGCGATCGGCGAGTTCGGGGCTGGGACCGCCCACTACTTTCTCGAAACACGCCTTGGCGCGATCGTACTTGTGGGCTTGCAGGGCCTTCAGGCCGGCTTCGTAGTTCTGCACGGCCTGGGTAAAACGAGGATCGTCGGTTAACTTCATCGGTTTACTTCCCCTGGATCGCGCCTCCGAGCCTGCCGCGGACGAACCGAAGTCGCTATTACTATTAGGCTTAGCGGTCGTTTGCTTGTCCTTTTCGGCGGCTTTTTTCTTCATCCGATGACGTCCTTGGGTTGGGCGCGACCGGGAATTGCTCCGGGCCGTGCAGAACCCCAGTCCCACGCAGGTTGATTGTGCTGAGTTATACCCGCAATTTGGGATGGCCGTCAACTCACGACAATTGGGCGCGCGAAACCCTTGCTGAACTTAGTCGCTTTTGGCCGCCGATTCCAGATCAATGGACTTCCATTCGCCTTTGATTATTCCGGCGCGAATCTCGGCTTGCGTTTTCTTCAACTTCATCTGCTGATACGCGTAGAAAACTTCCTTCATGCAGATTCCGCAATGCGCCCCGTGCGTAGTCTCGAAGCAGCTATGCAAGCTGCCGTGTCCCATGCGGTCGCAATAGCAGTAACACGGCATCTGGTACAGCACACCGGGAATCTTGGCCGCCAGTTCATAACTTTTCACCTGGTACGGATACTGGAAGGACTCACCCCATAACTGGTCTTTGGGCAAGATGGGCGTGGCATCGCCGGGCTGCAATGCATGATCATGATAGGCGGGCACGCGATCGCCCTGCGCCAGGCAGACCACCGCCAAAACCGAAGTCAGGGCCAGCAGCATGAATTTTCTCATGGGATTGTCCTCCCCCAAGGTTGCTGACTCATTCTAGCGGAGCCGCGGATTTTGCCCAAATCCAAAACCCTGGTTCAGCTATCTGCTTCAGCTTGACCCTGACTGGAGACGGGCGCATAATTGCGCCGCTCCAGTACTCTGCGCGAATTTTGCGCCTTAGCTGTCCTCGCGCAACTATACCGGCCGGCCCATTTCGAATTCGCCGCGCATCGCTCCTGAATTCGGGGGCCTCCTCTCTCGAGGCTTCGAGGTTTGATATGACAGATCCAGAACGAAAGAAGATTGGTGACTACGAGATCATCCGGGAACTCGGCCACGGTGGCATGGGCCAGGTCTTTCTGGTGCGCAACCTCATTTCCGACCGCATCGAGGCCATGAAGATCCTGCTGCCCGACCTGGCCAACCAGGGCGACCTGGGCGCTCGCTTCATCCGCGAGATCAAGCTGCTGGCTAGTCTGGATCATCCCAACATCGCCGCGCTGCGGACCGCTTTTTCTGCCGACAATCAGCTCATCATGATCATGGAGTACGTCGAGGGCGATACCTTGGCCCATCGTCTGGAGCGAGGCGCGTTCCCGCCCGCCGAAGCCTTGAATTACATCGACCAGGTGTTGGCCGCCCTGAGCTATGCCCATGCCAAGGGCATCATTCATCGCGACATCAAGCCGGCCAACATGATGCTGACGCCAAGCGGTGTCCTCAAGCTGATGGACTTCGGCATTGCGCGCTCGGGCAACGATCTCGGCCTCACCGTGACTGGCACCACCCTGGGTTCGCTGGACTACATGTCTCCCGAACAGGTGCAAGCACAGCCGACGGATGCGCGCTCGGATTTGTACTCGGTTGGCGTATCGCTGTACGAGATGGTGACTGGCAAGCGGATGTTCAGCGCAACCAGCAGCTTTTCCATTATGGAGGCGCAAGTCAAAGAGACTCCGCGTCCGCCTATCGAAGTGCAGTCCTCATTGCCCAAGGTGCTGAGCGACATGATCGTCATGTCAGTGGCCAAGAATCCGGCGGAGCGTTTTCAGACGGCGGACGCGTTTCGCAACGCCTTGTCGCAGATCAGAGAATCCTGCGGCTTGCCTAGCTTGCCCAAACCCGTCGTCGCCGCTGCGACGCCACAGCCGGTGCCGCTTCCGCCAACCCGTACCTCCGATGTAAGGCCGCCGACTCCGGTTAGTCAGCCTGCCGCCAGTCCTGTCTATGCGGCTGCGACGCCTACGCCCAGTCCGACGGGTACCACGCCCGTGCCCAAGGCGGGATCACGGCAGGCGTACTGGATTCTGGCGGTAGCGGTCATACTTTTGCTGGCGACCTTGGCGGGAGCTCGCGCCTATCGCAGCTATAAGCAGAATGCGGCAACCGCCGCTGCGGTCGCCGCCATGGCTTCTGGCGGCAGTGCTTCGTCCACCGCCCCATCAGCGGGCAATCAAGCGCCGGATCAGTCCGCTGCGAACGTTCAGGTGGCTCCTGACCAGAGTGCGTCTGGTATGGCGGCGCCTGACACATCAACGCCCCCGAACGTAAGCGCGCCGAACGTAAAAAAGACAACCCAAGCCCGTCTGAATCCTCCGCCAGGCCCGAGCGCGGACGAGCTGGCGGCGCAAGCCGCGATGGAACAGCAGAAAAAGCTGTTGGACGAAATGGAGATTGAAGACGATCACCTGGAGAGCCGGGCGGCCGCGGTCGAAGCTAGTCTGGGAACGTTGGAGCAGCAGATGCAGCAGAGCGGTTTGGGATTGCGTGGCGACATGGTCTCCGCCCGCGCCAGCATGCGCAGCGACATGCAGAAAGCCAAGCAGGCGCTGGACAACTCCGACACCGATCGGGCCCGGCGTTATCTGGACCAGGCCAACGCAGAGATCAGCAAGCTGGAAGCGTTTCTCGGACGACGCTAGAGCAGGCTGTTGAAAGATTCACAAATCCCGTACTTCCTCGGCCCAGGTTAACGTCCAAAAGAAGGACGCGAACCTGGGGCACCAGGATCGCTGATCGGGCCGACCAGTTCCGCAGTCTAGATCCGTTTGATTGTCGCAAGCCAGGCCGGTGCGCCGCCTTCTCCGTGGAATCTCGTCTGGATCCGGTCCCGTTCAACGGCGGCGACATTCCATCCATGGCTGGGGTTGAACACCGCTCTCAGTTCTTCCTGACTGATGGGGTGCGGGCCAGTATCGGGACCCTCATCGCTGAAGCACAACACATACAGGGTTCCATCGTGCTCGGTCACCGCCGCTAGACTCGCCACGTATCCTGGTCGCTCGTCGCCGTCGAAGGCGTGGAACAGTCCGCAGTCCAGCACCGTCTCAAACCTGCGCCCCAAACGCGCCAACTGGAACGCGTCAGCCGCAGCGAACTCGGCCCGGATTCCACGCTCGGCGGCCTTCTCCCGGGCGATCGTCAGTGCCGTCTCCGCCACGTCAACGCCCAGGACCGACAATCCCAGCGAGGCTACGTGAAGAGCGTTCTCGCCGGTCCCGCAGCCCGCATCGAGCACCGCTCCGGCGAATCCGCCTGCGGATGCCAAACGCACTATCGCTGGCTGCGGCCGGCCAATATCCCAAGGCGCAGGGCCGGCGTGGTAAGACGCATCCCAGGGCTGTCCCGCCAGCCGTTCGTGACTGGTTGGGTTCCGGCCCCTCAACGGATCATCAGCATAGGTTCCTGATCGCTCCGACAACTTCGTCCCCTTCCTGCAACTGATCTTGCTGGGTGCCCCACTCATTCGCGGTTTTCGAATGAGTGGGACCACGAGGCGGAATACGTCATCCTCACCGGCCTGGGTGCCCCATTCTAGATTTCGCGTTCTTTGCGAAATTTAGGGTGGGGATGTTCGCCGGGGCTTCGGCTTGCTCTTGCCTTTGAGATTGAGCGCCACGGCAGCGCGGATGAGGTCCTTCAAGGCCGCCTCATCGACCTTGTCGCCTTCGTGGATGTCGATGGCGCGCCTAACATTCCCCTCGAGGCTGGAGTTGAACAGACCGGAAGGGTCTTTCAACGTAGCTCCTTTGGCAAATGTTATCTTGACGACTTCCTTGTACGTCTCTCCCGTGCAGACGATGCCGCCGTGGGAAAAGACGGGAGTCCCCGGCGATGTCGCCTTGGCCCACTTCAACTCTTCGACGATTTCAGGGTCTGCGGCGTGGATGATGGCGCGCACTTTCGCCAGTATCTTCCCGCGCCAGTCCCCAAGTTCCATGATCTTCTGGTCGATAAATGCAGAGGCAGATTCCAGCGGGACGGACTTTTTCATGTTCAGCTCCAACTCTCGCACCTAATTTAGCTGCGCGCAGCGTAACCTGCAACCCCGAGCGGAAGCGGCTGTCACGCGATATGGGCGCTGTACGAGAGCTCAACAAAGCCGTTCTTGTAAGCGACCACGTTCTTCAAATTCCACCTCTCCTCCGTCAGGGAACCACCGAACAGCCGGAGTCCTTCACCCAATAGGACAGGCGCTATCATCAAATTCATTTCGTCCACCAGACCGAGTTCGAGAAAACGCTGGCACAACATGGTTCCGCCCACGAGCCAGATGTTTCGATATCGAGGCGCGAGTTTCACGTCAACTAACGTCTTGAGATCACCCGAATAGAACTCGACGCTCTTCCTCGCCGGCGGCCATTCTCTACCGCTCACCACCACGGTCGGAGTATCGCCATAGGGCCAGCCCAGTTCAAGCGCGTGTTCATACGTACGGGAACCGAGCACATAACAGTCTATGGCTCTCACGAAGGTCGCAGCTTCTTCCTCCGAAATGGAAACCCCGGCTTCGTAGACGCTTCCAGTGTCATTCAGCCAGGAGACACTGTTGTCCTGCTTCGCGATGAAACCATCCAGACTGGAAACCATGTGCAAGGTTACACTTCGTCCTTTTGTATTTCCTTGGCTGCGTGACATAGTTCCTCCTCGCTTCGGCCGGGCGGGTGGCCCGCCCTTTCCATGCGACTACTAGCTTCGGGTGCCCCGTGCCCCAGGTTCGCCCTTCCGTTGGGCTAACCATCAGCGGCTATTCCCGCGAACAACGTGGATACGCAGCATACCGCAACCACGCAAGCTCGGGCCCAATTTGGGAAGTCTGACCCAAAGAAGTACCGCATTCCTCCCTTTTAGGTTTCACCTTTCACAGTCTTCCACTAAAGCTCCTATTAGCGTGCAACATGCGCCATTTTAGAGCCATAATTTGCACTGGCTGAAGCCAACGTTTATGGAGGCTTCTTATGGCACGGTAAGGCCGAGCCGTAATACGAAGCGACTCTTGAGACACGCTGTAGTAAATCTTTCATAACGGAGATACTCATGAAACTGCACTATTGCAATCTGGCCAAAGTTGTAGAATTCGGGCTTTTTCTCTTGCTGACATTCGTCCTGTGCTCAGCCGCACAGGGCCAAACCTTCACGGTAATTCACACTTTCACCGGGCCGGACGGGTCAGGACCAGTCCACAGCTTGACCGCGGACCCATCGGGAGACCTCTTTGGCGTCACCAAGGGGGGGAGGATCAGCAAATTGCGGTACCGTCTTCGAGGTAAGTCCTCGCGGCGGGCAATGGGTGGAAAACGTAATCTACAGCTTCCAATGCCAGCCCGACGGCCAGGCTCCTGGCGGCGCCCTGGTTTTTGGGCCGGACGGGAATTTGTATGGCACCACGGAGTACGGCGGCCCGACTGGTTGTAGCGGATACGACAGAGGCTGCGGCACCATTTTCAAACTGAGACCGCCGGCCCACTCGATGTGTGGTACGGCCTTATGTCCCTGGACAGAAACGCAGCTTTATCTGTTCCGGAATGAAGGAGATGGTGCAATGCCGGGGCCGGCCTGGTTTTTGATCACGCGGGCAATCTCTACGGCACATTTCACAGTTACGGGTTTACAGGGGTCTACCAACTGGCCCACTCTGGCAGCACTTGGACGATGAACCGCTTCTGGACAACGGATTATCTCCTTGCGGGCGTCATCTTCGATCGCGCCGGCAATCTCTACGGCACAACGACCCTGGATGGCACGAACGGCGCAGGCTTTATCTTCCAGTTGACGCCCGGACAAGGCGGCTGGCAGATGAATACTGTGTACAACTTCGACAGCACCGCGTTTAACCCTTTTTCGAACGTGGTTATGGATAGCGCAGGCAATCTCTATGGCACCCTAACCGAGGGCAGCAATTGCGGAGCCGGCTGCGTTTTTGAGTTGAGTCCGTCTGGCGGTAATTGGAACTTCAATGTTCTGTACGCCGTCCCGGACTGCTCTCAATCTTGCTATCCGACGAGCGGTGTAGTTATGGACGCGGCTGGTAATCTGTACGGCACACTCACTATGGGCAACCCCAACAATGCAGGGGGCGTCTACAAGTTGACGCCATCGCGGAATGGCTGGTACGAAACTGACCTCTACGACTTCACTGGCGGCAGTGACGGAGGTTCCCCACAGAATGGCGTAACTTTGCTAAACGGCAAAGTGTACGGCACGTCCAGCGGAGGCGACGGCCAATCGGGCGTGGTCTGGCAGATTACGCCGTAGGCAACGCTTCACCGAGGAAGGCCGGCGCGCGGTTTGACGCCGGCCTTTTTCGTCGGGTGCCCCGGGTCTCGCGGGTTTCGAGACCCGGGCGAAGCCTCAGTGCGGGAAACCTGTTGGTTCGACAAACTTCAGCTTCAGCACGCTCCATTCGTTCACGCGGACCAGTCCCCTCTCCTGGTACGCGTACGCGCAAAAACTGCTCCACGGCCATTGCTCCGGTCCCTCCACTAGGAGGCTGCTGAAGAAGTCGGCTTCGGCAGGTGTTTTGAAGGGGCGCACCTTTAGGTGCGCCGTTAAGCTCTTTATTTTTGTCATCACGAGCGGGCTTCAGCCCGCGAGGGATCTGCTTTTCCGACTTTTTCAGCATCCTACTATTGAGAATCACATAATATAGTGACATTTCTGATCTTCTGTGCTACTGTCTCGGCATGGGAAATCTAGCAGGAGTTCGCCGGGACTTCGTGGGGTTGGAACAGCGTCGCCGTGAGGCGGCCGAACTATTGCGCCAAGGCGTACACCAGGCGGAAGTGGCCCGCCGTGTCGGTGCTCATCGACAATCCGTCAGCCGTTGGGCGCAGCAGCTGGAGGAAGGCGGACTGCGGGCGCTGAAGCGGGCCGGACGAGCAGGACGCAAAGCGCGCCTGCGCGCGGAAGACCTGCGGCGCCTCGAACGCGGCCTGCAGCGAGGGCCGCAAGCTCTGGGATACCAAAGCGGTCTGTGGACGTCGGCGCGTGTTGCCCACTTGATCGAGAAAGAGTGCGGGGTCCGCTACCACGCCGGCCATGCGTGGCGAATTCTGCGGCAACTGGGATGGAGCTGCCAGCGGCCCACCGGACGGGCACTAGAGCGGAACGAGGACAAGATTCGGCTGTGGAAGCAGAAGCGCTGGCCGGAGTTAAAAAAAACGCCAACAACGAGGGCCGCACGATCGTCTTCATCGACGAAAGCGGACTGAGCCAAAGGCCGCACCGCTGCCGGACCTGGGCGCCACGCGGACAAACGCCGGGGCTGCAATATCACTTCAACGGGAAGACGCTGTCAGCGATGGCAGGCGTGAGCTGGTGGAATTTCTATTTTCGGCTCTATCCCGGTACGATTCGCAGCCCGCAGGTGATCGACTTCCTCCGCCACCTGCTGCGCCATTTGCGAGGCAAACTGCTGATCGTCTGGGATGGCCTGCGGAGTCACCGCAGCCGAATGGTTTGGGACTTCGTGCGCCAGCAGCGCGGGCGTTTGTGGTTGGAGTTTCTGCCGGCCTACGCTCCGGAACTGAACCCGGTCGAGTACCTGTGGGCGCACTGGAAGCACCATGAGCTGCCCAACTTCTGTCCCGACAGCTACGGAGAACTCAGCTACCACGCTCGCCAAGCATTACGGCGGATGCGGCGCCGGCCGATGCTGGTATGCGCATTCTGGCAGCAGGCAGAGTTGTTCCCGCTGTAACTATATTATGTGATACTCAATAGACCGCGCCTCACCGGAAATGTGATGAAGTGGAGGTCGTGCCCACCGTGCCATCAGGCCTTTACTGGAAAACTTTAGAACTCAGCCATCAACGAAGCCGAAACCAGAGCCGAGCACATCGATCCCGCGCTGAAAGCGGCGGGCTTGTCTGACATTTACGCTATAATGTCAGACATGGCATCCGCCCGTATAACCATTCGCATTCCAGAGACTCTTGGGCAGCGCCTGCGCCACCGCTCGCGGATAAAAGGGCAGCCGGAGTCGGAACTTGTCCGCGAGGCCCTGGAAACCTATCTTGGGCAGGCCAGTGAGGCGCGGCCAGCTTACGAACTGGCCGAAGAAGCGGGATTGATTGGCTGTATAGGGCGCGGCCCGAAATCTCCGGCAACCGACCTCAGCTCCAGTCCCCGCCACTTGGAAGGTTTCGGGAAATCCAAATGAAGCGTCGCGTACTGGTGGACACCGGACCACTGGTTGCCATTCTCTCCAGCGTGGACGAGCACCACGCCGCTTGCGTCAAAGCCCTGCATCAACTCCCCGGCCCTCTATTTTCCTGCTGGCCAGTGATCACCGAGGCGGTGTGGCTCTTGCGTTCCTATCCGCGGGCTGTCCAGCAACTTCTAAGAAGCTGCTTTTCCGAGAAGCCAGGCGGCTTTCTGGAACTGCTTCCGCTCGCCGGCGCGGAGGCCAGCGCGATTGCCGAAGTGATGAAGGAGTACGAGGACATCCGTCCTCAACTGGCCGACGCCGCGCTGGTTTATCTGGCTGGCCGCGAAGGGATCGACACCATCTTCACCCTCGACCGCCGGGATTTTGCCGTGTATCGCTCCACTCGCAATCGCGCTTTCCGCATCCTGCCATGATTCCTGCTTGAGAAACCACCATGAACGAAGTCGAGACACGAGCCGAACATATCGACCCCGCGTTGAGGGTGGCGGGCTGGGGCGTCATCGAGGGCAGCCGCATCCGGCGCGAATATACGATTGCGCCCGGTCGTATCGAAGGCCAGGGGCGGCGCGGCAAACCGTTCATTGCGGATTACGTGCTGGAGTATCGCAACACCAAACTTGCCGTCGTCGAGGCCAAGGCCTGGGATGAAGGACTGACCGAGGGAGTAGCGCAAGCCAAGAATTATGCAGGAAAGATGCAGATTCGCTACACCTATTCGACGAATGGCCGGGGCATTTACGGCATCGACATGGAAACCGGCAAAGAAGGGGAAAAGCCGTGCTATCCGACGCCGGATGAACTGTGGAAGATGACGTTAACCAAGGCGAACGCATGGCGCGACCGCTTCGCCGCCGTGCCATTCGAGGATAAGGGTGGTTCGCATCCCGGTCGGTACTTTCAAGACATCGCTGTCGAACGGGCAATGGAAGCAATCGCTGCGAATAAGCAGCGCATCCTTCTGACGCTGGCGACTGGTACAGGAAAGACATTCATTGCGTTCCAGATCGCTTGGAAATTGTTTTATAGCCGGTGGAACTTGAGCCATGAACCAACGCGCCGCCCGCGCATCCTTTTCCTGGCTGACCGCAACATCCTCGCCGACCAGGCCTATAACGCGTTTTCCTCGTTCCCTGAGGATGCCATGGTCCGAATCACGCCGGAGGATATCCGCAAGAGAGGCAAGGTCCAGAAGAATGGCAGCCTGTTCTTCACCATCTTCCAGACCTTCATGAGCGGCCCGCCGAAGGACGGCAACCCCTCTCCGTATTTCGGCGAGTATCCGCCCGATTTCTTCGACTTCATCATCATCGATGAGTGCCATCGCGGCGGGGCCAACGATGAAAGCAATTGGCGCGGCATCATGGAGTATTTTGCTCCCGCCGTTCAGCTCGGCCTGACCGCCACGCCAAAGCGCCAAGAGAACGCCGACACCTATAGATATTTTGGCGAGCCCGTCTACATCTACTCGCTCAAGGAGGGCATTAATGACGGCTTCCTTACCCCGTTCCGCGTGAAGCAGATCGCCACCACGCTCGACGAGTATGTCTACACGCCAGATGACCAGGTGGAGGGCGAAGTCGAAAGCGGGAAGCGCTATACCGAGGACGACTTCAATAAGATCATCGAGATTAAAGAGCGCGAGGCGCACCGCGTGAAGCTGTTCATGGACCAGATTGATCAAAAGGAAAAGACGCTGGTCTTTTGCGCCACACAAGACCATGCGCTGGCCGTGCGCGATCTCATCAACCAGATGAAAACGAGTACCGACCCGAATTATTGCCATCGGGTCACGGCTAACGATGCCGAACTCGGCAACCGGTATCTACGGGAGTTTCAGGACAACGAAAAGACCATCCCTACCGTTCTGACCACTTCCCAGAAGCTCTCGACCGGCGTGGATGCCCGTAACATTCGCAACATCATTCTGATGCGCCCGATCAATAGCATGATTGAGTTCAAGCAAATCATTGGTCGCGGCACTCGGCTATACGATGGTAAGGACTACTTCACGATCTACGACTTCGTGAGGGCCTATCTTCATTTCTGCGACCCGGAGTGGGACGGCGAACCGATGGAGCCGGAGCCCTGCAAGAAGTGTCACTCGTACCCTTGCCAATGCGTAAAGCCGACACCCCAACCCTGTCCGGTGTGCGGAATGATTCCGTGCGAGTGTCCGAAGGAACCTTGCCCAGTGTGCGGCGAGCGCCCGTGCGTCTGCAAGAAAAGGGCGAAGGTGAGGCTGACCGACGGGAAGGAGCGTGCCATTCAGCACATGATGTGCACCACGTTCTGGCACCCGGATGGTACGCCCATTTCCGCCCAGCAGTTTATGGAGTTGCTGTTCGGCAAACTGCCGGAGTTCTTCGACGATGAAGATGACCTACGCGCCTTGTGGAGCGCGCCCGATACGCGGAAGATGGTCCTGCAAGGGCTCACAGAGAAGGGTTTTGGCCATGAACAATTGGCCGAGATGCAGAAAATCATCAACGCCGAGGAGAGCGATCTCTTCGACGTGCTGGCGTACGTCGCCTACGCTCTGCCGCCACTTACGCGCGAGGAACGTGCTGTCCGGGCGAAGGCGGCCATTAGCGCCCATTTCAATAGCAAACAGCAGGCTTTTGTGGAGTTCGTTCTGGCCCACTATGTGAATGTTGGGGTGGACGAACTCGACCGGGAGAAGCTAACGCCGTTGCTGCTTCTGATGTATGCCAGCTCCATTTCCGACGCCGTCGCCGACCTCGGCCAGCCTGAGGAGATAAGCAAGGTATTCGTGGGTTTTCAAAAGTATCTGTATGAGCGGCGTGAATCCGCCGCCGCGGCCACGCCTCCCGTCATATAGTCGAGGAAACCGCGCCCTTCCAGATCGGTCTCTCACACACAAGTAAAACGGGCTTGTGTGGGCCCGGTGCCTCAGGTTCGCCCTTCTTTTGGGCTAACCTGGGATCATTGCGTAGCGGATATAGATGGTTTTCACCCCGGGGTGACACCTCAAAAACATTGCGCATTTGCTAAACTGAAAGCGCTGCTCCGGTCTTGTCGCCCGTCGAAGACCCGGCAGCGGACCTACAATTCGGTTGCGGTTGATGCGGAGAGGTGCGTGAGCGGTTGAAACGAGCCGCCTCGAAAGCGGCCATACCTTGACGGGTATCGGGGGTTCGAATCCCCCCCTCTCCGCCAGCAGTCTAAATTGCCCAGCTCCATCCGCATTGGAACCGGATTCGCATGCCGCCCTCCATCCGCATCGACGCCTAGGATGGCGGTGGTGAGCATCAGCACAAACCCGACATTCAGCAATCGGCCGTTCATGAGGTGCTGCGCAGGCATCGTGCTATAGGTGCTGCGCAGGCATCGTCCCGTCGCCAAGCACTAGCCATCGCTTTTCTTCGCCTCGATCGCCAGGTCCTCGGCGAGATGGTCGTCCTTGTCTTCCAGTTCCGCCAGCAGTCCCTCGTCGGTAAGGTCCATGGGGCGAGAGTTCTCCCAGTCCTGATGCACGACTTTATGAAGCCGGTCCACGATCTCGCCGTCGCGCACTTCGATGGCAAGCTCGCGGCGGCTGTCGAAGCTGCCCGGCGCGAGATTGATGGAACCGATAATGGCCCGGACTCCGTCGGCGAAGAGCAGCTTGGCATGAAGCTTGAGCCCCTTGAGCCTGTGCACCTTGACCCCGACATCGTCCAGGATGCGCAGGCCCCCGACGCCCTCGACGAGCTTCTCCTTCTTCAGTTTGTGCGGAGGCCGCGCCAGCACGTGCACTTTCACGCCGCGATGGTTCGCCCGGACCAGGCACTCGATGATGACCGGGTCCTGATAGCGCTCGTTCTGCACCCATAGCGAATGCTTGGCCTCGTCGATGAACTGGCCAATGCGCTGCCGGCCATTGCCGACGCACCAGATCAGATGCGAGTGCTCGCCCGGGGAAAAGTTCTTGCGCTCCCAATCGGCGTCAAAACATTCCATCACCTCGGCGACTTCATGACCCTGCCTGGTAACCACGGCATAGTCACGCGTTTCGGTGAAATTCTTGGTCTCCCAATTGAGCGACATCACGAACGCCGTCTCATCATCCACCACCATGGATTTTTCGTGGGTGAGGTCGAAGGCCGGATTGCTGTCGATAACCTCGACGCCAGCGCCGGCTAGCATCTTGCGGGACTCTTCATTCTCTTCTTCTCCGCTACGGCGGGCCGGATTAAGCATGATGCGAACCTTCACCCCGCGGCGGTGGGCCGCGGTGACCGCCTGCAAAAGATGAGGATCGGAAAAGGTGAACATCTTGATGCGCAGCGATTTCGACGCATGATTGATGGCCTCGAGGATCGGCTGCGAAGAATCATCGGGCATGACGACGAGATAACGGGACATGGTGGGCTCCTTCCGGCAATTAAGGCACCGCTCTCTAACTTTTTTGGAAACCTAGTGCGCGGCCGATGCGCCGGCCTTCGCGGAGGCTTCGTCAAACTGAGTGCGATGGAGGTCGGCATAAATTTTGCCGAGCGCCATCAGTTCATCATGAGTGCCCGACTCGGCCACGACGCCGCCAGCAATCACAATGATCTGGTCGGCATCACGAATGGTGCTCAACCGGTGGGCAATGGTGATCACGGTGCGGCCTTTCATCAGTTTCTCGAGAGCGTCGATCACCAGTTTCTCCGACTCGCTGTCGAGCGCGGCGGTCGGTTCGTCGAGCAGAAGGATGGGGCTGTTGCGGACCATGACGCGCGCAATCCCAATTCTCTGCCGCTGGCCACCGGAGAGCGTGAGCCCGCGCTCGCCTACCATGGTGTCGTAGCCCTTGGGCATACGCGCAATGAACTCATCGGCATTCGCCGTGCGCGCCGCCTCGATAATCTCGTCGCGGGTGGCGTCCGGCCGGCCGAAGGCAATGTTCTCCAGGATGGTGCCACGGAAGAGCACCGTGTCCTGCAGGACGTAGCCGACTTGATCGCGCAGCTCATGAAGCTTGTAATCGCGGACATCATGGCCGTCAATCATTACCGAGCCGGCGGTGGAATCGTAAAATCGCGGTATAAGGCTGACGATGGTGGACTTTCCGCTGCCGGTTGGCCCAACGATTCCGACCAGTTGGCCGGGCTTGATGTGGAAGCTGACGTCTCCCAGCACTTTAGCATCGACAGAATAGCCAAACGCCACATGGTCAAAGACAATGTCACCCTTGATCAAGCGGGGCGCGATGGCGTCAGCGCGCTCCGGAAGGATCGAGTCGGTGTCGAGGATTGAGCGGATGCGATCGACGCCAACCGCGGCTTGCGCAATCGCATTGGTGGTGGTGGCGAGGTCCTTGACCGGCTTGAAGAACTTGCTCAGATACGACAGATAAACGGTGAGCGCGCCGACCGTCATCGCTCCAGCCAGGATGAGCGAGGCCCCACGCCACAGCACCACGGCGGTACATAACGCGACGGTAACGGCCACTATCGGCGAGAGCAGCGACTTTACCCGGCGGGCGGCCAGAGCAGCATTCACGGTAGCTTGACTTACGTCCTTCAGTTCCTCCTGCTCCAGGTCCTGGCGTCCGAAGGCCTTGACGACCCGCATGGACTCCAGCCCCTGCTGCACCACCGCGACGATTTCCGATTGCTCTTTGCGTACTTCGTGCGTGGCTTTCTTCACCGCCTTCTTGAATCGCGAGACGAAGAGTAGCAGGAAGGGGGTCACCCCAACCGCGATCATGGTGAAGTCCCAATTGAGCCAGAACATCAGACCGAGCATGGCGACGATGGTGAGCAGGTCAACCAGGATGTTCAGCGTCGAGGAGGAGGCGAAGCCCTGGATGGTCTGAATATCGGTGGTCATCGTGCTCAGAAGAGTCCCCGTCTGATGGGTATCGTAGTAGCTGAGCGAAAGGCGCTGCAGATGGTGGTAGGTTCGCATGCGCAGATCATTGGCCACCCACTGGCCGACACTCTCGGTGTAATAGTTGTCGATATAGCTCGCTATAGCGCCGACCAAAGCAATCACCACGAACGCCAGCGCAGCGAGTCCAGCCACCTGCAACTTGCTTCCGCCGTCCAACATGGGCCGGACCAGGTGGTCAAGCCAGGGCGACATCTTGTGGCTACCCACAACATTGTCGATGATGATCTTCAGCGGCCACGGCCCGGCCAAGCTCATGGCGGTTTCGACCAGCATGGCGAGCAGGATGATGACCAAGTGGCCACGATATGGGCGGATCAGTTCACGAATTAGGCGAAACATGCCGCGATTCCTTTTTTGCTGCAGGCGGGCTGGATCCCGCGGGTCGAATTGCTTTCGCTAAGCTGCCATTTCACCACGATTGCAGCAGTTTAGGAACTGTCAATTGTAAGAGGTGAGCTGGCAACAAGATAGGCGTACTGACGATCAGCAACCAGGGGTCCTTCGCGATCGTCCCAGCGGGGGTACCGGTGGGGGGCGAACGGTCGAAGCCATCCCTAAGCGGGGATGCAGGTTAATGCGATAGATTTCCCCGCAATTCGGTGCCGGAGATGGAAGCATCCAGCAACTCCATGTAGTGCATCACGGGCAAGGGATGTCCCGCTTCATTCAGCATTGCCCTGATTTGCAACTGGCATCCAGGATTGCCGGTGGCCACCGCATGGGCCGGGGTCGCGATGATCCTCTCCGCCTTGCGCTGGCCCAGTTGGTGGGCCGTCTCCTGCTGCACCAGACCGTAGAGACCTGCCGAGCCACAACAGAGCGCGGCCTCGGAGATCTCCAACAATTCCAGCCCAGGGATGGTCCGCAGCATGGCGCGCGGCTGTTCGCGCAGTCCCTGAGCGTGCTGCAGGTGACAGGGATCGTGGAAAGCGACTCGCAACGCCAGCGGGTGCCGCGGCGCGCGTGGTTGCAACTCCGCCAGCACCTCAGATACGTCTTTGCATTTGGCGGAAAACGCAATGGCGCGGTCGCGATACTGGGGATCGTCGCGCAGCAAATATCCGTAGTCCTTGAGAGTGTGTCCGCAACCAGCGGCGTTCATCACGATGGTATCGACCGGCAACGGCTCGAACAGGTCGATCAACTTGCGCGCGCTGTCGAGAGCTTGTTGTTCAAGACCCAAGTCCATCATCAGGGCGCCGCAACAGCCCTGCTCCGGCGGCACCAGCACTTCACAACCCTCGGCTGCCAGGACGCGCGCGGTCGCCGCATTGACCTGGCCCATAAACACACTCTGCACGCAGCCGGTCAGCAAGACGACGGAGCGGCGCTTCTCCCCCTGCGCGGCGATGCGCGGCGGCAGGACCGCCGAGGTGTCAGGCTGTGACAAATCGGGCAGCATCTGCTCCATGGCACGCAAGCTACTGGGCAGCAATGCGGTCAGGCGCAGGGCCCGCATGAGCCGCTGCAAACCCAGCCGCTGATAAGCGCGCAGTGGCGCCATCAGCTTACGCATGCGCGCGGGACGGCTGAATATTGCGGCGACCATCCGCCGCAGCGCCCGCTCGTGTAGCGGCCGGCGATACTGTCGCTCCACCTGTCCGCGCATGGCTTCAATCAGCTTCCCGTACTTGACTCCGGACGGACACGAGCTGACGCAGGCCAGGCATCCCAGGCAATGGTCGAAGTGCGAGACGTACAGGTCCGTCAAGTCCACTTCACCCTCGATGGCCATGTTGATCAGTTGAATGCGGCCGCGCGGAGAGTCCTGTTCCTTGCCCCATAGCGTGTAGGTAGGGCAGGTTCGCAGGCAAAAGCCGCAATGGACGCAGGCATTCAGAAGCTCCGCGGCCGGGGGATGGTAGTCATCGAAAATCTTTCGGTTGCCGGTCACCGGCGTTGCGAGCTGCTCCATCATATGCCCCCCACGAAACGGCCCGGATTCAGGGTGTGTCCCGGGTCGAATTTCTGCTTGATTCGTTGCATCAGCGGCAGCACATCTTTCACCGCGCCCCACACGTCCAGGTCGTCCTTCATGGCTACGGGGCACTGCAATACGGTCATTGTTCCTTGCAGGCGGTCCACCTCACTGCGCAGGGCGTGCAGCACAGTCATCAGCGACTGCTGGCCGGCGGCATCCAAACGCACTTCGGCCAGCCCGGTGCCTTGCGCTACCAGCGTGGCCGCAACTGTCGCCTGCACCGCTTGCCGGAAAAGAGCTTCGCAAAGCGATCCAATCTGCGAAGGCAGCACACAGCACTTGCAGATCACCGAACTGCCGGGATTGACGAACAGCTTCTGCCGCTCGCTCCAGACTTCCCCAGCACACTCCACAAACTTGCAGGCGCCCGCGATCCGGCCTAGCTTTGCATATTGGTCCTGCAGCGATTCGGGGATGCCCTCGAACCGAACGTGGACAAGAATCTGCTCGGCGCGGCGTGCCTGAATCTGCAGCCCGGTGTAAACCAGGTGGGAATCCAGAATGGCGAGCACCAGCTTGGACGCCTCCGCCGGTGTGGTCACAGCGGCGCCGTAGGTGGCCGTGGCCATCGGAATGGGGTGCAGGCGGAACACGGCGCGTGTGATCACGCCCAACGTCCCCAGGGAACCAATGGCCAGTTTGGTAAGGTCATAGCCGGCAACGTTCTTGACGACCTTGCCTCCGGCTTTAATCACGCTGCCGTCGGGCAGCGCCATTTCCGTGCCGAGGACCAGGTCGCGAATGGCACCATAGCGGATGCGCAAGGTCCCGCTCTCCGCCGTGGCCAGCACGCCGCCAACCGTGGCCCGCTCCGGTTGCATGGGATCGGCGCCCAACTGCTGGCCATGCTCGCGCAGCACGCTTTGCAACTTGTCGATGGTGCAGCCCGCTTCCACCGTCACCGTCATGTCGCCCCAGGCATGTTCGATCACCCGGTTGAGCCGCTCCATCGAGAGGACAAAATCCGCCTTGCGCGGGCGATTGCCTAACCCCAACTGGGTGCCTCCGCCCCGCGGGATGATGGTCAGGTCAGCGGAATTGCAATAACGCAGCACCTGCGCGACTTCCTGCGCCGTGCCGGGCGCAATCACGCCGACGGGTTGCACCGCTTCCACGGCATCCTCGGGCGTCGCCGGGCGCAGGTGTTCCGGACCCACGATCGCAGTCAGTTCGATCCATGTTTGGTTGTTCTGCACTTGAGCTTGGCTCATAATTTCGCTCCGTGGCCTTCCTCATCGGCTGCACAACCCTGCGCAGCCTTCCCAGCTAGTACCGCTGCGCCCGCCCCGCTATCTCGATCGGATGTGGTTCGTAGGCGACCGGCCTTTGCACCTTGGCGTCGGTACCGGGAAACATTTTGGTCGGATTGCAAAGGTCGAACGGATCGAAGGCCGAGCGCAGGCGCTGCATCGCGTCCAAGTCGGCTGCGGAAAACATGACCGGCATGAACTGCTTCTTCTCCTCGCCGATCCCGTGTTCCCCGGTAATGGAGCCGCCGGCTTCCACGCACAGCCGCAAAATATCTTCTGCCAGCTCCATCGCCCGTTCCTCTTGGCCGGCAATGCGGCGGTCATACAGCACCAGGGGGTGAAGGTTGCCATCTCCGGCATGAAAGACGTTCGCCACGCGCAACTTTTTCTCGGCGCTGAGGCGGTCAATCTCTCCCAAGACCCGGGGTAGCGCAGTACGCGGAATAACGCCGTCCTGCACCAGGTAATTCGGCGAGATCCGGCCCACTGCGGCAAACGCAGCCTTGCGTCCCTTCCACACCGCCATACGTTCCGCTTCGGTCTTGGCCAGACGCAGCTCCCAGGCCCCGCACGACTGGCAAATCGGCCCGACTTTCTCCATCAGCAGCTCGACCTCGCGCGTGGACCCGTCCAGTTCCACCAGCAACAGCGCCTGGCAGTTGGGATAATTGGGATGGACGGCCGCTTCGGCGGCCTCAAGAGCCAGCCGGTCCATAATCTCCAGGGCTGCCGGAAACATGCCCGACGCGATAATGGCGCTGACGGCAGCACCCGCCTCGCTGCTCGAATTGAAGGCGGCCATCAACGTCTGCGTGGTTTCAGGTTTCTTGATGACTCGCAGCGTGATCTTGGTGATGATCCCAAATGTTCCCTCCGACCCGACGAAAGCACCGACCAGGTCGTAGCCCGGCTGGTCCAAACTCGTGCCGCCCAGGCGAAGCAGTGAACCGTCGGAGAGCACCACCTCGAGTCCCAGGATGTAGGTCGTGGTTACTCCGTACTTGAAGCAGTGCGCGCCGCCGGAGTTCTCTGCCACATTGCCGGCTACGGTGCACACCACCTGTGAGGACGGGTCGGGGGCATAAAAGTATCCGTGAGAGGAAACCGCCGCGGTTATGGCGGAATTGGTCACGCCCGGCTCGACCACCACGCGCGCGTTGGGTATATCCACCTCAAGGATGCGATTCATCCGGGAGACTCCGATCACAACGCCGCCCTTTACCGGCAATGCTCCCCCGCTGAGTCCCGTGCCCGAGCCACGCGCGACCATCGGAATTCGCTCGCGATGGCACACCTTCACGATGGCCTGCACCTCTTGCGATGTTGCCGGCAGTAGGACCAAGTCGGGGACTACGCGGAACAAGGTCAAGCCGTCGCATTCGTAAGTCCGAAGCTGCTCGGGCCCGCTGACCAGGCCGGCATCTCCCACGATCGAACGAAATTCACTTACCAGCCGAGCGTTCATTCAACACCTCGAGGATGGCGCTACGCGGGCCCTAAAAGGAAAGATCGAAACTGGCGATCGGTGCTCCCGGAGAAAGGCTGACCGTCGCACTAAGGAAACCGTGCTTATTCTTAGCATGGCCGGCAAACAAGCGGCGGTGATGTCTGCCACAGTTCAGCGTGACGGCTGTCCAGGATGCGGGCATGGGAGCGGTACGGTGCCTGCCTTCTTGTTGTGGCTGGCGGCCACATGGTGATTTTTGCAGCTATAGGATCGTTCGGCTCGCTACGCTGGCCGTCGAAAAACGTCCCAGGCGAGAGCGGATGAGTAGTATAGACGTCCTTCGACTCCTCGCTGCGCTCGTCGCTCAGGATGACAGACAGAAAAGCGGCGGAACGGCTCTAGTGACTCTGTCCCACCAAAGCAACCTCGCTGAGCCGCTCCTCGGCCGCGGCTTCGGCTTTTCGTCCACCGGGCCGCTTCTGGAACTTGGTCTGTAGCTTATCGAGGTACACGTAGTAAACCGGCGTGATGTAAAGCGTGACGATCTGCGAAAAGAGCAGGCCACCCACCACCGCCAGGCCCAAACCTCGCCGCGACTCTGCACCCGCGCCAAAGCCGATCGCAATGGGCAGCGTTCCCATCAGGGCCGCCATGGTGGTCATCATGATGGGACGGAAACGCACCAGCGCGCCCTGATAAATGGCTTCCTCCGGGCTCTTGCCCTCGGTCCGCTCGGCCTCCAGGGCAAAGTCAATCATCATGATGGCATTCTTCTTGACGATGCCGATCAGCATGATGATCCCCACGAACGAGTACAGATTCAATTCCTGGTGGAAGAGGGTGAGAGTGAGCAGCGCGCCCACGCCGGCTGAGGGTAAGCCAGACAGAATGGTCAGGGGATGAATGAAGCTCTCATACAGAATTCCCAGAATGATGTAAATCACCAGAATCGCCCCCAGCAGCAACAGGCCCATGCCGGTGAAGGAGTTCTGGAAAGCTTGCGCGGTCCCCTGGAAGGTGCGCTGGATACCCACAGGGAGCACTCGATTGGCCTCGCGCTCGACCAGTTTTGTCGCGTCGCCCAAAGCGGTCCCGGGCTTGAGGTTGAAGCTGATGGTGGCCGCCGGCAACTGGCCCAGGTGATTCACCGTCAGCGGACCGATGGAAGGCACCATCTTGGCGACGGTGTCGAGCGGAATCATTTTCCCTGCGCTGGAGCGCACGTAGAGAAGGGAAAGCTTGTCAGGATTGTTCTGGAATTCGGGCAACAATTCGATAATGACGTAGTACTCATTGTTGGGCGTGTAGATGGTGCTGATTTGGCGGGTCCCGTAGGCGGAATAAAGAGCATCGGAAACCTGGGCCGGCGTCACGCCCAGCGCGTAAGCTTTATCGTGATCGACTTCTACGCTGAGCTGGGGGTTCTGCACTTGCAGGTCGCTGGTAACGTCTTGCAATTGCGGCAGGGCGCGGAGAGCACTCTCCAGCTTGGGCGCATCCTGGTAGAGTTCCGCCGTGTCGGGCGATTGCATGGTGTACTGATATTGTGACTTGGTCAGATTTCCGCCGATGCGGATGGTCGGCGGAATCTGCATGAACACATTCAGGCCGGGAATCTGCGATACCTTGGGACGAAGCTCCTGAATGACCTGCATCGCGCTCATGTGGTTGACGCGGTCCTTCTTGTCCTTCAGGCGAAAGAACATGCGGCCCTGATTGGTGGGATTGCCGAGCGAAGACATGGTGTTCATGACGTTGGGATCGAAGCGCACCACATCGGCCACCCTTTGCTGCAATTGCATCATGTCCTGAAATGCAATTCCCTGCTGTGCTTCGGTGAACGCGAAGACCAGGCCCTGGTCTTCGTCGGGAATAAATCCCGTCTTCGAGATGGTGTACAGATAGAACGTCAGCCCGATCAGGCCGAACGACACCATCAGGGTTGCGAACTTGTGCCGCAGCACCCCCTTGAGGCTGCGGTTATAACCGCGCAACCAGGCATTGAAAATCCGCTCGCCCAGATTGAACAGCCGTCCGTGCTCCGACCGCTCCTGGTGACGGAGGAAGCGGCTGCACAGCATCGGAGTCAGGGTCAGCGATACGAATCCCGAAACCAGGATCGCGGCCCCGATGGTGACCGCGAATTCATGCAGCAAACGTCCGATGATTCCGCCCATGAACAACAGCGGAATAAAGACCGCGGCCAGCGACAGCGTCATGGAGAGAATGGTGAAGCCAATCTCGCCGGCGCCATCCCGCGCAGCCTGCAGCGGCCGTTTCCCGCTCTCCATGTGGCGAACAATGTTCTCCAACATGACGATGGCGTCGTCGACCACAAATCCCACTGACAACGTCAGTGCCATCAGGGAAAGATTGTCGAGACTGTAGCCCAGCAGGTACATGACCGAAAAAGTGCCGATGATGGACATGGGCAAGGCCAGCGACGGGATGATGGTGGCGGAAATGTTTCGCAGGAAAACGAAGATCACCATGATGACCAGCGCAATGGTCAGCAGCAGGGTGAACTTCACGTCGTTGACCGAGGCGCGAATGGAAACCGAGCGGTCATACAGCGTGTCGACTTTGACCGCCGCAGGAATATGCTCTTCCAGCCTGGGCAGCAGCTTCTTGATGCTGTCCACTACGGCAACCGTGTTGGTTCCCGGCTGCTTTTGAATTGCCAAAACGATGGCCCGAGTCCCGTTAAACCAACTCGCCGTCTTGTCGTTCTGCACACTGTCAATCACCCGGCCAAGATCGCTCAGGCGGACCGGGGAACCGTTGCGATAGGCCACCACCATGGGCGCGAACTGCAGAGCATTCATGCGCTGCCCGTTGGACAGGATGGTGAACGTATGGTTCTGTCCATAAAGGGTGCCGGTGGGAAGATTGGTATTTCCCGATTGCAGGGCGGCGCTGACTTCGTCGATCCCTATCTGACGCGAAGCCAGAGCGCTGGGATCGATCTGCGCCCGCATGGCATACTTCTGCGCTCCATACACCATCACCTGGGCCACGCCGTTCACCATGGAGACGTTCTGCGCGATGGTGGTCTCGGCGGCCTCGTCGATGTCGGACAGCTTCATCGTCGGCGAACTCAGCGCCAGATACAGGATGGGCGAATCGGCAGGATTCACTTTCTGGAAAGTCGGCGGCGTAGGCATCTCGGGAGGCAATTGCCCCCCGGCCGCGGTGATGGCTGCCTGGACGTCCAAGGCGGCGCCATCGAGGTTGCGGCTAAGGTTGAACTGTATGGTGATGCTGGTTTGCCCGAGGGAATTCGCCGACGTCATCGAGTCAATGCCGGCGATGGTGGAGAATTGCTTTTCCAGCGGGGTGGCAACCGACGAAGCCATGGTGTCCGGACTGGCGCCCGGAAGAGAGGCGCTCACCAAAATGGTGGGAAAGTCCACGTTCGGCAAGTCGCTGACGGGCAGCAGTTGATAAGCGAATATCCCGAAGATCAAAATCGCGGCCATGACCAACGTGGTCATAATGGGCCGCTTGATGAAGATCTCAGAGATGCTCACAGTCCGCCTCCGGCTGGACCCTTGGCGGCAGACGAATCCGCCTGGGTCCCGGGCAAGCGCCTCTGCACTACCACTTTCGCATTCGGGGCCACGCCCAACTGGCCGTCCACAATCACCTGTTCGCCGGCGTTCAATCCGCCCGCAATCAGGGTCAGATTCTGATACACCCCCAGCGTCTTTACGGGGCGCGATTCCGCCGTGCTGTCGGCTCGGACCACGTACACGTATTCGCCTTGCTGTCCGGTTTGAATCGCCTTGGTCGGGACCACGACGGTATTCTTCTGCATCGAGAGCTGCAACGCAACATCCACGAATTGACCTGGCCACAGCCGCCGGTCCTTGTTCTGAAACGTGGCTTTCAGCTTGAACATGCCGGTGGTTGTGTCCACTCCGTTGTCGATGAACGTCAACTGGCCCTCTGCCGGACCGTCCGGTTGTCCCTTGGGATAAGCCAGAACTTTGAGCTGTCCAGCGGAGAAGCGCTGTCGTACCCGGTCGAGATTGCCTTCAGGCACAAAAAAGGTGACGTAGATCGGAGTGACCTGGTTCAACTGCACCAGATACGGCGTATCGTTCGCCTTCACCAGATTGCCCAGATTGATCAGTAACGCTCCTGCGCGTGCGTTGATGGGAGCAACGATGTCGGTGTACTGCAGTTGCACGCGGGCGGCGTCAACGGCGGCCTTGTCTGCTTCCACCGCAGACGCATCGGCCTTGGCCTGGGAGGTCAGCAGGCCACCCTGTTCATGGGAGACTATGCCTTCGCTTTCCAGACTGGAGTAGCGCTCTACCTGCATCCGGGAATTCTCCGCCGTCGCCTGATCGTGCTTCATCTGGCCAATGGCTTTCTCCAGGTCCGCCTGGAAAGGCCGTTTGTCCAACTGAAACAGCGGCTGGCCCTGGCGCACATCCTCTCCTTCCTTGAAGAAGATTTTCTGGATTTGACCATTGACTTGCGACCGGATCTGTACCGTCTGGTAGGCTTCCACGTTGCCGATGGCATTGATCTGAAGTGGAATGTCTCGCTGCTCCACACTGGCCACCACCACGGGCGCCGGTGGACGACGTGCGGAGCCGCCGCCCGTCTGTCCTTGGTTCGTGCACCCGGATACCAGCAGAACAGCAATCAGAAGGAACAACACAATCGACAACCGTAGTCGCTCGACGGCGCGCCGCATTACGCCAGGCCCTCGCAAGCTTGAGACATACATGGATTCTATATTGACGGGCGGGACCGGGTTTCGTCAGTGATTGGTATCACTGTGAATCCCGTGGCCAAATTCCGCTGATGCCACAGGTCAAACACGTCATATTGCCTTGGTCGCAACGGACTGCGACTTCTTCTTGAAGGATAAACCGACAAAGGTTTATGGCGAAATCCTGTCCCGAAAACCGCATCTGTGACTTAAGTCATTCTGCTCCACCAGCTCACATGTTCGAATGAAGCTGCCGCCACCACGCCGGGACCGCGCGCAGCGTGATATTTTGGAGGGGGCCGAACATGCAGTCCCAATCTTCTGCCAAGCTTCAACTGGCTCTCGGCACGGGCGCTTTCGCGCTATGCTTCGCCGTCTTCGGTTCCATGTCGGCGATGATGCCCATCATCAGCAAGCACATGGCGCTGACGCCGGTGCAGAAGAGCATCGCCATCGCGATCCCGGTGCTGCTGGGTTCGCTGGGACGCATCCCGCTGGGCGTTCTCACCGACCGCTTCGGCGGCCGCATCATTTTCAGCCTGGTGATGGTGTTCTCCATCATCCCGGCATTTCTGATGGGTGGCGTCAGCAACTACGCACAACTGCTGATCTACGGATTTTTCATCGGCATTGCGCTGGCAAGCTTCTCGGTCGGCGTCGCCTTTGTCAACGGATGGTATCCGCCGGAGCGACAGGGTTTCGCGCTGGGTGTTTACGGCGCGGGTAATATTGGGCAGTCGCTGGCCGCCTACGGCTCGCCGGTGCTGGCCGCGGCAGCAGGATTCAAGTGGGGCTTCTGGACCTTCGGCGTATTGCTCTCCGTGTGGCTGGTGATCTTCGCCAGCCTGGCGCGCAATGCTCCCGGCCGCGGGCGGGCAAAATCATTTGCCGAGATTGTGCGCCCACTGAATGACAAGCGCAGTTGGGTGCTGAGCCTCTACTACTTCCTCACCTTCGGCGGCTTCGTGGCCATAGCGGTGTATCTGCCCACGCTTCTGACCGAAGTATTCAAGCTCACCCCGCAAGACGCGGGCTTTCGCACCGCGGGCTTCGTCGTGCTGGCCACGGGGATGCGCCCGGTCGGCGGCGTGCTCGCTGACAAGATTGGCGGACGCGCGATCCTGAAGTGGGTCTTCCCTGCCACCGCGGTCTTTGCCATTTTCCTGGCTTGCCCTCTGATGTCAACCTTCACCATTGGCGCGCTCGGCATGGCGGCCGCCATCGGACTCGGCAATGGCGCCGTCTTTAAGCTGGTTCCGGAGTACTTCCCTAAATCGGTCGGCGGCGTAACTGGATTGGTCGGCGCGGCGGGCGGACTGGGCGGATTCTTTCCGCCGCTGGTGCTCGGCGTCATCAAGCAGCAGACGGGCGCCTTCACTTACGGATTCATTCTGCTAAGCGGCTTTGCGCTCGTCTGCCTCTTCGTTCTGCTGCGCGGCGCGGGGACGCGTAAAATTGCGGAAGCGGCCACTATCTGACCTATGGATGGTCTTAAGCCAATCAATCTTTCGGCGCGGGGCTCCGACACCGCTCACTCCGTCGCTTGGGGCTTGATTGCCGCCGCCGCGCTCATCGTCGGTATCGTGGTGGGCAGCCGCGGCCTGAAGGATTTCGACCCGGCCCTGATCTCCTATGCCGGCGCGACCGTCTTCTCTGCCTTCGGCCTGGGCTATCGCTATGCCATGTGGCTGCGCCGTCCGCCGACCCGCCTGTACTGGTTTCGCGGCTGGCAAATCTTCCTGATTCCCAAACGGCTGCCGGGAAATATCGCGCGCCTGGTACGGATCTTCTGGAACAACGTCGTGCTGCAGCGCTTCATCGAACGCCGCTCCAAGACCCGCTGGACGGCCCACTGGTTTCTCGCCTGGGGATGCCTGATCGCCGCCGCAGTCACTTTTCCGCTTTCCTTTGGATGGATACACTTCGAGACGGCGGCAGACAATCAGCAGATTTATCGCGCATTCGTGTTCGGCATTCACGTCGGCAGTTTTCCCCTGGACTCGATCATGGCGCCGCTGGCCTTCAACATTCTCGACATCTGCGCGGTCATGGTGCTGATCGGCGTCTTCGTGGCTATGTGGCGGCGCGGTCGCGATCGCGGCGCCATGAGCGTGCAGCAGTTTTCCAACGACCTGCTGCCGCTGGTCCTGCTGTTCGCGATTTCGGTGACTGGCCTGTTCCTGACCGCCTCAACCCACCTGATGCGAGGTCTGTACTATGTTTTTCTTTCCCAGCTTCATGCCGTCACGGTGATCTTCACCCTGTTGTATCTGCCCTTCGGCAAGTTCTTCCACATCTTCCAGCGACCGGCCCAGCTGGGTATTGATTTCTACAAGCGCGCCGGCGAAGAAGGCGGACAGGCGCAGTGCATACGCTGCGGTCAGCCTTTCGCTACCCAGTTGCAAATCGGCGACTTGAAAGCGGTGCAAAGCGCGCTTTGCATTCAATACGGGATGCAGGATGGCACGCATTATCAGGATGTCTGTCCCGCGTGCCGTCGCAAGAACCTGGCGCTGACTCAGGATGCTCTATGGCGCACACCAGAAGCTGAGCTTCAGCGCTTCGATCGGTTTTGATTTATGGCGAAACTTCCTGTTGATATTCCGGAGTTGGTGAAGCAGTTCGGCCCCACTCTCAACCGTGTTCCTGCCGGCGGCTGGGTCGGCTCGGAAGAACAAGATCGCATGGTCAAGACCCATTGCTGCTTCTGCGGGCAGCAGTGCGGCATTCAGTTGCGGGTGCGCAACAACAAGGTCGTGGGCTGGGAGCCGTGGGAGGACTTTCCCTTCAATCTGGGCAAGCTCTGCCCCAAGGGCGTAAAGCGTTACATGCAGGACGAGCATCCTGACCGGCTCAAGCATCCGCTGCAGCGCATTGCCGGCAAGGGCTTCGAGCCGATTACCTGGGACGCGGCGCTCAGCCGGGTAGTCAGCGAAATCCAGCGCATCCAGAAGACCTACGGCAACGATGCGTTCGCCTTGCTGACCGGCGCTTCCCTCACCAACGAAAAAGCCTACCTGATGGGCAAGTTCGCGCGGGTCGCGCTGCGCACCGCCAACATCGATTACAACGGCCGGCTGTGCATGGTTTCGGCGGGCGCTGCCTCGAAAAAGGTTTTCGGCATCGATCGCAGTGCCAACCCCTGGTCCGACCTTCCCAAAGCCAAGGTCATTCTCGTTGCCGGCGCCAACATCGCCGAATGTGCCCCGATCACAACCGAATATCTGTGGCAGGCGCGCGAAAACGGCGGCAAGCTGATCATCCTCGATCCCAGGCTCACCCCTATCGCGCGCAACGCAGACCTCTACATTCCGGTGCGTTCCGGCGGCGACATCGGCGTGTTTAACGGGATGCTGCACATCATGATCGAGCGCGGCTGGATTGACCGCGACTTCATCGCGCAGCACACCACCGGCTTCGAGCAAGTGGCTGAGGCGGTGAAGAAGTACACACCAGAGTATTCAGCCAGGATTGCCGGCGTGCCGCCAGAGATGATTGTCCGCGCGGCCGAGATGTGGGGCCCGGCGCCAACCAGCTTCCTGCTGCACTCACGCGGCATCGAGCACCACTCCAAGGGCGTGGATAACTGCATCGCCGCCATTAACCTGGTAGTGGCTAGCGGACGTATCGGCCGCGCAGGTTGCGGCTGTGCCATGATCACCGGCCAGGGTAATGGCCAGGGCGCGCGCGAGCAGGGGCAGAAGTGCGATCAACTGCCGGGTGCCCGCGACATCGAAAACCCCGAACATCGCAAATACATTGCCGGCGTGTGGGGCGTTCCGGAGGAGTCCATCCCGGGCAAAGGTCTCTCGGCGGTCCCGCTGGTGGAGGCGATCCATGAAGGCAAAATCAAAGGCCTGCTCTCCATCTGCTTCAATCCCACGGTCTCGCTGCCGGACGCGAACTACGTCCGCGCTGCGCTGGAGAAGCTGGAGTTCTACGTCAACATCGAGTTCTTCCTCTCGGAGACTGCGCAATATGCCGACATTGTGCTGGCGGGCTCGCTGATGGAAGAAGACGAAGGCACCACCACCAGCGTTGAGGGCCGCGTCATCCATCATCGCAAGGTGGTGAGTCCTCCCGGTGAGGCGCGCGAGGATTGGAAGATCGTCTGCGAAATTGCGCGACGCCTCGGCCACGGCGACAAATTCAACTACAGCTCGACGCACGACATCTTCGAAGAGTTGCGCGTCGCCTCGAAAGGCGGCGTCTCCGACTATTACGGCATCACCTGGGAAGCCATCGACCAGAACTACGGAATGTTCTGGCCATGTCCGGAGATCGGGCATCCGGGAACGCCGCGCTTGTATGAGGGCGGAAAATTCGGCCATCCCGACGGCAAGGCGCACTTCCTGCCGATCGAGTGGCGGCCGTCGGCCGAGATGCCGGATGACGAATATCCCATCATCCTGACTACGGGGCGCGTCGTCTCCCACTTCCTCTCCGGAACGCAGACGCGCCGCATCGGCGGGTTGATGGACCAGTATCCTCAGCCGCTGTGCGAGATGCATCCGCGGCTCGCCGAAAAGGTCGGGGTGAAGGATGGTGACTTCGTCAAAGTGGAGAGCCGCCGCGGAAGCGTAGTCGTACACGCTCAGGTGGTCAAGACGATTCGGCCCGACACGGTGTTCATTCCCTACCACTGGCCGCTGGATCGCTCGGCCAACAACCTGACGATTCGAGCCATCGATCCCGTGTCGAACATCCCCGAGTTCAAGATTTGCGCGGTGCGCGTCAGCAAGACAGAGCAGCCGACCGACCCCATCGCGAAGCTCGAGGTGCAAGCCGGAGGCATTCGTTGAGCGAGCGCGCCTTCTATATTGACTACTCGCGCTGCATCGGCTGCCAGTCGTGCGTGCAGGCCTGCGCGGAGTGCGACACCCACCGCGGAGTGTCGCTGATCCATCTGGAAACCATCCAGCGGCGCGAGAGCGTGCAGACCGCGCCGCAAGTCTGCATGCATTGCGAAGACCCGATCTGCGCGCGCGTTTGTCCCGCCGACGCCATCAAGAAAACGCCCGATGGCGTGGTGCAAAGCTCGCTGAAGCCGCGCTGCATCGGCTGCTCCAACTGCGTGTTGGCGTGCCCGTTCGGAGTTCCCCGATATCAGGTCGAAATCGACCAGATGATGAAGTGCGACTATTGCTACGACCGCACCAGCGTTGACAAGAAGCCGATGTGCGCTACGGTGTGCCCTTCGGGAGCGCTGACCTTTGCCACGGCGGAAGAGATCCAGCGCTCGCGGCGCGGCATCGCCATCAATAGTTGGAAGTTCGGCAACGAGGTGGTGAAGACCAAGGTATTCGTGATTGTGCCGCGTGAGGTGGAGCGCGTGAATGTCGAGCTGGTGCAGATTTCGCCGACGCCATCCGCGCTGTCCGAGGATCCCTACGACGTGGCACTGATGCTGGAGAGTGTGGAATGAATATCCCTACCGAAGACGAAGGCTGCGCAGGATGTAAGGCGACGACCCCGCCCAAGTGGCGGCAGGATTTTCCCATCGAGTGGGAAGGCGACCATTACGTAAGCCGGCGCGAGATGGTGAAGTTTCTCACGCTGGCTCGCTGTTATTGGCGGTGGCGAACTGGGCGACGGCCTTGGCCAGCAGGTTCCTGCATCGCGGTTCGCGCGCTGAACGATGCGTCGGCTCCGCTGCGTGGCTGGAGCAAACCGGCTCGATGCTGTTTCGTTATCCCACAAACGACGACCCGTGCATCGCGGTACGCACGCCCGCGGGCAAGCTGGTTGCCTATTCGCAAGTGTGCACCCATCTTTCGTGCGCAGTGGTGTACGACAAATCCGAAAACGGACTGTTCTGTCCCTGTCACCACGGGTTGTTCAACCTCGAAGGGCAGCCGATTGCTGGCCCGCCAACCCGGCCGCTGCCGCGAGTGCAACTCCAGCAGCGTGGCGACCAGATTTTCGCTATCAGATTGGAGGCCTGATGAGTCTCCGGCGGCAAGGCACAACCCTGTTTGCAGCCATGCTGGTATTCGTTGGCGCGGCCGTCGTGCTGCAGTTGTGGCTGCTGACGGTTTCTGTGGAAGCGCTGCTCAGCGGAGCATACAAGACGCTGGTTCCCGCCGCCTTGGGATCGACCGCGCTGCTGGCCATCAACGCCGGACTGTTGCGCTACGTCTTCCGCTTCGACCGCGATGCCCAGGGAGAATGAGGTCGAGCGGCAACCCGCTCCTCGAATGCAAATGAATCGCATCCAGGCTCCAACTTTTGCCGGCGAGCCAGAAACGTCCGAGCAGATTTTTGCCCCCACCAGTGCGCGCGAAGTTCAACTCTCGCGCTTGCTCATCTTCTTCATTTCCGGCGGGCTGTTATTCATGGTGCTGCCAGGCACATTTCTCGGCGTGTGGAACCTTATCTCCATTAGCGATCGCCACGCAGCCGGCAGCATCTCTCCTGCGTGGATCCAGGCGCACGGGCACGCCCAGGTGCTGGGCTGGATTGGCAGTTTTATTCTTGGCATCGGTTTCTACTCGATTCCCAAATTGCGTGGCGGGTTGAAGCCTTTCGGTCTTTGGTCGGCGTGGCTGTCGGGCGCGATGTGGATGGCGGGCGTGCTGATGCGCTGGTTGGCAAATGTGTATCTGTGGCAGTGGCGCGTGCTGCTGCCAGCTTCCGCCGCACTGGAACTGGCGGCGTTTCTCATCTTTTTTCATGCAGTGTCGCAGCACAAACCCAGCAAATCCAACGACAGCGGCAAGAAACGGCTGGACACCTGGATTTTCGTGGTGATCGCCGGGGCCATGGGACTGCTTGCCACCCTGGTGCTCAATCTCGGAGCGACTGTATGGCTGGCGGTGCGTGGGGGTTCACCCGCTCTTCCGCAAGCCCTCGATCAGCGCTTTCTGGTGCTCGCGGCCTGGGGATTCATGGTGCCATTCGTATGGGGCTTCAGCGCCAAGTGGCTGCCAACTTTTCTGGGGACGCAGCCGCCCGTTAACCGGCTGTTGGGCTTGGCGGTCGTGGTCCACGCAATTGCCATCGCTTTAGGACTCGCGGGTTTCTTTCGCGCGACGACCGTTTTGATCGTGCTTTCTGCCTCACTCGCCATTGTGGCGCTTCGCATTTTCGCAAAGCCGGAGAAGGCCGCCAAAACTAAGGGCATTCACGCCAGCTTCCCATTTCTTGTCCGTGGCGCCTACGTGTGGCTGATAGTGGCGGCGTCGCTTGGCGTCTGGGCCGCGAACGCTGCGAATCCAATCGGGCTTTGGGGAGCCTCGCGTCACGCGCTGACCGTGGGATTTATCGCGATGATGGTCTTCTGCGTTGGGCAAAGGGTTTTACCAGCGTTCTCCGGCATGAGGCTGCTCTTCAGTCCCGGGTTGATGTTTGCAGGATTAGTGCTGCTCTCGGCGGGATGCATTTTGCGAGTGTCGGGCGAGGTCCTCGCCTACCAGGAGATTGCGCCTGTCGCATGGTCCTGGCTGCCCGCTTCGGCGATTCTGGAGCTCGGAGCAGTCACCCTGTTCGCTGCCAATTTGATCGCCACCTTTCTCCGGCCACCCGTTGTCCTGCAATCTTGTAGGCCGTGATTTGCGGTGGCCTGCGATAAGCCGGCGTCGAGGGGGGCACATTGCAGACTTCTTTCGAATTGCTCTACGAACGCTGGGAGAACATCCGCAAATCAAACTCGAAGGGCTTGGGATGCTGAATCTTGAGCCTGCGAAAGTGGGAATGGGCAGGATTTAGCAGCACGTTCCATCCACCGCGAATGGCTGCGGAAGGCACGTGCAGAGCCAGGGTCTCGCCCGCCCCAATCCAACGGTCGCCGAACTTTCTCAGCGACTCGTCCCTCAGCTTATGCCAGTTGCGGGAAAGGGATTTCAGATCAAGGCGCTCGGCAAGGGCGTCGTCGGGAAGCTCGGCTTCAATCGAAACCAGGTCGTCGGGCTGCAGATTGGGTTCGAGATGAACAAAAGTCTCGACCGCAGCTAAGGCAAGCGAGGGAGAGGTGTACACCACGCTTACGCCTTGGCTGTTCCAGCGGCCACCGTAGAGGCGAGCACCTTCGCCGGAGAAGGCACCAGCGGCATGGAGTTGGCGGCAGACCCTCCAAACGCGCATCAGCTATAAACACCGTAGGCAATACGCCCCAGGATGTTTTCCACTTCTTTGCTTCCGAGATCGGTATCCAGTTGATCGATTGGGACCTCGCCGCCCAGCGCGCGGTTGGGAGTGCGCAGCCACTGCGCGGCCTTGTCCGCATTGCCGATCATCTCAACCGCGGTGGCATATACGCGTGCCAGCCGAACCGTGCGGTCCGACTCGGCGGAGGTGAGTCGCGAATGCTGGCTCAGACGGCGGGTCAAGGTCCGCTGGGGAATGCCCAGCTTCTTGGAAAGGGCCATATTCTTCAGATCGAGCTTTTCGCCAAGCACGATCAGAGAACCTGCCGGCAATCCCTTGCGGACCAGTTCCGCCAGCTCGGTGAAATTCTTGATAGACCGCCCCAGGACTTTCTTGCCTCCCAGGACCTCGGCAATTACCGTGGAAGTCATTGTGGCCTCTTGGCTATTTAGAGTACGCCAATTGGCTAGTGGTTGCAACTATACCCTCTTCGTAAGCGTGACCCCTGCTGCCGTCAGCTCAACGATAGCGGAAGCGTCTGGGGCGGGTAATTGGTCAGCACGTCCTGCACCTCGACGGAGTTGGTTCCGATGTGCACGACCTTGTAGCGCCGGTCCACGATGTCGCCTTCCTTGGCGACGAAGATGTCCTCACCCTTGGAGAGAAAGATCCGCTTGTTGCCGTCTATGCGGTTGGCAAAGCCGTAGAACTTCAATGGGATCGGCGGGGGCGGTGGTGGCGGCGCCACATAACCTGGTTTTTGGTCCGGAGGTAATGGTTTGGGAAGAGGAGGCTCTTCCGCCTGCGAGCGGAAAATGTCGCGCCCCGTCCCCTTATACGTCACATCTTCGCTGGACTTCAGCAGGTCGAAGCGCAAGGTGGGATCGAGGGTCTGGGCCAGCAGCGGAGGCGGCTTGCGCGCGGTCCTTGTGGCGCCGGGCCCGGCTTGCCCAGTGGCGCCGCCCGGCGCCGGACGCGCGGCGGTGGCGGCTGGCGCGGGAACGGGCGACGGCTCTTCGTCTCCGCCACGAAATGCGCGGACCACGAACACGACCGCGACAACCAACAGTACCAGCGCGATGATCGTTTTCGTCCGGTTCTCAGTCCCGATCTTCACGAGCTTTCGGCCTCGCTGCGCAAATAGGTTTCCAGCTTGAGTTGCAGGCGGACATTGCCCTGCTGCTCGCCCAGCGCGATGCCATCGATCAGGAAAAACATTTTGTCGCGTTCCAATTGATTGATGAACTTCACTTCCTGAAGGTAGTCGCCGGAAAGCGAGATCTCAATATTCATCTTACGCAAGCCTTCGATGGGCGCCTCTTTGTCGTCGTACTTCACGCCTGCAAAGTGGACACCGGTGTCGGTGGCCACCTTGCCCAGCTCTTCCGCAACCTGCGAATACTTTGTGGGAAACCGCTGGCCGTAAAACTTGCCGATGTCCGACGAGGCCTGGATTAACTTCGCGTCCATGCCGCGAGTGGGCAGCACTTGCTCCCGCTTGGCGGTGAGACGGGCGCGCTGCTCATAATAATCGCGCTGCCGCGCCTGGCGCGAGCGACCCGCGGGCGACAAAAGATACCCTATGCCAGCCAGGTCCAGCACCACCAGGGTGATGACCACCGGCATCCAGGTCTTGCGAATTTCGCGGATGCTGGCCATCAGCGCGGCCTCGCTGGCATGGATTTCGGTGGCCCGTTCTGCGCCTGCGTCGGGCTGGCGCCCGGCGCCTGACTGGGATTGCGGACTGGCGCCTGCGATGCTTTGACTGGAGGCTCGGGCTGCGCCTGCGGGCTGCCGCTCTTCTCGCTCGGGTTGCCCTCGTCCGCGGTGGAGTCGTTATCCTGCGCTGTGGGAACGTAGATGGCGGCGATATCGAACTGGATGTTGCCCGGCCCCGCACTTTGATCGCTGGAATTCGTGGTAACGGCCTCGGCCATCACCTGGGCCTGGCGGAAGTGGCTCGATTTTTCCATGCGGCGCACCAGTTCGACCGCGCGGTCGCGCGAGTCGGTGGCCACCACAACGCGCAGCATCAGGTCATTCGTCTTGGTGTACTCCGGCTTCATGGAGACAACATGCAGATTGGGCGGCACAATCTTTTCCATCTCGGTAAACACGCGCGTCCAGGAGAGGGCCTTGCGGGCAAACAATTGGTTGAGAAACTCCGACTGATCGGCTATGTCGCGATTCGCCGGCTTGTTCAGCAGGGCACGCGCCTGGGCATCCTCAAGGTCGAGGCCCCTGATCTCCCACCGCACCTGGGCCAACTGCTTATTGATGCCTCGCGATTGCGCCCGCTGATATACGATGTAGCCCCCAAGCAGCAGCGTGAGGACGGCCAGCGCGAGCACCAGCGCACCCATGCGGCGGCGATAGAAGCGCGCGGCTTCGTACGGCTGGCTGGCAAGATTGATGTTGAGACGCATCAGGACACCAGCGCTCCCACCACTGCGGCAAGCATAGAGCGAGGTACGTTGCCGATCGCGGCGCCCGCTCTGCCACTGGATACCAGCTCTTCCACGCGAATATTCGAACTCGCGCTCAAGGCATCCTGCAAGGTCTGCGCCGATTCGACTCCGGTTACCAGGACGCGGTCCACGCCCACCGAATAACGGTCCTCGAAGTACACCAGCGAAGTGTTCACATCATCCACCAGAGACTCGCCGCTGACCACCGAGCCGCCGTTCTCCAGCGCGCGATGCAGCAGCAGTTGGTTATTGTCCACAATGGCGAAGGTGGTGGTTCCCCGTTCCACCTTGATGACCATGGTCGGACGCGAACCATCCACCACGCCGAGCGCGGCAATCATGGAAGGCACTACCGCACCGGGATTGTAACCAGCTTCGCGGACCAGCGATTCGTACTCCTCCAGAATATTACGCGGCGTCACCGCCGCAACCAGCCTGACTGGGTCTGCCGTTCCCTGGCGATCGAAGGACACCGCCGACTGCTCCACTTCGAAAGGCAACGATTTCTTCAGGCGGAAGCGAACGACCGCATCCGCTTCCTCCGCTTTGGCCGGGAGCGTGTCGAAGTCCAGCAACATGATGCGTGTGGTGGCGTCGGGGATCACCAGGCAAACATCGCGCGAACGTCCCGCGACGGCCGACAAGGCATCGCGCAGCGCCGCGACCAGCGCCTCGCGGGCGGTAACGTTCGCCTGCTGCAGGCCGGGCACGAGTGCCCCATCGGGAATGGCCCGGGCGGAGGCGGCTTCCAGAGTCTGCGCGCCTTCCCCGGCGCGACCCGCTACCACGCGCTCGGCGCTTATCTCACAGGCCACTCGGGGCCGCGGAATGTGGTTGGAAGGCATGAGTTTCAGTAGCCTGTAGCCAGTAGTCAGTAGTCAGTTACTAACTGCTAACGGCTAGCTGCTAGTTGCTTCTTACCGCGTCGTCTCGATGAAGGTGACCTTGTTGATTTCCTTCAGCGTGGTCAGCCCACGTTTCACTCTATCAATTGCCGACTCGCGAAGGAAATGCATTCCTTCGTCCTTGGCGGCGCGGCGAATCTCGCTGCTGGGCTTCTTGGACAGAATCATCTCCCGCACGTTGTCGGTCAACTCCAGCAACTCGTGGATCGCGGTGCGTCCGCGGAAGCCGGTGCCCGAGCACTCAATGCAACCCTCTCCTTCATAGAACGGAGTGTTCCCCCATTCTTGCGGATTCAAACCGCTGGCCTCCAATTCTTCGACGGAATAATGGACCTCTTTCTTGCAGAATTCGCAGATCACTCGCACCAGCCGTTGCGCCAGAATGCAGTTCAGTGCCGAAATGAAGTTGTAGGCCTCGACTCCCATGTTGAGGAACCGGCCCAGCACGTCCACCACGTTGTTGGCGTGGACGGTGGTGAACACCAGGTGGCCGGTGAGCGCAGAGTTAATGGCAATCTGCGCCGTCTCGGTGTCGCGAATTTCGCCCACCATGATCTTGTCAGGATCATGACGCAGAATCGAGCGCAAACCGCGGGCGAAGGTCAGTCCCTTTTTCTCGTTCACCGGAATCTGGGTGATGCCGCGAATCTGGTATTCGACCGGGTCTTCGATGGTGATCAGCTTGTCTTCGTCGCTCTTGATCTCGTTCAGCGCGGCGTAGAGCGTGGTGGTTTTGCCCGAGCCCGTCGGTCCGGTGACCAGCACCATCCCGTACGGCTCCTTGATGTAGCGGCGAAACTTGCGCAGATCTTCGTCGCTGAAGCCGACCACGTCGAGGGTGAGCTTGTGGAACTTCTCGCTCATCGACTCCTTGTCGAGCACGCGCAGCACCGCGTCTTCGCCGTGAATCGAGGGCATGATGGAGACGCGGAAGTCGATGGAGCGGCCGAGATAGCGCACGCGGAAACGCCCGTCCTGCGGGACCCGGCGCTCGGAGATGTCCAACTCGCTCATGACCTTGATGCGCGAGATGATGGTGGAATGGTGCTCTTTGGCGATAGGCTGCATGGCCTGCTGCAACACGCCGTCAATGCGGTACTTGATGACCACGGAGTCGTCGCGCGTCTCGATGTGGATATCGCTGGCGCGCCGCTGCAACGCGGTGAAGATGGTGGTGTCCACCAGCCGGATGATGGGGCTGATGTCGGCCTCGGCCGTCAGCTTCTCGATGGAGATGGTTTCGTCGGAATTTTCGTCTTCGACAATTACGTCCAGCGCGAAGCCCTCGCTGGCCTCCTCCAGCACGCGTTGCGACTGCTCTGTCTTTTTCAGGATGTCGTTGATCTGCGACAGGCTGGCTACCTTGGTGGTGATGCGTCGGCCCAGCAGCAGCCCGATCTCGTCGATCATCATCAACTGACTGGGATCGGCGATAGCGATCACCAGCCGGCCATCGGGCTTGTCTTCCAACGGCACGAAGTTGTAACGGAACATCAAGTCCACCGGAATCTTGCGGAATAGGTCGTGCTGAATGTGAAAGTTCTTCAGGTCCACGAATTCGCAACGATAGCGCTGCGCCAGTTCCTTGCCGTGCCCGACTTCATCCTGGGTGCCGACCGGGCTTCCGTTTCCGCCACCTACGAATATGGGTTTTTTAATGTCTGCCATAAATACCTTTTAGCCATTAGCAATTAGCCGTTAGCAGTTAGCCAAAGCGAACAAATCCACTCGCCGCTTAGCCCCTTCCTAACGCAGCCCTTCCGAGCCCAAGCTAAATATCGGCAAATACAGGGAAATCAGCACAAAGGCCACCACCACGCCCATCACAATCAGGATAACCGGTTCAATCAGGGCCATGGCCGTAGCCAGCGCGTTTTGCACGTCCTCCTCATAGAACTCGGAGACCGAGTTCAGCATGGCAGGCAGTGCGCCCGTGGACTCGCCGACCTCAATCATCTCCACCGACATCTCCGGGAAGACCTTGGTCTCCTCCAAACTGTGCGCCAAGCCCTGGCCTTCGCGCACACCGCGCGTCGCCGTCGCAATGCCGCGCGAGATCAGGCGGCTCTGCATCGACTCGCACGCCGTCTCCAGCGACGGGACCAGCGATAGTCCGCCCGACAGCAGGGTTGACAACATACGGGCAAATACCGCGACCTGGTATTTCAACCAGACGTCGCCCAACAGCGGAATCTTTAACTTGATGCGGTCCATTTTGGTAGCGCCGCTATCGCTCTTCATCCAGCGCCATAGGAAGAACCCAATCGCCCCCAGCACCACCAGGGAAAGCAGGAAATACTTTTTCGCATTGACCCCGATCGCCAGCATCACCGAAGTCACGGTCGGCAGCGGTGAACCCAATTGCTGATACAGGGTCGCGAACTGCGGAACCACAAAGGTGATGAGGAAGGTCATCATCACGATCAGCATGACCACCAGCAAAGCGGGATAGACCAGCGAAGCCGTCAGCTTCTTGCGAAAACTCACCGCCAGGCGCTGGAACGAGATATAGCGGCCCATCACCTCTTCCAGGTTGCCGCTCTTCTCACCTGCCAGCAGCGTGGTGGTGTACACCTTGGGAAAGACTTTTTGCGCTTCGAACGCGTCGGAGAGCAGCTCGCCACCGCGCACCCGGTCGTGCACATTCTGCAACACGGAACGAAAGAAGGGGTTGCGCTGCCGCTTGATCAGCAACTCCAGCGACTGGATGATCGGCAGGCCGGCGTGGATCAGGGTCACGAACTGTTGATTGAAGATGACAAACTGGTCCTGCTTGATCTTGCGCCGGCGCGGGAACCAGACCTGGGTCGAAAACAGACCCTTGGCCTTGACCGAATAGACCAGAAAGCCCTGCTGCGCGAAGCGGTCGCGGACCTCGACCTCCGAGCCCCCGTTCTCGGTTTGCTCGAGGACGCGGCCTCGCTCGTCGGCCATCTTGATCAGGTATTCGGCCATGGTTAAGAAGTTCCCTAGGAGAGGTTATCAGTAGTCTAACATTCGGAAGCCGTTAGCCATTAGCTCTTAGCCTTTAGTAACCTTTTATGCACAACGGCGATGAGTCTATTAAATTGTCATCCCGAGCGACGAGGTCGCCGCGGCGACCGAGGAGTCGAGGGACCTCCTGTTCCTCAGGATCTCGCTGGCGAGCTGTTCGCTAAAACATCGATTGCCAACGGCTACGTGCCAACTGCGACAGACTATCCACTATCCACTGACCACTATTCCGTGAGTTCCGTTCCGGCCACGACCTCGGTTCCCGGCGGCGGGGTAAAGTGAAATTGTGCGTCTGGTATTTCGACGTTTTGCTTCTGCTGAAGAAAGCGGAATTCGGTAACCGAACCATCGCGTTCTTCGACCACGATGCGCGCGATCAGTCCGTCCGGCGTCACCTCCAGCAGAGTCTGCTCAATGCGATCGCCCATTCCTTTCGGAATCCCACGCAGGACCATATCGCCCGGGTTGAGCGGCTTTTGATCGGGGGCCAGCGAGAGCCCATCCAACTCTTTTTCCAGCTTGGTCTTGCCCAGCAGGTAACGCAGGGGCGAGCGCAAGTCGTCGAGCTGCTTGACCGGCGTGCGGCGGACCTGCTTCTCTCCCGGAACGTAGAACCATGCGTTGTGACCGTCGGTGAGGAACAGCTTGGAACGCGGCTGATCGTAGTCCCACCTCATGCGGCCCGGCTTCTTCATGAGAAGAGTGCCGCTCTCGGTGCGATTGATGCCGGCACCGCTATAGGTTTCGGTGAACCTGGCTTCCAAGGTGCCTATGTGGTCGTAGCGCTGGTCCACCTTGGCGGCGATGGCATGAACGTCGTCCTGAGCGACGAGCGGCGCTGAACAGAGCAGCAAGAGCAGTACAACCGCAGCAACATTCCAGCGGGATGGGGCACAAGGTGTCATCCTGAGCGTAGCGCCCGCCTGACCGCTTTTTTTGCGGGTCAGGCGGCGCAGTCGAAGGACCCCTATAGCTGGAAGAAATCGAAGTTTGGATTCCTGGCACAGCAACAAGTCCGAAATTGCTTGGCGGCCAAAGGAATCCTTCGACTCCGCGCTTCGCTCGTCGCTCAGGATGACACTCCAAGAAATTCTTTTTCCACCGAAGCATCGCCTAGACGCCGGGATCCCAACCGCCCGTCTTACTGAATCACCGCGCTAGTCGCATCCGCCGGGCCGGAGGAGTTGTAATGGATCTCGCCCGCCTCGTCGGAGTAGAACCGGCGCTGCCCAGTGGTGCCGACCTGATCGGGTACGCCCGTGATGGTGTATCCGCGGATGGCGCCATTCACCTTCTCGCCCGGCGTATAGGTGAAGGTGTAGCCACTCTTGCGGCCGCTGGCCAGGTTATTGTCGATGGTCCCCTCGCCGCCGGTCTGCGTGGTGCCTCCCAGCATGGCCAAGTCCGGTGTGAAGCCCACGTCCGGATGGCTGCTGGCATAGATCATTTCCGCTTCATTGATGGCTCGGATGCTGGCGATGGCAGAAGTCTCGTGCGCCGGGATGGTCGACTTCGTGAGTTTCGGTATGGTGAAGGCCGCGATGATCAAAATAATGGTTACGACGATCAGCAGTTCGATCAGGGTAAATCCCCGGTCGCGGTTACGATTACGCATAACTGGCAACCTTTCTCAGCCGCCGTGGCCGGTTCAGCTGTGCTCTGCCGTCCGAATTCCGGCCTTGCACCGGAGGGAACAACCACCGGCGGCCGGACCTCGGCACATGCAGCGCTTCACCGACACAGCGGCTTACGTGGAGCTCAGAGGGTCGCTTTGGATTTCTTCTTCGGCGGCTTTTTGGCTTCGCGCTTTGGTGCGTTCTTATTTCCCATGCCCACAGCATCGCACAGAATTGAAGATCATGCGAGGGGTCAGCAACGCAAACGACACCTCGACCCGCATTTTTTCCCAAATCCAGGATCTGTAATTTGGACGTTCGCCGTGAAGAAATGTTTTGCCTCGGCGGTCCTGAGCTTGAGGGCAGCGGATGGCCGGGAATGAGCCAGGCCTTCAGAAATAGCTCAGCCAGGCATCGCTGCGACGTTGTTTCAAGGCGGCGAACCAGCGGCAAAGCGGATAAAGCGTGAACACAACGAAAGCCCAGGTCAGATAGACGCCCGGCAAGGAGAATCCCCATCCCGGAGGGGGAGTGACGGGATACTGACCGACGGTGAGCGACTCAAACATCCAGTGCACGTGGCCATAGCGCGCGTAACATACGATGACGGCGAGCACATGCAAGAGCGGCACGTGCAGCAGATAGTAGAACATCGGCACCTTGCCGAACACGAGTGCAGGGCGCAGCCATCCAGGCACTCCCGCATCCACGCCCCACAGGAAGAGCATGGCCGGCCCGAGCGTCATCAGAAGGAACAGCAGCGACGGCGGATATTTCGTGGTATTCAGAAACGAGAGCACGGTGAACGCTGCAGATTTCTGCGTACTCCAGCGATTTGGGTCCCCATAGACATTGAGGAACCGAAGCACGATGAAGGCCGCGCTCAGGCCGATCCCTCAGCGCAAGAGAAAGGCCTTTCGGCGATCCGACGGCCAACCAAAGATCTGTCCCAGTCCGTAGCCGACAGCCGTAACGCCGACCCATGGGATGAGCACGTATGCGACAAACACGATATGTTGCGGAGTTGCCAGTATGACATTCGGAGAATGCAAGATGGACCACAGCGGGTTGCTCGACCGGACCGAGTCGAGCAGATTGTGGCTGGCGATCATCACGACGCCAAACGCAGTTACCCAGGAGGGCCGCAGGTAAACGAGAACCGAGAGCACGATCATCGCCCAACCCAACCCCCACAACACATTGAGAAGCATTAGGTGGTAGTCGAAGTTGAATTGCCAACCGAGACAGCGCAGCGGGCCCAATTCCAGAAAGATCAGCCACAGACCGCGAGTGAAGAGGAAGCGCGACAACTCGCGTCTGGATTTCCTGCGCAGCGAAAGATACGCGCCAGTGCCGAGCAGCAGAAAGAAAACCGGTGCGCAGAAATGGGTGCCCAGCGCGTGAAGAAGAGCGGGATGGTTGTGGTGGCGGGGTTGGTCGGATTGAAGCCGGGCTTGCCCAGAAAGTCCCGGGTATGATCGAGCACCATCAGGACCATAATGACGCCGCGAACCACGTCGACCGATTCGATGCGGCCCCGTTTGACAGCGCCCTCTACGCTCATCGCAGCCATCCGATGGCGTAGTGTAGCAAAAGCTTTGAGATCTCAGCAGGCCAGTGAATCGCGGCTGATTTTCAATCCGTTGAGATTGCCCAACACCGTCACCGCGATCCGATCCGGCTGGAACAGCTCGTTGGCCGATTCCAATATGCTTTCCACGGTCACTGCCTGGATGCGCTCAATGATTTCGTCCATGCCGAAAAAGCGGTCGTAGTACATTTCCTGCCGCGCCAGGTTCGACATGCGCGCCGTGCTCGACTCCAGGCTCAGCATCAGGCTTCCCTTCAACTGGTCCTTGGCGCGTTTCAGCTCTTCGTCAGAGATGGGATTTAGTTTCAGCTGACGAAACTCGTTCACGATGGATTGCACGACCTTGGGGGCGGACTCGCGCGAGGTGCCGGCGTACACCGATAGCAGCCCGGTATCGCGGAAGGGATTCAGTTCGGAGAAGATGGAATACACCAGCCCCTGCTTCTCGCGAACATTCTGGAAGAGCCGCGAACTCATGCCTCCGCCCAGCAGCGTATTCAGAATGTACGACACATAGCGCCGCTCGTCGCTGATACGGTAAGACGGAACGCCCACGCAAATCTGCACCTGCTCCAGAGACTTCTTGTTGCGCAGAATGATGCGGGAATGGAGTTTGGGCGGGCTGTCGTGCCAGCCGTTGGAGCCCGCCGGCAACAGCCCGAAGTTGTGGCGCAGCAGCTCGACAAACTCCTCGTGGTTGACGTTGCCTGCCGCCGCAATGATCAGGTTTCCGGGAGCGAACTTGGTGGGATAAAAACCGTGGATGGCATCCCGATCGAAGCGCCGCACCGTCTCTTTGGTCCCCAGGATCGGCTTGCCCAGCGGGTGGTCCTTGAAGAAATTCTGGGTGAAGATCTCATGCACCAAGTAGTCGGGATTGTCCTCATCCATCTTGATTTCTTCCAGGATGACGCCGCGCTCGCGCGTGATCTCGTTGGCGTCGAAGACCGGATGCAGGACCATGTCGCTCAACACATCCACCGCGATGGGCAGATGTTCGTCCAGGACCTTGATGTTGAAGCAGATGGTCTCTTTGCCGGTAAAGGCGTCCATGTTGCCGCCAATGGAATCCACCTGGCGGGCGATATCCTCGGCGGTGCGGTTGGTGGTGCCCTTGAACACCATGTGCTCGACAAAGTGCGAGATGCCGTTCACCGTGGGATCTTCGTGCCGCGAGCCGGTCTTCACCCAAATCCCCATCGAGACCGAACGGATGTGGTCCATGTGTTCGGTCAGGATGGTGAGCCCGTTGGGTAACACCTCGCGACGTATATTGCGGATTTCTTCCACCATTTTTATTTGCTTACTGCTCCACTCCGGCCTTCCCGACAAACATGGGGTGCCCCGTTCTGTCATCCCGAGCGGAGCGAAGCGGAGTCGAGGGACCTGCTTCTGTCCACTCTTTTGGCTAGGGCGGGAAGTTCCTCCAAGCCCAACCGGTACTTCTGCTCCTGTGGCCCCGAGGCCTTCAGGATAAAATGATCACTCACTAGAATGAATCGGCAATTACGAAAATGCCCGCAGCGTCATCGGCCCCAGGAATCTAACCTAGTCAGCATATTGGATGCATGAGCGACCCGCAATATACCGAACTATTAGGCCTTACGATTCAGCAACTTACGGAGATTGCTGAAGGTTTCGGGCAACCCGGCTACCGCGCTGGCCAGCTTTTAGACGGTTTGTACCGGCAAAGGTGGCCGGCACTGGAGCAATTCACCATGCTGCCGCTGGCCTTTCGGCAGCGTCTGCGTGAGTCGGGTTACGCGGTCGGTGTGCCCACAATCGAGAAGAAGTTTGTATCCGCCGATGGCACGATTCGCTACCTGCTGGCATTTGCCGACGGCCAGAGTGTCGAGACGGTGTGGATGCCTGACGGCGATGGCGGAGAAGCCGGCGACGGCTCCGAGGTTGGCGATGCGGAGCTGCGCGAACAAGCATTCAGCCATCAGCATTCAGCACTCAGCAAAGGCAAGCCGGTACCAGGCAGCATAGACAAGGGTCCGCCGGTTTCACGTAGCGCATCTGTGCAAACTCGGTTTCGCGAGCTGGAAACTCGAAACTTGAAACTCGAAACCTCGCCGCCGAATGCGGGCACACAATCCCTTCGCCCGCAGCGCGCCACCATCTGCGTTTCCAGCCAGGTAGGATGCGCGGTCGAGTGCGCTTTCTGCATGACCGCACTGCTGGGACTGAAACGCAATCTAAGCGCGGGCGAAATCGTGGGCCAGATTCTCGCCGTGCTCAACGACCAGCAAGCCGAGCTGCAGCGCGACCGCGTCAACCTCGTCTTCATGGGACAGGGTGAGCCTTTCCTGAACTACGACAATTTCATGCAAGCCGTGCGGCTGCTGGTAGAAGGAGTCGGCATTCCCGAGTCGCGCATGACGGTTTCGACTTCGGGCATCGTGCCGCGCATCGCCGACTTCGGCGCCGAGCCCGTCCGGCCGAAGCTGGCGGTGTCGCTGAATGCTCCCAACGAGGCGCTACGCAGCGAGGTCATGCCCATCACCAAGAAGTGGACCATCGAGAAGCTGATGGCAGCGCTGCGCGAGTTCCCGCTCCGCAATCGCGAGCGGCTGACCTTCGAGTATGTCCTGCTGGGCGGGGTCAACGATGGCGTTCAGCACGCCCGCGAGATGGTTGACCTGATTTGCGGGCTGCGCGCCAAGGTAAACCTGATCGCGCTGAATTCCGGCCCGGAGATTCCGTTCGCGACGCCTTCCGACGAGCGCGTGCTGGCATTTCAAAGCGTGCTCACGCGAGCGGGAATTCCGGCGTTTGTCCGCCGTCCGCGCGGCCGCGACATCTACGCTGCCTGCGGCCAACTGAAGCACACAACGGAGCTGGTGCAGGTAACAAGGTAGGTCTGACGCGAGTGACATCGGTGGGTGTGACTGCCCCGCCCTAGCCAGAATCAGGCTAGAACGGGGCACCCAGTGTTATTTTCCCTCTAAGCCCAACCAGGCCGCCTCGCCCTGTTGAACATTCGGAACGCTAGCGTCGCGCCGGCGGCAACCAGGCCGATTCCGACGGCGACTTTCTTCAGGCACACCGCTCTACAGGTTTCGCGAGGCTTCGCACCCGCAATGTGTTCCGGACGGAAGCCATTCCCCACCACTCGTCCGAGCAGGTCATGCACTCCGGGAATGTTGACGGCGACTTTCAATTGCCATGGCGCCTTCGCTGGACCGGGATTCTGAAATATCTTCGCAAAAAGCTTATGGGCCTGGACCTGCAAAAATTGGGTGGTGCGCGTGGGAAACTCGCGCCGGCATTGGACGCGCGCCAGCAACGCCTCGGTGACGTGTCCGTCGCGAAGCGCGCTGGTCAAGAGGTTCGCGGTGGCCACGGCGTCCTGGATCGCGAGGTTGATGCCGACGCCGCCCGCCGGAGACATGGCGTGGGCGGCGTCTCCAATGCAGAGCAGTCCCGGCCGATGCCACTGCCGCAGCCGATTGATCTGCACTGACAGCAACTTGATCTGGTCCCAGTCTTTCAATTCCGCAACCCGGTCGGCGAGGTAAGGAGCAATTCGCGCAATGTCGGCGCGAAACTCATCCAGCCCACGCCGCTGTATCTCCTCGAAGGAACCTTTCCGAATGATGAGCCCGGCCTGGAAGTATTCGTCCCGCGGAATGAGGACCAGCGCTTTCCCGTAGTTGATGTTGCCGAAGAGCTGTTCGGGATCGTTGCTGGTGCGGCCAATGCGGAACCAAAGCACGTCGATGGGAACGCCGGACTCAATCACCTCCAGACGTGCTGCCGTACGAATCGTGGAGTGGCGGCCATCGCACCCGACCACCAGGTCCGCCCGAATCTCCACCGTCCCTCGCGGCGTCTTGGCCTGCACGCCGACGATGCGTCCGGAGTCGCGAATCAAGTCAATCGCCTCGTGCTCCATCCGGAGATTGAAGGAAGGAAATTTCTTGGCGTTGCCGGAAAGAAAGTCGAGGAAGTCCCATTGCGGCATCAGCGCCACAAACTTGCAATGCGTGGGCACGCGCCGGAAGCTGGCCGCCTGGAAGGCAAAGTCGCCCAACACGCCATCGACCGCAGTCAACCTCTGGTGCGGCAGCTTGAGAAGGTCCTCCAGCAGGCCCAGCTCATACATCACCTCCAGCGTCGAGGGGTGCACGGTGTCGCCGCGAAAGTCGCGAAAGAAATCCTTGTGCTTCTCCAGCACCGTGACCGGCACGCCGCCACGCGCCAGAAGGTAGCCCAGCATCATCCCGGCGGGCCCGCCGCCGACCACACAACAACTCGTCTCCAATGTTTCCATCGCCATTACGCCACTCCTCTCCGTTGGACAGGCATCCCAAATTCGAGTTTGACGGATACATGGTAACGGAAAGCCGGAACCACTGACTCCGCCGCGCCCGGCGCTCCTGCCTTTTCGTGTCTTCAGCCTTCCACCCCAATCCGCCCGCCACGGCGGGACGCGGGTTGGGGCCACTGGCTAAGGGTTTGGTGCGTCAAGTGACGACTCTCGCTTTGCCAGACCGTGCTTCCTCAAGGCTCCGTGCCTCTCGCGCAGCAGCCAGTAAGTCTTTACATTTCAATATTTTGCCTATAAGTCACCTGAATACAATATTTTGCGGGGATTTTCTTGTGCCGGGTGTTTGTTTTCAATATCTTGCAGGGAGAAGGGGGAGGGGTATCCCATCGCCGCGGAGCAGCAGGCAAACAGCAAACCTCACCCGAGGCGAAGGTCCGTTCATGACGACAGACAAAACAACTACGCTCGACCGCGGATCAGAAAATTCCCTGCAACGAGTGTTGTCGTCGGCACATCTAAACATTGACAATGATTCACTCAAGTTCTATAGTCGGTTTGTTGTGAGACTTGAGAAGCAGTTTTACTGCAATTATTATCAGCAATTTACAAGCTAATTAAGCCAGGAGGGTGGCAGCAATGGGAAAGATTATCGGAATTGACTTGGGGACCACCAACTCAGTAGTGGCCGTCATGGAAGGCGGCGAGCCCAAAGTCATCCCCAACGAGGAAGGCGGGCGGACCACGCCTTCAGTCGTCGGATTCACCAAGAACGGGGAGCGGCTGGTCGGCCAGGTCGCCAAGCGCCAGGCCATCACCAATCCGGAGAACACCATTTACTCCATCAAGCGCTTCATGGGCCGTCGTTTCGACGAAGTCAATGAAGAGATGAAGATGGTGCCGTACAAGGTGGTGCAGTCGGGCGATCACGTGGCCATCGTGGCGCAGGGGAAGGAATACACCCCGCCGCAAGTCTCGGCCATGATTCTGCAGAAGCTGAAGAAGGCCGCCGAAGACTACCTCGGCGAGACGGTGACGGACGCCGTCATCACGGTCCCAGCCTACTTCAACGACGCGCAGCGCCAGGCGACCAAGGACGCAGGCAAGATTGCCGGCCTTGAAGTCAAGCGCATCATCAACGAGCCGACGGCCGCAGCGCTGGCCTACGGGCTCGACAAGAAGAAGGACGAAACCATCGCGGTGTATGACTTCGGCGGCGGCACCTTCGACATTTCGATCCTCGAAGTCGGCGAAGGCGTCATTGAGGTGAAGTCCACCAACGGCGATACGCACCTGGGCGGCGACAACATCGACCAGCGCATTGTCGATTGGTTGATTGACGAGTTCAAGAAGGACGAAGGCCTCAACCTGCGCGACAAGGGCAACGAGATGGCGCTGCAGCGTCTGCGCGACGCAGCCGAGCGCGCCAAGATCGAGCTTTCCACCACCATGCAGACCGAGATCAACCTGCCGTTCATCACGGCGGATGCCAGCGGTCCCAAGCACCTGGTGAAGACGCTGACCCGCAGCAAGCTGGAAGAGATGGTGAAGGACATCATCGACCGCTCCATCGGTCCCTGCAAGGCTGCGTTGAAGGACGCCGGCATCACGCCTGACAAGATCGACGAAGTGGTGCTGGTCGGCGGACAGACCCGCATGCCGCGCATTCAGGCGCTGGTGAAGGAAGTTCTTCGGCAAGGAGCCGCACAAGGGCGTGAATCCTGACGAAGTGGTCGCGATGGGCGCGGCCATTCAGGGCGGCGTGCTGGGCGGCGAAGTGAAAGACCTGCTGCTGCTCGACGTGACTCCGCTGACGCTGTCGATCGAAACCATGGGCGGCGTGGCCACGCAGATGATCCCGCGCAACACCACCATCCCGACCAAGAAGTCGGAGATGTTCTCGACCGCGGCCGACAACCAGACGTCGGTTGAGGTGCACGTGATGCAGGGCGAGCGTCCGATGGCGCGCGACAACCGCACTCTGGGCAAGTTCCACCTGACCGGACTGCCTCCGGCTCCGCGTGGCGTGCCGCAGATCGAGGTGACGTTCGACATCGACGCCAACGGCATCCTGAACGTCAACGCCAAAGACATGGCGACCGGCAAGGACCAGAAGATCACGATCACGTCGTCTTCGGGTCTGAGCAAGGAAGAGGTCGAGCGCATGGCGAAGGACGCCGATGCCCACGCCGCCGAAGACAAGGCCAAGCGCGAGGAAGTGGAAGCGCGCAACCAGCTCGACGGCATGGTGTACAGCATCGAGAAGATGCTGCGCGAGCACGGAGACAAGATCTCCGGGCAGGAGCGCAGCGACGTCGAGAACGCGCTGGCCGATGCCAAGAAGGCGCTGGAGGGCACCGACGCGGGTGCGATGAACAAGGCGCGCGAGAACCTGACTTCGGCTTCGCACAAGCTGGCGGAAGCCATGTACAAGGCGAGCTCGGCGCAAACGCCTCCGACGGGCGGTCCGGCTGCCGGGTGGAGACGGCCAGGCCGCAGGCGGCGAGCAGAAGAAGAAGGACGAAGGCGTGATCGACGCCGAGTACGTGGACGTGGACGAGAAGAAGTAAGCTAGCAGCCAGCTATCAGCTGCTCAGCTATCGAGTAGGGGGCGCGACAAGCGCCCCTTCGTCATCAGGAGATTCGTGATGGTGAGCGAGGACGCGGCGAACAGACGTGTCTGAATCGGTTGATGGTTGCGAAAGCTGACAGCCGCGAACAGCGAAAGGCGTAGGTATTAAACGTGCGATTTGAAGTGAACGGTCAGTCCTACATGTTAAGTTTCAACAACGACGACGGACGGTGGTACTTGATCACCGCCGGCGTCGACGGCCGGATGAAAGCCATTCCGGTGATCAGCGATGAATTTGGTTTCGTCGCGCGCGACGTCGTTCCGATGGGCGACGGCGGCCAGGCAAGCATTAACTAAGGTCGAGGCAGTGGAAAGATACACACCTCATGCATACAAATCCGACGGATTCAACGTCCTTCGCGGTGCATTCTCGACAAGTGTGGCCGATCGTGGTCAAGGCCGCAAATGGTGCGCCTATGCGGAATGTCAGTGTAAGCATCTGTGATCGGTGTTCGCTGAGGCTGCGTGGTCAGAGGGACATGATGAGCCGAGCCCGTGAGTCGGCGGGTAATGATGGATCCTCGGACGGCACAATTAGAACGTTCTCGGTGCAGCGGAGAACCGCGATCCTTCGGCTCGCTCGGCTGTCGCCTCGCTCCGCTTAGGATGACAATAGGAGAGATCATTAGCGAAGAGCGAAGGCGAAGAGCGAAAAGCGAAACGCTAAGAGCTGAGAGGCTAACGAGCTAAGAGCTAACCAACATGCCAACCACGCCCAACAAAGACAAAGACTACTACGGCATCCTCGGGGTGAAGAAGACGGCCTCGGCGGACGACATCCGCAAGGCGTTTCGCAAGTTGGCGCGCAAGTATCACCCCGACGTGAATCCCGGGCGACAAGTCTGCCGAAGAGAAGTTCAAGACGCTCTCCGAGGCCAACGACGTCCTCAGCGATCCCAAGAAGCGCAAGATCTACGACCAGGTCGGCTTCTACTCCGACAACATCGATCGCGGCCACGGCGGAAGCCTACGCGCGCGGCGGTGGCTTTGGCGCGGGCGGCTTCGGTGGCGGCGCCGGGCCGGAGGCGGAGCCGCGCACCTACACCCAGGAAGTTCCGTTCGACTTCAGCGGCTTCGACTTCAATGACTTCGCCGAGGGCGCGGGTGCAGCCGGCCGCAAAGGCGGCGGTGGCGGATTCCGCGACATCTTCTCCGGCATCTTCGGCGGCGGCCGCGAGGCAGCCGATGGCGCGGCCCGAAGCCGGGCGAAGATCTGGAATACCAGGTGAACGTCGGCTTCTGGCAGGCGATCAAGGGCACCGAGATGCAGCTCACGATTCCCCGCCGCGAAGTTTGCACCAACTGCCACGGCCAAGGCTTCCTTGAGAGCCCCGGCCCGTGTCCCGAGTGCCACGGCAAGGGACAGATCACGCAGAAGAGCGGCAGCATGAAGTTCAACGTGGTGTGCCCGCGCTGCGGCGGCAGCGGCAAGAACCGCACCGTGTGCCCGGTTTGCCACGGCGAAGGCCGCGTCGAGCACAGTGACGTGCTGAAGGTCCGCATCAAACCGGGAACGCGCGACGGCCAGCGCATCCGCCTGCCGGGCCGCGGCAACGCCGGGACCATGGGCGCACCCGCAGGCGATCTCTACATCATCGTGCGCGTGGGCGAGCATCCGGTGTTCAAGCGCGAGGGCGACGACATTTATCTCACCGTGCCGGCGACCGTCAGCGAAGCGGCGCTGGGCGCCAAGATTGAGGTGCCGACCATCGATGGCCGGGCGCTGCTGAAGATTCCGCCGGGCACGCAATCCGGACAGAAGCTGCGCCTGCGGGAAAAGGGCGTTCCTTCGGCGGTCAAGGAAGGCGCGCGCGGCGACGAGATTGTCGAGATCAAGCTGGTGCCTCCCAAGGTCAGCGACGAGCGCTCGAAGGAAATCCTGCGCGAGCTGGCGAAGCTGAATCCGGAAGATCCGCGGGAAGAGTTGTGGAAGGATAGCAATTAGCAATTAGCAATTAGCAATTAGCAATTAGCAATTAGCAATTAGCAATTAGCAATTAGCAATTAGCAATTAGCAATTAGCTTAGCAATTAGCAATTAGCAATTAGCAATGTAGCAATTAGCAATTAGCGAATTAGCGCGTGCAAAGTTTCGGGTTCTTAGGTCTATCGAGTTCCACAAAATATCCCTAAGATTTTGTAGCTAAATGCCAAGTGCTAAATGCTAAACACTAAATGCCGGTCGCCAATTTGATTCTCGAGACCGAACGCCTGATGCTGCGCCGGTTGCAGCCGGACGATGTGGATGCGATATTCGCGGTGATCGGCGATCCGATCGCGATGCAATATTATCCGCGCAGGTTTGACCGCAAAGATGCAGAGGAATGGATCGAGCGCAATCTTCGCCGCTACGCCGAGCACGGGCACGGGCTTTACGCCGTGGTGCTGAAGACGAGCGGCGAGGTGATCGGCGATTGTGGATTGGTCACGCCAGCAGATCGAGGGCCGGCCGAGCTGGAGGTGGGCTATCACTTGCGCCGCGATCAGTGGGGTCACGGCTATGCGACTGAGGCGGCGCGGGCTGCATGGAGTACGCCTTTCGGCACGCTTGACGCGCCGAAAGTGATTTCGCTGATCCGGCCGGAGAACGTGCCGTCACGACGGGTGGCCGAGCGCAATGGAATGAAAGTGGAGCGCGCAGTGATGTACTTCGGGATTGATGCATTTGATGTATGCGATAAGTAAGCCGATGCTAGCCATTAGCTGACAGCTATCGAGAGGACTATGGCCAAGCGTAAAAAACAAGGCGCGTACATGATCAGCGCAGTGGCGGAGATGTACGACATCCACCCGCAGACGTTGCGCCTGTATGAACGCGAAGGCCTGCTGAAGCCGTCGCGCACCGAAGGCAACACCCGCCTCTACACCGACGAAGATATCGAGCGCCTGGAACTGATCCTGTCGCTGGCGCGCGACCTGGGAGTGAACATCTCGGGCATCGCGATCATTCTGCAAATGCGCGAGCGCATGGACGAGATGCAGCGTCAGATGGCGGGCTTCGTCAGCTATGTGCGCAACGAGGTGATGGCGCGCGCGCAACACGCCGATCCCAGCCGCGGCGCCCTGGTGCCGCTGCGGCGCGGCATCGTCATCAAGCCGGAGAAGAAGAAACAGTAGACAGTAGACAGTAGACAGTAGACAGTAGACAGTAGACAGTAGACAGTTGTCAGACGCCCGCTCTACCGAATCGCAGGCGGTCCGTTTCACTGTCACAACAGCCCATACATAACAACCTGGTTCTCGGCCCCAACGAAAACCTTTCCGTCGGCGACGGTCGGAACCGTGAACTTCACGGCCAACCCCACGCGGTCCCGGCTTGGGTTCTGCTCGGAGTTGTACAGTTCGGTCCCCAGGTTGGTTGCGTCGTAGGCGCGCAGTACCGCGTTGCCTCCTCCATAGGTGTCGTTCTCAATGATCCAGACGATTCCATTGTTTGTGCCGTTGGAGGAGACGGACGGAGTGGATCCAGGAAAGTTGAAGTACTCCGGAGAGGCGGAGGTGGAACCGGTGGAAAGCTGCTGCGCGTGAGGATCGAAGGCGAAAGCTTTCAGGTGATCATAGGAGCCGCCAAAATAAGCCGTGTTGTTCCAAAACGCGGGAGCGCCCCAAAGGCCGCCAACCGCGTACGGGATGGTTTGCACGATCTGGCTGTCGCTGCCCGCGTGGAAGTGTCCCATATTGTCTCGGTTCACCAGATCGATAGTGCCTTCTTTGCCGACCTGTATCAGCAGGTGGGGATAGGGCGTACCCGGCTGATCGGGAAGAAGCAGGGCGCCTCCGGAGCCGAAGTCGGCGTCGTTCTCATCCAGGGTGTGCTGGTTCCAGGGAGTGAAATAGTCGCGCAGAGAGATTGATCCGCCGGCGCTCACCCACGCCAGGCGGAGAACGCTGTCCCCGAAATCTGGGTAGTGTCCTAATTTGCCGTGGCTCCCGCATCGGTTTGGCGCGTAAATTGCCTAGTGGTAAATCGAGCGACAATCCACCCATCCGCTTTGCTCTGCCTTGATTCCAGAGAGAATTGTTACTCGGCAGTCGGTCTCTCCTTCTCTTTGGGTGATGCGCACTTGGGTATCAGGCTCGACGCTCGTCAGTTTTCCAGAAGAAACCAGCTTGCCGTAATCCTGGGCGATGCCAGCCACCGAGGAGCCGTGCTCTCCATGACCTTGGAGAAAGATAACTCGCCATGCCTCAAGCGTATCGCGATCTGCGGCAACATCAACCCAAGGCGTTTCTTTATTGGCTCCGTACTTGTTGTGCAATCGGCCTGTGGTGGGGCGACTTGCGGCAGATTCCTTAAATGCTTGAGTGAGGACCCCGACAATCGCGGTTAGGGGGATGATGATCCAGGCGGCAATAATCAAGTATCTGCGTATGCGTCGCTCAATCGTCTCAATCTCTGGCATGTTTTACCTTGCAAGCGGATTATCGCCCCAAGAAGCAGCAGAGTCACGGAAGATTTTTGTTTGTTTACATTGTAATATGTGCTCGAATTTAAGGCATGGCTAACGAAGAGCGGAAGAATACTTTTAACATGACTCCTGCTGGAGAGAAATTTTGGGACAATCAGCGGCAGGAACAGGTGCGGGACGCGGCAAACAGTCCAACGGCAAAACGCATTGTCGAGGCTGGCCGTCAGTTTGTAAGAGACCCGCTTAACATTGAGAGCGCTGCAAGGGCGGTCAAGGCCCGGAAGAAAGGCAAGCAAGGAAGGTCTAGCTCTGGACGGCAATAGGCGGTAATCTTTCGGCATTGGAGAGTCGCGGGCAATGATCCAACAAGCCGAAAGAGGTTATCGCTGGGGAAAGTTTCAGGCGTGGGCGTCTTTAGTTCTTGGCCTTGTGCAGTTTATTTTGCAGCGGTCATTGCTAGCCTCGATTCCGACCCTCGTGTTGCTGATTTTTTTGTTTACTGGCCTGCGGCATAAACGCCGATATGGGTTTGTGCTGGTGTATGTGGTGGCGGGGTTGTCGTTGTTGGGAGGCGCTTATGAGCTGGTGGTTCAGGGTGGCGAGCGATTGGGAGCGATTGTAATAAGCCTTTGTTTTTGGGGCATACCTGCAGCTTTGTACTACCCGAAGCGATACCTGGAGTTTGGGTTTGGTGGCGGCAGCAAGAGCGTACCAACGACGGTTGAAAGCCCGAAACCGGCAGCGGTGGAAACCACGCAAGCGGTTGTTGCCTCAAGCGGTGGCGATGATGCTGGAATTAGGAAGGTAGGCGAGGAAGAGTGGCGAGAGGCGGTTGCGCGGTACAGAGTAAAAATCATGGAAAGCGAGAAGAAGGAACCGAGGCAATGACGGCAGCTTATCGGGTATTCGTAGCAGATCGGACAGACATTGAGAAGGTTACGCTAGAACCAGTCTCATAAATACCTGCCGCTCATTCCGGTGTTGATTTTTCAGCAGCGTAGCAGGATAAGAGAAGTGGCGCTGGCTGTCTCCCGAAACCCCGAATGCGAAGACGCTGGGAGATCAACGACGCGCAGTGGGAGCGGTTGGCGCCGCTGCTGGAGCCGAAACGGCGGGCCGATGGCCGCGGGCGGCCCTGGCGAGACACGCGGCAGGTGCTGAACGGCGTGCTGTGGGTGCTGGGTACGGGAGCGCAGTGGCGAGAGCTGCCGAGCAAGTATCCTCCCTATCAGACCTGTCATCGTCGCTTTCAACAGTGGGTACGCAAAGGTGTGCTGGAACGCGTACTGCGCGTGCTGGCTAAGGAACTGCAGGCGCGCGGATGGCTGGGTCTGGATGAAGCCTACGTCGACGCAACCTTCGCTGCCGCGAAAAAAGGGGCTTGGGTGTCGGGCCTACCAAGCGCGGCAAGGGCACCAAGATCGTCGCTGTCGCCGATGGCCACAGTCTTCCTCTCGCCGTCAGTGTGCAGAGCGCTTCGCCGCACGAAAGTCAACTGGTAGAAGAGGTTCTGGCGCAAAGCTTTCTCGATGAGCTGCCGGCGCGGTTGATCGGTGACAAAGCCTACGACAGCGACCGGCTCGACCAGCATCTACTGGAGACCTACGGCATCGAGTTGATCGCACCCCACCTGCGAACTCGGCGCCAGCCCACGCAAGACGGCCGCCCACTGCGCCGTTACCGTCGCCGCTGGAGGATCGAGCGGCTGTTCGCATGGCTGCATTGGTTTCGGCGGCTGGTCACGCGCTGGGAATATCACATCGAGAACTTCTTCGGCATGGTTCGCCTGGGATGTATCAAGCTGCTACTGAGACATATCTGAGCGCAAATACGCAACGCGAAAATCACTCATACCAGATTTCGACCTCATAGCCATCCGGGTCGGCTACGTACGCGTAGGGGTAGCCAGGACTGAAGTCTCCACGCCGTAGCAGCTTCCCGCCGGCGCGTTCGACTTCGTCGACGGCCGCATCGATGTCCCCCGCCGAAACGAGGCGGAAGCCGAAATGCACAATGCCGCGCGACTCGCCGGCATCCGCCGCATGCTCGTCAAATGTGATCACGTCGTGGCAGCCGGGTGTCCTTGCGTGGACCAGTCCGCCGCCCCGTCCGTACTCCTCCACACCAAAAACTTACCGATAGAAGTGGAGCGACTGTTTTGCGTCTCGAACGGCGAGGTTTATATGCGTCAGTCCATAAGTCCGTACCATGGTAGTCTCCCGTTGCAACATGTCAGAGTATATCCGGCTGGCGAGAAGCCTGTACGGGGCTTCTGGCCCAAGCCTCAGAGACCCCGATACCCGAGCAAAACTATTTATGAGACCGGTTGTAGTGTGCCCGGTCTGTGAGGCAGCGTTAAGCCTAAATATCGAAGTGGCTAACATTCCAGAGCGGTGCTCTTCGTGTGGTCGAGTTTTCTGCCAGAATGCGCGAGATGCATTAGCGGCTTTGGCTCGCTTTCAGCGGGACGGGAAGAAAGCGGAGCAGGAGGCAGGAAAGCCGATATTCCGCTTCGAGATTCGGGAGCGCGAAAATTCGAGTTGAGGGCGCAGTCGAATGAAAAAACAAAGTCGCTGGTGGCTGATTGTCGGCTGGTTTCTTTCCGTATTCGTATGGAAGTTTACGGGAACTTCGCTCGATTCCGAACGCGGTTTCGTTTACAGGTGTCTCGAAGCACTCAGTCAAATGACGAGCATTGCGATGTTGCTGGTACTGGCTGCTGGTGTCGTGGTGATCTGGAAAGAGCCGTGGAAGCGTAAACCGCTGGCTGATCGGTAAATAGAAAAGCCACGGTGCTAGCCGTGGCCGGGGTGACGCGCTCAAGCGGATATTACCGCCTGGAGCCGCATTGTGTCCAGAAGTCAGGTCAAAATCTCCCGCACAACTTCGATCAGCAAGAGAGTCGAACCAGTCTCGCGAGTGGCAAGAACCAATCTACCAAATTCATACTGCCGATGACCTGCCCCCCGAAAAATAGTCCAGCGGAAATGTGACTTCTCCATTTACGATGGCCCGCTCAGGGCCAGAGAGGAGGAGTCGTGCGCAAGAGTCGATTTAACGAAGAACAGATCATCGCCATCCTGAGGGAGGCGGAAGCTGGGGCAGCGCCCGACGAGCTGTGCCGGCGGCACGGGATCACACGCGGGAGCCTGTACCGCTGGAAAGCGAAGTACGGCGGGATGGAAGTGAGCGAAGCACGGCGACTGCGGCAACTAGAGGAGGAAAACCGGCAGCTGAAGCACGCCGTGGCCGAACTGCTGCTGGACAAACGAGCGTTGCAGGCGGTGGTCACAAAAAAGTGGTAGGCCCGCAGATGCAGAGACAGGCGGTAGAAGTGATGCGCTCGGAAGCCGCGGTTTCGGAGCGACGCGCCTGCGGGCTAGTAAAGGCACATCGGGCGACCTGCCGGTATCGGCGGCGAAAGGTCGACGATCCGGGTTTGCGAGAGCGGCTGCGCGAGTTGGCTGCGACCCGGCGACGGTTCGGCTATCGGCGGCTGAAGATCCTGCTAAAACGCGAGGGCTTCGCAGCCAACCATAAACGAGTGTACCGGCTGTACGTGGAGGAGAAGCTGGGGCTACGGCGGAAGCGAGGACGGCGGAGGGTGCCGACGACCGCCGCACGCATGCCCCTGAAGCTACCGGTGCGCCCCGACGAGGTCTGGACCATGGACTTCACGCAGGATGCGTTCGCCAGTGGGCGCAAGTTCCGAACCCTGAACTTGATGGACGGCTTCACCCGCTACGCGCCGCGCATCGAGGTGGACACCTCGTTGCCAGGTCAGCGCGTGGTGCGGGTGCTGGAAGAACTGAAGCGAAGAGGTCGCAAGCCGGAGGCGATCGTGATCGACAACGGGACCGAGTTTACCAGTCAGGTGGTAGATCAATGGGCTTACGAGAACCAGGTGCAGCTGCATTTCATCACGCCCGGACGGCCCATGGAGAACGGCTTCATCGAGAGCTTCAACGGCAAGTTCCGCGACGAGTGTCTCAACGAGAACTGGTTCATCGATCTGGCTGACGCGCGGGAGAAAATCGAGAGCTGGCGCTGCGACTATAACCAAGTGCGGCCGCACTCGGCTCTCGGGTATCTTACCCCGGAGGAATTCGCAAAATCGTGGGCGACGAGGAACTGTGGAAAAGACGCGGGCGGCGCCCGCTTGGAAAACGCTGCGCGTTTCCCACTTTCCCACAGCCTCGACGGCTATGAGAAGGTGGTTACGAACGTAGCGCTGGAGAACCCAAACCCGGAGAAAGTCTCATTATCCCTGGACTAAAGATGGGGGGCAGGTCACCGAGTATCTGACGCCGAGCGGCCAAGCCGATCCTTGCGATGCACTTCTGCGTCTGGCGCTGTCGAACGAAACGACCACGTTTCGTCAAACCTCAAGCTGAGCGAGCCGCGATCACCCAAAGATAAGGTAATCAGCGGCTCTTCAACTCGACTCAATGTGCAGTCAAAACAAAAGTTGAGGACCGCCAGATTGCAATCCGCGCGGAGCCGCGTGGATGCGTCTAGCCACTCTCGAAACGTCGAAAATGCTTCCGACTGGTCCATTATCGACCCTCCAGCTTTTGTTCCATCCCCTGAACTCCCGCCTTACGCTCTGCGCTTTCTTAGTTCTGTGCAAGCAAAGCAGAAAGCGGCCAAATCTCGGTTGCAATCCCAGCCGCCATTGCAGGCGTTATGCGCAGGCTCGAATGGACGCGACAGAAATTGTAATGCGCAAAGTGCAAAGCGCAAGCGGCTTTCAGGTTCTCCAGCTTCTTTGAAAAAGCGTTCGTCAAGCGGGTAAAGCGGCGCATCGCCATTCGCATTGTTAAGTTCTGCCTCTCGACGTGCGAGGTACAGATGTGTTCCGGGTCCGGCCTGCCGTCACGAATCTTGGATATGACCTCCACGATTGGGCTTGGGGAGTAGCGTTCACTTCCGGGCTGCTGACCTGCCCCCCATCTTTAGTCCAGGGATAATGAGACTTTCTCCGGGTTTGGGTTCTCCAGCGCTACGTTCGTAACCACCTTCTCATAGCCGTCGAGGCTGTGGGAAAGTGGGAAACGCGCAGCGTTTTCCAAGCGGGCGCCGCCCGCGTCTTTTCCACAGTTCCTCGTCGCCCACGATTTTGCGAATTCCTCCGGGGTAAGATACCCGAGAGCCGAGTGCGGCCGCACTTGGTTATAGTCGCAGCGCCAGCTCTCGATTTTCTCCCGCGCGTCAGCCAGATCGATGAACCAGTTCTCGTTGAGACACTCGTCGCGGAACTTGCCGTTGAAGCTCTCGATGAAGCCGTTCTCCATGGGCCGTCCGGGCGTGATGAAATGCAGCTGCACCTGGTTCTCGTAAGCCCATTGATCTACCACCTGACTGGTAAACTCGGTCCCGTTGTCGATCACGATCGCCTCCGGCTTGCGACCTCTTCGCTTCAGTTCTTCCAGCACCCGCACCACGCGCTGACTTGGCAACGAGGTGTCCACCTCGATGCGCGGCGCGTAGCGGGTGAAGCCGTCCATCAAGTTCAGGGTTCGGAACTTGCGCCCACTGGCGAACGCATCCTGCGTGAAGTCCATGGTCCAGACCTCGTCGGGGCGCACCGGTAGCTTCAGGGGCATGCGTGCGGCGGTCGTCGGCACCCTCCGCCGTCCTCGCTTCCGCCGTAGCCCCAGCTTCTCCTCCACGTACAGCCGGTACACTCGTTTATGGTTGGCTGCGAAGCCCTCGCGTTTTAGCAGGATCTTCAGCCGCCGATAGCCGAACCGTCGCCGGGTCGCAGCCAACTCGCGCAGCCGCTCTCGCAAACCCGGATCGTCGACCCTTCGCCGCCGATACCGGCAGGTCGCCCGATGTGCCTTTACTAGCCCGCAGGCGCGTCGCTCCGAAACCGCGGCTTCCGAGCGCATCACTTCTACCGCCTGTCTCTGCATCTGCGGGCCTACCACTTTTTTGTGACCACCGCCTGCAACGCTCGTTTGTCCAGCAGCAGTTCGGCCACGGCGTGCTTCAGCTGCCGGTTTTCCTCCTCTAGTTGCCGCAGTCGCCGTGCTTCGCTCACTTCCATCCCGCCGTACTTCGCTTTCCAGCGGTACAGGCTCCCGCGTGTGATCCCGTGCCGCCGGCACAGCTCGTCGGGCGCTGCCCCAGCTTCCGCCTCCCTCAGGATGGCGATGATCTGTTCTTCGTTAAATCGACTCTTGCGCACGACTCCTCCTCTCTGGCCCTGAGCGGGCCATCGTAAATGGAGAAGTCACATTTCCGCTGGACTATTTTTCGGGGGGCAGGTCATGCCCAATGTCACCGAACAGCTTGATTAGCTGCGCGAAGTCCACGGTTCCGCCGAACACATCTTCGACTGCTCGTTCGTAGAAGTGGAAGCCGTCAGTGGTGAGTTGGAACCTGGCATCAACAATCCGCTTCTGCAAGTCGAGCAGCAATTCATACGTGGTTTGGCGGGTGCGCTTGCCCACGACAAATGCCGGCACCAATTTCGTCTCTGCGTCCATCGCCACGAATACCCATTGATTGCCGTATTCGGGCGGGTCGTCAACGCGGAGGTGCTTGTCCTTCTTACCGACATAGGTCCAGATTTCATCGGCTTGGATGTATTTCACATGGACATTGCGGATGTGCGAGTCGAGCAGTGCAGCGCAGTTCTCACCAGTCTCTACCAGCAGACGGCAGATCGTGTCACGGTGAACGCCAGTCATGCGCTCGGTTGAGCGGACGCTGGAGCCTTCGAGCAGGGATGCGATTACAGCGAGTTTCTTTTCAGGTGCGAGTGTGTACATTTGGCTTGCCTTTCTGGTGAGGCAAGCCGATAATCGGAGTTGCGAGGCTGCGATACCGGCTTGCCGGATTGCGGTTTCAGGGCCGTCAGAGATTCGCGTCTCTAGCGGCTCTTGTTATTTGCGCTTCGGGTTGGTGGTGGCGGCATCGTTCTCCTTTCCTAATCTGGCCTTATTCTTCCGGCCAGTTCATATCCTTCGCCATATGCATAAATTCGTTTGCAGCGACGTAGGTTTTACTGAGCATTCCAGCTTTGCGCTCATCTTGAACCGTGTACACGGATCGGGCAGAGACATTGAGAATTCCCGCTTGTTTAGATATTCCAGACAAAACTCCAGCGAGAGCTTGATTGCCGTCAAGTTTGAGAGCCTTGCGTAGCTCTTCGTCCGTGACCTTATGCTTACGCACGAGGATGCCGAGGATTTGTTTCTGAGACGTTCCCGAGCTCTCGATGAATTTCACAAACAATTCCCGCGTCCAGGGGAAAGTGCCTAAATCTCCGCCGTCAGCAATGTGAAATGATCGCCGAGTGGAGTCCTGTTCTTCGGCATCAATATGCTTCAGCACTTCGATAGCTTCTGAAGCACTACTGCACTCAATGTATTTGCCCTTGTAGGGAATCTTAATCATAACGCTCCCAAGTGTTGGTTTATGACGCTTGCCAGCGTATGTCAAGCGATTTTGGGCCGTATTGGTATTTTTTTTCATTGGGAATGACCTCCTACTGGTTTAGCTTTTGTTGGTTGATTGTTTGGGGTGAAATATGAAGCTCTTGGCGTTGGCTGTGATTGCCGTCACCCTTGCCGTATGTTGCGCTGTAATCCCAGTACACGGGCAGAAAACCGGCAGCAGCGGCAATCATCAGCAACAAAATCCCCCAAACCAGACCTCTTCGGATGTTGCGGTAAATCAAGTAACATCCGGTGGGCAGAGTGATAAAAATGACGATCATTCGCAAAATTATTTCTATCGCCTGGTTGCGCCGGAAACGCTTCCGAACACGATCCTGTGCTTGGTTGGTATCGCTGGAATCGTTGCCGCAATTCGCACTTTGGGCCTTATGCAACACCAAGTTGATGTGATGAGGCAACAGGCCGACATTCAAGCCGCCGGGATGCAGCAGTGGGTTGATGTTGAAGAGAGAGAAGTCAACACCCATGAGATGAAAGATCAATCGCTCAAATTGGATTTGACTTTTGAGGCGGTCAATAACACAAACTACGCTTTGACAATCGAGCAGATCGTGACGAGTTTCGAGCTTCTGACTCGCGCTCCAATTAAATTTACCGTCCGAGAAGGCAAGATGTTGGCTCCCAGCGCGAAGAGCGGGATGAACCTGTACCCATTTTTTGTTTCGGCGAGACTGGAGGGGAACGATGTAGACCGAGTTATGAAGGGTACAATGGTCGGCATCTTCGGTAAAATCACGTTCAAGGACTGTCTGCAACAAACCCGCGTTCAAGACTTTGGCGGGATGTACTTGTGCAGTATGAAAGAATTCAAATACATGAAGCCTATGGGAATGGTCCCCGATCAGGAGACCGAGAAAGACGGCGACTATCCCCAAAACTAATCCCCATCCAGCTCCGGTTTTCCACAGCCCTGATTTTCGTGATTTGAAATTAGGACAGTACCGAAATCTGTGCCTGCGTCGAAGAGACCGTTGCCGGTCGTAGCATAGATCGATCCCCCGGAATCCGCTGCCGGACCGGCGCCGCCGCCCCAGAAGCCGCCTTCGTAACCATTCGGGGTGTCCACATAAAGGCCGGTGCGAGCCAGATTCGACTCGCTGAACGACATCACATAGCCGTGATAGGTGCCGAGGTCGCAATGCGAGGCCCAGGCAACGACCACCTGTCCCCTCAGCACCAGCAACGCCGAACGCTGCCCTTCCACCAGCGGGTCAAAAGTGAGAATGCCTCCGACGGAGCCGGTACCGTTGCCCGGTGACGTGGCGGTAATGCGAACCGGCGCCAGTTTGTCTTGGCCCGTCTTGATATCGAGTGCATGCAAGGTCTGATAGAACGACGTGATGTGGGTTACGTTGTCGTACTGTTTCGTCTTGGCAACCAGGTACATAGTACCGCTGGTGGTATCGATCGCCGGGGTCCCGGTGATGCCAATCTCGGGAACCATGTCGCCACAGCCCACGTCGCTGCTGGAGACGGGACTAATCACGTAGCGGAATCCAAGGCTGGCGAGAAGATTGGTGTGCCAAAGTTGCTGTCCACTGTTCACGTCGAAGGCATAAACCTGATTGTGCTCGGTGGCGATGAACAACACGTTGTGCGAGGTCCCGCCAATCGTGAGGCCTGGCACGTAGAGCGGCTGAGCATAAACGAAGCCCTGCACGGCAAACGTCGCACGCTTACCGAACGATTGCGTCCTTACATTCGACAGAGTAAGAACCGTTTCCTGCGAGTTGGAACCCGAGCGGTAATTGTCGTTGTGATACGTGGGGACAGCAACCTGCGCCATCACGACGGCAGAACTTAAGAACAACCACGCGGCCAAGCCGCCACAGCGCAATACACCGGAACACTTGTTCTTCATAGCGACCGAGGTCTCCTGTGCGAAAGTAGCCTGACGGAAGAGAGGCGACATTATCCCACAAAAGCCAGCGCATACAACGGCTTTCTCTGGAATCGTGCATCTGGGTCAGGGCGGATTCGAAGGACCCGGTTACCACAAGATCACCCGGTCGCCGCCTGGTAAAGCGGTAATTGGAACTGGCAACTGGCAACTGGCTATTGACCACTGCCTACCGCTTTTTCAGCTTGTCCACTTCTTCCCTGGCCCGCTTGGCGTAAGGTCCATCGGGCAGGATCTTCAAGTAGGCTTGGTAATTTTCCACGGCGCCGGCCTTGTCGCCGGTCTTATTCAATACCTCTGCCAGTTTGAAGGTGGCCTCGGCATCGTGGGGCTTGTACTCCAGCGCCTCACGATAGCGGCTGATGGCGGCGGGATAATTCTGCTTGACCTTGAAGTAGAAGTCGCCGATCTCCACATCCTTCATCGCCCGCATGGGACTGTAGGGTGTGAATTCATCGACATCACTAGCGTTGTTTCCCAGTTCCGCTTCGGGATGCTTCTTGGCATCGTCGGCGGGAGGCGAGACGTCGATCTGCGTCTGCTTGCTGGAGCTTTCTCCGGCAGGGACGTTGTCGGAGCGCGGCGGATTCTTGCGGTTGTCTTTCGGTGGCGGCGCCGACCTGTCGGTGGGGACCTGTTCGACGGGCTGCTGATCTTGCGCGCTGGCAACCCCGGTAAACCAGAGACAAAGTAGGGCGAGAATCAGATAACGCAAACGCACTCCCATATTCTATTGCAACCCGGCATTTTTCTTCAGCACTCGGTTTATCATGATCGAGTTGCGGTCGATTTCGCAATCATCGAAAACCACTTTGAACGATATGAGTGACGCATCACCATCTGGCCGCTCCTGGCGCGATAGCAATCTGCTGGCGGTCTGCGAATTCGCAATCGTCATTGCACTCTTTGTCGCCGACATGCGACACCATATTTTCTTCAGCAAGGTCCCCTACCTCTTCGTGCTGGCGTGGATTTCGTTGCGGCTGCGCGGCCGGGGGTGGAAAGATGTGGGACTGATGCGGCCGCGCAAATGGTTCCCATTCGTTGCCGCGGGCGTCCTCGCCGGCATTGCCATAGAGTTACTGGAACTGTTTGTCACCCAGCCGCTGCTTGTACGGGTCACGGGAAAAATGCCCGATCTGTCCGACTTGGGCCATCTCCAGGGCAACCTCACGCTTCTGCTGCTGTTCGTGGTGCTCTCGTGGACGCTGGCCGCATTCGGCGAGGAGATGGTCTATCGCGGATATCTGATGAACCGCGTCGCTGGGTTGGCCAGTGACTCGCGGGCCGCTTGGATCGTCAGCCTGATCGTGATCAGCGCGCTCTTTGGGTTCGGTCATTTGGACCAGGGCATCACCGGCCAGATTGAGAACATGATCGACGGATTACTGCTGGGAGTCCTCTACCTGGCCTGCGGCCGGAATATGTGGGCGCCAATCATTGCGCACGGCTTAACCGACACGATCGACATCGTGCTTATGTATCTCGGCAAGTATCCCGGCATGTAAGGTTCGCGACCTATTTTCGCCGGATGTGCAGTAGCTTTTGCACCTCGGCGACCACCTCGCCCGCCTCGTCTTTCACCTCGACCAGGAATGTCGGCTCGTACTTTTCCTGGAGTTTGAGCTTTTCGCGAATGTCGTTGAGTTGCGCGTCGGTCAAGCGAAACTCGGCCTTGACTCTTCCCTTCCCGGGTTTGCGGAAGCGGATGCTGGCGGCTTTGTCCCAGACAATGTAATCGCGGCCCAGGTTTTCCATCAGCATCAGCATGTAAAAGGGGTCTGTCATGGAGTACAGCGATCCTCCATAGTGCGTGCCGACGTAGTTGCGGTTCCAGAAGCGCAACTTCATTTCGACATCGACGGCCCGGTTGGAGCGCCAGCGCACGCGGATTCCAGGACCGAAAAAAGGCGGCCAGAAGTTGATGGCGCGCAGCATGAATCGTTGCAGTTTCGTAGCCATGGATTAGAACGATGATAGACCGTCGAAGGGGTGTTGAGCGCGTCGTGGTGGGATTGGGCGTATCCGAAAAATGACAAGGCCGCCCACTATGGACGGCCTTCCACGGATGGGCGGCTTTACCCTCAGACTCCCCAGGGAGAAGAACTTTCAGCGCGTCGCCGATTTCCGTCGGTCGCGCCTCTTGCCCGGCTAGTGCTGCTATTGCAGCTGCGCGGATGAAGCCGATTCCGTCGCGTTGTTCGTCATTAGCGTGATGTCCACGCGGCGGTTCTTGGCCCGCCCGCCGGCGCTGGCGTTCGTGGCCACGGGGTTGTCCTTACCCAGACCAATCAGGAAAATCTTGTGCGCCGGGAGGTTATGTTTTTGCGCCAGGTACTGGATGACGGCGTCGGCGCGGCGCTGGCTGAGCTGATAGTTATAATCGGCCGGCCCGGTCGAATCGGTGTAGCCTTCCACCTGAACGATGTAGTGCCTCTGACTGCCGAACTGCTCCGCGAACTCGTCGAGCGCCTGCTTGTCCTTGCGCGTAAGCTCGGCCTTGTTGAAGGCAAACAAAACCGTGGTGTCGTTGACCGGCTTGTAGTTGTCCAGATTCTCCACCGTGCCCGCCAGGCTGGTCACGCGATGCGAGGCCTGGGTCGCGTTCTGATTGGCTTGGTCGGCTGCCTGACCAGCAGCCAGGGCTTTCTGGTCGGCGGCGTCAGCCTGCGACTTCGCCTGCTGAACACCTTGTTGGGCACGCGCGTCGGTGTCGCGGATGTCGTGAGTATTTTTCGCGGTCAGATCATCTAATTCATTGACCTTGTTGACCGTCGGCGTCACTTCGTTGCGTACGTAGTTCTTGGTGGCGCAGCCGACGGTAAACGGCAGGCTGCCAGCCACCAGCGCTGCGATGAGGGTAAATCGATTCATAGGATAAGCTCCTTGCAAACCTGCGACGGCGGCGTTTCGGTCTCCGCCCTCTGAGGAACAAATGAGCAACCGTGCTGCCATTGCGGCGTAGTTGCCGCAGGGAGAAATGCATATTAGTTTCAATGGATTAGGGACGGGCGGGAGGCTCTCCTTTGGGGTTGGTTTAACGGACCGGATAATCCTGACGCGAGGAGTAGAATTTTTACCGGGTTGAAGGGGTTTGCGGGCACCCGATTCGGGGTCCCCCGGTCACCGCGTTATCGCTGTTCTCATCAGAATTGCATGGACCTGCACCAGAAAATTCGCACATTGCCCACCTCGCCCGGCGTGTATCTCTACAAGAACGCCGACGGCGAGATCATCTATGTGGGCAAGGCCAACAGCCTGCGCGCGCGGGTGCGTTCCTATTTTCTGGAGGGCGCGGCGGACAACGCCAAGACTGGATCGCTGCTGCGCGAGGCCGTCGATCTCGACTACATCGTCGTGGACAACGAAAAGGAAGCGCTGGCGCTCGAGAACAACCTGATCAAGCAGAAGAAGCCGCGCTACAACATCCTTCTGCGCGACGACAAGACCTACCCTTACATCAAGCTGACCATCGGCGAACGCCATCCGCGGGTGTATCCGACGCGCCGCTTGCGCCGCGACGGATCGCTCTACTTCGGGCCGTATTTTCCCACCAGCCTGGCCTATCGCATCGTGGATCTCATCCACAGGCACTTTCTGATTCCCTCGTGCAAGCTCGACCTGAACCGTTATTATCCGCGGCCCTGCTTGCAGTACTACATCGGGCGCTGCCTGGGGCCGTGCGTCGAAGGGCTGACCACGCCCGAACGTTACGCCGAAGCCGTCCATGACGTGAGATTGTTCCTCGAAGGCCGGGGCGCCGACCTGTCGCGCTCGTTGCAACAGCGCATGGCCGCCGCCGCCGAGCGCCAGCAGTATGAGCTGGCGGCCAAATATCGCGATCTCATCTCGACCGTTGAGTTGCTGGACAAGAAGCAGCGCATCGCGGCGGTTGAGGGCGACGATGCCGATGTCTTTGGTTATCACTACGAAAACGAAATGCTGGCGGTCAACCTGTTCCACATGCGCGGTGGCAAGATCGTGGACAAGCGTGAGTTCTTCTGGGAGGACCTCAGCGGGATGGTCGGCACTGCGGGCTTTGAGCCGGGAGAATTCTTTTCGGCGCTGCTGAAGCAGGTTTATCTGGATCAGCAGTACGTGCCGCACAGTATCTACGTTGCGGTGGACTTTGAGGATCGCGTCCCGTTGGAGGAAGTGCTGTCGGAAGGCCAGAAGCGGAGAGTGCAGATTCACGTGCCGCAGCGCGGCGACAAGCGCTCGCTGATCGATCTGGTGGGCCAGAATGCCAAGCAGGCGTACGATCAGCGCTTTCGGGTGATGAAGCCGGCGGCGAAGGCGATCCAGGAAGCCTTGCAGGACGCGCTCATGCTGCCGGAGCTGCCCAGGCGCATTGAGTGCTTCGACATCTCGCATATCCAGGGCGCCGAAACTGTCGCGTCGATGGTGGTGTGGGAAGACGGCAAGATGAAGAAGTCCGACTATCGCAAGTTCATCATTAAGGGTGTCGAGGGCGTGGACGATTTCGCCTCGATGCGAGAGGTGGTGACCCGCCGCTACAAGCGTGTGCAAGAGGAGAAGCAGACCATGCCAAGCCTGGTGCTGATCGACGGCGGCATTGGGCAATTGCACGCCGCCGCGCAGGCGTTGGAAGCTCTGGCCATCATCAACCAGCCGCTGGCCTCCATCGCCAAGCGCGAGGAGATCATCTACGTTCAGGGCCAGGAGGACGAGCCGGTGGTGCTCGACCGCCATTCGCCGGTGCTGCACCTGGTGCAACTGGTCCGCGATGAGGCCCACCGCTTCGCCGTGACCTTCCATCGCAAACGGCGGCAGATGCGCGACCGCAAGACTGAACTGCTGGACATTCCCGGCGTGGGCGAACGGACCACCAACCGTCTGTTGCAGCACTTCGGCAGCTTGCAGGCGGTGAAGGAAGCGGATGCCGCGGCACTGGCGTCGGTGGTGAGCCGCCCGCAAGCTGACGCGATTCTGCGATATTTTGGAAAGGCAGTTGGCACTTAGCATTTAGCATTTAGCATTTAGCAATTAGAGTTCGCAGTTACCCTCGAGCCGGCAGGGACGCTGTAGCGTTGGCTAAGTGCTAATTGCTAACTGCTAATTGCTACCGGAGGCCTCATGAGCTCGGAAATGGAAGCGCTGGACAAAGCAAAGGAAGCAGCCGAAGCAGCTGGGGAAAGAAAGGACCTGGCGCCGATCAGTCTAACCATGGCGATCCTGGCCGTGCTGATCGCCACGGTTTCGCTGCTCGGCCATCGGGCGCATACCGAAGAAATCCTGCAGCAGACCAAGGCCACGGACCAGTGGGCCTACTACCAGGCAAAGAACATGCGGCGCAATAACCTGGAGGCGCTCTCCGACGTGCTCACAGCGCTGGAGAACACCAAGGCCGAACGCGCCCAGCAAGTGCAGAAACGCTTCCACGATGAGATTGACAAATATCGCGATCAACAGAAAGACATTCAGAACGAAGCCCGCGGCTTGGAGGCGGAAGTCGGACTGGCCAGCCGCCGCGCGGATCGCTTCGACCTGGGCGAAGTGTTTCTGGAGATCGCACTGGTCGTCACCTCCATTACCTTGCTCACCGATAATCGCCGCTACTGGTACTTCGGATTGGTGCTGGCGACGGTCGGCATTGTCGCCGCGGCCCGCGGATTCATGGTGCACTGAGGGTGGAGTCTAGTTTTATGAATTGTCATTACGCGCGCCCGAATTGGGCGCGAGGAATCTGTTTTTCCGCAATCGGGAAGAAGGGATCCCTCGCCGCGCTCGTGATGACAATTTACAAATAGCGTACGGCATCAAGCGAATCTGGTGAAGACTAGTTGCTCGCTGTTAGTTGCTGCCTACTCCTCCCATCCTTCTTCCCCAACCAGCGGAACAAACCGGCAGAGATCATGCAAAGCCACGAAGGTTTCTGGCCCCACCTTGCGCACGACCTGCACCTGCTGCTCAAAGCGACTCCCCACCGGCACAACCAGCCTGCCGCCATCGGCGAGCTGCGCGACCAGGCTCTCGGGAAGTTTGGGCGCCGCTGCTGCAACCAATATCTTGTCGAACGGAGCATGCTGGGGCAGGCCAACGCTTCCATCGCCCACCACAACGTAAACATTGACGCAGCCAAGCCGCGCCAGGATTTCGCGCGCCTTCATGGCTAGCTCTGCGTGCCGTTCGATCGTCCACACCTCAGCCGCCAGCTCGCCCAGGATGGCCGCTTCGTATCCCGTGCCCGTGCCCACTTCCAGTACACGGTCCGTGGGACGCAACTCCAACCCCGCGATCATGGCGGCCACGATGTAGGGCTGGGAAACGGTTTGGCCGGCGCCGATGGGGAGTGGATAATCGCCATAAGCGTTGGCCAGATCTTCCTGGGCTACAAACTCCTCACGCGGGACTTTTCCCATCGCAGCCAGCAGCCGAGGATCGCGAATACCGCGCGCGCGCAGTTGCTCCTCCACCATGCGAGCGCGTTGCCGCTCTGGGGTCTCGTGGCCGTTCATCGCTTCCGCTTGCGAATAAGAACGTCGAAGCTGACCACCCCGTTCTCGTCGCGTATGGCTTCCACGGTGTATTCGCTGTTGATGTTGTATTCGAACTGAATCACCTGCTGCGCCGACCGGGTCAGGTTGGTGATATAGGTGAGGGTCACGTTGTTGGAGACCTGTTGCTCGACGGTGAGACGCGCATTGGGATTGTTGTCGGGGCCGCCCAGGGAAGGATTGATGCGGATGGAGCTGACGCCGAATATCTTCGACATGCGATTGGAAACCGTCTGATTGATCGCCTGTCCGAGTAGGGCGCCCGAGGCGCTCTCCGCAAACCCGGCCTGCGGCGCCGCGTTCATGGCGCTTTCCTGCTGGGTCCGCCCAAAGGCCAGCAGAGCAATAATGTCTTCGCTGGACAGCGGCGGGTCCGAGCGATAGGTGGTGTTCAGCCGCTCCATGGTGCCGTGCAAGCCGATGGTGATGTCGTAATCGCGGACCCGAGTGGAGGCCTCGATATCCAGCACCGGGTCAATGCGCACCGGATCGGTAAAGGTAATGTCGCCGCGCTCCAGGTGATACTTGGTTCCAGTCAGCTTGATGTCGCCCTCGGCAATGTTGATGCGCCCCAGCAAGACTGGCCGGGCCGCCGTGCCCCGCAGCCGCAGATCCACGTCACCTGCCAGTTTCGCCAGTGCTGTCTGTACCGTCAACTCCGGCGTAGACAGGATGCGCACATCCAGGCGCAAATTATTCAGCGGTGAATTTACCACGGCCACGGGCGCCGGACTGGCCTGCGCCAGGGCGAAGGTCAGATCGCTGGACGGAATCTGCGCGAAGCGGGTAACGGTTACGTCTCCGCTCAAAACGGAGCTTTGCAGTGTGCCCACCAGGCGAAGCGATTCATCCGCCGTAACGCTGATCCCGGCATAGCGAAAGCGAATCTCAGTTCCGCTGGCGGTCAGGTTGACGCCGCCGGTCCGGCCGTAGGTAATGAAGCCGCCAAAAGTCACCAGCCCGCCGCCAGTGCGGGCCGTGAGGTGCTCCACTTCCAGCCGGTCCTGGTTAAAGACGAGGCTTCCGTTGATATCGCCCAGTCCGGCGGGCAGGTCAATCATCGACAGACCGCCGTGTTGGATATCGATGCGCCCCGAGATTGCGGGCTGCGCCATCGGACCATTCACGGTGAGGTCCAGGTTGGAGACGCCGTACGAACTCACCTCGGGATCAAGCGTGTGCACCAGACTCAGGTCGACATGGCCATTGGCGTGAAGCGCCAGCCGGCGATCGTCTTTCAGGCTGGCGCTGCCGGTCAAGGTAAAGCGCGAATCACCGCTGGCCAGCGTGCAGCGTTGTACCGTGACCACTTGGTTCGCCATCACCAGTTGCACGGGCCCATCGCTGGTGATCGCGACCTTTTCCACTTCCACAGCGAACTGGTCGAGGTCGAACTTGCCGTTCAGCAGCCTGGGCTGCTTCAGGAGCCCGGACAGTTCCGCATGTCCAGCCAGCGACGCCTGGCGGGTGACCCTTTGGCGGACCTCCGCCGGCAGAAAAGGATTGATGTCGAGTCCGGAAAATGCCAGCTTCAGATCGGACGACATGTCGCCACGCAATTCAATCCCCCCATCCACCGCCAGGGTTGCCGCGGGGAAATTCGATCGCGCCGTGAGTTGCAGATGATAGCCCTGGGTCGCCGCGTCGACCGTAACGCCGCCGAAACGGTCCCCGTTGAGCTCCAGGCCACTTACTTGCACATGGGCATTGATCAGCGGCTGTTCGAGGGTGCCCGATCCCTTGGTGGTGAACTTGCCGACGCCTCCTACTCGCACGTGCGGCATTTGCAGTTCGGGGACATTAGCCAGATCGATGCTCTCGCCGGTCAGATCGAAGCGCCCCTCCTTGTTGCCGAAGTTGTAGGCAGCCGAACCCGCGAGTTCGCCGTGCATGGCTTGCATCTGGATGTCGTCGAGTTGCGCCTCGTGATTAGCAAACGCGAGATTCGCCGTGAGCGACTTGACGGGACGGCCGTAAGCTTGTCCTGCCATCAACGAAAAATGCCCCGCACCGCGAGGATTTGCTTGGGGCCCGGTGGCCTGCACGGTGAAATTCAGAGTGCCGGTCACCGGATAATTCAGACCGGCGGCGCGCTGCAATTCCGCGACGTCCGCATCGCGAATGGCAGCCTGCACCTGGAACGGCAGGTTCCCGGCAAAACTCCCTTTCTGCAGCGTTGCCGAACCATCCACGTCCAAATGCGCGCTGCCTTCCTGGAGGATGCCGTGATGCAGAGCAATGCCCGTGGACGAATACTGCACGTCACCGGAAAACTGATCGATGTGAATGCGTCTCGGTTGTGTCGTGGGTTGCGGCGGAGGCGGAGGCGGCGGCGTAGACACGAAGTGGAAGAGCGATTTCTTCTTCGCGGGCGCCTGAGTTGGTGGCACCGAACCCTGCACTGTAGGGGTATAGATGTAGGTGAAGTCAGAGGCTTGCACGTGGCCGACGATCTGCGGGTCCATCAGCCGGCCGCTGAGTGTGCCGTTGAAGCTGGCCCCGCCTGCGAGTTCCAGCGGCGGTGGCGGGCTGCCCTTGGCCGTGAGCAACGGCTGGAACTCGGTCAGGCTGGTGGTGTTCAGGACTACGTGCAGAGCGGCGGAGGTTGAGCCCAACGTGCCGGTCGCACTCAAATGGGAGTGCGGGGTCGTCATGGTCAGAACCGAAAAATCCATCACTTGCGCTCCGGGGTTGTAGCGAGCTTGCACCGTCGCGGTAATAGGCAATTGGTTGGCGGATGGCTGCGCCGGAGGTGTAACGTCGAGCACCAGGTCGGCGCTGGCATCGGCCACCGACCGCGTCCAGGCCAGATTCACCGTTCCGCCGACGCTGCCCACTGGGTTCAGCTTCTCGTACGGCGCTGCTTTGGTGGAGAACATGCGCGCCAGGTCCGTCAGCGATAGGCCGGTCACCCGCAAGTGTGCCGTACCCTGCTGCGGACCAGGGCCCGAGATTACCGGAAGAGTCGAATTACGCGCGTTGGGGCTCTGCTTGGCGCTGGGCTTCGCGGTTTGAGTGGCGCGTTCAATCCGTGGCGGCGCAGTGCTGGTTGAACCCGACAAAAGGTTTCTGACTTCGGCGTCGCCGGTCACTCCTCCGCCCAGCAAACGTCCCGCTATTCGAGTGAGCGCCAGATTATCGCGCGCCAGCGAAAAATCCGCACTTACCCCCGCGTCGCGCACCTCGACTCCGTTGTCCAGATAGGTGACGCCACGCGCCGCGGCATACCCTCGCGTGGCGATGCCCGCGGTGGTCGAATAGGCGCCCGATCCGTCAAGCGTTACCCTGCCACCGCGAAGCTCGTACGAGCGGATGACCGATCCCAACTGTGCAACGTCCAGCGCGCTGCTGTATTTGAAGTCCACTTCAGGGTTATCGAAATTGGTGAGCTCTCCTGCCGCCTGCAGGGAGGAATTTTCCGACGTCAGATTCAGCGACTTGATTTGCAGCCGGTTGGACCAAAGGCTGAATGCCACTTCGCCCCGCGCCGCAACATCGCGGAAGTCCTGGTACTTCACGTCCATCTTGCCGGCTTGCACCATGCCGTCATAACGGCGGTCGCCGTGATCGTAAGTCATGGCTGCGGTGACATCATCGGCGGCGAAATCAAGCGGCAACGCCCGGTCATTCACCAGCAACAAGCCGTTGTGCAGATCGAGGCGGGCGATCGCCAGATCGAACAACTGCTGCACCGGCGTGGCATGGCTGCGCAGCTTCGGTTCCGGAGCGTTGGTCGTCCCATCGGGATTCACCATGAGGTGCACGACAGGACGGAGCAGAGTCAATTCCTTGAGGCTGATCCGCTTCTCCACGAAGGAGATGATGTGCAGCCGGACGTGGACGCGGTCAGCGTGTGCGTACGGCTGCTGGCCGGGAGCTTCCAACCCGTGGATGGTCAGATCGTCGGCGTCAAACTCAAGCTTGGAGAGGTTCCAGCGAAAAGCACGCAACTCGACGCGGCCACCGGTGGCCTCTTCCAAAGTGGCAATGGTTTTGCGTCGCACCAAATCCGCGAACCGCGGGCTGCGCACGTACCACACCAGGACAATCGCGGCCGTCAACACCACCACGCCGATTGCGGCCTCAATCCACAAGCGAGTGTGCGAACGGCGAAGCTGGCTTTCTGCGGTCATTCTCAGTTAGCGCCTGGGGCCTGGTTCTGCTCGACCGGAGCAGTTTCGGCCGGAATCGCTACGGTGCTGTGTATCTCCGCCTGCTGGCGCAAATTATGCAACCACGCGTCCAGCATCTCATCCATGCCCTGCTGGACAAGCAGCTCGCGAATCCTGGGCTCCACTTCGTCCAGAGCAACTACTTTGCCGCCATTTCTTCGCAAATCGGGCAGCAGTTGGGTCTTGTAGTACGCCTCAACTTCCTCGGGCTGAACGTGCACGTTGGGGCGCAGGCGGACCTCCACGAAGTTCATCACTTGCACCTCAGCCTGCAGGTGCGCCCTTAATGTGACCGGAGTGAGTCCGTAGTTGGCGAGCGACTTCTGCCAGCTGCGCTCGTCGTCGCCGTTCGGAACCTGCGTGCGGAGTTTGGCGACATCCTTGTCTATGTCATCTTGCGACGGTTGCAGGAAGGTCTTGTTGCCCATCTGCGCCTGCAACAACTGGCGATCAATGAGGCGCTGCAAGGCCTTCAGCCGATCTGCCTGGGTCACCTGGGCGATGGGCTTCTGCTGCATAAACGCCTCGAAACAGATCGCCTCTTCCCAATCGCTCTGGAACAAGGGCTGGCGGTTCACCGTGGCAACGATTCCATCGATGACCTCGCCCGCCAAGACGAAAGGCACAACCGTGGGCAGCAAGAACAACAAGCCAATCGTTAAATGGAAAATTCGTTTCATCAAAATGTTTGTCCAATACTGAAATAGAAATTGATATGACGCAGGCTTTCCACCGTATCGTTCGTATCCTTTCCCTGGACTGGGTACCGCGTCGGATTGAAGTTATAGCCAACGTCGAGGCGGACCGGCCCGACCGGTGTCTTATAGCGTAATCCCAAACCAACCGCCTGGGGGTCATAGCTGAAGTTGCACGTTGCCTGGCTGGTCTGCGACGAGCAATTGGCGACCGAGGGCTGACGGATTTGCAGCATCCCACTGATGATGTGGTTTGCGGTGTCGAACACGTTACCCATATCGTGGAAGAAAACAAATCCAAGATTGTCGCCGACGTAGGGCAAGGCCACGGGAGGAGTGCGAATTTCCAGGTTGTTGACGAACAGTCCCTGACCGCCTATGGGAAATCCGGTTACCGAGTCGCGAGGCCCGGCCTGGTTGATGGAGAAGCCGCGCAGCGAATTGCTGCCGCCCGCGAAGAACAACTCGGGCAAAGGAACGGAAGTGGCCTCGGTCGGCAGCTTCCCCGAGGGTGGCAAACTGAGGAAGTTGTTGACGCCATAGGCATGCAAGATCCCAATTTGCGTATTCCGCGCGAAAACCCAGCGCTTCTTAATCTTGTAGTAGGTGGAATTCTGGACGAGCACCTTGCCAAAGTTCGCCTCCGAACCCAGCGCGCTGGTCGCCAGACCTAAATCCACGATGTTATAGCTTCCCTTGTGCGAATCAATGGGATTGTCGCGCGTGTCGCGCACATAGGTGAAACTCGGAATGGCCAGCCGCACCGGTTTCGAATACAACGGGATCAGAGTGGGATCGATGACCAGGCTATTAGGATCGACCGACACGCGCTGATAGCTTAAGCGGTAAAGCAGGGTGATCGCCCGACTATATTTCTGCTCGGCCTGCAGGGTCCCATCGAGCCGCCGCGAGGTGAAGGTATTCACGTCGGCGGTATTGTCGTAGAAGGCGGTGGCATTGAGGCGCCACTTCTCGCGGTGAAAAAGGCGGGGCGCGTCATAGCCGACCAAACCGCGGCGCGTCAGCAAACCGACTCGCGCCCGCATGGTGAGCGTCTGGTCTCGTCCGAACATGTTGAGGCGAGTGACTTCCAGTACTCCGTTGGGACTGACGCCGGTTTTGCCTTGCGGGTTGCTGGTGGTGGGAATATTGCCCGTGGCAAACTCGACGCCGCCGCCGTAGCGGAAGGTCCAACGTTTGGCCTCCTGCAGATTGAAAAGCACATCCTTGGTAGGCGCCTGGCCATCGGGATTTTGCACCGCCATGTCCACCTGGTTGAAGAGGCCCAGGTCGTAGAGTCGCCGCTGTGAATCCACCATCCGGGCCTGGCTCAGCGGATCGCCGTTGCCAATCCGCATCTGGCGATTCACAATGTAAGGACGGGTGTACTCTCGCCCGCTCACCAATACCCGATCGACGAAGAACTGCTCCCCCTCGGTGATCGTGTACGTCACCTGCATGCGCTGCGGCTCGCCCGGCGCCGGCGATGCGGTCGCTTCAAACTGCACATTGGGAAATCCGTGATTGTAATAAAAGTAGGTCACAGCGTCGCGATCGCTGGCGACGTTGACTTCGCTGTAGGGCTGGCCCTCCACTTCGCTCATTAATGGGGCCAAGCGGTCGCGCGCGAAGCTGTGATTGCCTGCCAGCTGCAGTGAATTCACCAGCGTCTGCCGGCCTTCCTCAATCTTGATCACCACCGCCATCTGGCCCTCCCGGCCCTGGTAGTTGTCCTGCAGGTCGGCGGTGACTTTGACATTGAGAAACCCATTTGCCTGGTAGAGGTTCTTGATGACGGTTACGTCGTCGGCCAGAAGTCGCTGGTTGAAACGGCCATTCGGCAACATGATGCTCGACGCCTGTAGTGCGATGCGCTCGCGAATGGTGTCACCATCAAAATACTTGTTGCCTTCCAGCCGCACCGCGGCTAGCTTGTGCCGCGCCCCGGGATCAATCTTGTAAACGATGTTGAGGTGGTTTTTCTCTGGTGAGGGCTGCCGTTCCACTTCCAGCGTGGCGTCAAAATAACCTTGCGTCTGCAGGTAGTCACGCAGATTGCGGCGTCCTTCGTTCAGCAGGTCGTCATCAACCGAGTTCTCCTGGTAAACCGGAACCAGCTTCCTTAGTTCCCGGTTGCTGATCTTGGCGCCCTCAGCGGTAATCGCCACCGTCGGTCCCTCGTCTGCCTTGAAGACATAGTCGAGACGGTTGGTATCGGGATGGTAGCGATGGTCGATGAGCGAGACTTGGGCCTCCAGATGATTGTTCCTCTGATACTTCTGGCGTAGCCGCTCCAGGGCGCGGGTGACGTGCTCCTGCTTCACTTTGTCGCCCGCCTTCAGCTTGGTAAGGCTGCGCACCTTGTCGGGCGGAATGCCGGTGTCACCTTCGATCGTGACCTCTCCCACGCACGCCAGTTCCCCTGGAACCAGATGGAAATCAATGTCCATTTGCCGGGTGTCATCGTGGGGAATGAGGTCATAGGTAATCGTGGCTTTGTAGTAGCCGTTGTCGGCCATCACCTTCAACATGCGTTCGACGGAGTGGTCCACGTTTGCCTGCGAGAACGTATCTCCCAGATCGAGCTTGCTGGATTCCACCAACTGGTGCTGCTTGGGATTCGTCTTGGTAGGCGTTCCGTCCACGTTGACGTCGCCGTTGAAGTAGTTCTCCGTGGCCACGAAGACCAGCGACAACTCGTTCTTTTGATTGGTCTCGGCCTCAACCTGCAGTGTGGCGAAGCGTCCGGTGGCGTAGAGTACCCTCAGACTGGCGCGGATTTTGTCGCGATCCAGCGGCTCACCGCTTTTCTGCACCAGCCATTGCCGGAGCATCTCCGGGTTGGTGCCCCTAATACCGCGGAACTCGATGGCCTGAACTTTGACGCCCTCGTACTTACTGAGTTCGCCAAGCGCCGTGGGAAGATCGGCCTGGGAAGGCGTCGAGCTGGGATTTTGACCGGTGGTCAAAGGCCCGTTCTGCGGCCGCGCCTGGGAAGCCGCCGAGCCAGGATTCTGGCCTGTGGCCAAAGGCCCGTTTTGCGACCGCGCCAAGGGCACGCTCAGCACCAGCCAGGCGCAGACCAACGCAAGTTTATGGAATGATGGCGTGATTGGCTCCGTCAAACTCTGACCTTCAGCACTTCCGCCTGCCCGGAGGGCCTCGTCCGACAGGGACCAGTCCGGTGTGCCATGCCGGCGAACATGAACCCGGTCCTCACGGCGAAGTTAATCTCGAATCCCTATAATAAACAAGGAAGCCTTCCCCGGAGCAGGTACCGTCGTTGGAATTCGCCGAACGCTATTCCCGCCAGATCCTCTTTCCACCCATTGGGCCCCAGGGACAGAAGAAGCTTGCGGCGGCGCGGATCGCAGTTGTGGGATGTGGAGCTACCGGTTCTGCCATGGTTTCCCTGCTCTGCCGCGCCGGCGTCGGCGCCCTGCGTATCATCGATCGCGATTACGTCGAGCCCAGCAATCTGCAACGGCAGGTGCTGTTCGACGAGGCCGACGCTGCCGAGTCTCTGCCCAAGGCCATCGCCGCGGCCCGCAAAATCAGGGCTTTCAACTCGGAGATTGCGGTCGAGCCGCACGCCGCCGACCTCACACCCGCCAATGTGGAGGCCTTGCTCAGCGAGGTTGACCTCATCCTCGACGGCACCGACAATTTCGAAACCCGCTACCTGATCAACGACTTTGCCATCTGGAAACAATTGCCGTGGATCTACGCCGCCGCTGTGGCGAGCTACGCGGTCACCATGACCATCCTCCCCGCCGAAACGGCGTGCCTGGCCTGTGTCTTTCCTGATTCCCCTCGTGGCATGGTCGAGACTTGCGACACCGCGGGCATTCTGAATTCGGCCGTGAACTTTGCCGCCTCGATTGCCTCGACCGAAGCCATCAAACTGCTGGTCGGCTCCCGCGACAAGATTCGGCGCACACTTCTGTCTTACGACGTGTGGACCAACGACTTAACGGAGATCAAGACCGCCAAGCCCCGCCCGGGTTGCCGGGCGTGCGACCAGCACGATTTTGTCCATCTCGCCGGCGAAGGACGGCCGCACATCACGCTCTGCGGGCGCAATTCCGTGCAGATCCATGAGCGGCAACGGCCGGTTGATTTCGACGAACTCACTCGCCGCCTCACCCCTCACGGCACCGTGCGGCACAGCGAATTCATTCTCAAATTCTGGCGCGATCCCTACGAGCTAACGCTCTTCCCCGACGGCCGGGCCATCATCAAAGGCACCACCAACACGGCCATCGCGCGCAGTTTGTACGCGCGCTATATCGGGTCGTAAGGCAGCAGTCAGCAGTCAGCCTTCAGCCATTTCTCGCCGCTGAGAACGTCTAAGGCAGTAAATGTGCACGATTTGACCTAGCGATTTTCGGCGAATTGGGACGAATTGTGGAGGCTGAGTGCTGACTGCTGAGTGCTAACAGCGGTACTGGTTCAGTTTGAAAATCAAACTGAACCAGTACCCTAACAGCTAATCGCTAGTTGCTAGTTGCTTCTTCTGATATCTTTTCCATTCACCTTACCCGAGGCCGTTTGAATGTCTGTATCGCAAACCCTGGTCGATACCCGCCCGCAGCCGAGCAAGTCGTATCGCTGGTTAGTGCTGATCTTCGTCAGCCTGGCCATGTTCGGCAATTACTACATTTACGACAGCATCAACCCGCTGGAGCGGATATTCCTCCAGCAGTTGAATTATTCCGCTTCCATGTTCGGCTGGCTGAATGCTAGCTACAGCGTGGCGGCAGTGGCGACGCTGTTGATCGGCGGCATCCTGATCGATCGCTTCGGGATCAAGCAATCTTTAATGCTCTTTTCAGCTCTCATTGTTTTGGGAGCTCTGCTGACGTCCCTCAGTGGCAATTTTTATCTGATGGTCGCTGGCCGTGCGGTCGTTGGGCTGGGAGCTGAATCGCAGATCGTGGCGGTTACGACTGCGCTGGCGCGCTGGTTCAAGGGCAAGGAACTGAGCTTCGCGTTCGGCATCAATCTCACGATTGCCCGAATCGCCTCCATCGCAGCCGACAATTCGCCGACGTGGGCCAAGTTCGCCTTCTTCCCCAACGGCGTCAATGCCCAGCCGAGTTGGCATCGTCCCCTGGTGCTGGCCGTGGTTGTCGGCTCGACGGCCGTGATCGGCGCCCTGGTGTACTGGACGCAGGAGACTTACGCCGAGACGCGCTACCACCTCGGTAAGTCAACCGAGCCGGACAAGCTGAGTTTCCGCGAAGGACTGAAATTCAATCCTTCGTACTGGTACGTGGTGGCGCTGTGTTTCACCTTCTACTCCGGAATCTTTCCGTTCCGTACATTTGCCATCGATCTGTTCACCAGCAAATACCTATCGCAAATGAGTGCGGTCGCGAGTTCGACCGCTGCCTTCGCTGTGGCCCAGCAAAAGGCGGGCTGGTTGAACAGTCTGCTTCCCTTCTCTGCCATGATCGCCACACCGCTCTTCGGCCTGCTGGCCGACCGCATCGGCAAGCGTGCCGGCCTCATGGTCATTGGATCGTTCCTGATGATGCCGGTGTACCTGATGATCGCTTACAGCAGCATTTCCCTGCTGGTGCCGGTGTCGCTGATGGGGATTGCCTTCTCGCTGATTCCGGCGGTAATGTGGCCCTCCGTCGCCTACATCGTGGATGAGCGGCGGCTGGGCACTGCCTACGCGCTGATGAGCTTGTTGCAGCAGATCGGCTTCTTTATCTTCAACCTCGCGATCGGGAAGGCCAACGACATCAGCCATGCCGGGCCGACCAATTTCGGCGGCTACGCATTGGGAATGTGGATCTTCTCGATTCTGGGCTTCTTGGCGTTGCTCTTTGCCCTGTTGCTGCGTCAGCGTGAGACCGGCCCCAACGCCCACGGACTGGAGACCATCACCACCCATTCGCACGCGTGATAGCGCCGTGGGCAGGGTGAACTCCAGTTCTAGAGCAATTGCAGAGTTCCTGTAGCCGTGTTGGTGGAGCACGCCTTACAGGCGTGCATACCAAAGCTGCATAAAAGGGCGAGACTTTAGCCGCTGAGGTAAGGGTTCTGGTCACCTCAGCGGCTAAGGCCGAATTCAGACGCCACTCTCAAATGCATCGCTGAAGCGGTGCTCCACCCGGTTTACTTCGAAGCGCCTGACGTCAGACCGTGGTACTTCAGCATGGGTTCGATGCTGGGCTGGGCCCCACGCCACGTGACGTACATTTTCTCCAAGTCCTCAGTGTTGCCCCGTGATAACACCATCTTTCGGAAGCGGTCGCCGTTGGCGCGAGTGAGGCCGCCGTGGTCTTCGAACCATTGGAAAGCATCGTCATCCAGCATCTGGGTCCACAGATAGGCATAGTAACCGGCGGCATATCCGCTGCTCCAGATGTGAGCAAAGTAGCTGGAACGGTAACGCGGCGGCGTGTAGCTGATCGCCAAGTGGGTTTGTTGCAAGGCCTCGGTTTCGAATGCGTCCGGCTTCTCGATGGGCGCACTTGCCGGAAGCGCGTGCCACATCATGTCCAGTTCGGCCGCTGCCAGTAATTCCGTGGTGTCGTAGCCCTTGTTGAAGGTGTCCGACTTCTTGATCTTCGCCAACAACTCGGCCGGCATGGGCGCGCCGGTCTTGTAGTGCTTTGCGTAATGCTGGAAAACCGCCCGGTAGGTGGCCCAATGCTCGTTGAACTGCGAGGGGAACTCAACAAAGTCGCGCGCCGTCGAGGTGCCGGAAAGGCTGGGGAATTGGGTGTTAGCGAACATGCCGTGCAACGCGTGACCAAATTCATGGAACATCGTCCGCACATCATCCGAGGTGAGAAGAGCCGGCTCGCCGGGAGCGGGCGGGGCGAAATTGGCGACATTACTGACAACCGGGCGCGTGCCCAGCAATTTGGATTGGTCGACCAGGTTGTTCATCCACGCGCCACCTTGCTTGTTGTCGCGCTTGAAGTAGTCGCAGTAAAACAGCGCCATGGAACTGCCGTCGGCGTCAAAAACTTCGAACACGCGCACGCCTGGGGTATAGACCGGAAGATCTTTGCGCTCTTTGAAGGTCAGTCCATAGAGTTGGTTGGCCGCGTAGAAAACACCGTTCTCGAGCACATTGTTGAGCTCGAAATAGGGCTTGACTTGCTCCTCGTCGAGATCGTACTTGGCTTTGCGCACTTGTTCGGCGTAGAAATCCCAGTCCCACGGCTGGAGCCTAAATCCACCCTTCTGTTCGTCAATCACGGCCTGGATGTCTTGGGCCTCGCTGGCCGCCTTGGCTGTTGCCGCCGGCACCAGCGCGTTCATGAACTTCAGCGCCGCTTCCGGGGTTCTGGCCATCTGGTCTTGCAGGTTCCAGGCGGCGAAATTGGGAAACCCGAGCAGCTGGGCCTTCCGGGCGCGAAGCTGTGCGATGCGGGCGATGATGTCACGCGTATCGTTGGCATCGCCGCGTTCGGAGCGGTCCCAGGAGTTCGCGAAGAGCGCCTCACGGGTGGCGCGATTCGTCAAAGCGACCAGATCGGGCTGCTGGGTAGTGTTCTGCAAGGGCAAAACGAAGCCCTCCACCTTGCGATTCTTCGCCGTCTCGGCCGCAGCACTGATCTGTGCATCGCTCAGACCCGCCAGCGCCGCTTTGTCCGTCGTCACGTATGCGGCGGCTTTCGTGGCAGCCAGTAGCTTGGTTGTGAAGTCGTTGGAAAGGGTCGCCAATTCCGCGTTCAGCTTCTTGAGTTCGGTCTTGTCGGCGTCGCTCAGCTTTGCCCCGGCGTGCACGAACTGATCGTAGGAATATTCAACCAGGCGCAACGATTCCGGATCGAGCTTGAGCGTCTGACGCTGTTGGTAGATCGTCGCCACCCGCTGAAACAGCTTGGGGTCGAGAAAGATTGCGTCCTGGTGAGCTGCCAGCTTGGGCGCCTCGGTCGCCCTCACCTTCTGCAGCTCCGGATTGGTATTCGCGGCGGTCACGGCGAAGAATGCATCCAGGACCCGCTGCAATAATCGGCCGCTCTTTTCCAATGCGACAAAGGTGTTGTCGAAGGTCGGCGGCGCGGGATTGTCCGCGATCGCCTGCACCTCCTTGCGTTGCTCGGCCATGCCCGCCTCCATTGCCGGTTGATAATCTCCGTCCTTGATCTTGTCGAAAGGAGGCGCCTGAAACGGCAGGGTGCTGGGCGCGAAGAAAGGGTTGGCAGGACCAAACTCTTGACTGGAGGCCTGCGCCGGAAAAGTGCATAAGCCAATGACGACAACAGCGGCAAGAATTAAAGTATTCATGGCTAATAGTGTAATCGTTGCCAGCCCAAATGTAGTTCCAGTTTGTCTCAGACGCCCCGGCCTAGCCATCGTGGGAGTGACCACCGAGCGTTATGCCGAAGCCAGCGCGTCGCGGGTGGCTTTCAGCGTGTGGATCAGCGATTCCTTGGGCAGCCTGCGGATAATCGGCTCGATCACCCATCCCAGGCCAATGGGGATGTCGCGCGTCAGCGAAATCGCGCGGCACTCGATGTACACGCCGTCGTCCCGCGCTTGAAAACGCCAATAGGAATCCAGACGCCACAAGAATCCGTAACCGGTGTCGGGGGGCAGCATCTTCTCTTTCTCCGTACCGGCATCGTCCACTTCGGCGATTCGCGTGGTATGGGAGCGGCAGCACCAGCGAGCGTCGTCTACGGATGAATAATGCACGTCGTGGTCGGTGTCGAGGACGACGGTAATGATTTTCTTTTTCAGCAGCCGCAGGAAGATCTGGAAATCGTCGCCGTTGTGAGAGATCAGCTTCGAGTCCATCACCTCGGGCTTGTAAACATTCTTGTGGTTGTCGTAATTCTGAATCAGCGCCAGGGTGGCAGCGACGGTTGCGTGCGGAATGAATGCGGCCCCGATCCAATCGTGAATCAGGCCGTTCGGTACTTTCACGGCCGCGTCGCCTGACCATAGTTGCGCGGCGATGTCTCCATGCCGCACTTGCTGAGCTATCTGGGGATCGGTGTCACACCACAGGAATGCGCCGTGCCCATGCAACGACAGCTCCATGGCTGCTTCGGCCTCGCGGATGTACGCTTCGAAAGCCGCCAGCGTACGAGGCTTTAGCTGCACAATGTTGGCAGTCTGCGCCATAACTGTCTGGCCTAATGCGAATCGTGAGCCGCCAGGATGCGATTGTCAAGGAATGGGCGTCAATCTTGGAACAATTTCGCCCGCAGCCGGTTAGGCCGAGGCACGGCGACGGCGCTTTTTCGGCCGCTTCGGTTTCTCGGGTTTCCGCTGACCGGCTTCCATCTCCGCGATGCGCTTGCGCAGTTCTTGCAGCTCTTGTAGTTCTGCACCGGGCCCGCTTGCCTCTTCCGTCGCCGATCCCGGGATGAATCTCTTCATCATTTGCAGCGGGGAGAGGGCCACGGATTGCACATCGGTCAAACGGCTTTCCAATGTGTTTTGCACTTTCTTGTAAGCATCGAACGCCGACTTCAGATACCACATGATGAATTCCTGGCCGACGCGGTCGGACGCTACGATGAGCTGCCGCAGCAGTTCCAGCGGCAATCCGGTGGGCTGCTCCTTGGCGTCTTCCACGATGATCTGGGTCAAGGTCACGCGGGTCAGGTCCTCGCCGGTCTTGGCATCGACCACTTGCAAGTCTTTCCCATTTCGGACTAGTGCCGCGATATCTTCCAGGTTGATGTAGCGGCTCCCAGAAGTGTCGTAGAGTCTGCGGTTTGCGTACTTCTTGATGATCACCTTGCCGGAGCTCACGGGTCGCCTCCTTGTTGCATCGCAAAATAATTGTACTTTTAGATTGACAAGGAGTCCAAGGAATACTAGGTTTAAGTTGATGCTGCGATGCAGCAAAACGGAGGTCATCATGCCTAGAGCAATTAAGCCCGAGCCCACAACGGCCCACGCTCGGGAGTCATCTTTTGTTTCCTTGCTGTCGGGATGGGTGCAGCAGGGGGTGGAAAATTTCTTTGCCACGCAACGAATCCTGGTTGATTTGATCACGCGTCAGAACGCTGATGTCATGCACATGCTGCGGGAGCGGTTGAACGATCCCGCCTATTGTCCGGCCGAGATTTTGACCGACCTGACCGGCGAGGGAGTAACCAACTTCATTGAAGGACAGAAGTTGCTCCTCAACTTGGCCCAGAAGGAATACGAACTGGTCGCCAACGGCATGAAAGAGCGGGTTGGCGGTTCCCCAACCGCGGTGGCGGTTACCGACTTCATGCGTCGCGGTTTCGATACCTTTGTCGAGATGCAGCAGGAGATGCTGAAGATCGCCAACAAACAGATGCACACCTGGCTGACCGCGGTAAAGGCCGGTAAGCCTTATGAGAGCGAAGGTATGGTCGAGGCGGCGCGCGCAAGCTTCGACACTTTCGTGAACGCGCAGAAGAAATTCCTGGACGTCATTAAGGAAGAGGCCAGCAAGGCAACGCAAGGCAAGAACGGCGTGACCAGGAAGACGACCGAGATGACCGAGTTGGCGCGCCACGCCACGGATGCTTTTATCGAGGCACAAAAGAAGCTGATGGACGTAGCCGGCCGTCAGATGAATGCCAGCCTCAAAGCCACCAACCGCTCGCTAAACATGATCTCACCCAATGCGTTTACGCAACTGCCGGATTTCACCCGCGAAAACGTGAAGCATTTTGTGGATGCAGAGAAGGCTTTGATCGACACCGTTACCAAACGTCCCCCCGATCACAAGCCGGCGCGCAAAACAGCGCACCGGAAACCGCGGACGATCACGGTGAAGACAGCCCACGTTACAGCCTGAAACTGAGCTTTCGCGTGGGCGTTGTCGAAACCGGCCCGGCGCGCCGCAGCCTTGGCTGCGGCGCGCCGGTTCACTTTCCCACCTGCCAAAATGGAAAATCATCCAGTCCGGGCATCCCCGTCTTTCAAAAAATCTACAAATTTCTGGCAACTCTTGACAGCTCCAGTTACACTAACTCTCCGGAGACGGCGCGCAACGTATGCCAAGGCGGTTGAGCGCAGACTCTTCGGTTGTCTTGGGCCCCACCAGTGGAGGCTTAAGAGCAACGGACCGCCCTGATCAACTATGGCCTCGCCCAACTACGGCTATCGACCAGATTATGTAGAGGCTGACGTTACCATTTGGAAGGAAGCGTTGTTTGGGGCAGAGGTGCTCTTATTGCACGGCTCGCCCGTCTACTATGGTCTAGGCATACCGCATGGCGACGGTTCCGGAGTCGTCCTGGTTCCGGGATTCCTGGGCACCGACACCTATCTGAAGCAACTGCATTCCTGGCTCGGGCGGATTGGCTACCATGCTTATTTTTCCGGCATTGGCCTTAATGCAGAATGTCCAGATCTGCTCATCCAGCATCGTCTCAACGAGAATATCGCCAAGGCGCTCGACCAAACCTGGCGCAAGATCCATCTCATCGGCCATAGCCTGGGCGGCATCATCGCCCGCTCGGTGGCGAATCAGAGGCCAGACGATATCGCATCCGTAATCACCTTAGGCTCACCCTTCCGCGGAACGGTGGCACATCGCACCGTCCTGAACGCGGCCGAAGCCGTCCGCAAGCGAATTTTGGAAGAGCACGGCCCGGGAGTGCTGCCCGCCTGCTACACCGGACGCTGCACCTGCAACTTTCTGGCTTCTCTGCGCCGCAAGATGCCCCGCTCCATGGTCGAAACCGCAATCTACACTCGACAGGATGGCGTGGTGGATTGGCGATACTGCATCACCGGCAATGCTGCCAGCGATTTTGAAGTTTCCGGCACGCACATCGGCCTGGCCTTTAACGCATCGGCTTACACCATCATCGCGAATCGCCTCGCACAAGCGACCACCGTCGACTAGGAGCGGGCGAGCGCCGTACCTCTGCGCGGCCGTATCTCCGGAGCACATTTCGCAGAATTTTCCAACGAGCGCCATCACACGACGGTTGTGATAAGAGCCAGATATGGTCGTGTCCGCCGCAGTTCCAATTTGGGAATGAAACCACAAACATTTCATTTTGTTACTGATCCCGCTCCTTTCATGGCGCAAACTGGACTGAGGCACAGTTGGGACGGAGCCAGTGAGGTCAAGCAACGCTCACGGTTTACGGCCCGCTGAAAACTTGTAATTGGCCGCCCTGCTCCAACTTGAGGGCGAGCAAAAGGAGATTTAGCATGCGGCCCAGGATTCTGTTCGTCGTGTTCTTATTCGTTCTTCTAACCTCTCTCACTGGTTTCTCACAACAAACCGACATCCGGCAGTTCAGCGCGTTTGGCGCCTATTCCTATCTCAGCACGCCATCGCTGAATCTGACCCAACGCGGATTCGATGGTGACTTTGGCGTCAACATGCGCAGTTGGCTCACGGTTGGTGGCGATTTCAGCTATGCCGGTGGCCACAGTTCGCTGGTGCCGAACGATCTTAATGCGGCCACACAGGCGAAATTAGCGCCGTTTCTGCCGCTTCTCCCGCCTGGGTACGTAATAGCGGTCCCTTACAACTCCGCAACCTATACCTATGAGGCCGGTCCGCAGTTCAACTACCGCGGGCTGAAAAAGGTGACTCTCTTCGTGCGTCCGGCGCTCGGGGCGTTGCACGCGAACGTCACGGTCAAACCGGGCGACCCAATCGCCAAACTGCTTGTCGGCGGCCTGCTGGGCACGAATCTGACGAGATCTGACACTGTCGTGTTTTACGGCTTCGGAGGTGGGGCCACTTGGGAGATCACGCCGAACTTTGGTCTTCGTGTAGCCACCGACGTTGTTCACTATAACTTTTTCTCGAACTTATTGAATGGCGGTCGGAACAGCGTCCGGGTAGTGGTGGGAACGAAGTTCTCGTTCGGCAAGAACATCTTGGGCAAGTAGCGTAAGGATGGCGGCCGGTTGCCGTGTTTGATTCGAGCAGTGGATTGCTTTGCGCTCTCAGCCGGACCGCCAGTCACAAACATAAGAAAACCATCGCTCCGCGTAGCTGACGAGGCTACGCGGGCAAGCGGGGGCGTTTGTCGTGGAGGGCCTGCAGCCGAGTCAATCCGATCGATCTTCGTTTTGATAGCGAGGAGTAGATGGAGACAAGGCCTCCCCCCTCTTCAACTTCGCTCTTGCGCCATGTGCAGTTGCAATAAGGGGCATGCTTTGCTAGCTGGCTCGACCTGAACTCTCGTTGCTTAGTTCTCCAAACGTTCTTTGTATGCGAGGTTTGCCATGCGAAATCTTCCCGCCGTCGAAGATGCCAGGGCCGTTATGACGGAAGGAATGGAGTGGGGGGTCTGGACATGGCTGCTGGAAAAAAAGCGAGTGCGGGACATCGCGGATAAAGCCAGGGCCGCCCTCGATGATTTCGAGATGAAGGTCAAGGCCACCTGGAGCGACGAGCTGAAGATTGCTTACAACCAGCTAGTGTCGGAAAGCGGCGACGTTAAACAAGCGCGGCAGAACGCAAAGCTCGCCAAAAAGCCAGAAGCGCCGAAAATCGATTCCGAACTTATGGCCACCGTCAGGCGGGTGAAGGAAGCCGATGACGACGCGTACAACGCCCATGAGGATGCGGAAGATGTTTTCGCCGAAGCCGAGAAGCGAATGAGTACCAGCGGGGCCCGTGACGGGGCCCGCAAGGCCCTCCTAGCCTACGATTTGCATGAGGCTGCCATTCGCAAGGCAGAAGCACTCGCCCGCGCCAAGTAATCGCCCGCTAGTTCCCCTCGACTCCTCCTGACCTTTCGCTCCCTCCAGATCAACGGTCGCCTTCACCGGAATACCCACCGTCCCCCGCGCCGGCACATTCAGGTGCCAGAAGCCGAGACATCAAGTCCAGATTACGCGTCTCTCGCGCTGCGAAAGTATTGCCGGACGTCCGCGGCTACATCCTCCGGGGTGCGGTCGAGGGCCGCTTCCCAATGAAGCCGCTCCAGGTACATCGAGTCGCTGCGATAGAACGGCGTCATGGCGGTCCGTGTGACCATGGTCAAGTTCACGCGATCTGCACCCTCCTTGCCCAACTCGCCGGAATACAGTGCCAGATTGAAGCTGTTGTACCCGATCGAGTCATACCATGCGAGTACTCGGCTGATGCCCGAAGCGAGCGCTTGAACATCGGCAGATGAAAGGTCGAGGATGGTTCCGCGTTCGCACAGAACAGCGCGGACCTCGTTGAATCCGATCGGCGCGAAAGGTGTCATCCAGACGATTGGTCCGTCGCGAGAGATCATGCGTTCCGCCCGTTCCGTCTCTTCGGCCACAAGATCACTCCAGAAACAACGCCCGGTCGCGTCACAGTAGGCCGTAACCGACGCACGCTGCATCCGCATCATCGATGTCGGAAATGGATCGACGTACACCTGGCTATGGGGATGGGGCAGCGAACCTCCGGACGGATAGAGATAGTTGATGTTGTAGGCGCAGAACCGCGCATCCGCATGGACCTTCGCAACCGCGCGTACGTAATCCAGCGCGGCAGCCAGATTGTCGGCGATCAGGGCGGGGGTGAAATCGCGAAGGTCCAGCCAGTGGCGGGTTGTAAACACGGCGACGGCAGCGTATTTCGAGTACGGCACCAGGTTAGGAAACCGCACCGTCTGGCCAGCCCGAATGCGTCCGGCTGGAGTGATTTCCCCGGCGATGCGCGGCGTTACTTGGTCGATGCGTTCTGCGCAGAAAGGGCAATTCGGGTCCGGCGCCCGAAATGAGTCCAGCGCGGCGTCAGGGCCGGTTTGCAACTTCACGCCTTCAGCGATTCGGGCCGAGGTGCCGAGCAGTGGGTCGAAACGGACCTGGAGTTTACGCTCCGAGTACGCCTCACTGCCGGGATCTTGAAATCGCAACAACAGACTTTCGCGCCGAAATTGAATCGCCTTCGTACCGCCGCGTATGCGCATTGTACACATCGAGTTTGTTGCTCGCGCAGTGACGCTCATCCGCGTAAATGTAGTCCCCTTGGTTCGCAGCTATCGCAGGGGCGACGCAGCTTGGGTCGCTGGCCGGGCCATAGGCTGCATTCATGGGGTCGCCAACATACTTTATAACCTGAAATGATTTGGTCGAATCGAGACCGGCCCCTCCCTAGGAGCACGTCGAACCGCGCCGTTCATGCAAGATGAAATGAACCAGTGGGTTAATCCCGGTGTTTGCTACATCCGGATTCTTCTCCAGGTACTGTGAGACGTTGAACAAAGCGCTGGGGTCGCGTCCTTGGAACCCACCCCGCTTAAGGAAATGTACCAGCGGGTTTAGCCCTGCCCGGGCCACATCAGGGTTTTTCTCAAGATAGTAGGAAGTGTCGAATAGAGGATGGGGATCACGCATATCGTGAACGCCATACTGGATGAAATGAACCAGGGGGTTGACGGTCGCAATGAAATGAAGGACCGGGTTGAATCCCCGGCCCTCGACATCAGGATTGTGCTGACGGTAATACGAAACATCGAACAAGGGATTCGGGTTGCGCCCCTCGAGTGCGCCATACCGAATAAAGTGGACGAGCGGGTTGAGGTCTCTCATTGCGGCCTCTGGATTTTCTCGTAGATAGTAGGAGGTGTCGAACAGGGGGTGGGGGTCTCGACCCTCATGGACGCCGAGCTGAACGAAATGGACGAGCGGATTAAGGCCCCGGTTTGCGACATCCGGGTTCTGCTCGAGGTAATACGAAACATCGAACAAAGGGTTGGGGTTGCGCCCCTCGTAAGCGCCATACTTAATAGAGTGGACCAGCGGGTTTTTTCCCGCACGAGCGACTTCTGGGTTTTGCTCCCAGTAATACGACGTGTCGAACAAGGGGTGGGGATCACGTCCTTCCTGCGCCCCGTGCTTGACAAAGTGAAGCAGAGGGTTAACTGCAATCCGTACAACGTCCGGGTTTTGCTCCTGGTAGTAAGACGTATCGAACAAAGGGTGGGGATCAGTACCTTCGGCGCTGCCATACTCGAGAAAGTGGGCCAGCGGATCAATCCCCGTTTCTCTCAGCTCGGGCTTCTGCGTTAAATAAAATGAGGCATCGAACAATCCAGTCTCGGTGATGAGGTGGGCAAGCTTGCGCCTCCTTAAGCTCGAAACGAATCGACGGGCGGCTGCGTAGCAGGCCGTCGGTGCCGAGCGTAGCCGAGCAAAGAAGTATCTGACCGGCCGAGGCTCGGCCAATGTGCTGTGTAATCCGTTGCGTTGCCCCTTGATGCGATCAATTTCACGGTCTCGCTCGGCGACCTGCTTCGCCGCCTGGATTCCTAGTTGGCGCAATTCGCGTTCGCGCTGAAGCAGTTCGTCACTCAACCGTTTTATGCGTTCATCGCGCGCGATGACTTCCCTTCGCAATCCGGAGACGATGCCATCAGAATCTGCCATTGAACCCTCCGCACCATGCTCCACGAGACTGGGCCGCGACTCAGCATTTTCAGACTCGCCATTTTCCAGTCTGTCGCATCCCCGACTCCGCTCGTCCACAATCACTTTGAGTTCATCGGAGGTCCTGCGGAACCTCGTGATCAAGAGCTTTCTCTTTCTGCTGTCCGAGTCGAAGCCCAACAGCGCCCGTACGTCTTTCCAAAGAGCATTGCCCGATACAAACGGTATGAAGACGTGGTATTTACTTAGAACTCTTAGATTGGACACGCCCAGCTTCCAGAATCTGGTTGCGACATCCTTGAAATCCACGACATCAAAGGGACCGGAAAGATACTGATATCCGCTGGTGTCGGGTTGAACAGATTTGGCTAATGAAATCAAATCGATCTGACCCGATGTTAATTGTTGTTTCAAGTTATTGCAGATAAAAAGCCGAAACACCTGGGAGAAAGGAATGGATACATTCTCCCTGGAACCACTGACCTGGTATTTGCCACTGCTAAGCTTAAAGTTCGGGAGCATCTGCGACAAGAAGACACCGACACCGCAATCCAGATTTGGGTCTTCACTGCGTTCTCACTGGTGCCGTAGAAAGCCTTGATCCGCAGGTGCTGTTTGATCCATTTGAAGAACCGTTCCACCTGCCAGCGTTGTTTGTAGATTTGAGCGATGGCCAGCGCGGGAAGTGTGAAGTTGTTGGTCAGGAACTGCAGCCGCTTGCCGGTTTCAGCATCGCAATAGCTCACCTTGCGTAGCGCGTCTGGGTACACCGAGGCCGACTCGAAGGAAGACAGAATCACGGTCTGATCCGAGCAGACGCCCGTGCTCTTGTCCACCGGATGCGAGTAGCGCCGCTGCAGCAATAGGTTCGACTTGGTGCGCACCACGAAGAAGGCCGAGCTCAGCGTCAGCATGAACAACCGCTGGAAATCGACGTAGCCGCGAGCCATGACATAGAAGGCTCCGGCTTCCGGCAGGATCTCGTCGAGCAGGTTGACGTCATGCACTTTGCCATCGGTAACGCGAATAAACCTGGGAATATTGCCGCGCAGATCCAGCAGCGTGTGCATCTTGACGGCACCCTTGCGTCGCCGAAACCGGGCCCAGGGAAACAGTGCCAGACACAGATCGATGGTGGTCGAATCCAGAGCATACAAGCTGTGCTCCAGATCGATGCCCCTGGGCTCTCGGACATACAGTCGGCGTGCGGTTGCAATCAGCCTCTGCGCGAAGTCGGCGAAGATGCGCCAGTCCCGCGATTCGTTGGCCGCCGCCAGCGTGGAGCGCGCTACCTTGCCACGGAATCCCAAGTGATACAGCTTGCCCTGCAACGAACCCAAACAGGCTTCCATGTCGCGCAGACTTTCCCGATAGGTCAACTGGGCGAAGCCCATCGCCAGATACTGGTCCCAGCAGGTGCAGCCGCGCAGCCGGAGGTCGCCCTGATAATGCGCGACGCAACGACGGAACTCCCGGTCGGGAAGAAAGCTGATCAACTGCGAGAAGACGGTGCGGCCCTGATTCATGAGCCATTGTCGGCTCTCCTCGCGTTCAAATCGCGGCAAGCCCGAAATGGCTTCAACTTGTTGCGCAGCTTTTACTTGCAGCCAGCACCCTGCCAGTTAACCGGACAGCAGTGAGCCACAATATATACCGACCAAGGGATTCCAGCGCACTTTTTTCTTTGGCTGGGCCGTGTTGCGCCAGATGGATCCATCGCTGTGCAGTTGAAACAAGTCTTTACTGCCGGGTGTGCCACGCAAGCTTCTTTTGCTTGGGTGGGTGTGTTGACTTTCGTCGGCAAGTGAACACGCGGCGTGACACAAGATTCCAGGTCTCTCTCCAACCAAGCTAAAATCCCCGCCCAAGCAAAACCGGCTTGGACGGGGCACTCTCATCTGAGTAGTATCACCGGCATCCTTGGCTGAGCCACCCGCCGAACCTGGGGCACCAGGCTGGTTTGTCGTATTTTGCGCCAACTACCATTACTTCTTGTCCGCATAAGACGTACATTGAGTATCAGCGGACGGAGCCAGCAGGTCCTTGGCTGGAACTGTAAACCTTGGCTTTCGCTCGATTCGCTTGATGGCAGCGACAAGATCCTGATTTCCTGTGCCTCCCAAGGGAGGCTCAACAAAGTCTATGCCGCCAATGCCTTTTTTCGACTTGATGAACTTCGCATTGTTCTGAATGTCGAAGACTTGGCGTCCACTCTGCTCACCAACAAAAATAGTAAACACCCTGCTGCCATGCCCCGCAGTTCTGGAGTAGTCCACTACAAAGAGAACCTTTTCACCCGGATATGACTTGGTGTCAAACAAGAATCCCATATTGAGCGAAGTAACGCTTGAGTGTGCCAAACCCAGCCAGTCCTGTTTCCCGACGGCAAGGCAGTGAGCACCATAAAGCAAGAGTTTTGGCGTCTGCTCCTGTGCAGAGATAGGAACACTTAGGCTGGCGAATAGCAGAAAAAGAATCAAGTGTCTTTTCATGGCTAGTGTCGGGATCGTTCTAGATGTAGATGTACTGCGGGCGTGACTGCCCCAGTCAAACGGCCCAGCCCGGTGCCCCAGGTTCGCGTCCGTCCTTGGGACGCCAACCTGGGCAGAGGAAGGTTCACCGCTAGCGGAGCGCGTCCATGGGAGAACTAATCTCCTGTTTGGCAGGAAACACGTATCGCGCGACGCCCTGCAACGATTCCGTCCCGCGCACTTCGTTATCGAGCAGACGGCACAACCGCCCGCACATTGTCGAAGTCGCGCCAGATTTCCTGCATGTAGCCGTCTTGCATGGCGACCCGGTTGCGGACGAACTCGGGCGAGTCGGGCCGGACCTGGTCTTTCTGAATCACCATGTTCACGATGACCCCGCCAACGGGGATACCGAAATCGTGGAACCAGTTGATGAATCGCTTGATCACGGCGATAGGCAACGCCTCCGGCAGGGTGACAAAGAAGAAGGCGGTTTGCTCGGCGTCGGTGAGCAGGTCTCGCGCCTTCAAGATCCGTTCGCGAAAACCGACCAGGTACTCCATCAGCGGGTCGGTTTGCTTCTTCTTGGTGAAGGACAGCAGTTCGCGCAGGGACTGCGCCTCGGCGCGCGATTTCACCATCTTGTTGACCCAGAGCGAATACACCTTGCTCATTCCCAGCAGACGGCGCGCATTGGCGGTGGGCGCGGTGTCGAAGACGTAGGCGTCGTATTCGTTCTTGAGCATCAGGTCAACCATGTTCTCGAACATCGCCGATTCTTCGAACGCCGGATTCATGGTGGCGCTCTCGACAAAGGCGTCGGCCTGGGTGGAAATTTCGGCGAACTTGAGGAACCAGCGGATCTTGGTCTTGATGTCCTGCTTGGAGCGTTCGATGGTCTCCTTGGTGTCGATCTCGTACGCCCACAGGTTAGGGACGCCGGTGACCTGGGTCGGCGCTCCATAGACATTCTGGTCCAGCAACCCGCTCAAGCTGTGCACGGGGTTGGTGGAGGCCAGCATGGTCCGCTTGCCTTCGCGCGCCAGGTGCAGGGCGGTGACGCCCGCCATGGTGGTCTTACCTACGCCGCCCTTGCCGCCAAAGAACATGAACTTCATTTTGGGATGCGCTGTCACAAATTCTGTAAAGCTCTCTTTTATCTCAGACATATTCCGCTCACATTTTTCCGTTGCCATACATGATGTCGGCCAGTCTCTCGATCATCGCCAGCCCGGTAATGTCACGCTCGAGTTCGGGAACGCGCCCCACGACCTGCTTGCCGAAAATCTTGTCAATCTTCTGCAAGTATTCTCCCTGCATGGCGAGACGCTTCTGCAGATAGGGTGGTATTACCTGTCCGGCCAGGTCCGCGGGAAGCACGCGGTTCACCACGTACCCGACAATGGGAACATCGAATTTGGCGAACAGTCCGGCCGCCTTTTCGGTGTCAAGGATGATCATCTCCTCCGGCACGATCACAAAAAAGAACGCCGTCTTCTGCTTGTCCGTCAAAATACGCGAGGACTGGTTGATGCGGTCCTTGATGTATTGCAGTTCGGTCAGGATATGGTCTTCTTCGGTGGTCTTCTGGCGTTTGATGCGCGCCACCATCTCTTCCTGCTCGCGCATCTCCTGGCGCAGACGGGTGATGCGATTGATCCACTCGTCGTACACCTTGGCCATGGAAAGGTAGTAGAGCGCGTGCCCCAGGGGAACCAGATCGTAGATGTAATAGTCGTACTCGCCTCCGACCACGATATCGACCACCGCGTCGAAGATGGCGGACTCTTCCATGGCAGGTTCCGCCGACGCCGCCTGAATGTACTGCTCGATTTCCTCGGGCACGGCATCCAGGCCATACATGTCGCGGATCTTTTTGCGGATCTGCTCCTGGTAATCGTGGATGTGACGGTCGGCATCGACCTCTTGCGCGTAGAGATTGGGCATGATCTCGACCGCGCCCTTGCCAAAAATGTCGCGCTGAAAGATGTCGCTGAGCGACGCCTGGGGATCGACGGAGAAGACCAGTACTTTGTGCCCCTGCTTCGCCAGCCAGTACGCCGTGGCGGCGGAGAAGGTGGTCTTGCCGAGTCCGCCCTTGCCGCCGAACATGATGTAGCGGCGGTCCTTGTGGGTTTCGAATGTTTCTCGCAATGACATGAAGAGTCCTCGTATGAATTGCTGGTATTGGTTGGCAGTGCTGCCGGCTCAGAACATCGCGTCCGATACGTCCTTTTCCCGCAACATGCGGCGCTTCCACGTCGAGATGTTGGGCACGACGTAGGGCAAAAGCCGCAGCGAGTAATAGGGCGGAAGAATGGGAACTCCGATAAGGTCCCCCATGGTGATCAGGATGAACAGGTGTTCCATGCTGGCGCGGGTGCGCAAGGCGTAGCGCGACATGTCATGCGCGCTCATGCCGTAGGCAATTTCCTTCAGCTTGCTGAACAGTCCCTGTTTCTCTTCTTTCTCTTCGGTTTCTTCCTTCTTCGTCGGATCGTCTGGCATATTCACAACTCCATTCCGTGTCCGTTATTGGCTCGGGGTATCACACCCCGTGCAGATGAAACTCTTCCCGCTCGGAGAGGTCACGCTCGCGCCCGACCCTCCGTTTCCAGGTACTAATCATAGGTACCGCATAGGGCAAGATGCGAAGCGCGTACAGCGGCGGCATCACGGGGACACCAAGCATGTCACCCATGGTCAGGAGCATGAACGCGGACTCCAGTTCTCCCCGCTGTTCCCTGGCTTGCTGCTCGAACTCGAAAGAGATCATCCCGTAGAAAAACTCGCGGACCTTGTCAAGCCAAGTCCGCGTTGCCGGCATTGTGATTACGCGCATGTCAGCGCCTCTTCCGGGGCGAGGGCGTATGCCATAATGGTCGTCGATTCTTTGACTCAGCCGCAAAACGCATGTCACCAGAGCTAGCCATCTTCGTGGTGGTTGTCATCGCCATCGTCGGGTGGTTCGCGCTCGGTACGCACCTGAATGTCCGCAAGGGCCATCGCTTTCTGGAATGGCTACAGAGCGGCTTGCCGCTGGTCGGAGAAAAAACCACCCTGCGCTGGCTGGGCTCTTCCGTCGTCCACCTCCAGATTGAAAACGCCCGCGAGCCTTTCCGTCGAGTCGAAGTCCTGGTCGTTTTGGAACCCCGGGACGTTCCGCCATTGTGGCTGCTCTCGCGCCTCCGCGGCAGACGCGATCTGCTGATTGTTCGTACCGAGTTGCGTTCTGTCCCCAAGATACAGGTCGAAATCCTTGATCGGCAAGCCTGGTCCACCCGGGCTGTCGATAAAGAAGTTCGACAGCAGCAGTGGCAACTGGTTCCCTTCGAAAACCCTGGGTTCCAGGTTTACGCTCTCGCTCCGGTTGCCAACATCGCTGAACTGGTGGCCGAAGCCGAACGCCCAGGTCTCTCGCTGGTTCGCATCGGAGTGCGGCGAACCAAGAACAGCTTCGAGATGCAGTGGCGACTACCTTCGCGGCCAGCATCTGCGGCACGCGCCGTTTTCGAAACCGTTCAGCGCCTTGCCCGCCAAGTTTGAGGCTTGCACCAAGCCCGAAGACTTGGTGCAAGCTTCGCTAAGCTTCTCAGTCCGCCGCCATCGGCTGCACCTGCGCCGGCCCTTTTAACCGGCCCCAGGCATGCCAGGCGTCGTAGGCGATAATCAGCGCCGCCACAAACAGCAAGACAGCAACCACGATCATCGCCACTGCGCCCAGCAGGTTAATGGTCTGCGAGGCGATCGTCGAGTTCGACAATATGCTGGCGTACAGGTTGTAGGCGGTCACGATGATGGCCGCCATGGTCGTGATGTACATGAACAGCATGGGCCAGAACGCATATCGCGGACTGCGTCCCACCGACTTCAGCCAGAGGCTGACGATCAGCAGACTCAGCGCCGCCATCAACTGGTTGGAAGCTCCAAACAGTTGCCACAGGTAAATCCAGGTTCCACTCAGAACCAGGAGCATCGTCAAGCCCATGGAAATGATGGCCGAAATGTGCGGATTCTTGAAGCCAAGCCACACATCGCCCAGCCATTCACCCAAGGTGACGCGCATGACGCGAAAGACCAGTTGCACCATGGTCAGCACGATCACCACGAACACGCCGAAGCCCAGCGCGGTTCCGTAGGCTTGCTGGATCCCGCCGAAGGTGACCAGTCCCAGCAGCTTGCCGACGCCGCCGGCGAACGCGCCTGCGCCCGCTCCGCCGGCGATGGAAACCGCCACCAGCGCGAGCAAGGCGAGCGCATTTTCCGTGAACATGCCACCGCCGCCCACCGGCAGCGCGTCGGTCTCATATTCCAGTTGCCGCGCGGTGCCGATAGAACCGACCAGCGAGTGCCAGCCCGAGATGGCGCCACACGCGATGGTCACAAACAGCATCGGCCAGATCGGCTGGATCGCCGGCAGGTTCTGAATAATGTGCCCGGCGGCATCCTTCGCCTGCGTCATCGGGATCCAAGCCCCAAACACCTTGGTCTGGAAGGTCACAGCCTGGGTCATCACCGTATTCCCGAACAGTCCGCGGAGTCCCGCGACGACTGCACCCAAGGCCGAGAAGCCGATGGTGAGGAAGGTGATCCAGAAGCCGATATAGTTTGTGGGCTGGGCGAAGCGCCAGATCGGCAAGACCGTCCCCAGATACGAGAAGGCGAAGATGAATAGGCACCAGAAGATGAACGAGGGCAGCATCTTGATGGCGCCGCCGCCGGCCACGTACTTCGGCACAATCTGGCCTTGGGCATTGACGGTCATCGCCGCCAGACGCGGATCCGATTTCGTAGGATCGACTACGGTGTACAGAGGTTGCCCGCCCGAAAGCCGGTTGATGGCGCCATTCAGCTTCTCCACCAGAGAATTGACCGGACCACCGAATACGACGGCTGCGCCAGGCTTGCCGGCCGGGGTGTTCCCCTTCACCGTGGTCATGCCACGTGCGCCCCACGCCATCGCGCCCATCGTCAAGCCAACCGCGAGGACGGTGACGACGATCAGGTCCATCTTCCAGCGATAGAGCATCTGACCCATCACCAGACCCATGATGGCCAGAATGAAGATGCCGAACGGGACATCGGCCCGCGGGTCAAAGATGCCGGCCATGATTCCCACGAAGGCCCCAGCCAGCAGCAGCAGATAAAAGAAGATGAACACAAAGAGGATGACGCGAGCGCGCGGCGCAATCAGCCGGTGTGCAATCGCCGACAGCGAGTTGCCGTCGTTGCGCACCGCCACCATGATGGCGGAGTAGTCGCTGGCCCAGCCAAGGAAGGTAACGCCCAGCGTAAGCCAGAGTAGCGAGGGCAACCATCCCCAGAGTGCGACCGCGGCAATCGGGCCCACGATGGGACCGGCAGCCGCAATGGACTTGAAGTGGTAGCCGTAGAGCACGTTGCGGCTCGTAGGCATGAAGTCAACCCCGTCCATGTACATGCGCGCGGGAGTAGCCTTCTTGGCATCAGGTTGAATGACGTTTTGGTCGATTCGGCGGGCATACCCGGTGTAGCCTAGCCAGATCATGACCGCCCCGAGGATTGCAATCACGGGAGCGTTCATGGGCCATTTAGCGAGGGCAAAACCGCCGCCTACCAGGATGGGGAGGAGAATCAGAACCAGGATCGTGGCCCGGTATTTCATATCCAGCCTCCTTGGCGAGAGAGCCTGAACCTAGAAGATCGAAGGATGAGGTAGAAGGCCTTGTTAAGCCTTGGTTTCGAATCCGGCCAGGACGAACGCCAAAAGCATTATAGACTCTCATGTCTACCCACGTCCCATGCCGTGATCCGGGTCACCGGTCAGAGTGATAAACCCCTGGTTAGAGCGGATACAGCACAGCAAGAGTTGGGAAGGACCGCTTTCGCAGCGACGCATGTGCTCGATACAAACGGTGAACGTTGGTAGCTCAGCTGCTGTGTGCCGCCGCGTTGCGCAGAGTGGCTTCCAACGTAGCCAGTCTCTCTGCCAGGCTGGTAAGCGAAGCCGGCGCGATCTCTGGGTGCTTGTCCTGACGAAATATAGGGTTATTCACCCACCAATCCATACCCATTTCTTTGCCTTTGTCAACGGAACAGATGACTAGGCGGATCTGAATTGACAGCAGCTCAATGTCAACCAGCTTTATCCTGATATCGCCGGCGATAACGATTCCCTTGTCCAGAACGCGCTCCAGCACATCCGCCAAGGTGGAGGACTCAACCGAATGCGATAACGCTTGTTGCTGTAGCATAGTGTTTCCTTATAGAAGCCTTCCCAGCGGGCCGAGATCGAGGTTGAGGTCCTCTTCTTCCAGTCCGAATTCCTTCCTGAGCCGTTCGATTTCCTGGGCTTGCTGCATGAGGGCCAGTCCCAGCCTTTCGGTCTGCTGATCGGTCAGCGAGCCGGCGTCCACACGGCGGATGGCCTGCCGCTCCAGCAATTCGTGCAGCAGCTTAACCAGAGTCAGCACCAGTTGTCCCAGTCCGTTCTTGGCGCCGTTGACATCGAAGTTCAACCGTCCGGACCGGCCTTGCAAACCCTCACCGGCTTCCGGCCCGAGCGACGGCGTTCCGGCGTTCATCACTTGAGCGCAAGCACTCAGGCTCTCGCACTCCATGCGCGGCATTTCAGCAGACGCCATGCAACTGTTCCTCCCCGGTATTGGTTACCGGCCTGAATGCGGCAGCTCCGAACTGGGACCTGCGGCGGGCCGTCTCGATGGACGTGAGCACCAGCCTCAATCCAGGTAAACCAGGTCAATTCCTGCCACCGAGATCGTCGCTTCTCCATCGATGACCGCCCCTTTGTTGAGGACCCGGTCGAGCACGTCGCACAGCGAGGGCCGCTGGGCCGCATCTTCCAGGATAGCTTCCATCCGTCCTACCGAACTGGTCAGTCCATCCAGAAAGGCGTCGAGATGGTCGCGATCGCGCGACCGGGCGAAAACCCATTTCATGTAGCGATGCTTGGCCAGAAGCGTCTCCAGCATGGTCACCCATTTGCGCAGGAGCTGCGGCATGGCCAGCAGCCGCAGAGTATGACCGCTAGGCGCGGTATCTACGATGATGCAGTCGTAGGCGCGCTTTTACACCCAGGCGGATATCTCCAGGAAAGCCATGAGTTCATCCAGACCAGGCAGGGAAAGATCCAGAAAACGGTTGATTTCTTCATCATCAAGAATGGTCCCGCGGGATGCGATTTCGCGCAATTGGTCGCCGTGCTTGTGCTTGAAATCGGCTAGGTATTCTTGCGGATCAAGTTCCAGGACCCTCAGGTTTCCAGGTGGAACCAGGTCGGCCAGGCTGTCGGCGAGCGAGTGCGCGGGGTCGGTCGAAACCAGCAAGAAAGATAACTGCGGTGCTCGTGCCGCCAACCGCAGTGCGGCGGCTGCCGCGCAGGTGGTTTTTCCCACACCGCCCTTGCCGCGGAAGATGAGTAGCTGCAAATCCCGGGGGCCCAGAAAGCCTGGCGTTCCCGTACCACTGGTGAGTGTGACGTACGCCTCCACGGTTGCTCCCTTCACTGCTGTTGGCCCCTGGTTCTTTCCCTAGCGCTCCTATCCAATCGCTTTGCCGCGCTTGTGTATCCGGTCCAGACGCTCGAGCAGACACTTCTCTTCTGCCGCAAATTCTTCCTCGCTGAGCTTCCCTGTTTCCAGTCTCATGTAGAGAGCGCTGAGCTCCGCCGTAATGGATTCAGCGTCCGTAACCATCTCCTCCTGGGCCGCCTGATGAACCTCCCGAAAGATCCAGAACAAACCGTGGACTGGGGCCATTAGGAGATCATCGACAACCAACATCCTGCCCTCCCCTGGTTTCTAGAGCTCAAGATCAACCTGCACGAAGTTGTGCGGGGCCCAAGGCCCGTTGTAGTCGAGGGCGAAGTTGTTATCGAACTGCTTGGCGACCTCGAATACGTCGGCTTCGAACTGCGGCATCGCGTCCCGCCTGACCAGTCCGGCCAGGTTCATCACTTCGCGCTCGTTGCGGCATTTCAGCTGCTTGATTTCACATCCGTGGCTGGCAAACATGTTCACCGCAAGGTCGGTGTAGGTTTCGCGGTCTTCCTGCAAAAGGCGGTCGAACATTCTTCCCAGTTCGATCTTTTGTTCCTGCGTGGGCTCGCTCTGCGAACCGAAGAACCGGTCGCGGGCCATCCTGAGTTCTGGATGCGTGTTCACGAAATATTCGAAGATGTTGGGCACATCCCAGGTAACTCGCAATCCCATCTTGACCTTACTGGCAACGTGCCGGAGTTGATCGAGGAGAACTTGCTGGTTGCGCACCAGCATCCGGCGAACTGCAGCCGGGCTGTCCGCGACCACTCCAAAGGACATGGGCAGCGGTGTAGTTTCGGTCATCAGCCGTTTCAAGACTTCGTGATGGGCCGCCAGGCAAGCGCGTTCCGGGCGCACATTGTCGTCGGGTACATCGCTAACGACGGCGGCGATAAGTCCGCCAGAGATGGTGTACAGCCGGTGCCGGTCAATGCCGGACTCTTCGTAAACTCGGTCTTGCCCACCGGCGATGATGGCGTACAGGTATATTTTCTCTGACGCGGCAACGCGCTTCGGCAGGCGTCTGGCGGCAGGTTTTGCAATCGGGATGTGAGCGGTACTCACGTGGTTTGCCTCCATAGATGAGAGCTGAGCGGGCACCGTAGCCCGCAGTTTGAAACCGGCGCCGCGCGCAGCTATGGTCAATATCTGATCTTGAACGGCTGACTATGCCCCCGCGAATGGCGGGCGGTTCCGGCTGCACCGGTTGTTTCTTTTCGATCGGCCAAGGCTTGCAGCAGGCTAGCCTGCTCCGCATCGATCTCCTTGAGCCGGGCATCGAGTTCAGCCACTCGCCGAAACGCGCTGGTGCGCTCGGTCGTGCGCCGCGCCCTCTCCAGCTCCAGACAAGCGATCTGCAAGTGCGCCCGATGGGGGACCGCAACCAGGTTCACCTTTCCTGCTAATGTATGAATGGTCCTCAGACCTCGAAGTGGGATGGGCACGCTTACCTCTTTCCCCATGGACAGCGCATCTCATCGATTCCCAGTGCGCCTCGGTTCGCGCAACCATCCGAGATGCCTGAGCTCCCGTCCGGCGTTGGCAACCATGGGTCGTGTCCCAACCTTAGCCATCGGCACTGGCGGCGATAAAGATAAATGAACCCACGGAATGCACCACTTCTGGAGCATCCGCAAGGAGCATCCACCAATTTCACCTGTCAACGGCTAGGAGCGCGATGCCTTGGGAAGCGGGTGGCGGAAACTGGTCTTGTTGCCACGGGAATCCGGGTGAGCCAGGAAGCAACCATGAGCGGATACGTCCGCACTCCCACTCCACTGGTTTCGGTTGATTTGGCTAATCACCAGAGGCCATCAAGCCCTCGTCCCGAAGAACAAATAAGGCCTGAATTAGGACAGAACCCAACTGTGTATCGCATCTGAACTAATCAGATACGTGCCTCATTGATCCGCCTCGTACACCGTATTCCCGCCAACCACGGTCCTGAGCACGCGGGTTTTCAGGATCTGCGGCGGCGCGACCTTGGTTAGGTCGCGATCTAGGACGACGAAGTCGGCCAGCATGCCCGGCGCCAGAGTTCCCTTGTCTTTCTCCGCGAACTGGGCGTAGGCCGAGCCTGTGGTGTAGGCGGCGATGGCTTGCTCGATGGTGAGCTTCTGCTCGGGGAAATATTCTTTCGTGCCCGCTTCGTTCTTGCGGGTGACTGCGGCATAGATTCCGCGAAACGGCGTGATCGGTTCGACTGGATAATCGGTGCCGAACGCCAGCGGAATGCCGTCATCGAGGAATTGCTTCCAGGGATAGGAGGTCTTCGCCCGCTCGGCGCCAATCCGCTCCATGACCCAACGCATGTCCGTAAGCACGTGATTGGGCTGGATGGAAGCGATGACTCCGAGCTTCTTGTACTGCGCGAACTGGCCGGGCGTGATCACCTGGTCGTGCTCAATCCGGAAGCGGAAGTCGCGCGTCTTGTCATTCTCTTTGGCGCTGCGCTCAGCCTCAGCGAACGCGTCGAGTGCCATTTGCGCGGCGCGGTCTCCAATAGCGTGAAACCCGATCTGGAAGCCGGCCAGCGCGCGCTCAATGGCCATGCGATTCAGTTTGCCTTGCTCATACTGCGGCAGGCCGGAGTTACCCGGATCGTCGGAATACGGCGCCAGTAGCGCGGCCGTGCGCGAACCGAGCGACCCATCCATGAAGCCTTTCAGCATGGCGGTGTGCAACATGGGATCGTCGGCGGGATGATGCGCGCGATGCGTCTCCAGCAGGCTGATGGGATCGTCGAACCTGAGCCATTCGCTGATGCGCAGCGTCAGCTTGCCTTCGCGCTCCAGGTCCTCGTACACCAGGAAGGATTCCCAACTGGAATTGTCCTGGGCCGAAGTGATGCCCCAACGCGCAGCGTCGGCCAGCGCAACTTCGGCGGCGCGTCGCAGACGCGAAGGAGTCGGCGGCGGGATTTTGGACTCGACCAGTCCTCTTGCCGTTTCGCGCAGAATGCCGGTGGGCTGGCCGTCGGCTTCGTGGTCGATTTTGCCGCCTGTCAGAGCTTGCGTCTGCGGGGTAACGCCCCCCACCTTGAGCGCCGCGGTGTTGGCTACGGAGATGTGTCCATCCACCCGGATGAAGACTGCCGGATGCTGGCCGCTGACCGCGTCAATGTCCTGGCGGCTCGGCAGCTTTCCGTCCGTCCACAGCGTCTGGTCCCAGCCACCGCCCACAAGCCACTCCCCGGCCGTGGCGGTCTTGGCGCTGGCTGCGATGCGCTGCTGCATCTCCGGGAGCGACCGGGTGCCGCGCAGATCGACACTGAGCAATTCCAGACCCGCATGTTCCAGATGAACGTGGGCATCGTTGAAGCCCGGCATTACGAAGTGGCCCCCGAGATTGACAACGTGCGTGTGGGCGCCCTTCAACCTGCGGATCTCGTCGTTCGTCCCCACGGCAAGAATGCGGCCATCGCGTACCGCCATCGCCTGTGCGCGCGGCGGTGTCGCCTGCGTGTAGATGTCTCCATTGAGGAAGATGGCGTCGGCTGGCCCGGTGCCTGAATTCATAGCCGAGGCCAACGCGGAGTCTGCGGATGAATTTGTGTTCACCGCGATCAGCGCGAGAGCGATCAGCAGAAGCAATTTCATTCGTCCGCCACTCCGGCGAGCGCGAGGATGAGCAAAAGGATGCGCTTCAGTCCCAGGTCCCGGCCAGTTGGGTCATACCATTCGCCGATGGTATGAGCGCCGCCGCCGCTGCCTCCGGCGCCGATGGCGATCGCTTCGCGGCCCAGCGACAGCGGTACGTTGGCGTCGGTGGAGGCCCGCTGAATGCGCGCTGCGTTGTTGAGCTGCCCATCCACCGCGCGGATGGCTTTCAGCAGTTGCGACTCTACCGGCAAATCAGCCGCCGGACGATTGCCGATCATGCGGACCTCTGCCGTCAGCAGCTCCTGTTTCTTGCGGCCCTCGCCGTCGGGAACAATAGCGTCGACTGCCTCGTGCAGGGCACCCTCTAGCCGGTCGAGTTGTTCCACCGAAGCCGATCGAGTGTCCACCTTCATGGTCGCCGACTCCGGAATGGAGTTGACCGACGTACCGCCGTTGATCATCCCGATGTTGTAGGTCGTCTTCGGCAAGGCGGGTACCGGCGTGCTGGCGAAGCGATCGATGATCCGCGCCAGCGCAATGATCGGATTAGCGACTCCGAAGTCGCTCCACGAATGACCACCGTGGCCTCGTACCGTGACTTCATAACGGCGGCTGCCCAGGCCCTCGGCAATGATGGTGTCCGTTCCTGCGCCATCGAGCACCACCAGCGAAGCTATGGATGCCGACCACTTGGGCTGCTGAAAGATGTGTCTCATGCCGCGCAGGTCGCCTTCGCCTTCTTCACCCACGTCGCCGATAAAAAGCACCGGAGCGCCAGTCGATAGGGCCGCTGCCTGCATTGCGCCGGCAATCGCCAACAGGGCGACGATTCCCGAGGAGTTGTCGGAGATGCCGGGGCCGTGAAGCTTGCCGGCATCGCGGCGCACTTCGATCGTCGTTCCCGCGGGAAATACCGTATCGATATGTGCGCTCAGCGCGATGTAGGCTGCGTTGGGATCGGTACCCGGCCGGATTGCGAAGACGTTGCCCAACTCATCCTGATGCACGTCGGTGAGGCCGAGGTCGCTGAACCGTTCCTTGAGCCATACGCTGCGTGCAGCCTCGCCCCATGGAGGCGCGGCGATCGACGTGACTTCGAGTTGTAAGTCTTCCAACTCGCGGGCGTGTGAACGGAACCAGGCAAACGCTTCGTGGACCTTGCGCAACTCGGCCGCAAGCGCCACCTGTTGCTGCGCCGAGCGCGATCCCTGGGATTCACTGAAGGACAACTCGGGGGAAGACGCGCGCGCTGGAGGACCGGGACCCATGGCGGATGCCCAATACTAATACGCCAGTTGGAAAGAACGAAAGGATGAGCGCAACCAATCTCACCGGGGCTCGATCGCAGGGACTTACGACGCCAGCCACGACTGCACGCTCGGCGCTGCCTGGACGCACTCCATGATCTCGGGATCGGTAAGCATTCGGTCGGAATTCTTGGCCCGCTGATAAATGCGGTCCACCAGTTCATCGCTGGCGACGATGCCGTGACGCTCCAGCCAGAACACCACGTTCGACTTGCCGCTCATGGGGCCAACCTCGATGATCTGCTCCATGCCGAAATGATGGGCCGGCACGCCGGAATAAATGCTGTTGGCCAGCAATACGTCGTTTTTCTTGTACGCCTTGATGACCGCCGCCGCATGGACGCCGGTACCGGTGCGGAAGGCATCCTCACCGACGACCGGGTAGTTCTTGGGGATCGGAACTCCAGTCGCCTTCGCCACCGCTTCGCAATAATCCTTTAGCTTGGTGAGGTCATGGCTCTTCCAAGGCTCGGTGCCCAGAAGCTTTAAGTTCATCAGCATCTGGTCCATCTGGGTGTTCCCCACGCGTTCGCCGATACCGCAAGCAGTGGCATGGATAACTTCGGCGCCAGCGGCCAGCGCCGCAATGGCATTTGCCACGGCCAGACCGCGGTCGCAGTGTCCATGCCACTCCACGCGAATGTTTTCCCCCGAAGGCTTCACCACCTCGTTGACGACAAAGTGCATGAGCGCAACCACGCCCATGGGAGTGGCGTGTCCACAAGTATCGCAAATCACGATCGATTTCGCGCCGCAGGCGATGGCCGTGCTGTACAGCCGCTGAATGGTCTCAGGATCGCACCGCGTGGTGTCTTCGGTGACATACATTACCTCGAGGCCGAGCGAAACCGCATACTTCACCGCGTTCTCGGTAGTGCGGAGCAGAAAGTCGTCAGTCCAATCTTCGGTGTAACGCCGAATTGGACTGGACCCGATAAAGGTCGCCGCCTCAATGGGGACGCCGGTGCGCTGCACAATCTCAGCGATGGGACGAATGTCGTTTTGGTGAGTGCGGGCCGCGCAGTTGGGCTTGATCTTCAATTTCCCCCGGCCAATTTCTCGGGCCAGGGCTTCACAGTGCGCCACCGCGCGGGGACCGGCTCCGGGCAGGCCGAGGTCCAGCATGTTGATGCCGACCGCTTCCATCAAGTAAAGGATCTCGATCTTCTCCTCGATGGAAGGATCGCGCACCGACGGCGACTGCAGTCCGTCGCGCAACGACTCGTCATTCAGCAACACCCTGCCTGCCGGCAGCATGGACCGGTCGTGACTTGTGTTCCAGTCGTAGATGAGATCAGAAACTTTAGCTGACACGTTCGGTTGGTTCCCCACTTCCGGCGCCACACGGCACCCCTCGAACCGATGCGGGGAGCCGGCCGGTTGTTTCCAATTATCTCCCAAACCAACGCGCTCAGGTCTAAAATCTGCATAGAAAGTTAGGAATTACCTCAAACCTCCATGCAAAAAGGGGAGAGCTTTCACTCTCCCCATGCGACAGAGGCGACATCGGTTCCTATGATTCTCTGACCAGCGGATTGGTTGTACGACATGCCAGAACTTGACCCGGCCAAGCAAACTGGGGCGGTGGCGGCGATCGCCAGGATCCCCGGAACTGAAGAGTGCAGCGTGACCCTCGATGGGGTGAGGTGGCGCTATCTTCATGCCGGTTCGGGTCCGCCGCTGCTGCTGATCCATGGCTTCATGGCCTATTCCTTTTCCTGGCGCTTCAACATGGAGGCGCTGGCCGGGCATTTCTCGGTGTATGCCGTCGATTTGCCCGGCTGTGGCTTTTCCCAGCGCATCGACGAAGCCCAATGCTCGCTGGCCAGCGATGCCGAAGGCGTTCTGCGCTTCATGGAACATTTCGGAATGGAACAGGCGGACGTGTTGGGCACTTCCCGCGGCGGCGGACTGGCGATTGTGTTGGCTGCTCTGGCTGCGCGACGGTCGATGGCACACCGCATCCGGCGGCTGATACTGGTTTCCGCCATCAATCCATGGTCGAGCTACGGCCGGTTTTTGACTCGCTTGCTTTCCACTGCGCTGGGCGGACTTTTTGTCACTCGTGTCCTACCCAAGCAGCACTGGCTGATGCTCCGGTACTTTCGCAAGCTGTATGGCGATCCCAGCCGTATCGCGCCCGGCAGCATCGAAGGCTACACTGCGGGCCTGGAGGTGCCGGGAAGCTTTGAGCATATCCTGCGCATTGTGCGGTCGTGGCATTGCGACCTGGCCCATATCGAGAAGTCTTTGCCGGCGATCAGTGAATTGCCCACGCTGCTCCTCTGGGGTTCTCGCGACACCGCGGTGTACCCCTCGTCGACATATGCCGTGCAGCAGCGCCTGCAAAACAGCGCGCTGATAATGCTCGATGGCATCGGCCACGTTCCTTACGAGGAAGTGCCTGGCGACTTCAATCGGGTGATTTGCGACTTCCTGTTGCGTGATACACCGCGAACGCCATTGGAAACTGCGGCCGAGTTACCTATGTTGTCGGAGATTCCATCGGTCAGTGCTCAGGTCACAGATTGATCGGGATCGCAGAGCGGTTGCTGCGCGCGACGGCACCTTCATTTCTGAGGAATAGGGGTCCTTCGACTCCTCGCTCCAACACCCCAGCAAGCACCAACCCGGTGCTTGCCGGGGACCCCGTTTGCGCTCGTCGCTCAGGATGACAGCTTAAGAGAGTTTCTCAACCTTGCCAATTGCGAAAACGCCATAGGCTAATCGGCAGCCGTATCGTCCTGCGGATAAACCGCTGGTTCGGCATGGCGAACTGGCAGCCATGCCGCCAATCCTGCTCCCAGATACATGGCGCCGACGATCCAGAAGCCGTAGGTCAGCCCGTGGCGATGGGCGGCTTCGCCTGCCAGTAACGAGGTCCCGATTTGCAGCGCGCTGGCCACGAAGGCGAAAGTGTTTTGCACCCGTCCCATGAAGTGGCGCGGCACCAGTTGCATCATCTCGCTGGAGAGAGCAATGCCGCCCACGCCGCGGCTGGAGCCCATCATGAAGTAAATCGGCACCGCCAGCGCCAGCCAGCGCGAGACTGGCAGCAGGAAGAGCGACAAGGCGATGATAGACATGGTCAGCGTGACTGAACGGTTGGCGCCGTGCCGCCGGATAAACGTCGAAGCGTAGAAAACGCTGACGAAGGCCCCGACCGCCCAGCCGGCATTCAGCCATCCATAGCCAACAGCTCCGCCGTGCAGAATGCGCTCGCTCAGCGGGGCCGACAGTACACCCTGCGTCATCATGGCGGCTACAAACAGCGCCCAGGCGAGGCCGATCAGCAGCACCCGGCGGTTCTCCCGAACGTAGCGGTAGCCTTCTCCGAGCTCGTGGATATAGCGCGCGACTGCGCCCGCGGGTGAAGCCAAGGCCGCAAGCTCCGATACCGGACGCGAAACCGTCACTCTGCCTTTGCGCACCTGGAGAATGCAGACCAGCGAAATGGCGTAGCTGGCGCAGTCGATGAGCAACACGCCGCCCAGACCGACGTGGTTGTACATGAAGCCGACCACAGCGCCAGCCATCAACCATCCGCCCTGCAACGCCGCCAATAGCAGCGAGTTCGAATCCAGCATCTTGTCGTCCGGCGTCAGCTCCTGGATGAGCGCGTTCACGGTGGGGAAGAACATCCAGAAACCGATGGCCACCAGGACGTTCATGGCGTACAGGTGCCACAGCCGAACATGATGCGTGAACACCAGCATTGCGACGAAGAAGATGATGGCCCCACGCGCGGAGTCTAGCCACAACATCAGGTGACGACGGTCTTCGCGGTCGATGAGCACGCCGGTGAAGGGCAACAGCAGCATCGAAGGAAGGGTTTGCAACGCGATTAGCGCCGCCAGTGACACCTCCGAATGCGTGGCTTGCAGGATGTACCAGATCACGGCGGCGGAGTTCATGCCGCTGCCGATCATGGAAACGAGATTGGCTATGAAGATCAACTGCATCCCGCGGTGCTGGAACATCTCCCTCATATTTCAAATGTAAACCAGTCGCGGCGCGGTATAACGATCCGATATAGTGAAGCAACGAACAAGGCAGTTGAAAACGCACAACCCGCGAGTGAATGGGGATTCATGCGCGAGGCGCGATGGACTTGCGGTCACGCAGGGAGGGTGGTGCTAGTGGAAAAGCGCGCAGTACGTATTTGCTTAGTCGGCGATTACGATCCCAAGGTTACGGCACATCAAGCCATTCCGCAGGCGCTGGCGCTGGTGGCCGGGGGCAATTCGGTCGAGCCGGTGTGGCTCGGCACCGAACGCGCCCTGGATGCTGATCTGGAGCCATACGGTGGTTTCTGGTGCGTTCCGGCCAGTCCTTATCGCTCGATGGAGGGAGCGCTCCGCGTTATTCGCTTCGCGCGCGAGAGGGGAAAGCCTTTCCTGGGAACTTGCGCCGGATGTCAGCACGCCATCGTGGAGTTTGCGCGGAACGTCTTGCACATCAGCGAAGCCGGACACGCCGAATGCGATCCTGCGAGCACGGAGCCTGTGATCACGAAGCTGATGTGTTCCCTGGTTGAGGTGGAAGAAACACTGGACCTGACGCCCGCAAGCCGGCTGCGCCAGATCTACGGCGTCGATGAGATTCGCGAGACCTATCACTGCCGCTTTGGCCCCAATCCCGCCTACGTGACGCGCCTGCGGAACGGCGGATTGAGGATCGGGGCCACCGGACCTGACGGGGAGGTGCGCGCCGTCGAACTGCCCGCTCACCGATTTTTCTTCGGCACGTTGTTCCAACCGGAACGATCCGCTCTCCAAGGGAGAAGCCATCCTCTGATCACTGCCTTGGTTGCAGCTGCTTCTTCCGCGGCAGTCACCGCGGGCTGCTGAATTGGCGGCATCTACCTGAAACACCCAGCCTCCGGCCATTCACACGATGGCCAGGGTATTGCTGCTAAAGTAGAGGCGCCAACTAAGTCGCGTGGGAAATACGCATGGATTTAAAAAAAAACTTAAGGCGGCTTGCCGACAGGCATGGCTTCCTGTCGGTACTGTTGAATGCCCGCAGACTTGCCGACGGATATCAACCGATTTTTCTCGATTACAGCGTAGAAGCGATTCCTCGCTTCGGATATGGCAAACCAGCACATCCTGAGCTTAGCTGCATTCTCGGTGCTAACGATCACGAATACGTAAACCGTTTGTTGCAGTTCCTGAGTTTGTCTGACCATCTGCTCCGCATCCCCCTGCGCGAGGCAGAGCACTCCTCCGAGCCGTGTTGGGTACACGATTGGCTCGGGGGACTGGACACCTTTGCACTTTACGGCTTCGTCGCGACTCGCAATGCGGCCCTCGTGGCGGAAGTCGGATCTGGGTACTCGACCAAGGTTGTGCGCCGGGCCATCCGGGACCACAATCTGAGAACGAAGCTCGTTTCCATTGATCCCAATCCCCGCGCCGCGATCGACAACCTCTGCGACACCGTCATCAGGCGACCGCTAGACAAGGTTGACCTAAGCCTGTTCGATCAGCTGGGGGCCGGAGACATCCTATTCATGGACGGGTCACACCGCAGTTTCATGAATTCCGACGTGACCATCTTTTTTCTTGAGGTTCTTCCCCGGCTGAAGTCCGGCGTGTTAGTCCACATGCACGACATCTTCTTGCCTCACGATTACCCGCCTTACTGGGAATACCGATACTACCCGCATCGCTACTGGTCAGAGCAATATCTGCTGGCGGCAAGCTTGCTTGCCGGGCATGGTGACTACGAAATCATGTTGCCGAACAAATACATCAGCGTCACCCAGCGCCTTGCTGCTGTGATGGATGCGTTCTGGAGCGATGAACGTTTGACCAAGGTTTCCCGGGACGGCACTTCATTTTGGATTCAAATCCGCTAGCGAGCCACTCATCCTAAGCAAACGACCAGCTTGGATGGCGCTTATTTCTTGACCAGTGCGTCGGAAAGCAGGCGAGCTTTCGTGGCCAGGTTATAGGCGCGCTCGAAGTCATTCTCCGAGGTGGCCTTTCGCGATTGATCCATGTAGGTTCTGATCTGCGAAACCATGGCTTGCTCGTCATGGTTCAGTTTGCGATTCACGCTCTTCAAATTTTTCTCAGCGGCGGCAAGCAATTCAGTAGTTGTCTGTTTCTGTTGGCTCACCTGCTGGCTGCTGACGTCGGCGGCGATGGCGGTGTCAGGGGCGCTCTCGGCCGGATTTGGCGGAGGATGGGCCGCGGCAACCGTAGCATTGCCGGTCGAAGTCGCAGCAGGGTTTTCAGGGCTGCTGGCCGGAGGCTGGGCCGGTTTCTTGCGGTGACGCGGCGGGAGCTTCGGCTTCTGCGGTTCCGGAGCGGGCGCCTCCTGTTTGGGCGGCAGAGGGGGCGGAGCGGTCTCAGAAATTTCGTCCGGCACCGGGACCGAGATGGTGGGAGCCTGCGCCTGTGGCGGAGCCTGCGGCTTTTTCTTTTTGCATGACAGGCTCAGCAACAATACCAAGGCCAGGACCGAAGCAACGAATTGGCGCCCAATGGTCATGCGAAGTTCTGCAATATCGCTGCCACGCTAGTCTCTGTCTGGACGACCGCCCAAGAGCAAGCGAGCAGAACAACTGCGCTTCATGATAAACCTCGGGCCGCAAAACCTAAACACCGTGGTATTGCGGTTTCATGCCCAGCCCATGCTCGCAATCAAGTGCGAGTCGCGATTTTCACGTCCTTCACCTGCGGCGAGCCCACCAAGGGAAGGGCCAGGCGGAAGGTGGTTCCTTGACCCATCTCGGTGACGAAATCAAGGGCGCCGTTGTGCAGCTGCAACACGCGGTAGCTCATGGCCAGGCCAATGCCGCTGCCCACCTTCTTGGTGGTGAAATACAGGTTGAAAATCTTGTCGCGAATCTCTGGAGGAATCCCGCTGCCCTGATCGCGGACCTCAATGGTGGCCGCCGTGTCGTCCCGGTGTGTGGCCATACTGAGCACGCCGCCGTCGTTCATGGCCTGCACTCCATTGATAACCACGTTCAGCAGGGCCTGCTTAATGAGGTCGGCGTCGGCCCGCACGGGCAGCGCCTCGCGGCCCAAGTTGGTTTCGACCTTCACCCCTTGGCGGGCTGCTTCCGGCGCGGCCAGCAGGGCAACCTCCTCCATCAAACGGCGCAAATCGAAGTCGGAAAGGCGCAACTCCAAAGGACGATTGAAGTCCACCAGGGTCTGCACCACCCGATCCAAACGATGAATCTCGCTTCCGATGATGTCCATATGGCGCCAGGTGTCAGGATCGATTTCACGCATCTTTTCGCGCAGCAACTCGAGGTGAACTACGATGGCATTGATGGGATTTTTTACTTCATGGGCAACGCCCGAGGTCAGCCGTCCGATGGCGGCCACGCGGCGAGACAGTTCAATTTCGTTCTCGATTCGGCGCACCGATTCCGCGTCCCGCATGGTGAGTAGCGCGCCGATACGCTCGCCGCGCTCGGCGATGAAATCCAGCGCAATCTGTATGCGCCGTCCGTTTTCCAACTCGATCTCACGCTGCGGGATGGGCTGGTGCAGAGCGAAAGCATCCAGCACGATGCGACCCAGCTTGTTGGCATCGGTAAACACCTCCTCCACCACATTGCCCAGAATCTGTCCTCGCGGACGGCCGACGAAGCGTTCGGCTGAGGCGCTTACCAGCACCACGCGCGTGTCACGCGTAAACAGGACCAGGCCGTCCTGCAAAGTGCCCATAATCTGATCGAGGTTCTCTTTGAGAGCGCTAAAAACTTCTTTCACGTCGCGGATCTGCCGGCCCAGACGATCAATCTTGGTGTTGACCAGCCCATACTCGTCGGTTGCCCTCGCATCAGGCTCGAGTACAATGTCGGCCACGCCTGCCGTCATCTGGTCAAGGCGACGGCCAATCGCCTCCAACGGGCGCAAAGCAATGTTGGACACCCCGGCTGCTAACGCCAGCGACACCATGATGGCAAACGCCGAGAAGAAAAGCGCGCGTGTGAGTTGCGGCTGGACCTCACTCTTCAGAAGGACCGTGGAGATGCCGACGCGGATATCGCCGAAAGGCTGACCCTCGCGCTGGATGGGCAGGTGAACGTCATAAACCCTGGGCTCGCCGTACACCACCTCGAGCTGGCGTCGGAAACTACCGCTGTACAGATTCTGGAAGTCCTCGCGCGACTCTAGTTGAGTGCCTATGGCGGATGGGTCAGTGTGTACGATGGCCCGTCCGGTTACATCCGTAATGGCTACGTCGGAGATGGTGGGAGAATAGCCAACGATGGATTGCAGTAGCGTGTTCAGCCCGGGATCGGTCTGTAAGGCTTCGTCCAGAACCGCCTCCACCTGCTTGGGATCGTTGGTGTTGATGAAGGTGCTGCTGAGGTCAATCTGGGAGGCTTCGCGAGCGCTCTCCCGGATCTCCTTGGCAACGAAGGCGGCATTGTCGTAAGCATTCGTAAAACGCTGCCGTACCATGCGCGAGGTGTAGAAATAGGAAAACACCGCGACCAGCGTGAACACCATACCGCTGATAGCAAGGACCAGCTTCGTTTTCAGCCGGATTTGAGCCATGGGACGCTCGCGTTGCCTGCGATGTTGCCAGAATCATAGCAGCCGCAGAGGGCCGCGGAAAAGGTCGCCTCCTGCCGGAGGGGCCAGATCTCGGTTCGTAAGTGGCACAGCGACGACGGTTTAGGTTGACGACAGCGAAGCCGGGCCGGTGGGACAGTGTGGTAAGGTTGCATGGGCATTGCGGGCTCCCGAACAACGAAAACCTCCGGATCCGCGTCCAATGTCAGAGGCCCAGGCGCTGCTGGGGTGGCATTCGCCCGGCATGGTTGTTACGGTAAGGCAGGAGAGAACAAGTGGCCCAACCGGCAATGGAAGAGACCAAGAAATTACCAGGGGAGACAGTCACCAAACTGCGCATCCTGTCCCATGACCTCAGCAATCACATCGAGACCATCATGCAGGCTTCCTATCTTCTGGCGCAGGCGAAACTAGACGAGAACAATAAAAGGTGGCTCGACTTGATCGATAAAGCATCGCAAGATGCGGCCCGAGTCAATCGCGAGATTCGCGAGATACTGCGTTCGCAAAATTGACCATCGTCGTTCATCCGGCGGAGCTTATACCGCCAGCTTCAGAAGGGCAAAACGGCGGTCCTCTTTCAGAATTCTCCCTGCCTGCTGCCCCAATTGCTTGACACGTGTGGCCTCTGCCAGATCGTTGTCGGCAGTCGCGGCTATACTTGCAGTTGGCGCGAGCTGCTGCGGGCAAACACGCCAGCTCCCTACCTATGATGAGAGATTGCCGGGGTCTATGTAGTTCATGAAGACGGGAATTCCCCGCAGGACGAGGACCGCCGACGGTTTGGTGGTGAGGTGGCCGGCCCACCTATAGGAAGGGAGTTGGCATGAATGGCAGTCGCGTCGAACTAACCTGGATTCAGGGAAATGTTTGAGCCCGCACATCCAGACGTGGTACTGCCCACCAGGCCGGCGGAGACGAGACGTCTCCGCCGAACTTATGTGGGCTCGTCTTCTAATTGCTACTTTTTGCCGCCTTGCTGTTGAGCAGGGAAACCAGTTGCTTTCCCGCGGGCGTGGGCGTAACCCCGCCGCTCACGACCTCCCGAGCGCTGACCGATTTATCGTAAAGCCGCTGGTTAGCATCCTTGTCAGGCTCGAGAGAGGCGCCGTCGAGCGACACGCCAGCGAAAAGTCCGGAAGTCCGGGAATAGGTCAGCATGTCAGCAGTACCCGTACTCGCGCTGGCTCCGGAACCGGCCGCTGCGGTCGCGTCGCTGCCGACCTTAACTTTGCCGTCCAGCACCTTGTTCGCCGCCGTCGGGGCCATGATCAGGATGATGTAATCCTTAGCCGTGCCGCCGATCTGAAAACCCGCACTGGCGCCACCGATGCTGTACATGGCGGGCGGTCCCCACTTGCCAGTGAAGTCCGCGCCCTCACGGCAAGTCATCGGACCGCGGCCTCCGGTTCCACCAATGCCCACGGCGAATTTCTTCACGCTGGGCAGAATGACGATGCAATCAGCCTTCGCTACTGTGCTGGCCGGAATGTCCTTACTGCCAACCATTGCCCGTAACACGGTGTCGGCATTTCTGATGGTCTCCTCGTCTTTCGTCTTGTCGGCACCCCACGCGGGAAGGGCCAACCATACAATCCCTAATACGAGCAGAATAGGTACGGATCTCTTGGCTAAAACTTTCATTTTGTTCTCCTAGGTGCTTAATTGTCCAGAAGGCTCTTCGGCATTCCTGCTTACCGAGGATGGTTTTCAGAACGGTGGTCGATTCGGACAAACGTTTCGACATTTTGTTCTGGGCGAAAGGGGCAGCGCAACTGCGAACCACACCGTCAGTGTAAAACAATCTTCTTTCTCATGGGAATCCTTTCGTTGACCCCGCGCTGAGAACTTTAAAACAAGGGCGAGATTTTAACAACCGGGAATGTGGGCCATCTAAACCAGGAGGCCAAATATGGCGCCAGGCACACAGCGGCTACGTTGCCACGTTTTGCGTTCTCAAGGGCTTCCACGGAGGAACGTTGGCTGCCCGATTCGACCCGGGCAGCCGTCAACAGGATTAGGAAACCAGTTGCGCGTCCATGGTGATGTTGGCATTGAGGACCCGGGAAACCGGGCATCCCTTCTTGGCATTTTGGGCGGCCTCGTCGAACTTCGCCTTGTCCGCTCCGGGGATCTTGACCTTTACGTCGAGATGTACGCTGGTAATGGTAAAGCCAGCCTCGGTTTTGTCCAGGGTCAAAGTCGCCTTCGTATCGATGCTGTCCGCAGTCATGCCCGCGCTTCCGAGCTGTGCGGACAGTGCCATGGAAAAACAACCGGCGTGCGCTGCGGCAATAAGTTCCTCAGGATTTGTTCCAACCCCGTTTTCAAAACGTGTGCTGAAGGAATACTGAGTTTGGCTGAGGACACCACTCTGGGTCGAAACGGTGCCCTTCCCGTCTTTTAAACCACCCGACCAGTGAGCACTGGCTGTGCGTTGCATTCGGTCCTCCTAGGAAGCGAATCCATTGTATCTCTACGTTACACGAGACGCGGTACTGGCGTGAAAGACTCGGGCAAGAGCGCGTGCATCCAACGTCGACGACTATGGTAGTCCGCTTGCAGGGGTTCAGTAGAAGTCGGAGCAACTGAGGAAATATCCGCACTGCGGACACACTAGCTTGCAGTGGTTTTGCTGCAAGTTTGCTGAACAGTTGGGACAAACTTGTGAGGGCTGCAACGAAGCGCTCTGCACGGGTTTTGTCGCAAAGTCGGCTGCTCGGCAAGAGATTCGGGTTTTTACCTGCGCCATCCGCCATGTTTACACTGTGACAATGGCCAAGAATTCTATACCATAAGGCGAAATTCGGTACGGCGATAGAGGCGTACAAGAGCTGTACGCGCGAGTCCCCTATTAGTACATGTACCTCCGTCACAACAGGAGCGCGAATTTTGTGGGAATTGGTAAAGCCCTATCTATAATGCGAATGTAGCAGTGTGGGTCTAGACCGCCACACACGCGCGACTGAATAAAACGCCACCATCTTCGAGAAAGCGCGTGGGACCCAGCAAATGCGAAGCAGCTATGTTGGTTAACTAGTTGATGCATCTCCGGTTAGAGCCTCCTGATTGAATCTGGCTGAGGCTCGCCGACAACGATTCGTACACTCAAACCGAAAATGCAACGCCCAGAAAACGTTCGATCCAGGAGGTCGTAAAACCGTGAAACAGACAATGATCGCCGCCCTAGCCGCCTTAATGTTAGCCGGAGCTCTTACTGCCGTAAGTGGCGCGACCTCCGTCGGTCAACCGAATACAGTCGTATTCATTGGGGAAGGATCCGCACCGATGCCTACGACTTTGCCCCCCGCGAGGAACGAGAGCAAGTAACATCGCGCTCCCAAGGTTGTTAGTGGTTAAGAACTCGGCTCGATAACGACAAGGAGAACCTGTTATGAAACATGTTTTGATTCTAGTTATTTGCATGCTGTTGTCCGCCGGCGTGCTGTGCGCCTCTACGACTCCGATTCCTGCCAATCCGATGGCGCCGTCGGTCATTGCGGCTGAAAGTGTTTCGTCGATCTCGTTGGATCAGCTACGTCTGCAGGCAGGCGATGGCGGGCCACAGCCACTGTGCGCTCCCGGCTATCACTGCAACATCCAGCAGCTGAAGCTACAGGCAGGCGATGGCGGACCGCAACCGCTGTGCGCTCCCGGCTATCACTGCAACATCCAGCAGTTGAAGCTGCAGGCAGGCGATGGCGGACCGCAACCGCTGTGCGCTCCCGGCCATCACTGCAACATCCAGCAGTAGAAGCTGCAGGCAGGCGATGGCGGACCGCAACCGTTGTGCGCCCCCGGCTATCACTGCAACATCCAGCAGGAGAAGCTGCAGGCGGGCGATGGCGGACCGCAGCCGCTGTGCGCTCCCGGCTATCACTGCAACATCCAGCAGTTGAAGCTGCAGGCGGGCGATGGCGGACCGCAGCCGCTGTGCGCCCCGGGCCATCACTGCAACATCCAGCAGGAGAAGCTGCAGGCCGGCGATGGCGGACCGCAGCCGTTGTGCGCTCCCGGCTACCACTGCAACATCCAGCAGGAAAGGCCATCTGATGGCGCTATAGGAGAACCCAGCCAGGGTGAAAGCGCTCCGAAAACCGCGATCAGGGCTTGGCGAGTATGGCCTTCAGTACCCCTGAGATGGTGCTTGCATTACGCCTGTTTCAGAGCTATGCTGAAAACGCGCCATGCATCTACGCCTGTTTGATTACGTCCTGTGGTTCGCGGGCCCCTTCATGCAGCTAGGGGTGCTGGTGGCGATGTACAGGCGTGGACTGCACCGCGATTATCCTTACTTCTTCAACTATACTGTCCTGCAAGTCCTTAGCGAACCCATCCTGTTTGTGATCCAGAGACATTCGTACACTGCTTACTACTGGGGCTACTATGTTTCGATCGCACTCAGCGCCCTGGTTTCGTTTGCTGTTCTTCAGGAGATCTTCCACGACGCATTTCGTCCCTACGAGGCCTTGCGAGACCTGAGCGTCATCCTATTTCGCTGGTCGGCCCTGGTGGTGCTTTTAGTCGGGGTGATGTGGGCCATCACTGCCGCGCACTCGAGCCAGGTTGACGCCGTCACCAATGGGATTCTTCTGGTACAACGTAGCGTCCGCTTAATGCAATGCGGATTGGTGTTTTTCCTGTCTGCTTTTCAGCGAATATCTTGGCATCTCGCGACGCCACGTTCTGTTTGGTATCGCTCTGGGATTCGGTATTTTCGCCTCCGTCAACATGTTGTTTGCGGCAGCCGCGTCGCACGGGACATTTGTGCCTGTGTCAGTTTTGCGCCAGATCAACAGTGCCGCGTACACCGTCGCCGTCGTGATCTGGCTGGGGTACACTGCACTGGCGCCCGCTCGTAGCCGTGTTGCTGTAGCCGCCGCTCGGTCCAAGGACTGGAACTACGCGCTGGAAGATGCCAGGGTACAACCCCCCGAGGACAGCCTGCTGGACACCATGGATCGCACGGTTGAGCGTCTGCTTTATCCCCGGGAAGAAGCCAAGGCCAGCGTTGCTACCAGCAATCGACCCCTAGCTTAATAACTCCGCAGTGCTCTTGCTCCGCCGAGGTTTCGGCGGGTTTTCTTTTGGAGGACCCATCCTTCCGATCCCGCCTAAACCGGTGTTTTGGTTTTGCGCGGTGGATTGAAGAACGGCAGAGAACAGACGGTGGCCGACACCTTGTGCCGGACCGCTTCCACGGTGATTTCCATCTGCAGCGTGCTGCCCGGGGTCGCGTGCTGAGGCTGCAAACTGGCCAGGGCAATCAATTTTTTCAGCAGAGGCGACCAGGTAGTCGAAGTTGCTTTCCCAACCTGATCGCGCCCCTTGTACACGGGTACATGTACGCGCGAAGCGGTAGCGGGGGTCTGCGGCGCCAGTCCCATCCGGTCGAATAGCGTTTCCACTTCGTTCCAGTCGATTTCCAGCCCCATCAAAAGTCGCTGAGGTCCGGTCTGCTTTTCTTCCAGAAGCGCCTTCCGGCCGATGAAATTTTCTTTCTCGTAGTGGACGAGTTTGCCCAAACCGACTTCCGCGGGAGTGTATTTTTGCGACGCGATCAGCGCCTTCTTGCTGCTGATGTAATCCACGTCAGCGAGGATCAGCCCGGCTTCGATTCGGGCCACATCGAGAGCCAGCATGCCGGTGGGATGGATATCGAATCCCCGGCCTGCCTCCATTAGCGCGTCCCAAACCTTGACGGCGTCCTGCCACTGGATCCAAATCTCGTATCCCAGATCGCCGGTGTAGCCTGTGCGCGATATGTCCACCGGCACGCCACCAATTTTGCCGCTGGTCTTGCGGAAGTACTTGAGGTTCTCGATTTCGGCCTCGGCGATGCTCTTCAGCAGTTTTCCCGAGGTTGGTCCTTGCAACGCGAGGGCCGCGATCTGCTCGGTGATCTCCTCGATCTGCACGTCGAGTCCGATGGCGTTCTGGCGGAACCAGCGCAGGTTGGGATCGGCGGCGGTCCAGCGATAGCGGTTCTCCTCCAAGCGTGTGATGGTGCCATCGTCAATGATCTTGCCTTCTTCGTCGCACCAGCAGCAATAGATCACCTGGTCCACGGCGACCTTGTTGATGTCGCGGGCGATGATGCGATTCACGAAGCGCGTAGCGTCGCGCCCGGCGATCATGTACTTGAACAGCGGGGTCACGTCGATAAGCGCGGCCGCATTGCGAATGGCGTTGTATTCGTGTTCGTGATGAGTTTCGTAAACGCTGACCGCGTAGAACCCCGACCACTCCCGGTAATTCAGGCTCTGGCAGAGTGGAAAGGTGCGCTCGTGGACGGCTGTTCCTATGGGCACGATGACTCCTGCTTCGCTTCAGACGTGCGCGGATTATAGCTACTGTGAGCGTTATGCGGCAAGGTTGACCAACCCTGGCGACGTCGCCCACTCCGGTAGACGAATTGCGGACCACCGCGCTTCCGTCGGTTTCAGCCACTGACGACAAATCCGCCGCCAACCTTTAGAATGAGGCGCGCCGCCTAAATCGCGATGCCTCGGAATACCCATCACACGCGGTTTTACGCGCAATGGGGCACAGGGAAGTTGCACGAGGAACCATGGGCTCGAAGAATTCAGCAAAATACGATGCCATCGTCATCGGCGGCGGCCACAACGGCCTGGTCAACGCCGCGTATCTGGCGCGGGCAGGAAAGAAGGTCCTGGTGCTGGAGCGCCGTCACGTTCTGGGCGGCGCCGCGGTTACGGAAGAGATCATTCCTGGCTTCAAATTCTCGGTGTGCTCGTATGTGGTTTCGCTGCTGCGGCCTGAAATCATCCGCGACCTCGATCTTCCCCGCCATGGTCTCGAGATCCTTCCCCTCGACGGCACTTTCACGCCGATGCCGAACGGCGACCACTTGTGGCGAGGTGAACGACCACGGCAAAACCATGCGTGAGATTCGGCGCCACTCCAAGTTTGACGCCGAGGCCTATGAAGAATTCGGCAAGGCCATGCTGCAGATGTGCCGCTTCGTGAAGCCGATTCTCGGCATGGTGCCACCCGATCCCACCACGCTGAACCCGAAGGACCTGTTCAAGCTGCTCTTTCTCGGCCGTCGCTTCAAGGACCTGAGCGGCGAAGACAAGTACAACCAGGTGCAGCTCATGACCATGAGCGCCATCGACTTTCTCGATCAGTGGTTCGAGACTGACGTGCTCAAGGCGACGATGTCGGCATCTGGAATCATCGGCACCTTCCTAGGAGTGCGCTCGCCAGGAACAGCCTACGTGCTGCTGCACCACTACATGGGCGAGATTGACGGCGCGTTTCGCGCCTGGGGTTTCGCGCGCGGTGGAACGGGAGCCATCTCCAACGCGATCGCCGATGCGGCACGCGAGCTGGGAGTCGAGATCAAGACAGAGACCGCAATCGCGCAGATTCTGGTCCGCGACGGCAAGGCGGTTGGCGTTGCCACCACAAGTGGCGACGAGTACTACGCCTCCGTCATCTCGTCGAGCGTTGACCCCAATCTCACGTTCCTGAAGGATGGTCGACCCCAAGCACCTGAGCGACGAATTTCGCGACCAGGTGAAGCGCTATAAATACCGCGGCTCGTCGGGAAAGGTGAATCTTGCGCTCGATGGCCTGCCCGACTTCACGTGCCTGCCGGGCGAAGGACATCATCTGCGCGGCGCCATCTCCATCTCGCCAAGTGTGGACTACATGGAGCGCGCCTACGACGACGCCAAGTACGGCAACTACTCGCGCCGGCCCTACATTGACATGGTCATCCCCAGCCTCACCGATCCTTCGGTGGCGCCTCCGGGCAAGCATGTGATGTCGTGCTTTGTGCAGTACGCGCCGTACAAGTTGAAAGAGGGCACGTGGGACGAGAAGCGCGAGGCCTTTGGCGACAATGTGATTGACACCATTGCCGAATTCGCGCCCAACCTGAAGAACATTATTGTGGGCCGCCAGGTGGTCACGCCGCTCGATCTGGAGCGCGAATTTGGACTGACCGAGGGAAATATTTTCCAGGGCGAACTTTCGCTGGAGCAGTTATTTTTCCTGCGACCGGTGCCTGGCTGGGCGCAATACAAGACGCCCATTAAGAACCTGTGGATGTGCGGTTCGGCCACCCATCCGGGCGGCGGCATCATGGGCGCGCCGGGACGGCTGGCGGCACTGGAAATCCTGAAGCACGCGAAAGGGACCAGCTAGCGATGCCGGAGACGCGCGACGTCGTAATCCTCGGAGCCGGACACAACGGGCTGGTCACCGCGTTTTATCTCGCCAAGGCTGGATTCAAGCCGCTCGTGCTGGAGCGTAGGCCCATCTGTTGGTGGCTGCGCCATCACCGAGGAGTTCCATCCCGGTTTCCGCTGCTCCCGGCTGGCCCACGGCGCCGGACCGATGAGGTCTGACATTGTCAGAGATATGGACCTGGCGAAGCATGGGCTGAAGACCTACGTGCCGGATGTGCGCGTGCTGTCGCTATCGGCTGACGGTAAGCCGCTAGTCCTGTACAGCGACATCGGCAAGTCGCGGCAGGAGATCGCCCGGTTTTCGCAGAAGGACGCCGCGAATTACGTTGGGTTTCAGAAACCGCTGGTCCGCATCGGCGAAGTTGCGAATCTGCTGATGACGATGACCCCGCCTGACCTGGAAGAGCCGGCTGCAGGTCGTTTATGGGAACTGATAAAGGCTGGCCGCAAGGTGCGCGGCCTGGGCGAGAAGGACCTCTATCGCATGATGCGATGGGGGCCGATGGCCGTGGCCGACCTGGTTGCTGAGTGGTTTGACACCGAATTACTACGCGGCACCATCGCCGCACAAGGAATCTTCGGAACGTTTCTCGGCCCCTGGTCTGCGGGTTCCAGTGCGACTTTACTGTTGCGCTGTGCGTCGGATGGGAATCCGGCAGCGCCTGCCTTTTACATTGTGGGAGGGCTGGGTGCGCTCACGGCGGCGATGGCTGCGGCAGCGAATCAAGCTGGGGCTGAGATTCGGACATCGCGCGAAGTAGTAAGCATCAAGGTGAAGGATGGCTCTGCCGCCGGCGTCGTTCTTGCCAACGGTGACGAGATCGTTGCCCGAACGGTCATCTCCAGTGCCGATCCGAAGCGCACGCTACTCGGGCTTGTCGATGCTCAATATCTGGAGCCGAGCTTCCTGCAGAAGCTTCAGCATTACCGGATGAACGGGTCGGTCGCCAAAGTGAACCTTGCTCTCAGCGGCTTGCCGAAATTCAAAGGCGCGAATGACGATGCCGCCCTCTTGTCCGGCAGAATCCAGGTCTCGCCTGACATCGACTATCTGGAGCGGGCCTTCGATGCCTCGAAGTATGGCGAGTTTTCGCCGCATCCTTACCTCGATGCGACCATTCCCACATTGTGGGACCAATCGCTCGCGCCGCCAGGGAAACATGTGCTTTCCATCTACATGCAATATGCACCATTCCATCTGCGCGACGCAGACTGGGACTCGCAATGCGATGCCTTGGGCGACACGGTTGTGAAGACGCTCGCGGAGTACGCTCCCGACCTTCCGGGCCTAATTGAAGCTCGCGAAGTGATCACGCCCAAAGACTTGGAGCAAACCTACGGACTGACCGGCGGGCACATCTTTCACGGGGAGTTGGCGCTCGATCAATTGTTCACTATGCGGCCGCTGCTGAACTGGGCGCAATACCGCACGCCGATCAAGAACCTCTATTTATGCGGGTCAGGCACGCATCCGGGCATTGGATTGACGGGAGCCTCGGGCAAGAATGCCGCCAGAGAGATACTCAAAGATTTGCGCAAGTGAACGATTCTTGCGAATTCTCTGTTAGGAATTGTCATCACGAGTGCAGCGAGGGATCTGCTTTCGTGGTCGAGTTCTCTAGCCCACGTTTCAAATCCGCCGCCAGCAGCCGATGGAACAAGTGCTCGCCCGCTTCCCGCCGCACCGATAAGCGTCCTGCACCATAGGCGCGCGAGTGCAAGCCGCGCTGCACGGCCTCGCAAATTCCCACGTCTTCGTCGTTGACCCGCTCGCCGACAGCGATGCTCTGGCGGTTTCGCTCGGCGGCGGAATCGCTCACATCAGTGAAGTAGAAATCGAAGATGACTTTGCAGCGATCGACGCCATCCGGCAGCACCAGGTTGGTATCCATGTAGCCGTGGTAGAGATTAATCATGAAGTTGGGATACTGCCAGAAGTACCAGGCGCGATCGCCGGTGCGCGTGGCCGAAGTGGCGGCATCTTGGTTCGACGCCACCATCGGACTCGATTGCAGGCAGTATCGATCTTCGGTCTCGATGGTGTATTGCTTGTAGTCGAGCACGCTGTTCAGCGCCTTGTGCAGATGAGGAACGTGGTAGCCGCCGTCGAGATAGTTGTCCACGAACACCTTCCAGTTGCAGTTGAGGCTGTACGATCGGCGCTCGAAGAAGTGCATTGAGCCGAGATCGAGCGGAGCAACTCGCTGCACCAGCCTGCCCAGAAAATCCGCCAGGGGCGCGGCTTTCGGGTCAAGGTTCACGAACACGAACTGTTCCCAGGTTTCCACGCGCACGGGGAGCAGTCCGTTCTGCGCACGATCGAACGAGCAGACGCCCTCAAACTCCGGCGCACCCTTCAGCGAGCCATCGAGACCGTAGCTCCAGCCGTGATACGGACAGCGAAAGATGCTCGCTGTGCCTTGCGCCTCGGTCACGACGGCAGCGGCGTGGTGCCGGCAGACGTTGTAGAACGCACGCAACTGGTGGTCACTGCCGCGGACGATAACGAGCGGTTCGCCGGCGAGATCGCCACTGACGTACTGGCCGGACTGCTGCACCTGATCCGCTCGCGCCACTACCTGCCACGTCCACCCAAATACATTCTGGCGCTCCAGTTCGGCGACCTGTGCATCCACGTACCACGAAGCCGGAATAGTGTAAGCCTGTTCCAGCGGGCTCCGGTCATTGTAGGAGGCAAGGATGTCGTGCAGCGAAGTGTCCATCAATAAGGTCCCCGGTTGCGGTTCGCCGAAGATCATAACAGGCATGGGCACAACAAAAAGGTTGACGGCCAGCCGCTGGCGTGTTTCCTTGTCCCCATGCGTTCCGCAACAGAGTCTCTGGAAGTTGTGCAGGCCACGCCGGCCGATGTGGGCGACGTGGCGCCGCTCTTCGATGCCTACCGGCAGTTCTACAAGAAGCCGCCCGACGTGGAGGCGGCGCGCCGCTTTCTATTCGCACGGCTGAGCAAAGGCGAGTCGGTGCTGTTCCTGGCTCGTCATGGCGCGCGAACGGTCGGCTTTGTGCATCTCTATCCGGTGTTCTCGTCGGTCAACCTGACGCGGCAATGGATCCTCAACGATCTCTTTGTGGTTGCTGAGGCGCGCAAGCTTGGCGTGGGACGCGCCTTGATGAAGCGCGCTCATCAACTGGCCGAGGACACGCAGTCCGACAGCCTGACCTTGGAAACAGCGATCGACAATTATGCGTCCCAAAAGCTCTATGAGAGCCTGGGTTGGAAGCGCGATGAGGAGTTCTACCGGTATTGTTTGCCGTTGTAACAGCGGATCCTGACGGTCTTGAAGGGGCACAGCTTCAGCTGTGCCGATAAGATTGCATCAACAACCCCGTTTTAGCCGCTGAGGGAACGCGAATCGGGATGGCGACAATGCAACGGCGCATCTAATGCAATCCTCCACTACAACCAGTCCACCAGCCGCCGCGCCTGACACTTCCCCGCAACCCAAGCGGGTCCTGGGTTTCCGCGATCTCGTGATGTTCTACGTGGTCGCCACGCTGAGCCTGCGCTGGATTGCGGTGGCGGCCAGCGCGGGACCAGCCACGGTGGTGATCTGGCTGATCGGCTTGGCGACCATCTTCGTCCCGCTGGCACTGTGCGTACTCGAACTGTCCTCACGCTATCCCCAGGAAGGCGGCATGTATGTCTGGAGCAAGCGAGCATTTGGCGACTTCGCCGGCTTTCTGACCGGATGGATTTACTGGACCAGCAACCTGCCCTATTTCCCCGCGGTGCTTTACTTCGCAGCCAGCAATGCGCTTTATATCGGCGGCAGCAAATGGAAAGGATTGCAAGGCAGTGCCGCATTCTTCATGACATTTTCGCTACTCGGGCTTGGGTTGGCCCTGGCCCTGAACATCGTCGGCCTCGATATTGGCAAGTGGCTGAGCAACGTTGGAGCGATAGGAACGTGGCTGCCGGTGGCGCTGCTTTGCGGCGCCGGAGTTTTGGCTTGGATGAGGTTCGGCTCGGCCACCAGCTTCTCTGCCGCGTCGATGAAACCATCGCTGCATTGGGGAACGATCGGGGTTTGGTCCACCGTGCTCTATGCATTCAGCGGCGCGGAGTCAGCGTCGTTCATGGGCGGTGAGATCAAAAATGTGCGACGTACCCTCCCGCGCGCTCTCCTGCTCGCCGGAGTTCTCATCACTGCGGGCTACATGTTGGGAACGGTGGCGATTCTGGTCGTCTTGCCGCACAGTCAACTGAACAGCCTGGAAGGGATCATGCAGGCTATTTCCAGCAGCGCCGAGCGCGTGGGCTGGAGCGGACTGGGGCCGGCGGTAGCGCTGCTGATCTGCATCTCCAATCTCGGCGGAGTGGGCGCCTATTTGGCGGCGCTGTCGCGCATTCCGTTTGTTGCCGGCATTGACCGCTTCCTGCCGCCGGCGTTCGGCCGTGTCCATCCAAAATGGGGAACGCCCTACGTTTCGCTGATTGTGCAAGCGCTGTGCTGCGTGCTCTTCATCGTGCTGGGTCAATTCGGCAGCACCGTCCACGGCGCCTATCAGGTGCTGGTGAGCATGACCATCATCACCAACTTCGTGCCCTATCTGTTTATGTTCGCGGCGATGATTCGCCTGCAACGCGAGCCGGTCGAGGCGGGCGTGGACCGTGTCCCCGGAGGCAAGCCGGTTGCGATCGCGCTGGCGACTGTGGGTTTCGTGACCACCTGCGCGGTGATTTTGGGCTCGATGATTCCCGATGCAAGCGAACCAAACAAGGCCTTTGCCGTCGGGAAGATCCTGCTGCTCAACGCGATTCTGTTCGGCGGAGGGATGCTGCTGTACTTGGGCGGAAGGAGAAGAGCGGGGATGAAACGGCGCGGTTAGCTCGGCTTGCTACACCTTGCCCGCTTGACCGCCACGCGAGGCAGGCGTAGTCTCGCGTGGGAATTCCAGGCCCACAACTCACGCTCAAAGGAGGCTACTCATGGTCACTCTCACCGCCCTGTGGCTGCCGATCGTCTTGTCGGCGGTCATCGTCTTCATCGCCAGCTCCATCATGCACGTGGTTCTGAAGTACCACGAGGGCGACTGCCAGCGCCTCCCTGATGAGGACAAGCTGTTGGGCGCGCTGCGCGCCGCCGGGCCGAGCCGGGGTCTCTACATGTTCCCGTATGGCGGCCACAAGGAGATGAAGTCGCCTGCCATGCAGGAAAAATATAAGCAGGGGCCTGTCGGCATGATGACCGTCTTTCCCAGCGGTCTACCGGCGATGCCCAAGTTTCTGGGAATGTGGTTCGTGTATTGCCTGGTGATCGGATTCTTCACCGCCTATCTAACCGCCCACACAGTTCCGCTCGGCGTCAACTATCTGGTCGTCTTTCGCGTGGCCGGAACTGCGGCGTTCATGGCGTACGGATTGGGACAGCTCAGCAACGGCATCTGGAAGGGTCAGCCGTGGAGCATGACCATCAAGGAAGTAATCGATGGACTGGTGTACGGTCTGCTAACGGCGGGGACGTTTGGGTGGCTGTGGCCGCGCTAGCATTCAGCAAAGTCCCACCCAAGCAAAAGAAGCTTGTGTGGAGCACGCGGCACGGTCAATCAAATTCGCAGGATTATAACCGTCTAGGTTTCCGAGTTGTCCTTTGGGCTGCCGCGTTTGCTCCAGTGAGCAAAGCGCGTGCCATCTGGGTTGCGAACTTTCGAGAGTTCCCATGCCCGCCGGAAGCGCGTCATTCGCTCCGTTCCAAATACATCGTCATAGCGGATGAACCCCCGGAAATGAATGAACGCCTTCCCCGCATCGATGGCATCGATGTCGGGTTGTTCCAAATTCATCTTGGGAAATATGCCCTCGACGACCGCTTCAACCACCCTGTTATTGGGACCGATTACCTGTGGGATGCTCATGGCCGGCCACCACTTCGCATCATCCGGCGGTTCCAGTGAATCCATGATTTCAGCCCGAGCACACGAAGTCACAATGTAGGCCTCGGTTGCGCCATGAAGCGTGACCTTGTACTTCAGCTTCGCGGGGCCGGGCCGCAGCGGCCACTCCAGGGGCATTACTTCCACGCGAAGGTGTGCGCGTTCGCGGCTGATGAACATTTCTATGTTTTGCCTGGCCGTCTCGGCATTTTTCTCGGCAAGAGCTACCGACTTCTCCAGAATCCCAGTCTGGTGCTCCATCTGGTTTGCCTGGCGCTCGATGGCCCGCAAATTTCCCCACAACAAGAACACCTGAAGCCCGCCGACGGCCACCAGGAAAAAGGTGAAGAGCCAGTAAGCGCGGTCGCTCCAATCTTTGGTGATCGACAGGGGAGGAAGCTCGCTCACCTTGACGCTCTGGGTAGGCTCGCCGGCTCCGTTCCCGCTGCTAGCTTGGCTCTTGCTGGCGCCATCGAGAGAAGGCGCAGAGCTCTGAGCAACCAGGGTCCCGCCGCGATCGGCGCCTGTCCCGCCGTCCTGAGCTCCGTCGGTTGCAACTATCTTCTGAACCGGATCGCCTGGGGTGGCGGGCGCTTTCCCCGTGGATGCCGAGCAGACTTGCAGGGCGAAAGACAGCAGGGCAAATGCCAGAAGTTTCATGTGCGACAAATTGTAAAACAAGAATGGGAGAAACGAGCAGTCATCTGAACCTTACAGTAGTGGCGCCATCTGGAATCGGGCACATCAAGCAATGCGGTCAGCATTGGGAACTGCCCGCAGGCTACGAGCTACCTATCGTCTTTGGCGTCTCTTTTAATAGGCGCCGCCTTGCTGGCATCCTCGCCGATCAGCGGTCTCTCCAGGACCGCCAGTTTCCGCTTACCGTGGGATACCGGGTTGGCTTTGCCGGTGGCAGTGTGACACCTTTCTCCGGGTTTAGCACCACAGACTGGGCATTCGAAGTCGATTGCGTTCATGTCCACACTTTACGCCATTCGCCAAGCGGTTCAAGCCCTCTAAATTTCAAACTGCGCCATTTCCGAATCTTCCGTTCGCTACATTGAGGCGAATTCCGTCGGCGTGTGCCACCGAATTCTCGGCTCGATTCACGGCGGTATAATCGTTCTCTGGGGGATTCCGAAGTCATGAGTGCAACCAACGGCAGCAATGGCAATGGCGCGGGTTCGGTGAAGCCGCGGACGGATTGGATCACGAAGCGTCGCGACGAGGCTGCGCGCAGCGGCGACAGCAACATGTCGCAGATGCACTTTGCGCGTAAAGGCCTGCTCACCGAAGAAATGCTTTTCGTCGCCGAACGCGAGCAGCTCGCACCCGAACTCATCCGCGATGAAGTTGCCGCCGGGCGCATGATCATTCCCGCCAACGTCAACCATCCTGAGCTGGAGCCGATGTGTATCGGCGTGGCGTCGAAGTGCAAGATCAATTCCAACATCGGCAATTCGTCCGTCACCAGCAACGTGGACGAAGAGCTGAAGAAGCTGCACACCTCGGTCCATTACGGCGCTGACACGGTGATGGACCTCTCGACCGGCGGCGGCATCCACGAGATTCGCGAGGCCATTCTGCGGCATTCGCCGGTGCCGATCGGAACGGTGCCGATCTACGAAGCCGTCTCGCGGGTGAAGCGCATCGAGGACCTTAACGCCGACATCATGCTCGAGGTGATCGAGGAGCAGGCCGAGCAGGGCGTGGATTACATGACCATACACGCGGGCGTGCTGGTGGAATACCTGCCGCTGATCACCAAACGCATCACCGGCATCGTGAGCCGCGGCGGCGCAATCCTGGCGCAGTGGATGGCCCACCACCACAAACAGAACTTCCTCTACGAGCGCTTCGACGACATCACCAAAATTCTTGCCAAGCATGACGTCAGCTATTCGCTGGGCGACGGGCTGCGGCCTGGTTGCATCGCCGACGCCAGCGACGAGGCGCAATTCGCTGAACTGAAGACGCTGGGCGAGCTCACCAAGAAAGCCTGGGAGCGCGATGTGCAGGTCATGATCGAGGGCCCCGGGCACATTCCGCTCGACAAGATCAAGGAGCAGGTGGAGAAGGAAGTCGAACTCTGCTACGGGGCGCCGTTTTACACGCTGGGGCCTTTGGTGATCGACATTGCGCCCGGCTATGACCACATCACCTCCGCCATTGGCGCGGCCATGATCGGCTGGTACGGCGCGGCCATGCTGTGCTACGTCACTCCGAAGGAGCATCTCGGCCTGCCCAACGACAAAGACGTGAAGGACGGCATCATCGCGTACAAGATTGCGGCGCACGCCGCCGACGTGGCGCGGCATCGTCCGGGAGCGCGCGACCGCGATGACGCCATCAGCTATGCGCGCTATACCTTTGATTGGGACAAGCAGTTTGCGCTGTCGCTTGATCCTGAGACCGCACGCAGTATGCATGACGAAACGCTGCCCGATGCCTACTACAAGGAGGCGGCATTCTGCTCCATGTGCGGGCCGAAGTTCTGTTCCATGAATTACTCGGCCAAGGTGGACGAGTACAACCGCCAGGTCCACGGCGTGGAGAAGAAAGATTATTCTGAGCTGATGAATAAGCTGGTGGCGATCAAGTAAGGAAGCAACTAGCAATTAGCAACTGGTTAAGGCCGCGCGAGAAGCGCGGCCTTTCTTGATACCCGTTCCTCGCTTGGCACCTTTTTCGACGGGGTGACACCACGCTGAGTTTCGAGCCGTTGTCCCGTTTCTCTCATCTAAAATATTCAGAACCGGGGTCGAGGAGTCCCACACCCATGCGTAAAGCTGTTTTGCTGCTTGCTGTTTTTCTAGTTGTTGCCGCAGCCGTTCAGGCCCAACAAATTCGCGGCGATTATATCGAGTCGCGCTCTACCGATGTTTACGTGGCGCAATGCTTCGCCAACGGCGAGGCTGGACTGACCGGCAACCAGGCCCTGCTGGCGTGGCACGTACAGGAAGGTTCGTGGAATGGCGTAAAGCTGGATGGCCTGACGGTCGCGGCCGCCGTCCGCGCCCGGGCCACGTTGGGCGATCCCTATGGCGAGCCTTATCCGGCACAGGCAGTGTTGATGGTGGACGATGCGGCCAACGCTGCGCAGCGCCAGGCGCTGATTGCACTCGCCAAATACCAGGGCGGCAAGTTGTTGGAAAACGTTGCCCGCGTTGAATACGTGCCGGTGATCCTTGATGTGCCGGGCGATCCGCACAGTGGACATGCCGTGCTGCGCGCCGGGCATCTGGCGACCATCGTGACCCGCCCGCTCAACCATCATGACCATATCTGCGGTAACGAGACCGACTACTATCCGCCGCTGACCAAGGTGGACCACGCGACCTCGGCCGTTGCACTGACCGATGAGTTCGCCGGCGACGGACTGGGGTCGCAATGGAGCACCCATGGGCGGCGCAGCGCCTACATCGGCAGTTTCAGCGAGGGCGGCGCCACCGTAGCGGCAGCGCCGGAAGGACCATCCATGCACCATGGAGGAGAGTAAGCGGTCCCGCTAGCTTCGATCTCAACTGATCGGCATCTACCCGAAGGGCGACACACTGATAACTGACAACTGGCCGCTGGGTTTGCAGTGATTCCGATCACAATTACGGGAACTCTTTCTGCCTGCGATTTTAGCGCTTCCGCGCCCCTCCGGCGGTGCTAGAATTTTCTGTTATGCCATTCCCAACCGATCGTCCCCGCCGCCTGCGTCGCACGGAAGCGATGCGCTCATTTGTACGCGAAACCAGGCTCAGTCCCGAAGGCTTCGTCTATCCTCTGTTCGTCTGCCCCGGCGAAGGCGTGCGCAAGGAAGTGCGCTCCATGCCCGGCGTCTTCAACCTTTCGGTGGACGAAGCCGTGAAGGAGTGCGCCGAGGTGAAGTCGCTGGGCATCCCCAGCGTCATCCTCTTTGGGCTGCCGGAGTCGAAGGACGAGGTTGCCACCGACGCCTGGTCCGACGATGGCATCGTGCAGAAGGCGACGCGCGCCATCAAGTGCGAAGTTCCCGGCCTGCTGCTGATAGGCGACGTTTGCCTGTGCGAGTACATGTCGCACGGCCACTGCGGCATCGTGGCCGGCCAGGATACGGACGCAAGCAAAGAAGTGGCCGAGTTCATTTCTGAACTCGAGGCGCAAGGCAAGAGGCCGATCGCGATTCGCTTCCCTAAGTCGGGCGGCGCCACTATGGTAACTGCTCTGGCTACCGCTCCGGCCGTCGCCGCTCTGGCGGCCGAGGATTACGAGATCCTCAACGACCCCACGCTTGAACTGCTGGCGCGTACCGCGGTCGCCCAGGCCAAGGCGGGCATGGACATCATCGCGCCCTCCGACATGATGGATGGTCGCGTGGACGCCATCCGCACCGCGCTCGATGCCGCCGGCTACCAGAGCATTCCCATCCTTTCGTATGCGGCGAAGTTTGCCAGCGGATTCTATGGGCCGTTCCGCGAAGCGGCGGACTCGGCGCCGCACTTCGGCGATCGCCGCTCCTACCAGATGGACCCCGCCAACCTGCGCGAGGCCATGCGCGAGATCGAACTCGACCTCGAGGAAGGCGCCGACATCATCATGGTGAAGCCGGCCATGCCCTATCTCGACGTGCTGCACGAGGTACGGCTGCGCTTCGATGTGCCGCTAGCGGCGTACCAGGTGAGCGGCGAGTACGCCATGATCAAGGCTGCCGCCCTCAACGGCTGGATTGACTACGAACGCGTCATGATGGAGTCGCTGCTGTGCATCGAGCGCGCCGGCGCATCGATCGTGCTGACCTACTTCGCCAAAGAGGCGGCGAGGTTGCTGGCGTAGGCAGCAACTAGCAATTAGCAACGCTGTTGAGCCGGGCATCTGTAACGGTGAGCAGGGTGAGCCCCTGCACCGTGCCCGCGCAAATGTTATTCACGTCGAGGAGTTGTCTGCTATAAGGGTTTCTCTGCTATCCGCACGTGGGATGGAACTATATTCGACAAACCTCTACGGTTCGCTTGCGGCGTGGAGTATAGTTGCTTGATCCAGCGGTGCGCCCATGAGACCCTCATCTCCGGATTCCGTCCGGCCCACGATTCTGTGTATTGACGACGCGGAGATTGCCCTGCGCGTTCGCAAGCTTCTGCTTACCATCGCAGGCTACGAGGTGGTAACCGCCGCTTCCGGCGAAGAAGGCCTGGAACTATTCAAGCGCGATGCCATCGACCTGGTGATCGCCGACCACTTCCTGACCGACAAAACGGGCACAGAAATCGCCAGCGAGATGAAGACCATCAAGCCGCACGTGCCCATCCTTATCGTCTCGGCGGCCTCGGACACTCCCGAGGGAATCGAATTTGCCGATGAGTTCCTGCCCAAGGGCGAATCTCCTGAAGTTCTGCTGGAAACCATCGCCCGCTTGCTCAAGAGATGACCTGGCTAGCAATTAGCAACTAGCAGTTAGCACTTCAGGAATTCAGTTCTTGCCTTCGGCGATTTGCAGATCGAGGGCGGCGCGCTCGCCGTTAATTACGATTGTTCCCGAGTCCAGCAACTGCTGACCGGTGCAATCGTAGGAGGCGAAACAACGCATCACGCGGAACGGAAAGAAGAATTCCACCGCCTCCGGACTCGAACCATCGGCGACGTGGATCATGCTGCTGAAATCAATGCCATCGAAATCCGGATCTTGCGGAAAATAGTTCAACACCGGTCGCACCAGATGGGAAATATGCTCATCGAAGGCCAGGGCCGCCAGTTTGTAGCGAGAGGTCCCGGCGGCCGCATTCAGGTTGGTCGTAATAGATAGCTGCAAGTAAGCACCCTGACGGAAACCGATGAAGGTGGGAGCGGCATACGGCAGGAAGTGCGCTTCCTGGTTGAGGTCCTTGGTCATGCGCGTGATGGCGTCATCATTTAGATGTTGCAATTTCGCCAGAGCCTCTGGAGTGAATATACGCATTGGCGTCGGTGAAGCCTTCATCAGGTTGGCAGAGACGGAAGGACCGGCCGATGCGGCCGGACTGGGCGTGGGGCTTGCCGTCTCGACGGGCTGCTTCGTCGCGGGCAGAGGCGCGAACCTTTCCTTCCATTCCTCCGAGGGTGCGCCCTCCTGCAACCACAATGAGTAAGGCTCTCCGTTCAGGAACACCTTCGCTTCCAGGACCGCCGCCTGCTTCTGATCGTCGGTCTTGGCATCCACAAGCTTCTGGGCAACCGGGACCGGAATGATGACGGTGACGTTCTCCGGGTGTTCCGAGCTGACGCCCATCACCTTTTGCCGCACGTGATGGGAAACCTCGACCGCAAACGCGGAAAATTCCGAATCATCCGGAAAGTGCGGCACCTCCACTTGTAGCATCGGCATGACAACGCTCTGAAAAGTCTCTTTCAGCCGCTCGTAAGAGTCCATGCGGTCGGCCGAATAGGCGGCATAGTAGTTGCCCGTAATTTCCAGCACCGTCTGGCCCTTGTAAATATCGAAGCGGATGGAGCGCTGATCGGCCAGCTGCATCTTGGCTAGATCGACATCGAGAACCCGGCTGAAATAGAAAGGATAGGGAAATTTGTGCGCTTCGATCTCGGTGCCGATCGCCATCAAGGTCTTTAGGTGCCGCTGCTGCAGTTGCTGCGTTTTCGGATCGGACAACTCCATCGGAGTCATAACTTGCGCGGGCAAGGACGACATCGTCGCCAGCACAACACTCAGGACCGCGATGCCTTTTGCAAACTTCATTGCAGCAGTTTCTTACCTGACAAGGGTGGGGTCAACTCCGGCTCACTTTTGGGCATACACCAGTCCGCCGGCTTCATACGGTGGATCGGCCACCGCGCGAATGTACGACACCAGCGCAGCGATGTCGCTCTTGGAAAGCGTGTATCCCCAGGGCGGCATCTGCGGTGATTTGTTCAAGGCGAGACCGCCGTGGCTGATGATGGCGACCAGGTCGGCATCGCTCATTTTGTTGAGAGTGTCGCCTTCGGTGAACGGAACCGGCTTGACCGAGAGGTTGTCCATGTTGGAGACCCGCAGCGGCGTGGACTCCGGGTCGTGGCAGCGGACGCAGTATTGCGCATTGAGCTGCGCTCCTACCGTCTGCTGGTAACCCAGCGCGATCTCATCAATGGTGAGGTCGATGTTCTTTCCCGACGCATCGTGCGTACTGGCAATCAGCTTGTACCGGCCAGCCTGCTCGCCGAGTTGGACAGCGCTGGTGACCTGTCCGCTGGAATCGGTCAGCGCTGCGACCGGCGTAAAACTCACGCCTGTCGGCCCGCTGAAATACACTGCAGCACCGGTGACAGCACTTCCCGAGGCGTCGTTCACCTGCACTACGACTGGTTGATCGAGCAGCATTCCGGCATAACCAATCTGCTTGCCGCCGCTGGACTCGACGATCGCCGTTCCGGCGGCGGTGGATTGCAGCGGCGCAGGCTTGTTGCTCTTGCGCGAGCATCCAGGCATCAGCAGCGTGATTGCACAAACAGCGATGAGTACAGGCTTCATTTCTTCAACGCCTCCTGCGCGCCGCCAGACTTGAGCGACATCAGGAACGCAGTCAACGAGCGCGCTTCGTCGTCGGTCATGTGCTGGTTGGGCTCGATGGTCCCCGGACGTAGCGCCTGCGGGTCTTTCAGCCAGTGATAGACCCAGGCTGCGTTAAACCGTTCTCCGGTCGCAGCCAACGCCGGGCCAATATAGCCTTTGTCGTTCTTGTAATCGGCAATGTGGCAGGACTGGCAGGCAAACTTGGAATAGAAAAGCTGCCGCCCCTGTTCCACCAGCGCGGGATTGAACTGTGACACAGGCAGCGAATCGCGGTCGAATTCCGGCGTCTGATATACGGTCATCATGTAATCAGCCAGAGTATTGATCTCCGCGTCGGTGAGGTTGAACTTGGGCATGCGCCGGATCAGCGCCGGACGCAGCGTTTCCGGGTTCTTCAGGAACTGCGTCAGCCAGTCGCGCTGCACCGCGGTCCCCTCCCAGGTGAGGTCGGGAGCCATGTCCCCACCGTGACCGTTGATCATGTGACAGGTGAAGCATCGCAGGTCGCGCATGAGCTGTCCGGCATTTCCCGCGGGCTGATACTTGGTCTGCTGCACCGAGGCAATCCGCATCGTTGGTGGCTGGCTCTGTGCCCGGTCGGTCAGCGCCAGCAGCGCTGTGGTGATGGCATCGATCTGCTGCGACGTGAACTTGAACTGCGGCATCTTCAGCGACGGCCCGAAAGCGCGCGGATTGCGCACTTTCCCAGCCACGTACCCGGGCAGGCTGTGCTCGACACCTTCGACGAAAATCAGTTGGTTGAGCGGTTTGCTGCCGATACGGCTCAGCTCGGGCGCAAAGTTTTCGGGCTTCTTGATGCCGTTGATCTCGTGGCAACCGGCGCAGCCATTCTCCACTACCAAGCGTTTGCCGTGTTCGATTTGCTCCGGCGTGGCAGGATCGAGATGCACATTGGCGACGAAGTCGGGCTCCGTCTTCGACTCCAGGAATCCGGTAAGTGTAGCCACCTGGGCAGCATCGAAGCGATAGTGCGGCATCATCGTGCCCGGATCGTAGTGATTGGGGTTGGCCACCCAATCCTGCAGCCACTCCGGTTTCGCCTTCGTGCCGATACCCGTCAGCTCAGGCCCGACATTGCCTCCGACCATCATGCCGGCGGCGTTCTGCATGGCATGGCACGACGCGCAGAAGGATTGACCGTACAGCGAGGTGCCTGCGGCCGGATCGGCTGATGTTTTCGTGTCAGCTTTTAGCGGCTGAAGCGGCGGCTCGAGCGGTGTGCTCTGCGCAAGGATGAATGCGGAGACGTCGCGGGCATCGTCATCGCTCAAGTGGTAGTTCGGCATGGTTGCCGTGCCGGCATAGGCTTGGGGGTCTTTGATCCAGGCATAGACCCACTCGCGCGTGGTTTTGTCTGCAATGTGCTTCAGCGAAGGCGGATCGTCGTCTGGGGTGAGGTAAGTCCCATCTCCCAGCTTGATGGTGTGGCAGTGGGTGCAGCCGTAGCTGACGATGAGTTGCCGTCCCTGGTTGAGGAATGGCGTTCCGGTTTGATTTTCCAGATGGCATTGCCCGCAGCCGGCTTCGATGTACTTAGCGTGCAGCAGCGGCTGCTCCCATTGTTCCGTGGCGCTATGCGCCTCCTCCACCGTGGTCGCAGCCCCTTGTCCGCGATGGCAGGTCGTGCAGCCGAACTCTGTCAATTTGTGCGGAATGACCGGGTGCTTACGAAATGCGACGGAATTGACATCCGCGAGGCTGGCTTCTTTCATCCCGAGATGGCAGGTGGTGCAACGGTCGGTCACCTGCTGCTCGGGTATCCAGATCTGCTGGATGCCGCCTTGGAAGTGGCGTTCGAGGGTGACAGCATCGGCGCGTCCGCGGATGAGATGTAAGTATTGCTTCTGATAATGACGCCACTCGCTGAAGTGGTTTTTGGCGGGCGCGATGGCCAGCAGCGCAAGTAAGATGACGCTTGCCGAACCGAAGGCGCGAGCGCTGTCGCCGAAGAAGAACTGCCACAAGGCGTGAAGGGTATTCTTCATGACAGCCTAAGTCCTCCATGGCCAAACCCACGACCATCCCGGGCCGCGGAAGAAAGTGCCGATGGCAGTCAGCACAACCAGTTCGAACAGGAACCATGTCATGATCCAGAACGACAGCGGTTTACTGGCCAACCAGCCGCGGAATCCTCGCGTTGTTTGGGGAGAAGTCTGCGCGGCCAGCACCATGAATGCGGCGACGATGAGGGTCGGAACCAGTGCCACCCAGACATCGAAAACCGCCAGGAAAATACAGAACAGGACAACCACAATGCCGAAAATCCGCAAACGCCTGGCTTTGTCGCGCAACCACAAGCCCTTGGCTTCGACATTGATGTTAAAATACGGAATCACGATGAGTGCCATCACAACGAGGCCAGGTATGAGAACGCCTGCCACCACCGGCGGGAAGTAGTGCAGCAATTCCTGCAAACCGAGGAAGTACCAGGGCGCCTTCGCCGGATTGGGCGTGTGCATGGGATCGGCCAGCCCTTCGAGTGGCGCGTTCCAACGCAGCGAAATGATGACCAATATGATCGCGAGTACTTCGATAGCGACTGCGGTGCGGAAGAAGACTTCGGGGTAGGTCATCACCCGATCTTCATCCTTTACGTGAACTTGTGGCGAGGTTCGCTTGGTGATGAAGGCTATGCGGCGGGGTGTCTTACGCACATCGGAGTCAACGACGGCAACGAAATCTTTGGGATCGCTCATTTCGCGTCTCCTTCCGCCGGAGATTCACCGGGATAAATTCCGCCGTCCTTGCGAATCCGCCAGAAATGGATGGCGATCAACACCATCGCCGCCAAAGGAAGAATTACGCAGTGCAGAACGTAGAAACGCAGCAGAGCGTTGGCGTTCACAGCCGTTCCTCCCAGCATCAGGAAGCGGATCCTTGCGCCCATCACCGGCACCGCCGAAGCAATGTTGCTGCCGACCGTCACCGCCCAGAAAGCCAGTTGGTCCCAGGGCAACAGGTAGCCCGTATAACTCAGCAGCAGTGACACCAGAAGCAGCACCACGCCAATGACCCAGTTGAACTCGCGCGGCGGCCGATAGGCCCCGCGATAGAACACCTTAAACATGTGCGCGAACACCAGGAACACCATGGCGTGGGCCGACCAGCGATGCAGGTTGCGCAAGAACACGCCTGACGAGACCACGAACTGCAGGTCTTTCATATCGGCATAGGCCTGCGGGACCGAGGGATGGTAATACAGCATCAGCAGAATGCCGGTGATCACGAGAATAAGGAATGTCCCGAAGGTGAGCGCACCCAAATACCATGTCGCACGGAACTCCAGCGTGCGCTTCCGCGCCTTGACCGAGAACAAGTGCAGGAAGACGTTTTGCTGCACAGTTAACGCGCGGTGCAGGTTGCTCTGACCGGTGCCGCTGCGAAAGATGGAGCGCCATATACGGTTCTCGCGAACCTGGTCAGCGAGGCGATCGAGGGTGTTGGCCACGGCTAGACCCTCACCAGTTGCTTGATGGCGACAGCGTTGGAGCGGTCAACCATCAAGTTGCCATCGTCGCTCAGCCACATGCGCAGCCAGGGAAGCGGCCTGGGCGCTGGGCCGGCGATCTTCACGCCGTCCTTGTTGAACTTGCTGCCGTGGCAGGGGCACGCGATGATGCCGAGGTCCGGCTTATAGGCCGTCATGCAACCCAGGTGAGTGCAGATGGCCGAGAGCGCGAAGAATCCCTCCGCCGTGCGCACCACGTAGATCGCTGTCGCCGGATCAAGCGTAACCGAGTCCGGAGGATAATGGTCGGGCTTTCCCGCATCCACAATCGGCGACGGTTCGTAGAGCACGTTCGGCGACAAGTACTCATACGAGAAAGCAACCGTACCCAGTGCGGCCACCGCCACCGAGCCAACTCCGACCTTGACGAAAAACTGCCGCCGGCTCATCTCGTCGGGACTGTCCGGTACTGCCGGTAGTTTTGGTTCCTCAGGCATAGGTCCCCAATCTCATCATTTCGCCGCCGTCGGCGCCGGAGCCGGCTTGGGTCCATCAAAGCTTTGAATGGTGATGAGCCCGGTCGGCTCGGTCGGCACAAAGTTATAAGACTCCATGGTGATGGTGTTGGCGGGACAGCGCAGCGCGCACAGACCGCAGCGGATGCAGCGGGTCTCGTCCTTCAACATCGCAGTTCCGGTAATGCTGCCTAATTCCGCCGGCTGTATATTTTCCAACTCGAAGCTGAACCACTCGGGGTGATTGGCGATGGCATCAATGCTGTCCGGTTCGAACTGAATCCGGTCCAGCGGCACCAACTCCAGGCAATTCTCAGGACAGACATCCACGCAGCCGCCGCACAGCACGCAGTCGGTGCCGTCGTGTTCGTTGCCTTCGAGAATGGTGTTGACGTAGCACTTCAGGCAGCGTTGCGCCTCAGCCATCGCTTCCTGTTCGCTGTAAACCAGTTCGACCTCGGTCATGCCGGTGCGGCGATCGAGCGGCAACATGGGAATGCCCTGACGGTGGATATTCATGTAATCCACTGCCATCTGCCAGCGGTCCAGGACTTGCACTTCGATCTGCGGTTCGGGATGCTTGGTCCCGCGAAGGTACTCATCAATGCCCACCGCCGCGCGCTTCCCGTCGCCCACGCTGTCAATGATGAGGCGCGGTCCGAATGCGCAATCACCGCCGGCGAACACGCCGGGGGCCGAGGTCATCAAGTTGTCGCGATTTACGTTGATGAGGCCGCGAGGCGAGACCAGCACGCCATCCTCGGCCCGCAGAAACTCCAAGTTGGGCGCCTGCCCGATGGAAAGAATGATGGTGTCGCACTCAAACTGGGTATCGCTGTTGTCGTAGAAGGCGGGATTGAATCGGCGGTTCTCGTCGAAGACATACTTCGTCTTCAGGCATTCCAGGCCAACGACTTTGCCGTCGCGTCCGAGCACCCGCTTTGGCCCAAAACCCGGATGCATGACGATGCCTTCGGTCTCCGCCTCTTCGATTTCCTCCAACGCGGCAGGCATTTCGTGGCGCTGCTCCAGGCAGACGAGGCCGACCTCGCGAGCGCCCATGCGCAACGCCGACAGCGAGATGTCCACCATCTCGTGAGTGGCGACGGTTTGCACATTCTCTTCCGAGGGCGTGATCTCGCCCGGCGAATCATGCTGGCGCAGCACTTCGCGCGCAGCCGAGCGCGCGACGTCCATAGCAACGTTGCCGCCGCCGATGACGATAACTTTCTTCCCGATGGTGAACTTGTAGCCGAGATTGACGTTGAGCAGAAATTCAATACCGCGATGCACGCCATCCAGATCAACGCCGGGAATCGAGAGATCGCGGCTGCGATGCGCGCCAACTGCGATCAAGACAGCATCGAAGCCCTGGCGTCTCAGCTCGCCCACCGTGAAGTCGCGTCCGGCAGCGGCGTTCAGGCGCAGCGTGATGTCGCCCGTCTCCAGGATCTCGCGTACCTGCGCCTCCACCACACTTCGCGGCAGACGATACTCCGGGATGCCGAGGTACAACATTCCGCCGGCGACGGGCGACGCTTCGAAGATGGTTACCGAGTAGCCCATCAAGGCGAGATCGTGCGCGGCTGAGAGGCCGACCGGACCGCCGCCGATCACCGCCACCTTGAAGGGAAGTTTGCCGGCCGGACGCGTACTGGGCGCAACCGGGTGACGCGACTCGGGACCGTGCCGCTCGGTCAGGAACCGCTTCAGGGCGCGAATGGAAATCGGGCGGTCGATCTGGCCGCGACGGCAGGCGGTCTCGCAGGGGTGTGCGCAGACGCGTCCGCAGATGCTGGCCATGGGATTCGGATCGCGCGCAATCCGATACGCCTCTTCGAAGCGTCCCTCCGCGATCAGAGTCACATAACGGCCGGCATTAGTGTGCGCGGGACACGCCATCATGCAGGGGAAATTGGTGTTCAGCCATTCCCGATCGACCTTCTTGTTAGCAAACCGAATTTGCATCAGCTCCCTATGGAGACGAGGTGCGAGCGGCCGTGATTGGAAGAAGGGCAGGCCCTGCCCGCCCTTCGTAGCGTTTACTTCGAGAGGGTAAAGTCGGCCTTGCCGGTGCCGGCAACGTCAACCGACTTACTCTGCTGCTTGGTACCTTCGTGCCAGGCGACCACGTTGTACTTGCCATCGGGAACGTTCTCGATTTTGTAGTTTCCGCTGGCGTCAGTCTCGGCGAAGTACGGCGTGGGGCTGACAACGATGTAGCCGGCCATCTCCGGGTGTACGTTGCACAGCAGCGACACCACGCCGGGATTATCGAACTTGAAAGGACGCTTATCGCCCTTGGGCCAGGTCCCGAGGTTATGCCCTAGTTTCTTGTTGCCGCTGATGGATGGCCAGAAGACGTTGTGTTGCACGTTGTCGCTATTCAAGAACTCGACCGTGGTCCCCGCCTGAACGACCATGACATGCGGATTGAACATCAAGCCCTTTTGGTCCATGACCGGCTTTTGCGAGGGTGCAGGAAATGTTTCGCCCTGGATGGTGTCCACATAGACGACGGACTTTCCGGGCGACACTTTGCCTTCGATGGTGCCGGCGACCGCGGTAGCTGCGACGGTCGTCACCAGTAGAACGGTTACGAGAAGACTGCGCATCATGAAGATTCCTTTCGTTGGTTGTGTTTCCTCACCTTTTAATACACGAATTCTAAACCTGCGACTGCCGTATTGGTGTGGAACGGGTTGAGAGCCACCGGGAGACCGGTGACGGGATTTGTCGCGAACACGACTGACTGCGACGGACGGAACTGGTACTCAAACGATGCCTTGATGTTGGCGTGCATCAGGAACTGCACCCCCGGAGTAATCCGGTTCCGGGTTACACTGGCTGCCCCATTGAAGGGAGAGCCGGTAAACCCTCCAGCCGTCAGGCCGTTCACGTAGTCGGAATTGGAGTTTACGGCGTCATAGCGCATCAGGACCATCATCCAGGGATAAGCGAGCCATTCGACGTCGGCGAAGCCGCCGCTAAATGTGGCCGCCCGGCCGGAAATAAATCCGACGGGCAGCGGCATAGTGCCCACCGGCAAACCAATCGGCACGCCATTGGCGTCGATCGGCAGCAGGTTGGAGTCGTGCCCGTACATGTACAGGGCATTGAACTGCAGGCAGCAGCGGTAGTTGAAAGTCATGTTGCCACCGACCCGGTAAAACGGCTCGCGCGCGGTGATGACGGTCGGCACGCCATCGGCGGTGGCCCCCGATAGCCGCTGCACCGAGCGTCCATAGAAGTAATAGCTGCCGAGATTCAAATACGTGTGATCGCGCGGTCCGGTAGGGCCAGCCGCCTGGATGGCGCTACGGCTTTCCTTGTCGCGCTCCAGGTTGAAGCGGTAGCTAAACGAGGCGTAGAGGTCCTTGAAATTGGCATCCGAGGCCACCCCCAGCCCGCCATTGTTGCTGCCAAAGGCCTGGGGAACATAAGGGCTGCCCGGGTTCGAGTCCTGCCCAACTCCACTGCTGTTCTGGTCGATGAAGGCAATCGAGTAGTAATACCCACTGGTGTGCAGCCCTCCGCTCAACTCGACACCCTTGCCCGCATCCGCTATGGTGAATTGGTTATTGACGAACTGCTGCGGAAAGGCCGGATTCATGGCCCCGATATTGGCCTGGGTGTAGATGTCGTAGGGACTAATCCAAATGCTGCGGGCTTGGGTGAACGGCAGTTCCAATTCAAACTGGCCAACGCGCAGACTCAGCAAGTTCTGGGGCAGTTTCAGAAAGCGGCCGACATTGACGAACTTGAGATAGGCATCGCCCAGTCCGCCGTTGGCGTTGGCGCCGCTGACACTAATGTCGTCGTCCACCCAAAATGCCATGTCACTGCCGAAATTGCCGGCCGTGAAGATGCTGAATAGCCCCGTCTGGAAGTCCGTGGTAGGAACAAACGGCGCCACCGTTCCTGGCGGCAGCAACTGATTGAACTTCGAGCTGCTGGTCCCGGTGTATTGAAAATATTGGTTATAGCGCAGGCCGATGGGCGGGAGACCCGGTATGACGCCCGGCCAGACGGCCTTGGGCCACAGCTCCGCGTTGGCCGGCGCGCCCAGCATCACCGGCGGAATCTTGATCATCGACTCGTCGTCTTTGGGGAACTTGAAGCCTGCGTCCTTGAAGGCTTTTCCGAAGTCGTTCAACTTGGGAAAGTCAACGTGACAGGTGCTGCAACTGGTGCCATACATGCGTGAAAAAGCGGGGATGGCGTAGCTGGTGCTCGAAAACACCACCACCAGCACCATCGACATCAGAAAGAGACTCGTCTTACGAAACGCGTTGTAAGATCGCCGTTGCATCTTCAGTCCTCCCTTTAGGTTTTGTTTTCACGGTCAGGCTGCGCAATGGTTTTGCCGCCGACAGCCTTTGAAGCTCATGGATCGTGAATCCCAGCCCGCCTGCCAAGAGCAGCACCACAAAGGACGCAACCCCGGTCAGCACAAGCACGGTTCGCCGGTCGGTATCTCTGCTTGGTTGCTGAACTTCCGGTATCTGGGGAACCGACGACGCGCCGCCACTCACGGGAGGCGTTCCTCCGCCTGTCGATTCTGCTTGCGTAAGCGCGGCGATGGTGTCGAGACCGGCCGATTCCGAAGGCGGATAGCGCGTCAGGTACAGATACACATCCGCCGCTTCGTCCTCACTTAAGTAATAAAAAACCGGCATTCGGCCGCGGTAGAGCATGGGCGACGCGCCCATCAGGACCGGAGCTCCGCGAGTAACTTTCCGGATGAACTCCGGCCGGCTCTTGCGCATTGTGAGCGTACTCAGCGGTGGAATCGCTCCATTCCAAATCTGTTGGGGACCAGGGTCGGGCCCGGTTGCGGCGTGACAAGTGTGACAAGTGGATTTCACAATATGCTCGCCCACGCGGATGCGCGATTCCTTCACTGCCAGCTGCTCCCTCTCTGCGCCGGGAACGGCGGCCAGCTGTTTCAGATAGGCAAGAAGCGAATTAACCTCAGATTCGTTCAGGTGAGGAAACGGCGGCATGTTCTCGCCGCCATTATGGAGTCGCTGCAACAACGCCGTTTTGGACTGCTGCGCCAGCTTGACGGCGTCCGCCCGGCCGATTTCCATGCCAGCCGCCTTCATTCGTGCCATGACCAGCTCGACCGAGGTTGCCCGCACCGGGTTAATCACCGAGTTAATTTCCGGCGGGGCGCCTTCGCCGGATTCGCCATGGCAGCCCTGGCAATTCATGCGATACAGGTCGGAACCGTGCAGCGTCAAAGTCTGCGATGCCGCTGCGAACGGCCAGCCAGCTTGCCCTTGGGCCGTTGTCTCCTCGGCAGACGGTGCAGGCGGACCTAAACGCCACGTCTTGCCCATGCTGGTTTCGTCGAACTGCCGATTCAGATGGGTGAGCCAGCTTTCGCCCGCCACCGCCGTCACCGCAGCTTGTTTACTCACGCTTCCCTTTTGTGCCGCTGTGCCCGGGCGATCCACCTGCGCATAAGCGCAGCGCCCAGCCAGCAATAGCAATGTGGACATCGCGACGCACCGCGATGTCTTCAGGAACTGCATACTGTCCCCCGTGCTGCTCAGAACTCGATCTCAATCCGAGCCTACGGGGATGCGACAGTGAGCTTGTCATGGAGTTGTCAGCTTCCTGTCAACTGTTGCTGATCATGTGAACTGCTTGGACACTTTTGCTCGCCAGCAAAATGATGACTGCAAGTGCCGGCAATTCCAGGGCCCCACGGACCGTACGGACCGTACGGACGGCCATGCCCTTGGGTGCCGATCCTCACGCAATAAATTGTGACCAAGATAGTCCTAGAAGCCTTTGTTGTCCACACACCTGCCGCCGATAGGGAAGGAGTATTTATTTTGGTGCAACCTCGTCGCAGTGATGCAGATCACAGCGCCCGGTGACGAAGGCGGCGCGGCGCGAAGCTCCGGGCCTCAGTACAAGAAGTCGAAATCGAACAGGAACTTGCGGTCGTAGTTGCCGAAAAACGTTCCGTACAGGGGATCGGCGAAGTTGGAATGCACTTCCAGCGGATTGAAATGGTTGGTCAAGTTGCGCACCGTCAGCGAGAGCCGCACGGCGTGCTGCGGATTCACCTGCACATCTTTGGACACGCGGATGTCGGCCGAGAAGTAATTCGGGTAACGGTATTGCGGGCCGTTCACAGCCACGTACTGCTGATATACGTTCGTCGGCTGGTAGGGAAATCCGTTGCGGTACTCGAGGTGTGGGGACAAGGTGATTTTCTTCGGCAGTTTACCGTAGCTTCCCCAGAGCAGGAAGCGATTAGGTATTTCGCTGGGCAAGCTGGCGATCAGATTGGGCTGAATCACCGGCGAAGGAAAATTTCCCAGGTAGGAGCCGGCGTCGTTGACGTCACCGTAGGCATACTGCCTCACGTAGGAGAAGAAGAACTGACGCGGCGAGGCGGACCCCATGCGGGCGGTGAACTCAGCCTGCCGAGTTTGCGCCCATCCAGAAGAGTTCAGCACGAAGGCGGGCTGGTTCTGAATGAGCTCGGGTTGCAGGGTGATCATGTCCTGCTCGTGGCTTTGCAGATACTTTGCGCGGACCAGCAACCAGCGCGTTACGGTTCGTTCCAATTCCAGGTTCCAAGCAGTGCTGTACGGAGCGAAGTTCCCGCTCTTTAGCTTGCGATCGATGAACGGGAAGTTCGATTCTGCCGCCTGACCGGTGATGTTGAGATAGCGGACCGGCGGCCCGACCGGCAGGCCCAGCGCGTTGTAAGTGGTGATGACTTGATCGGGGTAGCTGTTGAAGGCATAGATATCCAGCGGCACTGAGTCATAAAAGATGCCGATGCCACCGCGGAGCACGGTTTTGCCGGACTTGTCCGGTGACCACACCAAGCCGGTGCGCGGCGCGGCGCGTGTGGTAGAGGTAATGGTCTGGCCTTCCAGGCGAATCCCGACATCAACTGCCAGGTGCGAATTCAGTATCCAGTGATCTTGCGCGTAAAGCGCAGGTTCCGTATCGGCGACCTTGTAGGGCTTGCCGCCGACATAATCAATGGTCTGCAGGAGCCGCTGGTTGGCATCCAGCAATCTCACTGGGTTGCCCAGGAAGTGGCCCTCGTTCTCACTGTGTCCAATTACAGAGCCGATCTGAAAAATGTGATCGCCGTGGAAGTGCAAGGTGCGCGGCGTCCACTGCTCCATCCACGCAAAGCGGGTGGCGCTGCGCGAGTTGTAGCTGAAATAATTTCCCTGATTGCCCAGCGGCGTGAGCACCATGTTGGCGTTGCCCTGGGGCGAGACTGCGCTGGAAACTCCGGTACCGGAGAGTGTGCTTTGCAGCAGGCCGTCGCCGATCTGCCAGCGATGGGTCAGCGTGGCGGTGGATTCGTGGAAATTCGCATCTGGCGTCACCGGCTGGGGATTGAAGTAGTCAAGGCCGGCATATTGCAAACTGTGGGGCGCGAAATGGAAGGTCGCGGTCACGGTCTGCTTGGCAGACAGAATGGCATCAAGCTGGGTGAACGAATTGTAGGCGCTTGATCGGGTGAGATTTTCCGGATAGGGCAGCGTCATTACTTCCTGATTGTTGAAGAGATACTGAAATCCCTCCACGAAATAAAGCTTGTCCTTGACCAGAGGCCCGCTCAGATTAAAGCGCGGAGAGGCATCGGCGAGTCCTTCCAGGTGTCCGCTGCGGATGCGGAAATCGGGAAAGGGATCGTTCAAGCTGTAGTCCCATTTATCGCCACCACGACGCGTCTCGGCTGAAACCACACCCGCGGTGAACTTCCCATACTGCGCCAGGTATGGCATCTCCGCCACTTCCACGGTCTGCACGCTATCAATGGGTACGCTGAGGCCGAAGCTGCCGGTGGCGGGATCGGTGACATCGACGGAGTTGACCAGCAAGGCGCTGTGGTTCTCCCCCAGGCCCGCAATGCGCACGCTGCCGTCCTTGGCGCGCACGATGCCGGGTATGAGAGGCAGCGCGTCGGCTAGCGTGGCGGGGCGCACGGCGCTGTTCTTGGCCTGCGCGGTGGGCAGCGTCGCCGGACTGCCCGCGGTTTCGGTGACCGGATTGGAGGCTTCGCCTTTGACTTCGACATTCTGCTCGCTCAGCGCCGCTTCACTCAAGACAAGGTCAACGTCCTCAGCGGCGTTGCTGACCTCCAACGTGGTTTCATTCGGCAGGTAACCCTTCTTTTGAACGCGAAGCGAATAACTTGCAGCGCCGTTGACCGTGAGCGTTACTTTTCCCGTGGCACTAGTGGTGGAGGTGCTTATGAGCGCGCCGCTGGAGCGCATCTCCACCGTCGCATCGGGAACAGGCTGGTTCTTTTCGTCGATCACCGAGAGATTGATCGAGTAGGTTCGAGCATCGCTGGCAGCGGAGGCCCACAGAAAACCGCAAAGGGGCAGCATCCACACCAGCAGGACCATGCTCTTGCGAATTGCGCGGATTACCAGCGATCGTGATGAAGTGGTCATTCTTCGAGAGCTCAACGTGGCCCCTCGGCAATACTGGAATGTCGCCTTAGAATTATGCTTGTGGTGGCTGACAAGCATCCATCTCTTTCATGTTCATGGCGAACTTGATGCTTGAATTCTACCTGCCAGGCGCTAGCGTTGCCAATGAGATGAACAGAATGTCATCGGGATGCTACGGTAATTCCATTTTGGGCTACCTAATTTGTAAACCCATGTCTCCATCATCAGTTGCAAGGAAAATGCTTCAGCGTACAGGGTGCGTCCTGCGAGGAAAACTCTATTGTGCTGGTGAGGCTGCGCGGTCTATGGCGATGCGACCTACGCTGGAGATGCTGATGCTCACCGTTTTCTCGACTTTCAAAAAGAACCACTGACAACCGGCAACCGGCCCCATCAGATGAGAATATGGTTTTTCAGGTTTCCAGCGTGTAGCGCGTAGCCGCGAGCCGATACATTCTTCGCCAGACCAGGCGGTTCACGGTCACCACCACAATCGCCATCACGATGGTGGAAGCCAGTAGTAGATCGAAATTACCGGCATCACTGGCGCGCGAGATGGTCGCGCCCAAACCGACGGTCGTGTACGTCTTGTCCTTCAGCCGAAAGTATTCGGCCACGATGCTGGCATTCCATGCGCCGCCGGAAGCCGTCACCATACCCGTAATCAAATAAGGGAAGATGCCGGGCAGAATCAGCTTGCGCCAGCGTTGCGCGCGATTGAACTTGAACAGGGCCGAGGCTTCCTTCAGGTCGGTGGGAATCGCCATGGCGCCGGCGATTACGTTGAACAGGATGTACCACTGCGTTCCCAGCAGCAGCAGCACGATCGATCCCAGCCCCAGGCCGCCGCCGATCCGGATCAGCACCAGCAATACGATGGGAAAGAGCGCGGTCGCTGGAACCGACGCGGCGATTTGCGCCAGCGGCTGCGCAATGCGTGCCAGTTTGGGATTGAAGCCGATCGCCACTCCCGCCGGAATCGTCCACGCCGCTCCAATCACCAGCGCCGCAATCACGCGAAGAAACGTCGCCCCAGCACCCGTCAGTAGTTCCCGATATTCCCAGCTATCCAAGCCGGTCAGCATGGCGATGGCCCGGGTCACGGCATACAACACAGCGAGTACCGCAATCACCGCGATTGCGCGACCGGTCCATACCTTCCAGGGCGCTGGCGGAGCATCTTCCGCGCTGCCATGCTGCCGGACGAAGCGCATGGTCAGCCGCTCTTGCAAAGGTCTAATCACGCGTTTGCGCAGTCGGACCAGCCCTCGCGAGCCCTGGACGACATTGAGAAACCAGGAGTGCGGCACGTCAGCGCTTTCCACCTGTTCCATCTTGAACTTCTCGGCCCAGGCGATGACCGGACGCCACACGATCTGGTCGAGCAACGCGATCACCGCGATCATGACGCCGACGCCCCAGAAGATAGCTTGGGTGTCGCCCGCGCTGGCCGCGGTTTGCAAATACGAGCCCAGCCCGGGCAGACGGAAGTCGCGCGAGCCCAGCACAAACATCTCGCAGGCCATCAGGAAGAACCAGCCGCCAGCCACCGACATCATCGAATTCCACACCAGGCCGATCGCCGCGTAAGGCAGTTCGAATTGGGTGAAGCGCTGATACCAGTTGAAACGGTAAATCCTGGCAGCCTCGCGCATGTCGCGCGGGATGCTCTTCAGTGAGGAATAGAAGCTGAACGCCATGTTCCACACCTGCCCGGTGAAGATCAGCAGGATCGCCCCCATCTCGACCCCGATCTGATGATGGGGAAACAATGACACCATGGCCAACATCACTCCCGGTAAGAAACTAAGCACCGGAATCGACTGCAGAATGTCGAGCAGCGGAATCATGATCCGCTCGGCCTTCGGGTTATACGCCGCGACGTAGCCGTACACCAGCGTGAACGCAAGCGAAAGAGCGTAGGCCACCGCGATCCGCAGCAGCGAGTAAGCCGCGTACATTGGTAGCTTGGTGGGATCGCGTGAAATCTCAACGTGAGGATTGAAGGGGCCAAGCCAGGTGCGCCCCAGCAACAGAATTACGTAGAAAACCGACAACCCGGCGGCGAAGATGACGAAGTCGGTCAGCACCGACCAGGTCTGCGCGGGCAGCAACGACCACGGGCCCTGGCCCAATATCCTGATCGGCTGCCAGGTGGCGCGCGCCATCAGTGATTCCCCGGCGAGGGAACCGTATCCGCCTCTTCATTGTGGAACAGCCGCTTGGACTCGGAGTCGTAGTCGAAGATCTCCGCGTACCGGCCCCAGTTCAGAGCGGTCCCGAACTGGCGCTCCACTTCAGCGGCGCTGAAATGTTCGTCGAGGATGTCGCGGAAGAACTCCTCGCCGATGGCGCGGTCGCGCTTGGCGTGCAAAGTATTCTCGATCAGCCGCAGAAGGGCAACGTGTTTAAGCGCCGCCTGGCGGAAGATGGCCTTCTGCGTCTGGATGTCAGCCTCTCCGAAGGCACGGCCCTCGGGCGTAATCGTGACATCGCCTTCCCGCAATTCTGCAAAACCCAACATGACCGAGGCGTCCACAATGGGAAGAAGATCGTCCACGTCCATCGCCAGCTCGTCGGCCAGTTTGTAAAGGTCTTCGGAACCGTTGCGGTCGGCGAGCAACTCCATGAAGCCGGCAATCCCCCCGGGACGGGCGTGGGGCAGCATTTGAAATTTGGTGCGCACACGAGGCTGGCCATCGGCGAATTGCCCGGCGGTCTTTCCGGGTGCGGACACTCCCTCCTCTGGGCGCGTCAATGTCTTGTAGATGTAATCCACATAGGCCAAAAAGCGCGGGGACTTGCGGTCGCGATACTGCGGAATATCGATTTCGAAGTCCGAACGGATGCGCCCGGGGTTTCGGCCGAGCACGATCACCCGGTCCGCCAGCAGCACGGCTTCCTCGATGTTGTGGGTCACAATGAAGATGGCGGTGGTCGGCATCTTCTTGTTCAGCCACAACTCCAGCAACTCGGAGCGAAGGTTCTCGGCGGTGAGAACATCGAGCGCCGAGAACGGCTCGTCCATAAACAGCACTTCCGGCTCAACCACCAACGCCCGCGCGAAGCCGACGCGCTGCTTCATTCCGCCCGACAGCTCTTTCGGGTAAGCAGTTTCGAATCCGTCGAGACCGACGGTATCGATCATTTTGAGCGCCCGCTTGTGGCGTTCGATTGCACCTGCACCTCGCGCGATGAGCGGAGCCTCCACGTTCTCCAAGACGGTGAGCCAGGGAAAGAGGGCGAAACTCTGAAAGACGATGGAGACATTCGGAATGTGCCCGTCCATGGCTTTGCCGTGCCACAGCACATGCCCTGAAGACGGTTTCGACAGGCCGGTCAGCATGCGCAGCAAGGTCGATTTGCCCGAGCCCGATGGACCAAGCAAGCCCACGATCTTTCCCGGAGAGATGCTGAGGTCCGTGGGAGCAATTACCTCGATGCGATTGCCGTCGGCCTGGGGATAGTACTTCTCGACCGCACTGGCTTGAATGATGGTCTCAGCCAAACTCATACTCCTCTGCTCTGGTTTTCCTAGTCTATGGGTTAGTGCGGGTACAGACAATTAGGAGACGTGCGATTCATGTGAATGGAGTGTGAATTTGCCGCCGCTCCGAGGTCCGTTCGGGGCACTCGGGGCACTCGGCCGTGTTGATGCCGGACTCGAGGACTGATCCTCGCCCCGCCGCAGTAGGTGATCGAGTGCGATGCTGGTTACGCTATTTCGCGGCCCCGGCCGCCTATCGCACCATTGTCAGATGTTCCAGCAAGGGTCCCAGCGCTAAGGCCGGATTGCTCCCAACAAGCTGAACAGGTCCTGAGCGGGCTTACAAATTCTTTATGCAAGATTTATTCAACCTTTACGGGCGGCGATGTCCAATCTATCGAGCGCAGAAAGGCGCCCCAAGAATATATGTCAACCCAGGAAGTTTTCGTTCAGCAGTTTACGAGATTGTTCCATCATTATCGCGATGCCGTATCGCCGGAAGCAGAACAGGAAAGTGCATCGTGGAACTCGGTTCCGCCCGACGAACGCCATCGTCTGGTTGCGGCCGCACGGTTAGCCCTCCTCGAATTGGAAACCGACGGTCGCATGGAAGATGACTCGCGTCGCTATTTTGCCAAACCGGGAGAGGCCGAGTGGGGATGCTGACCCAACTCCTAATGACAGCGCGACTGTGGACACAGCGGGAACCATGGGCCGCGTTAACGGCAAGCTTTCGACCGGCGTTGAGACTGTTGTCGATGATCACCGGGACCAACGCCCGGCGTGTTTCAAATTAGTTTCCGAGCCGGGTCCCTTGCTGTGCTGCTCGGAGGTGCAACGTGGCAACTGCAAAGGCAAATCACCTGCCAGCTTTGGCCTTCGCCGTCATTCGGCCCGCCCTGGTAGAGGCCAAACTGTTGACCGATAAGCATGCGCGCGACGTGGTTTACGTGGTGACGCTGGCCGACGAACTGCGCTGCATCGAAGACAGGATCGTCGCCATGGAGGAAGCCCTACACCTGGTCTCGCAGCCGGAAGATGGTCCGGCCCTGGGAAGGGCCTGCCGCACGCCCCAGGATGGTCCCGATGCGCACTGGATTCGGGCAAAATCCAGGGAGTTGAGCCAACGTCTTCGCCGAATCGAGCAATCCGCCGAAAGTGAGTAACTGCAAACGCTATACCTCTCGGGTTATGACACTTCCGGTGCCCCGTTCAAGCGAAGCTTGAGCAGGTGTTTTCTTGCCAGCTAAGAAAACCTCACTTAAGCAAAACAAGCTCGGATGACAATACCGGGCAAATTTCCTGCCAACGACTTCGACCTGAATACTCCGGTTCTAGTGCCCACAGGTGGAGGCAATGGCGGCTTGTCATGTTCACAATCCATCGTGCGTTACATCACTGAAAACTCCTCGCGACTGGTGCTAGAAGTACTAAATGGGGAGGTGTTTCATGCCCCATCCAGGGAATCCCCTCGCGGTTTCCGCCGCGTTCACGCTGCCCATTTTCTCGGGGTGCGAAGCCCGCATCGATGCCCTGCCGTCGCCAGCCATTCCCCGGTCATCGGCCCTTCTCAGCGAGTTGCCGGACCGCCGACTGTTCCTCAAAATGCTGGCGTTGCCATGCGCGGCGGCATGCGTCATGGCCCTTGCCCGTGACTCCATTGCCATCCCCGTGCGGGCGTGGGCGGCGGCAGAGGAAGACGATTCCCGCTTCCGGGTCGAGGCGCGGTTCTATGAGAAACTGCCCGGCAAAATGGTTCGCTGCAAACTGTGTCCGCGCGAGTGCGTGGTCGAGAACCGCAACCGCGGCTATTGCCGGGCCCGCGAGAACCGGAGCGGGACCTATTACACGCTGGTGCACTCGCGGGTTGTCGCCGCCCACATCGATCCGATCGAGAAGAAGCCCTTCTTTCATTTTCTTCCGGGAAAGCAGGCGTTTTCCGTCGCCACCGCGGGCTGCAACGTGAACTGCAAGTTCTGCCAGAACTGGGAGATTTCGCAGGCCAGACCGGAAGACTTGCCCGCAAGATACCTGCCTCCGAAAGACCTGGCGACGTTAGCTAAAGACAATCAGTGTGCCGCGGTAGCCTTCACCTACAGCGAGCCCACGATTTTCAACGAGTACGTCACCGACGCTGCCGAATCCGCACGCGACTCCGGTCTGAAGAGCATCGTCGTGACCAACGGCTTCATCCAGCAGGCGCCCCTGAAGCGCACTTGCCAGCGTGTGGATGCCATCAAGATTGATCTCAAAGCTTACTCGCAAGATTACTACCGCGATGTCGTGCGCGGTCAGCTTCAGCCGATCCTGGATAACTTAATCACCATTCGCAAACAGGGGAAGTGGCTGGAGATCGTGTATCTCACGGTGCCGACTCTCAACGACCGCGACGCCGAGATCCGCAATATGTCGCGTTGGATTAAGACGGAGTTGGGACCTGATGTCCCCATACATTTCACGCGCTTCATGCCGCTTTATCTTTTGAAGAACCTGCCCCCGACTCCGGTGCCGACACTGGAGCGCCTCAAGGCGGTGGCCGATGCGGAAGGTCTGCAATATGTGTATATCGGCAACGTGCCGGGGCATCCCGCCGAGAACACCTATTGTCCCAAATGCCACAGCCTTGTCATCGAACGGGCGGGTTTCACCATCAAGCAGATGAACCTGCACAAAGGCAAGTGCCCGAAGTGTCAGCATCCGATCCCGGGGGTGTGGAGTTGAACATGATGACGCGCCCAAAGAGCATATTCCTGGCGCTGATTGCGGCGTTCCTGTTGGCGGCCAGCGCCGCCGGGACCGCGCAAGAAAAAGTGCGGCAAGCGGGGGTGGCGGGAGCATTCTATCCGGCCAATCCCGACGAATTGAGCAAGATGGTGGATGGATTTCTGGCTAAAGCCCAGGTTCCGTCCATCAAGGAACCGCTGATTGCGTTGATTGCTCCCCACGCCGGATACCCATATTCGGGAGGCGTCGCAGGCCACAGCTACGCGCTGCTCAAGGACCGCAAATTTCACCGCGTAGTGATCATCGCGCCCTCGCACTACGAGGCGTTCCCCTTCTCCGCGGTTTACGACGGAGGCGCATACGTCACTCCCCTGGGTAGAATCCCGGTGGACAAGGCCTTTGCGGCGGCGCTGGTTAAGCAAAGCCTTTCGATCCGCTTATCGGGCCGCGGACATAACCGTTCGGGAGAACAGGCTGAACATTCTCTGGAGGTCCAGCTTCCCTTCTTACAGCGGACAATTGCCCAATTCCAACTGGTTCCCATCATCATGGGCGATCAGAGCTACGAGGCAAGTCGCGCCCTTGGCGTGGCGCTGGCTAAGTTGATCCACGACTCCGACACGCTCATCGTCGCCAGTTCCGATCTCTCGCATTATCATCCCTATGACGAGGCATCGACCATCGACCACAACACGCTGCACGCTATCGAGGTGTGGGACTATTTCAACCTCTCGCGGAACCTGCAGGCGCGGGTGTGGGAGGCCTGCGGTGGCGGCCCGATCGTAGCCGCCATGATCGCAGCCGAGCGCCTGGGTGCGAACCGTGCCGAGTTGCTAAAGTACGCCAACACGGGCGACGTGACCGGCGATCGCTCGCGCGTGGTGGGCTACAGTGCTTTCGCGCTGTACAAGGCCGCGCCCACCAACTCCGCCGCTCGGCCCTTCACCCTGACCTCCAAAGAGAAACAGGAACTTCTGAGCGTTGCGCGGAAGTCGGTGGAGATCGCAGTGCATGAGCGCAAGGCCTATAAGCCGCCAGCCGGGTCGCCGGCACTGCAGCAGGACCGCGGTGCCTTCGTAACCATTACCAAGAATGGAGAACTCCGCGGGTGCATTGGATATGTATCCCCCATGCAGCCGCTGGTCGAAACGGTGGGCGAGGTTGCTGCACTGGCGGCATTGCGAGATCCCCGCTTCCCTCCGGTTGTACTGGCGGAGTTGGCAGAGTTGCAATACGAGGTTTCCGTCCTGTCTCCCTTCCGGCGCGTGCTCGATGTCCGGGAGATACATGTCGGCCAGCATGGCCTGCTCATGAAAAAGGGCGATCATGAAGGCGTACTGCTGCCGCAGGTGCCCATTGACGCGGGATGGGACCGCAAGACCTTTCTGGAAGAGACTGCGAGGAAAGCAGGACTGCCCGCTTCGGCGTGGAAGGATGACGATACCGACATCTTCCTGTTTTCCGCGTTGGTGTTCAGCGAAGGCAAGCCGCTGGAGAGCATCACACCGGAAGCATCTTCTCCCGTGAGACGGCCATGAACGCCAGCAGGGCTGTTGCCAGGTTCAATACCAGAATCAGCAGGGCGGCTTTCAGGAATCCGAAAAGCGGTACCAGACAGGCGCTCAGTACAACTGCACCGATACACGCTCCCAGCAGATCGACGGCATACAAGAATCCGGTGTTCTGCGAGGAGGCATCTTTCCGGTCCGAGAAGAAGAGGTTGCTAGCCAAGGGGAATTGATAGCCGCCTAACATCCCGCAGAGCAAGGCGACTACGGGAAAAAGAACCTCCCCGACCAGGAAGAGTCCGGTCCGGCTGTTGGTTCGCGCGCAGGTCAGAAAGAATCCGTACAGGAACAGAGGCGATAGGGCGGCGATCACCTGGACGGTGGCCAGGACTCGCAGCTTGGTGCGATTGACCCCGGCTCGTCGGCCAAGGCCTCGCAATCCTAGCCAACTGCCCAGCGCCATGCCCATCATCACCGCCGCAACCAGCAATGCCAGTTGCTGATAGACGTAACCGTAGATCGCCTGGAACCCCAGTAGCAGCAGGACCTCCAAGGCCATTAGCGTGAACCCCATGGCGCCGACGCAGCCTGCCACAGACACGCGGTCAAGCTTCTTTGGCCCCCACACTGCCAAAATAAGTATCCCGGTCACTACTAGCGTGGTCAGTCCCGATAGGATCCAGCGAAACTGAATGCGTTCCATGCCCGTGAAGACTTCACGATAGCGGCCATTGAACTGGGTGCTCCAAAGCGCTATATCGAAGTAGTAGGCGACCGGCGCAAAATCACGATTGACGGGAATTTCCGGCTGGGGCCGGACCTGTTCCGCCATTTCGAGCATGCGATCGGGCGCCATGCGGAATGGGAGGTAATACTCGCGCACATAACTGGTCTGCAAGTGGCGGGACTTCAGCCTTTGCAGCAGGTCATCGGCGCTAACCGTCAGAGTGCCCGCTTGCGTGGCGGCAAAGAAGTGCGCGGTGTCTCCAGGAATTGTAGTGACCTCGGGAAATACCTCCAGCAAGCTCCGGTTAATGCACCGCAGGAAACTCCCCAGTGTCGGCGTGATGTAGTTCTCCGATGCTCGCAGTTGGAAAGAGAAAATGCCGCCGGGATTCAACTTCGCGGCGGCTTCACGGAAGAACTCGACGGTGAAGAAGCGGTTCAATTGCGCGGTCTGCGGCTCCGGCAGGTTGAGGATGATAACGTCAAATGTCTCTGCTGTGCTCTTCAGAAATAAACGGCCATCGATAGCGTGCAGGTGCACACGCGGTTCGTGCTGGAGCATGGCCATTTCGGCGGTGAAGTAACTCTGCCCAAGCTCAAAGATTTTGGGATCCAGTTCGACCACATCGATGCGCTCGATCAAGGGATGCTTGAGGGCTTCGGCGACGCTCCCATTCAATCCCCCGCCGATCAACAACACGGTTCTCGGGGCGCGGTGCTGCAGGAGAGCGTAATGAACGGATTCTTCAGCAGCCTGGGGGTCAGGCACAGTAAATAGCACGAGACCGTTTTCGAGAAGCGTGCGGCTGCTGTCCGTTTCGACTACCGCAAGATTTCCGTATGCCGAATTTTGGCTGGTCAGGAGATGAAATCCCTGCCAGAGCCGCCTAAGTGAAAGGGTTTCCATCCAGGGTGCGCCGAATGGAAACAGCCCAGCGACGAAGACCGCGGCAATAGCTGCGTACGCGATCCTCCGCCACAGACGCCCATGAAAGATCAAGCTGGCGGCCGCTAGCAGGTTCAATAACCCGAGGCAAAATGCAATTTGGAAGGAGGTGTAATGGCGGACCAGCATCAGGCTGGCGAGCAGGCCACCGATGCCGGATCCGAATGCTTCCAGAAGATAGACGGATCCCGTAGCCCTCGCCGGCAAAGCCCCGGTTTCCTGACATACCAGGCGGCTGCCCGCAGAAAACATTCCTCCCGAGAACAGGCAGAACGGGCATAGGACCACAAGGGCAGTAAGGAACATCGGCCACGGCCCCAGGATTTCGCCGGGAACATTGAGAAAAATTCCTTTGCTACTTCGCACTGCCACAATGGTCAAGGGCAGCGCCAAAGCGAGGAGCGCCTGCAATCCGGCCATGGTTTTGCGCGGATCAGCAAACCATGCAGTCTTCCGGCCGAAGAGGCTACTACCGATACCCGTCCAGAACAACCAACTGGCAAGCAAGAGTCCCAGAGAGATCTCGTTGCCGTAGAAGACCACCAGTAGCTCCCGCATGAGCAAGATCTGGGCAACGGTCGCCGTGAATCCGATCAGCAACAGCAACGGCCGGAGCCGCCACATGCTCTGCCTTGACGACTGGCGTTGCTGGGATGGGATCACCATAGGACTGGCCCACCCGCTGGCGGGGCGTTAGCCTCCGACTGCTGTGCCGTCACGCATCGCGGTGACAACAAGCAATGCCGGATTGATTCTCAATGGGACAGGGGCAGGTCGCTCGACCAGGCGTCGGCCGCGATCAACCATTTCTTTCCCACACGCTGCCACACGGTCAGGTATTTCCCGTGGTCCTCTTTCGTACTGCCGTCATTTTGCGGCACGCTCATGCGATAGGTACCCACGTCCCAGGCGACGCCACCATGCTGCTTGATACAAGTGACATCAAACGCGAGATCGGCTACACCATGGCTGAGCGGACCCTTTAGGTACTCCCGAATCGCATCGTGTCCGTGCACGGCCCGGTGATGCGGGGGAAGATACACGGCATCGGGAGCGTAAGCGGCAGCAACCTTGTCCAAGTCGCCTGCGTTCCAGTGCAAGGCCCAGGCATTGCCCATCTGGCGGATGGCGTTAGCGGCGCTGGCGGCCCCGGCTGGTTGGCGAGCGGTCCGGGTGGACTTGCGCGCTGCGCGTTTGGCACGCTTCATGGCAGTACTCTTCATAGCAAACCTCCCACGGCACAGCTTATTGCGTAAATTCTAGGCCGGATAGAACTGACGGGGCCCCCGCGGTGCGGTTCAACCTAACGCCGGCGATCGGTCGCTGCGGTTGCCGGCTGCGTTTGGCGCCAAAAGTCTGGCCGGGTTCCCTGCACTGCAAGTTGTGAAAACCCCATCAGAACATGACGCAGGCCTCGGTCACTCGTTCTAATAGGCGCTCCAGCAGTCCCAGCTTCTGCTGCAGTTCAATCTTGTGCGCGGCATTCTCCGGGAGAGTGATGCCTTCGGTTAGCGTGCGCTTTTGCTCACGCAGAAGGTCAGCCACCCCTTCAAGTTCATCGGAATCGAGCCGCAGGTCTCGGGCCAGGACCTTGTCCAAAACATCGTTAATGAACCGGGGACTTTGCCCTACGCCCCTGTCGGATTGGACGCTGCCGGACGAAGGGGCTTGAGCTGCTGATACCGTGCCCACCCGCTCCAGCAAGATGTTCGCAAGTAGATTTAGCTCGTCGGGTTCCAGATGCAATTGCATTACCCTTCTCCGATCCGGAGAGAAAACACCTTGGACATCTCTACCGTAGAAATTGAATCATGCCGGCGATGAAGCTGTCAGTGACAACGATCAACCGGAGCAAAATCAGACAGGGGGCCTGCCTCGCCCGCAATACTTCAGATGTTTTCACGATTCCGTCTGGCCCTTATGTGAGCAGACGAAGCCAAGGGCAACCGGATGTAACGTGTGGGCAGGCATTTGTTTCTCTTAGCGGTTCTCCGCTACAACGATCTGCCCGCTGAGAATGACAGCGGCCTGAGTAAGGGTCAGGTCATCGGCGACGCGCTGGAAGTCATTGCGGGTTTCGGTCTGCTGCACGTTGATTGTCTTGAAGAAGAGAGCTTTTCCTTTCATGTCCACAGCCATGGCAGCCATTTCCCAATGGCCTGCTGCAACTTCTTCCTGCCTAACCTCGAAATGGCCCCCCTTGTTCAAGTGTCCCAGCAGGCCGCCCCCAAATTTCACGTCCCCGGTGAGACGGCCATTCATTGCGGCAAGTCTTTCTTGTTGGCCATCGACCCACAATTCGCCTTCCATGTCGTGAAAAACTCGGGCCTCCAACGACGGCGGCTGAAAATTTGGGTTGGGCCTGAAGCTCAGCTTTATCAGGTCTCCCTCACGACCCGCGTAGTTGTACACAAATGCGTCCGCCAGCATCTTGAACAATCGTCTCCCTTGTTCTGTCTCGGTGTTTCGCGCCCGCTGCAACCTTCGTTGCTCAGTTGGATTGCTGACCAGCTCTTGAATACGCTGGTTCTCTTTCTGCAGTTGTTTCGCGGTGAGGGGGTGGTCGTTAATAGCCAGGAGTCGACTGAGATCACCATCTTTTGTCTCAATGGTTCTTTTGGTCTGTTTCTTGCCTGCTTCTTCTTTTTCTTGCCGGTACGCCCACTGGGCATGATCCTCATCCTGGAATTTCAGTTCGTTGGCGACCACCCTCCGTGCCAGCTCGTCGGCCGACACTTCTCGGCTGCCGGGAGCAGATTGAGCGAGTGTCATCGATCCGAGCAGAATGATAGCCGTCATAATGGCGACGGGGCTGTGTATCAGTCGCACCACCAATGGCGACGCTAGTCCGCAGCCCGTTTTCAGCCACTTATGCATGTGACCACCTCCGTGACGGAGACCAACGGTGCCAACGACCGCTAGATTCCCGTCGCAGTCCCTTGGTTCCTCGCAACTTTCATCATCGAACCCGGGTACCCAAAAAGCTGTTCAAAATCGCACATACTCCCTTGGTTCTGTGGGGCCGGTCGGTCGCCTGGCCATTCCCGAAGTCTCGCCGGATACGGACATCGATGCACGCGACCGGCTGCAAGCGGGAGAAGCAATAGGCGTTGCGGAAACATCCGACGGAGAGTTCGCAACCAGGTGCGGCGAGACCCCACTCCTTGCTTCTATTCGTCAAGCGACACCGATCTGCGCTGGACACGCGCGAGCATTTCCAAACAGATTTCCGGAATCCCAATTGATTCCCTGCGTGCGCCTTTTTCCGTTTCGGGATGAAGCCGAGGCTCACTCCAGATATGGTCAATTCTGCTCAGACCGCAAAAAGCCCCGAGATTACAAAAGTGACAGCCCTCAAAGCGGCTCAGAAGAGCCGTAATCCGAATTTTACGAGGGCCAAGGAGAGATATGAAAACCAGCACGAAAGACCGGATCAAGGGCAGCTTCCACGAAGTGAAGGGGACCATCAAGGAGCAGGTCGGAAAGGCTACGAATGACCGCCAGTTGAAAGCTGAAGGGAAAGCCGAAAAGAACGTAGGCAAGGTCCAACAGCGCATAGGCCAGGCTAAGGAAACTGTCGCAAGGTTGAAAGGAAAGCTAAAAGGTCTAAAAACTGCGTAGGCTATTCTGAAATGAATCGGCGAAGTTGATTAAGGCTGGTACTTGCGAGGGGTGACGTAACGTTGATTGTGTAAAAAGCGAGAGGGCGTAAGTTGGCTTTGGCCTAGCAAGCTAAAGCCACCCTAGAAAGGAGACTTGCACCCATGGCGAAGGTAACACCGATCAGCGAGCACTTCCAACACTTCCTGGCGGAGATGAAGGAGACGTTCTGGGGCGATCTGTATGGCCAGACCAAGCTGGCCTGGCAGCGCTTCTGCGAGCTGCAGTCGGAGCGGCAGCGGGACCGCTTTTCCGGCGCGCAGCGGTACGAACGGCGGCTGGGCCAGCGCCGGGTCTATCGCAATGGCTACTACGAGCGGGATTTCGTGACCCGCTTGGGGACCATTCGGCTGCGCATCGCGCGCACCCGGGAGAAAAGTTTTCTGCCCGCGGGCTTGGAGCGGTTTCAGCGGCGGGCCGAAGAAGTCTCCATGCTGATCCGCGAAGCCTTTCTGCGCGGCATCTCGACCCGGCAGGTGGGACGGGTAGTGGCCACCCTGACTGGCGAGGTGGTGAGCCCACAGACGGTGTCAACGCTGACCCGCGATCTGGACGAGGCGGTGCGCCAGTTTCACCAGGCCAGGCTGAGCGACGAGTACGTGTATTTGTTTCTGGACGGGGTGAGCTTGCGGGTGCGGCGTCCGGGGGGACGCAAGCGGGTACAGATGTTGGTGGCCTATGGGGTGCGGCGTGGCACTCGTCATTTTGGCCTTTTTGGCCTTTCTGCGCAGTCAGGGAGAAAGTCAGGCGGACTGGGAGGGGCTGCTGCAAGATCTGTACCGCCGCGGGCTGGAAGGCAAACACTTGGCCCTGATCATCACCGACGGCTGTCCCGGCTTGGCGGCGGCGATTCCGACGGTGTATCCCCGAGCGCGGCATCAGCGTTGCTGGGTGCACAAGATGCGCAATATTCTGGAGAAAGTACGCAAGGCAGACTACGAGGAAGTGAAGGCCGGGGCGCAGGCCATTTACCTGGCCCCGGGCCGGGGGCAAGCCGAAGCCGCCTTTCGTCGCTTCCGCGCCCGCTGGCGGCGAGACTACGGCAGCATGGTGCGGCGCCTGGAACGCGATCTGCCCGAGTTGCTGGCCTTCTTCGCCTTTCCCCGCCACCTGTGGCGCAAGCTAAGGACAACCAATGTGATCGAGCGCTGCTTCGTAGAAGTCCGGCGGCGCACCCGGCCGATGGTGTGCTTTGTGAATGTCGAGAGCGTGGACCGCATCATCTACTCCATCTTCCAGAGATTCAACCTGGAATGGAAAACCCGCACCCCCTCCGTATTTACACAAGCAGCTTGACATCATCCTTGCGAGGGGGACTGCTGTGCCGAAGGAGATCCTAAGAGTAGAATCAGGTCGGCCAATTCAGCACATCTTTTCTCCTATTCCCGAGTCGGCCGACGCGAGATAAGGCGTGGTGCCGGAGGACGCGTCAGGACCATACCCAAACCCGTGGAGTGAGCCGCTTATGGGAAGACAAGGCCCAATTGCAGGGTGCTTTTGGGATCAGCCGCTACAAGACGTGCTCCATCTGTTGCAGACATCCCCAGCAGGTCTGAGTTCTGCCGAAGCGACACAACGGCTGCGTCTTTATGGCGCCAACAGCTTCGTGCAGGAATCCCGCTTCGCCGCACTATTCAGTTTTCTCCGCTTATTTGCTAATCCCCTGGTCATCATTCTACTCATTGCCAGCGCCATATCTCTCGTGCTCGGCGACCCAGTTGGTGGACTGATCATCATCTCTATCGTTGTGCTGAGCCTGCTGTTGAACTTCTTCATGGAATTCCAGGCCCGGCATGCCGTTGAGAAGATCCAAAAACAGGTTGCCACAACTGCTGCTGTCATTCGTGATGGCAAGGAACAAGAACTGCCAGTAGCAGAACTGGTTCCGGGAGACATCATTCGACTCAATGCTGGGGACCTTGTGCCGGCAGACTGCCGGTTGCTCAAGGTAACCGACCTGCATGTGCGCGAGTCAGCGCTCACCGGAGAGTCGCTCCCCGTCGAGAAGTCCGCCGATGATCTTTCAGCGGGCAAACACGGGGTGGCTGACGCTGGCAACAGCGTTTTCCTCGGCACCGCGGTGCAAACCGGGATTGGCACCGCGGTTGTCATTTGTACAGGCAAAGATACCGCCTTCGGGGAGATTGCCAAGCGCCTGGCCATGCGGCCTCCGGAGACCGAGTTCGGTCGTGGCATACGCCACTTCGGCCTGATGATCACGTGGGTAACCATGCTGCTTGTGCTTTTCGTCCTGCTGGTAAACATCATCCTTCACCGTCCGCTGCTGGAGTCTTTCCTTTTCTCCGTCGCACTTGCCGTGGGGATGACCCCCGAGATGATGCCCATGATCATCACGGTCACACTGGCCCAGGGCGCTAGACGCATGACGAAGAAGAAAGTCCTAGTCAAGCAACTGGCGGCCATCGAGGATTTCGGCAGTATAGATATCCTCTGCAGCGATAAGACCGGCACGCTCACGGAAGGGGAGATAGTGCTCGACCGGCAAGTCGACGTCCAAGGTAAGGACGAAGAGAATGTGCTGCGGATGATCTATTTGAACAGTTACTTTGAAGCCGGCATCAAGAGCCCGCTTGACGATGCGATCTTGAAGCACGAGCACCCTTCCATTGCGGAGTATGAAAAGGTGGACGAGATCCCCTTCGACTTCGGCCGCAAGCGCCTTTCCGTCGTGGTACGGCACGGTGACGAACATCTACTCATCACCAAGGGCGAGGCGGAGAGCATCTTCGCAATTTGTCAAACCGTTAACATCGGTGAGGCTTCCCAGCCGTTCGACGAGAGCCAGCGGGCCAGCGCGGCAGAGACCTTCAAGAAACTGAGTGCCGACGGCTACCGCACTCTTGGTGTCGCAGTGCGGAAGGTGGACAAACAGAATGCCTACACTCTAGCGGCTGAGCACAATATGACGCTGGTCGGGTTTGCCGCGTTCCTGGATCCCCCCAAGGAGGGGATCCAGTCCGTTCTCGAGGCTCTAAAGAAGAATGGGATTTCCGTAGTCATCATGACTGGCGACAACCAGTATGTGACACAGAAGGTTGCCCATGACGTTGGACTGGCGGCAGCTCGCATTCTCACCGGGAGTGAGGTCGACACGACGGACGATGCCGCTCTGGCTTACCAGGCCGCGCACGGCGCCATCTTCGCCCGTATGTCTCCGAACAGAAACCGGGTCATCCTTGCTCTTAAAACACGGGGGCATGTGGTCGGGTACATCGGTGACGGCATCAACGATGCTCCGTCACTGCACACTGCGGATGTCGGTATCTCCGTAATGAATGGCGTGGACGTAGCCAAAGACGCTGCCAAGGTCATCCTGTTGGAAAAGGACCTTGCAGTGTTGAACGATGGGGTGAACGAGGGGCGTCGCTCCTTCGCTAACATTATGAAGTACATCATCATGGGAACGAGCTCGAACTTCGGCAACATGTTCAGCATGGCGGCGGCATCGCTGTTCCTGCCCTTCCTGCCCCTGCTGCCGACCCAAATTCTGTTGAACAACTTCCTGTATGACATTTCGCAGATCAGCATCCCCGGCGACAAGGTTGATCCTGCTCTACTGCACCGGCCCAAGCGATGGCAGATCGGCTTCATTCGCCAGTTCATGATGATCGTCGGGCCGATCAGTTCGCTTTACGACTTCCTCACCTTCGCAGTGCTGCTCTGGGTGTTCCATGCTTCGACCAACGCACCGCTATTCCGCACCGGATGGTTCGTGGAGTCCCTGGCAACTCAAACGCTCGTGGTTTTTGTGATCCGGACGGCCGGCAATCCCCTGAAGAACCATCCCAGCCGCCCGTTGTTTTTAAGCGTGCTGGCGGTCGTGGGAATCGCCGCTGTGCTGCCGTATACGGTAGTAGGAAGGCTCTTGCGGTTTACTCCGCTACCACTGTCGTTGCTCGGTACGATTGCGTTTCTCGCCGTGACCTACATCCTGGTGGTGCAGGTCGTAAAGTCCTGGTTCTATCGCCGGCACGCGCTACTTTGACACAGAAGAACGTGCCTTTTAGCGGCACAACAATCATTCGGCAGCCTTCTGCGTCGGCTTTGGTGTTGTGCTGTGTCCTGTCCGGGAAGCGGCAGCAGCTTTGATCCACGAGCTAGCGCCGTTCAGACAAATGTTCCCCCACCAGCCCAACCTGGATCCGGTTGCCCGCTGCGCGCGGCGGGGCGAGCAATTCTGACCAGCTTTTGAAACCTGATCGTTGAATACTAGTCAACGATACAAGACTCCACTTCACACAAGGAAACTTGCAAACCGAACCTTAACGGTTCCGCGACACGTAAGGCGTAAAGGAGTTCTCGATGAATCTCAATCTAATGGATCCCAAAGTGATTGCTCTCGCAGTCGCAGTGGTTGTGGTAATCGTGATTGCCATTGCACTGTACATGCGAAAACGCAAGAAGACCACGGCAGGACTTCGCGACCGTTTCGGGCCGGAGTACGACCGGGCGGTTAAACAACATGGGTCTGAACGCAAAGCGGAGGCGAAGCTGACAGACCGTGAAACGCGGGTTGAAATGCTGAAGATCCGCGATCTTGACCCAGCGGAGCGTGAACGCTACCTGGCCCAGTGGCAGGCGGTACAATCCCGCTTTGTCGATTATCCGAAAGGTGCAGTAACGGAAGCCGACGAACTGGTGTGCTCGCTGATGCAAACGCGTGGCTATCCGGTCGCTGATTTTGATCAGCGCGCGGCGGACATTTCCGTCGACCATCCCCAAGTAGTGGAGAACTATCGTTCGGCGCACGCCGTCGCATTGCAGCTCGGCAAAGGCGAAGCCAGCACCGAAGACCTGCGAACCGCGATGATCCACTATCGCTCACTCTTCGATGAACTGGTGCAGGTGCAAATCCCTGGCGACAAAAAAGTGGCGTAACCCCTGGGTCTGCGACTCTCCAGCAGTAAGCGTCAATTGGAACCTAACCACGGAACAGAGGAGGAATTCATGATGAAACCGAGCACGGACGATAAGACCACAGGCAAGCTCCACGAAGTCAAAGGAACAATCAAGCAGAAAGTCGGCGAGCTTACCAAGAACCCCGACCTGGAAGCTGAGGGCAGAGCTGAAAAGAATGCCGGCAAAGTTCAAAACTGGGTCGGCAAGGTCGAAAAGGCCGTCGGGGAATAAACGAGTCAACCTCGAAGTGGAAACGAGAGAGGGCAACGCATTATGGCGCAATCAGTGTCGGAACGAACCGGCGAGCAAATTGCCGAAACGGCACGCAAGGCTTCGCGGGCAACCTCGGCCGTTGCGGATGCAATTGAGGATGGCTTAGGAGCAGCGCGGCGTGTCACAAAACAAGTTGGCGACGCTGCTGAAGAGCTTTCTGATGAAACAACCAAGCGCTTACAGCGACACCCGATTGAAACAATTGTGGTGACGCTCGCAGTAGGCGTTGCGGCTGGAATAGCGATCGGCTGGATGATGAAGCGCAGATAACATTAACCATCGCAGGAAATACGCCAGAGAAGGGTCCAGTGCGCTGGGCCCTCTTTGCTGGATCCCAGGGTCTCATCATCACAACCGCCGTGCCGATGATGGTGTCTTCCCAGAGACAGAGTCAGTCCACGGCGGCCCAACTTGCGCCCAACAAGCGGTGGTCAAAAGGATACAGCTATTCGTCGCTCCTGCGCCTACGCTGGAGTTGAGGTAATTCCCATGAAAGCATTTGCAGCTCTCGGAACAGCAGTCCTTTTTGTGTCTCTCGGAACCATTGTTCCTGCCTTTGCACAGCACGGACAAGAGGAAGCCAAGCCAGAGCAGAAGCAGCAGCAAGAACATGCTCAGCCGCAGCACTCTCAGCAGCAGCCACAACAGCATGCCCAGCAGCAACAGAAACAACAGCAGCCACAGCAGCATACCCAGCAACAACCGAAACAGCAGCAGCCACAACAGCATGCCCAGCAGCAGAACCAACCGAAACAGCAGCAGCCACAGCAGCATGCCCAGCAGCAGAACCAACCGAAACAGCAGCAGCCACAGCAGCATGCCCAGCAGCAGAACCAACCGAAACAGCAGCAGCCACAGCAGCATGCCCAGCAGCAGAACCAACAGAAACAGCAGCAGCAGGAGCATGCTCAACAGCAAAACCAACAGAAACAACAGCAGCAGCATGCTCAACAGCAGAACCAACAGAAACAACAGCAGCATGCCGAGCAGCAAAACCAACAGAAACAGCAGCAGCATGCCCAGCAGGGCGTCCAGCAGGCGCAACACTCCCAGCAGCAGCAGCATGCCCAGCAGGCCGCATGGCAGGGGCATCGATCACAGAACTGGCAGTCCGACCATCGCTCGTGGCAGCAACGCGGCGGCTACCACGGCTACCGTATTCCTGAGAATCGTTACAACGGCTACTTTGGCCCGGACCACGGGTTCGTGATCTACAGCCAACCTTATATGGTTGTTGGCGGGTTCCCGCGCTTCCAGTACAACGGCTTTTGGTTTAGCCTGGTTGACCCGTGGCCTGACTATTGGGGAAACAACTGGTACCAAACTGACAACGTTTATATCGTCTATGAAAACGATGGGTACTACATGTACAACCCCAGATATCCAGGGGTCGGCATCGCGATCAGCGTTTCGATGTAAAGATCGAGTTGATTAGATCCAGGCGGGGGGCTGCACCCTAGAGAGCGCGCAGGTGATAGGTTGCAGCCGCCAAGTTCAAGGCTCAGATCGCACTCCCAAACGGTGGCCGTTTGATAATTTCGCTTTTCATCGCCATTCCTGGCTGGAAACTTCTCCGCAGTCTGGGAGGGGTTGGGCTGGTAATACTGGGGATTGTGGACAGTTCGGTGATTCCCACGTTCGGCAGCTTGGATGCTCTTACCGCGATCCTGGCAGTCAAGAATTACGAGCTTTGGCCGTACTATGCCGCAGCCAGTACGGCAGGTTCGTTAATCGGCGCTTACATAACCTATCGAATGTCAGCCCGGGCGGGCGAGTCCTGGCTGGAAAAGCGCATTGGGAAGAAACGCTCGCGACAGGTCCAGGGCCTGCTTAAACGCTGGGGATTCGCCGCTGTGTTCGTTTCGTGCATTGCCCCACCGCCATTTCCTACCTCGCCATTTTTCATCGGAGCGGGTGCCCTTCGATACCCGCAGGGGAGGTTCGTATCAGCAGTGGTCGCTGGCCGGGCTCTTCGGTATGCAGCGATCGGATTTCTGGCCGCAAAGTACAGCCATTCCATACTGCGATTCCTGCGGCATCCGCGTGGTTTTGAGGCGGATGCTAGGTTGATCGGCATCACAGTGGCTGGATTCGCGATCATAGTCTTGTTCATTTTTTTGTGGCGGCAGTACAGAATCTTTTTCAGCGCACCTAGGCAGAAGCGGTGGTGATAGTGAAGCGAGACAAGCCAAGTAGTACCTCGGTACGGAATTCTGAGTATGAGCATACCAGTACCCTGCACTCGTGAAACAAAGAGGTCGAATCAGTGGAACACTGGGGAATCTACATCGCTTACGGGTGGCTGGCTACAATCATCTGGGCCTTCGTTGACGCTGTGCAGGCCATTCGGAAGGGGCCGCTGCCTCAGCCACTGCCGTCGGAGATTTACACCCGCAATTAGCGACGACGCGCATTACAGATGTTACGCGTGGCACGATTGCAAGCGCTTCTGGACTTTCAGAAGCGACCAAAGCGACTTTAATAGACGAGGTGGCCGCATGAGCAGTAAAGGGTCTGAACAGATGCTGGGTCTCTTGAAAGAGCTGTCGGTTTTCAAGAGCATGGATGAAGACTATAGTGCCGGCCCCAAGGATGAAGTGGAAACAGAAGCCTTGGAGAAACGCGAGCGAAGGCGACAGGAGATAAAGTTGGAAATGCAAACGCTCGCTACTGAGAGCAAGAGCCATCCGTCCTAAGCATCCCTGCACACTATCTATAGATGGTCAATCTTGACCAGACGCAACCTGCCATCCTCAACGACGATGGTTTGCGGCTTTGGACACACCAGGCCGCCGCGTTTAACAGGAGGCCTTCTGACTGCAACCATGCCCAAAGCATTCGGTAGCTTAATGCGAATACTGAGACTATGTCCCCACGCCAATGTAGGTTGGCCCATATGTTGCAACGGGGAGGAAATACCCTCGCAACATTGTTTTGACTGCGGAGCGCAGCGGACGTATAGGCTTCAGCCGAGTATGCAAAGGGGCCCATGGAAACGGCCAGAACCGTGTTCCACCTATCACCTCGAAATCGCCTTCTCATCAAATGTGCAGAGTGGATCGGTACCGCTGGAACAGCTCGCGATATCTTAATGAAGTGATGTAGGATGAACCGCAACCGCCTGATACTCCGGCCGCGACTGTAGGAGCTGTTCCGCCTGCCTCAGATCGAGGTCCTTCGCCACCGGTTCAAAGTCGGACCGTGTCTCATGTTGCTGCTTGCTGATTGTCTTGAACAGCAGCATTCGCCCCGCGACCTGAATATCGACGAGGTCGGTCTTCCAATGCGACGAGCTGACTTGGGTGCGCTCAATCTCAAAGGTGCCGCCTTTGGCGACGCGCCCGAAAAGTCCGAAGCCAAAGCTAACGTTCTCTACCAAACGCCCGTTCAAGTGCGCCAGGCGTTTCTGTTGGGGATCGGCCAGCAGTGTTCCAGCCATGCTCTGCAGAACCTTGGACTCCATCGTAGGCGGGACAAATGCCGGGTCAGGGCGGAAGTCGAGTCGCTGATAGGGACCGTCCCAACCGTCGTATTGATAGACGAAGGCGCTCGGCAACAAACGCACAAGGTTCTCCAGCCGGCGTTCGTCCGCATCGTACTGTTTCTTCACCGCAAGCTGCTGGCTAGGTTCGCGAATCAACTGATTGAGGCGGGCAGTCTCCTGCTCGCGTTGCCCTGAATCCAGAGGTGCTTCATTGATTGCGAGAAGACGGTAGACCGGACCATCTTTGGTTTCAACTTCCAGCTCGCTCAAAGTCTGCTGCTCGACTACTTTGGTGACGCGGTATATCCAGTTACTTTGCTCTGCCCGGTCAGTCACTTCATTGGCGACCATGTCCTTAACAAGATCACGAGCAGAGGATTGGGTCTCCGGCCCATGCGAGCCGGCGTAAGAAGGACACATGAGGAGAGCAATGGCCGCGAGATGGAGACTGACATATCTCACACGGGTTAGATGCTGGTAGAGTGAGTTCCGGTCGAGTTTATTTTGATCTTTGCAATTTCCTATTCTTCGTAGGATGTGAGCAGATTTGAACAGACGCAGCCTGCCGCGGTCGTCTAACCTTCTAGCAGATGGAAGAAGGTTCGGTTGGGGTGTTTCCATGAACGTTCCCTTTTTTCCTTCTGACCGAGGGCCCTTGCAGTTAGCCGGATTTCCAGTTGGCACTCTGACCCTCAGCCTCACTTGCAGCAGGGGCCCGCTATTCGCAGCGGGTGTTTAAACCCTGTTCCCCCATCCGCGACATCGCCCCAAGGACGAGGGCCCTTAAACAGCCGGAGCGCCAATGGAAAAGCGCTCCGCCGAAAATAGAGGAAGGTAAAAATAATATGCCGTTACTTCAAGTTGTTTTGGTCTTGGTGGTCGTTGGGGTTCTTCTATGGCTGGTGGATCGCTTCATCCCCATGGCAAGCTCCATAAAGTCAATATTGAATGCCGTGGTGACCATCGCCGTGGTGATATGGCTGCTGAATGTCTTTGGGCTTATGCACTACCTCACCAACATTCACGTTGGCAAGCCGTAACCGAGAAGGATGATGCCCCATAACAAATTCGAAGCCCAGGGTGCGAAAGTATGTGCAAATGACCGAATCCAACCAGAATCCAGGATGCACGCCGGACTTACCATGAGAAACGCGATCGCGAAGAATTGCCGGACACTCTCGCTTCACACGCTGGCGCTGGTGCTGGTGATGCTGATGTGTAGCGGCGCTATTTCAGCCTATTCCGTGCTGACCCACGAGGAGATCGTTGACTTGCTGTGGGCGGACCAGATCAGTCCGCTCATCCTCAAGCGCTATCCTGGGCTCACCGAAGAGCAGCTCAAAGAAGCTCATGCCTACGCCTATGGCGGGGCCGTTATACAGGACTTGGGCTACTATCCATTCGGCAGCGTCGAATTCAGCGACCTGGTGCACTACGTTCGTAGCGGAGACTTCGTCCGTGAACTGCTGGCGCAGAGCAGCGATGCCGACGAATACGCCTTCGCCCTTGGCGCGCTGTCGCACTATGCTTCGGATATCGCCGGCCACCCTGCCGTCAACCACGCAGTCGCCATGGGATATCCGAAGCTGGAAGCGAAGTTTGGCACATCAGTCCGCTATGCGCAGGACAAAGCCGCGCATCTGAAGACAGAGTTTGGGTTTGACACGGTGCAGGTCGAGAAGAATCGTTACGCCTCGCAGCAGTACCACGATTTCATTGGATTTCAAGTATCCAAGTCCCTGCTGGAACGGGTCTTTCCCATCGTATACGGAGTGCAGTTGAAAGATGTGCTGCCCCGCGAGGACCTTGCGATCGGCTCGTATCGTTACTCGGTCAGCCGGTTGATCCCGGAAATGACCCAGGTCGCGCTGCAAACCCATAAGAAGGACCTAATGCGCGAAACCCCTGATTTCGCCAAACAGAAGTTTCTGTACCGCCTTTCCCGCTCCAACTATGAGAAGGAGTGGGGCAAGGATTACGTGAAACCCGGATTGGGCACGCGGATCCTGTCAACGCTCTTGCGATTCATGCCGAGAATTGGTCCCTTCAAAGGTCTGGGGTTTAAGAGCCCGACTCCGCAAACCGAGGACCTGTACATCAAGAGCATCAACACTACTGTCGACCAATACCGAGCTATGCTCCAAGAAGTAGGTACTGACTCGCTCGTGCTGCCCAACTATGACCTGGACAGCGGCAATCCGACCAAGGAAGGCGAATACTCCCTCACAGACACGACTTATGCAAAGTTGCTGGGTCAATTGGCCAAGAGCAAGTTCGACCATACGACGCCCGAGTTACGCGACAATGTCTTGCAGTTCTATTCCGATACCCCGGCATCGATCCAGACGAAGGACGACAAGGCCCGATCGACCAGTGTGCTCGCATTGCTTGATCAGTTAAGAGCCGCGACGCCGGTTCCGGTCGCCGAAGCCACGGGTACCCGTTGATCGGTCCTTCTCTCAAAGGAAGGCGTTAGTCTGGAGTAAAGTTCATTACGCCGACGTGGCTCTCCGGCGGACCACGCAAAAGCAGATCCCTCGCTGCGCTCGTGATGACAAAATTTGATGCTACTCATGTCGTGCCGAGGTCAATAGGAATTCACACAGCACGGCTTACCGTTATGCTCCAACCAAGTCAGTAGCGAACGCAAACTGGCCTGGGCCAGAGCTATACACGAGTCGCCCGCACCATAGTAGATGTTGATGGTATCTCCGTCGGGACTCATGGTGTGTCCACACGGGAACACCACGTCATGCACGTCGCCTCCGCGCTCATAGTCGGTCTCCGGTCCGAAGATCCAGGAATCACCACGCAACAAACAAATATCCGGCTTTTTAAGGTCAAAGAGAGCGAGACCTACCCGGTATAGCGAGCCCGAGGCTGTCTGCTTCACGCCGTGATACAGCATGAGCCAACCGCTCTTAGTCTCGATTGGCGGCGACGACATGCCAATTTTATTTGCATCCCACCAAGCACCCCTGCGTGCCTCCATCATCACTCGATGGCCGCCCCAGTGACGCAGATCGGGAGAGTAAGAAATCCAGATATGAGCTCCCAGCGGGGTCATAGGTCGATGGATGAGCGCCCACAGTCCGTCGATCCTATACGGCAAAAGGGCTGCATCCTTGTCGTCGGGCGACATGATGACTCCATAGCGCTCGAATATCCGAAAATCCTTGGTTAGCGCCAGAGAAACCCCGGGGCCGCCTTTGGAATATGACGTATAGGCCACCGCATACTGCTTTAGCTCGGGAATGTAGGTGATACGCGGATCTTCGATTCCCCACAGTTCCTCTGGATATTTATCTGGATCAGGCATCAGCGTCGGCGTTGCATCGATGTCCCATCCGTTCAAACCATTCACAGAACGGGCGGCGCATAGATGGGAAAGACCGCGACGATCCTCCACCCGGCAAAGCAGCAGCGTGGAGCCATCCGCAAGCAGTGTCGCTCCGGCATTAAATACGCTATTAATGCGATAAGGCCAGTCTTTACTGGACAAAATTGGATTGGCGGGATGCCGATGAAGGAGAGATTCGGTAGCGTCGATAGACTCAACAGCGTCGATGGCCAAGGTCATAAGTCATTCTACAGGAACAGGAAACTGAACGTTGGAACGCAAAAAGCACTCGATCCCCGCCGGCAACCCAGCTCGAGCACAATCTTTGGCGCTTAAACATCCTGGAGCTGCCGCATCTCCAGAAGCGCCATCAAGAACGACAGCGTTGACTCCGCTCCCTGATTTTCGTTGGCCCGGTCAGGATGAAGACCATCTCGACAGCCGCCCGTGCTGGCGTCGTACAAGGCGGCTTTCAGGTCGTTATCTCCCAGGAACCAATTAAACGCAGCCCAGGCCTGGGCGCGCCAATGCTCATCGCCGGTGGCGCGATACGCTTCCAGACAAGCAGAAACAGTTGCACCTGCCTCGACCGGCTGCTGATCGAAACGAGCCTTTTCACCCGCCTTGCAGTAGAAACCCTGCGAGCCGATAGGGACGAAGTGGCCGTTCACGTTGCAGCATTGTTGCGTTGCAAGCCACCCCAGTGACTCGAGGCCAGCCGTAAGCAACTCTTTGTCTGAAGTGCGTGAGCCGGCCAACAATAACGCCTGGGGCAAACGTGCATTGGAATAGGCCAAACTATCTTCAAACCAGTTCCAGCCCGACGTGCTGGTGATTCGATAGATATTCAACAGCTTGTCAGCGAGTGCATCTCTCTGCCTTTGTGCAGACCGGTCTCCCGGGAAGCGATCAAGATACGCCTGAATTCCGAACAAGGAGAACGCCCAAGCTCGGGGACTGGTAAAAGCCAGCACCGCCGGAACTGCCAGCTCAAACAAGCGCCCAGCGAGGCCCCTTAGACCTTCATCGACGGTCTGATTGACCGCAGTTCCCAAGGCCCACAGAGCGCGGCCGTGACTGTCTTCCGACCCCTGGGGCTCCTGCCACTGACGCCCATAGCTGAGAAAGTTGCGGAACCTTCCATTGGCCGAATTAAAAGCCAGCCAGAGAAAAGCCAGGTATCGCGAAGCCAATTTCTTCGCCTCAGCGTTTCCGGGCGCCGCAAGTTGCTGCACGCGAATCGACACGATCAGGGCGCGGGCATTATCGTCGGTGGCGTAGCCCTCGTGATGATTGGGAACGGCGAATATGGCGTGTTGCAACATTCCCGTATCGTCGGTCATGCGACTGAGATGATTGAGCTTCACGGCCGGCAAACTGTGGATGCGATTTGCCCCGACTGGGTTTGGGCTGACCAGGCGAGGGTTCCACATGCGCTCCGCCCGGGCCCGCTGGAAGCTGCGCATGTAGTCCTGGGCCACGCTTTTCCAAACCATATTGCGGGAATACAAGTACGCCCGTTTGCGCATAGCGTGCCGTTCGGCTTCATTCTCCAGAAGCTGAATGGTCTGCTCTGCAATTGCGTCCGGGTCGTTGAATGGGACCAGTATTCCGCGGCCCTGATCGAGTAGCTCAAGCGCGTGCCAATAGGGAGTCGAGATGACTGCCTTTCCCGCACCCAGGGCGTAGGCGAGGGTCCCAGAAACTACCTGCGCCTCATTCTTGTAAGGTGTGATGTAGATATCGGCCGCGCCGATGAACTCCATCATCTCTTCAGAACTGACGAATCGGTTGTGAAATATGACGTGTTCCCCAACTCCCAGGTCCTCAGCGAGCAACTGCAGCGACTCGCGGTATTTGTCTCCCTCGCGCTTCCTGATGTGAGGATGGGTCGCGCCCGCGACGATATACGTAACATTGCTGTTCTGAGACAGAATGCGCGGCAGGGCCTTTATGACTGTTTCCACTCCCTTATTTGGCGAGAGCAAGCCGAAGGTCAGCAACACCGATTGGCCCCCGACTCCGAAGCGGTCCTTGTAAAAATTCGGATCAACAAACGCCAGGTTGGGAACCCCATGCGGGATGACGTCAATCTTTGCCGCAGGAACCTGGAAGATCTCCTGGAGAAACTGCGCAGAGTGCTGGCTCATCACGATAAGGCGGTCGGAAAGCTCCGCGATTTCGACCATCACGCGATGCTGATCGAGATTCGGTTCGCGCAGCACGGTATGAAGGGTGGTCACGACGGGCATGTGCAGTTTCCGCAGCAGCTCCAGGATGTGGCTCCCGGCCGGCCCTCCGAAAATTCCATACTCGTGCTGCACGCACACCAGATCGACATTGGTGAAATTGAGGAACTCAGCCGCGCGTTCATAAGACGGCAGTTCCTCTTCGGTCAGCTCGAATCGCACGCGCTCGGGATAGCTGTATTCGGAATCCGGATCGTTCACGGGCAGTGCGAATAACCGTTCGGTTCCGTACTCGGTCGAAACCGCGTTGCACAAGTCGGTGGTGAAGGTGGCAATACCGCACTGCCGCGGAAGATAGTTCCCGATGACAGCGATTCGACTGGGAAGAGAAAGATTGACCGCGGTGTCGAAAGGCTTCGCTGACTTGATCTCAGCCACGTGCGGTAGTGAGCCTGCAAGTCCCAACGGTCGCCTGAATGGCAGCGTCTTCTGGCAATGACATAAGGTCCCTATCTGCTCACCAGCCCGGAGGTTGGTGAAACAATCGCGGCGCTGTTCAGTTCGGTTCTCCCCCGAGAACACCTCGCCTGACGGCGCCGCGAACTTTTCAATTGCCAGTGTGCCGCAGTTCGGCAGGCACAGCGGCAAACGTCAACTATTTAGTTTCGGCAGCTTCGCGCTGGCTCGCCCGTTTTTCGGCGGCATTGACCGCGGCGAGAAACGAGTCGGCGCTCGCAGGAACATGCACTTTGCCCGACAGCGTTTGACGGAAGGAAACATCTTTGCCATAGATCGCAACGGTGGAGTCATTGTCCTGCTGGATCTTGGCGCCATCCACGGCGACTCCAGCGAACAGGCCTTTGGCACGCGAGTAGCTCAAGGCCTCGGTGTTCATCTTCCAGTCGGTGCCTGCCGACGCATGCCGTCCAACCGGGCCAGCGGCCGCGGAGGCTTCGCCGCTTAGTTCGAACTTGCTCGAGAGCAGCCCTTGTACACCTTTGTCATTCATGAACAACATGATGAGATCGACCGACTGAGCGCCAGCCTGGAACCCAAAATTGCCGCCGCCGATCGAAATGAATGCCGGCGCACTCCAGCCGTGAGCGGTCCGGCAGGTGACCACGCCGCGTCCATGCTCTCCGCCGACGATGAATGCACCCTTCGCCATGTCGGGCACCACCGCAATACACTTGGCGTCATTGAGCACCTCTGCAGGTATGCCCTTGTCAGGTGCAGCCATGATCTCCTGGAGGACGCCGCCAGCCGCCTGCAAGCGCGCGTTGGTGGCTTCTACTCCCGAACCGGCGAACCCGAAGGTCGCCAACGACAAAACGACTAATGCGATTCCGTATTTCTTCATCGAACACTTCCTTTTTCATTGCACGTGTTTCATTGCACGTGGGTTTGTAAGTGAGTTGGTGACGGTCCGACATCCACCGTAAAGGTCAGGCTGTTCTTCGGCCACTGATCAAATTGATGACTAGGACCACGACGGCAATCACCAACAAAAGGTGGATCAGACCGCCGGCGATGTGGAAACTGAACCCGAGAAGCCAGAGAATCAACAGAATGACAAAAATTGTCCAGAGCATATGTTTCTCCTTATGCAGAGTGTGAGCGTCAAGGTTGTGTGATTGCTCAGTGACAGCGCCTGTGCCGGTAATTGCACCGAAAGTCGCTATGAGCCCACTGCTTTGCTGTCAGCAACAAGGCGTCGGGATCGTCGAAGGTTTACTCAGCGATCCACTAGATCCGGCCAAGCAGCAGCAAGATAACTACAATGACGAGCACCACACCCACGCCACCGCTCGGGGCGTAACCCCAGGTACGGCTGTGGTTCCACCTTGGCAGGGCACCCACCAGAAACAACACCAGTAGAACAATCAAGATAGTTCCGAGCATACTTTCCTCCTCGTACTCAAGAATCAAGCTCCGGCGCGACGCAACTTTGGGGAGCGCTCGCGCCGGCCGGCTTGGTTGCGATCAGGTTCGCGATCGTTGTCAACAGATTGTGGGGGTGATGTCCTTTGGGATAGAACCTGTCAGCCATGATGCCGGCAAGTACCGCATCCCCATGGTAGTCTCCGCTCATCGCTACAATCGAAATCGACGGATACCGGCTTCGCACCTGCGAGATCAACTCCAGGCCTGACATCTGCGGCATGTTGAGATCGGTGACGATCAGATCGGGGACGGTTCTGTCCAAGTGGGACAAGGCGCTGACGCCGTTGTCTGCCTCAGCGACGTCGTATCCCGACGCCATCAGCAATATTCCCAGGCTTTCCCGAATGCAGGGTTCGTCGTCCACAATTAGAATCTGAGGCTTGGAGCCGTTCGGCATTGTGCTCTCCTGATGGTGGCAGACAGAACAGATTCCACTTCACTACGATGTCATGCCCACGCTGCCCCCGTCTGGTCAAAACAGAACACTTCATTTGGTGGTGATGTGCTGATGATTACTGAGGAAGACCCTTAAGGTGCGGATGGACGAAGTGATTTGCCATCGTTGCGGCTACGCGCAAGCTACAAACGGCCCACAACGCGGTGTGCCTCAGCGCCACGAGTTAGGAACAGCCGTCCATCGTTGAAATGTGGGCAAGTACCGGCGCTTGTGGCAGACAATGCAACGTCCTGGGCAGAGAAAGAGAAGAGGCAGAATGGACCTTTCAACCCAACTCTCAGGAGGCGCGGTCCGGAACTGGTCTCCCTTGCATACACGGCAATGGGCGGATAGTAAATGCATTCTTCGATTCGTAGCACTGTTCTCAGTACCGAACGGCGGACTCGTCTCGCTGGTTGCGTTGGCGGATGGACAGCATAGACCGCCCGGGGTCCTTATTCCGACGCAAGGAAGCCCGCACTCTCATCGCGAAGTCGTATCCTTGACGGCGACGACCGCGCTGGCTTCGGTGGGGGTTAGCCGCGACCGATCACACTCGGGGTAGCCGCTCATACATGCCAGATAATTGCGTTGATGATCGGCAACGGTTACTTCACTGGATTCCTTCGTCGATAGTTTGGAACGGTCACAGCCTGCCCCGCCGTCCCAACACTGCGCGACATTACGCTGGTGCTGGGCCACCGCTACCTCGCTCACCTCAGAGGGGCTCAGTTTCGATAGGTCGCAGGACGCCCACCCGCTCCAACAATCGGAAACATTCTTCTGGTTTTCTGCCATGGCGACGCCGACCGCTTCGGACGCCGTCAATTTGGAGTGATCGCACGATCTCAGCCCACTCCAACAATCGGAAACCATATTCTGGTGCGCAACCATCGCTACCTGGGCCCGCTCCGGCGCGCTAAGCTTCGAGGGATCACATGACGTCCACGCGCTTTTGCAGTCAGAAATGTTTTGTTCATGCTTGGCCGCCGTTACTTCGTTCATGTCAGCCTGGGTCAAAGCCGAGCGATCGCACGAGTCCCAGCCGTTCTTGCACGCAAACAGGTTCTGTTCGTGACCGGCTGACTGTGCTGAGAGCAGCGCTGAACACCAAATCAGAAACATAATCAGAGAAAAACGGCGCATTCGCGACATAACCTTCATTTGTTTTCGCCTTTTGAGCGTGGACCGCTTTAAGCCGCACACATTCCTGGGAGGATTATCGATCAGGCGAGATGCGGAAAGCTGTTCAACATTGCTCAGTGAGCAATCCTGCTCAGACGCACGATTCTCACCTTAGCCGCCGCACACTTGACCTTGTTTGCAGAACTGGTCAAACGGGAACGCCATCACAGTTTTGGAATGTGGAAATTAGGGGAGGCAATGTGCGAGTTCGGTGAGGCAGGGCAAAATAGGGGATGCGATGCAGTGGAAAGCCCCCATCCAAGCAAGAGAAGCCTTGATGGGGGCTGCACATTCAATTCTTTAATGCTTACCGCTTTCGCTTCCTGAAGAACGCAGGGATCGAAGCGCCCAATCCCCAAAAAGAGAAATTCGAGGAATTCGCGCCGGCCGCAATCGCGCCCCCGGTGGCCACCAGGGCAAGCGTCCCTGGCTCGGGTGTGGTTCCCGTGCTACCAGCGCAATTGCCGGTATTGATGGTATTGGTATCCAGAGTGACGGCGCCATTCAGGGCTATTGCTCTCCCACAATTAATGTCGGCACCGGTAGTCAGCGTGATGCCCTGGTCCGCGATAATGTTCCCATAGAAGTCAGTGGTTGTCCCCAACGTCGCAGAACTGCCAACCTGCCAGAAAACCTCGTCATTATTCCCCGCATTGATGATGTTCACCATCGAAGCGCTGGCCGTGGTCAGCGTGCTCCCAATCTGGAAGACGATCATCGAATTGCTCAAGCCTTGGAAATCCAGGGTGAGCGCTCCGGTCAACTGTGCTGACGAAGAGAGGAAATAGACCCCCGGGTCAAGCGTCTTGCCTCCGAGATCCTGACCCGTCAGATTCTGGTTAAAAGACAAGCCTGCGAGAAAATTGTACCCAGCCAGCGCATCTGCCTGCGCCTGCATGGCAACGGCATCGTCGTTATGTATGCTCCCATGCACAATCCCTGGCGGAAAGCCCGTGATCGAAGTACCGGGGAAAACGCCCAAATCTCCCCAGAGAACCGAAGGCCCGGTGTTGGTTACGGCTGAGGCGCCCAAGACGGCGAAAGCGTCGGCGCTTCCGAGGACGTCGGCATAGGCTGTGAGGGCGAACAACGGGAGGGCGAGACAACACACGCGCAGCAGTCTCATGGGGGGCTCCGCCTCGTTCCAATCTCGAAGAACCCGGCTTCTGCCGCTGGAAGGAGTAGCACAATGGTGACCGAGCCGCAAACACCTAGCAACTCTGTGTTTGCAGTTCTATTTCCGCGCTAACCTCTTCTTAGCGAAGTTATTTTACGTTTTTGGAGTGCACATTCTTGCACCAAAGTTCCAAGCAGTTTCTCACCTTAGCTGGCGTGGCTCCTGCCGAACTGGCCAACAGTGACCAACGTTACACTTTGGTGGACTAGGGATTTGAAGGAGGGAATGCCAGCCTGGGATTTGGGCTTATTTGTGGAGAAAGAAGTTGAGCATTGCCCAATGCACGTGCAAGCTGCCGTTGTAATCGATCAGCCCCATCTTGCGAAACCGGTTCATGAAGAAGCTCACTCTCGACCGAGTGGTGCCCACCATCTCGGCCAGCGTTCCCTGGCTCACCTTCAGGGCGGCGGGATGTGGCTTAGATTGCGTCCCAAAGCTTGCGAGCAACAGCAGAGTTCGTGCCAGCCGCTGCTCGCTGGAATTGAGCAGTTGATCGAGGAGGTCCTCCTCAGTCCGGGTAACGCGAGAAATCAAGTGCGCAATAAACAGCCGCGCGAATAGAGGGTCGTCATGGATGATGCGAATGATGGCAATTTTTTCCACTCGCACAATTGTGGACGGCTGTACCGCGGTGGCGGTGGACATGCGCAGAGACGGCGCTCCTAAACAGCCTTCCCCGAAAAAATCACCCTGCCGGAAAATAGCGATGACGGCCTTCTTGCCATGTTTGGATAGCACCGTCAGCTTCACGTTGCCAGCCTCGACGTAGAACATCGCATCCGCAGCATCGCCCTGAGCGAAAATTAGTTCTTTGTTGCGGTACTTCCGGCTGGTGCTGCGCTGGCCGATCTTCTTAAGAAACCTAGCGGGACTAAAAGTAAGCGCGCGTTTGCCTGGCATCGCCACCTCCCGAAAAATTGATCTCGTCCGCAGTGATACGGGCCCAATCGTCAGCTAGCGGCACATGGATCCGTCGGTCGAGGCGGGACATCGCTGCCCGCAAATTCCCCTCACAAACCCGAGGCTACAGCTTGGGAATGGACGGGACTGTGCAAAATCGCTCAATCGGCTGAAATTCCAAAATTGGGAAAACAGTGCAGTATTGAACAGAAGCGGCCAACGGACGGCTCTCAACCAAGAGGTATAATGCAATGAGGTGAAGGCCCACTCCGGAGGTGCGAAATGAACAGCAGGGGCATTCCAGCCCGCAGCCAAGGCCCTGCAGCCAAACGGGTCCCAATCGTCAATTCGGTGCGGTCTGCAAAGCCCGCCATAGGCGAAATTGCGAAGCTTCCCCGGTTCCAAGCGCCCAAGCCGCAACCCACAAATGGCAATGGGGGTTTTGATCCTGAGGCCTTCCTCGCGAGAACGGGGTTGGGCAGAAAAAGTCTCAGTCTCAGGAAAAATGGTGTGGCTTATGCGCAAGGCGACCCTGCCGACACGATCTTTTACGTGCAGAAGGGCCGGCTGAGAGTCACTGTCACCTCGGCGGCGGGAAAAGAAGCCACGATCACCTTGGTGGGCGCCGGGGAATTCCTGGGGGAGAACTGCATGATCTCGCCTCATCCTATCCGACTCGCGACGGCTACGGCCATGAGCGATTGCGCACTGCTCAGGATCAGCAAGGCGGAGATGGTCCGCGCCCTTCATCAGGAACCCGAATTTTCGAATCTGTTCGTGTCATTTCTTCTTGTCCGCAACGCTCGCATCCAAGCCGATCTGGTGGATCAGCTTTTCAATTCCAGCGAAAAGCGGCTGGCGAGGATTCTGTTGCTACTGGCGCAGTTCGGCAAGGAGAGCAAACCCGAGACGGTGGTCCCTAAAATGAGTCAGGAGACATTGGCGGAGATGATTGGCACCACCCGGTCCCGCGTGAGTTTTTTCATGAATCGCTTCAGGAAACTGGGGTTCATCGAATACAACGGCGAGATCCGGGTCCACAACTCCCTTCTCAATATCTTCTTGCAGGAATAACGAACTGCACACTTTTCGTGTGGATTTCCCGGCGCAAGCCCCCTGCCCATTCGCCGGGAATACACCTCCAGAATCTGCTCACCTGGTCTGAATTGACCGTTCTTGCCTTACGGCGTGTGACATGATGATGGTGTTATGCCGGCCAAAAATAAGAAGGTCGCATTCAGCGCCGCAACCCTCCGCGAAGTCAAGAAAGAAATGGCAAAGCCCCGCATTGCGGAGTCGGTCAGAAGATCTGCCAGGGTCGATCCGCGTCTGTGGGAGAAGCGTGTAGAGTTCGGCGCAGCGGATTAGCGCGATTCTCCGCCATCGCCACGGCCAAGGCGGAATTTCCCGAGAACCAACTTTTTACCAGCGAGCTGGCCAAACTCAAGGTTGCGCCTGCCGCGGGTGTCCCCCGTAGAGTGCAGAATCTGAGGTCTGTGCGATGAGGCTCACTGGGCCTCTGTAATCTTTTTGTAATCCCATTGCACCCTCCGCCCCGAAGGATGACACTTGAATCACGCGCGTATCGATGGTTGCAGTGGACGCGGGCGTCCTCGCCTAAGGCGGATCACACTTCATTACTGTTACACGCTAACACCCGCTCTTGCGGCGGAGGTGAACCCTGAACGCCTTACTCGTCTATCCCAAGTCTCCTGACACCTACTGGAGCTTCCGTTATGCCCTGTCGATTCAAGGCAAGCGGGCCGCTCAGCCGCCGCTGGGTCTCATGACTGTAGCCGCGCTGCTTCCCCAACCATGGAACAAGCGCCTGATTGACACCAACGTAGAGTGCCTGAGGGACTCTGACCTCGCCTGGGCCGATGTCGCATTGATTAGCGGCATGCACGTGCAGCAGGAGGACCTGATCTCCATCGTGCAGCGCTGTCGTGCGCGCGGACTCCGAACTGTTGTGGGCGGGCCCATCACCAGCAGTGTGCCCAGGTCCGTATTGCAAGCCGACCACGTTGTGATCGGCGAGGCGGAGGACCTTATCGCCGGCCTGGCCCGAGATCTGGAGGCGGGTACGGCACTCCCCCTCTACCAGGCGGCCGAGCGCCCCGCCATGGAGCGCAGCCCATTACCCGACCTGGGTCTTATCCAGATGCACCGCTACAGCACTATGACTGTGCAGTATTCGCGTGGCTGTCCCTTCAACTGCGAATTCTGCGACATCATCGAGATCTATGGCCGCCGTCCGCGCACCAAGGCCGTAGCGCAGGTCCTGGCCGAACTCGATCAGTTGCGCGAGGCAGGCTGGCGCGACGCGGTCTTCGTCGTCGACGATAACTTCATCGGCAACAAGCCCCGCGCGAAGGCACTCTTGGCAGCCATGGCCCAGTGGGGAGAAGCCCACGGTCGTCCCTTCCGCTTCAGCACCGAAGCATCGCTCAATCTGGCCGACGATCTCGAACTGCTGCAGTTGATGAAAGAGGCCGGTTTCATATCCGTCTTCCTGGGCATCGAGACCCCGGACGAAGACAGCCTGGTCGCCAACCACAAACTGCAGAACACGCGGCGCGACATGCTGGAAAGCATCGGCATCATCCAGCAGTACGGCATTGAAGTGATGGGGGGCTTCATCCTGGGCTTCGACACCGACCGCGAAGACGTCTTTGAGCGCCTAGTCGAGTTCATTCAGAAGAGCGCCATTCCCGTTGCCATGGTGGGCCTGCTTCAAGCCATGCCAGGCACACAACTGTTTCGTCGCCTGCGGAGCGAGGGCCGAATTCTGCATGCCGGGGGCGGCAACAACACGGATTGTGAACTGAACTTCCTCCCGCGCATGAACGCCACCCGCCTGGTCGAGGGCTATCGTCATGTGCTCACTAGAATCTATGCCTGCGATGCCTATTATGAGCGGGTCAAGCTCTTCCTCAGCCGCTGCCAGCCGCAATTCCGGCAGCGCTGGAGCTATGGCAGCCTGCGCGCCTTCTTCTTTTCCGTGGTGCATCAGGGACTGCTGGGAAGAGCTCGCCTCAGCTATTGGAAGTTTCTGCTCACAGCCGCCACGCGCTACCGCCGCTCCTTCGGCGCCGCCATGACCCTGGCGGTGATGGGCCATCACTTCCAGACGATCACCGACCAACTCTCTGACGCAGACTCTTGATCGAAGTCGCGGACTGTGGAAATCGATTCTCGCCAGCCGTCGGTCTTCTCTCTCGTAGGGTGCAGTTTGAAATCCACAGAGCTTGAACTTGGGGCATTCGGCGTAAACTGTCTGTATGTCGGAGAAACGAACAAAATTCGATAAAGCACAGCGACAAGCCGATCAGCTCGAAAAGAAGGCTTCCCGTCGTCCAGCGCAAAATCGGAGAAAGAAAGCGGTCCGCGAGGGCTTCAGCCAAATCGCCGTCCCGATCGTCAAGGGAGTGACCGGCAAGGTTTAGTCCGCTTTTTCGTTTTCGATTTGCTCAGGTGGCCCGCTACCTCGAACCGCGGCAGGTAGACAACGGTAGCGCGCGAGCGTAGCATTAATCTTGAGCAAGTACCTCTTCTTACTCTTTCAGGTTCCCTGAACTAAGTCAGCCCATCTGAAGTTTTTCCTCTTTGGCAGTGAGAAGAGTCCCGAAGCCAAAATTCATGGCAAGGCCGCTTAAAAGGCCAGTGCACAGAATAGGAAGTATTGAATGACACAGGCAGTTGCTCGGTACGTCGTGTCGTTTCAGGCGGAGCCGGTTCGCAAAGGGAGGCGCCACCACTGGATGATTTGCCGGGCGCAGAGCCCCGACAAATTAGTGTCTTGGGGACATGCCCTTACCCAGGAACTAGCCGAAATAGCAGCCCGCAGCGAGGTCAACAGCCTCGCTTCTGGACTGACTCAAGGTGGGCGGGTGACCGCGACCAAGTTGGCCACCCACCATCTCTGATTGGCACTCCCCAGCCGGACGATCTGGGTGCCCCGTTCTTGTCATCCCGAGCGAGCGCAGCGAGTCAAGGGACCTGCTTTTCTCCGTGCCTCTTTTGGCTAGGGCGGGGATTTTCGTTGTAACCACGAACGCCCCCACCCAAGCAAAGGTAGCTTGCGTGGGCCACGCGCCGATTACCCGCAATTATTGCTGCGGGGGCTGGGGCGTGACTGTGGTGGTCGAGGTGGTGTCCTTCTTCACCACGGGCGGCGGCGCGGTCGTAGTGGCCGTGACGTCGGTTACCGGCGCTGGCGTGGTTGTGGTGGTCGTGGTGTCGGTTACCTGTGGCTGAGGCGTGGTTGTGGTCGTCGTCGAATCGGTCTGCTTAACTTCCGGGCCGGCCGGCGTAACCGTCGTGTCCGTGCTCTGAGTGACCTTGGCCGGCGGCACCGATGCCGGATCCTGTGGCGTCATGGTGGTGGTGCTCTGGGCGGCGGGTGGATTCTGTGTCGTCGTGGTGGTGCTGGACTGTGTGGTGCTCTGTGCCAGTACAGGCAGGGACAGGGCGAGCACGATCAGCGACGCCAGGACGACAACAAATAGCTTCTGGGATTTCATTTGATTCTCCTTTTCAGGTTGGTCAGACACCGTGATAGGGTTGCCGCTGCCGCTTAATCTGTGCAAAATTGCTCGCTGCCCGGTCAAGTTTCGGAAACCAGTTTCGAGTTTCGAGTGCCTGGGTGCCCCGTTCTTGTCATCCCGAACGAGCGCAGCGAGTCGAGGGACCTGCTTTTCTCCGTGCTTCTTTTGGCTAGGGCGGGGATTTTCGTTGTAACCACGAACACCCCCACCCAAGCAAAAGAAGCTTGGGTGGGCCACCCCGCCCACCTCGTCAGTGTCAATGTGCGGACCTTGGGCACTAGCACCAGGCACTGGCGAGAATCTTCCAGAATTCGTGTGCCCGCGGGGCACACTAATAGGCCTGCATCACTTCCACCGAAAGGCGCGACCCAGTAGGAAAAAGCGGCGGTGACTATTCGTCGACTCCCAAGATATTTGGCCACAATAACGCTGCCTCGCGACGCTAAGATTGTTGCGGCAGAAGGCGTGCCAAACAAGCATTTGGGTGTTGCAAAGTTCCACTAGTGGAGGTGACCTGCCCCCCATCTTTAGTCCAGGGATAATGAGACTTTCTCCGGGTTTGGGTTCTCCAGCGCTACGTTCGTAACCACCTTCTCATAGCCGTCGAGGCTGTGGGAAAGTGGGAAACGCGCAGCGTTTTCCAAGCGGGCGCCGCCCGCGTCTTTTCCACAGTTCCTCGTCGCCCACGATTTTGCGAATTCCTCCGGGGTAAGATACCCGAGAGCCGAGTGCGGCCGCACTTGGTTATAGTCGCAGCGCCAGCTCTCGATTTTCTCCCGCGCGTCAGCCAGATCGATGAACCAGTTCTCGTTGAGACACTCGTCGCGGAACTTGCCGTTGAAGCTCTCGATGAAGCCGTTCTCCATGGGCCGTCCGGGCGTGATGAAATGCAGCTGCACCTGGTTCTCGTAAGCCCATTGATCTACCACCTGACTGGTAAACTCGGTCCCGTTGTCGATCACGATCGCCTCCGGCTTGCGACCTCTTCGCTTCAGTTCTTCCAGCACCCGCACCACGCGCTGACCTGGCAACGAGGTGTCCACCTCGATGCGCGGCGCGTAGCGGGTGAAGCCGTCCATCAAGTTCAGGGTTCGGAACTTGCGCCCACTGGCGAACGCATCCTGCGTGAAGTCCATGGTCCAGACCTCGTCGGGGCGCACCGGTAGCTTCAGGGGCATGCGTGCGGCGGTCGTCGGCACCCTCCGCCGTCCTCGCTTCCGCCGTAGCCCCAGCTTCTCCTCCACGTACAGCCGGTACACTCGTTTATGGTTGGCTGCGAAGCCCTCGCGTTTTAGCAGGATCTTCAGCCGCCGATAGCCGAACCGTCGCCGGGTCGCAGCCAACTCGCGCAGCCGCTCTCGCAAACCCGGATCGTCGACCCTTCGCCGCCGATACCGGCAGGTCGCCCGATGTGCCTTTACTAGCCCGCAGGCGCGTCGCTCCGAAACCGCGGCTTCCGAGCGCATCACTTCTACCGCCTGTCTCTGCATCTGCGGGCCTACCACTTTTTTGTGACCACCGCCTGCAACGCTCGTTTGTCCAGCAGCAGTTCGGCCACGGCGTGCTTCAGCTGCCGGTTTTCCTCCTCTAGTTGCCGCAGTCGCCGTGCTTCGCTCACTTCCATCCCGCCGTACTTCGCTTTCCAGCGGTACAGGCTCCCGCGTGTGATCCCGTGCCGCCGGCACAGCTCGTCGGGCGCTGCCCCAGCTTCCGCCTCCCTCAGGATGGCGATGATCTGTTCTTCGTTAAATCGACTCTTGCGCACGACTCCTCCTCTCTGGCCCTGAGCGGGCCATCGTAAATGGAGAAGTCACATTTCCGCTGGACTATTTTTCGGGGGGCAGGTCAGAGGACTTGTGGCTATGAAACGCTGCCTCTGGTTTATGCTGCTGACCGCTGCATCAGGTTTTGCCCAGTCATACAAAACGTGCGACGTAACAATGTGGGCTAACGGGACGTATTCGCAGACCTCGTCTATGACGCGCAACAACGTTTTGTACTTTGTTCGGATTGGAACAATGAATTATCAGATTGCGCTGGCTGGACCTAAAGTGGAGATGAATTCAGGGCAGCGGATACGTTGTCGAGTAGATAAGGGCTATATGTTCATCCGCGACAGCAAGGGCCACGTGAGCAAAACGCAGATCGTTGACGCGGGGCAGCCGATACAGAACCAATATTAGAAGATCATCGGGGACCGCATTCGCAAAGCCTTGAAGCATCGGCCGGACCAGCCGGGTGCCCCACCCTTGTCGCGCCGCGACAGGGTGGGTATGAGGTGGTCACGAAATAGTGCCCACCCTCTCGCCAAAAGCGAGCGAGAAGGATGGGCCTGGTGCCCCAGATTCACGTCCGTATTTTGGACGCTAACCTCGGCAGAGGAAGTTTCGGGCCGGACTACCGGACATTTTCAACTCACCACTTTCCGACCTAATCCTTCCGGTGCCGAGTGTAGCGATCCAAGGTTAGCCCAACAGAAGGGCGAACCTGTGGCACCAGGCATTGTCAAACTTGGACAATAGCGGTTACTCAGCGTACCATTGAAAGCGAGAGAGATTTCCCACCTCTCATTCAGATCCCCTGAACTAGGTCAGCCGTTCTGGAGTTTTCTCCTCTTAGTCGTGGCAGTCATAGGAGTTATAGTGTCTAATCGCAAAGTCCGCGTTAGCCAGAAGTCTGACCCCTCCAAACCGCAAGCAATCCTGAACAAAGATTCAGCCAGTACCTTCTCGGAAGACGCGATACGGGCCCGCGCTTACCAAATCTACGAGTCTCGCGGCAGCATCCACAACCGTGCTGACGAGGATTGGGGCCAGGCGCAGTCCGAACTAATGGACCTCGTGGGCGGCAAATAGATTTCAAACCATCACGCATTCAAAAGAGAACAGGTGCTGTCATGAATCATGCAATCGCCAAATCCACCGCTGAAGACTGCGTCAGGATTAAGGACCTCGGTTACAGCTCGTCTCACCACATTCGCATGTATGGCGAACGATTTGAAATTGTTTCCGATCCTTTCCCCGAAGGCAATGGCGTTGCGGTCCACGTTATAACGGCCAGAGAGCCGTCGAAGCGGACACTGCGCCTTCCCACATCGATTCTCGTAGGCCTGAAAGACAGGTTTACGAAAGTGGCTTGAGACATTTTGTGGTCTCCCACCCATTCGCAAAAAGCGCGAATGAGTGCGGCACCCGGCGTCTTCTCTGACAACTGGCTACTGGCTACTGACAACTGTTCTTCGGGCACCCATGTCTGAGAAGCCCGGTCAAACCGAAGGGGTGGGCCGCCGGCCGACTCGGGACATCTAAAACGCTTTACCCAGCACGCGCCGCTAAATACTCCCTCCCCCCGGCATTTCTGCATCTTTGTTTTCAATACTTTGCCCCCAAAGTATTCATAACACGCGATTTACTGGAAGAAGTAAGTCCTTGCTGCTCAATACTTTGCGCGATTCCATGCAAAGTATTCTATTTAAAGCAGATATGAGCAAAGTATTCCGAACAAGACACTTATCTGGTGCCCAAGGGGTGCCCCATCCTGTCATCCCGAGCGGCCGCGAGCGCAGCGAGGGCCGTCGAGGGACCTGCTTTCTTCCGCTCTCTTTTGGCTAGGGTGGGAATTTGTTGGGTCGCTAGTTCTCAAAGATCGCGCTGCTGCGGCTCGCAAGCCGTTCACTATCACGGCTGCATAGCGCAGGCGGGCATTCGCAGCGCTGGAGGCTGACTCCAGCACTACCCATTCTATTTTGTGGATCGGAGCAGGGCCGAGGAGAAAACGCATTCCGCAGAACAATGGTAACCACAATCTCCCAAAGCGGCACACCCTGTGTCTCGCCGGATGCCGGGCTACGATTGTGACGCCCTTCGGGCTGAGGATTGAGTTTTTTCAATTGGCTACTGACAACTGTCGTTTGTCATCCCGAGCGCAGCGAAGCGGAGTCGAGGGATCTGCGGTTGCCTTTACCCTCAACTGACAACTGGCCACTGACAACTGTTGTTGGGTGCCCCGTTCTAGCCTTCTTTCGGCTAGGGCGGGGATTTTCGTTGTAACCACGAACACCCACACCCAAGCAAAAGAAGCTTGGGTGGGCCACCCGTCGTCTTCTCTGACAACTGGCTACTGGCTACTGACAACTGTTCTTCGGGCACCCATTTCTGGGAAGGCCGCTCAAGCCGAAGGGGTGCGCCACCCGCCTTTTACTAACAACTGGCAACCGGCCCCTGACAACTGCTTTTTGAATGGGGCATCCCAGGTTGGAAGGTGGGCCATCCGCCCATTTGCTATTGAGCGCCCGTCCTAAAACGCCGAGGATTCCGGGCTAAGGCTTAACGGGCGAGATCGCTCGACAAGATGATCGACTTCCTCGCCGGCTGAACGAGCTTCAGGCCGAGATATATGAGGCTTAAGTTCCACGAGCCTTTCTATGCGCTCTTCGATGTCGTCGACGCCCTCCCGATGTGTGATGAAGAACGCGGTAGCCAGCCTCTCAAGCTCCGCCACACCTTTGTCTCCGAGCACATCTGCCACAAACTCCACCTGCTTTATATAGCGAGCGGTGGTCTTGGGGAATCTTTCTAAGAATGCCTCGCTGAAAGGTGTCAAGACGTATGCTGGCCCATATCCTTCCTGCCTAACCGTGAGAGCCAGAAGGTCGTCCGCCTGCTGCGCTCGGCGTCCGGGGGTTTAACCGCCCAACCGCCGTCGTGGTGAACGATAAACAATTCTTTAGTCATTGAATTCTCCTAAATCTAACTACATCCACTCGTACTCCCGCAGCTCATGCAGCGGTAGCAGCTTCCATTCCGCGTCATGATGGCGCCGCAGACGGGGCAACTGGGTGAGTCTCCCATTTCAATCAGGTCCTGCAGCGCGTCGGAGGCGTGATGGTGGCCCCTGGGCCCGCTGAGGCCGGCTTTCCCACCCTGTCCGCTAATACCGGCAGACAACGGTGGGGCACCTGCTGCGCCCGGGATGACAAACTGTGAGGGATTGCTGCCGCTATAGGGGTCCTTCGACTCCCCCTCACGATGTTCGGGGTCGCTCAGGATGACGCCCGTAATTGACTTGTCGGTGCCGTAGCCGTTCTCATCCGGCACGCCCGGCGGCGGGGCGTTGACGTACTTAGGGCGCAGGCCGTCGAACAGCGCCTGCTGCTGCCCGGTCAGGAAGCGCAACTGCAGCCAGCGGAAGATGTAATCCATGATGGACTTGGCGTAGCCGATGTCCTGGTTGTGGCTCCAGCCGCTGGGCTCGAAGCGGGTGTGCGCAAACTTCTCGCACATCAGCTTGAGCGGCACGCCATGCTGCAAAGCCAGCGACGTGGCGCACGCGAAGCTGTCCATCAGGCCGCTGACGGTCGAGCCTTCCTTGGCCATGGTGATGAACAACTCACCCGGCATCCCGTCCTTGTAGAGGCCGACGGTGAGATAGCCTTCGTGTCCGCCCACGCTGAACTTGTGAGTGATGGACAGGCGCTCGTCGGGCAGACGGTGACGCATGGCGCGCGGCGGCGCCGCGGCCTCGTCTTCCACCTCGACCGGGGCAGCGAGCGCATCGCCCTTCTTCGATTTGGCGGTGGCCGAGCCCATGGAGCTGAGCGGCTGCGCCTTCTTCGATCCGTCACGATAGATGGCGACCGCCTTCAGCCCCAGCTTCCACGCCTGAATGTAGGCTTCGGTGATGTCTTCCACGGTGGCGTTCTCGGGCATGTTGATGGTCTTGGAAATTGCACCCGAGATAAACGGCTGGGCGGCGGCCATCATGCGCACATGTCCCAGATAGTGAATGCAGCGCGTGCCCTTCGACGGCTTGAACGAGCAGTCGAAGATGGGCAGGTGCTCTTCCTTGACCGAGGGCGCGCCTTCGATGGTGCCGGTGGCGTCGATGTAGCTGACGATGGCGTTGGTCTGGTCGGCCGTGTAGCCCAGCTTGAACAGCGCGGCGGGCACGGTGTTGTTCACGATCTTGATCATGCCGCCGCCGACCAGCTTCTTGTACTTGATCAGCGCCAGGTCGGGCTCGATGCCGGTGGTGTCGCAGTCCATCATGAAGCCGATGGTGCCCGTGGGCGCCAGCACCGTGACCTGCGCGTTGCGATAGCCGAACTTCTCGCCGTGCTTCAGGGCTTCGTCCCAGGTGCTCTTGCTGGCTTCGAAGAGCGCCGGTGGAACGTGGGTCTTGTCGATGTTGTTCACCGACGCGCGATGCATGCGGATGACGTCGAGGAAGGGCTCGCGATTGATGTACCAGCCGGGACAGCTTCCGCCCACCCTGTCGCCAAACGAGGGCGACAAGGGTGGGGCACCCGGATTGTCGTAGGTATAGGGGTCCTTCGACTCGGTCGCCGCGGCGACCTCGCTCAGGATGACAGACGTTTTTTCGGTTGCGGGGGCGAGCGGCTGGCAGAGTTCGGCGATCTTCGACGATTGCAGATAGGCCTCGCCGCACATGATCGCAGTCACGCAGGCGGCGTAGTCGCGTCCCGCGTCGGAGTCGTAGGGCAGGCCCGCGGCCATCAGCAGCGCGCCCAGGTTGGCGTAGCCGAGTCCCAGCGGACGGTAGTCGTGCGAGTTCTTGCCGATGGCTTCCGTGGGATAGCCGCTGTTGTCCACCAGAATTTCCTGCGCGGTGATCATGACGGCGCAGGCGTAACGATAGGCCTCGATGTCGAACGTGCCGTTGGGCGCGAACTTCATCAGGTTCAGGCTGGCGAGGTTGCAGGCCGAGTCGTCGAGGAACATGTATTCGCTGCACGGGTTCGACGCATTGATGCGCGCGGTGTTCTTGGAGGTGTGCCAGCGGTTGACCGTGGTGTCGTACTGCATGCCGGGATCGCCGCAGTGCCAGGTGGCGTCGGAAATTTTGTGCAGCATCTCGCGCGCCTTGAAGGTCTGCACCGGATGGCCGTCCTTCACCGAGCGCGTGCTGAAGTCGCCATCGCGCAACACCGCGTACATGAAGTCGTCAGTCACGCGCACCGAGTTGTTGGCGTTCTGAAAGAAGATGGACGAGTAGGCGTCGCTGTCGGGACCGCTGCCGTCGTAACCCATTTCGATGAGCGCCCACGCCTTGGCCTCTTCCTTCTGCTTGCACTCGATGAAGTCCATCACGTCAGGATGGTCGACGTTGAGGATGACCATCTTGGCGGCACGACGCGTTTTGCCGCCCGACTTGATGACGCCGGCGAAGGCGTCGAAGCCCTTCATGAAGCTGAGCGGGCCGCTGGCCGTGCCTCCACCGGAGAGCGCTTCGGTGGACGAACGCAGCGGCGACAGATTGGTGCCCGTGCCCGATCCCCACTTGAAGAGCATGCCCTCGGTCTTGGCGAGGGTGAGGATGCTGTCGAGCGAATCGTGTACCGAGTTGATGAAGCACGCCGAGCATTGCGGGTTCTTGTAGCCGACGGCGCCGTATTCCACGCGCTGGGCCTGCGGATTCCAGTGCCAGTTCTGCGCGTCGGAGTTGGGCTCGATGCGATCGCAGCCCACGTTGAACCATACCGGCGAATTGAAGGCCGCCTTCTGCTGCAACAGCAGGTGGGCGAGCTCGTCGTGGAAGATGGCCGCGTCGTCGTCGCTGCGGAAGTATCCCCCCTTGATGCCCCAGTCGCGAATGGTTTCGGCGACGCGGGTCACGAGCTGGCGCACCCCGGTCTCGCGCTCGGGCGTGTCGAGCGGGCCGTGCAGATATTTGCTGGCGACGATGTTGGTCGCCGTCATCGACCAGTCCTTGGGGACCTCGACGTCTTTCTGCTCGAAGATGATGCTGCCGTGCGTGTCGGTGATCTGCGCCAGAGCGCAGCTCCCACTCCAGCTCGTCGTAAGGCGAAACGCCGGCCTTGGTGAAGAAGCGCTTGAAGGTGAGGCCGGGCGCGCGCTTTTTGGGAGTAGTACTCGCGGCGGTGGTGGCAGATGCGGCGGTGGGCGTGGGCTCACCGGTCGCGATGGACGCAGTGGTCGCGGTAGTTGGTTTGGTGGTGACTTCGGCCATGGAGAGTGCTCCTGATCGTCGTAATTAGTATTGCGCAGGTCCGATTTATTATCTGTGCGGGTCTGAAAGCCCGCTCTTTATTTCCGACTGCAAAGGTTGTGGGGGCCTCTTCGCCTGCCCGCGTAACGTCGACAGGAAAAAAGCCCCCGGCTGATCTTTTGTCCGGCGCCACCGCACAACCGCGTGCCGCCAAGGAAATATTTCCTGTGGCGGAATCCGGACGGGCAACTCAGGCGCGCAACGCCGCGCCGAAGTGCCGCACTGACTTGGAAAGGAACAACGCTGATGTCATCGTCTTGGCGATGACTTCGTTGGCCCAACTGCCATCCCTCGGCACGCAAATGGCGCGTGCGTTGGGAAACCGTGTGAGCTTCTGGGTCGCAAATCTGCCGGAAGCCCTGCCCAAAATTCGCTGCGCTTGACGAAACCTGCGCCGAATCCAGAGAAGGAATCGTCAAAGTACGCGGGCCCACTTGCATGCCAGGGCGGTCACCTCTGCCCGCCTTGGGTCTGGGGAGAACGCTTCCCAAAACGACTAGCTTCGGCGAACAGTACTCCCGACATCTTGTGGATGTCAAGTGCATAACACTGCATCTTGTATTTTACGCCTTTCCGGCCCGAACCAAAAGAGTTAACTCTCTCCGGTCCGCTAATCGATTTTCAGGGCCGGACGAGGCGTCTGAGTCCCAATGCCATCTCGTTGGCGAACCGTGTGCCAACACGCTTTTCGCCGGGTGCCTTTCCGCGTTGCGGTGAGCGCAAGTCAACGAATCTGCGGTTCGATCTCGCCCCGAAGCTCGAAGCTCGAAAATTGGCTCACCCTTTGGACTCTATCCCCGTGATGCAGCCGATTCAACGCCTATTCTCGGTGCAGCTATGTGGACGACTGTGGATTGTGAGGAAAAGCGGGACGCGCAACGGGCAGCCCACTCAGCAACACCCTTTTCACGCGCGCTCCGTCAAACCAGAGGGCAGTGACGCAGGTCACAGACCTCTGGTACGTCAGAAAGCAACAATCGGATCGGCATGGTTTCGCGGAGCGCAATGCGGAGAGGCTTGTCGTTAGTGCTGTCGCTGGTCATCATTCTGTGGGCCGAGGCTGGCGCCGCGATGCCGCCCGCTTCCGGGCATAGTTCGAAGTGTCATGTTCGGATGGTGCAGATGCACCGGGCGACCCACTCCGCCACCCTGGCAACCTCGTCGAGTTGTTGCCCACAGGGCCCGCACTCCATGCCTTACTGCCCGCCGCACCCGGCGCCTGCTCTCACGCAGTGCGGAGATCACCTCGGCTGTTGCGACATCAGCAGCCAGCCTGCAAGGCCGTTGGCTTTCCTAGTCGCCTCGGGCAATTCTTTCACGCCCCAGTTGAGCGCCAACGGTCCAGCAGGCACCATCTCGGCGCCTGCACCGCCAGGTTCTGCCTTCCTCTCCATTCACAACGCTCTTCAGTTCGTTCGCCCTGTTTTCGAGCGGAAGACCGACCTGCGGATTTAGCGGCCCTCCAAAATCCTTGCAGCTTTCGGCCTGATTCGCGCAGCACTACTTTGTGCGATCGGCACGGGACACACCGGGGCGTTTTGGCCCTGTGACATGGACGATGTTCAACCGAAATTATGAGGAAACTATGAAATCGAAGATGCTGGTAATTCTGAGTACGCTGGTCATGGCTCTGGGTCTGATGGCCCAGAACGCGACCCAAACTCCGGCCGCCCCATCCGGCGACAACTCCAAGGCCTGTGCCTGCTGCAATCACGATAAGGCCGACGGCAAGATGTCTTGCTGCGGCAAAGACGGCAAGTGCGGCCAGATGTCCAAGGACAGCAAAGACGCCACCATGTCGCATGACGAGATGATGCCCAAGGACAGCAAGTCGGGGATGCAGTGCCCGATGATGGCGAAAAATGACGGCAAGATGTCGTGCTGCGGCAAAGATGGCGGCTGCTGCAAAGACGGCAAGTGCGACATGGCCAAAGGCGGCAAGGGCTGCTGCGGCGGAAAGATGTGTGAACGTCCGGCGGCGGGTGTGTAACTAACTCTTCACCGCGAAGACACGGAGGGCACGGGCTCCATTCAGTCTGTTTCTCTCCGTGTTCTCCGCGGTGAAAAAGCAGTGGTCAGTAGTCAGTAAAAAGCAAGATCCCGCCCTTGCCAAAAGAAGGCTAGAACGGGGCACCCGTCGACTCGCGCTGGTATAGTCATGGTTCGGTCGCCCATAGCGGAGCACTCCATGAACTTCCGTCTCGTCCTCTTCTTCTCCCTCGCCGCCACCATCGCTTTCGCCCAAGCCAAACCGCAATCCTCTCCGCCCAGCATCACCTACTTGCGCTGCGGTACCCTCTACGACGGCAAGAGCGACACGGCCCGCAAGAACGTCACGCTGCGCATCGTGGGCGAGAAGATCGATCAGCTCGGCGACAACACGCTCCAGCCCGAGAGCGGCGCCCAGGTCATCGACCTCACCCGCGAGGTCTGCCTGCCCGGACTGATCGACACCCACACCCATGTGCTGCTGCAAGGCGACATCACCGCCGAAGATTACGACGTGCAACTGCTGAAGTACTCGACGCCGTACCGCACCATTCTCGGAACGGTGGCGGCGCAGCGCGCGCTCGGCTACGGCTTCACCACCATTCGCGATCTCGAAACCGAAGGCGCCGGCTACGCCGATGTGGACATCAAGCACGCCATCGAAGCCGGAGTCATTCCCGGCCCGCGCATGCAGGTCGCCGGACGCGCCATGGACGTGACCGGCTCCTATCCTCTGCTCGGTTATTCCTGGGAGCTGAAGATGCCCAAAGGCGTGCAGGAGGTGGACGGCGCGGAAGGCGGCCGCAAGGCGGTGCGCGAGCAACTCTCCAACGGGGTGGACTGGATCAAGGTGTACTCCGACCGCAGCTATCGGGTGCGGCCTGACGGCGTGCTCGACGACATTCCCACCTTCACGCTGGACGAGTTGCGCGCCATCGTTGATGAAGCGCATCGCGAGCGTCACAAGGTCGCCTCTCACGCCTCGGCGCTGAACGGCGTCCACAACTCGGTCGAGGCGGGGGTCGATTCCATCGAGCACGGTTTCTACATCGCCGATGCTGACCTCAAGACCATGGCTGCCAAGGGCACTTTCTACGTGCCTACGTTGTTCGTCGGTGAGTATGTCGCCGACAGGCCGCGCGGCCACGGGGGCGCACGTGTGGCTGGACATGATCAACATTCACGCCGCCACGTTTCGGCGCGCGCTGAACGCCGGCGTGAAGATCGCCTTCGGCACCGACGCCGGTGGATTCGCCTGGACCATCGATCCCGCGAAGGAATTTGCCCTGATGGTGAAGTACGGTATGACCCCGGCGCAGGCTTTGCGCTCAGCCAACATGAGCGCCGCCGAACTGCTGGGCATGCAGGACCAGATCGGCTCACTGGAGCCCGGCAAGTTCGCCGACATTGTCGCCGTGCCCGCCGATCCCATGGCGGACATCACTCAACTGGAGCGCGTGAACTTCGTGATGAAGGGCGGCGAGGTGTTTAAGGGAATGACGAGTTCACAATGACCAGTCAGAATCGCGGAACGGGAGCACATGGCGAGTTGTAAACCTCTGAGTTACGAGTTGACACGACGTACTCTCCATTCCCCAAAATTCCTTAATTCCCTTCCCTGCCGGTCCAGGCCCTTTGGTCCTATGGTTGTTGCCAGCCTCCACCTAAAGCCTGGTAGAGCTGGGCATAGTTTTGCAACTCGGTGTACCAGGCTTGGGCCAGGTTCAGCGCCGAAAGAAAATACTGCTGTTCGTAGTACTGCACTTCGAGAAAACTGGTGACGCCTCCCTGAAAACGCACATTGGCAAGGCTTGCCATGTCCTGGTACGTTTTCGTCTGCTCCTCAATCTTCATCCGGTACAGGCGAGACTGGGTGTAGCCTACGAGGCTATTGGAAACATCGCCGAACGCCTGCTGCACGGTTTGCTTGTAGAGTAGTTCCGCTTCGTCCCGTTGCGCCCACGCCAAACGGTACCCGCTCCTGATCCTGCCTCCCTGGAAGATCGGTTGGACCACCTGTCCACCCACAGACCAGAATGTCGCCGGGCCTTGCAAGAAACTTGTTATGGCGACGCTCTGCGCGCCAAATGCACCGGTCAACGAGATCTGCGGAAAGAAGGCGGCCTTGGCCACACCCACGTTGGCGTTGGCGGCGATCAGGTTCTCTTCCGCCCGGCGCACATCCGGACGGCGCTGAAGAAGCGCGGATGGCAGTCCAGCCGGCACCTCGGGCAGGTGCGGCTGTTCGGTCAGGCTGAGACCACGTGGGATGGGCCCGGGGTTTCGGCCGAGCAGAATGCTGATGTTGTTTTCCACCTGCGCGATCGACTGCTTCAGCGTGATGACCTCCGCTTCGGCTTGTTCCACGAGCGCCTGGGCCTGATAGACGTCGGTAATCGCACTTTCACCCCCCTTAAACTTGACGTTGTTCAGGTCCAGGATTTCCTTATCTGCCTCCACCGTTTGCTGCGAGTAATCAAGCTGGTAGTCGAATTGACGCAACAAGAAATAGTTACTTGCTACCGAAGAAATCAGAGTGGTTTGAACTATGCTCTGCCCAAACTGTGTCGCCAACAGCGTGGCCCGCGCCGCCTCCGTCGCCCGGCGGTACTGTCCCCAGAAATCGACGATATAGTCCAATTGCAGCCCCAAAGTGTCGAACGTCGGGGCCCTCGGGTAGAGCGCACTGCGCTGGTTCGTGACTTCTGCCGAACCGTTGACCGCAGGAAATTGATTGGCGCGCGTAATTCCCAGAGAAGCGTTGGCCTGAAGGATTCGGGTGGCGGCAATGCGCATGTCGTAGTTATCAGCAAGCGCATCCTTAATCAGGCCCTGCAACACCTCATCCTGGAACACGGCTGGCCATTGCATTTCAGCGAATTGTTCAGCGCTGGGCGGCGGTTGCGTGGAAACATCCGGCGCGACCCCGCGATAATCGCCTGGCACAGTCAGCGGCGGACGCTGATAATTGGGGCCGACCTTGCACGCGCACAGCGTGAGCAACAAACTTAAAACGGCGTATGTTCTCAAGCTAGTCATCCCCAGCTTTCTCCGGGACAGGTCCATCCTTGTGCGGCTCTTTTTTCTTTCCCGATATCCATAAGCCAAAGCGCTCCACGACATCGAAACTGACGGGAACAAAGAAAACGGCCAGCAGCGTAGAGGCCAGCATGCCGCCGATTACGATCGTGCCTAATACCTGGCGCGAGATTGCGCCTGCACCGGAAGCCAGCCACAGCGGCACGCAACCAAGAATGAAGGCGAAGGCCGTCATCAGAATTGGTCGCAGCCGCAACTTTGCAGCCGCCAACGAGGCGTCGAGCAAAGACGTTCCCTTTTCGTATTCGACCTTGGCAAACTCGACGATTAGGATGGCATTCTTTGCCGACAGCCCAATGAGCATGACCAGGCCAATCTGCGCGTATACGTCGTTGTCCAACGCAAGTCCGGCGCGCCGGCGAAGGTAGAGCGTGATAAAGGCCCCGAAGACCGCGATGGGCACGCCCAGCAGGACGCTGAAGGGCAGCGTCCAACTTTCGTATTGCGCCGCCATGATGAGGAAGACCACGAAGAACGCCAGCCCGAAGATGGTGGCGGGGCTGACTCCCTGTGCCGCCTTTTGCTCCTGGTACGACATGCCCATGTAGTCGAATCCCATCTGGGGAGGCATGGTCTTGTGATAAACATCCTCCAGCGCCTCCGTCACTTGGCCGGAGCTGTAGCCGGGAGCGGCGGATGCATTGATCTGCACACAGTTGAACAGGTTGTAGCGCATGATGAACTCGGCGCCACTACGCGGATAGATGCTGGTCAGCGTGCTCAGCGGGACCATGTCGCCCGCGGCATTCCTGACATAAAACTCGCCGAGGTTCTGTGCGTCAGTCCGGAACGGGCCGTCGGCCTGAACGTACACCTGCCACTGCAAACCGAATCGATTGAAGTAATTCACCAGCGCTCCGCCCATAAACGTCTGCAAGGTCTCGTACAAGCTGCTCAGTGGAATCTGCTGGGTCATCACCTTGGCGTTGTCCACCTTCACTCCGACTTGTGGAACGCCGAAGAGAGCGGTGGTCATTACCCCGGTGAGTTCCGGGCGTTTGCGGGCCCCGGCGATAAATATCTGCGCGTTCTTGGCCAGGAAATCGACGCCCGCGTCGGAGCGGTCTTCGAGAATGAAAGTAGCGCCTCCAGAGGTTCCCACCCCTGGGATCGCAGGCGGTGGAAACGAGAAGGCAAGGCCCGACGTGACTTGGGAGAGAGCGCGTTGCAAGTGGGTCTTGATTCCCAGGTAACTGGTCTCGGCAGTCTTGCGCTCCTCCCAGGGCTTGAACGAGACGAAAAAGAACGAACTGTAGGTGGCGTTGACGCCGCTTAGCATGCTGTAGCCCATGACCGAGCTCACGTACTGGACGCCGGGAGTATCCATGATGATCTTTTCCACTTGCCTTGAGGCCTCGGAGGAACGTTGCAGAGATGCCGCGTCGGGCAGTTGCAAGCCGGCAAAGACGTATCCCTGGTCTTCGTCAGGGAGAAAGCTTCCGGGTATCTTCTTGCCGAAGAAACCGGCGGCCAAGGTCAGCAAACCGAGCAGCACAAAAGCAAACCCCGCCTTGTGGATCAAATGCTTGCAAGCCCCCACGTATCCGTCGGTGGCCCTGCCGAAAACGCGGTTGAACCAACCAAAGAACAGGCCCAGCGGTCCTCGTGATTCCTTCCTGGGACGTAGCAGCATGGCAGAAAGCGCCGGGCTGAGGGTAAGCGCGTTAAACGCCGAGAAGATCACTGAGACGGCGATCGTCACCGCGAACTGCTGGTAGAGCTGTCCAGTAATGCCGGGCACGAAGGCGGTCGGAATGAAGACGGCGGCAAGAATCAGGGCGATAGCAATCACCGGGCCGGAGACTTCCTCCATCGCTCTCACCGTGGCATCGTGGGGTGTCATACCCTGCTCGATATGGTGTTCCACCGCCTCCACCACAACAATCGCATCGTCCACCACCAATCCGATGGCCAGTATAAGGCCAAACAGCGAGAGCGTATTGATGGAGAATCCGAGTAGGGGAAAAACCATGAAGGTCCCGATCAGCGAGACCGGAACCGCGAGCAAGGGGATCAGCGTGGCCCGCCAGCCTTGGAGGAAGATAAAGACTACGAGAATGACCAGCGCCAGAGCTTCGAACAGGGTCTTGTAAATCTCGTGGATGCCGCTGCTGACCGCCAGCGTGGTGTCGAGAGCAACGATGTAATCCAGCCCCTGGGGAAACCTGCTCTTCGCGTCCTCCATCATCTTGAGGACGGCTGCCCGGGTTGTTAGCGCGTTGCTGCCAGGCGTGAGGTAGAGCGCTATAAGCGCGGCCGGCTGCGTCGGCTTACCCGAACCCGCCGTTCCTAACCGCGCCATGGACGAATAGTATTGCGATCCCAATTCCACGCGCGCCACGTCTTTCAGGCGCAGGATGGAGCCGTCAGGTTGGGCCCGGACGATGATTTGCTCGAACTCCGCGGCCGTCGGCAGCCGCCCGGGGGCCCGCACGTTGTAAGTGAACTGTTGTCCTGGCGGAACCGGCTCGCCATCTACCTGGCCGGCGGGATTGACCTTGTTCTGGGCCTGGACGGCAGCGGTGATGTCCGGCACGGTGACGCCCAGGCTGGCCAGCCGGTCAGGATTTACCCAAATGCGCATGGCATAGGGGCCGGCGCCGAATATCTGCACTTGCCCGACACCCGAGACTCGAGTCAGCGCGTACTGCAAATTGATGGTGGCATAGTTGGCCAGAAAAAGGTTGTCGTAGGCGCCGCTAGGAGAATAGAGGTCGAGCAGCATGAAAGGGGCGGTCGTGCCTGGCTGCACGATCACACCCTGCTGGGTCACCTGACCAGGCAGTTGCGAGTTGGCTTGCGAGGTCCGCATCTGCGCCAGAATCTGGCCGGTGTTGGCATCGGTCCCGAGTTGGAAATCAACGTAGAGCGACATGTTTCCGCCCGAGCTGGCGCTCAACGAATACATGTAGTTCATACCGCTGACGCCCGACATCTGCTGCTCGATCGGGGTCGCGACCGACTCAGCTATGGTCTGCGCGTCAGCCCCAGGGTAGGTGGCGCGCACCTGGATCATCGGGTCGGCAATGTTGGGGAACTGCGCCGTCGGCAGGCCCAGCATTGCGACGATGCCGAGCAGGACCATCAGAATCGCGATTACGATGGCGACGATGGGCCGGTTGATAAAGAATTTCGACATGGTCAGTTGCTTCCGGTCGCCGCGGCCAGGTATGGCTTGGGAACCACCGGAATACCCTCCCGGGCGAGCTGGGGGGCTTGCGCAGCAAACTGCTGGATCTTCAGGATGCCTTCGACGACAACTTTCTCGCCCGGTTTCAGCCCCTCCGTAATGATCCAGTTCGGGCCCACGCGCTCGCCCACCTTGACGGGTCGAAACACGGCTTTGTTCTGGGGCGTGAGCACGACGAGCTGGTACATCGATTGCACTTCAATCACGGCTGCCTGCGGAACCAGCAGGGCGTTCTTGTTATTGCCGATCTGAATCCGCACTCGCCCGAAACCGCCGGGCCGCAGCGAGGCATCAGGATTGGGAAACTCGGCCGCCATTTGAATGGTGCCGGTCTGAGTGCCGACTTGGCGATTCACGTAGATAATCGTGCCCTTCTGGGGATAGGGCTCATCGTTGGCCTGGATGAATTCGACCGGCATGCTAGCAAGCGTCCTCGGGCTGACCTTGCCGGTAATGATTCCGGTAACCTTGGACGCAAAGCTGAGAAACAGGCCTTCGCTGACGTTGTAGTACGCCCAGATGGGACTTACCTGTGACACGGTGGTCATCTTGGTACTGGTTCCCACCAGATCGCCTATCTGGGCGTTGGATACCCCTGCAATGCCATCAATGGGGGAATAGACCTTGGTCCATCCCAAGTTCAACTTGGCATTCTGCAGGCTGGCCTGTTGGGCCAGAACTTCCGCCTTTGTCGCCGCTTGGGTGGAAAGGTCGGTGTCGAGCTGCTTCTTCGGGATGGCGTTTTGGGCCGCCAGGGGCGTGTCGCGATCAACATTCGTGGTTGCCTCCGACAGCCTCGCCTCCGCCACTGCCACCTGCGCTTCGGCGTGATCGACCGCAGCCTCGTACTGCCGGGGATCGATCTCGAACAAAAGCTGGCCCTTCTTGACGAAGTAGCCGTTCTGGTAATTCTGCCGGAGCAAATAACCCTGCACCTTCGGAGTGACTTCGGCATTCACCGGGCCGTTCAGTTGCGCCACCCACTCCTGGAAGATCGGAACATCCTGCTGCATGGCCTCCGCGACCTGGACCTCGGGAGGACCTGCCTTAGGACTTTCTTCCTTGCTTTCGCAGCCGCTGAGAGACAACAGCAGCAGCAGGCCGCAGACCGCCGTGCAGACTTGGCCTCGGCGGCGCGCCCGATGCGTTAGCTCTAGTGGACTTGCACTTCCGGTTGCCGGCTCGCAGGGATTATGGGTTGCTCCTACTGGCATGGCACTCTCCTAGAGAAACTCCGACATGCGTACGGAGCGTAGGTCAGCTTCGATGGGGATGACCAAACCTTGTACGCCAAGAACTGGAAAATTGCCAGCGGTATTTCACCCAGTTGATTTCAGGATTGGGTGTTTAGGTTAAGGAAACGCCAAGCACCAGGACTGGCGGCGACGTGCGAGCGATAGAACGAACGCGAGATTCTGAGCGTTGGCCCCGCAATCGAGAAGCCGAGCCAATCCAAAGTCATCAGTGGCGCCGGGTTTGGGATTCCGGCGACGGGGTATTACAGGTTTGCCCCTGAACTGCCGTAGTAATAGGTGTGTGCAGCCATCTGCCTGGGAAGCACCTGTTGCGAGACCAACTGAGAGCGGTCGTCTTCTGGTTGGCTCTGCTGAGTGTATGTCTGAGCCGTCCTCTTGCCGGACAGCAAACTGACTCCCAGACCCCTGCCCCGCCCGCACCAATTCGCAGTACGTCGGACGCGGCGGACTTCACCCTGTCGCATCCCAACGAAACCAATTTTCTGAAGCACCTCACCCTGGACCAAAAAGACATCTGGACGAGCCCGCTGCACCTGCAGCCGAACGATGCGAAATGGCTGGTGCCCATGAGTGGCATCGCCACCGGGCTGTTGGTCACCGATCCGGACAGCTCCTTCGGCATGACCGGCGCTCATGCCCATGCCTACAACACCGCCTCCAACGCAGGACTGGCGGCCGCGGCGGGTCTGTCCGGCTCGGCGTATCTCTGGGGCCGCCTCACCAAGAATGAGCGCCTGCGCGAAACCGGTGTCCTGGCGGGCGAGGCGATGGTTGACGTCCTCGGATTGCAGTATGCCGTCCAGTACAGTACCGGCCGCCTAAATCCTGCGCAGTCCGGCTACCGCAATTCCTTCTTCCAAGGCCGGGTGGCCCGAGAGCCGACGAGGGTCGGATAGTCGCCGCAGCGTGATCGTCCCATCCGGACGACGCCGCACCAGTGCTTCTCCGGCCATAAGAAGGCAGATGAGCCCACTGCCCTCTTTTAATAAAAAGTGGGCAGCACAAAAGAGACTGAATTATCTCCATCGTTTCCGAGCGGGGCATTACCCGGTCCCAACCGCCCGATTCAGCTTCCCAGGAGCTCACCTCGGCACAATACTCGCGGTTGCCGCGCAACTCCTGATTTACAATGTGTTTTCTCTTTGCAGGGATTTGCGTTCGTTCCGAAGAGCTTTCCGCCCCCAGGGGTGCGACGGACACACATCCATTCGCAGACTTCGCTTTCCACTCGGCGGTCCTGCGCTTTAGATTTGAGCCTTATGAATCCACGGCACTTCCGGATCAGCATTCTGGCCGCGACGACCCTGTTGCTGCTGCTCGCACCCACCGTGGAGGCGCAAACCCCAGTGCTGATCACCCTTGATCAGGCGATTGACTTGGCCCTTGCGCACAATCACTCGCTCAAAGCCACACGTACGTTGATTCTTCAGAACCAGGCGCAGGAAATCACCGCCAACCTTCGTCCCAATCCCACGCTTCTTTTTGATTCCCAGTTCGTTCCCATTTTTAGCCCCAACGATTTCAGCGCGGACAACCTTAACCAGAACCAGCAGTTCGACATTGGAATCGGATATCTGTTCGAGCGCGGCCACAAACGGCAGCGCCGCTTACAGGCGGCACAGGACCAGACCGCGGTTACCCGCGCGCAGACCACGGATGCGGAGCGAACTCTTACTTTTAATGTGGCGCAGCAGTTCATCGCGGTCCTATTGGCGGAATCGACCCTGCAGTTTGCTTTGCAAGACCTGAAAAGCTTTCAGCAGACAGTTGACATTGGGCAGGCGCAGTATCAATCGGGCTACATTAGCGAAGGCGATTACCTCAAGATCAAGCTGCAACTGCTGCAGTTTCAAACCGACGTCTCATCCGCCCGCCTGGCGAGAGTGCAGGCACTGGTTGCTTTGCGGGAATTGCTTGGCTATGACGCGGTCCCTGCCAATTACGACGTGGTTGGCGACTTATCGTATGAGTCGGTTAAGGCGAAGCTGGAGGACTTGCAGACGCGAGCGTTACAGGAACGTCCGGATTATCGGGCTGCCGAATTGGGGGTAGCCGCTGCGCAAAGCCAGATTTTGCTGGCGAAAGCCAATGGCAAACAAGATGTGAATGGCACCGCCGACTATACCCACGTCGCGGGCGAAAATAGCGCTTCCTTCTTCGTAAATTTCGCTTTGCCCATCTTCAACCGGAATCAGGGAGAGATCGCGCGCACTCGCTACGCGCTTACCCAAGCCCAGGAGTTGCAGGCGTCAGGTAGCGACCTTGTGCTGTCGGACGTTAGCGATGCCTATGAAGCGCTCCGCAGTAACGAAGAAGTGGTACAACTTTATGCTTCGGGATATTTGAAGGAGGCACAGGACTCGCGTGACATCAGCGAGTACGCTTACAAGCGGGGCGCGGCGAGCCTGCTGGACTTCCTCGATGCGGAACGCAGCTACCGGGCCACTCAGTTGGCCTATCGCCAGGCACTGTCTTCCTACATGACCGCGCTCGAGCAGTTGAAGGAAGCTGTGGGAACGAGGAACCTTCCGTGAGGACATGCAAAGATCGCTGGCAGGCCGTGGCGGCGTTGACCGTTGTCTCGGCGATCATGCTGGGATGGATCGGGTGTCAGGGCGACGGGTCTGGTGCAGGCGGGCAGAACCACTCCGCGAACCATTCGACCGCCGAATTATTCACCATTCCGCAGGACCAGATGTCGCATGTGCAGGTGTTGACGGTTGAACCGACCACGTTGCAGCGGACTTTGCGGCTAACCGGCTCCGTTGCTTACAACAACTTCCATACGACGCCGGTGATTACACAGGTCAGCGGGCCGGTCAGCCGGGTCGTTGTCGTTCCCGGGCAAAGGGTGACCCTGGCTGAGCCCATGCTGTACGTGGCAAGTCCGGACTTCTCCCAACTCCGCACGAATTACCTGAAGGCAAAAGACGCGTACGCGCTGGCGCAGAAGGCAGCCGCGCGAGCGCGCGACTTGTACCAGCACCATGCCATCGCCGAGCAGAATCTGGAGCAGGCGGAATCCGCCGAGGTGCAGGCGGGCGGAGATTTGGCTGCCGCTGAGGCCGCACTGAAGGTGCTGGGAATTACCGATCCGGATGCGCTGGTGAAATCGCCGCCTTCGTTCGAGGTCCCGGTCCGGGCGCCCATCGCCGGCCAGGTGGTCGAACAGAATGTGGCGGTAGGTCAGTTGGTCCAGACCGGAGCCACACAGTGCTTCCTGCTTTCCGATACCAGCAATGTGTGGGTGCTGGTAAATGTTTACCAAAAGGATTTGCCTAACGTGCAGGTGGGGGACCCGGTCACCATCCAAACGGAATCGTATCCCGACGTTTTCCATGGGCGCATTTCCTACGTGGCGGCTTCGCTCGATCCAAACACCCGCACGTTGCAGGCACGCATCGAGACCGGCAATCCGGGAGAGAAGCTGAAGAAGGACATGTATGTGGTGGCCACGGTGGACGCAGGCACGATCCAAAATGCGATTGCACTACCGGATTCCGCCGTTCTGCGCGACAGCGAGAACATGCCCTTCGTTTATGTCGAGTCTTCTTCGCAGCAGTTCGGGCGGCGCGCGGTAACTATTGGCGACAGCCTGAATGGACAGACTCAGGTCACTAGCGGGCTGAAACCCGGTGATCGCGTCGTCGGCAATGGCAGTTTGTTCCTGCAGTTTGCGAATTCACTGCAGCGTTAGTGTGGCGCGATCCATAAGGTTAGGGAAGGAAGCGCAAGACGGACGTTGGCGTCCACATCTGAATGATTCACCGAATCGTACAAGCATCGCTGCGTCAGCGCTTCCTGGTGTTGATGCTGACCGGCTTCATGATGGTCGCCGGCATCATCTCGTTCCAGCGCATGCCGGTGGACGCCTATCCTGACCTTTCCCCTCCGCAAGTTGAACTCATCACGCAATGGCCCGGCCATGCCGCCGAAGAAGTGGAACGTCTGGTCACCCTGCCACTCGAACTGCAGATGAACGGGGTGCCGCGCATGGTGGTGATGCGCTCCATCTCGCTGTACGGTCTTTCGGATGTCATCCTGACATTTGAGGACAATACCGACGATTACTTCGCGCGGCAGATTGTCTTTCAGCGCATTGCCGATGCGAGCCTGCCTTCTGGAGTGACGCCGTCGATGGCCCCGCTGTTTAGCCCCAGCGGCCTGGTGTATCGCTATGTGCTCGAAAGTCCCGACCGCAGTCCGCAGGAACTGAAGGTCATCGAAGATTGGGTGGTAGAGCGGGCCTATCGTTCTGTCCGCGGCGTCGCCGACGACTCCGGATTTGGCGGGACGACGATGCAGTACCAGGTGCTGCTCGATCCCGCCCGGCTCTACGGATATCACTTGACCGTTCCGCAGGTCATGGCCTCCCTCAGCGCGAATAACTCCAATGCAGGTGGTGGATTTTACTCGCAGGGCGGCCAGTTCTATTACGTGCGCGGCATTGGATTGGTCCGCAACACCGATGACATTGGCAACATCGTTCTCGGCAGCAACAACGGCGCGCCTATTCGCGTAAAAGATGTTGGCGACGTCGTAATCGGACATGCACCACGGTTGGGCGAATTCGGTTACCAGAACAACGACGATGCGGTGGAAGGCGTCATCCTCATGCTGCGCGGAGAGCAGACGCAAAACGTTCTCAAGGGGGTGGAAGCCGAAACCGAGAAACTCAACCAGCAAATCCTCCCGCCCGACGTTAAGATCCATCCCTTTTACGATCGCAGCGACCTGGTGAAGCTGACCACCGATACCGTGGAAGACAACCTGCTCCGCGGTATGGTCCTGGTGCTGATTGTCCTGATTTTCTTCCTGATCAATTTACGTGCGGCCATCATCGTAGCGCTCACGATTCCGCTGTCTCTGCTGTTTGCCTTCATCGTGCTGCATGCCCACGACGGCGCCGCCAACCTGCTGTCGATTGGTGCCATCGATTTCGGCATCATCATCGACGGCACGGTGGTGATGGTAGAAAACATCTATCGTGAACTCGCGCTGCGACAAGGGCAGAGCTACAAGCTCAACGAAGTCATTCTCGCGGCAGCAAGAGATGTAGATCGGCCAATTTTTTATTCCGTAGCCGTCATCCTCGCGGGTTATCTTCCCATCTACGCGCTGCGAGGACCTTCGGGGAAGCTGTTTCATCCCATGGCCGAGACCATGTCGTTCGCGTTGGTAGGCGCGCTGATCCTCACCCTCACACTAGTCCCGGTTCTGGCCTCTTACTGGTTCAAGAGCGGGGTCCGTGAGCATCGTAACCGGGCCTACGAGTGGATGAAGGACCAATACGCGAAGCAATTGGACTGGGCCCTGGCGCGTCCCAAACTGATCATGGCCCTCGCGACCTTGATTTTCGGCTTGACACTTATTCTGATTCCCTTTATCGGTGGAGAATTTATGCCCCACCTGGACGAGGGCGCGCTTTGGGTGCGGGCCACCATGCCCTACACGATCTCGTTCGAAGAGGCCAGCAGCATTGCTCCCCAGATACGCAAGATCCTGATGGCATATCCGCAAGTCACGGTGGTTGGCTCCGAGCTGGGGCGACCCGACGATGGCACCGACCCTACCGGCTTCTTTAACTGCGAATTCTACGTTGGACTAAAACCCTACAAGGACAAAGCCTGGAGCGGCAACCTTAATACCAAAGACAAGCTGATTGAATCCATCAACAAGAGACTGACTGCGTTTCCCGGAATCATCTTCAACTACACCCAGCCGGCGGAAGACGCCGTCGATGAGGCCTTGACCGGATTAAAAAGTTCTTTGGCTGTAAAAATCTACGGAGAGGACTTAACCGTTCTCCAGGACAAAGCAGTCCAAATCAAGAACACGCTATCCAAGACTCCAGGGTTTACCGACTTAACGGTGGTCCGCGAACTTGGACAACCCAGCCTGTTAATCGATGTGGACCGCGACAAGATTGCGCGCTATGGAATCAATGTCGCCGATGTGGAGGCGGTAATTTCGGCCGCCGTGGGGGGACAAGCCGTAACCCAGGTCATTCAGGGCGAAAAAGTGTTCGACATGGTGGTACGCATGCAGCCCCAATTCCGCAGCAGCGCGCATGAGATCGGCGGGTTGCTGGTCGGCACTCCCGACGGCAAGCAGATCCCGGTCAGCCAACTCGCCGACATCCGCCAGGGAAACGGCGCTTCCTTCATTTACCGCGAGAACAATTCGCGCTACATCGGAGTGCAGTACAGCATTGAAGGACGAGACCTTGAGCGTGCCGTAAAAGATGGCCAAAAGGCCGTCAGTCAGGCGGTCTCCCTGCCCCAAGGCTATTGGCTGTCCTGGGGCGGCGAGTATAGTCAATTTCTGGACGCCAAAGCGCAGATTTCCTTAATCGGCCCGCTCGCCGTGGTCCTCATTTTCATGATCTTGTTCGCGCTGTACGGGAACTTCAAATTCCCCGTCACCATCGCGTTGGGCGTGATTATGACCGAACCGGTGGGTGCCTTCGTCGCGCTGAAACTCACTCACACTCCGTTCAGCGTTTCGTCAGTCCTGGGATTGGTGGCGTTGCTGGGCGTGTCTGTCGAGACTGCGGTCATTCTGGTTTCTTACATTAACAAGCTGCGTCAGGAGGGCATGGACATCCCCACCGCGACACGGGAGGCCTCGCTGCTGCGACTTCGTCCGATCATGATGACGGCGCTGGTGGCATGTCTCGGTCTGCTTCCCGCGGCACTGTCCACCGGCATCGGCTCGGCCACCCAGAAGCCCTTCGCCATCGTCATCGTGGCCGGTCTTATCTCGCGGCTGTTCATCGGATTCTTCGTCAACCCCGTGCTGTACCAGATGGTTGCCCGTGAAGGGGATGTACTTCAGGTATAGCGATTCGGGAAGAGGATTCCCGGCCTTTTTCCCACCTGCTCTGACCGCATCTGCGGCGACAAGCAGGACCTTCAGACATTCTTCTCCGTTTGGCTAGAATGGCGTGTCCGCGCCCAGGTGGCAGGTTATGGCCTTTTCACGATACACCGCAGCCAGAGCCTCAAGAGCTCCTTGACCCGGCGCGGCCCGCTCCGTATATTCGTAACTCATGCCCAGTTGCTCATACTTGGAGGCTCCCAGACGATGGAACGGCAGGAGGTTGATCTCGCTCAGACCTAGCTCTCTCAAAAACTCAGCGGTTGCCTCCGCGTTAGCGACAGTATCGTTGAAGCCCGGAACAACCGGCGTTCGTACCACCAGCCGCCCAGGCCAGTTTGTGCGCCTGATCCAGCGAAGGGTTGTCGAGAATGAGTTCGTTCGGCACGCCTGTGCCTTCCCTGTGCCTGCCCGAATCCATGTGCTTCAAGTCAACAAACAGCCATTGGATATACGGCAACGCGGCCTGTAATACGGTTCGAGGAACATAGGCGCCGGTTTCGACGCAAGCTGCGATGTCAGCGTCGTGGCAGCGCGCGAGTAGATTGAGAACGAACTCCTGCTGCAGAAGCGGCTCGCCGCCGGTTAAGGTGATGCCACCCTCCGGACCCCAATAGCAGCGATCGCGGTTGAAAAGCCGCATCAGTTCGTCAACTGCATACCATTTGCCACTGGTTTGCAGCGCGCGCATGTAGCAGACGCTGACGCACTCCATCGTGTCGCAGCGGTCGCATAGCATGCGATCGAAGAGGATGTGCGAACCGCCATTCTCCGACCGCCGCGTCGCGCCTTTGGGGCATCCGGGCACGCAGCGCTCCGGACAGTCCTTGCAGAGCCGCGGGTTGTACATGAGCTGCGGTTGCAATACGAGGCTTTCCGGGTTTGAACACCAGGCGCAACGAAGGGGACATCCGCTCAGGAAGACCAGCGTGCGCGTGCCTGGCCCGTCGTGAATGGAGTGGCCCTGGATATCGAAAATCAGGCCCTTGCTTGCACCTTCATGCATGTGCCGCTCACCAGCAATTATCAACTACACGTTTGTATCTTCGCCAAGCCCACCTTCACATCAAGAATCTCGGGCCTCCCTGTTGCCTATGCCTTCGCGGCAATGGCCGTAAACATCTCGCAAGTCACCGTGATCAGGTCGGGATAGGTCATCGGTTTGCCGGGAACGGCATTGCAGGTACCCAGGTATTGGTCGCCGGCGACGAAATGATCGCAGAACCTACATTTCTGCGTGGCGACAAAATGCTCGCAGTGCTCCGCGTCCGCCAGAACCAACTCCTTCGTGCGATGGCAGATGCCTTTGGCCACATCCAATGCGGCGAAGTTGCGGCAGTCCATGTGTTTCATCGCGGTGTCCATGGCTTCACACCCCCTCGTATTCGGTCCTGGCAATCACTTCGTCCTGGATTGGCTTGCCGATTTCCACCCAGTACTGCGTGAAGCCGGCTACACGGACCATCAGGTCGCGGTAGTTGTCCGGGTTCTTCTGTGCGTCGCGGAGCAGCTTGCTGTCCACGACGTTGTACTGGATATGGAAACCGCCCTTACGCATATAAGCCTGAGTAAGCGCCAATAACTTCTTGCATCCCTGCATGCCTGCCACGGCGGTGGGGTGAAGCTTCAGGTTCATCTGCGAGTTCTGCGACATGGAGTGGTCCCAGACTGTCGCCGATTCGAACAGCGCATAGGGGCCGTTGCGGTCCGTGCCGGGATATGCCGACATGGATGCATCCGCAAACGTGGTCGCGGCCAGCCGGCCATCTGGGGTGGCGATAGTCGCCATGCCCATGGGCGCATGGGTCGAAACCGAGATCTGGCAGCGTACAGAGGCCTCGCATTCAGCGATTCGTAATCGTGGCACATCCCGCAGAACCAGTCTTCCCAGTCCTTCAGAATTGTGTCTGCATACGGGTCGTCGTTGCCGTACTTTGGCGCAGTCAGGCAGAGATAGTGGATGTGGTCCCATTTGCCGGTCTCATCCTTCTTCTCCTGGTCGGCAAGTGAGAACGAGCCCACTTCGGAGGCCGTCTTGAAGCCAAAGTTGTCCTTCAACGCCTGCTTGAGCTCCTCGATGCTGGTCGCCCGGTCCTCGAACACGACCTTCTTAATCGCGGCCAGGCTGTTGACCAGGTTAACGGTTCCGCACGATTCCACGTTGTAGGTACCGTTGTAGCGATAACCCAGTTCATGGATCAGGTGGCCGTTCCGCAGACAATCCGGCTTGAGCAGCGAGTTGAAAACCGCCATGTTCTGCTTGCGCCAGATATCGTGCTGGATATTGTTGGTGGTAGTCAGGCAATCAACCGTCTTGCGGAAGTAGTCGTGAAAGACCTCAACGATTTCTTCGTAGCTTTCCAGCTTCTTGCCATGGGGCGGATAGACTGGCTGTCCTGTCCTCTGGTCGATGCCGTCGAAGAATACCAGTTCGAGGACCTTGGGCAGCGAAATGAAGTGCACACCGACGCTGGTCGGTTGTCCCGAGCCGCCCGGAATCCAATACTGCTTGTCCTTCAAGTGCAGCGGCAGCCAGGAACACGGTGAGGTTTCCAGGCATCCGCCGATCGCCAGCGCGCGCGCTTCTTCGACCGTCATGCCTTCCGGACCATACTGGTTCAGGATGAACTCGATCGCGCCACGATTGTTCACCCACGCTGGATAACCAGTGCCAGTCTTGTTGCACTCGGTCGCTTTGAGCAGGAAGTCTTCCGGCAGTTTGTCGTCGTATAGTACGGTGAGAGTGGGCTGGGTGCTGGTGCAGCGGATCGCAGCTTCGATGATCAGCCTTTCCAGATCGTTTGCCGCCGACCTGCCGTCCTTTGTAAGGCCGCCCAGGCTGAGATTATTGAATGTGTTGCCGGAGAGCACACCACCGACTACACCCATCGAAGCAAAACAGTCGATACAGGTAAACTTCACCCGCTGCAACTGCAACCATTCCAGGACCTCGTCATCCGTGATGCGGCCCGCAGCCTTGTCCTGCTCGTAGTATGGATACATGACCTGGCCCACGCGGCCCGGCGACAGCCCGGAAATGGCATCCTCATTCAGGACTGCAACGTGGACCGTCCAGATCATTTGGATGGCTTCGCGGAATGTCGTTGGCTTGTGGTGCGCCACCGATTCCAGCCGCTGGGCAATTTCCAGGTATTCCTGCTTCTGCTGCGACTCGCTCTCGAAGTCTGCCAGACGACGGGCTTCTTTCGCGTAGTTTAGGATCCAGGTCTGAATGCCTTCCAGAATCAAGATGACCGCTTCGTAGTTGTAGAGGCGGTTCATGCCGACCAAGCCGTCGCCATCGGCGCGTCCTGCCACTTCCGCCTTTCTCTCTTTGGCCATCTGGATCACACTGTCGAAGCCGTATTCCAGCGGATAGTAGTAGTTAATGACCTCTCGTCCCTGCGGCAGCGTGTAGCCCGAGTCAAACATGCACACGATGGAACGCATGATCGCTTCCTTCATGGGGTATGTGGGCACCATCTCCTCGTACTTATGGCCGACATCGTCCACCGATTTGCCCGCCCATTCCCTGGCGGTGCGCAGCAGGGCTGGAATTTCCTCCCGGCGCATGCCGAACTTGCCGGCGATGGAAACGACATTGCCAAAGCTCTGCGTGACGTTGCCGCCGCCACTGCCAAACTTCGAAAGTTCGTCAACGCTGGAGCTGCCCTTCGACAATGTGGCTTTATAGAGTTCGTCCTCTTTTGCCATGTAATAACCTTCCGAAAGCCATGGCATGGGGAACGAACCGCGGTAATAGTGCGCTTTACCCATTACCAACAGCTCGCCTGGCAGGATTGTCGGGGTGAGATGGGAGAACGCTTCTTTCAGCGCTGCAGCCCGGCGGACCACCGGGATCTCCCCCTCGAGTTCGGAGTACTTGCGGGTGTACCAGTAGGGAAACTCGTTGGTCGCAGAGGAAAGTGTCTGGAAGTACAAATCCCGCAGCTTCTTCGCGCGTGGGCAGGGTTCCTTTTTTACTTCGCGATCAACCACTGCGTCGGGAGCCTTGCCGCCAGCCTGCAATCGGATCGGAGTACCGGACTGCTCCAGTACCTCAGCCAGCGTTCTGGTCATTCGCTACTCCTCCCTCGCTTTTCGGCGAGTACCTACGTTTGGGTTTCTTCAGATGACGCTTCCCACGCTCTGCTGGAACGCGTGCGCAACTTGGAAAGACGCTCCGGGTCGACGTTTCTGTCAATCAGAGCTTTCGGTCAGGAGCCCACGGTTGCCAGATTCTCTTCAAGATCAACGGCGCTCTCTTGATCTGGTGCATCGGGCGCTTCGGCGACGGCATCCAGAGCCTGACGTAGATCAGCGATCAGATCGTTTACATCCTCAAGACCGACGGAATAGCGAACCAGACCGTCGCTGTAGCCGGCCAAACGCCGGTCCTCAGGCGAAATGCTAGCGTGCGTCATGGACGCCGGATGTTCGATGAGCGTCTCCACGCCGCCGAGCGAAACCGCCAAGGTGGCGACGCGGACATGGTCCATCAGCCGTTGCCCTGCTTCCGTACCGCCCTCGAGCTCAAAGCTGATCATCGAGCCGAAGCCGCTCATCTGCCGCTTGCACAGCTCATGTTGCGGGTGGGATTCCAGCCCGATGTAGCGAACCGCCTTCACCTCTGGCTGGGTCTCCAGCCAACGGGCGATTTGAATCGCGCTCTGCTGGGCCCGCTCGATCCGCACCCCAAGTGTCTTCAGGCCACGCAGAACCAGGAACGCCTGATGCGGATCCATGTTGCACCCGGAATTGATCATCGTCTTGCGCAGGCGCTTGTAGATGTCCTCGTCTTTCGCCACGATGATCCCGCCCACCACGTCGGCGTGGCCGTTAATGAACTTGGTCACCGAGTGCAGGACAACATCAGCGCCCAAGTCCAATGGCCGTTGCAGGTACGGGCTGGCGAAGGTGTTGTCCACGACAACCAGGCAGCCATGAGCGTGGGCCAGGGCCGAGACCTGTTCGATGTCGGTGACTTGCATGGTGGGATTGGCTGGCGTCTCCAGGTAGACGACCTTGGTGTTGGATCGTAACGCCTTCTCAACCTGGATCACGTCAGATGTGTCCACGTAAGTGGATTGCACACCGAAGCGCGAAAACTCCTTCTCCATCAATCCGCGGCTGGGGCCGTAGACGGAAGCCGTACTCACCATGTGTGTACCGCTCTCCAGCAGAGCCAGATACACCGTGCAAACGGCGCCCATGCCGGAGCTGGTGGCGATTCCGCCGCAACCGTTTTCCAGTTCGGCGACGCCGTCCTCCAAGGCACGAATCGTGGGATTTCCGATGCGCGTATAGATGAATCCGTCTTCCTCGCCGGCGAACAGCGCCGCGCCATGAGCGGCATTCCTGAATGCAAACGTCGAGGTTTGGTAGATGGGAACGTTGACCGAACCTGTAGCATCCGCCTTGTAACCCGCATGAATGAGCTTGCTGTTAATGCCCAGGTGTTTTGTGTCCATAGCCGTTCCTTTCAGCTCCCTCGCCTTGGTGCTCGTGACCGCTGCGAATCTCTGCTCTTGCTCGCATCGAAGAACAATCATTATCAAGCGCATCCCCGACCAAAACAGTGATGACCAGCACACCGCTCCGGTGAGCACCGGCCGGGTGGCGGTTAGCGTCACTGACGCAGCGTGATGCCTGGCACGGCGTACCCTGCGACACGGTGCTATATTCACAGCAAAGCATGAAAGAACAAACCGTCGAACATCTGCTGGACGATATCGGCTGGAAGATTCTCAGCGAATTGCAGCAGAACGCCCGCATCCCGTTCGCCGAACTTGGCCGCATTGTGGGACTCTCCACCCCGGCGGTGACGGAACGCGTGCACAAGATGGAAGAGGCGGGAATTATCGTCGGCTATCGCGCGCACATTGACCCGGCGAAAGTAGGCTTGCCCATCCTTGCCTTCGTCAACGTCAAAGTTGGCGGTGAGAACCTGGTCCGATTCATGGAAGTCGCGGGCTAGCATCCGGAAGTGCTGGAATGTCACCGCGTCACCGGCGCAGAATCCTTTCTGCTCAAAGTGGCGGTGTCGGATGTGGCCCACTCTGGAGACATTGCTGGATGCCCTGATGCCGTACGTGGCGACCACGACTTCTATGGTGCTTTCCACCGCGTTGGCCTGGGGCAATATCGTGAAGCCCGGAGGCAAAGCCGAGCTTCGCAAGTTGTCAAAACAAGGGCCTGAACCCGGTTGTTCCCACTTCTACCTAACGAACTGGAACTCGACTGCCTGTTTCACTTTCAGCCTGCTCGTCGTTCCCGCAATCAATCAGAAGTTCCTCATGTATTTCGCCTCCTGACCTCCCTACGATGAACATCGGTACGAGCAGCGCCAGTAGTGCGCAAGACAGCGAGGCAAGATGGCTTCCTCAACTGGCAACTCCCGGGACAGCAATATTCACCTGGAACAATCACGAGGTGGAAGTGGACGAAGACGGATTCATTCAACAGCCGGAGCTTTGGGACGACCATCTGGCGCTGGCCTTGGCCCGCACCGACGGCGTTGCCGAACTGACCGACGCCCATTGGAAGATCATCCACTACATTCGTGACTACTTTCACGAGTTCGAGATCGCGCCCATGATTCGCAAGCTTTGCAAGGAGACGGGCTTCTCCTTGCGGGAGATTTACGACCTGTTTCCCTTCGGGACCGGCCAAGGGCGCCTGCAAAGTGGCGGGACTGCCGAAACCGACGGGCTGCGTGTAGTCGCCACACCGGATTTGCCCGGAGCGTCGCAGCTCCGGCCGAGCGAAGAGCAATGCTGCTCATCATCTTGATCTCGGTGGCAGTCATAGTTTTCTTCGCCGGCAATGCTGTCCGCATCGTCAAGTTCCTGCGGATGCCCACTCCCGCTGCGCTGGGAACTCTACCCCATCCCCAAAGGACCTCGCGAGCGCCAGCGCTACGGCGGCTCCTACTTCGAGCAGTCCGACTGGTGGACGAAATCCTCCGACACCGGACGCAGGGGCGAGTTGGCCTTCATGGCGAAAGAAGTTCTTCCTGCTGCGATCGGTGTGGGAGAACTTTCGCGGGCTATGGCTATGGTCGTGGCTTTTGCACTGGGGACTCTACTTGTATTTGCTGGCGACGGTGCTCGCGGTCGTCGAAGCCGTATTACCGGGCAGGCAGTCTCCCGCCTTCTTCATCTGGCCGTGCTGTACGGATTCCCGCTGGCTTGCTCGCTTGGAGTGGCGGGCAGCCTTGGCCTGCTGATGCATGCGCAGTGCTGCACCCTCGCCTGCGGGCGTTACACCACCCGCAGCTCACATCTTCAACCTGATTGTTGCTGGGAGCGATCTTTGCCACTGGCCTGCTGTCGCTTGAGCGACGGCGCATGGCTTGGACAGCCTGGTCCGGGACCTGCTGCGTTCTCCAGCATCTCTCGGCCATTACGGCAAGATCGCGCAAGCTCCACCTGGCACTGGTTGCCTTCTTCCTGGCCTACTTCCCCTTCACTCACATGACGCACGCCTACATGAAGTACTTCACCTGGCATGGTGTGCGCTGGAATGATTCTCCTGCCATCCATGATCCGCGGGCGGCGAAGAACGCTGGCGACCAACTTGCAAAGAGAGGTGACTTGGGCAGCACCGCACATCACAGCCGGCGAGCCGGCGAAATGGTCGGAAGTGGCCTCCGACCGCGGCGGAAGAGGAGCGGGTCAACGTGCTTAAGGTCAGCGACATCGCGAACCGGACCGGCCAACTGACCGAGGTACGGGCGCGCAACCTGGTCCCACTGCCGCCTCCGTACGATCGAGTGGAAGACCTGCCTGCGCGCAAGCAGCTCAAGCCGGAAGTCCTTGATCGCATCGATACTTCGCTTGACGGCTTCTCGGCACTCGGCTTTTCCCGTCCGCAGACACCGGAAGACGAACAGAGATTTGTGGAACGCGTTTCTCTCCGGCCTTGAGAAGCTCCTCAGCGCGGAGAACAACTGGACCTTCCTCGAACAGCTCACTCTTTCACTTGACCATTGCGCCCGCTGCCAGACTTGTGTAGAGGCGTGTCCCATCTACACCGCGAGCGGTCATGACGAGGTCTACCGCCCCACATTTCGTAGCGAAGTCTTCCGCCGGCTGGTGAACCAGTATCGCCAAGCCGGGCGGACAAGCCCTGGCGTGGCTCAAGGGCGAAGATATCGAGCTCAATGCCGCCACACTGTGCCGGCTGCTGGAATCCGCGTATCGCTGCACGCTGTGCCGCCGTTGTGCGCAAGCTTGTCCCATGGGCGTGGACAATGCACTGCTGACCCGCGAGATCCGCAAGCTGTTCAGCATGGAGATGGGTATCGCTCCCAAAGAAATCCACGAGAAGGGCTCGATGCTCCAGCTCCGCACCGGCTCCTCGACGGGCATGAACGCGCGCGCGGTCCGCGACAATGTCGCCTTTCTCGACGAGGAGATCCACGACCAGACAGGTCTCACCATCGAGACGCCCTGGGACAAAGAAGGCGCGGATGTTCTGCTGATCCACAACGCGGGCGAGATCCTGGCATGGCCGGAGAACCCGATGGCCTTCGCCATCATCCTCGAAGCAGCGGGGATCAGTTGGACGATGTCGAGCGAGCTCGCCGGATACGACAGCGTGAACTACGGCCTGTGGTACGACGACGCGCAGTTTGCCCGCGTGGCGGTGCGCGCAAGCCGAAGCCGCCCGCAAGCTCAAGGTGAAGAAGATCGTGCTGGGCGAGTGCGGCCACGGACACAAGGCGTCCATGGTCACCGCCGATCGCATTCTCGCCGGCGATCTGAACATACCGCGCGAGAGCGCGCTGGTGCTGCTGCGCGACATCGTGATGAGCGGCCGGCTGAAGCTTGACCCGTCCCGCAACGATTTCCCGGTCACGCTGCACGATCCCTGCAATATGGTGCGCATGATGGGGATTGTCGAGCCGCAGCGCGAGATCCTGCGCAAGATTTGCCCGCAATTCCGCGAGATGACGCCGCACGGAGTGAACAACTATTGCTGCGGCGGCGGCTCCGGCTTCGCCATCATGTCGGGCTACAACTTTGCCGATTGGCGATTTTCGGTTGCGGGAAGAATGAAACTTAAGCAAATTCTGCATGCCTTTGCCGATTGTCCCAGCCCGGCGGTGAAGAAGTACGTCTGCGCGCCCTGCTCAAATTGCAAGGGACAGTTCCGCGATCTTTTTCAGTATTACGGAGTGTGGGAGAAGTCGGGAATCCTCTACGGCGGACTGGCCGAACTGATCGTAAACGCGATGGCGGACATCAGCCAGCCTTATATCAAATGGGAATTCCACTGAGGAGCAAGCCATGGAAAAACCACTGATCTATTTCGACAATGCAGCCACCGTCTGGCCCAAGCCGGAAAAGGTGTACCGCTTCATGGACGAATTCTATCGCTCGCACGGCGTCAATCCTGGCCGCAGTGGTTACGATCTGGCCATGGAGGCGGGTTCTCTGCTCGACCGCCTGCGCAAACGCCTGACGAAATTCTTCGGCGGCGATGAGGACGCGTCCGACCGGCTGGTGTTCGGCTACAACGTGACCGACGCGCTGAACCTCATCATCCCCGGACTGCTCTCCGCCGGCGATCACGTTATAACCACCAACCTCGAACACAACTCCGTAATCCGGCCGGTCAATCACATGGTCCGCGACCACGGTGCCGAAGCGACCTTTGTTCCTTTCGACAGCGCCGGATTCATCGATCCGGATGACATTGCCAGAGCGATACGGCCGAACACCAGGGTGGTGATCGTCAATCACGGGTCGAACGTGCTGGGTACCGTCCAGGCGGTCGGGGAGATCGGCAGGCTCTGCCGCGAGCGCGGCGTCACGTTTGTCGTGGATACCGCCCAGACTGCCGGCGTGATTCCAATCAACATGAAGGCAATGAACATCGACGTGGTGGCTTTTACCGGTCACAAGGCGCTCATGGGCAGCATGGGCATCGGCGGCCTCTGCATCCGCAAGCACGTCGCAGTGGAGCGGGTGCGCAGCGGCGGCACCGGCGTACGATCCATCAATCCTTATCACCTCGAGGAGTATCCCTGGCGGCTGGAGTACGGCACGCCGAACCTGGTGGGCGTCGCGTCGCTATGGGCGGGGCAGGACTGGCTGGACGAGAACGGCGTGGAGCAGGTGCATGCTCGCGAGATGGAGCTGGCACAGAGATTGGTGGATGGCTTCCGGCGGATCGAACGTGTCCAGTTGTACTGCTGCGACCGCCTGCAGAACCACCTCTCGACCATCCTCATGAACCTGGAAGGGGTCGATCCCGGTGATGTGGGACTCATGCTTGACATGGAGCACAACATTGCGACCCGCACCGGCCTCCATTGCGCGCCTCTGGTTCATACCCAGCTCGGGTTGGTCGAGCGCGATGGGGGTGTGCGCTTTTCCATCGGAGCTTTCAACACCGCGGAGGAGGTCGACTCGGCCATCGCGGCAATCGCCGACGTCGCCCAGTGGGCGATGGAGCGTAAGGTAAAGTCCCGCGGCGCGTTGGCACATGCTTGAAGTCTGAGCAAATTTGGGTCGGTCAGCAGCAGCCAGCGAGTTGTAAGGAGGTCTGGTCAGGTCTGGTGTTGGCGCACTCACGAGCTTTCTTGATTCAACAGCTTGCAAGTGAATAGGGCACCTGGGTTTTCCGCCACGGTCCTGTGGTCGATTTTGTAAACCGTTCTGCCCGTCGCGCGAGAGAAAAAGTGCAGTATCTATGCGGTTCGGAACGCTCGACTGCTTGGTGAAATCTAGTACAAAACCAGGTGGATCGGCTTCGGAGGGTCCGCCCCAGCCGTAAGCAGATGGAAATGATTGGTCGGGGAGAGAGGATTTGAACCTCCGACCCCCTGGTCCCGAACCATGAAACTCAAAACTCCAAGTGCTTCATTTGGTGTCGCTTAGGGACGGCAAGACGCATCTTTCTCTTCCTCATTTGTACCGAAGTTGTACCGAGACTGGCGAAGCCCTGCGCTTGAGCGGGGGCTACGTTTTTGCCATGACTCGGTTTGCCTCTGCGCATAATCGGCTGATTTCTCCGAGTGCCATACGTTCTCAGACAACCCCCAAAATCCATCCCTCGATTGCCGCGAGTTGACGTTCCTCGGGCTCCAGTGGCGGATTTAGAAACTGCAAAAGCGATCCGTTCAGGTCAGCCCTCTGTAGCCACGCTGCTGCAGCGTAGGCGGCTTGGCTATCGCTATCCCGGTTCCCCTTGGGAAAACGTCGCATCCACAGCGACGGGTACACCTCCGCCACCACAGATGACCCGTGGGGGATGTCCCAGCCGTCAAACGGCCAAAAGTGAATGCTCCGCTTACATTCCCGTTGCAGATACCGCAGCCACGGAATCCCCGTATACGTGGATTTGGCCACCGAACCCTGAACGTCAAAAAGGAATACGGATTTCGCAGTCGCCGTCCATTGCTCCGTCAGTCGCAGCCAACCTGCATCGCCCACTCGCTCATCCGGCTCCCATATTGCGCCGCTTGGATTGATACAGTGTGCCGTTTTGACCAGACAGCATTTGCGCCTTGCGTTACGCTCATTCGAGCTTTGTCTCGGTTGACAGGCTACTCGACACGGTTCACCACATTGGCAGCATTGAGCGAGCCCACAGGCGGATTTTCCCAGACTGCAAGTTTGACCCCGGAAGAATGGAGCTGCTGATGCGCAAAAATCTGCTAATGACGAAGAGGAAGACATTATGAATAAAGTGGATCAACTTACCGCCGAGGTTAACCTATTGCGAACGGACGTGACCAGCCTTACCAACCTCATCACCAAATCTGTCATCCCTAGCGTTCTGACAGCTGTTGATGCCCTAGACGGAGTCGTAGCAGCGACAGATGCCACTGTGGAGGAATTGAAGTCGGCTACGGCAATTGACCAAACGCTGCAGGGTACCAAGGGCGAAAGCGGCGGAACATCACCTGCAACATCTACAAAAAAAGTAGCTGAACCTGTCGGTCAGGGGGAACAATGATTCTGGCTGCGGCTCTGCTCGGAGCGATTCTGCTGGTTATTGGATGCGGTGGGATTCTCCTGTATCGAGTGCTGGTGGCGATAAGACAACTGCTCGAAGAGATCAACGCGAGACTGCCGTCATCTCCATTACTTACGAAACTCCTCTCAATTTGACAGGGCATTCACCCAACACTGCGGTGTCGGAGCATGATGCCTCCCTCCTCCCACTAATATTTCAATTCCAGAGCCCTCGTCGTGAAATCAACCAGCGAAGACATTTTGCGACAGGCGGCAGCGAATTTGCGCAAGAACTCAATCGAAATCTGGGGCTACGCGAAGAACCCCGAAAATCTTGGTATTACGTCTTTTCTAACGTAATGGTAAATCTCTTTGAGGCGATCAAAGGAGACATTCAGGTCTCTTCATCGCAACAGTCGTCTAGTGCGTCGTCATATCCTCTGGGTCCCTGTACGGTGCGGTCTTATCCTTTGAGCCCGCTGGAGTCGGCGCGGGTTCCTTTACACGATCAGGACTGTTGCCCCTGCTGAAATCACCCTTCATTGTCGCTGGTGGTGTCGTTGGTGTGGCGGGTATGGATTTCTCCACAGGGTTGCTTCTCGAGGAATTCAAACTAATTGCCCCCACTGGCGCGGGTGCTGATGTGGGATTCTGCGCACGATCAGAGCTATTGCTTTTTGAGCCTTTGACCGTCGTAGCTCCCGCTGGCGCGGGTGCAGGTGCGGGTGTCGTTGGTGTCGCGGGTGCAGGCTGCTGCACACGATCGGCACCATTCGGGTGCCGATGTGCAGTTGCGTCCACAGGCGCAACAGGCTTAACGGTCGGACACTGCACAATCTTGCCGTGGGTGTCATAACAGGGCTTGTCAGCGAACGCGAATCCGCTTGCCAGCACTAAAAAAACCAAAGCCGAATTGAACATTTTCATGATGATCTCCCCTCCACGTCCTGCGGAGACCCGCAGGAACGGAAAAAACGGGCTTCATTCGGAATTGCGTGGCCACAAGCTGTGCAATATGCCATGTGCGCCTCCAGCGACTACGGGCGCTCATTGTGACGCCGCGCATCCTCAATAGCTGTGATTTCTGTCACCCACCGATGTCTGGAGAGTTGCCGTATTTACAGGTCAATGCACGTCGGCGGGCTTTTTTGGCAAGAAGTCAGGCTTAAGCCTTTACGGAAGATAAACGCTCTCGTTGTGCCACGCCAACTGCTGGGGCGAAGGTCTGAAAGAAGGGTCATCCGGCAGCAGAATCGTTTTGCCCTGCAATGCGTAATACTCTTTCCCGTTGTCGAACTCGTCCTTGAGTCGGTGGCTGACCTCAACGTGGTAGTCCGGCGTAACAGTAAGATATCCTCGGTCAAAAAGGGTATGAACATCCTGACGAAGGCAAAGTCCGTTGCTCGGACGGTGACTGCCCCCGAGAGAATATGGTTTGATGTGAGCGGCATCCAGCACGTGTAAAACGTGGGAGTTGGTCAAAGCGCATTGCCGCTTGTACACGTCGGTGACGATAACCCTGAACGCACTTTGCCCCAAACGCGGCAATACGGTCTGCGGCTCGCCGTAGCGGAGCCCCTCGTCCTCCAGTTCCGTGTCCTGAACTGGCAGAGCACGCGCTTGCAAACGTACTTGCACCTCAGCCCAGAGCCGCTTCCCAATTTCATCATCGGTGGAATAACCCTTGTGGCGCTGAATCGACGGGTGCCAGCCGGGAACAGGAAACCATTCGTCGCGAGAAAAAAAGAACGGGCTCTGCAGAAGGATGCAGCCGACCGAGTAATCCGAAGCTGCATCGGGCTCGACACCCCTGTATTTCTGATTCTCCGGCGCATCTCGGACTCAGTCGCGGCTCCGTTCTTCTGTCCAAATGCAGATCTCATCCGACGGCAATCCTACACCGCCAAGCTGGGTGGAACTGATGCACCGTACAAAGGCGATCCCGGTATCACTAGTGTCTCGGTCAGATGATGGGAAATACACTGGAGGAAACCGACAAGCGCGACGGAAAGGTCATCGGAATCGCGAAAAACACTGTCTCGGCGGACCGGCAAAACCCTGAACATCGTATACGAGGACAAACTACACGGGACGATGTTGTTTGTCGTCGGAAATTCCGGCGATCCCGTCTTCCCCCCAGCGATAGGCACGCGAGCGAGCCTGGTCGTGCGAGAAATAGTTCCAGGCATTGCCATCGGAGCTGTAGTCCTCGCGAACCGTACCCCATTGCCGCTCGCTAAGATAGGGGCCCCATTTCTTCCACGGCACACCCTGCTCGCGCGCAGTATTCAGTCGCTTCTGTTCAGCAACCTCAACGTAGGACAGGGGAGGTGGCTTCTTCTGTTTGGCGGTCATGGCTTTCTCGTTTCTCTTTCTCTAAGCCAGTCTTACCATCGCTGCGGTACTACCTGGTGCTTAAGCTTGGGCTCCTGATAGCCCTTGGCCTTTTGCCGTCCGGGCAGCTTGGGAGGCGTATACGGAACTTCCTCGTACGGGATGCGGCTGAGAATGTCGGCAATGCAGTTGAGACGGGCGCGCTTCTTGTTGTCCGAAGGCACGATGTACCAGGGAGCGGTAGGTGTATCCGTGGCCGTTAGCATGGCGTCACGAGCCCGCGAATAGTCGTACCAGCGGCGATGGGACTCGAGGTCCATTGGGCTCAACTTCCAGCGCTTCGATGGGTCCCTGATCCGGGCCAGAAAGCGCTTGTGCTGCTCCTTCTCCGAGACCTCCAGCCAGTACTTCAGCAGGATGATGCCGTTGCCGATCAGGACATTTTCGAAGACGGGGCAGCCTTTGAGAAACTTCTTGTATTCCTCCTCGGTACAGAACCCCATTACATGCTCGACCCCAGCGCGGTTGTACCAGCTCCGGTCGAAGATGACGATTTCTCCGCCCGCGGGCAGATGCTCGATGTAGCGCTGGGTATAGATCTGCGTCTTCTGTCTTTCGGTAGGTGCCGGTAGTGCGACAAGCCGGAAAACACGCGGACTCACTCGCTCCAGAATGCGCTTGATGATGCCGCCCTTGCCGGCAGCGTCTCGGCCTTCAAACAGGATGACGATTCGGGCTCCGGTCTTCTTCACCCAGTCCTGGAGCTTCACCAGTTCGACCTGCAGCTTGAAGAGCTCGGCCTCGTACTCCTTGTTACCCAGCTTCTGGTTCGCTTCCTGGTTTTGACCTGCTTACTTTGCTGTCGATTGCAGGATCGTGCGTGCCTGTGGTTTTCTTTTTGGATTTCTTGCTCATAAAAACCTCTCTTGAAGAGAATCAACTTAGACCGCATTCGGCGGGTGATGTCTGACCCATCAAACCCAAGCCGATTGCGAGTGCGGTTCCAAGCAGAGCCAGGACAAGAGCCCGAATC